>NZ_JADALJ010000001.1:1717500-2917500 GCF_014876185.1 Rufibacter sp. LB8 | reverse complement strand
GGGCAAGGCAATGCGTTGTGGGCCCAGAAAGCGGGAGGGACAGGCATAGACGTGGGCTATAGAATAGCCATTGATAATGCAGGAAACGCATTTATAACCGGGTCTTTTCAAAATGCCGCCGCGTTTGGCTCCACTAGGCTCGCCAGTGCCGGTGGAACAGACGCCTTCATGGTTGCATATGATCCGGCGGGTACTGCCTTGTGGGCGCAGCGGGCAGGAGGAGCATTAGATGACTACAGCAACAGCATTAGCTTAGACAACTCAGAAAATGTCTTTATCACCGGGTATTTCCAGGGCAGCGCCACGTTTGGAACCAGCAACTTAACCACTCACGGAAGGACGATGTTCCTAGCTAAACTAGCCGCCAGTACCGTTACGGGCATAGAGGCTTTAGAAGAGGAAGATGGTTTGGTAGTGTATCCTAACCCAGCCACCGAAGGATTGGTGGAAGTACGGCTTTCTGGGGTTAACAGCGGCAACATTTCTGTCTCCCTCTACAATTCCCTAGGCCAACTTGCACAGAAACAGGTGGTAGCACAAGGTGGCGGACAGCTAAATGTTGAGGCGCTAGCTGCCGGTATTTATGTGCTGAGGGCGGAATATAACGGAAAGACCTACGTAAAGCGGCTTGTCATACAATAAGGAAAGCCACAGCTATAATCCTTCACGCTAACCATCAATTAGGCAAGTCCCGTTTTCGGGCTCATTTCTGTAAATGAGCCCGAAAACGTCTGAAGAAGAATGTTTAGGGATAAAGGCAATTGGCACAAACGCTTGTAGGAACTGCGCACGCTAGCATGTCTTTTGAGCAGGCTTCTTTTGCGACCTCAACCGTGAGGCAAGGCACATTGTCTCTATAAGAACTCCTGCTGCAAGTTTAGCGATACCGTAACTTGCGGCAGGGATGTTTCCGTTTTCGGCTTTCTTTCCAGAAATGAGCCCGAAAACGGGAATTTTGCCTTATTGGGCCGTTTGAAGGTCTTCAATAATCTGCATGAAGTTTTCGCGGTACGTGTCTCCCAGGGGAATGACGGCTTCGCCAATAAAAATGCGGTTGCGCTCAATGGAATCAATCTTGTCTAGCGGCACGATGTAGGATTTATGCACCCGCACAAACTGCGGCCTGGGCAGCTGTTCCTCCATTTTCTTGATGTTGCGCAAAGACAGAATCCGTTCGGTTTTGGTGTAGATGGACACGTAGTTCTGCAGGCCTTCCACGTACAGAATATCGTCTAGCCTGATTTTCACCAGCTTGTACTCGGTCTTCACGAAGATGATGCCCTGGCCCGTGTTTTCTGGCGCTGCGGCAGGCGTTACGGCTGGGGCCGGTTCTGAAGCAGGCAGTAAAAGTTGCTGCGCTTTTTGGGCGGCGCGGTAAAAACGGTCAAACGCGATGGGCTTGAGCAGATAGTCTATCACGTTGTGTTCGTAGCCTTCCAGCGCGTATTCGGTGTAGGCGGTGGTGAGAATGACGTGGCATTTGTTGCCCAGAATCTTCATGACCTGTATACCGGTGAGCTCGGGCATCTGAATGTCCAGAAACAGCAGATCCACTTTCTCCTGGTCTACCAGTTTCAGGGCTTCCAGGGCGCTGGTGGTGCTGCCCGCCAGTTCCAGGAAATCAATCTTCTGAATGTAATCTGAAAGTATGTCCAGGGCCAGCGGTTTGTCATCTACCGCCAGGCAGCGTAGTTTTTTCATGGTTGAGGTGGGTTAAAAAGAAAGCAGTGCCGGTTCAGTTTGTCTGGTGGGCGCTGGTTTCTTGAGCGACAAACTGGCAGAATCCAGCTGCAACGTTAAGGTGGCAAAAAAACTCTCTTTCTCGTCTTGAATGGTTAAGGTGTGGCGCTGCGGGTAAAGCAGTTCTAGCCGTCTTTTAACATTAGGCAAGCCAATGCCGCCAGTGTGGTCTTTCTGGTCGGTGTTTTTGTGGTTGAAGACGGAGAAATGCAGCTGGTTTTCCGCCAGCTCGGCGTGAATCTGAATGGGCCGGGCCGGGTTGGTGCAGATGCCGTGCTTAAATGCATTCTCCACAAAGGCAATCAACAGCAGCGGCGCAATCTGGTACTGGTCTATATCGCCTTCTTGCGAGAAATCAATATAGGCGTGGCCTTTCAGCCCGATGCGCTGTAGTTCTACCACGTCTTGCAGGTATTCCAGTTCTTTGGAAAGCGGCACCAGCGTCTGCTCACTTTCGCGGAGCATGTAGCGCAGCAAGCCAGATAGTTTGAGCAAGGCATCGGGGGCTAAATCAGATTTCTGGTAGGTGAGCGCGTAAATGTCATTGATGGTGTTGAACAGGAAATGCGGGTTAATCTGCGAGCGCAGAAAAGCCAGTTCGGTGCCCATGCGGGCTTTCTCCAGTTCTTTTTTTTCTTCCTGCGCCTTAAACCAATCCAGAATATAGCGGTAGGCAATGCCCAGCAAGATGTACATCAGCGTTGAAGTGACAAGGCTCTGGAACAGGAACACAAAGCTCACCTGCTCGTCATAACTGGCCCACCCAAAATAGCGCATCAGCGACACCTCAAATACATAATACACCGGCGTAAACGCCAGCCACAGCCCAAACACCCCGGCCACATACACGCCAAAGCGCTGCTTTTCAAATAATCTGGGCACCAGCAACTGCGCGTTCAGGTAAAAGAGCGAAGCGGTCAGTAGGGTTCGGGCTATTTCTACGGCGGCTATTTTATAAAACGCATACCACGTGTACTGCATCTCCCCGAAGTTGTAATACTGAAACCCGAAGATGATGTCTTTGACCGTGTCTATGAACCAGAAAAGGCAATGGAAAAGAAGGATTCGTTTTTTATCCATGCCTTAAAATTAGGGGAAACCTCTTTCAAATGCCTCTGCAAATACAGGAAACCCAGCGTAAACTTTACCAACGGGCCTTTTACAAGTAGCAACGCGCTTAACTGTTCAAAAACGGGTTCATCAAGGAAAAGCGGGCGTTGGTGTATTTTAGTAAAGCCGTTGAAAATGGTTGTGGTATGTTTGCAGCAGTTCTTTTAACCAACATCGCACCCAACTTTTATGAAAAAGCATCTTCTGCTCCTCGTGTTTGTGTTTTCTTTTCTGAACAGCGCCTTCAGCCAGACCGCCCCGGTTCTGCCAGACTCCATCAAGAAGTACGTGCTGGCTGCCCTGGACACCATGAAACTGAAAGCCCTCCGCAAACACACCGTAGATTGGGAGAAAGTCTATGCCAAAACGCTCACCAACGCCCAGAAAGCCAAGACCGTCAGAGACACCTATCCGGTTCTTCTCAAAACGGTTAAATCTCTTGATGCGCACGGCAACTTCGCCTCGCCAGAATTAGCCAAAGCCTATGAAGGCGGCTACCGCTCCAACGGCATGCAAGTGCCTTTCGCCACGGGCGGAATGGTAGAAGGAAAGTACGCGTACATAAAAGTGCCGGACTTTGCCGTGATAGACAAGAAAGAGAAAGTAGAGTACGCCGATTCTCTGCAGAATTTGATTAAGCGCTTAGACCAACAAAACCCCAAAGGCTGGATTCTGGACTTGCGCGGAAACTGGGGCGGTATGCTAGACCCCATGATGGCCGGCGTAGCGCCACTGCTAGGCGATGGCAAGTGGCTGGGCTTTGAAGACGCCGACAAAAACGAGGTTTTCTGGGAAGTGAGAGACGGGCAATTAGTGGAGAAAGACAGCGTGCTCATGGCCGTCTCCAATTCGTATCGCGTGAAAAACACCAAAGCGCCCATCTCTATCCTCACCGATAAAAACACCGCCAGTTCCGGCGAAATGGTAGCCATGGCCTTCGTGGGTAGACCGCACACCAAACTCATAGGCACCAACACCGCCGGCGCCACCACCAGCAACGAAGGCATTAAACTGCAAGACGGCGCCTTTCTTATCTTAACCACCAGCGTCACCTTTGACCGCACCGGCAAGCGCTACGGCAAACACATGGAACCCGACGTGAAATTGACCGATTTAACCGGTGTCAACGCCATTGATAATACGGCCTACATGCAGGCCGCTGTTAAATTTTTGAAGAACCCGAAGAAATAGAATGTCACTAAAGGTATCAGCAATTGCCGTTTTCGGGCTCTGTTTTGGAAATGGCGCCGAAAACAGGAATTGGCACTTGGCAGACCGCCCCCAACCCCTCCTACAACAGGAGGGGGGCTTTTCAGGAATGCGTGGGAGACAAGGCGGTGCCTGGTCTCTACAGTTTAATATGCCGCAAGTTTAGAGTGAGCGTAACTTGTGGCGATACATGTTGTGCGTTTATAAACTCACGTCAGTTGATAAACTGACCAAGTGGGTTACCACAAGTTACGCTGTCGCTAAACTTGCGGTAGGAGAGTCTCAGTCATATATTTTAGTTTTGCTTCCATTTCCAAAACAGAGCCCAAAAACGCAATCAATTCAGTTCCAGAAACGAAGGCTGCCTATGAAGGCGCACCTTTTCCAGCCTTTCCATCGAGCGCCTCGCGGGTTGGCCTTGAACGACGGGAACTACAGGCAGATAACAGTCACGGCCAAGACGGGCAGTGCGAGAGGGGAAGGCGGGGCCTCGCGGCCGTGAGCGCTCGGAGCCCGGCTATGGAAGGAGCCGTCTTGTGAGGCAAGGGATCAGCGGAATTTTGGAAGGAAGGCAAACTGCGTGCACAAAGGCAGCTAGAGCCGCAGTTCAGGTTGTTGGCCCCTATGAACACCAACAACGGCGGGAATTCTGGTTTAGCTTCCATTTCAAATCCAGAGCCTGAAAACGCAAAAAGGGCTGCTCCAGTGGAACAGCCCTTTGCTATGAATAAGTCTTGCTACTTGATACGCACTACTTGCTACTCAAAAACTACATACTCAAGTACAAATTCCGCTCCGCGTAAATCTTAGCGAAGTACTCATCATCCAGATTGTCAATGAAGTAGATGGCCTCACCGGTAGATTTCATCTCGGGCCCGAGCTCCTTGTTCACCTCCGGGAATTTGCTGTGGGAGAAGACCGGTACTTTAATGGCGTAGCCTTCCAGTTTGGGGTTGAAGGTGAAGTCGGTTACCTTGTTTTCGCCCAGCATCACTTTGGCGGCGTAGTTCACATAGGGTTCGCCGTACGCTTTGGCAATGAACGGCACCGTGCGGCTGGCTCTTGGGTTGGCTTCAATGATGTAGACAATCTCGTCTTTGATGGCGAACTGAATGTTGATCAAGCCTACTGTGTTGAGCGCCAGGGCAATTTTCTTAGTGTACTCATTGATCTGGTTCAACACGTTCTCGCTCAAATCAAAGGGCGGCAGCACGGCATACGAGTCACCGGAGTGAATACCGGCCGGTTCAATGTGCTCCATCACGCCCAGAATCTGTACGTTCTCGCCGTCACAAATGGCATCGGCTTCGGCTTCAATGGCGCGGTCCAGGAAGTGATCCAGCAAAACCTGGTTGCCGGGGCTGTCTTTGAGAATGTCCAGCACCTGGGCTTCCAGTTCTTTTTCGTTGATCACAATTTTCATGTTCTGGCCACCCAACACGTAAGACGGGCGCACCAACAACGGGAATTTCAGGTTTTTGCATTCCTCCAGGGCTTGCTCCGCAGACGTCACACTGGCGAAGGGCGGGTACGGAATGTTGTTGGCTTTCAACAAGCTGGAGAAAGCGCCGCGGTCCTCGGCCAGGTCCAGGCTTTCATAAGTAGTGCCCAGAATCTTGATCCCAAAGCGGGTTAGTTTCTCCGCCAGTTTCAAGGCGGTTTGTCCGCCCAACTGCACAATCACGCCCTCTGGTTTTTCGTGCAGGATAATATCATAGATATGCTCCCAGAAAACCGGCTCAAAGTAGAGTTTATCGGAGATGTCAAAGTCCGTGGAAACCGTCTCTGGGTTGCAGTTGATCATGATGGTCTCGTAGCCACACTCGCGGGCGGCCAGTACGCCGTGCACGCAGGAGTAGTCAAACTCAATGCCCTGGCCAATGCGGTTGGGGCCGGAGCCCAGGACTACCACTTTCTTGCGGTCAGAGGCTTTGCTCTCGTTTTCGCCGTCAAAGGTGCTGTAGTAGTAGGGCGTCTGGGCCTCAAACTCGGCGGCGCAGGTGTCCACCATTTTCCAGACGCGGGTAATGCCCATGCCGGTGCGTTTCTCGTGCACTTCGCTTTCTTTGCAGCGCAGCAAGTAGGCCAATTGTCTATCCGCGAAGCCTTTCACTTTGGCGGTGCGCATGAGCTGGGCCGGAATGCTGTCTACCGTGTATTTCAGGATTTCGCGCTCCACCTGCTCCAGTTCCTCAATCTGCTGCAAGAACCACGGGTCAATCTTGGTCACTTTCTGGATGGTGCTGGTGGCTACGCCGAATTTCATGGCGTCTTTGATGGTGAACAGCCGGTCCCAGCTGGGGTTGGCCAAGCTGTGCATCAATTGGTCATAGTTGGTTTTCTCCTTGCCATCGGCACCCAGACCGTTGCGCTTGATCTCCAAACTCTGACACGCTTTCTGCAGCGCTTCCTGGAACGTACGGCCAATGCCCATCACTTCGCCCACGCTCTTCATCTGCAGCCCAAGGAGTTTGTTGGCGCCTTTGAATTTGTCAAAGTTCCAGCGGGGTATTTTCACAATCACGTAGTCCAGGGCGGGCTCAAAGAACGCCGAGGTGGTTTTGGTGATGGAGTTCTTCAGTTCATCTAAGTTATAGCCAATGGCCAGCTTGGCCGCTACTTTGGCAATAGGATAACCCGTCGCTTTAGAAGCCAAGGCCGAGGAACGGCTCACGCGCGGGTTAATCTCAATGGCGATGATGGTGTCATCCTCAGGATTCACCGAGAACTGCACGTTACAGCCGCCCGCAAACTGCCCGATTCCGTTCATCATTTTAATGGCCAGATCGCGCATGCGCTGGTACACCGT
Organism: Rufibacter sp. LB8; assembly: GCF_014876185.1. Classification (NCBI taxonomy): domain Bacteria; kingdom Pseudomonadati; phylum Bacteroidota; class Cytophagia; order Cytophagales; family Hymenobacteraceae; genus Rufibacter; species Rufibacter sp. LB8. The sequence goes on along the minus strand of NZ_JADALJ010000001.1, from coordinate 2,910,632 downwards.
GTCTGGCAAGGTCATGGCCGGGGCAACGGTGATGGAGTCGCCGGTGTGAATGCCCATGGGGTCAAAGTTCTCAATGGAACAGATGATGATCACGTTGCCGATGTTGTCACGCAGCAGTTCCAGTTCGTATTCCTTCCAGCCCATGATGCTTTGCTCCACCAATACTTCATGGGTGGGGCTGGCGTGCAGACCGCGGGTCAAGGCCTGGTCAAATTCCTCTGGGGTGTTCACAAAGCCGCCGCCGGTGCCGCCCAGCGTGAATGAAGGCCTGATCACCAGCGGGAAACCGATTTCCTGGGCAATTTCCTTGCCTTCTAAGAAAGACTTGGCAGTGTAGCCTTTGCAGACGTTTACACCCAGTTCAATCATTAAAAGGCGGAATTTCTCACGGTCCTCAGTGGTTTCAATGGCGGCAATGTCCACGCCAATAATCTTGACGCCGTATTTCTTCCAGATGCCTACTTTCTCACAGTCAATGGCCAGGTTGAGCGCTGTCTGTCCGCCCATGGTGGGCAGCACCGCGTCAATTTTATGTTTCTCCAGAATCTGGATGATGGACTTCTTCTCCAGCGGCAACAGGTACACGTTGTCGGCGGTGATGGAGTCAGTCATGATGGTGGCGGGGTTGGAGTTGATGAGCGTGACCTCAATGCCTTCCTCGCGCAGGGAGCGGGCGGCTTGGGTGCCAGAATAATCAAACTCGCAGGCTTGGCCAATGACAATAGGACCGGAACCAATGATCAGGACAGACTTGATGGAAGTATCTCTAGGCATTACAAGGAATGGGGTATGTATAAATTGCCCAAAGTTAAAGTGTAAAGTTTAGAAATGAAGGAATTTTACGGGAGTCTTTGAAAAAAAGTAAGGTAACCGCTGTTTTCTTCGGCCCAAGGAAACAGAGCAAAGGTTTTATTGCCAAAAACTATGTACGCCTGGCAGAATTGTTGGCATATTTTCAAAAGTGGGCAGAGAGAATTTCTGTTTTGGGGCTCATTTCCAGAAATGAGCCCCAAAACGGAAAGTAAAAGCTAAGACGTGGATTGACGCAAAGGCAAGACGGTGCGTGGCTGCCAAGTTGAAACGTGCGGCTCACGCGCTGCTTTGAAAGGAAATACACGGCCCATTATGAGCAATCTGGTAAAACATTGGACTATCTTTGCCGTTAGTATCTGGGTTTTGGGGGTTGTACCCGCCTAAAACCTCCGTTTGCCGGGCATCCCCCGCCCGTTCATGCTGTCATCCATTCCATATTTTATATGAGATTATACGCCTCGCTGTCTAAGATTAAATTTCTGAACACGTATGCGGTCAAGTTCCTGTTTGTGGCCTTTCTGGGCATTCACATCCCGCTGATCGGGATTATTTTCTTCATCGCGTTCAATGATGATGCCCTTACTTCTTTGGAGATCATTCTCTACACGTTAGGGCTTACTTTGTTGGCTACGGCCATCACGCTGTTCATTCTGCACAAACTCATTCGGCCTATCATTGTGGCCAACCGGGCGCTCCGGAACTACATCACGGCGCAACAGCTGCCCAACCTGCCCATGACCTTTACAGATGAGGTAGGCGTGCTGCTCCAGGATATTCAGAACACCGTCACCTCCGTAGACAATTTGCTGCAGGAGAAAAAAGACCTGGTGTCTATGCTGTCACATGACCTGCGCACGCCCACCATCACCACCCTGGACACCGTTAGGCTGCTCCGCGAAAACCCCGAGGAACAGCAGCAACTGCCCGCGTACCTGGACAACCTGGAGACAGTGGGCAAGAAACAGCTGGAACTCATGGACTCAGTGTTGACCTTGCTCCGGCAGGAAGACAGCCTCACCCAGGAGCTGGTGAAGAAACCCATGTCTTTGGCGCTGCTGGTGCGCGGCACCATTCTGCAGCTGCAACTGCCGCTGGTGGCCAAACGCCTGCAAGTCAAGCAAGAGATTCCGGCAGAACTCATGGTGTCTGTGGAGGCTACCTTGTTTGGGCAGGTGTTGAGCAACGTGCTGGTGAACGCCATTAAATTCTCCAATCAGGGCCAGGCCATTACGTTAAAGGCCGAAGAAACCCCCACGCACGTGCTGCTGCACCTACAAGACACCGGCCTGGGCTTCGCCCCCGAAGTGCATGAGCGGCTCTTTGACCGGTTCACGCAGTACCGGCAGGTAGGCACGGCCGGCGAGGCCACCAACGGCATTGGGCTGTTCCTGTGCCAGAAAATCATGCAACGGCACGGCGGCACCATTACGGCGCACAGCGCGGGCAGGGGCCAAGGCTCCACGTTTACGCTGCAGATTCCCAAAGGCTAGGCCAAGCAGAAAGCAGTAAGGCAAAGCCGTTTTGGGGCTCATTTTCAGAAATGAGCCCCAAAACGGCTTTTTTTGTTTGGTTCACAGGCCAAAGAACTGAACGCCAAACACAAAAGTTGCCGGGAGCCTTGCATAACAAATAAAATTTCAGTTTGTTTGAAATTAGTACCAACAGTTTGGGCTATGCGCCGTTAACTCAAGGTAACGTGCGCGTGAAGGGCAAATGCAACCGCAGGAACCGTTCCTTTCCCAAGCCAGGAACACGCACAACAGAGGGCAGGTGCACTAAAAACAGGCTTTCAAGCGTAACCATGAATTCAGTTCCAGACGTTTCCCCCATTGACCCAAACACGCCCAAGACCCAAGACCAGTACCGTCTGCTGGTGGAGAGCGTAACCGATTATGCCATTTTCCTGCTGGACCCCACCGGCCACGTAGCCACCTGGAACGCGGGCGCGCGGCGCATCAAGCAATACCAGGATGATGAGATCATCGGCAAACATTTCTCCACATTCTACACCTCAGACGCCAAGGAGCGCGACTTCCCGGCCTATGAGCTGCGCGAAGCCAAGGCCCGCGGGCGGTTTGAGGATGAGGGCTGGCGCATTCGCAAAGACGGGTCTGTGTTCTGGGCCAACGTGATCATCACGGCGCTCTTCAATGAACAGAAGGAACTCATTGGCTACTCCAAGATTACCCGTGACCTGTCTGAGCGCAAAAAAGCCGAAGACGACCTCTACAAAGCCTACGAGGAACTGAAAGCCAGCGAGGAGCGCTACCGCCTGCTGGTGGACGGCGTGACCGACTACGCCATTTTTCTGCTGGACCCCGCCGGCAACGTAGCCACCTGGAACCAGGGCGCCAAAAAAATAAAAGGCTATGAGTCCTCTGAGATCATTGGCAAGTATTTCTCCAAGTTCTACAGCCGTGAGGCCATTCAGCGCGGCTACCCTGAGTATGAACTAAAGGAAGCCCGCAGCCACGGCCGGTTTGAGGACGAAGGCTGGCGCTACCGCAAAGACGGCTCGGCGTTCTGGGCCAATGTGGTCATCACGGCCATTTACAACCACCGCCAGGAACTCATAGGCTTCTCCAAAATCACGCGGGACCTCACAGACAAAAAGCAACTGGAAGAACAACTTTTCAGAACCAATGAGGAACTGAAGGAAAGCGAGGAGAAAGCCCGCCTGCTCATTGAGAGCGTGAAAGACTACGCCATCATCATGCTCACCCCAGAAGGCCTCATTGGCACCTGGAACGCGGGCGCCGAGCGCATTAAAGGCTACAAGGCGCATGAGATCATAGGCAAGCACTTCTCGGCGTTTTATGCGCGGGAAGCCGTGGAGAGTGGTTTTCCGCAGTTTGAGCTGGGCAAGGCCATTGAGGTGGGTAGGTTTGAAGATGAAGGCTGGCGCATACGCAAAGACGGTACCGCTTTCTGGGCCAACGTCATTATTTCGCCGGTGTACAATCTGGACAACAGGTTGCTGGGCTTCGCCAAGATCACCAGAGACTTAACCGAACGCCGCCGCAATGAGGACCTCATGAAGAAGAACAAGGAGCTGGTGCGCATCAACAATGACCTTGACAATTTTGTGTACACGGCTTCGCATGACCTCAAGACACCCATCACCAACCTGGAGGGCCTGCTCAATGTGCTGCAAGATGACCTGGGGCCAGACCGCAACCAGCATGACCAGGTGCTCACCATGATGGCCGGGGCCATTGCCACCTTCAAAACCGTTATCTCAGACCTGGCAGACATTACCAAACTGCGCCAAGACAAAGGGGTGAAAGAACAGGTGGCGATTCCGGCCCTGGTAGAGGAGGTGAAAATGAGTTTGTTGGAGTGGATCAAGTCTTCGGGCGCGCAAATCACGCTGGGTGACCTGGAGTTTGAAACCCTTGACTATTCCCGCAAGAACCTGCGCAGCATCATCTACAACCTGGTGTCTAACGCCATCAAGTACCGGCACCCAGAAAGAACCCCGCACGTGGAGATCAGCACCAAGCATCTGGCCTCCGGCGAATATGAACTCACCGTGAAAGACAACGGCCTGGGCGTGCCTGAAAACCAGAAAGAAAAGATTTTCTCCATGTACCGCCGCGCCCATGACCACGTGGAGGGCTCAGGCATTGGGCTCTACATTGTGAAGAAAATACTGGACAACTCCGGTGACCGCATTCTGGTGGAAAGCCAGGAAGGCGAAGGCGCCACGTTCAGGGTCTTCTTTAAGCAGGAAGGCAAACGGTAAACCCAGGCGTTTTGGGGCTCATTTCTGAAAACGAAGCCAAAAACGCCTACCTGAACTGTGGCGTCTTTCCTCACAATCACCATGCGAGGCGGCATTTATGTAAACTGCACGTTTTGGGGCCCATTTCTGAAAATGAAGCCAAAAACGGAAAAGGCCGCGCTACCAGCGCGGCCTTTTCTTATATATGGAGTAGTGCAGTATATGCTATTTACGCGGTGACCTGGGCCAGCGTGGGGTAATCTGTATAGCCTTTCTCGGCGGTGTTGCTGTAGAACGTATTGGGGTCCGGTTGGTTGAGGTTAGTGTTCTGCGCGAACCGCTCCACCAGGTCTGGGTTGGCAATGAACGGCACGCCAAAGGCCACGGCATCGGCGTAGCCGGCCTCAATGACCTTGTTGCCCGACTCACGGGTGTAGCCGCCGTTGGTGATGAGCGTGCCCTGGTAGATCTTCCGGAAATGCTGGGCCACTTCTTTAATAGCGAAGGGCAAGGCCCGGGCGGCAGCGCCAGCCTCGGTCAAATGCAGGTACGCCAGGTTATAGTCATTGAGTTTCTGCACAATGTACTCAAAGGTCTCTGGGTCTGCTTGGGACAGTTCAATCCCGAAGCCCCCGTGCAACGATGGGTTCAACCGTACGCCCACTTTGCTCAAATCCAGCACTTCCTTTACCGCGTCCAGAATCTCAAACAGAATGCGGGCTTTGTTTTCGGCGGAGCCACCGTATGCATCTGTGCGGGTGTTGGCCGAGCTGCTGAAGAACTGGTGCAACAGGTACCCGTTAGACGCATGAATCTCCACGCCGTCAAAACCGGCTTCTACGGCGTTGGCGGCCGCTTTCCTGAAATCCTGCACAATGGCTTTGATCTCAGGTACCTCCAGCGCGCGCGGCGTCACGGTGTCTTTAAAGCCCTGCGGTGTGTATGATTTGTCATTGGGATTGATGGCCGACGGTGCCACCGGCAACTCCCCGTTGTGGAAATCTGGGTGCGACATGCGGCCCACGTGCCACAGCTGCGCGAAGATCTTTCCGCCATTGGCGTGTACCGCCGAAGTGACTAGTTTCCAGCCCTCTACCTGCGCCTGGGTGTAAATGCCCGGCACGTTGATGTAGCCCACGGCCTGCTTGCTTACCGGCGTTCCTTCTGAAATAATGAGGCCCGCGCTGGCGCGCTGCGCATAGTATTCGGCTACCAGGTCAGTGGCGGCGTTCTCTGGGTTGTTGGCCCGGCTGCGGGTCATGGGGGCCATGACCATGCGGTTTTTCAAGTCCAGAGCGCCTTTCTGCAGGGGCTGTAACAACGGTTGGTTTTCTATCTGAGTCATAAATTTATTTTGTGTGTTTACATATGTTGTAGATACAACTGTATGGGTAAAAAAATAGGTTATTGCGTTTTCTCTCTCAATTTATCCATGAGCAGGCCAATCTGCACGGCTTCCTGCTCCGTGATCTGCGCGAATTTCTCATCCAGCTGCTGCATGATGGTCTCGGTCTGTTTTAACAGCTCCAGGCCTTTGTCTGTGATGATGATGTCCACCTTCCGGCGGTTGTGTGAACATTGGCAGCGCGTGACCAGGCCTTTTTCCAATAGTTTATCTACCAGGCGGGTGGCGTTGGAGTCGCGGTCCATCATGCGTTCCTGAATGAGGCCCAGCGTGGCGGGGTTAGGGTACTGCCCGCGCAAAATGCCCAGCACATTGTGCTGCTGCATGGAGATTCCGTAAGGTTTGATCTGCGCCGAGAACTCTTTCTGCAGCCAATTGCCGGTAAACATCACGTTTACCACCATGCGCTTGTAAGGGCTCCCAAACGTCTTCTGCTTCAATTCTTCTTCTAAGGTCATAGGCGGCACCAAATCGTGAGCAAATGTAAGGACAACTATTGTATATACAACTATATGCCAGGTTTAGTTTCACACAGCGCCGGTTTCCTTGGGGAAAGCGATTCCGTTTTCGGGCTCATTTCTGGAAATGAGCCCGAAAACAGAAACCTCAATCAACAACAACCAATCAACAATTAATTAAGGCTGCAGTTTGTTCTCCAGCATGCGGTTGTTGTACTGCTGAATGAAGGCCTTGACTTTGTTTTCTAGGGCCACACGCACTTCAGGTAGTTGGTCTTTCAGGTTTTCTTTCAGCAGCTTGTCTTTCTGGTAATTGTAGAGACCCAAGGTGTTGGTGCCGTCAAATTGCAGGAAATACTCGTTCTCCAGCCATTGGTAAGCGCCCTGGTAACTCACGGCAAAGTTGCCCTGGCTGGGGGCCAGTAGGCTCTTCCCGAAGGAGAAAAACGGTTGGTCATAGCCCAAATACGCCAGCACGGTGGGCATGATGTCCAGTTGCTGCACCACGCGGTATGGCTCCACGCCTCTGAACGCGGCATCGCCGGGGGCAAAGAAGATGATGGGCACCGCAAAATTCCCGACCGCGCTCTGGTACTCCGGGTAATAGGTGAACGTGGCCGAGTGGTCGGCGGTGATGACAAACAGCGTGTTCTTAAACCAGGGCGACTGGCTGGCTTTCTCAAAGAACTTGCGCAGGGCCATGTCTGAGTAGCCCAGGCACTCAAAAATCTCAAACGGACCTTTCTTGAATTTCCCCTTATACCGCGCTGGTACTTTGTACGGGTGGTGCGAAGACGTAGTGAACACGGTGCTCATGAACGGCTCTTTGAAGGTGTTGAGTTTGCCCGCCATGAACTGCAGAAACTCCTCATCCCAGATGCCCCACATGCCGTCAAAGTCCTCGGGTTTGCCGTACTCGGTCATGCCGTAATAATGCTGCACGCCAATCAGGTTCATGAGCGCGTCAAAGCCCATGGAACCATTGGGCGCGCCGTGGAAGAACGAGGTGTGGTAGCCTTTCTGGCTCAAGGTGCGCGGCAAACTAGGCAGGTTGTTGCTCACATACTGCGTGAGTACAAACGGTTCCTGAATGCTGGGAATACTGGTGAGCACGCTGGGCAACGCGTCAATAGACTTCCGGCCATTGGCGAAGGAGTGCCAGTAGACCTTGCTCTGCCCCATAAGCGAATCTATGAACGGCGTGTAGCCCGTGTAGGTACCGTTCTCCAGGTGCTTATTGTATGCGCCCACGGCTTCCTTGCCCAGACTTTCCCAGATAATGATAACCACGTTTTTAGGAGTGAACCTAGCACTGTCAGCGGGCAGATGCACCGGGTTGAACAGCTGGGCCGCCTGCTGGTCCGTGAAGTATTCTACCTTCTGGTAACTGGTTTTGTTGATGGTCCTGATGATGGAGAACGGCGTGTTGAGCACAATGTACATTTCCTGGGGCCGCTCCACGTACTCGCCGGCGTTGCTGAGCGTGATGGGCCGCGTGCTGTGCCGGAACCCGCCCCGCATGGCGCCAATGCACAAGCCCACCATCAAGACCATGACCGTAGTGTGCCACGGATAATAAAACCACGGGTTGAACGCCGTTCTTTTCTTTAATTGAATGCGATTGTACAGCCACACCATGACCAGCACCAGCGCCAGCCAGATGGCGGGCACGTACCAGAAATCCTTCAGAAAGCTGGTGGCAAACCCACCCCAGTCCTCATTCCCGAACTCCCGGACCACACTCCCCGTGGTCCGGCGCAGCGTAAACCGATAGTACACCAAATCGCCGCAGTTGAGGGCAAGGCCCAGGCTGTTGAACACAATAAACACCCATTTGGCCACTTTCTGGTACGCCGGGTGGTGCCTGAACCGGAACGGCAGCAGCAGCAGCACAATGAACAGCAGGTTGGTGTACAGCACCGCCACCAGGTCAAACCGAAGCCCACCCCACATGAGGTACAGCAAATCTGAGAACGACGTCTCCAGAAAAAAACCTTGGTTGAACAGGTAAAACAGCACCCGGCAGACGGTATACAGCAGCATGGCCACGCCCAGCGCCAGCAGCAGCTGGAGGTGCACACTTTCGCGGAGGCGGGAGAAGTTGAATCTTGGTGTCATGGGCAAAGGTAACGTGCCGTAAAATTAGGCATCTGCCCGCAGAGTTTTATAAGGCATTTTCAGGGGAAGGAAGTACGCAGGTTTTGATTCCCGTTTTCGGGCTTGTTTTTGGAAATGAGGGCAAAAACGGGAATTGGCAGAAGACACTCGTAGGAGCTTCGCACACTACGAGGTCTTTTGAGCAGGCGTCTGTCGGGACCTCCACCGTAGAGACAAGGCATTGCCTGGTCTCTACAAAAACCTCTGCCGCAAGTTTAGGCGCAGCCGTACCTTGTGGCTAAACATGTTGTGAGTTTATAAACTCACGTCAGTTGATAAACTGACCAGGTGGGAAACCACAAGTTACGCTGCGCTAAACTTGCGGTAGAGAATGATACTCGCGTTTTCGCCTCCATTTCCAATCCAGAGCCCGAAAACGCAATTTATAGTAATGCTCCCCTCCTGTTTTAGGAGGGGCTGGGGGTGGTCAACTTTTCCAGCCTTTCCATCGAGCGCCTAAGCAGGTTCCGTCGCCGGCAGGCGGGTGCCGAAGGCGCCAGGAAGCTGGTACAGCGCGAGAGGGGAAGGCTGGGCCTCGCGGCCGCGAGCGCTCGGAGCCCGGCTATGGAAAAGGCCGTCTTGTAAAACGTAGGATGCAGCAGTCATTTGGAAGGAAAGCAAACTGCGTGCACAAAAGCAATCAAAACCACCACTCCAAACATTCGGCAATTCTATTTCTCCAACCCATAGGGGTACAACCCCAATCGCATGTCTGATAAAAGCCGGCGTGAACGGCCTCACCAGATAATCGTTTTTACCTTTACGCATGTATTTGCCCAAACTTCTACCTTCCCTTCGCCCAAGGTTATTTCTTGCTGTTGTATTTCTAGTGCTGGCCACCGCCTGCACCGCGCCGCGGTCAGTGATCCATTCGGGGAAGGTGACGCCGCACGGGCAGTTCAAGGTGGGCTTTAACGCGGGCGGAAACCTGGCCTCGGAACCTATTGGTGAACTCAAGAACATCACCGAAGCCGCCGTAGATGCTCTCCTGAAACAGGATTCTGTCTACTACGGGCCGCAGATTCAGGCCGCTACCAGAGGCGCTATTGCCTACTCGCTGGACCCCGTGGGCCCGACGTTCGATTTTTATGTGCGCTATGGCGTGCTGCCGCGGGTAGACGTGGGTTATAAATATGCGGGCGGCGTGCACGTGGTAGATGCCATGTACCAGTTCATGGGTTCTGTGGGCACGCTCACCAACCCGGGCAGCCAACGCAGATGGTCGGGGAGTGTGGGCGTGCAGTACTCGGGCCAGGACTCAGATTTGCTGGACAAGCTGTTCCTTTCCAAGCTGTCGCCTATTCTGGAGTTCACGGCCACGCGCAAAGACGTGCTGGTGCCGCTGGTGTTTAGTCGGTCTTTTGGGGTGGAGGAGGAATACGGCAACATCTCATTTGGGGTGGCCTACAACCACACGTTCATTGAATACGGCCTGCAGCCCACCAAACTCTACCGCAAAGTGGGCGGCAACGAAGTGGTGCGGTTAGATGGGCTCACCAAATCCAACAGCTTCGGGTCTTTTGGGCTGTTTGTGAACGCGAAGATTGGCGCCAAGCGCATTTACCTGTTGCCTGCGCTGGCTATGTATTACCAAAACTACGGCACGTATGATTTGCTGCTGGGCGAACAGTATAGCTATGCGGGCTTCACGCTGGTGCCCTCATTGGGCGTGCAGATTGGCCTGGGCAAAGGCAAAGTAGGGAGGAAGTGAATTTCCGTTTTCGGGCTCATTTCCAGAAACCAAGCCGAAAACGCCAAAACAAATATACCGTAAACGCCCAAGGCGACTCTTAGAAAAGGGTCGCCTTTTTTTTGCTTAGCCGTCTTTGGGTACTGCTTTCAAGAATGGAAAGATGCAGAGACTGGAAGTGGTACAGGCAATGAAACTGCCAGGTGAGTGCCTGCCGTATATTTTTCAAAACCAGAAAGGAAGGACCGGGTATAGTAAATATTAAATATTTTAATTTTATTGTACTACCCGGAACCAACTGGCCCGAAAATCCTTTATTCCCCTGTAGCAGCAGATCACATCACCCCCATGATTGACATCACAGACGAGTTATACCAAGACATAGAAGCCGTCAGGCAGATTTCCCTTATCCCTACCATGCTCAGAGTTGTCACCCAGACCACGGGCATGGGCTACGCGGCCGTGGCCCGGGTGACCAATGACCGGTGGGTGGCCTGCAGCGTGCATGACGAGGTGAACTTTGGCTTGGGCGAAGGCGGCGAACTGCCCATTGAGACCACGCTCTGCAATGAAATAAGAGACCACCGCCAGCCCATTGTCATTGACAACGTGGCAGAAGACTCTCAGTACTGTGACCACCATACGCCCAAAATTTACGGGCTGCAGAGTTACATTTCCGTGCCGATCATCTTAAGAAACGGCGCTTTTTTTGGCACGCTCTGCGCCATAGACGCCCGCCCGGCCCAGGTGAACACAGAGAAAGTGGTGGGCACCATGACCATGTTCGCGGAGCTGCTGTCTTTCCATCTGGAGAGCCTGGAGCTGCTGCAGCAGAGCCATACCCTCAACCTGGACCTTCGGCGCCAGAACAAAGTGCTAACCAACACCAACTTTGACCTTGACAATTTTGTCTATACTGCCGCGCATGACTTAAAATCGCCGGTAGCCAACATTGAAGGCCTGCTAGACGTGCTGGAGCAAGTGGTGCACCAAGACCAGATAGACAAAGAGGAAATGGACCAGGTGATTACGCTTATGCGGTCATCGCTGGGCAGGTTTGGCGGCACCATCAAAGACCTCACGGCCATTGTGCGCGCCAGCCAGGACTATGACGAAGACCCTACCGAGGAAATTGACCTGCTGGAGATGATCAGCCAGGTCAAGGAAGACCTGAACCACCATTTGCTGGAATCAAAAGGCAAGATTAAAGTAGAAGTGCCCCACGGCCGAACCCTATCTTTCTCGCGCCAGAATTTCAAGAGCATTCTCTACAACCTCATCAGCAACGCGCTCAAGTACCGTTCCCCGGAAAGAATGCCCGAAGTGTTGGTGAAGCTGGAGCAGATAGACGGGCGGCAACATTTGTCTGTGACAGACAACGGTCTGGGCATTCCGGAAGACAAACTGGACAAGGTGTTCACCATGTTCAAGCGGTTCCATGACCACGTGGAAGGCAGCGGCCTGGGCCTTTACATTGTCAAAAGGCTGGTGGAGAACCGCAACGGCGAAATGCGCGTGCGCAGCACCGTCAACCAAGGCTCCACGTTCACCATGGTGGTATAGGTTGTTCCTGTTTTCGGGCTCATTTCCAGAAACGAGGCCAAAAACGGAAAGCAGTTACCGCCTGCTGGCCACGGGCGCAGATCCGGCAGCCTGCGGCGGGGCCGGGTACAGTACTTTCCTGATTTCCTCCAGGTAACTCAGGCTTCCGTTGGGCAGGTTGCTGAGCACAATCAAGGCGCTGTGTTCTTTGGGGTTGCGCAGGAAATACGTGGAGAACCCGTGCCACAAGCCGCCGTGGTACACCGCGGTGTCACCGTTGGGCAACGGCTTGATGCGCCAACCAAAACCATAATCCTCATCATTCTGTTTTTTGTTGATGCGCATGCCCGTGAAGGCTTCTTTCAACGTCTCCCGCGAAACCAGTTTCTGGGTGTACAGCGCTTGGTCCCACTTTAACAAATCTTCCACGGTAGAGTAAATGCCTTTGTCGCCCAGCACGGTGTCTAGGTAATCTGAGGTGCGTTTCTGCCGGAAGCGGGTGTGGCCGGTGGCAATCTTGCCGGTGAGCGTGGCCACATCTGGGCTATACGTGAAGGTGCGTTTCATGTCCAGCGGTTCAAAAATGCGTTCGCGCAGAAACTCACTGAACGGCTGCTTGGCCACTTTCTCCACAATAGACGCCAGCAGACTGTAGCCGGTATTGCTGTAGTCAAAGCGCGTGTTGGGCTTGAAATACGGCTTGGGCTGGTGCGCCACCATTAAGTCAATCACGTCTTTATTGGTGAGGTTCTGCTGCCGGTTGGGCCACAGCTTATCCGCGAAATACGTGTAATTACTCAACCCGCTCTGGTGCGTGAGCAATTGCCTGACCGTGATGCCGTGGTACGGAAACTCCGGGAAGAACCGCTGCACGCTGTCATCATAGCTCAGTTCGCCTTCCTCCTGAAGCATCATAATGGCCACCGCCGTGAACTGCTTGCTCACCGACGCCAGCTGGAACGCCGTCTCTACGGTGTTGGAGTCCCGTTTGTAAAAATCAGCCATGCCAAAGGCGCCTTTGTAGATTACCTGGTCATACTTGGTCACCAGCACCGCCCCGTTAAACCCTCGCTTCTTGTTGAAATACTTAAACACGGAGTCCAGCTGCCTGGTCAATTGCCGAATGCTGTCTGGGGTGAAGTTGGCGGGAATGGCAATGGTTTCTTTGGTGTTGTCTTCCTTGTTCCAGAATTTCTTCTTGCCGGTTTTCTGGCAGGAGGAGAGGCATAGCAAAGCACAGATGAAGATGTAAAAGGCGTTTTTTAAGCGAAGGAGAATCATACCAGCGGGCCAACCATTGAAAACGGAATTTTAAAGATAGTCAGCAATGCGTGTAGAGACAAGGCACTGCCTGGTCTCTACGACAGAAATTGATTCATTTCTCCTCGAATGCACCCGAATTCAATAAAACTGGTCTTTCTCCCAAGTCTCAGGGTTGTGGAGAATATACTCTGAAATATGCTGGAAGGAATTCTTGTCTCTGATGATATGGTCATGAAACCTGGCTTGCCACGAAAAATCAGCATGAATCTTTCTGGCCTGTTTGGTAACCGCAGATTTGTATGACCCAATAATTGAAGACAGCGTGTTGGTGCCTTGGTTCTGGAATCTACTTTTGCCAATAGCGTTCCTGGCCTGCGTAGAGACAAGGCAGTGCCTTGTCTCTACAGGTGTTTCAGATTCCTTCTTGTCTATGATTATAATGCCATGCACATGGTTGGGCATGACCACAAATGCGTCTACTTCAACAAAAGGGAAATGAACCGGTATTTCATTCCAGAAGCTTTTTGCCAAAATTCCTATCTCTGACAAGTGCATTCGGTTGTCTGAAATTTCACCAAAAAAATGTTCCCGGTTTTTGGTACAGAGCGTGACAAAATAGGCCGCATTCCAGCCATAGTCCCAGTCCTGCAAACGGGCAGAAGGAACACGGTATTTGTTCAGGAATCTCTCTGCATCTTCCATTTTTGGAGATACAGTAGCTCCAGAATTTTTGTTCTGATATGATTATCTGGAACACGTAGAGACAAGGCACTGCCTTGTCTCTACACGCATTGCCTTCTTTATCAGAATTTCCCGTTTTCGGCCTCCACTCTTCATACCCACCCAAAAACACCCGCTTTTGGTTTCTCCCACCTAATTCCTGAACTTTGCCGCGTGAAAGTACTTCGTAAATTATTGGTCAAGGCGCTGGGGTTTGAGAGCTATCTGCGTCTGGTGAGCCGTCTGTACATCATCATGATTGGCACGGGCCGGGGGCGGGAGAAGTACCCAGAGCTGTTTTTCTTGCGAAAAATCATTAAACCGGGGTCCACGTGCCTGGACATTGGCGCGAACTTGGGCTATTATTCCACGTTTTTGTCTCGGTTGGCCGGGCCAACAGGACAGGTGCTGGCGGTGGAGCCGGTGCCGTTGTTCGGGAAGATTTGGACCGACAATGTGCGGGCCAGTGGCGTGGCTAACCTCACCCTGCTACCGTTTGCGCTGGGCGGCGAGAACACCACCATTGAGATGGGCACGCCCCTGCGCGATGGGCTGGTGCACCACGGCATGACCAAAATTGCCAGCAGCGCGCAGGAAAAATACGCCCAGACCTACCAGGTAGAAATGCGAATTCCCGATGAACTGTTCCAGGACCTGGAGCAGCTGGATTTCATAAAGTGTGACGTGGAAGGGTATGAACACCAGGTCTTTGCGCACCTGCAGGAAACTATAAAACGCCACAAACCGTTAATTCAGACAGAGCTCAACGGGCAGGAGAACCGCCAGAAGGTGGTGGCTATTCTTACCAATTTAGGCTACGGCGTGTACAAGTTACAGGGCGGCCAGACGTTATCTCCTTGCCCCCCCGCAGAAATTGACCAGTACCAGGGCGGCGATTTTTACTTTAAACCAAACCCAACTCAGACTTGAAGACCTTTTTTATAATCATAGCCATTCTCTTCGCGCTGCGGTTCATCATGCCGTACGTGATGAAATACCTGCTCAAGACGTTTGTACAGAAACAGATGCGCAAAGCGCAGCAGTTCGCGCAGCAGGGCAGGGGCCAGGCACCACCGTTCGGGCGGCAAGCCCCACCGTTTCAGAGCCAAGCAAACAGAGCGCCCAAAGGCAAGGTGAAGGTGGCTTACGTGCCTGAGGAACAGCGGCAGCGCAAGGACTTCCCCGGTGGCGAGTATGTGGAGTATGAAGAAGTGAAATAAACCTAGTATCTTTCAAGCCCGGTGCCCGCAGCATCGGGCTTTTTATTGCAAGCAAATCCCATCATGGCCACTTCTTCTAAACTCGATTTCAACCGCCACGTGTTGCCGCACCTGCTAGTGCTCCTCTTTTTTGTGCTGCTGGTAGTAGCGTATTTCTCGCCGGTATTCTTTGACGGCAAAACCCTGATGCAGAACGATGTGATGCAGTTCCAGGGCGGCGCCAAAGAAATAGCCGATTATCGCAAAGCCACCGGTGAAGAAGCCCTTTGGACCAATTCTATGTTCAGTGGCATGCCCGCCTACTTAATCAGCGTGCAGTTCTCCGGCGACTTGTTCCGGTTTGTGCATGATTTATTTACCGCCGGTTTGCCCTTGGTGGCCTCCAATGTGTTCATCACGCTGGTTTGTGCCTATGTGCTGTTCTTAGTGTTAGGCCTGCGGCCGATGCTGGCGGTAGTGGGCGCGGTGGCCTATAGCTTCGTTTCCTACAACTTTATCATTCTAGAGGCGGGGCACAACACCAAATCTTTGGCCATTGCCTATCTGCCGCTGGTACTAGCGGGTTTGTTGTACGCCTACCGCAAAAACATGTGGCTGGGCGCGGCGCTTTTCGCGTTTGGGCTCACCATGCACATGCGCACCAACCACATGCAGATTACGTATTACCTGCTGTTGATGGTGCTGATTTTCGGGATTGTGGAATTGGTGGCCTGGTCCAAAGAAGGCCGTCTGCCCGAATTCTTTAAGCGTTCTGTGTTATTGGCCGTTGGTGCCGCTTTGGCCGCGGGCGTAAGCTTTGGACGAATCTATACCACAGCTGAGTACGGTAACTATTCCATTAGGGGAGCCTCTGAACTAACCCAAACGGCTGAGTCGCAAGCCAAAATAGGCACCGGACTTGACCGCGAGTATGCGTTCCAGTGGAGCTACGGCGTGGGCGAAAGCATGACGCTCTTGATTCCCAACTTCTACGGCGGCGCCAGCCAGGGCCCGCTGGGAAAAGGCTCTGAAACCTATAAAGCGTTGCAACAAGCTGGTATGCCGGCCGGTCAGTTAGACACGGCCACCATGCCGTATTACTGGGGCGACCAGCCCGGTACCAGCGGCCCCGTGTACATGGGCGCTATCATTTGTTTTCTGTTTGTGCTGGGAATTATGGTGATGCCCCGCCGCACCTGGATTTGGCTAGTGAGCGCCACCGTTTTGTCTTTGCTGTTGAGCTGGGGTAAGAATTTTGAGGCCTTCAATTACTTTATGTTTGACGTGTTCCCGGGCTACAACAAGTTTAGGGCGGTGAGCATGGCGCTGGTGATTGCGCAGGTGTCTATGGTGCTGCTGGCTATTCTGGCTTTGTGCCGCGTGCTGCAGAACGAACCTATCATCAACCTTCAGAAGAAACTCTTGATTGCCCTGGGCGTGACCGGCGGACTCTGCCTGGTGTTTGTCTTGTTGGCTGGTACGTTTGACTACACCGCCGCCGTGGATGAACAATTGCTTCAGTACCAGTATCCCGTCAACGAGATTAGAGCAGACAGAGAAGCCATGTTGCGCGGCGATGCCTTCCGCTCGTTAATCTTCATCTTACTGGCTGCCGTGGCGCTGTACCTGTATTCCAAGCAGAAATTATCGTCGTTCATGGCCACGGCTGCGGTGGGTCTGTTGATTCTGATTGACCTCTGGACCGTGAACAAGCGCTACCTCAACAACGGTGATTTCCAGAAAGACTACACCAGCAGCTACTTCCAGCCTACTCCTGCAGATCAAGCCATTCTGCAGGACAAAGACCTGAGTTACCGCGTGTACAACGTGGCCAATCCGTTTAATGATGCGCGTACGTCTTACTTCCACAAGTCTATTGGCGGGTACCATGGCGCCAAACTGCGCCGCTACCAAGACGTAATTGAGCAGCACCTGGCGCCTGGCAACATGAATGTACTCAACATGCTCAACGCCAAATACGCCATCACGGGCCAAGAGCAGCAGCCGGTGCAGATGATCCCCGGCAACCTGGGCAATGCTTGGTTTGTAACCGAAGTGCAGCCCGTGAGAACCCCCGACGAGGAACTGGCCGCCCTTAAAAGCTTTGAACCCGCCGCCGAAGCCATTGTGGATGTCACGAAATTCCCGAATGTAAAGGTTCAGAATTATCCTTCAGAAGGTTCCAGCATCAAACTGGTAGAGTATCAACCCAACTACTTGAAATATACTGCTAACGCTGCGCAGGCTGGTCTGGTGGTCTTCTCTGAGATTTACTACAAAGACGGCTGGCAAGCTTTCATAGACGGCCAACCCGCCGACCACTTCCGAGCCAACTACATCCTGCGCGCCATGAACGTTCCCGCCGGTCAGCATACCATTGAGTTTCGGTTCACGCCAGAGGAATACACCTTGGGCAACACCGTTTCCATGATTTCCTCGGTGCTGTTGCTGGCTGGTTTGGCCGGAGCGGTGTTCTACGGGTTCAAGCGTAAACGCGAAACCGTTTAAGTAGACTTATATCGGTCTAGTTTTAAGCTGCATTGCTTCGTAGGGACAGGGCTTGACCTGTCCTTGCGCATTCCGGATCACCACGCCTTGCCGAAGACGTTCACTGATTGTGGCTTGGTTTGCCAAAGGCTACGGTAACCGCCTGGGACAGGTCAAGCCCTGTCCGTACAGGGAATGCGCCACTTCTAGATAGACCCTCACCCTAACCCTCTCCCAGGGGGAGAGGGGATTTTTGTTTTTCCGTTTTTGGCCTCGTTTCCAGAATTGAAGCCGAAAACAGGGCGTTTTTGTGCCTAGTCTTTTTTGTGATTTTCCATGCCCACGCCGCTCCAGACCTTACATGATTCGTTGCTTTCTGAGAAGAAAGTGACCTTGTCGGTGCTGCGCGAAGATTTGCTGCATCCCACCATTCCTGGGAACAAATGGCGTAAACTGAAATACAACCTGCAGGCGGCGCGGGAACAGCATTGTAACACGCTGGTGACGTTTGGCGGAGCGTTCTCCAACCATATTGCTGCCGTAGCCGCTGCCGGAAAAGAGTTTGGGTTTGCCACCGTGGGCTATATCAGGGGCGAGGAAACACTGCCGCTCAACCCTACTTTGCAGTTCGCCAAAAGCTGCGGCATGGAACTGCGCTATCTTTCCCGCGAGGAATACCAACTGAAAGATGATTCCCGTTTTCGGGCTCAAAACCTGAAACCGAGCCCAAACCAGTTCTTGTTACCAGAAGGCGGCACCAATCAATTAGCCGTGCGGGGCTGCACCGAGATTGTCACGGAAATCACTGCGCCATGGGACGTGCTCTGCGTGGCCGCGGGCACCGGCGGAACCTTGGCTGGCCTAATTGCAGGTGCAGAGGGCCGAGGGCAAATCATCGGGTTCCCCGCATTAAAAGGCGGCGATTTTCTACGTTCAGAAGTGGCGGGGTTAGTGCAGGAATTCTCTGTCCAGCCATATGATAATTGGGAGTTGCAGACAGATTTCCACTTCGGCGGTTACGCCAAACACACCCCAGAATTGCTGGCCTTTATTCAAAACTTCTATAACAAGCACGGCATTTTGCTTGACCCGGTGTACACCGGAAAAGTGCTGTTTGGCGTGTTTGACTTGATTCAGCAGGATTACTTTTCGGAAGGAACTAAGATTATTGCCGTGCATACCGGTGGGCTGCAAGGCTGGGCTGGGTTCAAGCAGCGGTATAGATTAGATTGGCCAGGAGAGGATTTGATGCCGTAAGGAGCGCAGTTTTCTAGTCCTTTTTATGTCATCATGAAAGGACCTTGTGGGCAAACTAGAAAGGCCGTGGCTATTTGGTTATTTAAATCAGCAGATGTAAACATCCCTCTTCGCCCCCTTCAAAGGTGGAATCTGCGTTTGGTATAGGTTCTTACTAAATCCAAAAATCTGTAGTGTTACTAGCACAGACTATAGATCCACTTAGTCAACAATCAACAATCAACAATTCCCCGTTTTTGGCTCCGTTTCCAGAATTAACCCCGAAAACGGAAAGAGACAACCTTCGGCTCGGTTTTCGCTTATATAGGGGAAACCTTATCTTGCCGCATGCGACTTCTCTATATCCTCCGTAAACTGATTCCGTGGTTACTTATCTTTTTGGTGGCGTTCTTCGGCTGGCGCGCTTGTCAGGGGCCGTTGGGCGATTTATTCTTCGCAAAAAAAGAGCCTACCGTGGAAGTCACGCACAACACCATTCTCACCAAGATTGAGGAGATGGGCAAGTTGGAGTTGGTGCGCTTCAACTTCAAAGACGTGGTGGAATACAAGAAAGAAGTCTCACGGTTTCTGCCAGATTCTAAAGTGGCGTTGATTGTGGGCGGCGAAGCGGTGGGCTGCATTGACCTCCAGAAATTACAGGCCAGCGATCTGCAGTTTATTGGCGATTCAGTGCTGCACATCAGTTTACCCGCACCAGAGATTTGCTATTACCGCATTGACCACACGCAGTCCAAAGTGTTCGGGAAGGAGAACACGTATTTCAAAGATGCTGAGTTGGTAGACGAAGGCTACAAATACGCCGAGGCCAACGTGAAACAGGCGGCCCTGAACAGCGGTATTTTAAAGCAAACCTCCATCAACGCAGAGAAAATCCTGAAGCCCATGCTGGAGAACATGACCGGCCGGAAGGTGTACCTGATGCCTAGGGAAATTATGGCTGCCCCGCCAGTTCCTAAGAAACGGTAAGTTAATTGTTGGTTGATTTTGGAGTTACTCTCTCACTCTAACCCTCTCCCAGAGGGAGAGGGGATTGCGCTATTCCGTTTTCGGGCTCAATTCTGGAAATGAAGCCGAAAACGGAGTTCCCACATCTTCAAATCTACACATCTCCAAATTTTCAAATTGAATTAGCACCTTAAAGAATTAGCACATTAAAGCCCCAATTCCTTCCAGGCGTCTTGGATGATGTCTAGTTCATAGCCTTTGCTTTGCAGAAAGTATTGGATTTTCTGGCGACGGGCCATGGGGTTGCGTTCGCCTTCTGTCTTGTTTTTCTTTTCCAGGAGGTGCAGCAGGTTTTCATAGTATTGGTCGGGGTCAATTTCTTGCAGGCCTTTTCTGATGCAGAAGTCTGAGATGCCTTTGGCTTTGAGGCCTTGCTGAATCTTGCGCCTTCCCCAGCGTTTGAGACCGTATTTCCCGCGCACGAAGGACTGCGCGTAGCGTTCCTCGTCCAGCAGTTTCTCCTGCGTGAGCCTGATGATGATTTCCTCGGCATCGTCTAACTCCAGCCCATAGTCCAGCAGTTTGGCGCGCACCTCGTTCTGCGTGCGTTCCTGGTAGGCGCAATACGCCGCAATCTTGGGCAGCGCTTCTTTGGGCGTGTAGGTTTTCTTTTTCTTGGGAGAGAACACAGGTGGTTTTTTTAAAGGCAAGACACAAAATGTAAGAAGCAAGATTTTTAAAATCGATGCAAAATATCCTGTGTATTATGTCTTGAATCTATTGTCTACTCAATAACCAAAATTACGCAAAAACAGTTTGCCTTGGCGCGAGTTATCAATAGGAATAAAACGGATTTTGGGTGGTTTCTGCCGGAATTCCCCGCACCTTTGCGCCTTCAATTCTTACCGCTTAGTACCATGACCAAAGGGGTGCAGTTCATGCTGCTGTCTACGTTTTTTTTCGCGTTGATGAACGTGTGCGTGAAATTTTTGACGCACCTGCCGCCCATGGAAATTGTGCTGTTTAGGTCAATTATCTCGCTCACGCTGAGTTATGCCATGCTGCGCCGCGCCAAGGTGATTCCGTGGGGAAACCGCAAACTAATCTTGATGGGCCGTGGGCTGGCGGGCGGGCTTTCCTTGTTGTTTTACTATACCACCTTGCAGAACATTCCGCTGGCCGGGGCCGTGACTATTCAGTATTTGGCACCCATTTTCACGGCCTTGCTGGGCGTGTTCATTGCCAAGGAGAAAGTGGCGCCGTGGCAGTGGGTGTTTTTTCTGGTGTCGTTTGCGGGCGTGTTGGTGATTGAAGGCGTAGATACGCGCATTTCCAGTTATTATCTGATGATTGGCGTGGCCAGTGCGCTGCTGTCGGGGTTGGCGTATAATTCGGTGCGCAAGTTAAGCGAGACTGAGCACCCGCTGGTGATTGTGTTTTACTTTCCGTTGGTGTCTTTGCCGCTATCTTTGCTGTTCTGCGTGTTTGACTGGGTACCGCCAAGGGCGGAAGATTGGCTTTGGCTGGTCCTGATTGGTTTGCTTACGCAGTTGGGGCAGTATTTCATGACCAGGAGTTACCAGGTAGAAAAACTGGCGCGGGTGGCCAACCTCAACTACATCGGTATTCTGTACGCGCTGGCGCTGGGGTTTGTGTTCTTCGGGGAAACGTTTCCGGTGGGCGCGTATGTAGGCATTGCCTTGGTACTGTTGGGCGTGCTGTTGAACATGTGGTACAGCAAAAGACTCAGACTAAAAGAAGCCGCGCAGGCAACCTGAACGCTGGTTTTGGCATCATTTACAAAACAGAGCCCGAAAACGGACTTCCTGCCGGTGCCTTCTCCTAAAGAGCGCGACCTGCCTTTTTTGATTTGTTTTCCGGCGTAAGAATATGTTGTTCCTCGCTACTAATGCGTTACCTGTAAAACTTGCGCCCTTTATGTTGTCACGTGTACCTGCTTCCCTTGCCTTTCTTCGTTTCAGCATCTTCTTGTTTTTTGTAGTTGGGGCCGTTTTTTCGGCGCAAGCCGGAAGCATTAAAGGCAAGGTAATTGATGAAAAAGGCGAAGGCCTGGGTTTTGCCACGGTCTACTTGCAGGGCACTAACTTGGGTTCCACCACCAACGAGCAGGGCAATTATCAAATCTCGAATCTAGACGCGGGCAAGTACACACTGGTGTTTCAGTTTGTGGGCTACAAAAGCCAGAACAAGGAAATTGAAATCACTGACAGCCCCGAGCCGCTGGTCATCAACATGCAACTCTTGCCAGACGTCTATAATTTAAACGAGGTGCGCGTGAGTTTGAGCGGCAAAGACCCGGCTTACGGTATTATGCAGCAGGCCATCGCCAAACGGAATTACCACCTCAAAGAAGTGGAGGCTTACACCGCCCAGGTGTACATTAAAGGCTTGCAGCGCTTGCTCAACGTGCCCAAGCGTGTGCTGGGTGTGATAAAAGTGCCGGCGGGCCTCAAACCGGGTATTCTGTATCTGTCAGAGTCGGTGGCCGAGCTTAATTTCATGCAGCCCAACAAGTTCCGGGAGCGCATGATTTCGTCTAAGGTGAGCGGCAACAGCCGGGCGTTCAGTTTCAACAAAGCCTCAGATTTCAGCCTGAATTTCTACCAGAGTTTGATTAAGGCCCAGGGCATAAATGAACGCGGGTTTGTATCACCCCTGGCGGGAAATGCCATGTTATTCTACCGCTATGAACTGATGGGCAGCACCCAGAACAACGGCCAACTGGTGCATCGCATCAAAGTCACGCCCATCAGAAAACATGATCCCGTGTTCACGGGCTACGTCTACATTGTGGAAGGCTCCTGGCGGCTGCACAGCTTAAATCTCTTTCTGACCAAAAACCAGCAGGAATTTGTAGACACCTTGCGCGTGACGCAGCAATTCACGCCCGCGCCCGGCAATGTGTGGGTGTTGCAGTCACAGAAATTCACTTTTGACTTAGAGGGCTACGGCTTTAAAGGCAACGGCTATTTTCTGGCGGTGTACAGCAAATACAAAGTAAGACCGGCGGCGTTTGTGCCCAAAGAAGCCGCCCCTGCGCCCGCCACTGTACCCGCCACGCCAGAACCGCCCCTTGCCGCTTCCGCTCCTTCTGCCAGAAAACCCACCAGAAAAGAACTCAAAACCCAGAAAAAAACCGTGGCAGCAGACGGTGTGCCCACGGCTGATTTCTTCAAGAAAAAGGAAGTGCTGGTGATAGAGAAGGAAGCCAATACCCAAGACACTTCGTATTGGAACGATGTCAGGCCCGTACCGCTCACCGAGGAAGAAGTAACCGATTACCAGGTGAAAGACAGCCTGCAGGTCATCAAAGAATCACAACCTTACAAAGACTCACTGGACCAGGAGAATAACAAGTTGGGCGTCTCTGATTTGCTATTGTCGGGGTACTCGTACCGGAACTCGTTTGCCCGCACCAGCTTCACCATTGACCCTATTACCCAAATCTGGCAGTACAACACCGTGGAAGGTCTGGTGGCCAATCTGCGCATTGGCTACACCAAACGCTTTGAAGACCGCCGCAGCTACACGCTTTCGCCCACGCTGCGGTACGGGTTTAAAAGCAAAAAAGCCTACGGCCAGTTGTCTGGTTCTTACAACTATGATTTGGTGAACCGCCGAAGCGTGGGTTTTGACGGTGGCCACTTCGTGAGCCAGTTCAACGGTGCCAACCCCATTACGCCGTTCATCAACTCGGTGTATACTTTGCTGGTGGAGGAAAATTACCAGAAACTCTACCAACGCGACTTTCTGCGCCTCTGGCATAATCGGGAACTGCTGAACGGGCTTTCGGCCACCATTACGCTGGAGTACGCCCAACGCAGCATGTTGCAGAACAATACCAATTTCACGCTGCGTGACCGCGATCACAAGGTTTTCACCCCCAATGAACCCGTCAACGCCGAAATCGCCAGCACCGCCTTTGACAGAAACCAAACCTTGGGCATGTACCTGTCTTTCTCCTATAGGCCGGGGGTACAGTACATTTCGCACCCAGACCGCAAGATTAACCTGGGTTCTAAATGGCCTACCTTTACTTTACTGTACCAGAAGGGCATTCCTAACGTGCTGGGCAGTGACACCGACTATGATTTCCTGTCTTTGGGCATGCGCGATGACCTGCAATTAGGCTTGTTGGGTACCAGTACTTATTCTGTGAACGTGGGCAAGTTTCTGCGCAACAACAAACTATATTTTATGGATTTCCGGCATTTTGAGGGCAACCGCACCATTTTGTCCGGGGATTTCAGCGGGTTTCAGTTGCTGGATTATTACCGCTACAGCACCAAACAAAGCTACATAGAGGCGCATTACAGCCATTTCTTCAATGGGTTCATCCTCAACAAAATTCCGCTGCTGCGCAAACTCAAATGGCAGGAAGTGGGCAGCTTGAACTACCTGCATACCAAAGCCGCAGGCCATTACCTGGAACTGGGCGTGGGCATTGAGCACGTGTTCAAAATCTTCAGGGTAGATTTCCTGACCGGGTTCCAGGAGCGCCAGAAAGTAAGCTCCGGCATTAGGATTGGGTATGGGTTCTAAAGGAAAGCGGTTTTGTGGCCACGCCCGTTTACCACTTATGCATTAAGCCAACTGTAAAGGCCGATTTAGAGTATAGCTAGAACTAGATACTTTGCCGAGTGCCGACTGATCTGAATTTCTATAGGTGACCAATCATTCAGGCACGTTTGCGCCCGAACTACTTTGGTACTTCTGTGCGCCGGCAAAGGTGAAAACAACGTTTCTAGGGGTAGGTTTCTGGTAGCCTAAGTCCATAGAGGCATTTTTACTGGGTAGGTATGGCATTTCATAGAGTAGCAAAGCTTTTATTTCAGTGGACCATCATTATCCCGGTGCTGGCGTGGGGTCTGTATTTTTCGGGCCTGATTCAAGACAGTTCCATTGTTCAGATAGTGGCCAGCGTGTTGCTTATTTTCAGCGTGATGTCGGCGGTGCACCATTCTGAAATTATTGCGGGCAGGGTGGGCGAACCGTACGGAACCATTATTCTGGCGCTGTCCATCACCGTGATTGAGGTCTCCATTATTATTTCTTTGATGATGACCGAAGGTGAAGCCGCTGCCTCGCTGGCCCGGGACACGGTGTATTCGGCTACCATGCTTATTCTGAACGGTATTGTGGGCCTTTGTCTCTTGATTGGTGCCTTAAAGCATTATGAACAGGATTTCTCCAAGCCGTCGGTGACTATTGCCTTGGTGTCATTGATCTCCATTATTGTGTTCACGTTGGTGTTTCCTACGTTTACCAACAGCGTGGCGGGTTCTTATTATTCCATGCCGCAGCTGGTATTTGCGTCTATTGCGTGCCTGGTGATTTACGGCAGTTTTCTCTTTGCCCAGACCAAAGGTTACCGGCAGTATTTTCTAGCCGAAGACAACCAGGACGGTGAAAAGACCAAACCTTTGGTCATTAGTAACCGCCAGTTTTACACCAGTTTTCTGTTTCTGCTCATCTGTCTGGGAATTGTAGTGCTCTTGGCCAAAACGCTATCGCCCACCATAGAAAGCATTATCACCGGCTATAACTTGCCCAAGACATTGGTAGGGGTAATCATTGCCGCCATTATTCTCCTGCCCGAAGGCATTGCCGCCATTATTGCCGCCAGCAACAACAAACTGCAGACCAGCATTAACCTGTCATTGGGGTCAGCCCTGGCCAGTATTGGCCTGACTATTCCAGCCGTAGCGGTGGTGTGCAGTATCTATGACTTCAAGCTTATTTTGGGGCTCGACATCAAATCTATCATTCTGCTGGGCTTGTCTGTGTTTACCGTCATGCTGTCTTTAAGCGGCGGCCGAACCAATGCGGTGTACGGTGTGGTGCTGCTGGTGAACCTGTTCGCGTTTATCTTCTTGATGGTGTATCCGTAAAGATAGGTTAGACGAGCCGGGACTTCAACAGAAGCCATTGTTCGCCTGTCTCAGGAACTTTTAAAGACCGAAGAAATGGACGAGAAATATGTAGTGCCGGCCCAGACGCGCATTGGTCACGTACACCTGAAAGTAGCAGACCTGGACCGCGCACTGGCCTTTTACTGTGACTTACTGGGCTTTGAGATCACCACTTTGTACGGCAGCCAAGCGGCGTTTATCTCTGCGGGTGGCTACCACCATCATATTGGCCTGAACACCTGGCACAGCAAAGGCGCAGCGCCCGCCGCGCAAAACGGCGTGGGCCTGTACCACACTGCTATTCTTTACCCCACCAGAAAAGACCTGGCAGTCATTTTAAACAGACTTCTTGCCGCCAACTATCCGTTGTCAGGGGCCAGTGACCATGGCGTTTCTGAGGCGCTGTACCTCAATGACCCAGACGGCAACGGCGTGGAACTCTACTGGGACCGGCCCAAAGAACAATGGCCTTCCAAACCAGACGGTTCGCTGGAAATGTACACCCATGCCTTGGATTTGGAAGATTTGCTGGACGAGCTAACGTAAAGCAGGCGCCGGCTGCGCCCTGGGTTGGCTGTTCGGTTTATTTAATATATTCGCGGCGGCACAGTTATACTGGGGAGAGGGGAATACTGTGCGGCGGGTCCGTAAAAAACACCTATGAACTATCTTTTCGCGCTGTTGTGCTTTCTCTCTGCCCTCACTTGCCTGGGCCAACAACCAACTCCTGCCGCTGACTCGTTGCGCAGACACTACACCCAAGACATGAAAGCCGTGAGCCAGGTGTTTGAGCAACAGTTCTACCCCAACCGGCCGGCCATTTATGCCCTGAGCGAAGGCCCATTCCTGGCAAAGATTGATTCGTTGAAACAGCCTTTCCTATCTATCCTGCAGAAATATTCCTCGCCTTTTCAAGCGCTAAATGCTGCTTTTATCCCAACCGAGCAGCGTGATATTGGTTATTTCTTTGACGCCATTATCCTGAATTACCCGTATTTCCATGAAAACCACACCCATAAAAAAGTTCGGCTTTCAGCGGCTACGCAGGCCAGGTTAGACCAGCACTTAAAAGAGTTTAACAACCCGGCGCTGCTGACCAGCCAAGATTTCAGGGGCTACGTGCAGGCATTTCTTCGGCACCAATCTTCAGAGGAGGTGAAAAAGCCGATATACAAAAAATCAGACAACAAACGGCTAGACGCTTACCTGGCCCTGGTGCCCACGTATTTCACCAACCAAGCGTGCCGCGACTATTGGCAGTACCATTACCTGCGAGCGCATTTAGAAGATTGGGGAAGCAAAAACATTGGCCCAGCCATTAAGTCGTTTGTAGCCACCAGTCAAAATGCCACCCATACCAGAACCATTGACAGCCTGTACACAGAAAGCGCCAACTCGTACCAAGGCCATGTGATCAAAACCTACAAAACGGTAGATGGCCATGCGCTAGACCTGCACCTTTTTTTGCCGGATAGCACCTATAAAAACGCCAAAAGACCGGTAATGGTGTTCTTCAGCGGCGGAAGTTGGACCCAAGGCACACCCGAATGGAATTTCTATAACGCGGCAGCCTATGCCAGGAAAGGCTGGGTGGCTGTGGCCGTGGAATACAGAATTGCCGACCGCCATGAAACCACACCCTTTGAGGCGGTGAAAGACGCCAAAAGCGCTATCAGGTGGTTACGCATGCACGCCGCTGCCTATAACTTAGACCCCAACCGTATAGTAGCTTCGGGGAATTCAGCGGGTGGGCATTTGGTGCTTGGGGCCGCTCTGGCAGAAAACATCAATGAACGCACCGACGACCTGCGCATAAGTTCTGTGCCTAATCTGCTGTTGGTAAACGCCGGGGTGTATAATATGCAGGCAGACGGTAGCACCAGCTGGATCAGCAAAGGCCTCAAAGACAAAAACGACGTCCAGAAAATCTCCCCGCAGCATCTCTTGAAGAAAGGCCTTCCGCCCATGTTGCTGTTGCACGGCACCCATGACCAGAGCGTGGAGTACCAGACGGCCAAAATGTTTGCCCAGGCCATGCAGCAATTAGGCAATGACGTTGAGTTCCATACGCTGCAAGGCGCGCCGCACGCCATTTGGTGGGACCGCAGGTTTTCTGGGAAAGTGGCCACGCTCAGAACCGAGTTCCTCAAAAAACACGGCTACGAATAAATTCTGCGGACTGTTTTCGGGCTCAATTCCAGAAACGGAGCCAAAAACGGAAGGGCCAGAAAAAGTGAAACCCGCAGCCAATGGCCACGGGTCCACTCGTCTTCAAACAACCCTATAAAAACACTCTTACAGAGTTCTCAGAGACAGTTTGGCCGTTTTTTCAGCTGGGTTTGGGTCAGAGGTATTGGGGTACGGCTGAACTTCGCTCAGAATAATCTGGTAGTTCTTGCCGCTGAGCCCTACTTCCACAGTGTCTGCAGCGCGAGGGCCGCGGTTGTCTGGGGCTTCCAGGGCATCGCCTAAATAAAGTTGTTTGGTAACCGAGGCCGAACCGTTGATTTCTAGCAGCTGCACGTGCGCAATGGCAGAGCCCTGGCGTATGCAATTGGCGTTCATGGGGCATCGGCTGTCTTCTATCTGCAGCAGTTTTAAGGTGGCGCCGCCCAGTTGCAGGTTTTTCTGGGTGGTCAGCACCGCCGTGGCCTGGGCGCGGGCGTTGGCCTGTTCTTCAGCGGGAAAGATTTCTGAACTGGTGCAGCCGCTGAGCAGCGCACCTGCTAACAATAGAAGAGAGAAACTATATTTCATGGTAAGGGAATCTGGTCTGGTGAAACTTCATTTCCGAAGGCCTTCTTTTACAAGAGCCCGTTGCGCGGGCAATGGTTGCACCACCCAGAAAAAAATCACTGAACAACGGCTTCTTTCTTTTTCTTCTTGCCGATGGGCAGATTGTAGAGCATCACCGACAGGAAAATGACCACGTAGGCCCAAATCTTCCGTTCGCTGGCTACTTCATTAAAGTACACAAACGCCATGGTGAAATTGATAATCGGGTTCAAGTACATCAATACACCCACCGTGGCAGATTTCAGTTCTTTTAACGCGTACAAATTCAGAAACAGCGGAATCACCGTGAACAGCCAACTCAGCAGCGCAATCTGTCCCAGGAAAAAGCCGGTGACGGGTTGCGCTTCCTCGCCCACAAACCACGGGTAACTAGGCCCGATAACCAGAAACGCCAATAGCAACTGCAGCGTGAGCAGTACAATCTTGTCATATTCCTTGAGCAGGCGCTGCGTGATCAGGTAAAAAGCGTAAGACGAGGCAATCAACAGACTGAACAGCAGGTTGTACAAAGAATCTGTGCCCACCAGCAGACAACTCATCAAACTCAACCCCACCGACAGCCACTGCACCACCCGCAACTGTTCTTTGAGCAGCACAAAGCCCAGCGCCGCCGTGAGAATGGGACAGAGCAAATAGGAAAACGATCCGGTCTGAATGTCTACATGGTTCACCACGTAAATAAACGCCAGCCAATTGATGGTGAGCAGCCCGCCGCCCATGAACGTGAACAGGAAAAAC
The DNA here is from genome assembly GCF_014876185.1 of Rufibacter sp. LB8. Lineage (NCBI taxonomy): Bacteria > Pseudomonadati > Bacteroidota > Cytophagia > Cytophagales > Hymenobacteraceae > Rufibacter > Rufibacter sp. LB8. Next base: position 2,881,505 of record NZ_JADALJ010000001.1, on the reverse strand, counting down.
CGACGCTTCTCTACCGCGTTCTTACTTTTCACCAGCGCATAGGTCTCTTGCCAGTACTGTCGCCGCACCGTTAGTGAAACCGCCAGCAACGTAAGCACAGCCACCAGAATCCGGAAGTACAGAATCTGACTGCTAGGAAACCCCGCCAAGGCCTTGAGCGGAAACGGAATGAAGCCCCAAATAATAAATGCCGAAATGGCCGCGCCGTGGTATTTGTTGAATTTCACCGGAATGTCTATTTACAAGCCCGCAAAGGTACGCCTTGCTCTTGGGTCTGCCTAATGCCGCGCTGGCGCCTGTTTATTGGTTGAGTTTGTTGGGTTGGAATTTCCGTTTTCGGGCTTGTTTCTGGAAACGGAGCCAAAAACGCAATATTGATTCTATGGCGCGGAAGTTACTTCCGTGACTTACTGCTAAATAGTCACGGAAGTAACTTCCGCGCCATAGAGGTTTTAAATTGTAAAAAGGTAGCGTGGCTGGAGTTGAATCTCTGTTTTAGCGCTCATTTCTAGAAACGAGCCCCAAAACGCAGCTTTGAAATTCCCCTTGCGCGGGTGTCCAGACTCGCCGGTAACCGCCAAAAGAATTGCAAGAATTCTGTTTCCTTGGTCTGTCAGGGTACAGACCCAAGAGGAGGTAAATGACTTAAGTAACTTCCGCTTTCGCTGTTCGGGAGTTCTACTCACGAACCTTGCTGCTGCGGAGTTCCACTCCGCCGTGAACCGAGAGCAGGTGTTGCAGAGGAAGGAGAGTAGCATTTCCCAACCGTATTCTTCCGGAGTAGAACTCCAGAAGAGCCAAGAAACAAGGAGGCCCGGAGACTCCGCCCATCCATCGGTACGAGTTTAGAGACTAGCGCCAGAAATACCCATAATAGCTCCCCTCTCCATTGGGGAGGGGCCGGGGGTGAGGTTTCCGTTTTCGGCTTCATTTCCCAAAACGAGCCCGAAAACGGAATCTTCGAAACAACCTTTAACCCACCCCATGCCTGCAACCTGAGAAAGTTGTTATCTTTGGTTGTCTCTACAAAGGAACCATGCTTACGTTCAAAGAAATAGCCCAGGTGACCGGCGGCATGCTGGTGCAGTACAAACGCCAATACCCCGTGCAGCACCTGGTCGCCGACAGCCGGAAAATCATTCAGGCCAGTAGTTCTGTGTTCTTCGCTATAAGAGGGGAGTACCATGACGGGCACCAGTACCTGCCAGACCTATACACCAGCGGCATCCGGCAATTTGTAGTGGAGGACGCTGACCAGGTCATGGACCTCGCCGCCTTCCCCGATGCCAATTTCCTGCTGGTCAGCCACAGCATTGAAGCGCTGCAGCAAGTGGTGGCCTACCATAGACGCAAATTCAACATTCCGGTCATTGGTATCACGGGCAGCAACGGCAAAACCATTGTCAAGGAATGGCTGGCGCAGTTGTTGAGTGTTTCTGAACGCGTGGTGAAAAGCCCGAGGAGCTACAATTCTCAGATTGGCGTGCCGCTTTCAGTATGGCAATTAAATGACAGCCACACGGTGGGCGTGTTTGAAGCGGGCCTTTCCAAGCCAGATGAAATGGAGAAACTGGCCTCAGTGCTACAACCTACCATCGGTATTTTTACCAATCTCGGCCCCGCGCATGATGAAGGCTTTACCTCTAGAAACAAGAAACTGCAGGAGAAACTGAAACTCTTTGCGGATGTGGAGCAGCTTATTTATTGCGCCGACCAGGTGCCCGTGACCTACGCCGTGCAGAAAGCCAAACTTCCGGCCTTTGCCTGGAGCAGGGTAGCGGGCACGCCCGCGCAAGTGCAGATACAGGTGCTGGAAATGCGGCAGCAGAAGACCAAAATCAGATTTTTCTACCAGGGCCGCGGCCAGGATTTGACCTTGCCTTTCTCAGACGAAGCTTCGCTGGAAAACGCGCTGCATTGCCTGGCTACCTTGCTGTATTTGGGAATAGAACCCGACCAACTGGCCAGCCGCTTTGACCGCCTCACGCCCGTGGCCATGCGTCTGGAGCGCAAAGAGGCCATTAACGGCTGTTATATTATTGATGACACCTACAACAATGACGTGGCCGGTCTGCGCATTGCCTTAGACGTACTTTCGCACCAAGCTAGAAAAGGGCGCAAGACTTTAATTCTCTCAGATTTGCTGGAAGCGGGAATGGAGGAACTGGAACTCTACCAGCAAGTCGCGCGCGAGGTAGCTACGCGGGGCGTGAACCGTGTCATCGGCATCGGCGACATCATTTCTCGGCACCAGGATTTGTTTCCTTCGGGCAGCGAATTTTACCTCGGCACAGATTCTTTTCTGGGGCAGCTCCGGCCCGAGACATTCCGGCAGGAAACAATTCTGGTGAAAGGCGCACGCGTGTTCCAGTTCGAGAAGATTGTGGCCGCGTTGCAACAGCAGGTGCACGGCACCGTGCTGGAGGTGAACTTAGACGCGCTGGTGCACAACCTGCATTACTATAGAGCCAAAGTGCCCGCGCAAACCAAGATTATGGTCATGGTGAAGGCCTTCGCGTACGGCACGGGTTCCTACGAGATTGCCAACCTGCTGCAGTTCCACCGCGTGGATTACCTGGCCGTGGCCTATACAGACGAAGGCGTGGCACTGCGCGAACACGGCATCACGCTGCCCATCATGGTCATGAACCCCAGCCCAGACAGCTTCCTGAAGATGCGGCAATACCACCTGGAGCCCGAGATTTACTCCCCAGACCTGCTGCACCAGTTCCTGGATTATTTCCCAGAGAAGTCTTCCAAAACACCGCACATCCACCTCAAGCTAGACACCGGCATGCACCGTCTAGGCTTTGACGCAGATGAATTACAGGAAGCCCTTGAAGTAATCGCCCAGATGCCGCACGTGCACGTGCAAAGCGTGTTCAGCCATTTGGCCGGTGCCGATGAAGCGTTGTACAATGATTTCACGCAACTCCAGATTTCCAGGTTCAAGGAAATGGCGAAGTTGGTAGAGAAAGAACTGGGCTACACGGTCACCAAACATATTCTCAACTCGGCGGGCATTGTGCGCTTCGGCGAAGAAGCGGCCTTTGACATGGTGCGCTTGGGCATTGGCTTGTATGGGATTGAATCCTCGGGCTTAGACCAAAGCGGCCTGCAAACCGTGGGCAGATTAAAAACCACGGTCTCGCAAGTAAAGCAAATCAAAGCCGGCGACACCGTGGGCTACAGTCGTAAAGGGGTGGCTACTGAAGACAAACAGACCGCCACCATCGCCATTGGCTACGCAGACGGCTATGACCGAAGATTCGGGAACGGTGTGGGGGAAGTGTTGATTAACGGCCAACGCGCGCCCATCATCGGCAACGTCTGCATGGATATGTGTATGGTTGACGTGACTAATCTAGACGTGCGGGCCGGTGATGAAGTAGTAGTGTTTGGTGAAGGATTGCCGTTAACAGAACTCGCCCAGCGCATCGGCACTATTCCGTATGAACTATTAACCAACGTGAGTACGCGCGTGAAACGGGTCTTTTACAACGAATAGCGTTTTCGGCTTCATTTCTGGAAATGAGCCCGAAAACAGAACCTGTAGAGACCAGGCACCGCCTTGTCTCCCGCGCATTCCAAAAAACTCCCCTCCTGTTTTAGGAGGGGTTGGGGGTGGTCAACTCACGCATTCCAAAAAACTCCCCTCTCTGTTGGAGAGGGGCCGGGGGTGAGGCCCTTGTTTTCGGCTCCATTTCCAAAACAGAGCCCGAAAACGCAAAAGCGGAATCCATCCTGAGACAGCTTCCGCTTTTACTTAAAATAGAAAACGGCTTGGTTAGTTTCGGCTATTCAGCTTAGACAGCAGGCGCAGAATCTCAACGTACAGCCAAATCAAAGTCACGGTCAACCCGAAGGCGGCATACCATTCCATATACTTAGGCGCGCCGTACTGCATGCCGGTTTCAATGGTGTCAAAGTCCAGTAGCAGGTTCATGGCCGCCAGAATCACCACAAAAACGCTGAAGATGATACCCGCCATACCGCTGCTGTGCAACAACGGCATGTCCACGCCAAAGAAAGAAAGCGCGAACGAGGCCATGTAAAACACAAAAATCCCGAAGGTGGCGGTGATGATGATAGACTTGAAGCGCTCGGTCACCCTAATCAACCGTGTGCTGTACAAAAGCAACATGCTTCCAAAAATGGTGAAGGTCAGCAGCATGGCCTGCGTGGCGATGCCCGGGAATTTCAACTCCAGCAAACCAGACACGCCGCCCAGGAACAAGCCTTGGAGCGCGCAATAGATAGGCGCAATGTACGCGGCCAGGTGTTTTTTATAAGTAATCAGGAAGGCCAGCCCAACGCCAATCAATGGGATAGAAATCAAGTATGGCACCGGCACCCCCATGTAGGCAAACAAATCCCAGGCGAAAAGCGCGAACGTGAAAACAATGCCCAGCATCAAGGCCGCTTTGGCCATGGTGCCGTTCAGGGTCATCACGCTTCCGCCAGATACTTCACGCTCGGCGGCCGTCTGGGTGAACACTTCCTCTTTCAGGGCGGGGTTGTTGGAACTAAAGAAAGACATGGTCTATTAAGGTGGTTTTATTCGAAATTTAAAGAACTAATACGGCTTCTGCAAGAATCTAGCCACTAAACAGCCTTGGCGCTGGCAAAGGCGCATATCTTTTTGGATTCAAACGGAACACCTTGTACCTTGCAACTGTTTATAAAGAGTCTAAATAAAAACAGGGAGCAAGTGCAGAAAAAGCTGAGGAGTGTGCGGGACTTGAAAATTGGCGAGAGCGGCATCATTGCGTCTCTGCTGGACCCTGAAATGTCTCTGAAACTCCTGGAAATGGGCTGCATACCCGGCGAGAAGGTCAAACTCAACAGCCGCGCCCCCTTGGGGGACCCCATCACCATCATTGTGAACGATTACACCCTTTCCCTGCGTTTAGACGAAGCTGCCACTATTCTGTTAAAGGGGTAATCTATGTCTGAAGTTCTTTCGCCCGCGCCCGTTTCTGCCTCGCATACCGCGGCAGCCAATAAAGTGTCTAAGATTGCCCTAATCGGGAACCCTAACTCTGGTAAATCCTCGCTCTTCAATCATCTTACGGGTTTGAATCAGAAGGTGGGCAACTTCCCGGGCGTGACGGTAGACAAGAAAACCGGCATCACGCAGCTGACCTCGGGCCTGAAAGCGCAGGTGATTGACTTGCCCGGCACCTACAGCCTCTACCCTAAATCCCTGGACGAAAAGGTTATCATTGACCTGCTCCACGATAAAAAATCTTCGTCTTACCCAGATGTATTGGTCATTACCGCCGATGCCTCTAATCTCAAGCGCAACCTGCTGCTATTTACCCAGTTGGTAGACCTCAAGATTCCGGCGGTTTTGGCCCTGAACATGCTGGATGTAGCCGAAAAGCACGGCGTGAAGATTGACATTCAGCAGTTGCAGCAAGACCTGGGCATTCCTATTGTGCCGGTGAACGCCCGCACGGGCAGCGGCCTGGCGGCGCTCAAAATTTTATTGTCGCAGCCGCTGGAGACCACCACTCCTGAGTTTTTCCAGATTCCGGACGAACTGTTTGTGATGGTGCGCCAGATACGCTACTACTTTGAGCTGAGCAACGATTACCTGGCCTGGCACTACGCCCACCAATACCACAAACTTTCTTTTTTGTCAGACGATGACAAAGAATACATAGCTGACCTGGTCAAGAAATACAACTTCCAGTCAAATGCCCTGCAGGCCGCCGAGACCATTGAACGCTACAACAGCATCAATGAAGTGCTCCTGGACTCCATGCGCGTGACCAAGGCCGAAAACAACGAGCAGTTCAGCAACAAACTAGACCAGGTGCTCACGCACAAAGTCTTCGGGTACCTGATTTTCTTTGCCGTGCTGTTTTTGATGTTTCAGGCCATTTTTGCCTGGGCCAGTTACCCCATGGACTTGATTGACACCGGTGTGGCCACGCTCAACGCCTACATTCATACGCTGGCTGACGGCCCTTTAATAGACTTGCTCACCGAAGGCGTGCTCGCCGGTTTGGGCGGCGTGCTGATCTTCATTCCGCAGATTGCCATTTTGTTTGCCTTCATCGCCGTGCTGGAAGAAACCGGTTACATGGCCCGCGTCACGTTTTTGATGGACAAAATCATGCGCAAGTTCGGGCTGAACGGCAAAAGCGTGGTGCCCTTGATTTCGGGCGTGGCCTGTGCGGTACCGGCTATTATGGCCACCCGCACCATTGACAACTGGAAAGACCGCATGATCACCATCTTCGTGACCCCGCTGATGAGTTGTTCGGCGCGTCTGCCCATTTACACGGTCATGATTGCGCTGGTGGTGCCGGAGCAATATTTCCTGGGCTTTCTGAGTCTGCAGGGCTTGGTGTTGATGGGCCTGTATTTGATTGGGTTTCTGGCGGCTATTTTCTCGGCGGCCTTGCTCAAACTAGTGCTCAAAACCAAAGAGCGCAGCTACTTCATCATGGAGTTCCCTACCTACAAAATGCCGCGCTGGAAAAACGTGGGGCTTACCATTGTAGAGAAAGTGAAGGCCTTTGTGTTCCAGGCCGGTAAAGTGATTCTGGCTATTTCGGTGATTCTGTGGGTGCTTTCTTCCTACGGCCCGGGCAATTCTCTGGAACTAGCCGAGCAGCGTGCCACGCAGGAATTGACCACTCTCAACTTAGCGGAAGAGGATGCCGAAGCGCACGTGGCCGGTCAGAAACTGGAGGCGTCCTACGCCGGGCGTTTCGGGAAATTCATTGAGCCTGCCATCCGGCCCTTGGGCTATGACTGGAAAATCGGCATCGCGTTGTTGACCTCTTTCGCGGCCCGCGAAGTCTTTGTCGGCACCATCTCCACCATCTACAGCGTAGGCGACTCAGAGAATATCTCCACCGTAAAAGAAAAACTCCTGGCTGAGAAAGACGAATTCGGTCAGCCCTTCTTCACGCCCGCCCGCGCCTATTCATTATTGATTTTCTACGTCTTCGCCATGCAATGCATGAGCACCATTGCCGTGGTCTACCGCGAAACCAAAGGCTGGAAATGGCCCATCCTGCAGTTGATTTACATGACTGGTCTGGCGTATGTGTCAGCGTTTGTGGTATTCAGGTTGTTCTCTTAACCAATTTCCGTTTTCGGGCTCGTTTCTGGAAATAGGGGCAAAAACGGAAATTGGCATAGACGCTCGTAGTAGCTGCGCACGCTACGAGGTCTTTTGAGCAACAGCAGTCGGTTCCTCAACCGTAGAGACAAAGCAGTGCCTGGTCTCTACACCCGGCACGCAGATTTTCCAGTTTCACCTCCATTTCAAATCCGGAGCCCGAAAACGCAATTGGCGCAGACCTCACAGGTTTCCAAAACCTGTGAGGTCTTTCATGATAGACTGCCTACCAACTAGCACCTTTTCCAGGCTTTCCATCGAGCGCCTAAGCAGGTTCCGTCACCGGCAGGCGGGTGGCGAAGGCGCCAGGAAGCTGGTACAGCGCGAGAGGGGAAGGCTGGGCCTCGCGGCCGTGAGCGCTCGGAGCCCGACTATGGAAAGAGCCGTCTTGTGAAACTCAGGATGAAACGGCGGTTTGGAAGGGAGGCAAACTGCGTGCACAATGGCTGGTTGAAACGCAGTTCGCCGTTGTTGGTGATAACACCAAAAACGGCGAAGGAAACTGCTTGTACACCTCTGAAAGTCAAGAAAAGGAAAGCAATAATCTTCGTTAGATCCTTCGACAGGCCCAGGATGACCTTGAAATATAAACATCTCCCTTCGTTCCTTTCAAAGGGGGAATCTGCAGTTGATAAGTATTCTTTCAGTTTCACCACTTATAAACAAGCAGCAACCAACAATTATCAATTTTTTCGTTTTTGGGCTCATTTCCCAAAACGAAGCCAAAAACACACCGCCCTCCAAAAAAATCCTCCAAAAATTTTTCTGTAAAAAGAACACGTAACGTACTTAATAGGCGGTTGCTTGTGTTTCAGTTGATTTATTTGTACATTTGTGCGATTAAATGGAAGGAGAGGGGACGAGAGAGTCCCCCTTTTTATTTGTTAGCAAGCGCACGAATGGCCTTAGACCAGAGAAAAATAGAAGACTTTGCCCAAGAAGCACTGCCCGAGCCAGACTTGTTCATTGTGAGCGTGCATGTGTCTGACACGCCGGTTAGGCCCAAAGTGACCATCTTAGCCGACGGCGACCAGGGCATCACCATTCAGCAGTGCGCCAAGATCAGCCGCCGGGTCTCTAAGCAGATTGAGGAAACGTACGGCGAGGAACTGGAGTATTCCATTGAAGTGTCATCGCCGGGCGTGGATTATCCTTTGACAGAAGCCCGGCAGTTCGCTAAAAACGTGGGCCGCAACATCAAAATAACCTTGGCCGGCGGCGTAGAAAAAGTAGGCGTGCTGCAGGAAGTAGAAATAGACGGAATTTTATTTGCCGAAGAAGTAAAAGTGAAACACAAAGTGTCTTTGCAGGAGCCCGTAAAGGTGCCGTACCTAGACATTGTGAAAGCGCAGATTGTAATCTCTTTTAAATAAGACAAGACATGGATAGCTCAATATTGATCGAATCGTTTGCGGAGTTCGCGAAGTTCAAGAACATTGACCGCCCTACCATGATGCGGATCTTGGAGGACGTGTTCCGTACCATGATCCGGAAGAAGTGGGGCACAGACGAGAATTTCGACATCATCCTGAACGTGGAGAAAGGCGATTTGGAGATTTGGCGTAACCGCGAAATTGTAGACGATAACTCAGAAGATATCTGGGACACTGATAAGATTCCATTCTCAGAGGCCATCAAGATTGAGCCTGACTTTGAAGTTGGCGAGGAAGTGTCTGAGCTGATTAAGCTGGAAGACTTCGGCCGTAGAGCCGTGTTGACCGCGCGCCAGACCTTAATCCAGCGCGTGAAAGATCTGGAGAAAGACTTGCTGTACCAGAAATACAAAGACCAGGTAGGCGAAATCATTTCCGGTGAAGTGTACCAGGTGTGGAACCGCGAGGTGCTGATTCTGGATTCTGAGGACAACGAGCTGTTAATCCCTAAAGGCGAGCAGATCCCCAAAGACCGTTACCGCAAAGGTGACGTGGTGCGGGCGGTGGTGCAGCGCGTGGAAATCATCAACGGTACGCCAAAGATTATTCTTTCCCGTACTTCTCCACAGTTCCTGGAGCGTCTGTTTGAAAATGAGGTGCCTGAGATCTTTGACGGCTTAATCACTATCAAAAAGATTGTGCGGGAGCCCGGCGAGCGCGCCAAAGTGGCCGTAGAATCGTATGATGACCGTATTGACCCGGTGGGTGCCTGTGTGGGCATGAAAGGTTCGCGTATCCATACCATTGTTAGGGAGTTGGAGAACGAGAACATTGACGTGATCAACTACACAGACAACATGGAGCTGTACATTCAGCGGGCCTTGAGCCCAGCTAAGATTGGCAGCATCAAGATCAACGAAGAAACCGGTCGCGTGTCTGTATTCCTGAAGCCAGACCAAGTGTCATTGGCCATTGGAAAAGGCGGTCAGAACATCAAACTCGCCAGTAAACTGGTTGGTTTGGAAATAGACGTATTCAGAGAAACCGAAGGGTTTGAGGAGGACATTGACCTGGAAGAATTCTCAGATGAGATTGAGGCCTGGGTGATTGACGAGCTCAAGCGCATTGGCCTGGACACCGGACGCAGCGTGCTGGCCGTGACCAAAGAAGATTTAGTGCGCAGAACAGAACTAGAGGAAGAGACGGTAGAAGACCTGCTCAAAATCATTCGTTCTGAATTTGAATCAGAGGCAGAAACAGAATCTGAGTCTGAGCCAGAAGAGAACAACAACTAGTGGTACGCTTCAGCTACCGGGTTATTTAATCTGCCAGAAGGATGGGCGCCGTTACGGCCTATTTTTCGGGGAACAGGTTAAAAACGCGTCGTCGTCAAGGCCAACCCATCCTTTTTTAATGAGTAGAGTATCTAACACAATAGTATTATAACAGCATATTTGAACATGTCAGAAGAAAGATCGATGAGGCTTAAACAGGTAGCCACCACCTTGAACATCAGTACTTCCACCGTGGTGGAGTTCCTGGAGAAAAAGGGAGTGGATGTCGAGAATAAACCTACTTCAAAAATTACCCCGGAGCAGTTCAATATGCTGTCGAAAGAATTTGCTTCCTCTATGCAGGCCAAGGCCGAGGCGGCAGATTTGAATCTCCCCGGTAAGAAACCAGCCGAGGCCGAGCGCCCAGAGCCTAAAAAGGCCCAGGACCCAGAGCCCGAGATGCTCATCAAGTCTAACCAGGTGAGAACCCAGCAGCCCGAAGCGCCCAAACCAGCGGCTCCGGCACCTTCGGCACCAGCCCCTGCAGCCGCCCCAGTGTCTGGCGCATCATTGCCAGGTATTAAGGTGTTAGGCAAGATAGAGTTAGATGCCAAAGGCAGACCCGTTCCGGCTAAACCGGCCCCGGCTCCAGCACCTGCGGCAGAAAAACCAGCTACACCTGCCCCAGCGGCGCCTGCCAAACCAGCAGAAGCGCCGGCCGCAGAAAAACCTGCTCCAGAGGCAGTTCCCACACCACCGGCAGCCCCGGTGGCAGAAAAGCCAGCTGCCGCGCCAGCAACACCTGCCCCAAAAGCCCCAGAAGCACCCGTTGCGCCTGAAGCTCCAAAGGCACCCGCTCCGGTGGCTGAGGCACCAAAAGCTGCGGCCCCGGCCCCAGCCCCGGAGGCTCCTAAAGCTGCTGCTCCAGCAGCACCGGTAGAAGCCCCTAAAGCGCCTGCGGCTCCTGTAGCACCAGCCGCGCCGGCTGCCCCGGTGACAGAAACGCCTTCGGCGCCAGAAGAACCCCAGGAAACCATTAAAGCTCAGGCAGACCAGCTGAAAGGCTTGACCGTGTTGGGTAAGATTGAATTGCCGGTGAGCGGTGGTAGAGGCAAAGGCGGTAAGCCCGTGGCTTCTTCTGACGAGCGCCGCAGAGGCAACCAACCCGGCACCCCGGGACAACCTGGGCAACCAGGCCAGGGCGGCGACAAAAAGAAACGCAAGCGCATTGAAGTTCCTAAAACCGGACCAGGCGGAACACCAGCCCCACAAGGCCACCGCGCCGGTGACAGAGCTACCAGCACCCGTCCGTTAGGAACAGGTCAGGCGGCCAACCGCCAAGGCGGTGTGGGCGGACCAGGCAGACCAGGCGGCGGCTACCAAGGCAACCGTCCGGGTGGCCCAGGTGCTCGTCCGGGTGGACCGGGCCAACGCCCTGGCGCTCCGGGAGCCCCACGCGCTGAATTAACCGACAAGGAAATTCAGGATCAGATCAAGGCCACGTTGGCCCGTTTGAGCGGTGGCAAAGGCGGAAACCAAGGAAACCGTTCCAAATATAGAAGAGAGAAACGTTCGGCTGTGGCAGATGCTGCTGATGAGCGCAGAATGCAGGAGCAAGCAGAGTCTAAAACGCTGAAAGTAACCGAGTTCGTGTCTGCCAATGACTTGGCGGCGCTCATGGATGTGAGCGTGAACGAAGTGATCAAGACCTGTATGAACTTGGGTATGTTCGTATCCATCAACCAGCGTCTAGATGCCGAGGCCATTACCATCATTGCAGATGAATTTGGCTATGACATTCAATTCGCCTCTGCCGAGGAAGAAGAAAATACAGGCATTGAGGAAGTAGATGCTGAAGAGGATCTATTGCCACGCGCTCCAATTGTGACCATCATGGGTCACGTGGATCATGGTAAAACCTCTTTGCTGGATTATATCAGAAGAACCAAGGTAACGGCCGGTGAGGCGGGTGGTATCACCCAGCACATTGGCGCCTACCAGGTAACTACTGAAGCGGGCAAAGAAATCACGTTCCTGGATACACCGGGTCACGAGGCCTTTACCGCCATGCGTGCCCGTGGTGCCAAAGTAACAGACGTTGTTATTATTGTAGTAGCAGCTGATGATAACGTGATGCCACAAACCAAGGAAGCCATCAACCACGCGCAAGCGGCCGGGTCTCCTATTGTGATTGCCATTAACAAGATTGACAAGCCAACCGCCAACCCAGACAAGATTCGTGAGGAACTTGCCCAGTTGAACGTTTTGGTGGAAGAATGGGGAGGTAAATATCAAAGCCAGGAAATATCCGCTAAGACCGGACAAGGCATTGATGAACTCCTTGACAAAGTATTGCTGGAGGCCGAACTCCTTGAACTGAAAGCCAACCCAGACCGCCGTGCCGTGGGTACTGTGATTGAAGCTGCCTTAGATAAAGGTAGAGGTTACGTAGCCACCGTTCTTGTTCAAACTGGTACATTGAAAATTGGTGACATTCTGGTAGCGGGATCCCACTACGGTAGAGTGAAAGCCATGACCGATGAACTGGGCAAGCGCCATAAAAACGCCGGACCATCTATGCCAATTCAGGTGTTGGGTATTGACGGCGCGCCGCAGGCCGGTGACAAGTTTGTGGTCATGGAAACCGAGCGTGAAGCCCGTGACATTGCCGTAAACCGCCAGCAGTTGCAGCGTGAGCAGAGCATGCGTACCAAGAAACACATCACCCTTGATGAAATCGGTCGTCGTTTGGCCATCGGTACATTTAAGGAGTTGAACGTGATTGTACGCGGTGACGTGGATGGTTCTGTGGAGGCACTTTCTGACTCATTACTGAAGCTTTCTACCGAAGAGGTGCAGGTGAACATCCTGAGCAAAGGCGTGGGTCAGATTTCAGAATCAGATGTATTGCTGGCTTCGGCCTCTGATGCGATCATCATTGGTTTCCAGGTGAGACCGTCTGTGAATGCCCGTAAACTGGCCGAGCAGGAAGAGATTGACATCAGGTTGTACTCTATCATCTACAACGCCATCAATGAGTTGAAAGACGCCATGGAAGGTATGTTGGCACCAACGGTGAAAGAGGAAGTAACCGCCAACGTAGAAGTTCGTGAGGTGTTCAAAATCACCAAGGTGGGTACCATTGCCGGCTGTATGGTCACAGATGGGGTCATCACCCGTAACTCTAAGATCAGAATTGTACGTGATGGTATTGTGGTGCACTCCGGTGAGATCCTGGCCCTCAAGCGTTTCAAAGACGATGCGTCTGAGGTACGGACCGGCTACGAGTGCGGTATCAGCATCAAGAACTTCAATGATCTGGTGCAAGGTGACGTGATTGAAGCCTACGAAGAGAAAGAAATCAAGCGTACGCTGTAATCAGCTGATCTAGAATTCTAGTGAAAGAGAAGCCCCGCCTGCAAAGAGCGGGGCTTTTTGTTTTGCTGGTTATTTGGGTTTAGCAAGAGAAAGGTTTGGCTTCTAGTGTTTAGCAAAAGCACAAGTTCTGTTTTTGAGCTCGTTTTTAGGGATGAGGTCGAAAACGGATTATTAGCAGACTTAATAGGTCTTTTTATTGACTACGACTACTGGCACAGACGCTCGCAGGTCTTGCAGACGCTACGAGGTCTTTTGAGTTAGTGATATTGGTATGCACGCGTAAAGGTATTCAGAAGAAGAAAGCAACGCATGGGAGATAAGGCGGTGCCGTTGTCTCTATAGGAAATAAAAAAGCATCAGTGCAGTTTTTCGTTCTCTGTGATTGTAGAGACAATGACTTGTTTTTAGCGGTTGAAGTGGCGAAAAGCCTTGGCTCAAAAGACCTCGTAGCGTCTGCAAGACCTGCGAGCGTCTGTGCCAATTGCTTCCTCCTAAAAAGGAGGAAAACCCAGGGCCAGACAATTTCTATTTTTGGGCGCATTTCCAGAAATGAGCCCAAAAATAGAAACCTGAGCCCATAAAAAAGCCTTTCCCGCATTCATACAGGAAAGGCTTTTTCAAGAAAAACTATAACTCGTTAAAAGAACAGGAACTTACGGTTTCGTTTCTTGAGGCCCGCTTGGTAGAGCCTGCCGTTGGGGTTTTCCTGGTCAATTACTTTCTTAGACTTCTTCTGCTTGGTCTTTTTGGCCTTTACCTTGTTTTGGTACGTGCCGGCGGCAAAACCGCCTTTGCCGGTTTCATACTGGTTTTTAGGCAAAGAATATTTGGGGCCGGTGTATCCGCCGCCGTTGGCCTGCGCCTTAGCAATGGCCGACTGGCGGTCCAGCAAAAGCTTGCGGTCTGCGTTACCCGCAGAGGCGCGGCCGCGGGCAACGCCATCGGGGCCTTTTCGCTTGACTTCCTTTTTAGACTTCTTGGGGTTGGAGAATTGCGCGGCCACGGGCGCGGTGCCGGCAAAGAAAAGCAGAACCGTCAAGGCTGCTACTAAAGTTCTGAAAAAATGTGTCATAAATGAATAGACCACAAAGGGTTAGCGGTATGCCTCTTAACTTTAAATAGCGCGCGGCAGTTCCTGATTTCTGTGAAGTAACGTAATTTTTAGCCAGGTTAGATGTCGGTTTCAGAGAAAAATGAGCAGATTTCGGCAATATTTTGCAAGTTGTTGGAAAGGGAATATTTTGTTTTGTTTTCTTTATATTTGCGCCTTTCTGTTTAGATTTTCCTTACCCTTAGAAAATACCCATGGCCCAATACAACAACCTGTTGCTGGAGAACAAAGAAGGGATTTTGTTTATCACCATCAACCGGCCTAGCAAGATGAACGCGCTCAACATTGAGACTGTGAAGGAGATCAATGCCGCCATGCAAGACGTGTATGATGACACAGACGTGCGCGGCATTATCTTGACGGGCTCTGGTGAGAAAGCCTTTGTGGCCGGCGCAGACATAGCGGAGATAGCCGAACTGAATGAAGTGAACGGGCGCAGGTTTTCTGAACGTGGCCAAGAGGTTTTCGCCATGATTGAAGAGTGCCCCAAGCCGGTGATTGCCGCCGTGAACGGTTTTGCGCTGGGCGGCGGTTGTGAATTGTCTATGGCCTGCCACATACGCGTGGCCTCTGAGAATGCCCGCTTCGGGCAGCCCGAAGTAAACTTAGGCTTGGTTCCCGGCTACGGCGGCACGCAGCGCCTTACGCAGTTGGTGGGCAAAGGCAAAGCCATGGAACTAATGATGACCGGTGACCTGATTTCGGCGGCTGAGGCCAAGGAGATCGGCTTGGTGAACCACGTTACCTCTGCAGAGGACCTGATGCCGAAGTGTCTGGAAATCATGCGCAAGATTGTCGCCAAGGCGCCCATTGCCGTGGGCATGATTGTGGACTGCGTGAACGCTTGGTATGACAAAGAGGAGCACGGCTACCAGACCGAGGCCAACTCGTTTAGCCGCTGCTGCGGGTCTGAGGACTTCAAAGAAGGCACCAGCGCCTTTTTAGAGAAACGCAAACCCGAATTCAAAGGAGAATAAAGCCAGCATTACGTCGTTTACAAGAATACTAAATCCCGTTTTCGGCTTCATTTTCAGAAATGAGCCTGAAAACGGGATTATCGTTACAAGCCCTTTATCACGTGCATATTCCTTTTAAGAATTCCCTGCTATGAGCCTCGCCAAGAAACTGATGGGCCAGACGGCGGCCTACGGGCTGAGCAGCATTGTGGGCCGGGCGCTCAATTACCTGCTGGTGCCGGTCTATACCAGCGTGTTCGCGCCCGAGGAATACGCGGTGGTGACCAAACTCTACGCCTTTGTCGCCTTCCTGAACATTGTGTACACCTACGGCATGGAAACGGCATTTTTCCGCTTCGCCAACAAAGAGGGCGCTGACCAGCTGGATTTGTACCACAAAGTGCAGAGCATGGTTTTGACCTCCAGTCTGTTACTTACGGCGGCGTTTATCATTGGCGCACAACCCATCG
The DNA here is from genome assembly GCF_014876185.1 of Rufibacter sp. LB8. Classification (NCBI taxonomy): domain Bacteria; kingdom Pseudomonadati; phylum Bacteroidota; class Cytophagia; order Cytophagales; family Hymenobacteraceae; genus Rufibacter; species Rufibacter sp. LB8. The sequence continues at coordinate 2,865,802 of NZ_JADALJ010000001.1, read as the reverse complement.
CCGAAAGTCTTGGTTATCCGGGGCAGGAGAAATACATTATCTGGCTGGCCATCACCATGGGCGTAGATGCGTTGGTAGCCATTCCGTTTGCGCGGCTGCGCTTGCAGAACAAGGCCATTCAATTTGCCACCATCAGGCTCACCAATATTCTGTTGGTTATTGGTGGTAACCTGTTCTTTTTGGTGTTCTGCCGGCACGTCTACCAAGGCGATTATTTTACGCTTCTGCAGCCGTTCGTCAGAACTATTTATAATCCTGAGCTGGGCGTGGGTTATATTTTTGCGGTGAACATGGTGGCCAACCTGCTGTTTATTCCCTTGCTCTGGCGACAGCTCGCTGATTTCAGGTTCAAGCTTGATTTTGGTTTCCTGTGGCCAATGCTCGTGTACGCCTTTCCCATCTTATTTATGGGCTTGGCCGGTGCCACCAACGAAATGTTGTCTAGGTTAATGCTGGAAGATTGGCTCCCAGAGAATTTCTATCCCGGCACCAGCAATGAAGCAGCGTTGGGAATCTTTGGCGCGAACTACAAGCTAGCGATTATGATGAGTCTGATTATTCAGGCCTTCCGGTATGCGGCTGAGCCGTTTTTCTTCTCGCAGGCGCAGGACAAGAACTCGCCCAACACGTTTGCGGTGGTCATGCGCTGGTTCGTGATTTTCTGCGCCTTGGTGTATCTGGGCATCAGTGTGAACCTAGACATTTTCCAGTATTTCCTGGGCCGTGAAAGCTACCGTACGGGCATGGAAGTAGTGCCGGTGCTGCTGCTGGCCTATTTGTTCAACGGCGTCTATTACAACCTCACCGTCTGGTTCAAGCTCACCGATAAAACTTTTTACGGCACGTACATCACCATTTTTGGCGCGATTGTTACGGTGGCCGCTAATTACCTGCTGATTCCAGTGCTGGGCTACATGGGCAGCGCGATTGCGGCCTTGCTCTGTTATGTGGCCATGGCGGCGGTGTGTTATGCGCTGGGTCAGAAGTATTTCCCGGTGCCGTATCCGTTGAAAGCTATTTTTGGGTATTTGCTGCTGGCTTCGGCGCTGATTTGGGTGGGTTATACCTGGGATTTGGAGAATTTCTGGCTTCGGCAGGTGTACCACTTCGCACTTTGCGGCGTGTTTTTAGCGGTGGTTTGGGTGGTAGAAAAGCCCAGGAAGCTGCTGTTCAACAGATAATTGTTATCTTAGCTGTCTATGACCTCAAGAGTGAACATTAAAGTAATCAACAGTGGCAGGCACGCCTTGCCAGAATATGCCACCGAGCATTCGGCCGGGTTGGACTTGCGTGCCAATTTAGAAGGAGCCTTGACCTTGAAACCATTGCAACGCGCGTTGGTGCCCACCGGCCTCAGCATTGAGCTGCCCGAAGGCCACGAAGCCCAGATCAGGCCCCGCAGCGGCCTTGCCTACAAGCACGGCATCTCTATTGTGAATAGCCCCGGCACCATTGACGCCGATTATAGAGGTGAAATCAAGGTATTGTTGGTCAACCTCTCAGACACAGACTTCGTTGTAGAAGACGGGGAACGCATTGCCCAGATGGTGGTGGCCAAATATGAACGGGTAGCCTGGCAAGAAGCCGCGGAACTCTCTGAGACAGAGCGCGGTTTTGGTGGCTACGGCAGCACTGGCAAAAAATAAGATTTCCGTTTTTGGCTTCGTTTTCAGAAATGAGCCCAAAAATAGCGTTTGAACTATATCTAAATTCCCGTCTGTCCGTAGGTAGGCGGTACGTATTATCACTTATACCTAAGATTTACTATGAGAATTATTGTACCAATGGCCGGCATGGGAAAGCGCATGCGTCCCCACACCCTCACGGTTCCTAAACCCCTTATTCCTATTGCCGGCAAGCCCATTGTGCAGCGTCTGGTAGAAGATATTGCTAAAGTGTGCAACGAGCCCATTGAGGAAGTAGCCTTTATCATCGGGCGTTTCGGGAAAGAGGTAGAGGCCAAGCTGATGAAGATTGCTGAGTCTGTTGGTGCCGTTGGTTCTATCCATTACCAAGACGAGCCCCTGGGCACGGCCCACGCCATCCTGTGCGCCCAGAGCGCTTTGAAAGGCAACGTGGTGGTGGCGTTTGCTGATACCTTGTTCAAAGCCGATTTTAAATTAGATACGTCCGCCGAAGGCACTATTTGGGTGCAGCGCGTAGAAGACCCGCGTCCGTTTGGCGTGGTGAAACTGAACGAGAAAGGCCAGATTACTGATTTTGTGGAGAAGCCGCAGGAGTTTGTATCTGACATGGCCATCATAGGTATCTACTACTTCAAAGACGGCGAGTACCTGCGCAGTGAGTTGCAGTATTTGCTGGACAATGACATTAAAGACAAAGGCGAGTTCCAGTTGACCAACGCGCTGGAGAACATGAAGAACAAAGGCTCTGTGTTCATACCGGGCCCAATTTCTGAGTGGCTGGACTGCGGCAACAAAGACGCTACCGTGTATACCAACCAACGCTATCTGGAGTACATCAAAGACGAAGAAGGCTTGGTTTCTTCTTCGGCCACGGTGACCAATTCAGTGATTATTCCGCCGGTGTATTTGGGTGAAAACGTGGTGTTGAACAATTCAGTGGTAGGTCCGCACGTTTCTATTGGGAACAACACGCAGGTGAGCGGTTCTGTGCTGAGCAACAGCATTGTGCAGGAGAGCAGTACTATTAAAAACGCGCTGATCAGTAATTCCATGGTAGGCAATTCGGCAGTCTTTGAAGGCACGCCGTCTGACCTGAGCCTAGGCGATTACAACGTGCTGCGCGGCTAGAAATGGACTAAAAGATATGTGGAAGAGAGGACTCACGGTAGTAGCGGCCCTTTGCGGGGTTTTGGTGGCAGGCGAGAACGGGTATGCCCAATCTGAGCGGAAGAAGGAGCGAAGCGCTCCCGCTGAAGCTGCCCAGCCCCTGAATCTCAGCCAACAGGAGCAGCAACTAAGTGAGTCCTATTTTCTGGAAGGCATGAAATTCTTCATGCTGGAGGAATACACCAAGGCCCTGGACCGGTTTCAGCGCGCCTACGCCATCAGCCCGAACAACGCAGCCATCAACTACAAAGTAGCCGAAACCAGCCTGCTGATGGGCAGCGTGCGGGGAGCAATGCCGTTTGCCAAAGCAGCGGTTGACCTGGAGCCCAACAACACCTATTACCATCTTTTGCTGGCCCAACTCTACACCAACCAGCAGCAGTATGATGACGCCATAAAGGTGTACGCGCGCCTCACGCAGGAAATTCCCAACACAGAGCAGTACCTGTTCAACCTCACCGACCTTTATCTCGCCAAGAACCGCTTAGACGAAGCATTGCAGACGCTGGGGCAGATTGAGCAGAAGTACGGGCTTCAGGAAGAGATTTCTTTTAAGAAACAGCAGATTTACCTCAAGCAGAACAATCTGGCCAAAGCTTTGCTGGAAGGCGAAAACCTGATTGCCGCCAACCCAGAGGAAGTAAAATACTTATTGGCCCAGGCCGAAATTCTGGCCGTGAACAAACGCGTGCCAGATGCCATCAAAATGGCCGAACGCGCCATACGCGTAGCCCCAGAAAATGCCTACGGCCGCTTGATGCTGGCAGATTTGCTGCAACAGCAAGGCAAAACCGCCGAAGCCGATGTGCAACTGGAACAAGCGTTCAGCAGCCCTACGCTGGACATTGACTCCAAGGTCAAAATTCTGGTAGATTACATCAGAAGATTGCCCAACGAGAAAGTAGCGGTACAAGCCATTAAACTAGCCGAACTGACCACCAAAACGCATCCAACAGAAGCCAAAGCTTTTGCCGTAGCCGGTGACATTTACGTGAACTCAGACAAGAAATTGGCCGCGCGTGACAATTACCTCAAAGCCGTGAAGCTGGACCCCGGGCATTTCAAAATCTGGCAGCAGATTGTCTTGCTGGACGGCGAGATGAACCAGACTGATTCTTTGATTCTGCATTCTGAGCGGGCGCTGGAGTTCTTCCCCAACCAAGCCATGTTCTGGTTCTACAACGGCACGGGGCACTTAATCAACAAAAACTACAGCAAAGCTGCCAAATCTCTGGAGTACGGCCGCCGGCTTTCTGCCAACAACCGCGAGCTTTTCCTGCAGTTCAACCTGCAGCTAGGCGATGCCTACAATTCCCTGGAGCAGTTTGACCAGTCTGACCAAGCCTATGAAGCGGTACTGCAACTAGACCCGGCCAACCCGCATGCGCTGAACAACTACAGTTATTTCTTGTCGCTGAGAAGTCAGAACTTGCCCAAAGCCAAGGCTATGGCGGGGGTGCTGGTGGCGCAGTTTCCAGAAAACGCCACGTATTTAGACACCTATGCGTGGGTTTTGTATAAAATGAAAGACTACGCAGAGGCCAAACGCGTATTAGAGAAAGCGGTGGCGGTGTCTTCAGATGCTACCATTATTGAGCATTACGGCGATGTGCTGTACCAACTGGGTCAGAAAGACCTGGCGCTCAAGCAGTGGGTTCGCGCCAGCCAGGTGGGTGGCGCGTCAGATGCCATCAGCAAGAAAATTAAAGACAAGCGACTGTATGAATAAGCATCTATTTTTCTCCCTGGCTCTTGGGCTACTGGTGTTGGCGGGCTGTCAGAAGAAAGTCACCCCTGGCACTTCTGTAGGCGCAGGCCCTGAGAAAATCAACAAAATCAGCGTAGTCAACACAGACTTCCAGTTTTTCACGGCCAAAGGCAAAGTACAGAGCGAGAACAGCGGCCTGAGCGCCAACATCACCATTAGAATGAAGAAGAACGAGGTCATCTGGGCCTCAGTGCAGAAGATTGGCTTTGAGGTGGCGCGCCTGAAAATCACGCCAGACTCAGTATACATTGTGAACAAGCTCAAAGACGAATACGTGATTGGCTCTTACGCCAAGCTGGCCCAGCAGTACAAGATTGACGTGGATTTCAAAACGCTGCAAGAGGTTATCTTGGGGAATTACGTGCCCGGCGACCCTAGCAAAGAGAAAGTGAACCTAGACGGACCCGTACAACACGTGCGCCAACTGCGCAGCAATCTGCAGATTGACCAGTTCATTGACACCACCCGCTACAAACTCAAGCGCACCGAAGTCCGGAACCTAGGCAACAAAGACTTGATGACGGTGGATTACCAAGATTTCTCTGACCTGAACGGCCGTTCTTTCGCGCATTCATTGCTGCTCACCATTCAGCAGCCAGAGGGCAACACGGCCAAAAATAACATAGTGGTAGTGAAGCACAGCCAGGTTTCCACGTCAGAAACTTCCCTGGACTTTCCTTTTTCTGTACCTTCGGGGTATGAACGCAAATAGGCTCGGCCTTCTTTTCCTTTTCTTTTCCTTTTTGCTGCAGGTTCCTTTTCATGCGCAGGCGCAGAAGAAGACCGCGCGCACCACAAAGCAGCCGGTAAAGAGCAAGGCCCAGTTGGAGCGCGAGAAAGCCGCCAACTTACGCCGCATCAAAGAAGCCAACCGCATTCTGCAACAGACCGCCCAAAAGAAACAAGCTTCTTTGGGGCAGTTAAATGTCATCAAAGAGAAAATCACGGTCCAGAAAGGTGTCATCAACAACATTTCCACCGAAATCACTTTCCTGGACAAAGACCTGCAGACCACCGAGGAAAAAGTGATGGAGACGCAGACGGACTTGGAGCGCCTGAAGCGGGAGTACAGCCGCATGATTTACGCGGCTTCCAAAACGGCCAACAGCTACAATAAACTGATGTTTCTGTTCGCGTCTGAGTCTTTTAACCAGATGATGCGGCGCATGCGCTACCTCAGGCAATACACTGAGGCCCGCAAGAAACAGGCCGCTGCCATTGAACAGACCCAGCAGAACCTAAATCAACAACTCACCACGCTCACTACCCAAAAGCAGCAGAAAAAGAGCCTTTTAAACGTACAGTTGAGCGAGAACAAAAACCTGTTGGGCATGCATGACCAGCAGGACCAGGTAATTCAACAATTGAGTTTGCAAGAGCAGTCTTTAAAGCAGGAACTGGAGCAGCGCCAGCAGGCCGTGCGCCAGTTAGACAACTTAATTGCCAATCTGGTGCGCGAAGAAATTGCTCGGGCTGCCCGCGCTGCCGAGAGAGCTGCCGCCGCCAAAGCTGCCCGTGAGGCCGCCGCTGCCGCGCGTGAAGGAAAATCGGCGCCCGCGCCTGTGGCTAAAAAAACCGCCACCAGCAGCAACCGTGTGACTTTGACCCCTGAGGGCGAAGTAATTTCGTCTAATTTCGCCGGGAACAAAGGGCGGTTTGCCTGGCCTGTGGAACGGGGTTTTATCTCGCAGCGCTTCGGGCGACAGGCGCACCCTGTGCTTAAAAACGTGGTAGTAGAAAACCGCGGAATAGACATTCAGACAGGCTCCAATGAACGGGTGCGGGCAATCTTCAGCGGTATTGTGCGGGCGGTGCAGACCATACCGGGCATGGGCAACATTGTGATGGTGCAGCACGGTGAGTATTTTACCGTTTATGCCAAACTACGCACCGTGAACGTGACTGAAGGCCAGGAAATCAACATCAAAGACACCATCGGCACGGTCTCCACAGACGCCGACGGCACCTCAGAACTCCAGTTCCAAATCTGGAAAAACCAATCCAACCTTAACCCCGAGGGCTGGCTCCTGCGCAAATAAAATTTCCCGTTTTCGGCTTCATTTCCAGAAATGAAGCCGAAAACGGGAAAGTGTATGTGTCTTTTTTAAGAATCAACTTATGAAACTATAATGAGGCTTCTTAGAATCATATCAGCCCTTGTTTTTCTAACCTCAACCCTCTGCCTTGGGCAAACGAGTGAACTTCCTAAAAATCTATCTCAGGCTGTTCTATTCTTAAATAATGATGCCTCAGATAGTCTGAAATCAGTTATAAAGAAGATTCCTGAGAGCGAGCTAAAAAAGTTGAGCTACCCTTGGGGTGGTGATTATAAAACTGTTTATAACTGGACAAATCAGCCATATAAGGGAGTTACTAAATACTTGGGCAAGAAAGGAGTTTTGGCCCATCAAGAGACTGTCATCTTAGCTGCATTTAAGCATTTTCTACTGGGAGAAAAATTAAATGAAGCCGCCCTTCTCAAACCTTACCAAAAGATTGAACAGCAATGGGCAAAAGAAGATAAGGTGAGGTTTGTCACAGATAGCTTAAGGGGAGTTTATATTCCCAAAGATTTAGAAGATTGCTTTAATCAAATAAATTCGTTCTGGTCTGACAGCATAAAATTAAAAGTTAAGCAATTGACTGAAGAAGAATTTACTGGAAGAGTACACCATGGATTTGGCACTTGGATGAGGAATAACTGGCAGTTATGGGCTGGTTCCCGGCTTTCAAAATATTTTAACGAGAAAGGTATTCAGCATCCAGATGATATGTCTGGGATTATATTAGATAGTTATCATCGCACCCTAAATAATAAACCTCTGAAACTTGATGAACAAATTGTTTATTATATCAATTATTGGGAAAAAGCTAAGAAAGAAGAGCTAGAAAGCAAAAGGGTTGATTTTGCTGAATATGTTATTGGAGATACTGTTGCATTTCTTTACAGGCAAGGATATTCTTCAAAGGGGCAAGAAGACAAATATGACGATGATTCTTGTATTGCAACCGGAAGAATAATTGGGCTGAATACTAAAGATTTCTTTGTGCATATTAAGCTTTTGCAAAGCTGTGACAAAAAAGGCATTGTCTATTATGACAATGAGGATTCAAGGGTTTACAACAAGAAGACAGGGAAGTTGGAAAAACCTAAGAAACGGAAAATTCTATATATGAGAACTGGCCAAGAGAGATGGTTTGACTATGCTGATTGGGAGGTAGACTAAAACAGTACTCAAAAACCTATAATTCCTGTTTTCTGGCTCGTTTCTGGAAATGAAGCCGAAAACGGAAAATGCAGCTACCGCTTATAAATCAAGAACACCGCCGGTTGTTTGTGCAGGTCCGGTACTTTGCCTTTCCAGTCGACTACGCGCAGGGTTTTGATGAATTCATCTGAACCTGTGATGTTGGCCGCAATGCAGAGCTTGGTGTCTTTGTTCAGGTTTTGCAACAGGTCTTCTACCATCTGGCGGTTGCGGTACGGCGTTTCCATGAAAATCTGCGTCTGGTCTTTCACCGCCATTTCCTTTTCCAGATTCTTCAACGCCAGCACGCGCTCCCGTTTCTCAATAGGCAAATAACCATGGAACGCAAAGCTCTGCCCGTTAAACCCTGAAGCCATCAAGCCCATCAAAATCGCCGAAGGCCCCACCAAGGGCACTACTTTCACGCCGTGTTGGTGCGCCAGCCGCGCCAGTTCCGCACCGGGGTCGGCCACACCGGGACAGCCTGCTTCTGAAATCACGCCTGCATCTTGCCCCGCCAATAATGGTTTTAAAGCTGCCGTCAGCTCCGCATCCGTAGAATTTTTGTCGATGACGGTTATTTGTAGGTTTTCTATGGTTTGGCTGGGCGCAATGGACTTGATGTAGCGCCGGGCCGTGCGCGCATTTTCCACCAGAAAGTAATTCAACTTTGCGGTGACTTCGGCCACTTGCTGACAAATAACCGCCGAAGCCGTGTCTTCAGCCAGCACCGTGGGAATCAGGAAGAGCGTGCCTTTTGCGGGTGTCGCCATGGGTTAAAGTTTACGCCTGCAAAAAGGCCATGGTAAGTTGGTAGAAATCAGCGGGTTTTTCGGCGTGCAGCCAGTGGCCGGCACCTTCAATCGTCTTGATTTCGGCCTGCGGGAACAAAGTCTGAATCTGGGCTAAATCCTGCTCGGGTTTGATGTACCGCGACGTGCCGCCCCTGATGAATAGCGTGGGTTTGTCAAAAGGCGTTTGTGATTCAATGTTGCCCAAAATGTGGTCTAGATTCTTTTCGATTCCCGCCAGATTCAAACGCCACGCAAAACTGTTGTCCTCTTGACGGTACAGGTTCTTCAGCAAAAATTGCCTCGTCCCGAAATCTGGGACCAGTTCGGCTAGTTTTTCATCTGCGTCTTGCCGACTTTCAATAGCTGCCAAATCAATGGAGTGAAAACCGGCCAGAATATCATCATGGTGCGGCGGATAAGCCTTGGGCGCAATATCTGCTACCAGCAATTTGCCCAGTTTTTCTGGGTGCTGCAGCGCGAAGTTCATCGCCACCTTTCCGCCCATGGAATGCCCCAGAATGTAAGGGTTCTGGAGGTTATGGGTGTCAATGAATTCCAGCAGGTCATCAGACATTAACTGATAACTGAAATCATCTGAATGCGGAGAACGGCCGTGGTTGCGTAAATCCACCAGATACACTTGAAACGTCTCTGAGAACTGTTTGCCCAGCGTCTGCCAGTTGTCCAGCGTCCCGAAGAGCCCGTGAAGAATGATAAGCGGTTGGCCTTGGCCTATGACTTTGAAGTTGAGTTCCATTGGTTAAGAGGTTAAAGGGCAAAGGTAAGTTGTTTGCCTGTTTTACAGAAAACACACCCATTTCGTTTTCACTTGGCGCGGCACCTGCGGCCAAAGCGCGGTGAGTTGGTCCAAGTCTAGCAGGAGGGAAGTAATGGTCACCGTGCGGCCATCTGTCAGGGAAAGCGTGAGGTAGCGGTAGTCTTTCCAGAAGCCGCTGGTAGAAGTGCTGCGTGTCTCCAGAATGTTGGTGATGTGCGAAGGATGCAGGTAGTATTTTTGGTTGGGCCGAAGCAAAAGTGCCGTATTGTTCTTCGGTTCCAACTCTAGGGCGCTTTCGCGTTCATGGCGGTAGTATTGCCAATGCACCAGCAAAGTGGGCACCGCGAACAAGAACAAAATACTGCCCAAGCCGATGGCGATGCCGCGCTCCAGCGGAGTGTCATTGCCTTCGCGCAGCAACATCCCGAACATAGACAAGGCCATCCAGAAACTAATCAACGACCAGAACACCAGCCCGAACTGCCGCTGCGGCGTGAGGTAATACAGGTTGCCGCGTTTTTTGAACACCTTCATCAGGAACCGCACCAGAAAATGCGCCAGCACCACAAAGGCGGCAATCTTGAAGAGCATGCCTAACATGGGCGCGCCTCCGTTTTTGGGCTCGTTTCTGGAAATGAAGCGGAAAACAGAAAACCCCGCATCAGCCTTTGAGTTGGCGCAGGTACAACTGAATGGTGTTCTCCAGCCCCAGATAAATAGCGTCACAGACCAATGCGTGGCCAATGGACACTTCGGCTAAATTGGGAAGTTGTTGTTTAAGGTAACGTAGGTTGTCTAAGTCTAAATCATGGCCGGCGTTCAAGCCCAAACCGCACTGCTGCGCTACACGGGCAGCTTCAGCGTACGGTTTTACAGCGGTTTCGCGGTCAGTTAGATAATGGTGGGCGTAGGCCTCAGTGTAAAGTTCTATGCGGTCGGTGCCGGTGAGGGCGGCGCCTTCTACCTGCGCGTTGATGGGGTCCACGAAGATGGACGTTCTAATGCCCAAGGCTTTGAACTCCGCAATGACATCGACTAAAAAATCTTTGTGCTTGAGGGTGTCCCAACCGGCGTTGGAGGTAATGGCGTCGGGCGCGTCGGGCACCAGGGTTACTTGCTCGGGCTTCACGGCGGTCACCAGTTTGATGAAATCTGGTGTGGGGTTGCCTTCAATGTTGAACTCGGTGGTCACCACTGCTTTTAAGTCGTACACGTCCTGGAACCGGATGTGCCGCTCGTCGGGGCGGGGGTGCACGGTGATGCCCTGCGCCCCGAAGCGCTCGCAATCCAGTGCGGTCTGCACCACATTGGGCCGGTTGCCGCCGCGCGCATTCCGCAACGTGGCTATTTTATTTATATTTACGCTGAGTTTCGCCATGGTGTAAAAGATTTACGTTCCTTCTACGGATGTTAGAACTACTAACATGCTCTTGCGGCAAATATAAAACAAACTGCGCGGGACTTGCCTACATTTGATTTTCCACGGATATTTTTCAACTGAGAAATGTCTTCTAACCTGTAAAACTATGTCACTGAAAGAAAACATTGAAGCCGGTATCAAACAAGCCATGCTGGCCAAAGATAAAACCCGCCTGCAGGCCCTACGCGCCATCAAATCTCAGATTCTGTTGGCCGAAACCGAGAAAGGCGCCGCCGAAGCCCTGACCCCAGACGCAGAACTGAAACTCCTGACCAAAGCCGCCAAGCAGCGCCGCGAGTCGGCCGAAGTGTACCGCACTCAGTCCCGCACCGATTTGGAGGAGATTGAGCTGGCAGAGCTGGCCATTATTGAGGAATACCTGCCGCAGCAACTAGACGAGGGAACGCTGCGTGAGCGCCTCCACGAAATTATTCAGCGCGTTGGTGCCCTGGGGCCGTCTGACATGGGCAAAGTGATGGGCGTGGCCTCACGTGAACTGTCGGGTCAAGCCGATGGTCGTGCTATCTCCAACGCCGTGAGCGCGCTCTTGAACAACCCCAACGCCTAAGCTTTCACTGGTTGAGTACATTTGATTTCTTCCTGCTTTTGCCCGTGATGTACGGGGCGTTCAGAGGATTTTTCAGGGGTTTGGTACTGGAGGTTGCGTCTATGGCTACGTTGGTGGTGGTCACAGTCTTCGGGGTGAAGTTGGTGAGTCTGGTCACGCCGTTCATTCAGGAATTTCTGGGCATGGGCGGGGGCTTTGTGGCCTATCTGCTGGTGTTTGTGGGCGTGGGCTTTGCGGTGCGCGCCATGGGCGTGGTGGTGAAGAAAGCCGTGCACCTCACGCCCTTCGGCTTGCTGGACAATCTGCTGGGTGCTGGTATTGGCGGCGCCAAGTGGGGCTTCGTGATTTGTCTGCTGGTGTATTTCGCGAATGCTACCGGCGTAGATAAGTATGTGGACGCCACGGCTACCTCCACCGTGTATCCTTATTTTGTAGAGGTGGCGCCAAGTGCCTGGGCGTTTGTGCAATGGGTGATTCCCGTGGGCCGTGAGGCGCTGGGAGCGTTTACTTGAGATTTTTCGATTCCCGTTTTTGGCTTCGTTTTGGGAAATGAGGCTGAAAACGGGAATTGGTAGTTGACAACACTGCAAACTCCTTTGTATATTAACTCAGTTTCCTAATTTTCAGAAAAAGATGAAACGCAGATTTAAGCTAATATTTATCGGGTCTCTATTCGCCATAAGCTTAATCTTTTTTACAGGAAATATCATCTTGAACTATCCGGCAGAATGGGATTCTGTCAAAGTTGGCAGGCCACGTTCAGAAATGATTGGGCAGTTAGGAAAATCTTTAACAGAAGGTATTTATAGAATTAAGGGAGACGTTTACATAAAAGATTTTGCCTTTGGTTGGTACAGATTAGACGCTTTTTCAGATGAAAACAGTAATCAACTCACAGACAAATATGTATCTCTGTATTTAGGAACCAAGGCCCACTACTACGTATTTAGTTTATGATTTAACGGTAATTACGTATCTTACTAAAAAGGAGATTTTATGAGAGCCATTGAAGCCACCGGTAAGATAGACAAGCAAGGAAATCTGCGCTTAGACAATCCTTTGCTGATGCGGGAAAAGAACGTGAAGGTGATTATTTTGCTGTCTGACGAGGAAGAACAAGAAGAAAAACTTTGGATGAAAGCCATGGCCACCAATCCAGCGTTTGATTTTCTGCACGAAGCTGAGGAGGATATTTATAAGCTCACCGACGGAAAGCCATTCCATGACTAAAGGAAAAATTGTGTTGGTGCCTTTCCCGTTTGATGATTTCAGCGGAACCAAGGTAAGGCCAGCCGTTTGCCTGACCAATGAAATCGGTTTTTATGATCATGTGGTTATTGCTTTCATAAGTAGTCAAATTCCTGCTTCGCCAGAAACTACAGATTTGATTATAACCAAAAGCGATAGAGACTTTAAAGCCACTGGGCTATCTGTAGATTCAGTCATCAAGCTTCATAAAATAGTGACCATTCCCAAGAACCTGATAAAAAGGCAATTGGGCGTGCTTTCTGCAAATCAACAAACCGAAGTCAACAAGCACTTGAAAGTCTTGTTCGATTTATAGCATCTATAAATTCACTTCCCGTTTTCGACTCCGTTTCCCAAAATGAGCCCGAAAACGGCCATATCTTTTTCTTCTTCCCCGCGTTTCTCTCCTGTGCTGCTGCTTCTAGACAACTTTGATTCCTTTACTTACAACCTGTATGACTACTTCCGGCAGTTGGGCGTGGCGGTGGAGGTGCGACGCAATGATGTGCCGTTGGCGGAGTTGCAACAGTTGCCGCTGGAGGGGATTGTGCTCTCACCCGGGCCGGGCACGCCGGAGAAGGCGGGGGTGATGCCGCAAGTGATTGACTATTACCATGACAAGCTTCCCATTTTGGGCATTTGTCTAGGGCATCAGGCGCTGGGGCAGTTCTTCGGCGCGATTGTGGTGAAAGGCCTGAGACCCATGCACGGCAAGATTTCTGAGATTCACTGCGCACCCGACCCTATTTTTGAAGGCTTGCCCACCGTCATGCCGGTGGTGCGGTACCATTCTTTGGTGGTGCAGGAGTCGCCGGCGTGTCTGGTGCCGCTGGCCCAGACGGAGGAGGGCGAGTTGATGGCGTTCAAGCATTGCGAACTTCCGCTGTACGCCCTGCAGTTCCACCCCGAGGCCGCGCTTACCCAACATGGGCTGGCAATGCTCAGAAATTGGGTGGAAATTGCTAATATTACACTCGTATAGTTGTTTTTACCACCAGAATCACAAGCGAATTTCTCACATGGACTTGGAAATCAAGAAGGAAGGCGGGTTTGAGTACATTGACGAAGGCCAGGGCGACGTGCTGTTGCTTTTGCACGGCCTCTTCGGGGCGCTCAGTAACTGGCAGGGTGTGGTCTCTTATTTCCAGAAAAACTACCGCGTGGTCATTCCCTTAATGCCTCTGTACGAGATGCCTTTGCCCAATGCCAGCGTGCCGGGCCTGGTGGAGTTTGTGGAGGAATTTGTGGCGCACAAACAACTGAACAACCTGAGTTTGCTGGGCAATTCCCTGGGCGGACACGTGGCGCTGGAATATGCCTTGAAAAACCCTTCGCACGTAAGTCGGTTGGTCTTGACAGGTTCTTCGGGCTTGTTTGAAGATTCCATGGGCGGTTCTTTCCCTAAGCGCGGCAACTATGAATTTGTGAAAGAGCGCATTGAATACACGTTCTATTACCCAGAGGTGGCTACCAAAGAATTGGTAGACGAGGTCTTCGAAATCACCAACAGCAATCCCAAAGTGCTTCGTATTATCTCCATTGCTAAATCGGCGCAGCGAAATAATCTGGGCAAGGAATTAGATAAAATAAAAGCGCCCACCTGCCTGATCTGGGGCCTGAATGATACCATTACACCGCCTGTGGTGGCCCACGAGTTCAACAGATTGATTCAAAACTCAGAACTGCACTTCATTGACCACTGCTGCCACGCGCCCATGATGGAACATCCCAAGGCGTTTAACAGTATCTTAGAGAGATTCCTACTCAAGACCGCTGTATGATTGCTGAAGAACTGATAAACCAGATGGTGCCCCCGCTCAAACTCTCTGACACCGGCGAAAAAGCCGTGCGGTGGATGGAAGAGTTTCGGTTGAACCAGCTCCCCGTGGTGAAAAACCGCAAATACCTGGGGCTGGTCACCGAGGAGAACGTGCTGGAAGCCAAAAACCCGGAGTTGAGCCTGGAGAAAATTACCTTTGACTTTGAGCACGTGCACGTACAGCAGAACCAGCATTTCTATAACGTGATGGAACTGGCTATCAAAAACAAAGTGCAGGTAGTGCCGGTTCTGGATGAACTACAAGAATATTTGGGCGTGATTACCGTAAATGATACCATAGCAGCCTTCGGGCAGATGACCGCCATGCAGGGCCAGGGCGGTATTCTGGTGCTGTGCATGGCCGAGCGGGACTATTCCCTGAGTGAGATCAGCCGCTTGGTGGAGTCTAACAACGTCAAAATCCTGAGCGCCTATGTAAGCCCAGACGAACTTGATATCTTCAGGATCAAGCTCACCCTCAAGATGAACACCCTGGATTTAACGCGTGTAGTGGCCACTTTAGAAAGGTTCGGTTACAAAGTTACCGCGCAGTACCAAGACGGCACAGAGCCCCAAGATGACCAAGACCGTTTGGATATGTTGATGCGGTATTTGAACGTTTAAATGTCTTTAATTTCCGTTTTCGGGCTCATTTCCAGAAACGAGCCCGAAAACGGAAGAAAAATTTTACGTCAAAGAATACCAGAAATAGCAGGCGGTCTTATCTTACAACTCAGAAAACGCACCCACGCGTCATTTCAAATTCCTTAATTCCCCCAGCGCCAACACAAGCCATGAAAATAGCCATCGTCGGGAAGCCAGTTAAAGAGGAGGTAGTGCCGTTTGTGCGGCGCCTGCTGGACCTGCTGCTGAGCCAGGGCGTACAAGTGACCGTGGCCGATGAATTCGCAGCGTCCTTGGCTCCGTTTTTTCCGTTACCACCCCACATTGACGTATTCACCCGCGAAGACAGCCTCTTAGATGTAACCTACCTGCTCAGCCTTGGGGGCGATGGTACCTTGCTAGACGCCGTAACCTACGTGGGGCCGCTACAGATTCCCATTCTAGGCATTAACATGGGCAGGCTGGGTTTTCTCGCCTCTGTACCTTATGCGCAATTGGAGTTAGCCATAGATTCTCTTTTGCGCGGACACTACACCATAGAAGAGCGATCCCTTATTCACCTAGACAGTGACCAAGAGGTTTTTGACGGCAAGAACTTCGGGTTGAATGAATTTACAATTTTAAAGCGCGATACGTCATCTATGATTGCGGTTCATACGTACATAGACGGTGAGTATTTGAATTCCTATTGGGCAGATGGCTTAATTGTGGCAACGCCTACGGGGTCAACGGGGTATTCGCTCTCCTGCGGAGGCCCGGTCATGATGCCGCAGACAAACAATTTTGTCATCTCACCCGTATGCCCACATAACTTGAACGTGCGTCCGCTGGTAGTTTCTGACAAGAGCGTGATCTCTTTTGAAATTGAAGGCAGAAGCACCAGGTATTTAGTGTCCTTAGATTCCCGCTCCAAGCCTGTTGATGCCTCTATTCAACTGGCTGTGAGGCGGGAAGATTTTAATGCACGGCTGGTAAAGCTCAATCAGGTGAACTTCCTGACCACCCTTAGAACCAAAATGCATTGGGGCCTGGACCAGAGGAATGCTTAAGAAGAGATATTATATGTGAAATGCCTATATATCTGCTTCTTATATTCAGAAAAAAGTTATAGTTTTGCCCGTGGCTGTACAAGTGTGACTTGTATGGTATAGTATATTTTAGTAACCGTTGATGGCATGAAAAACATATTCTCTCTTTCTTCTCTTATCCTCTTCCTATTATTGGCGGTCGCACCTGATGCTGACGCGCAGCGTTTCAATAGAAGAAATCTTTACAATAGTGTGGGAGTAAGCTTAAATGCTATGAACTACTTTGGTGATGTAACGCCAGAGGCAGATTTCACTAGCTTGCGCCTAAACTCCACGCGCCCAAGCGTTTCTGTGTTTGTCACTAGAAAATTCACGCCACGTATTTCTGGCCGGGCAACCTTGTCATGGGGCCGTATCACCGGTGATGACAGCAAGAGCGCCAGCCCAGACGAGGCAGAAAACGTGCCGCGCTACAAGCGGAACCTGAGTTTCCGGAACGACATCAAAGAATTGAGTTTGATAGGTATTGTTGACCTGTTTGAGAACAGAAGAACCTATCTGCGCCGTCCGGACTTTACCCCGTATGCGTTTGCTGGTGTAGCCGTGTTCCATCACAACCCTATGGCCTATTATGATGGCGGTAATGGTGTTGCTACCGGTTGGTATGATTTACAGCCTTTAGGCACTGAGGGTCAGTATGCTGAGGGTGAAGGTTACCCAGACCCTTATAAGAAAATTCAATTCGCTATACCATTCGGCTTGGGCGTGCGTTACAGAATTGACAAGCGTTGGGACGTTGGCCTGGAAGTAACCTGGCGGAAAACATTCACTGACTACTTGGATGATGTGAGTGGTTCTTACGCTGATAAAAACGACCTTAAAAATCCGGTTGCCATTGCCTTGTCAGACAGAAGCGCTGAAAGCGCGAGAGCAAAAGCAGGACAATACCCCATTGTGACAGATGGTGGTTTCCCACATTTGAGAGGATATGGTTCAAAAGGTGACCAAAGAGGAGACATTACAGATGATGATTGGTTTATCACAACAGGCATTACGCTTACCTATATTCTTCGGCCAAACGCCAGAGGACCTAAGTTCCGTTAACCGGGAGAAGACCACCGTAGTTAGTACATGATGTTACAACCATTACGCACACTCCTTATTTGCACCATGGTGCAAATGGGGAGTGTTTTTTTTGCGGGTAATTCCTTTGCCCAGCAACGCATGCCGGAACGCAGCACAAGTGAGTTGGGTATCAGTGTGGGCGGTATTACCTATAAGGGAGAGGTAGCGCCGCGTTACAGGTTTTTAAGCAACCGCCCAGCCTTAATGGTTTTCTATAAAAGAGATTTCTCCAGGGCCTTGTCTTGGCGTGGCAGTTTGCTTTTGGGCCGTATCAATGCCCAGGATGAGCAGTACCAGAAAAAAGTGCCCTTGGCAGAATATAGAAAAGCAACGGTAAACACTAGCGTGTTGGAGTTAAGCGGTGGCATTGACTATAATTTCCTGGATTACTATGACTTCAGACGCCGCACCAGATGGACCCCTTATTTCACGGTTGGTGCGGCGGCAGTAGTATACAACAACAAGACTACGGCAGAAGATCCTAACCTCATTTATGGACAACCAGACAACGAGCCCTATAAAACAGGTTTCGCCTTTGCTGTACCGGTAGGGGCAGGTGTTAAATATGCGTTATCTCATCATTTAAACCTGGGGTTTGAGTTTGGCGCGCGCGCCATGTTCACGGATGACTTTGACAACCTCTCCACCAAGAATGAGCAGGTCATGAACCGCCATGACAATGACTGGTATTTTTACAACGGTATCAGTATCTCCTACACTTTCTATCGGCTTAACTGCCCTCAATAGGCAGTATCCTCCGCTTTCCTTCAGCAAGACTGCACCAAATACCTAGAATATACCAAGCTTTTCCTAAATTGCATTGAAATTTCATTTTTAATGAGTCCCAAGGAAAAGATAGACACAGGCAATTTGCCGCAACACATTGCCGTTATCATGGACGGAAACGGGCGTTGGGCAAAGAAAAAAGGGAATCTCCGAATCTTCGGTCACCAGAACGCCATTACGGCGGTGCGGGAAACGGTAGAGGCGGCGGCAGAACTGGGAGTCAAATTCTTAACGCTCTATGCCTTTTCCACAGAGAATTGGTCCCGGCCTAAGTATGAGGTAGAAGCCCTCATGCAATTGTTGGTAAGTACCATCCGGAAGGAGACGGCCACCTTGAACAAGAACAACATCAGGTTACAGGCCATTGGTGACCTGGAGTCTCTGCCCCAGGCTTGCAGGAAGGAATTGCAGGAAGCCATGGAGATGACCAGCCAGAATAGTAGAATGACCCTGGTACTGGCACTGAGTTACAGTGGGCGGTGGGAATTGGTACAAGCTGCCCAGAAAATAGCCTCTTTGGTGAAAAACGGGGACTTGTTGCCGGAAGACATCACTGAAGCCACTATTGCAAGTTGCCTCAACACCACCGGAATTCCTGATCCAGAATTGTTGATCAGAACCAGCGGCGAGCAGCGAATCAGTAATTTTTTATTGTGGCAACTGGCTTACACAGAATTATATATCACAGAATTACTCTGGCCAGATTTCAGGAAAGAGCATCTTTATGAAGCAATACTTTCTTTTCAGCAACGGGAACGCCGTTTTGGGAAGACAAGCGAACAATTACAAAACACACATTCTTAATGAGTAAGTATTTTTGGCTGTTATGCCTTTTAGCAATGTCTGGTGCCACGGCCACGGCTCAGATCAGATTAGGTCTTGGTAACAGCAGCGCGGCAAGTTCTATAGATTACGCAAATCCTAAGAAATATGAAATTGGTGGAATTACGGTAAGCGGGGCTAAGTTCTTAGACCCCAATGCCTTGATTTCATTGACCGGCCTACGTATTGGAGACAATATTGAAGTGCCCGGTGACGCCATTGGCCGTGCCATCCAGAAACTGTGGGACCAAGGCATTCTTGGTGGCGTAGACGTGCGGGCTACCAAGATTGAAGGCGATAAAATCTTCCTTGATTTCTTCTTGACAGAGCGCCCACGCTTGTCACGGTTTGATTTCACGGGTGCCTCCAAATCACAGGCCGAAGACTTACGCAAACAAATCACCTTGAACAAAGGGCGCGTAGTGACAGATGACGTGCTCAGCTCCACCCGCACCATTGTGCAAAAATTCTTTCAGGAGAAAGGTTATTTGAATACCCAGGTGGTCATAAAGCAGACGCCTGACTCCATTATTGGGAACAGCGTGATTCTGGACATACGCGTAGACAAAGGAGAGAAAGTACGTATTGGGGAATTGGTGATTGAAGGAAATGAAGCCTTCAGTGACCGGAAACTCAAACGCCAACTTAAAAAGACCAAAGAAAAGGATTTCTATAAAATCTTTACCAGTTCTAAATTTCAGCGGGCCGCTTTTGAGGAAGACAAAAAGCTATTGGTAGATTTCTATAACAAAGAAGGCTACAGAGACGCCGCCGTGGTTACTGATTCTATCTACACCATCAGTGATGACCGCATCGGTATTAAATTGGTGGTAGAGGAAGGGAGCAAATACTTCTACCGCACCATCAGCTGGAGAGGTAACTACCTGTATGATGACGCCTTTCTGGCCAGAGTCTTAGGCTTGGACAAAGGCGATGTGTACAACAAGGAAGAGCTGGACAAACGCCTGAACTATGACCCCACCCGCGGGACAGACATCACGTCTTTGTACATGGATGATGGTTACCTATTCTTCCAGATAGAGCCGGTAGAAGTGGCCGTGGAAGGCGATTCCATTGACATTGAGCTACGCATTAGTGAAGGGTCTCAGGCCAAAATCAACTCCATTACTGTACAAGGGAACACCAAAACCAGTGACCACGTGGTACTGCGTGAGTTGCGTACTTTGCCTGGGCAGAACTTCAGCCGGGCAGCCTTGATCAGGTCTCAGCGCGAATTGGCCAGCTTGGGCTATTTTGACCCAGAGAAAATTGGCATGAACCCTGTGCCTAACCCCGTAGACGGAACCGTAGACATTCAATATACCGTAGAAGAACGCCCGAATGACCAAATCACCCTTTCCGGTGGCTGGGGCGGTGGCTTAGGTGCCGTGGGTACTGTTGGCTTGGTGTTGAATAACTTTTCATTGCGCAAGGCAGGCAGCTTTAAAAACTGGCGCCCGGTTCCGTCTGGCGACGGTCAGCGGTTGGCTCTGAACATTCAGGCCAACGGCAGAAGATACCAATCGTATTCGCTTTCTTTCACAGAACCATGGCTAGGGGGCCGAAGACCAAATTCATTGACGGTAAGCTTGAGCAAATCTGTGCAGCGTTTCAATGAGCAAGGTGAGCTGGGCCAACTCAAAGAAGCCTACATTGACATTAATGGTGCCGCGGTGAACTTAGGCCGTAGGTTAAGATGGCCAGATGATTATTTCACGTTGAGCAACTCGTTGTCTTACTACAGATACAACATGAGCAACGGTTCTACCATCTTTAGAGGCTACGCCGAGGCAGACAATATCAAAGACGCCAATAATATTTCGTTTATCACATCATTTGCCAGAAATAGTATTGACAACCCTACCTACACGCGTTCAGGGTCTTCTATTGGCTTGAATGTCACTTTTACGCCGCCTTATTCCCTTTTCAAAGGCTCCACTAACTCGTTCCAGTGGATAGAATTTCACAAATGGATGTTTGATGCCTCTTGGTTTCATAGTTTGGCAGGAGATTTGATATTGAATACCAGAGCGCACTTCGGGTTCATTGGTTCTTATACTTCAAAAGGAAATATAGGGCCGTTTGAGCGCTTCAAGTTGGGTGGTTCTGGTCTGGGCGGTGGCGGCTTTATTGTGGCCACAGATTACGTGGGCTTGCGAGGGTACCAAGATGAAAGCATTACGCCTATCAATTCACCGGGCGGCGTGGCCTTCAACAAATACGTGGCAGAACTCAGGTACCCTATATCATTGAACCCTGCGGCAACTGTGTTTGTTCTAGGGTTTGCAGAGGCAGGTAACAACTTTGGAACGTACCGTACATACGATCCTTTCAAACTGTATCGTTCTGTAGGGGTAGGCGCAAGGGTGTTCATGGCGGCCTTCGGGTTGCTGGGCTTTGACTATGGTTGGGGCTTAGATACGGTGCCGGGCATACCAGGCGCCAGCGGTGGTCAGTTCCACTTTATCATAGGCCAGCAGATTAGGTAATCGGCAACAAAATTTGAATAATGAAAAAGCTGGGGTATCTTGTATTGGTAAGCTTCTTCTTGCTTGTGGGCCAGAATACCTTCGCGCAGCGTTTTGGGTACATTGATTCTGAGTTTATCTTGCAGAAAATGCCGGCCTACGCCACTGCCCAGGCAGACGTGGAAAAGCTCTCAAAGGCCTGGCAACAGGAGATAGAGAACATGCGGGCGGAACTGGACAAGCTCCAGAAGAGTTATCAGGCAGAGGAGATTCTGCTCACGCCAGACATGAAAACCAAGCGCCAGGAAGAGATTGCGCGCAAAGACGCTGAGTTAAGGGAATTCCAGCGCAAGATGTTCGGGTTTGAGGGAGCGCTCTTCAAAAGAAGGCAGGAAATGGTAAGGCCAGTGCAAGACCAGCTGTTTGAGGCCGTTGAGAAAGTAGTGCGCCAACGTGGGTTGAACTTCATGTTTGACAAATCTGGTGATGTGGTGATGTTGTACACAGACCCGCGCCATGACTATACAGAAATGGTGTTGGAGGAACTAGGCCTGGCGTCTAAAGAATCTAACACGGCCGGTGCCAGACCTGCAGGCGCGTTGAAAGACAACCCCGCTGACATTCCGCCTTTACCGGCCGGAACCGCTGACCCAGCCCCAACCCAAAAGAAAGAACCAAGCCGCCCAGCGGTGCCAGTAAAAAAGAAAAACAACTAAAACAATTAAGTACAAACAAATGAACAAATTGAAATCTCTGTTGGTAGCCGCCTTCTTATTAGTAAGCGTGGCTTCTTTTGCCCAAACAGGAACGGTGAAGATTGGGTACACCAACGCAAACTACATCATTAGCCAACTGCCAGAAAGCCGCCAGATTGAGTCTGACCTGAAAGCCCATAGCAGCCAGTTAGAGAAAGAGCTTCAGAACAAGTACAAAACCTACCAGGAGAAAGTAGAAGCCTATAAAAAAGGAGCTACTGGAATGACAGATGTGGTTCGTGCTGATAGAGAGAAAGAATTGACCACCTTACAGGCTTCTATTGAGGAGTTCCAGCGCAACGCTGATGCTTCTTTGCAGAAGAAAGAGCAGACTGCCCTTGAGCCGGTAATGGGTAAAATTCAGAAGTCTATTGACAAAGTGGCCAAAGAGAACGGCTTCACGCACATCTTCACGGCTGAGGCGCTGTTGTTTGGACCTGAAGATGGCAACAACTTCACTGACTTAGTGTTGAAAGACCTTGGTGTGACGCCAGCTCCTAAAGGTGCGGCTACCTCGCCGGCTGCCTCTGCTGCTCCAGCTACCTCGGCGCCTAAGCCAGGTGCTACCCCGGTAAAAAAGAAATAAGGATACTTTCTTTATAATTCAAAGAGCCGATGACGGATTCCGTCATTGGCTCTTTACTTTTGTGCTCATTTCAGGAATAGAAGCCAAAAACGCATGACTACGCCCGCACTCTCTGAAGACGGATTTGATGATCTTGACGCTGCCATAGACTCAGACGAACTCTATGAACACCACCGCATAGTGGTAGACAAAGGGCAAGCCCTGCTGCGCCTTGACAAGTTCCTGATGGATCGCTTGCCCAACGTTACGCGCAACAAACTGCAGGAAGCCATAAAGGCAGAATCTGTGCGCGTGAATAACCTGGGCATTAAGTCTAGTTACCGCGTGAAGCCTTTTGACGTGATCACGGTGACCCTGGCAGAACCGCCCCGCGAAACCGATGTAGTGCCGGAGAACATTCCGTTAAACATTGTATTTGAAGACGAAGACTTAATGCTGGTGAACAAACCGGCGGGCATGGTGGTGCACCCAGCCTACAACAATTGGTCTGGCACACTGGTCAACGGTTTGGTGTATTACCTGCAGAATCTGCCAACCTCCCGCAACGGAGAAATAAGGCCTGGTTTGGTCCACCGCATTGACAAAGACACCTCGGGGCTGTTGGTGATTGCCAAATCTGAATTGGCCATGGCGCATCTGGCCCGGCAGTTCTTTGACCATACCATTGAGCGAACGTATTATGCCTTGGTCTGGGGAGTGCCTGCCCAAGCCAAAGGCACCATTGAAGGCCACATAGGCCGAAGCCTGAAAGACCGCAAAGTAATGGCAGTATATCCGGAAGGAGATTTTGGGAAACCCGCGATCACGCATTATGAAGTGCTGGAGAATTTTTCTTATTGTAGCCTGATCAAATGTAACCTGGAGACCGGCCGAACCCACCAAATACGGGCGCACATGAAATACCTGGGGCACCCGTTGTTCAATGACGCTACCTACGGCGGTGACCGAATCTTGAAGGGGCAACAGACCGGTTCTTACAAAGCCTTCGTGCAGAATACCTTTGATGCGTTACCGCGCCAGGCTTTGCACGCCAAGTCACTGGGCTTTCTTCACCCCAGAACCAAGGAAACCCTTTTCTTTGAATCTGAGTTACCAGCAGATTTCCTGGCAGGCCTCACCCGCTGGCGCCAATACGGACAAGTGCTCCAGAATAGATCATAACCATCCTGTTTTCGGGCTCAATTCCAGAAATGAGCCCGAAAACAGGAATTCCTGCGCTGATAAATTACCAGGCGCTCTAGGAAGAAAATATTATTTTGCACTGAGCAAGGCTTGATCAAAAGAATCTGCAGGCGACCAATAGGGTTAAGTTGATGAAAGCGCTAACACTGCATTTGAAGATTGTGGTGCTGTTTTTTGTAGAGACGCAATACCTTGCGTCTCCACGCATTCCCTCTTCTGCTATAAACGTCTGTTATAATCCTGAACCTGTTTAATTTCAAGCTGAGAAAGCAGAAGTGTAAAGACGCAAGGTGTTGCGTCTCTACATTAGGAATTTGCCTATTGGCATTCCGTTTTCGGGCTCATTCCTGGAAATGAGCCCGAAAACGGAAACCGCATTTCTCCATTAACTAGATAAGCACAAAAAAAACCCTTTCCTGCAGGAAAGGGCTTTTTTGTGTTAGTAGGCTGAAGGTTATTTCAAGGCTTTTAGTCCGTCTGTGGCTTGTACGTTGGTAGGGTCCAGCGCTTTTACCTCAGACCAGAATTTAGTGGCATTCGCCTTGTCTTTTTTCTTGTAGTGGTAATACCCAAGGTAGTTGTTGGCCACCACCAGGTCTTTCTTGTATTTCTCTTTATCGCCTGAGGTGAGTTTGATGAACTCCTCATAGTGCGGTTTGGCTAAACCAGTTTCTGTTTCAGGATCTAAGTTGGCATTCACGCGGGCTCTCCAGTAATGACCGTACGCGTAGGTAGGGTTATTGGTGGTGATGATGGCGTAAATGCTGTCTGCGGTTTTGTAGTCATTGTTCAGTTCATGCGTCTGCCCATAGTAGAACAAGTCTGTGTTGGTAGGCGGCGTTACACTGAATTTCGCTTTATAGGCTTCAATGGCTTTCGGATAGTTCTTCAGGGCTAAATATTGTTTGGCCAGAAGGTCATCATACAACGCATTCTTAGGGTCCAGCTGCTTGGCTTTGGTGATCAGGTCAATAGCTTCCTGGGCTTTTTTGTTCGCTGACAGAATGTTGGCGTAGTATTCATAGTCAGAAGGAATACGCTTGCCTTCGTCAAATTTGCTGAAGTACATGGTCATGGCCTCCAGTGCTTTCTCATTCTGCTTGTTGTCAAACAAGTAGTAAGCAAGAATACGCTGCATGGCAATGTTGTTAGGATCTGCCTGCAACACCGCCTGAATCTCTGTCAACGCGTTCGGGTCTTTGGTCAGGTACAAGATAGACGCATACTTGGCGCGGGTCTCTGTGGTGTTCTCTGCCAGCGTCACGTATTTTTTGATGTTCTCAGAGCTTTTGGGTAATTGGTTGGCGTTGTAATACATCTCGGCCAGCTCCAGATAGGTAGGGGCGTAGTTAGGATCTGCGGCGGCGGCAAGGTCCAGGGCTTCTTTGGCCTCTTTCAGGTTTCTGGACTGCACGTACAACTTGCCTTTGCGGTGGTACGCCTTGGCTGACTTAGGGTTCAGGTTGATGGCTTTGTCATAGTTAGACATAGCTTTACCACCGTCAATGGTTTTGTGGTTAAGGTAAGCATCGCCTAACAGAAGAAATGCGTCTGCATTTTTAGCGTCTTTGCTTACGGCATCTTCCAGAACCTTGATAGCATAAGACAGGTCTTTCACACCGGCATCTATATAGGCTTGGCCAATCTGCACCATTACCTGCGGGTTTTTGCCTTTGGTAACCGAAATGGCTTTGTCAAAGTGCTGCTGGGCCTCGGCTAGTTTATTCTGTTGCAAGGCGGCTTTTCCTTGGGCAATGAAGGGGGTACCGGCATTGTCTTGGTATGCGTAAGAAGAATATGATGCCAGGTTGGAGTGCTCAAGCGTGCCAGAATTAAGCCCCGCTGCTTGCGCTGTGGTTCCAGCAGCCAGTGAAAAAGCAGCCGCCAAAATTCCAAAGGTCTTCCAGTTCTTAATCATCAGTTTTTGTTTGTTAGAGTGAGTAAACTACTTGTAAAAATTATTCAGTGATGCTGACAATGCGTACCGGCATGGAGGCTGGAACCAAGCCAGACTTTAAGATGATACGCTGCCCTTTATCTCCTACCAGGAAGGATGCAAAACCTGTGCCAAGTCCTGCACGCGCTTCTTTGCTAATCATATAAACTTCTCTGCGGAGCGGGTACGTGCCCTGGGCCAGAAACGCCTGGTACGGTTGCACATACTCCTCTTCTGAGGTAGGGTTGGGGTTACGGCTAATGCCCGCCACTTTTACATTCTTCAAGAACGAGGTGGCGGTGCTGTCATCACGGTCACTGATCCAGTTAACACCTATAATGCCTATCGCGTTCCGGTTCTGGGCCACATAATCCAGCACTTTGCTGTTGGAGTTGGCGGAGAAGGTGTTGGCGGGCAGCGGTTGTTTCTGGTTGATGCTGTCTAAAATGTAACGCGCGGTGCTGGAGTTGCCGCTGTCAAACACTATGGTAATCTCGCCACCTTTATTGGTGGGGTCCAATTGTTTCCAGGTGGTGGTTTTGCCAGTGAAGATATCGCGTACCTGCTGCAGGGTTAGGGTAGAGTCTGTGTTCTCATTGTTCAGGATGAGCGCAATGCCGTCTACCGCAATTTTGGTAGTTCTGGGTACCAACTTCTGCTTATCTAGTTCTGCTACTTCTTTGTCTGTAAGGTGCCGAGTGCTAATCACTAATCTAACCGTATCTTCAAGAAGGGCACGTATAACTTCCGTCTCTGGTTTATACTCAGCTTGTATCTTGGCGTATTTGTAGAGGCCTTGAAAAGCGTTTGCCTCGGCTTCCATAATTGGGGCAAAGGTTTCATCTACACTAATTTTGATGTGCCCGGAAGTAGGTGTGTCTAAGACTTTGCCAGATTGGTTACAGGCGGTGCCCATGATTGCCAGACCGGCAACAAGAAGCGGGGTAAAGAAAGATGCTTTAGTCATTTCGCCTGTTTTTTTTAAAATACTGTTGGTACGCACGCACAAATCTAAGCAAACCGTAAAAAACGAGCATGCCCCCCAGAATATATTTATACTGCTGCGGGAAAGCCATTTGCTCTTGAGAAGACTGCAGAATGTAAATCCCAAACCCTAAGTACAGCGCCACCATCAACAGTGACGTATATTTCATAACGCGTTGGTAGGGGCTCTCAGTGTTTCGGTGGGGTGGTTTTCTTTGGAAATCCATAAAAGTGCGGGGTGGCAAGCGTCTGTATACGTAAAAACCAAAGCCAAGATTGGCAAGAAAAAACTCCGGAAACAGACCGTTTTCACAAGGTCTATCTCCGGAGCTTAAAGGGCGTAAACCCAATGAGGAGCTTACTTGATCACAATTCGGTAAGGCACTGTGTATTTCACAGATACTTTACGGCCGTTCTGCTCACCTGGGTTCCATTTTGGCATGCTCTGAATTACCCGTACGGCTTCTTCGTCTAGCCCGAAACCAAGTTTCTTCAGTACCTCAATGTTAGAGATTTCTCCGGTTGGGCCCACCACAAAGCTCAGTACCACGGTACCTTCTGCTCCGGCGCGCTGGGCCGCCGATGGAATTCTGAATTTATCACTGAGGTATTTGAACATGGCCGCTTGTCCACCAGGGAACTCAGGCATTTTCTCTACCGCAATGTAAACTTTGTCTTCAAACACCTCTTGTACCGGGGCAGCGCCTTTGCCGTCTTCAATACCTTCAAGGCTTGGCGGCGCATTAGGGTCACCTTTCACCGTGGCGGTACCTGCGTCAACCTTGGTCAGTTCTTTTACGTCTGGAATCTCTTCCTTCTGTACTTCTTCGTCTTTCTTCACTACCGGAGGCGTGAATTTAACGGTAGACCTGATGGGCGGTGGCGGTGGTGGCGCGTCTGGCGGTGGCGGTGGCGGTGGTACAATCTTCTCTACAGAAGGCGGTGCCGCTAAGTCTACTACCTTTACCACTGGCGCTTTCACTACTTCTTCCTCGCCTTTGAACAATGACTGAATCAAGGGAATGCTAAGGAAAAGTATGAAAAGGGCAATGGAAATAATAATAGCCCGATTAACATGCTTATTGTAAATCTTACGCAACATGTAAGCGCCATACTCTTTGTTACGGTTTTCAAAAACCATATCATCAAGAGAGGCGGTTGCTAATCTTTGGTCATCCATCATTGGCCTCCTTTCTCTGTTTTTCTAAGTAGTGTGGCATCAGCGTTGTCTAGCGGAACAATGGCGTATTTCTGCGTGGCAGTAATACTCATTTCATCCAAAACGTCTACCAAGTTCTTGTAGTTAGACGTTTCATCTGCTTTAATCAACACTACCAAATTTGGGTTGGCGCGGGTAGACTCCATTACTACTTTTCTAAGCCCTTTGGCTGACCAGTCTGTCTCTTCTACCGTTGGTATAGCGCCAACGTTAGGCTGGTGCAAACCCCGGTAATAGAAAATTCTGTTGTCAGACCCCAAGAGAACCGTAAACGCGTTTGACGCCTTCAGTTCACTTTGCTCTTCAATGTTCTTGGGCTTCACCGGCATGTTGATCTCCATGATCTGCGGCTTGGCCAGGGTTGTGGTCATTACGAAGAACGTAAGTAACAGGAAGCCTAAGTCTACCAATGGAGTCATGTCCACTTTGGTAGAGCCTTTCTTAGCCCGTTTCTTACCGCCGTCGTCGCCGCCCTGCTGTTGTATTTCTGCCATGTCTTTTCCCTTTAATTATAGGTTACGAGGTTTGACTTCCATATCTGTCACAAGATTGAAACGGTTCACGTTTTTCTCCTGCAAGATCTCTATCACACGACCTGCTACCGGGTAACCAGCTGTACCGTCTCCTTTGATGGCTACAATAGACTGAGGGTTGGAGTAACGGGCTAACTGTACCCAATCTCCTAGCTCGTTTCTTGCAGAATCAATAGGAATGCCCGTCTGGTTTACCTTTTTCATTTGGTCTGGGGCTAGAGACAAATAAGACTTGAGCTGCGGAATAGGAACTCCAAAAGAGGCCAAGCTAGCAAATGTCTGCTTCTCAGCGTCAGTGAAGGCTACGCCGTATTTCTCACTTATTTTGTCTATCAATCTTAATTTAGTGTTTTTGTCATCTACACCAAAGAATACCCGCTCATCATTACCAATACTAATAGTGATGATGTTTGAGTCAGGTTGTTTAATCTCTGAGGTGGCAGAAGGCGTATCCACTACCAGCACTTCCTCTGGCGCGAACTTCGAAATAAGCATGAAGAACGTTACCAGAAGGAATGCCAGGTCCACCATGGGCGTCATGTCCAGGGAGGGCGATGTTCTATGTACTTTTACTTTAGGCATTTTTTTCCTTCTACTAGAAGTTCAGATTAAAGTGCTCTGTTGCTCTCTGTATGCTGAGCGGCGTACGTCTGGATAATGCTGTAAGAAGCTTCATCAATGCTGTACGTCAATTCATCAATCTTGCTGGTGAAGTAGTTGTACGCAATGATAGCGATGGCCGAACCAGTAATACCAAGAGCCGTGTTGATCAAAGCCTCAGAGATACCGTTTGCCAGCTGGGTAGCATCTGGCGCACCAGAGGCTGTTGCCAAAGCCGCGAACGCTTTGATCATACCTAATACTGTTCCAATAAGACCAACCAAGGTAGAGATAGAGGCAATGGTAGAAATAATTACCAGGTTTTTCTCTAAGATTGGCAGCTCAAGGGCAGTAGCCTCTTCAATTTCTTTCTGGATAGCCAGAATACGCTGATCCTTGGTCATGCCCGTCTCATTGTGCATCTCTTGGTACTTCAACAAACCGGCTTTCACCACATTGCCAACAGATCCTTTTTGTTGGTCACAGATGGCAATAGCGCCGTTGATGTCGTTCACATTCATTTTCTGGCGTACGCTTCTCACAAAAGACTCCAGGCCTTTACCGCCTTTGGCTTTGCTGATAGTCAAGAAACGCTCAATAGAGAACGCTACCACCAGAATGTTGATTGAGATTAGGATAGGTACAATAAAACCACCTTTGTAAACCTGACCCAGATAATTACCTGGAAGCGGGTGGTTGGCGTTGTCGCCGCCTTCAAAGTTGGCGGGGTTACCAAGGATGAACATGTAAATTAAAACAGCGGCTATCAAAGCCAACGGAATCACGATGCTTGCAAACATTGAGCCTGCCTTGCCTTCACTCTTTTGTACCGGTTTTGCAACTGCAGGTGCACTCTTTTTTTCCATCTTTCTAAAAATTTAGGTTTAGTTGTTTGTGTTACTGTTTGTTGTGAATAATTGGGTTAGAAAATACTTAACTCTGTCTGGGAGAATAATGCCAGCCGGGGATACACCAGCACTGTTTTTATTCTCACTTGGGAGGCAACATAAATACAAGCCTAGGGATTTAAACGCAAAATATCAAATCTAAAGCAATATTTCATTAAAAGTCTCCTACCTATTCTTTGAAGGCTCCTATTGTACTGCTAATAATCAGTTTTGGTTATCCTCCTTTTTGGCCTCGTTCCAATACACGTCCATCTGCGCCAGGGTCATCTCATTCAAGGCCAGACCTTGCTGGGCCGCTGCCCGCTCTAGGTACTGAAAACGCTGAATGAATTTGAGGTTGGTTCTTTCCAGGGCCTCCTCTGGGTTGAGGTCTAAGAAGCGGGCGAAGTTGATGAGGGAGAAAAAGACGTCACCCAGTTCTGCGGTGGCGCGTTTCTTCTCTTCTTCTGTTAAGGTGGGTTTGTTGAACTCCGCCTTGAACTCTGCCAGTTCTTCTTCTACTTTTTCCCAGACTTGGTCTGCATTCTCCCAGTCAAATCCAACGCCGCGGGCCTTTTCCTGTATACGCATGGCTTTCACCATACTAGGGAGTGACCCTGGAACGCCGCCCAGCACAGATTTATTGCCTTCTCTGAGTTTGAGCGTCTCCCAGTTTTTCTTCACCTGCTCCTCTGTGTCAGCGGTGGCGTCTCCGTATATGTGCGGGTGCCGGAACACCAGCTTGTCACATTGGGCCTGCAGCACCTGGGCCAGATCAAAATGACCTTGCTCAGAAGCAATCTTGGCGTAAAAGACCAAATGCAGCATCACGTCGCCCAGCTCCTTCTTCACCTCAGGCATGTCATTTTTTAAGATGGCGTCTGAGAGTTCGTAGGTTTCCTCTATGGTCAGGTGGCGCAGGCTTTCCATGGTCTGCTTCCGGTCCCAGGGGCACTTCTCGCGCAGTTCATCCAGAATGTCCAGCAAACGGCTGAAGGCTTCCAGTTGGGCCGCACGGCCAGAAGATGCTAACGCTACAGGATTGTCCATATGGCAAAGATAAACGGAATGTTAGCATTTAATCAGTAAAACATCATTTCTTAATGAATTGGTAACAACAAACAAACTGTCCTAAACTTACTGGGCGGCCTGCGTTGGGAGCCTTGCTGCGCCGCTGCGTTCATGACCGCAGGTAGAGACAGCGTCCCGGTTGCCGCCCCACCGTGGGGCCTTTTAGAAGTAGATGCCCAGGGCCTCCCAATTCCATAAACCGGGCAGAAAAAAAATAAATTATTTTTGAGACGCTTAGCGCAGATGCGCCAAAACAGGCACTGCTGGGTTTGTGGTGGCGTTTTTGGCCTCGTTTCTGGAAATGAAGCCGAAAACGGAAAAGGCAGAAATATTTTCCAGACAAGGCCTTACCCTGGGCCGGCGGTTGCGTATGCATTTTACCAATGCGTGGTTGTGTTCTATAAAGTGAGCGTGCCAGAAGACAAATCAGAAATTTCCAGAGTGAAGGAACCAGAAGGCGGGTAGTTTCCTTTGAGATACCAACACCTTTCTATGGCTTATTTAAATACTAGTATACAGCAGTTGCCGGGCAGTCGGCGCGTGCGTTGCAATTAATCCTCCAGGTTTTACTACTTTTACACATTCAATAAATAGCAATACGTGGCACTTATAAAGTCAATTTCAGGAATAAGGGGAACCATTGGGGGCAAAGTAGGAGAGGGACTTACACCTTTAGACGTGGTTAAATTCTCCGCCGCCTTCGGGACCTGGGTTCTTCAGAAAACAAATAACAACACCATTGTCATTGGCCGCGACGCCCGCCTTTCCGGCGAAATGGTGAACCGTTTGGTGGTGGCTACCTTGCAGGGGCTGGGCATCAACGTGATTGACCTGGGCCTTTCTACCACGCCCACCGTAGAGATGGCCGTGCCCGACAAAAAAGCCGGCGGCGGCATTATTCTCACCGCCAGCCACAACCCCAAGCAATGGAACGCGCTGAAATTGTTAAACCAGCACGGCGAATTCATCAATGACGAAGAAGGAAAGCTAGTGCTGGACATTGCCGAGCAGGAAGCCTTTGCTTTTGCCGAGGTGACCAAACTGGGCAAGTACACCCAAAGTGACAAATACCTCAAGAAACACATAAAAGCCATTCTGGACCTGCCGCTGGTAGACGTGGCCGCCGTGAAAGCCGCCAACTTTAAAGTGGTGGTAGACGCCGTGAATTCCTCAGGTGGTTTTGCCGTGCCTATGTTGTTAGAGGCCTTGGGCGTGCAGCACATTGAGAAACTGTACTGTGAGCCCGACGGAAACTTCGCGCACAACCCAGAGCCGTTGCCGGAGAACCTGGGTGAAATTGCCCGCGTGCTGCAGAAAGGCAAGTTTGACTTAGGCATTGTGGTAGACCCAGACGTAGACCGGTTGGCCCTGGTGAACGAAGACGGCAGCATGTTTGGCGAGGAATACACCTTGGTGGCCGTTTCTGATTACGTGTTGCAGAACACTCCCGGCAACACCGTTTCTAACCTTTCTTCTACCCGCGCCCTGCGTGACGTGACCGAGAAAGCCGGCGGAACGTATTTTGCCTCTGCCGTGGGCGAAGTAAATGTGGTGAACATGATGAAAGCCCAGAACGCCATCATTGGTGGCGAAGGCAACGGCGGCATTATTTACCCCGAGCTGCACTACGGCCGTGATGCCTTGGTGGGTATTGCCCTGTTCCTGACGCATCTTGCCAAGTCTGGTCTGACCATGACCCGCCTGCGCGCCAAATACCCTAGCTATTACATCTCTAAGAACAAGATTGAGCTCACCCAGGGCGTTGACGTAGATGCTATATTAGCCAAAGTGCAGAAGCAGTACGCAAAGCAGCCCATCAACACCATTGACGGGGTTAAGATTGAGTTCGATAAGGAGTGGGTGCATCTGCGCAAGTCTAACACCGAGCCCATCATCAGAATCTACGCTGAGTCTGACACGCTCTCCACCGCTGACCATTTGGCCAACAAGATTATTGGCGACATCAAAGAAATCATCTCAGAGAAATCTGAGTAAAGCATTTTCTGTTTTCGGGCTCGTTTCCAGAATTGAGCCCGAAAACGGAAAATTACTTCATATTATATAAGGAAGTACTTGCACGAAAAGTCCTGCTACTTGATACGTGCTACTTGCTACCCGTTCCCTGCTACCAAAAAGCTATGACCCGTTTTTGTTTTACCTGTTGCTGTTGCTGTTAAAGAAATGGAATTCACGCGTGTATATTTAGATAATGCGGCCACCACCCCGCTAGACAGAGAAGTGTTTGACACCATGGCGCCCTTCATGCTGGAGCACTTCGGAAACCCATCTTCCATACACGCCCACGGCCGACAGGTGCGCGCCGCCCTGGAAGGCGCCCGCAAAACAGTGGCCAACTTGCTGAACGCTTCTCCGTCAGAGATTTTCTTCACCTCCGGCGGCACAGAGGCTGACAACCTGGCCATTATCTGCACCATCAAAAGCCAGAATATCAAACACGCCATCACCTCGCCGCTAGAGCACCACGCGGTCTTGCATTCCCTGGAAGTGCTGGAGAAAAACGGCGAGATTGTACTCACGCTCCTGCGCGTA
This sequence comes from Rufibacter sp. LB8, assembly GCF_014876185.1. NCBI lineage: Bacteria > Pseudomonadati > Bacteroidota > Cytophagia > Cytophagales > Hymenobacteraceae > Rufibacter > Rufibacter sp. LB8. Next base: position 2,832,190 of record NZ_JADALJ010000001.1, on the reverse strand, counting down.
AACGAGCAAGGCGAACTGGACCTAGAGCATTTGGAAGATATTCTCTCCACCAAGCCCCGCAGCTTCGTCTCCATCATGCACGCCAACAACGAGATTGGCAACCTCAATGACATTGCCGCCATCTCGGCCATTTGCCAACGCTATGACGCCATCCTGCACTCAGACACGGTACAGACCATGGCCCATTACAAGCATGACGTGCAGACCTTTGGGGCGAATTTCCTGGTAGGTTCTGCGCATAAATTCCACGGGCCAAAAGGCGTAGGGTTTATTTATGTCGATTCTGGCATCAAAATTCACCCGTTGATCCAGGGCGGTTCGCAGGAACGTAACATGCGCGGCGGCACCGAGAACGTGTACGGCATTATTGGTCTGGCCAAAGCCCTGGAGATTGCCTACCGCGACATGGACGCGCACCACCAGCACATCCAAGCCCTCAAAGACCGCATGGTTTCAAAACTGCGTGAACAGATAGAAGACGTACAATTCAACGGCCTTTCTGAATTCGGGGATAAAAGCTTGTACACCGTTCTAAACGTGAGCCTGCCCGCCTCAGAGATGAACGAGATGCTGCTCTTCAACTTGGACATCAGCAAAATATCAGCCTCCGGCGGTAGCGCCTGCACCAGCGGCGTGGACCTAGGTTCCCACGTGCTCCGCGCCCTAAACGCAGACATGAACCGCGGCAACGTGCGCTTCTCCTTCAGCAAATACAACACCGACGCCGAGATTGACTACGCCGTGGCTACCTTAGCAAAACTGTACCAGAAAGAGACGGTGTAGCGGTTAATTTTCAGTAATTCGTTTCTAGGCGATAATATTTTTGAAATCCCTGCCCAACCCGGCGGGGATTTCTGTTTTTAGGCTCATTTCCAGAAACGAGGCCAAAAACGCATAAGCCAAAATTCCCTCTCCCCCTGGGAGAGGGTTAGGGTGAGGGGATGCGGATTTTCTTTTTCTGGCGCGAGTCTCCAAACTCTTGCCGATGGATGTTTGGAGTCCCTTGCTCTTCAGGATTTCTAATCCGGAAGTACGCTGTCGGGGATTTCCAATCCCCGCGCCTGGCAAGGCGCAAGTTGGTTACCACAAAAAGTAGCAATGCGTGGTTTCACTGCTTTACAGCGAGGGAAGTCAGGAGACTACCCATCATCCACAGACACGCGTGACCGCTGCGCTAAACACTTGCGCCAGCAGATTAATTATTGATTGGGGGTTGTTCATTGTTACAGGGCTTTATCTCAAATAACAATCAACAAGAAACAATCAACCATTCACCCGTTTTCGTGCTCCTTTCCAGAAACGAAGCCAAAAACAGAAATTCAAACCCATAGCTGAAAATCAACCGGTAACGTAGTAGCTTTGCGAAACTTTACAGCACCATGGCAGAGATTGGCAGAGACATAGCGCGGGCCGCTTCTTTTTTATCGCAGGGCGAATTAGTGGCCATCCCCACCGAAACGGTGTACGGCCTGGCCGCCAACGCCTATGATGAAGCCGCCGTGGTCAAAATCTTTGAGGCGAAGAACCGCCCTGCCTTTGACCCGCTCATTGTCCACACACATTCCGTAGCCGAACTTTCCAAAATAGCCCGCGAAGTACCCGATGTGGCCTACCTGCTGGCGGAGAAGTTCATGCCCGGCCCATTAACGCTCATTCTTCCCAAAGCCGAGCACGTGCCGCTGCTGGTAACGTCTGGCCATGACTCAGTTGGCGTGAGAATTCCCCACCACCCGCTCACGCTGAAGTTGTTGCAAAGCCTGCCGTTCCCCTTGGCGGCGCCCAGCGCGAACCCGTTCGGGTACGTGAGCCCCACCACCGCGCAACACGTGCAGGACCAATTAGGAAATAGATTACCCTACATCTTAGACGGCGGTGCCAGCCACATAGGGATTGAATCTACCATTATTCGGCTAGACGGCCACCAGGTGGAAGTGCTCCGCCTGGGCGGATTGGCATTAGAAGACCTGGAAGACGTGGTGCAAATCTCCAAAGCGAAAATCAAGACCTCGTCCTCCAACCCCGCCGCGCCCGGCATGCTCAGCAGCCATTATTCCCCGCGCATAAAAGTGCTGTTAGGCTCCATCTCAGATAACCTGCAAGCAGTGAACCCTGAGCGTGTGGGCATTATTTCCCTCCAAGGCCTCTACCCCAACGTGCCGCTAGACCAACAAGTACAACTCTCCGCCACCGGTAACCTCGCCGAGGCCGCCCGCCATCTTTTCTCCGCCCTCCGCTCCTTGGACGGCTTGAACATTGACCTCATTTTAGCGGAACCTATGCCAGAACAAGGCCTCGGCCGTGCCATCAACGACCGCCTGCAACGCGCTAGTTTTCAAGGGTAGCAAGTATCAGGTAGCAAGTAGCAAGACGGGCTCCGTTTTTGGGCTCTAATTTGGAAACGGAGCTGAAAACAGATAAACGCAGATTCTCCCCTTGAGGGGAGCGCAGAGGGGTGTTTACACAGGAGAGAGAATTTGTAGATTCTGTAGTGCGGGCGTATCGCATGCGCCCGCACGCATTCCTGATTTGACGCATTTCGTCCCCCTTCAAAGGGGGACGAAATGCGTATGCCTTTTCTAAAGCATCGCAAGTTTCTGCAAACTTTCGTTAGTGCAATCCCCAAGGGGAGAATCCGCTTTTAGCTGCCGCTATTTTAAATGGAACACATACTATGACCTCGTAGTGTGCGCAGCTCCTACGAGTGTCTTTCCTGTTTTCAGGCTCATTTCTGAAAACGAAGCCAAAAACGCAAAAGCGCCAGCTCTCCTAAAAGAACTGGCGCTTTTCACTGTTCAAAAAACTCAGCCTACAAATTCCTCAACACGAAGTCTGTCATCTGGGTAAACAGGTGAATGCTGGTATTGCCGCCGCTGATGCCGTGGTTCCGGTTAGGATAATAGGCGCTCTCAAACGGACGGTTGGCTTTCACCAGGGCGTTGGTCATCTCCACGGAATTCTGGAAATGCACATTGTCATCGCCGGTGCCGTGGATTAACAGGTACTTGCCTTTCATGCGGTCCGCGTAGAAAACCGGTGAGTTCTCATCATAGCCCTTGGCATTTTCCTGCGGGGTTTTCAGGAAGCGCTCGGTGTAAATGGTGTCATAGAAGCGCCAGTTGGTCACGGGTGCCACGGCAATGGCGGCCTTGAACACATCGGCGCCCTTGGTGATGGCCAACGAACTCATATAACCCCCGAAGCTCCAGCCCCAAATCCCGATGCGGTTTTTGTCCACGTACGGCAGGTTGCCCATGTATTTGGCACCTTCAATCTGGTCAATGGTCTCGTAGTGGCCCAGGTTGCCGTAGGTTACTTTCTTGAAATCTGCGCCACGGCCGCCGGTACCGCGGTTATCAATCACGGTCACAATGTAGCCTTTCTGGGTGAGCATGCTGTGCCACAGATAATTGCGACCGCGCCAGCTATCCACTACTTCCTGGCTGCCGGGGCCGCCGTACAGGAACATCAATACGGGGTATTTCTTGTTCGGGTCGAAGTTGGTGGGCTTTAAGGTGTAGCCGTTCAGGGTGGTGTTGTCCGTAGATTTGAACTGGAAGAACTCGGCCTTGGGCATGTTGAAATTGCCCAGAATGTTGTTTAGTCTGAGGTTGTCTTCCAGCACTTTCACCTGCTTGCCGTCATTGGTGTGCAGGCTCACCACGGTGGGCGTGTGAATGGTGGAATGGTAGTCTAAGTAATATTTGAAATCGCGGCTCAGGTTGATGGTGTGCGTTCCTTTGGCGGGCGTGAGGCTCTTCTTGTTCTTCCCGTTCAGGCCCATGCTGTACAAATGCCGTTCCAGCGGCGACACCTCCGTAGAAGTGAAATACACCAGCCCGTTTTTCTCGTCCACGCCGTAGAAGCTGCTCACTTCCCAGTTGCCCTTCGTGATTTGACGCACCAGTTTGCCGTTCATGTCATAGAGGTACAGGTGGTTGAACCCGTCTTTCTCTGAGCTCTGCACAAAATGCTTGCCGTTGGCCAGGTAGGTCAAATCATCGGTGATGTCAATGTAGGCTTTGTCTTTTTCGATGAGGATGACCTTGCTTTGGCCGGTTTGGCTGTTGGCGTGCAGAATCTCCAATGTATTCTGCAGACGGTTCATCCTTCTGATAGACAACAGGTTGGCCGTGTTGGTCCAGTTGATGCGCGGAATGTACTGGTCGGTTTCAGTGCCGGTATCCATCTTGGTGGTTTTGCCGGAGCCAAGGTCGAAAGTATAGATGGTCACGATGGCGTTTTTCTCACCGGCCTTCGGGTATTTGAACTTGTAGTCCTGCGGATACAGCGGGCCCCACATCTGCATGTTGTATTCGGGTACCTGGGTTTCATCGAACTTGTAGAAGGCAATCTGGTTCCCCTGCGGCGACCAGAAGAACGCCTGCGCAAACCCGAATTCCTCTTCATACACCCAATCGGTACCGCCGTTGATGATGAAATTCCACTTTCCGTCTGTGGTGATTTGGCGTTCCTGCATGGTGGCTAAATCCACGTAAAACAAATTGTTGTCGCGCACGAAGGCCACAAACTTGTTGTCCGGCGAGAACGTGGCGTAGCTCTGTTTTCCGCCTTGGCTCAGCTTCTGCAGTTTCTTGCTGGCGCGGTCATATACGTAGAAGTGGCCTTTGCTGCTTCGGCGGTAAATGGGCTCGTGCTCTGTTTCAAACAAGATTTTGGTCTCGTCGGCACTGAAGCTGTAGTTGTCATAGTCCAGCACCTTGCCGTCAACTTTCAGAGCCTCGCCCTCAATGATGTTGCTCACCGGCTGGCCCGTGGTCACGTCTACCTGCGCAATGTCCACGGCTTTGTTGGCTTGGTCGGGCACTTGGCTAGAGTAATATTGGCCGTTACGCATCCAGTTCACGCCGTACACTGACCGCGCCTGAAACGTGCCTTTCCTGAAAATGTCTTCTAAGGTGATGTCCTGTTTCTGTTGCGCCTGCGCCCCCACGGCAAACGTGAGGCAGACCACGGCCAGCAGCCATTGGTGAAGTTTATGATTCATGTATCTGTTTGTTGAGTTCGTAGCCTTAAATTTAGGCAAATATTTTAAGATTGGCTCCCGCCGAAAGAACGTTCGTTTTTGGCTTCGTTTCTGGAAATGAAGCCGAAAACGGGGAAATTGCTGATTGCTTATTGTTGATTGTTTTTTGAATTGGAAATCATCAACGATGAACAATCAGCAATTATCAATTAATCCGCTGGCGCGAGTGTTGAGCGCAGCGGTCACTCGTGTCTAATGGATAACGGGTAGTCTCCAGACTACCCTCGCTGCGCTAGCAGCGAACCCACGTATATCTACTAAATTTACTACCTTATTTGCGCCTTGCCAGGCGCGGGGATTAGAAATCCCCGACAGATAGCTTCCGGATTAGAAATCCGGAAGAGCGAGGAGTGAGGGAGCGAGATTGCGGGAGGAAAAGTGAGAATAGTCCCTCATCCTAACCTTCTCCCAGTGGGAGAAGGGACTGCGTTAATGCGTTTTTGGCTTCGTTTCTGGAAATGGAGCCGAAAACGCAATCTCCACATTTTCAAATCTTCACCTTTCCAAATCTTCACCTTTCCAAATCTTCAAATCTCCACATTTTCAAATCTTCAAATTTTAATACACACATTTTGCTGCTCCGTGAAAAACCGAAGCGCTTCCCAACCGCCTTCGCGGCCCACGCCGCTTTGCTTGGTGCCGCCAAACGGTGTGCGCAAATCACGCAGGAGCCACGTGTTCACCCAGACAATGCCGGCTTGCAGGGCATGCGAGACCCGGTGCGCGCGGGTGACATCTTGGGTCCAGACGGAGGCAGCGAGGCCGTATTCGGTGATGTTGGCGTAGGCGAGGGCTTCTTCCTCGGTGTCAAACGGTTGCAGCGTGACTACTGGTCCGAAGATTTCCTCTGTGTTGGTGCGGCAGTTGTGGGGCAGGTTCTCAAAGACGGTGGGCTGCAGGAAATAGCCGTTGGCGCAGCGGCCTTCCAAGTGTACGCGTTCCCCGCCGGTGAGCAGGGTGCCGCCTTCTTCTTTGGCTAGTTCTATGTAAGACAACACTTTTTGAAGATGTGCTTCTGAGACCAAGGCACCCATTTTGGTATCAGGTTGCAGCGGGTCGCCTAAGGTTAAGGTTTGTACGCGTTGTAAAAAAGCTTCTTTAAACTTATCATACAGGGAGCGCTCCACCAGAATGCGCGAGCCGCAGAGGCAGATTTGGCCTTGGTTGGCGAAGGCGGCCTGCACCGCGCCCGCCACCGTTTTCTCAAAATCACAGTCGGCGAAGATGACCGTGGCGTTCTTGCCGCCCAGTTCCAGAGACAGTTTTTTGAACATAGGGGCCGCCGTGCGCGCGATGGTTTTGCCGGTTTGAGTGCCGCCGGTGAACGAGATGGCTTTCACGTCGGGGTGCTCTACCAAGGCCGCGCCTACTTTGGGGCCGGTGCCGTGCACAATGTTCAGCACCCCCGCGGGTAACTCGGCCTCCACACATAATTCAGCCAGCAGGTGGGCGGTGTAGGGCGTGATTTCTGAAGGTTTGGCGACCACGCAGTTTCCGGCGGCCAGGGCGGGGGCAATCTTCCAGGTGAACAGGTAGAGCGGTAAGTTCCACGGCGAAATGCAGGCTACCACGCCCAGCGGTTTTCTTACAGTGTAATTCACCGCCACACCTTCCATCATGTGTGCTTCAGATGCAAAATGCTGAATGCCCGTCCCGAAGAAATGCATATTGCTGCTGGCCCTAGGAATATCCACGGTCTTGGCCAGGGAAAGCGGTTTACCGTTATCCATGGTTTCTGCCTCAGCCAGCCGTTCCAAGTTCTGGTCAATCAACTCCGACAGCCGCACCAGATACCGTCCCCGCTTCTCCGCCGGCAAGCCTGCCCACGCCGGAAACGCCGCCTTGGCTGCTTCTACTGCTGCCTGCACATCCTGTTCCTCAGAATCAGGAATCTGGGAGAAGACCTCGCCCGTGGCTGGCTTGATGTTGGGCAGGTAGTTGCCAGAAATGGGAGGGGAGAAGGTGCCGTTGAGGAAGTTCTGGAGGTGCAGCATTTAGTTTATGGGGTGGTAATTGTTGTAGATAATCATGATGCATTAATTGATAGGAAACTGACTTGTCTAAAGTTTCAACTCAAAATATGTTTCCACGCATTCCGTCCCCCTTTGAAGGGGGTAGGGGGATGATTACTCTTTTGGATAATTGGCATTCCCGAAAACCTAATTAATTGCCTTTGATTTAGAACCCAGCTTTTTCGGAAGACCTTATCATCCCCCTACCCCCTTCAAAGGGGGACGGAATGCGCAATAAAATAATTTGAGTTTTTGGCCTCGTTATTAGAAATGAGTCCGAAAACGCATTCCAAACTCAGGACTCAGAACCCAAGACTCAGGACTCTATTACAAATTCCCCAACCGTCCACCGTCCACCGGCAAATTAATGCCATTGATATACCCCGCCGCTGGGGAAGCCAAAAACGCCGCCGCTGCTGCTACTTCCTCGGCCTCACCGAAACGATTGGCCGGAATGCCGGCTTTCATCTCTTTCTCAATCTCCTCGCGCCGAAGGCCGGTTTTCTGCATGCGGGTTTCTATCAATGAATGATGGCGCGCCGTGACGGTGGCACCGGGCAACACGTTGTTCACCGTGATGCCGAAAGGCGCGAGTTCAAAGGAAAGCGTCTTCGCCCAGTTGGCCACCGCGCCCCGGATGGTATTGGACACGCCCAGGCCTTTGAGCGGTTGCTTCACCGAAGTGGAGATAATGTTGATGATGCGGCCGTAGGCGGCTTCTTTCATGTAGGGCACCGTGGCCTGGGCCAGCACGTGGTTGCAAATTAAATGCGCCGCGAAGGCGTTCTCAAATTCGCTTACATCTGCCTCTAAAGCTGGTCCGCCCGCCGGGCCGCCGGTGTTATTGACCAGAATGTGCATCTGGCCCAGTTGCTGCAGGTGCGCCTCCACGCGCTGCTGAACTTCTGCCGGACGGGTGAAATCTGCCACCACGTAAGAATGTTTTTGCCCGGTGTGGGAAGAAAGTTCCTGTAAGGTTTTCTGCAGGCTGTCTTCGTTGCGGGCGACTAAGGTGACCGTAGCGCCCAAGTCTGCCAGTTCCAGCGCGGTGGCTTTTCCTATGCCTTGGGTGCTTCCGCAGACCAGCGCGTGTTTGTGCTGTAAGTTTAAATCCATAATAGGGGAGTTCTGAGTCTTGAGTGGTCAAAATAGGAAATAATATAATGAATTGGTTGGTCTTACTTTTTTGTCATCCTGAAAGGACCTTGCGGGCGAATTAGAAATACGATTGTTTACCCGCAGGATTTCCGTTTTCGGCTTCATTTCCAGAACTGAGGCCGAAAACGGGAGGCTATCTTTTATGCGGCGGGTTTCGTACCTTGGGCAGCGGCTGTCACAGCTGTTCTACATCAAATTCTACCGCTATGGCCATACAACCTTCTTTCAACTTCAAGACCTGGATAGACGAACACCGCCATCTGCTTAAGCCGCCGGTGGGCAACCAACAGGTCTACAAAGACAACAAAGACTTTATTGTGATGGTGGTGGGCGGGCCCAATTCGCGCAAAGATTACCACATCAACAACGGCGAGGAATTCTTCTTTCAACTGGAAGGCGACATCACGCTCAAAGTCATTGACGAAGGCGAATTCAAAGACATCGAAATAAAAGAAGGCAGCATCTTTCTGTTGCCGCCCAACGTGCCGCATTCGCCGCGCCGAGGCCCCAACACCGTGGGCCTGGTCATGGAGCGCTACCGCGATGAACGGGAACTGGACGGGTTCCAGTGGTACTGCGAAAACTGCCACACCAAACTGCACGAGCAATTTATTCCCGTCTCTGACATTGTGGGCCAATTGCCCGTGGTTATGGACGCTTTCTGGGCTTCTGAGGAAAAGCGCACCTGCAACAATTGCGGCGAGGTGATGGTCAAACCAGCGCCGGTGAAGTAGAAAATAGCCAAATTGACGAGGCAACTATGTGATTTTCGCAGGATTTATAGTAAAAAAGCCTATTTTTGAACTTAGACAAAACAAAAAACTAATTTTCTGATTTTAGACGTTACGGGTGCAAGCGCTCGTTTCAAAAAAAATAAGAACAAGGCGTTGCCTGCGCAGGGCCTTCCATTGCTAGAAATTGAACCAGTGCCCTATAGAGAATTTCCTTTCCTGCATATAAGCGTTGACCTCAGTACCTCGGTGATTACCATGGACTGGAAGGGCACGTTCACCTCGGCGCAGTTCCGGGAGGCTGTGACCTATTGCATGGACCTAGTGGCCGAACACAAGCTTAAGTACTGGTTGGCCAACTCCAGCCAGATTGGCGAGATACAGCCCTCTGACCAGAAATGGAGCAGTGATGTGCTGCTGGCGCGCCTGTCTGAGATGGGCGTTAGAAAAGTGGCGCTGGTCATTCCAGAAGACCTCAACAGCCATTTGGCCATTACCACCATCATGGTCAAGGGCAAAGACAAAAGCGCGTTCATGGCCAACTATTTCGTGAAGAAAGAACATGCGCTGGCCTGGCTGCTTTCTGCTGAATAGCCGCCGCTTTGGCTTCTAAAGCAGTTATTTAGCAAGTGGGCACATTTAAAAACCGATTCTGAATGAGTTACGATTTAATGGTTTTTCAGAAAAATGCCGCTCCACTAAAAAAGAAAGAATTTTTGGAGTGGTATGAAAATCAAACCGAATGGTCAGAAGACCACAGTTATGATGACCCTGCAAACGCTTCTGATGATTTACGGAATTGGTATGTAGAAATGCAAGCATTCTTCCCTGATTTAAATGGTCCTGACACAGGTGATGATGCTGTGAATTCGAATGAAACGGACTATAGTATCGGAAGAAATGTGATTTATGCGGCATTTAACTGGTCCCAAGCAGAAACAGCTTTTCAAAAAACGATAGAATTAGCCGCAAAACACAATGTTGGTTTGGTAGTGGTTTACAATGTATGATGCTTTGATTTTTGGTTGTTTCGGTAGTTGAACATTAGGTTTAAGCTCGCATCATGGTTCTCCTTTTTCTTGGAGAAGCAGGTCGTTTTCCTGACCAGCCTCCTGTTCCTGGCCCTGAGGCAGGTATTTACCCCTTCTATATTTTTTGTGTAAGCCTTGCCCACCTTGTGTTTCTCTGTAGGTATCACCTGGGCGAAGGCTCTCCAATGGTCGGTGCAGTATTCTCCAATGTGTGCTTTCTCCAGCTTCTTGAGCAGCTTCCTCACAGTTGCTGCGCTCCTGGGGCCGCAACTGTAAGCCAAAACCTCATCCGTCTCGGGGCAGTAGGCATACAAAAGCCAGTACTTCCCTTTCCTGCGCCTGCCCACGTAGCTCCAGACCTCGTCTATCTGCACCGACTCGTAGCAGCGCCGCGCCGGTGCGATGCTGAGTCGGCTGCCTTGCCGGCACAGGTTGTCCAGTATGCACTTGCGGCTCACCCCCAGCAGCGCCTCTATGTCGCGGATGCCGTTGTTGCGCTCCAAAAGCCGCACCATTAGCTGCTTTGTGGCCGGATCGGCGCCTTTGTACTGGTACGTGGCCTGGAACTGCTTTCTGCAGCTGTGGCATAGCAGGTTCTGGGCACCGTTCTTTTTCTTTCCGTTTTTTACTACCTTACTGCTCTGGCAGTGGGGACAGTTTATTTTGATGAGGACTTCGAACATTCCATCATCTTAAACAACTCACTGTCAGCTTTTATCCCATCATACTTTCTAAACCACTACCGTTGGTTTTTTTGATGCAAGTGGTTCAAGTGATATTTGGATTCCTGATGGTAATGGAGAGCTAAAAATATTAAAAGAAAGCGAGACAAAACCTTGGTGGAAGTTTTGGTAAAATTACTCTACCCAAATATTGTGTAAAAGTCATCTTCTGCCAACGCCTTCACCGCTTACACGAGCCCGTTGACCCGCTTGGTTGAGAAATCAAAAAGCCCCGCCTTCTCCAAAGAAAGCGGGGCTTTTGGTTGGTTTCCGTTTTTGGCTCCGTTTCTGGAAACGAGCCCGAAAACGGAGAATATTACTCAGCGTCTGGGTCTTCTTTCATGTTGTGGAACACGGCCTGCACGTCATCGTCTTCCTCTAGGCGGTCCAGGAGTTTGGTCATGTCTTCCTGCTGCTCGGGGGTGAGTTCTTTCAAAACGGTGGGGTAGCGCTGCAGCTCTGAGGTTTTCACGTTGAGGCCGCGCTCTTCCAGGGCTTTCTGCATGGCCCCAAAGTCAGGGAAAGAGGTCTGGATGATAATTTCGTTTTCCTCTTCGTCTTTGTCAATGCTCTCCAGCCCGAAGTCAATCAGGTCCAGTTCCAGTTCTTCCAGGTCCAGGCCTTCCGCGTCTAAGTGGAACACGCCCTTGCGCTCAAAGATGAAATCGAAGGCTCCTGTTCTGCCTAATTCGCCGCCGGTGCGGTTGAAGTGCATGCGCACGTTGGCCACGGTTCGGTTCACGTTGTCTGTGGCGGTTTCTACCAGCACAGCCACGCCATGCGGACCGTACCCTTCATACACCACCTCAGAGTAATCGCTCTCCTCTTTGCCCTGGGCACGCTTAATGGCAGCTTCCACGCGGTCTTTGGGCATGTTCACCCCTTTGGCGTTCTGGATGCACACCCGCAGACGGGCATTGGTGTCGGGGTCTGGGCCACCGGCTTTCACGGCCATCACAATCTCTTTCCCTATGCGGGTGAACTGCTTGGACATCATGTCCCAGCGTTTCATTTTCCGGGCTTTCCGGAACTCAAATGCTCTTCCCATTGCGGTTTTCTAAAACGAAGTACAGGCAAATATCGGGAAAAACGGCGGATAGCCCAAGCGGGTTTCTCTAGACATGCTCAGCTAAATAATCTTCCAGGCGCAGGTGGCCTTTGGCGGGCGCCAGGCAGTCGGTTTTGGTCACTTCCACCAAGAAATGCGCCTTTTCATAGAGAGACCGGTTAAAGAGTTTGAGCACAGGCAATGCCGTGTGCGCCACCCAGTACGGCAGCTGTGGCGTGAGCCGGAAATGGCCCATGCGTTTGTTGATTAACTGCATCAATTCCAGGCGCGTGTAATTGACCGGGCCGCCCAGTTCCACGGTGGTTTCTGGTTGGGAGAGGGCGTTCACGCAGGCCTCGGCCACCTCCATTTCATGAATAGGGTTGGTCAGACTGTTGCCCGGACCCAGCGATGCCAGCATGCCTTTGCGGGCAAACGGCACCAATTCCATGAACGCGCTGAACAAAGCCGGCGGTTTGACAATGGTGGCCTGAATGCCGCTCTGGAGCAACGCCCGGGCGAAATCTTCATGCGCCTTAAAATACGCCACCTTCGGGAAGAACTCGCCTTTGAACGCGGCCACGTACACAAACTTCTCTAACCGCCCATGTGCTTTGGCTAAGTTCAGGACATTTAAATTTCCCTGAAAATCTACGCCATGAAACGTGGAATTGCTTTTGTCTTTCAAACTCAGGCTCTTGCCCAGCGCCGAAATCACAAAGTCCACACCCTGTAAAAGCTCCGGCGATAAGGTATCGGGTTGGGTGGGGTCACAGACAAAAACTTCGTCGGCGGAGGGTTGCAGTTGCTCAGCTTTGAGGGGCGTTCTGGCGGTGGCCCGCACCAGGTAGCGTTGCTGCTTGAGCGCCTCCAGAATGCAGGAACCCAGCGCGCCGGTGGCTCCCAAGACCAAGACTTTTTTCATACGCGGGGCAGTATAAGGGTTCAATTATAGCAACTGCTCCTCCAAACTAGCGTTTTCTTGTCTTTTTAGCAAGGATTCTGGAAGGATGGTGGAAATTTAATAGCGGGATAAAGTATTTCCCTCTTTTAGATTTTTAATCCAGAAGTAAGCCGAATGGGGATTTCCATGAACAATAGGGACAGCAGGGCAGAGGCAAGTGCCAGCTCTAAAGACCTCACAAGTTATCAAAACCTGTGAGGACTGTGCCAGTGGTCGTCATTTATCAACTTCACGCCAATCGGGAGATTGGCTGCCCGGCAATGCGAAGAGCGCTTTTGCTAACTCTTCGCATAACAAATGCGTTTTAAGGCCCTGGATTTGAAAGGGAAGCGGAACCAGCATTTTCTACCGCAAGTTAAGCGCTATTGCTAAACTTGCGGTAGAAAATGCCTTTGTAGAGACCAGGCACCGCCTTGTCTCTCACGCATTCAAAAGAGGGCGAAGGAGATTTTAAACCACCTAAAACACTTTTACTCCGCGCAATACGCGGTGGCTTCAATCTCTACCAACAGCGTGGGGTCAATCAGGGCTTTCACTTCCAGCATGGTGGAGGCGGGCCTGATGTCCCGGAAGAACTCGCCATGCGCGCGGCCCACGGCTTGCCAGTCATTAATGTTGGTGAGGTAGATTCTGGTGCGCACCACGTCTTCTAAGCTGGCTCCGGCTTCTTGCAGCGCGCGTTCTATTTTCTGCAAGATGTGCACGGCCTGGGCGTACGCGTCATTGGGCGCCACGGTCTGTCCGTTTTCCACGGCGGTGGTGCCGGCTACTTCTACCAAGGGCCCCACGCGCACCGCCCGTGAGTAGCCCACAATGTACTCCCAGGGAGCGCCAGATGAAATCAATTGGTGAGAAGCAGAGGCCATGCGCGGTTAGGTGGAAATTTCGGCACAATAGTAAAGAACGGGGGGCTAGATAGCAAGCGTGGCTGCGCCGTTTTCAGGCTCATTTATGGAAATGAAGCCAAAAACGGGTTGGAGCTTTAGCGGGGAATAGGAAGGCGCCTTATCCTCACTTTGTCATTCTGAATGAACCTTGTGGGCAAGTTAGGAAAGCGTTTAGCAAAGGTCTGTCTAGTTTGCCACCAAGATCCTTTCAGGATGACAAAAATAAGAAGGAGGGATAGTGGTTTTCGGGAAACGTTTTGTAGAGACGCAATACCTTGCGTCTTGGCGCTATGTGATCCTCATGCACGTCAGAGGCAAGGTATTGCGTCTCTACAAATCAATTCGTGGGCGGGGGAAATCTATTTGCTGCTGCTGTCTGTGCCTGCACAGGATTGGAGGGGGTAAATTATAAAGGCGATGTTGGGGAACTGCGGCAGATTCAGAAAAAAGATGTAGTTTCAAAATTGCAATAGAGTTGAGAACGTCATGGCTGCCTTCGCCCCGCTCAAGATAGACATTCACACGCATATTTTACCGGAGACCTGGCCCGACCTGCGCGAGCGCTACGGCTACGGCGGTTTTGTGCGGCTGGAGCACCACAAGCCCTGCTGCGCCCGCATGATGCTGGACGACCGTTTTTTCCGGGAAATCCAGGATAACAGCTGGGACCCCGCCGTGCGCATGAAAGAATGCGACCAGCACGGCGTGCATGTTCAGGTCCTGAGCACGGTGCCGGTCATGTTCAGTTACTGGGCCAAGCCCGAACACACCTGGGACCTCTCCAAAATTCTGAATAACCATATTGCCGAGGTGGTGGCGCGCTACCCCACCAGGTTTGTGGGTCTGGGCACGGTGCCGCTGCAAGACACAGAGTTGGCCATAAAAGAACTGGAGCGCTGCGTGAAAGAACTGGGCTTTGCCGGGGTGCAGATTGGCTCCAACGTGAATGATGTGAACCTAGATGATGCCGCGCTTTTCCCCTTTTTTGAGGCCGCCGCAGACCTGGGAGCCTGCGTGTTTGTGCACCCCTGGGACATGATGGGCGAAAAGAAAATGCGTAAATACTGGCTCCCTTGGCTGGTGAGCATGCCTGCCGAAACATCGCGCGCCATCTGTTCCCTCATCTTCGGGGGTGTGCTGGAACGCTTGCCCAAGCTGCGCCTGGCCTTCGCGCACGGCGGCGGTTCTTTCCCCTTCACGGTAGGCCGAATCCAGCACGGCTTTGACGTTCGGCCAGATTTGTGTGCCGTGGACAACCCCGTTCCGCCCGAAAACTACATCGGCAAGTTCTGGATTGACTCGCTGGTACACTGCCCCAACACGCTGGACTACGTAGTCAAGCAGTTCGGGGCCGATAAAGTGGCGCTGGGCTCTGATTACCCGTTCCCGCTGGGTGAACTGGAACCCGGCAAGCTGATTGAGTCCATGCCGTATGCAGATGATGTGAAAGAATTACTCTTGGGTGGCGCTGCGCTGCAATGGCTGGGGCTGGAGAAAGAGCGGTTTTTGGTGGGGAAGGGGAAAGGGTAGGAATAGGGTTGATAAAAGACTTTCAATTAATGCGGGTGCATTAATGAATATGGAAGGAAGTATAAAAATGAAAAATCTAATTGTCATACTTATTTCAATTTTGCCCTTTTGTTCCTTTAGTCAAACGTATAGTTCTATTATACCGGATAAGGACATTTTAGACTTTGTGCAATGGGAAATAAGCAATGTTGAGAAGTACGATGAAGACAGGCCATTGGGAAGAAAAAAGCTATTCAAAAGACCAAGGCATTGGAGAGATGCTGACATAGGATTAATTAGTGCATATGGAGACACTGTGACTTTCAATCAAAAATTATATCCATTTCTTAAAGATGACTCCATATTTAGTCCAGAGGATTTAGAATTCTTAGAACTTCAATTTAATTCACAGCAGCAAAATGAATGGGCTTCTCAACTTAAGAGAGTCAATTTGAAAAAACGATTTGGCCTGAATACACATGAAGTAACAATTCCGTTATTTTCTCAAGACAAGACGCTGGTTATATTTTGGAAATATTTTTACTGTGGAAGTCTTTGCGCCCATTCTTGTACTTTTATATATAAAAGGAAAGAAGATAATTCTTGGGAATTAGTCAAAACCTTTGGCTGCTGGATAAGTTAAGGGATACTCTATCTAGTTAATTTAATCAGCCTATCTAAGCTGTCCCTCCCGTTTTCCACCCCCATTTCCCAAAACGAGCCCAAAAACGGAAACAAACGCCAACCTGTAGAGTTTCAGGTAAAGGCGTATGGAAGTCTAACGCCGGTTAGGTAAATTCGCCAACGCAATCACCCGTTACTTAACCAAGCTTCTATGGCTTTTCAAAATACGCTGGCCTACGCCCAAGAACAAGACCGTTTAGACCCGCTGCGTTCCTACCGAGAGCATTTCCATATCCCGCAGCACAACGGCCAAGACACCGTGTATCTCTGCGGAAACTCTTTGGGTCTGCAACCCAAAGCTGCCCGCGCTGCGCTGGAGCAGGAAATGACCCGGTGGGCTGAACTGGGCGTGGAAGGCCATTTCAAAGGCGATACGCCGTGGTTTACCTATCATGCCGCACTGGCCGCGCCCACCGCGAAATTGGTTGGTGCCAAGCCCGAGGAAGTAGTCATCATGAACCAGCTCACCGTGAATTTGCACCTCATGCTGGTGAGTTTTTATCGGCCTGCGGGGCAGCGCTACAAGATTCTGATGGAGGGCGGGGCGTTCCCAAGTGACCAATATGCGCTGGAGACGCAGGTGAAATTCCACGGCTATGACCCAGAAGACGCCATCATAGAAATTTCGCCGCGCGAAGGCGAGAACACCTGGCGCACTGAAGACATTCTGCAGACCATTCAAGACCACGGCGACCAGCTAGCACTCGTGCTCCTGGGTGGCGTGCATTACTACACCGGCCAACTGTTCGACATGGCAGCTATCACCAAAGCAGCGCACGCTGTGGGCGCGGTCTGCGGCTTTGACCTGGCGCACGCCGCCGGCAACGTGCCCATGCAACTGCATGCCTGGGACGTGGATTTTGCCGTGTGGTGTACCTATAAATATCTGAATTCGGGCCCGGGCGGAACCTCTGGCGTGTTTGTACATGAGCGTCACGCCCAGAACCCGGACTTACCGCGCTTTGCCGGTTGGTGGGGCCATGACCAAATCCAGCGGTTCCAGATGAAAAAAGGCTTTATTCCCATGGCCGGGGCCGAGGGCTGGCAACTGTCCAACGGGCAGATTCTGCCCATGGCCGTGCACAAAGCCGCCCTGCAAGTTTTTGACGAAGCCGGCATAGACAACCTCAGAGCCAAAAGCGAAAAACTGACCGGTTATCTGGAGTTCCTGATTAACAGCCTTGGCCAACCCAAAGAAATGCTGGAGATTATCACGCCCACCAACCCTTCAGAGCGCGGCTGTCAGCTTTCATTGCTCGTAAACCAGAACGGCCGCCAGCTCTTTGACACGCTCATGGCCAACGGCTTCATCTTGGACTGGCGCGAACCCAACGTGATACGGGTAGCGCCTACGCCGCTCTACAACACCTTTGAAGACGTGTACCGGTTAGGGCAGTTTTTAGCCGCGCATTTCCAGAAGTAAATCCAATTTCCCGTTTTCGGCCTCATTTTCAGAAATGGAGCCTAAAACAGAGAATTGTTGATTGGTAATTGCTGATTGTTTATGGCAGGTTGTTATCTGAGCCAATGTTTTTCAGCAATGAACAATTACCAATCAACAATTTAATACGCTGGCGCGAGTGTTAAGCGCAGCGTTACTCGCGCCTAATGATGCTGGGTAGTCTCCAGCCTACCCTCGCTGCCCGGCAGCGAAACCACGCATTATAGATGCCGCATTTCGTCCCCCTTTGATGAAATCAAGTAACAATCAGCAATTAACAAGATTCCGTTTTTGGGCTCTTTTCTGTAAATGGGGGCTAAAACAAAAAAGGCGAAGAATAAGTTAGTAGGTATTTGTACTGTACCGTTGCCTTCGTTCATGGATTTTTACCTGCTTGCGTTAGTGGTGATTGGGGTGGCCGCCCTGGCCATGGCCTGGTTGCCCACCTTGCTGAAAAACGCGCCTTTCTCGTACGCCATGCTCTTTATTGGCGTGGGTTTTCTGCTGTACAAACTGCCCATCGGCTTGCCCGAGCCAGACCCCATCAGGGAAAACGAACTGGCGCTGCGGCTCTCAGAAATGTGCGTGATTGTGACGCTTATGGGCACGGGCATTAAAATTAACCGCGATTTCTCGTTGTATAACTGGCAGGTGCCGCTGCGGTTGGTGGGCTGGACCATGCTGCTCTGTATCAGCGGGCTGGCGCTCATGGCGTATTATTTCCTGGGCTTTCCGGTGGCGTCTGCCGTGCTGCTGGCTGCGGCGCTGGCCCCCACAGACCCGGTGCTGGCCGCCGATGTGCAGGTAGGTCCACCCAGCGAGGAGGTGGAGGACGCCCCCCGTTTCGCGCTCACCGCAGAGGCTGGTATGAATGATGGCATGGCCTTCCCGTTTACCTGGCTGGCTATTGCGCTGGCGTTGCACGGCCTGGCCTTTGATGAATGGCTGGCAGATTGGTTTGCCATGGATTTGCTCTACCGCATTGGCGCGGGCTTGGGCATTGGGTACCTTTTGGGCCGGGGCCTGTCTTTCATTTTGTTTGTGCTGCCCAAGAAAAGCAGTTTCCCCAAGGCTAAGGACGGGTTTGTGGCTATTTCGGCAACGCTGCTGGTGTACGGTGTCACGGAGATGGCGCATGGCTACGGCTTTATTGCCGTGTTTGTGGCCGGGCTCACCATCAAGCACTATGAAAAAGACCATAAATACCACCGCGAACTCCATGATTTCACAGACCAGATTGAGCGCATTTTGCTCGTGATGGTCTTGATTCTGTTGGGCGGCAGCATTGGGCGGGGCTTGCTGGAGGCGCTTACCTGGCAAAGCATTCTGGTGAGCGTGGCGTTTGTGTTGGTGGTGCGGCCGCTGGCGGGCTACATTGGCCTGCTGGGCGTGCCCGTGAAGCGCCGCGAAAAATGGGCCATCAGCTTCTTCGGGATTAGGGGTATTGGCTCTATCTTCTACCTGTCTTTTGCGTTGCACGAAGCCAAATTCCCGATGGCCGAAGAACTGTGGGCGTTCACGGGCTTCACCATTCTGCTTTCCATTATAGTGCACGGCGTGCTGGCTTCGCCCATCATGAACTACTTAGATAAACGCCGCCAGCCCGCTGATTTTATTGACCCCGCCCAAGCTGCGGAAGACGGGGTGGCAGAAAAGTAAATCTCCCCATGCCCCAACTTTCCCCCGAATTTCAGCAGCGGTTCGCGCCTTTTTTGTTGCCCATGCCAGACGCGGAGGTGTACCTGATTCCTGATTTTGTATCACTGGAAAACCAAGCCACGCTTTACTTGGCCCTGAAACAAAAAGCCGCCTGGCGACAGGAAAAGATAAAGCTGTTTGGCAAAGAAATAGACCAGCCCCGGCTTACCGCCTGGTACGCCGATGCCGGGAAAAGCTACACCTATTCGGGCCTCACCTGGCAACCGCAGCCCTGGCTATCAGAACTCACAGAAGTGAGAATGGCGCTAGAAAAAATATCGGGCGTAGCCTTCAACAGTGTCTTGCTGAATCTGTACAGAAACGGCCAGGACAGCATGGGCTGGCACGCCGACAATGAACCAGCGCTGGGCCAGAATCCCATCATTGCGGCTATCAGTTTGGGGAGTGCCCGCACTTTTGCCTTCAAGCACCGGAAAAACCCAGACCAGAAACTGAAGTTTATGTTGCCTTCAGGTAGTCTTTTGTTGATGGCGGGCGCCACGCAGCATCATTGGCTACACCAGTTGCCCAAATCTGCCAAGCCGCTGGAGCCTAGAATCAACAGCACGTTTAGGTTTATTAAGTGAGATTGAGCCAAAGTGTGTTTTGGGGCTCATTTTCAGGAATGAGGGCAAAAACGGACATCGGCAATTCTTAATTAGCTTTCTTACTTTTTAAAACAACGAGGTCTGGTACACGCCCGCCAGTTTGGCTTCATGGTCCAGTAACCATTTCTTGCGCCAGAGTCCGCCGGCGTATCCTACCAAATCGCCGGAGGCGCCAATTATGCGGTGGCAGGGCACCACCAGCAACCATGGGTTGGCGCCGTTGGCCACGCCCACCGCGCGTACGGCCTTGGCGTTCCCCATCCGTTTGGCAAGATTTAAATAGTGGTCTGTTCTGCCCGCCGGAATTTCTTGCAAGGCGTGCCACACTTGTTGCTGAAATGCGGTGCCCTGCGGCTGGAGCGGTAAGTCAAACGTCAGTCTTATTCCGGCGAAATATTCATTCAACTGCGTGGCGGCTTGGAGCAGCGCCTGGGGCGCAGGGTCGGTTTCCGTTTCGGGCTCCATTTCTGTAAATGAGCACGAAAACAGGAATTCCTGGGTGCCGGTGAGTTGCACGGTGCCCAGCGGACTGTCTAAAAAATGGGTGAAGCGCGAGATTGCCGGGGCCATGGTGCGGATTTTAAACGAAATTTAACCAAGTTTACCTCATGTTGCCGAAGATAGCCGTAAAAATTGGGCAGATTCTATGAAAGGCTGGTGCTGTACCCTTACTCTATGGAAAAAACTCCCCAACTCTGCGTGATGGGCGGCGGCCTGGTGGGCTGTCTGTTGTCACTGTACCTGGCCAAACAAGGCTACGGGGTGCAGGTCTATGAACGCAGGCCAGACCTCAGGCGGGCTGATTTGTTCAGTGGCCGGTCCATTAACCTGGCGTTAAGTGACCGCGGCTGGCGCGCCCTGGAAACCATTGGCATTTCTGAAGACATCAAGAAAGTAGCCATGCCCATGTACCGCCGCGTGATGCATGACGGGCAGGGCAACTTGTCGTTTCAGCCGTACGGGCAGGCGGGGCAGGCCATTTACTCAGTGTCACGGGCGGGGCTTAACCGCGCGCTGCTGAATTTAGCCGAGGCCCAGCCCAACATCTCGCTTAACTTTGAGCAGCAGGTGCTGGAGGTAGACGTGCCCACCAACCGCGTGACCATGCTGAACGTGGCCAGCCAACAAGAGCACCAGATTACGCCAGACGTGATTTTTGCCGCCGACGGTGCGTATTCCATGGTGCGGCTTTCTTTGCAGAAAACAGACCGCTTCAACTTTGAGCAATCGTATTTAAACTACGGGTACAAAGAACTCACCATTCCGCCTGCGGCAGACGGCACCTGGCAACTGGAGAAGAACGCGCTGCACATCTGGCCCCGCGGGCAGTACATGATGATTGCGCTGCCCAACATAGACGGCTCCTTCACTTGCACCTTGTTCTTCCCGTTTGAGGGCGAGCCTTCGTTCAAGAGCCTGCAGACGCCCGCGCAGGTGACTAGTTTCTTTGAAGAAGTCTTCCCAGACGCCGTGGCGCTCATGCCTGAACTGGCCCAGGAATTCTTTGAGAACCCCACCGGCTCTCTGGTCACCGTGAAATGTTTTCCGTGGCAGCACAAAGGCAAAATTCTGCTCCTAGGCGATGCCGCCCACGCCATTGTGCCGTTCTACGGCCAGGGCATGAACGCCGGGTTTGAAGACTGCACCGTGCTGCGCGGCCTCTTAGAAACCCACCAAAACGACTGGGAAACTATTTTTAACACCTTTCAGGAAGTCAGGAAACCCAACACAGACGCCATTGCCGACCTGGCCGTCTACAACTTCATTGAGATGCGAGACAAAGTGGCCGACCCGCGGTTTCTGCTCCAGAAGAAGATTGAGGCCAAGATCACGGGCCAATACCCAGACGCCTGGCTGCCGCTGTATTCCATGGTCACCTTTTCCCCAGATTTACCGTATGCGCAGGCACTGGCCAACGGGCAGCGGCAAGAGGAAATCATGCGGCAACTCATGGGCCACATTGAGACAGAGGCAGACTATGACAAGCCCCAGGTACAGGAATTCCTGAAAACACATTTAAGCGCGTAAGGGCGCAGCCGTTTTAGGGCTCATTTCTGAAAACGAGGCCAAAAACGGAAGGAGAAGGCAGCGCCACAAGCTGCCCGCAGAAAGAACGGATGCCTACATGATATTTTCCAGACTCAAAGATTATTACCTGGCGCTTGGCTCCTTTGTGTTGGTGCTGGGCATCACGCTATACGCTTATAACGTCTCCAAAGAAAGCGACAAGCTGGAAGACACCAAAACGTTTGAGATACGGTCTGTGCAGATAAAATCTGCGCTGGAGCGGCGCATGGGGCATTACCTGCAGATTCTTAAAAGCGTGAACGGGTTGTTTGCCGCCTCAGACACGGTGTCCCGCACTGATTTTCAGCAGTTTCTGGGCTCCCTGCAGATTGAGAAGACCTACCCCGGCATACAGGGCATTGGGTTTGCGGTCATGCTGCCCCGTGCAGAGGTGCCCGCGCTGGAGCAACGCATGCGGGCCACGGGCATCCCAGATTTTGAGGTCAACCCCAAAGATTTCAGGGATGACTACTCCAGCGTTATTTTCCTGGAACCCATGGATGACCGCAACCGCCGCGCCCTGGGCTTTGACATGTTCAATGAGCCCACCCGCCGTGAGGCCATGGAAGCCGCCCGTGACTTTAACCTGCCCGCCATGACCGGCAAAGTGAAGTTGGTGCAGGAAAACGGCGGGGAATCACAGGTGGGGCTCCTGATTTACATGCCTGTGTACTACGGCGGCGCAGACCCCGGAGACGTGGCAGAACGCCGCCGTCGGCTCAAAGGCTTTGTGTATGCTCCTTTCCGGGCCAAGGACCTCATTGACAACACCATCAATCATGAGGCCCGTGACATGAACGTCACCATTTATGATGGCAAGGAGGCCCGGAGCACTGACCTGATCTACCAAACCGAGGTAGCGGCAGACAGCCTTTTGGACACCAGCGGCAAGGCCTTGTTCATCAAAGACGTGGTGCGCGTGGCCGGCCGCACCTGGACCATCCATTTCAAACCATCGCGCAGCTTCTCTAACCAGAACGGCATTGATGAGCACAACCTCATTTTGCTGGGCGGCCTTATCATCAGCTTGCTCATTTTCTTTGTAGTGTGGACCTTGCAACGCTACCTGCAGTCTAACCAACTCACCGAGCTCATTACCAACAACACCACCGCCGGGCTTTTCATGCTGGACAGCCAGGGCTACTGCACGTTCCAGAACCCGGCCGGTGAGCGCCTGTTGGGCTATAACCAGGAAGAACTGCGCCGCCGCCCGCTGTATGAACTGGTGCACCGCAAACAAGACGCCGGCGACCTGGCCCCTGACCTGGTCACCCAGAAATCATACACGTTTGAAGACACCTTCATCTGCCGAAGCGGCAAGAGCATTCCGGTTTCCTGTTCCATCAGGCACGTGAAAGAGGGCAATAAAGTGGTGGGCCACATTCTGGAAGTGCGGGACATCACCGAGGAGAAACGCGCCCAGCGCGACCTGCAGGAAAGTGAGGCCCGCTTTAGGAACATGGCCGACAGCGCCCCCGTGATGATCTGGATCACAGACCACAACCGCGACTGCCTCTACATGAACCGCCAGTGGCTCCAGTTCACCGGCTCTACTCTAGAGGACAACCTGAACAAAGGCTGGCTCAAGTACATTCACCCAGAGGACCTCAAGCATTATGAGGAAGCCTACGTGCGGGCCCGCCGCGAGAAAGAGGATTTCATGGTGGAGTACCGGCTGTTGCGCGCAGACGGCGTGTACCGCGGGGTCATGGCCACGGGTTCGCCCAGGTACAGCGCCGAAGGGGAGTTCAAAGGCTTCATTGGCTCTGTTATTGACATCAGTGACCGCATCAAGATGGAGCAGAAGCTGAAGCAGAGCGCCGACACGCTGCAGAAAATCTTCATGCAGGTGCCCGCCATTGTGGGCTTGGTGAAAGCCAAAAACCTGGAATACACGCTGGTGAACGCATACCTGAGCAATCTGTACGGAGAGGAAGCTAAGGTAGGCACGGTGGCTATAGACAGCTTGCCGACTTCGCAGCGGTCTTCTTTTGCGGCCACCATTGAGAAAATAAAGGAAACCGGTGAGCCGTTCATCGGCAATGAGGTGGCCGTGCATTTTGACGAAGAAGGCTCTGACCAGCAAGGCGCGCGCTACTTCAACATTGTGTATGAACCCATCAAGAACAGCCAGGGCGAAGTGGAATCTGTGCTCACGTTTGCCGTAGAGGTCACCGAGCAGGTGCGCAGCCGCGAACAGCTGTCTTTTATCAACGGGGAACTGAACCGCAAAAACAAGGAACTCACCAGAATTAACAATGACCTTGACAGCTTTGTGTACACGGCCTCGCATGACCTGCGCTCGCCGCTGGCCAACCTGGAAGGCTTAACTGATGCCCTGCTGGAGAACATAGAGGAAAAAGCCGACACCGAAGAAGCCACGCTGCTCAGAATGGTGGCTTCGTCCATCACCAAACTCAAGAGCACCATCCATGACCTCACTGAGATCACCAAAGTGCAGAAAGACCTGGAGTCACAGGCAGAGGAATTGTCTTTTGAAGAAGTGTTGGAAGGCATTAAAGAAGACATAGCGCCCATGATCAAGAGCGCCGGCGTGGTCATTGCCTCTGAGTTCCACGTGCCACAATTGCGCTACGCCCGCAAGAACCTGCGCAGCATTCTCTACAACCTGGTCTCCAACGCCGTGAAGTACCGTGACCCCAGCCGGCCCCTGGAACTCTGCGTGAAAACCAAAACCCACCATGACTTTGTGGTGCTCACCGTGGAAGACAACGGCCTGGGCATACGCGCAGACCAGCAGGAAAAACTGTTCACCATGTTCCGGAGGTTCCATTCACACGTAGAGGGCACGGGCATTGGTCTCTACATTGTCAAGCGCATTATTGAGAACAACGGCGGCTACATTGAGGTAGACAGCCAGGAAGGCCGAGGCAGTACCTTTACCGTCTATTTCAAGGAAATGGAATTGCAGGACCCACAAGAACAAGACCACGCGTAAGACCGTTTCCGTTTTTGGCTTCATTTCCAGAAATGAGCCCTAAAACGGAGGAATGGTGTGTTGCTGTTTCTTTGATTCGATGAAAAATATTTATTGAGATTTCAAGAACGCTGTCCAGCAAAAGCCAAAACGCCTGCTCCTATAAAGGGCAGGCGTTTTGGCTTTGGTGAATCTATTTTCCTTAGACTACCCCAGTAACGGAAGCAGCAGTTCTGGGTCAATCTTCTGGAGCAGCATTTCTACCTGGCTTCTGGTGAAGCGCCCGTTGACCTGCAGCATGAGAAAGCTGTTGCCGTATTTGCGGTAGCCCACCAGTTCCTGCACCTGCTCGCCGGTCTGGCGCATCCTGAATTGCAGCGTGCCCGGGGCGGCGTCTAGCATGGGCAAGGCAGCGTAGTTTTCTTTCTGCAGCACCTGGTCCAGTTCCTGGGTGAGGCCTTTCTCTAGCAGGCGCTGCGCCCTCTTGTTGGTGGGCGTGAACGTGAGCACCCGCACCGAGGTGAGGTTGGCCAGCGCGGCCAGCATGGTAGTGTCTGAGACTTCATTAGACAGGTACCGCGTGACCAAGCCCACCGGCACGCTGGTGCCCTTAAAGCCGGGCTCTGATTTATATTTCTGGTAGAAGTCAGTAGTGGTTTGGGCGGGCGGCAAGGAACTGGTGCCGCTGCAGGCTCCTACGGTAAGCGCCAGCGCCAAGGTCATGAGCAGAAGCAGCCCTTTGGTAGCAAGTTTTCTATTTTCTGAGATCATACGGCAGAACTGTTTTTGGCTTGGTTTACGGAAATGAGCCCAAAAACGCTGCTGTAATCTTTTGCGTGGCCTGCTGGATAACAGAAATCAGGGTTGCTGGTAAATGTTGGGCATGTGCACCTGCATGAAGCGCTCTGGCATGGCCAAAGGCGTAAACCCGAAGGGCGCGTACAGGCTATGCGCATCTGTGGTAGCCAAAAGCCAACGGCGCAGGTTCCCCAGGCGGGGATGTTCCCTGAGCGCCTGCACCATCCATTTTCCCAGGCCTTTGCCTTGGTAATCTTCCAGCACAAACACGTCACAGAGATAGGCGAACGTGGTGTAGTCTGTGATAAGCCGCGCAAACGCCACCTGCTTTGTACCAGCATACACGCCCACGCACAAAGAATGCTCCACCGCCTGCGCCACCAGGTCTATAGAAATACCCTTCGCCCAATAAGACTCGGTTAAAAACCCATGGATTACGTCTAGCTGCAGCTGCGTTTTGTCAAAGCTGAGGCTAAAGCCGTGGGCGTTGGTGTGAGGGGCAGGGTGTTGCATGGTGCTGGTGTTTAGGCAAGAAAAATACGGGAAGCATAGCAATCTTGCTACTTTTGGACCTGTTTTTCGGTTAGTTTGAAACTGAGAGAAGCCTAGAATATCAACAGTGCTTTTTCTGTTTTCGGGCTCATTTCTGGAAATGGAGCCAAAAACAGGCTGCTAGAGAAATTCCTGCTGTAACCGGTGTTTCCATTTTCGGGGCTAAAACAGAAGGGCTAACCTGCGGAAACAAGCTAGCCTATCTGGTAAGTGACCGGGTAATTAAGGTTGCCGTCTGCGCATCTTGAAGATTACAGGAACCCCGGTGGTGCCGTTTGACAGAAAGGACAGCGTTAAAACCCCGTCTTGCAAAGACACAGACCCTTTCATGGTTTGGTTTAAGGTCATTTCATTCTTGGTGGCATCATACACATAGGTGAACGTCTTGGCGTCTGTGGAAGTGGTCACCTTCGGGCTGGTCATTTTACAGTCATTCCCGACAGGCGTGAAATTGAAGCTGTGTTTCTCAATCACTGAGGTCCAGGCAATACTGCCGGTGTTGGTGATGTTAAAGGTGGAGGTTAAGAATTTCTCTTTGTCTTGGTAGGAGACTTCTCCACAGATTCTGTTTCCTCGGTCTTGGAAATGAAAATAGTCAGAACCGTTGACTGTGTAAGAGGTTAAATCCCAGAGGCCTACCAATGACAGATCAGCGGTAAAGGTAAGCGGGGTGCCGGCAACCAGCGTTCCATCTCCTTTTTTCACAGTAGCTTCCACTTGCTGGTCACCGCTGGCGCCTGCTTTCATGGTCCAAGTCACTTGGGCAATTCCCTCTGCGTTGGTGGTTGATTTTGGAGCGCTCAGGCTCCCGCCGCCCGTTTTCACAGCCCATTCCACCTCAATGTTCTTCAGCAGTTTGCCGTCTTTGTCCGTCACTTTCACCTTCAGCGCTTTGGGCAGGGCCTGGCCGGCGCTGGCTTGCTGGTTGTTGCCGTCAGTGATGGTCACGGTATGCGGCTGGGCAGGTTTGTAAATGGCACTGATAGCCTTGGTCAGGGTTTTTCCTGTGTAATTATCAGCATAGACAATGTCAAAGGAAAAAGGCTTGTCCTGTAGGCCTACGGCATCTCTTTGGGCTACCTGCGTGAACCCGGTGGCGGTAGCGGTGGAGGTGAGCCGAATGCTGGCGTCTGAGATATTCTTGATAGAGACTTTTTGCAAAGGCAAGGCAATCTGGTTCATGCCTGCCTGCGCCTGAATGGTATTTTGGTACCCCGGAAAATCTGGGTTCTGGCCAGGGAACCAGCTTCTTACCTTATTGACCAGGGCAATAATCTGGTTGTATTGCTCCTGAAGTTTGTCTATGTAACTGAAGATGTCGGCAATGAGGGCACTCCCCGAAGATCTATCAGAAGTTACCAGGTTTCTGAATTCGCCGGTCAGCTGAAGGGTCTTGTCTTTCCCTTGCTGGAATTCAATTTCCCCGGCCCGTAGCGCAGTTGCAGCCGTGTTTGCTAACCGTTGGTTAGAAAAGTCTGAGAGAATGCTTTCTGGCACACCTTTAAGACTGCCTACTTCCGCAGCCAACGCTTTGGCCTTAGAAAAGTAAATCAACCCCCCGCCAAGACTGGCCGCCGCCAACACTTTAGAGAAAAAAGTGGGGTCAGGGGTGTACACCAAGGCTACACCAACAGAAAGGCCAATGATAGAATTGATAACCGCGTCTTTAAAGGCAATACCCGTCTGAAACAAGGCTTCGCCCGGATCCACGCTGGAGCGACGGTGGTTGGCAGGGTTGGGCGGCGTTAGAATGAAATCAGCGTCATTGGGCATGGCTCCTCGCAAGTAATAAGCCATCTCCATCTGCTCCTGGGCAGAAAGTTTGGGGAAGTTCTCCTGCAGTATCTGTTTCTGCCTGTTTAAAACGGCAATGTAGGCAGGGTCAAGTTTTATGATGGGGTTACTTACGTACGTCTGGAATCTGTCTGCAATCTGCCCTAACTCAGCTGTGAACGTATTGGCGATGGCAGTTGGGTCAGTAATAGGCGAATAGGCTGCTATGGTCAACTCCACTTGTTTGTCAATGCCCACACCGCTGTAGTCAACCACCGTTTTGCCAGGTGGGAGCACGGGCAAAATGAACAATACCCGGTTGGAGTCTGCCTCAATGGCTTGCACGTCCTTTCCGCCCACCTTTAGCATGGTGGTGCCCGTGATTTTAGGTTTTGAGCTGGCCTTGGCAATCACAACCTGGCCCGGCGTGGCCGAAGTGGTAACCAGTTCTATGGAATTTGCTGGCGTGTTGGGCGCGTCCGGTTCAGGCTCCTCCTCAGAAGAACTACAGGCGGCCACAAAGAACAGCGCCAAAAAATAAGGTAAAATCCTTTTCATATACATTAGTAGTGGTAAGGCAGTGAAGGAGAAAGAAACGAAAAGATGCCTCTCTCATTACAAAGGTCCGAGGATTTAAGCATTCAGCCAATACCTAGTTTTAAGTATTTGTCCAGGAGAATGATGGGTGTAAAGTAAGAAATATGCAATTTTTAGATATAGCACAATGTCTAAAAAAGAGGGAAACCTTGGCGGTATCCATCGCGGGTGAATTGAAATAAAAAGAGGGGAGATGGGACATTGACTTCAGCCTAAATTAAAGCAGGAAATCAGGTGGCCGGGAAGGAAATTAACATTTTGCCTGGTAGGTGAAACCAGCCCTGGTGCTGAACTTTTTCGTTTTCGGGCTCATTTCCTGAAATAGAGCCGAAAACAGAAAAAGTCTACCCATCTAACCAGGTCTTAAAGGCGGCCACGCGCTCGCGGCTGACGAGTACTTCTTCCTGGGCGTGGTGGCGCAGCTGTACTTTAAGGCGGCTGTTGGTGAAATGCAGAATGTCTTGAATGGCATTTAGCTGCACCAGATAACCGCGGTTCACTCTAAAGAAGCGTTTGGGGTCCACCAGTTGCTCCAGCTGTTCCACGGTGTAGTCAAGGGCGTAGCGGCGGTTGTCAGAGGTCTGCAGAAAGGTGGCTTTCTCAAAGCTGTAGAAGAAATCAATCTCCTCCACGGGCACCGCCCTTATGTGTTCACCCACCTTGATCACAAACCGGTTTTTGTACGAAGGCGCGGCAGGGTGCTGCAACTGGTGCAAAGCCTGCTGCAGGAGTTGCAGAGACGCCTCGGGCTGTGGGGCGGCGGCGGGGCCGGAAGTTGTGAGCCGTTGGAATTTGAGCAGGGCCTGGCGCAGGTCATCAGAATCAATGGGTTTTAAAAGGTAGTCTATGCTGTTGGCTTTGAAGGCGCGCAGCGCATAGGCGTCATAGGCGGTGGTGAAGATGATGGGGCAGGTGACCGGCACTTCGTCAAAAATGCTGAAGCTCAGGCCATCGCCTAGTTGTATGTCAAAGAAAGCGAGGTCTGGCATAGGCTGCTCCCTGAAAAACGCGACGGCTTCCTGCACAGAGGCCAGCTTGGCCACCACCTGCAGGGGCACCTCTTCCTGTGATTCCAGTAAGTGCGCCAACCGGTTGGCCGCCAGGGGTTCGTCTTCAAGAAGGAGCGCGCGGAGCATAGCGGTGATTCGTTTTTAGTGATTCGTTGTCAGAAATAGGATTTCCGTTTTTGGCTTCGTTTCTGGAAATGAGCCCGAAAACGGCTTTTGGTTACGCTTGAAAGGTGAGCAGCGGCAGTTTCACGGTGAAAGTGGTTTCGGTGGCCTGGGTTTCCATTTTTTTGGTGGTGAGCATGTCATAGCGGGCGGCAATGTTGGCCAGGCCCAGGCCGCTGGGCGGCTCATGCTGCGGTTTGGGCTGCAGGTTATTCTGCACGGTTAGGTAATCTCCGGTAAGGGTAATGTCTACCTGCAGCGGTTCTTTGGCCCAGGCCCGGTTGTGTTTCACGGCGTTCTCCAGCAGCATCTGCAAGGCCAGCGGCGGCACATAAAAGCCCGCCGGAACCGTCTGGGGCAAGTTCACCACCAGGCTTTCGCCTAACCGTATGTTCTGCAGAAAGGCATAACGCTGCGTGAAATGGAGTTCCTCTTCCAGGGGCACCACTTCCTTCTGCTGCGAATCCAGGACGTAGCGGTACACCTCAGACAGTTGCTTGATGAATTTCACGGCCAGATCGGGCTCGGCGTGCACCAGGCTGGTGAGCGCGTTGAGGCTGTTGAACAAGAAATGCGGGTTCACCTGGTTTTTGAGGGCTTCGTACTTAGAGAGGGCGGTCTCTTTCTGGAAGCGCTCGGCCTGCACCGCCGTCTCGCGCCAGCCCCGCAAAAACGCGACGGCGTGCAACGTCATGGTGATCATGTACGTGACGAGCATCTGGCTGCCCATGGTCCAGCGCACGCGGGCAGTGTGCATGATGTTGAAATCGCGCTGCGGCAAGAACACATACCAGAACCAGTTCACCAAAAACACAATAACGGCCGAATACACCAGCACGGCAATCAAGGTGATGAAAAAGCGCTTCCAGGGGTTTTCTGCCCAGGAGACAATGAACCCCAGGCTGTTGCTCAGGTAGCCGTTCCCCAGCCACAAAAAGCAGAAGAGACTGAACGAATACAGAAAATTTCGCCAGGTGAGGTTCAGGTTGGTGTAGCAGTTCTCACACGTGAGCAGCACCTGTACCCCAGCCAACAGCGCAAACAGCAAGATCCATTTCAAGATGGAAACAAAGCGCTTGCCGGGAATCCCGAAGGTTGATTTCATGGCGAAAAGGTAAGGATTTAAGGGCTAAAAACTGCCTTTGTGCTTTGTAAGGGCGGCAGGAAAATTGGTTGGATTTTAGGTGAAGCGCAGAAAAGTGTTTTTTCAGTCCTGGAAAGTAACCCACCCCAACCCCTCCCAGGAGGGGAGTTATCAGCACGAGTTTTGAACGTCTTTCTTGGTATTCCATTTCCCTTCAAGGAGGGAATTTGGATATCCGTTTTCGGCTCCATTTCCAGAAATGAAGCCGAAAACGCAACCTGTAGAGACCAGGCACTGCCTTGTCTCCACGTATTCCAGATAACTCCCACCTGGGAGGGGTGAGTTTTATGTTTCCAGTAAACCAAGGTTAATTGCATTTGGCCAGCAAAGCCAGGTTGTTCTGTTCGCCCCATGTGGGCTGCAGCGGCTGGGTGGTTTTCTGGGCGGCGTATTTCTCTTTGGCGGTCTGCAGCAAGGGTTTGGCCGCTTCTGGTCCGCCGCCAAACATTTTAGGCATGTTAAACGTGTTCTGGCCCAGCAAAAAATACACGCGCGGGTTGTTTGGGTTCAGTTGTTTGGCTTTCTCCAGGGCGCTCACCACCAAACCCGAGTATTTCATGCCACGCATCATGGGCGAAATCACCAGGCGCGCCTGGTGCAGATAGCCTTGCAGCGCATACAGCTCAGATTCTTTGGGCTCCAGCTTGAAGGCGCGGTCCAGGTAAGTCTGGGCTTTGTCTAGCAGGGCCTCGCGCTGTTCCTCTTCTTTTACCCGGAACGAGACACTGATTTGGGCGAAAGCGGCGTAATAGGCGGGCAGCCATTGCTTGGGTTCGGCCTCTGCAATGCGGTTGAATTTGTTGACCAGCGGCAAGGTTTCCTCGGTGGTTTTGGCGGCCTTGAACTGTTGCAGCGTCTCTGTTAAAGCCGCCTGAAAATTGCCCTGGGCCTGTACCAGCATGGAAAGAAAGAACAACGGCACGAAGAATAACTTTTTCATTTGAATGGTTTTTAGGGTTTGACGTTTTTGGCTCCGTTTCCGGAAATGAGCCCGAAAACGGAAAATTGGTAATTGCTTATTGAGGATTGTTTAAGGAGAGTAGCACGCTAACACATTAAAAAATTAGCACCTTATTTTCGGTCATTGATGGAGAACATAAGCGCGATGACGGCAAAGCGTTTGGCACCCGGCACCACCGGCTGAAAAGCGTAGGAACCGTTGGCGTCTGGGCTGGCCGCGTACCGGTACCCAAACACATTCTCGCG
This sequence comes from Rufibacter sp. LB8, assembly GCF_014876185.1. NCBI lineage: Bacteria > Pseudomonadati > Bacteroidota > Cytophagia > Cytophagales > Hymenobacteraceae > Rufibacter > Rufibacter sp. LB8. The sequence continues at coordinate 2,800,406 of NZ_JADALJ010000001.1, read as the reverse complement.
GCCCAAGAGGTTGGTGCAGGCCACGTGCAGAATAGTGGAATGGCCTTTAAAAGTGGTTAAGTAGCTGGCGCTGAAGCTCAAATCTTGGTAATTCTTGGTCTGGCTTTGCATAAAACCCTCCAGGTTGGGGTTGTGGTACGGCCTTCCGCTGGTGTAACTGTAGGTAAAGCCCACGTAGGTTTTGATGGGAAAGATCATCTGCTTGTACACCAGGTTCACGTTGTGCGTAGACGCGAAGCCGGGTTGCGCCGCCACCGGATAGCCTTTGTACAGCCGCTTGCTGTCTAAGAGCGAGTAAGACACCCAGTAATCGGCACCTTTGAGGGTCTGTTGGTCGCGCCAGAAGACTTCCACGCCGCGGGCGTAGCCGTGACCGCCGTTGGTGATGGCAGAGGCGTCTCTCAGTTGCAGCGCGTTGTATTTGATTAAGTGCTGGTAGTCTTTGTAGTAGCCTTCAATGCGCAGCGTGCGTTTGTTGGCGGTGTGCTGGTAGTTGAGAATGTAGTGGTCGGCGCGTTCAAAGCTGAGGTTTTGGGTGTATTTGAGGTAGTCATGCTCCGGGGTTTGGTAAAAGTGGCCGTAGGCGAAGGAAAACTGCCCAAACGCGTTCACTTTGTAGGCCAATGCCATCCTGGGCGACAAGGCCTGCTGGTCTAAGGCAGAAGAACGCTCCCACCGCAGCCCCGGCCGGGCCACCAGTTTGTCGCCTAAATACACATCGGCTTCCGCGAAGGCGGCCACGTTCTGGTCCTTTACCGCGCCGCTCCAGGCGGTGGCTTCGGGGGTTTCTAAGGTTTGCTGATAATTTTTGAGTTGCACTTCAGCGCCCGTGCGCAGCGTAACCGCGTAGCCCAGGTCTCTGATGATGACCGCCTTGCCGTTCCAGGCATTTTGCTGGGTGGAAATCTGGGTGGCATCGGCTTGCAGGAAATCTTTTGTGTGGGTAAACGCCATGCCCGCCTGCAAAGTCCATTTCTCCTTGTAAACTTCCTCAAAAGTGCTGTTCAGGAACAGGTTTCTGTTGCTCAAATCCACGGCTACGGGCTGTTGCGGTCGGTCTATATCTGGCTGAAATAGACCAAACTGGCTGTGGGCATAAGTGCCGTACACTTTAAGCAAACCGGTTTTGGAAGTCTTGTGCCGGAAGACCAGGCTGCCGGCTTTGGTCTCGGGCATTTTGCGCCAGTTCTGGCGTTGCGGCACCAGGCGCATGTAGGGCTGCAGGTTGGTGTAGTCTAAAGAACCCGCCACTGACGTGTTTTCCCAGCGTTTGGTCCTGGAAAGGGTAGCGCCCACTGACATCAATGAAACACCGGTCTGCGAGGCGTCTGGCAAATCTTGACTCTGCAACAGCAACGCTGACGAAAGCGCCTGCCCGTATTCGGCGGAGAACCCACCCGAGCTGAAGGCCATGCCGCTGAACAAAAACGGCGAGAACCTGCCCCGCGCCGGAACGTCTGGCACGCTGGCGTTGTAGGGGTTGGCCACCAAGAGCCCGTCAATGAATGTCTTGGCTTCATAGCTGTCGCCGCCCCGTACAAAGAGTTTTCCTTCTTCGCCCACTTTCTGCGTGCCGGGCAAGGTGTTGAGCGCCGCCATAATATCGGCACTGGCCCCGGCGGTGGTCACAATGTCGCGGGAGTTGAGCAGGGCGCTTCGTTTCTCATCACTGGCCTCAAACGCGCCCGCCGAGATGACCACTGCCTGTAATTGCCGCTGGTCTTGCCTGAGCGTGAGGTGCAGCGCCGGCATGGATTGGTATACCTCAATTTGTTTCTCCAACGGTAAATACCCCAGAAAACTGATCACCAAGGTCTGCGTGCCGGTTTCCTTCGTGCTGAATTGGAACGCGCCGTTTCCGTCCGTGCTGGCCCCATCATACAAACCTTTCAGGTACACGTTGGCACCCACCACCGGCTGGCCCTGCGCGTCTTTCACCTGGCCCTGCACCGTGACCTGGGCTTGCGAGGTAAGCGTGAGGAGCGTTAGGAGGAAGGAAAGGAGGGCAGCCGTTTTCATAGCGGGTTTGGTTAGGTTCTGAGCAAAGGTGCCCCGCCAAAACCGCGTCTGAAATTTAAAGGAGATGAACTGTGGAAGAAGGTGGATGAAGTGTAGGACAGAGGAGATAAGTAGTTTCTGTTTTTGGCTTCATTTCCAGAAATGAGCCCTAAAACAGAAAGAGCCCGCAGCAATGCGGGCTCTTTCTGTTTGTCTACAATTGAAACGATTGTTTCTAATCTTCAGCGTTTTTCTTTTCAGAGGATTTAGCTTTGGCGGCCATTTCTTTTTCTTTCAGAGCAAGTTTCTTGGCTTTCTCTTTTTCTTTCAAAGCAGCGGCCTTCTCTTTGGCAGCTTGTTTTTTGGCGTCCTCTTTTTCCATGAGGGCTTGGTCTAAGGCCTCATATCTGGCGTCTTCGGCGGCTATTCTGGCTCTTTCCTTTTCTTTCAGGGCCAATTTCTTAGCTTTCTCTTTTTCTTTAAGGGCAATCTTCTTGGCTTTCGCTTTCTCTTTCAGCGCCAGTTTTTTGGCTTTTGCTTTCTCTTTGGCAGCTGCTTTTTTAGCACCACCATCCTCTTTCAGGATAGACGTGCTTACGCTAGAGGTAGAAGTGGCATGGGCGCTTCCAACGGCTAGTGCCAACACTACGGTAAAGGCGGTAAAAAATCTTTTCATATCAGTTAGATTGGAGTGTGGTTGTCTGGTGCGTAAATATAGAATGATTTTTAGAATTTATATATTTATACCGAAAAAATATTTTTTCGTTTCAATTCAATCTTTTTTAAGTCATGAAATTGCGTTTTTGGCATCATTTCCGGTTTTGAGCCCAAAAACAAAAACCGCTTCTCTCCCAATAGAAGGAGAGAAGCGGTTGTAAATAGAAGGAATCAGAGAATAAATTTGATATCAGTCGCTGGCCTTTAAATTTTATATGAGGTAAGGCTAAACGAGTCTTTAAAACTCAGCACTTTTGGGAAAGCGGGGGAAAGGAATCACATCTCTAATGTTGCCCATGCCGGTCACAAACAACAGCAGACGCTCAAAGCCCAACCCGAAGCCGCTGTGCGGCACCGTGCCAAACCTGCGGGTGTCTAAGAACCACCACAGTTCTTTCTCGGGAACGCCCATTTCTTGCATGCGGGCCACCAGTTTCTCGTAGCTTTCCTCGCGCTGGCTTCCGCCAATTATTTCGCCAATGCCGGGGAACAGCACATCCATGGCGCGCACGGTTTTGCCGTCTTCGTCCAGCTTCATGTAGAAACTCTTGATGTCTTTGGGATAGTTGGTGAGAATGACCGGTTTCTTGAAGTGCTTCTCTACCAAGTAGCGCTCGTGCTCGCTTTGCAAGTCTGTGCCCCAGTCTACTTTGTATTCAAACTTCTGCTTGGCGGTTTTCAGAATTTCCACGGCCTCTGTGTAGGTAAGGCGCTGGAAGTCATTGTCCACCACAAACTGCAGGCGGGCTAGGAGTTCCTTGTCGTACATCTCGTTCAGGAAAGCCAGGTCTTCAGCGCAATGGTCCAAGGCGTAGCGCACCAGGTACTTCAGGAAGTCCTCCGCCAGGTCCATGTTGTCTTCCAGTTCATAGAACGCCATTTCGGGCTCAATCATCCAGAACTCGGCTAAGTGACGGCTGGTGTTGGAGTTCTCTGCCCTGAACGTAGGCCCGAAGGTGTAAACTTCAGACAAAGCCATGGCCAACACTTCGCCTTCCAGCTGCCCGGAAACGGTTAGGTTAGAAGAACGCCCGAAGAAATCCTGGGAGAAATCTACTTCGCCGGTCTCCGTTTTGGGAGGATTCACGGGGTCTAAGGTAGTTACCCGGAACATCTCGCCTGCACCTTCAGCGTCTGAGGCAGTAATTACCGGCGTGTGCACATAGAAAAAGCCTTTCTCATTGAAATAGTTGTGCACGGCAAACGCCATGGCGTGCCGAACGCGCAAGACCGCGCCAAACGTGTTGGTGCGCGGGCGAAGGTGGGCAATCTCGCGCAGGAACTCCAGCGAGTGGCCTTTCTTCTGCAGCGGATAGGTTTCTGGGTCTGCCAGGCCTAACACTTCTACGGTTTTGGCCTGAATCTCTACCGTCTGGCCTTTGCCCTGGCTTTCTACCAAGGTACCCAAAATAGAAACACTTGCGCCGGTGGTCACGTCCTTCAATGCCTCCTCAGAGAACACGTTCATGTCGGCCACTACCTGAATGTTATTGATGGTAGAGCCGTCGTTCACGGCAATGAAGGTCACGTATTTGTTGCCGCGCTTGGTGCGCACCCAACCTTTTACCAACACCTCTTGCCCTTGGCCGGGCGTCTGGAGCAATGCGTTTACTTTGGTTCGTTTCATGGTCTTAGACGTATCAGGTAGCAAGTATCAGATAGCAGGTACTTTGCTGGTGCAAAAGTAAGGAGCAAGTTACAGAATTCTTAAAAAAAGAAAGTTTTCCCCTTTTGTCTTGCTACTTGATACCTGCTACTTGCTACCCCACACCCGGCGTGACTAACCTTTTTTGCATTGCCGTAGTAAAAAACCATAACTTTGGCCTAGTCCGTGCTCCATGGGACCAGTGCTTTTCCGCCTATGCAAAGACTCGACCTAAAACAACTACTTGGCCAGAAACTGTCGCCGCAGCAGATACAGTTCATAAAACTGCTGCAGGTGCCCACCGCCGAACTGGAGGCGCGTATCAAAGAAGAGCTGGAGATGAACCCGGCTCTGGAAGAAGGGGACGTGGCCGACGAGCCCGCCCAAGACAATGAAGAATCGAGCGACTCTGACGAAGATTTCGACAACACCGAACCCGATGATTTTGCCGAGGAAGAAGCGCGCCGCGACGATGATGACGTGAACATTGACGACTATCTCAATGATGACGAGATAGCCGGTTACAAAATGCAGGGCGATGGCCCCGGCGAGGAAGAAGACCGTGAAATGCCTATCGCGTTTATGGGTTCGCTCACCGACTCGTTGATGGAGCAGTTGGATTTCCTGAACTTAGACGAAAAACAGCATGCCATTGGCGTACAGCTGATTGGCAGCATTGACGAGGAAGGCTACATACGCCGCGACATGCAGGCCATTTCCAATGATTTGGCTTTCTCGCAGAACATAGACGCCAGCGTAGAGGAGATTGAAGACGTGCTCCGAAGAATTCAGGCCTTTGACCCGCCCGGCATCGCCGCCCGTGACCTGCAAGAATGCCTTTTGCTGCAACTGGAACGCCGCGACCCCGACGAAATCACCGAGGTAGCAGAGCAGATTATCCATGACACTTTTGACGAGTTCACCAAGAAACACTACCCCCGCATTCAGCAGAAACTGGAGTTGGAAGATTACGAATTGAAGTCGGCGATTGACTTGATTCTGAAACTAAACCCAAAACCCGGCGGAAGCGGCGGCGCGGGGCGCGTGCAGTACGTGATTCCGGACTTCATCATCACCAACGAGGAAGGCCAACTGCAACTTTCTCTCAACGCCCGCAACGCGCCAGATTTGCGTATCTCCCGGTCGTACGCAGATATGTTTGATGCCTATGACAAAAGCGCCAAAACAGACAAAAAGCTGAAGGAAACCGTGACCTTTGTAAAGCAGAAACTGGACGCGGCCAAGTGGTTTATAGACGCCATCAAACAGCGCCAGAACACCTTGCTCCGCACCATGGAAGCCTTGATGAAACGTCAGTATGATTACTTTCTGGACGGCGATGAAAGCAAGCTCAAACCCATGATTCTGAAAGACATTGCGGAAGACATCGGTATGGACATTTCCACCGTGAGCCGCGTGGCCAACAGCAAAAGCGTGCAGACTGAGTTCGGGATAATTCCGTTGAAATTCTTCTTTTCAGAGGGCATTGCCACCGACGCCGGCGAAGACGCCAGTAGCCGTGAGGTGAAAGCTATTCTCAAAGACATCATTGAAAAAGAGAACAAGCGCAAGCCGCTCTCAGATGACAAAATTGAGAAGATGCTCAATGACAAAGGCTACAACATTGCCCGCCGCACCGTGGCCAAATACCGCGAGCAATTGAACCTGCCCGTAGCCCGCCTGCGTAAAGAACTCTAACAAGCTTCTGCCAAGTCAGTTTTCACTTCTGCAGCACCTTTCTTAGAGGCGGGCACCAAGATTTTGGATGTCTTAATTTTTTAGCGGCAACGCTTATTTGGTGCCCCTAAACGTCTACCATTTTACCCTGAAACAGCACCTAAAATCAAACAAATTAAATTTATTCTAAAAGTTTGCTTTACCGTATATAGCTTGCCATCAGATGATTTCTGGTGCTAGTCCTACTTTTTAATTCTTACTTATACAGTGAATAACCGCCTCGCGATGGTTCTTTCAGTGGTGTTCCATCCGCTGCTGCTGCCTTCGTACCTGTTTGCGTTGATTTTATATTTCCTTCCGGCAGAGGCCGTTACCCTGCCCATGCCCGCCCGAAGGCTGGTGCTGCTGCTGGTGTTCATCACCACGTTTCTGCTGCCCAGTTTTGGTACGTTCCTGCTGCAGAAGGCTGGCGTGGTGACTACTTTTACCCTAGACGCAAGGGTTGACCGCCGGTGGCCCCTGCTGATGGCGGCTATCTGTTTCACCATGACCAGCGCGGTGTTCTACCGGCAACCTTATTTTGACCGCATCTTTTTTCTGGTGATGGGCGTGATTACCGCCACTGTTTACGCCACGCTGGTCATCAACCAGTTCTGGAAAATAAGTGCCCACTCCATAGGGCTGGGAGGTAGTCTGGGTATTTTGCTTTTGTTACACAGCTGGCTGCCTGAACCCATTTTAGTTTTCCCCATTGTAGCCTTCATTGTGATTTCTGGGGCGGTCATGACGGCCCGGTTGTCTCTGGGTGCGCACTCCACCAAGCAGATTTACGTGGGGTTTGCGCTGGGGCTGCTGGTGGGAATTAGTTTGTGGGGACTTCCGTTTTAGGCTTCATTTCCAGAAATCAGCCCCAAAACGGGAATTGGATTTACTTGAATTTCAGTTCAAGGAAATAGACTTCTGAAGGTTGTTCTGGGTAATATTGGTCCTTCATTTTCTCAGCCTTCATCACAATGGAGCGCTCTTTGGTCCAAAAGCACTCCAGCGGGTTGAATAACAGCTGGTTTAATTCTAAGATTTTCATCAATTCTAATGGCTTGTCTGGGTCGCTTTGGCTTTCTTCCACCTTCCAAATCTGTAACCCCAAAGGCTCACTTTCCAACCCATAGGTGAGATAGCACATGAAGTATTTGCCATCAGGTGAGAAAATTGGTGTATCCCAGATTTGAGTTTTGGTCCCAGTTCTAGAAATGAATTGCCATTCAACCGCTTCATAGAAGATGGTTCTCAAAAGATGGCTCTCAATGGTTTTGTAATACCCTTTGTACTCATGCGTAATGTCTTCTTCCTCAATATCAGGAACCACACGGTCTCTATAGATGAAAGAGGTGTCATCATCTTCTATGAACTGAGAAATTGGAATTGTTAATTGGCCACTTTTCTTCTTGATATAGTTTGTGTCAGGTTGCACTGGCGATTGATACGTACTTGCGGCATCCTTAAAGCGGGCTTCAGTGATTTCTGAAATAGTGAAAATACCGGCACTTCCTTCCTTTTGAACGCGGGCGCCCTTTTTCTGCTCAGTAGCTTCTTCCGATTTCTGGGAACAGGAAACCACTAGAAAGGCAAATAGAACTAGCGCATATTTCATGAATGCAGTAGCTAAGAGATTATATTGTTAAAGTCGTTCGAAGCCATGTTTGATTTTCTGTTTTCGGGCCCATTTTCAGAAATGAGCCCGAAAACAGAAAAGATTACTCGCCTTTGAAAACGGGTTTGCGCTTTTCATTGAAGGCGGCAACGCCCTCGCGGTAATCAGCGGAGTTGCCGGCAATTTCCTGGCAATAGGCTTCGTATTCCAGCATTTCGTCCAGGTTAGATTCAAAGGATTTGTTCAGCATTTTTTTCATGAGCCCGATGGTTTTGGTAGGGGCGCTGGCGTAGCGGGCGGCTATTTCCTGCACGGCGGCGTCCAGTTCCTCGGGGGAAACTACTTGGTTGACTAAACCTAAGCGCAAGGCTTCCTCGGCTTTTACTTTGGTGCCCAGCGTGCTTAGTTCAAAGGCTTTGCGCATGCCCACCAAACGTGGTAGAAAGTACGAGGAGCCAGAATCCAGCACCAAACCTACGTTAATGAACACCTCAATAAGGCTGGCCTCAGAAGACGCTACCACGTAATCACAGGCCAGGGCCAAAGAACAACCGGCGCCCGCGGCCACGCCGTTCAGGCGGCAGATAATGGGCTTGGGAAGTTCACGCATGGCTTTGATAATGGGATTGTAGCGTTTGTGCAAACTTTCAGAAAGCGAACGTTTCTCAGCGCCGGCTATGGCTTTCAGGTCCTGGCCCGAGCAGAACGCGCGGCCTGCGCCGGTGAGAATGACCACGCGCACGGCGGCGTCACGGGTTACTTTTTTCAGGGCATCCTGTAATTCGTAACTTTGCTGGTCATCAAAGGCGTTGAAGACCTCGGGGCGGTTGAGCGTGATGGTGGCGATGCCGTTGTCAACGGTATATAGAAGCTGTGTTTCTGGCATGGTTTTTAGAGGTTTAAGGGAGAAATGGGCCGAGCCCGTTTATCAAAAGTAGATATTTGCCGTGGGAGTGCCAAGCGCACGGCGCAGGAGCCGAGGGGCGGGCAGAAGAAGACTCAAACACAGACTATGACTCACCAACTCAAGCGCAGTTTCGTTTTATTGACCGGTATTGTTGCCTTGCTGCTTTCCAGTTTAGGAAGCTCTGCGCAAAGCAAAACCGAACAAGCCATTGCCCAGGATTTTATGAAGTTCCTGGCGCTGCAAGGCGGCCGCGTGACACGCGTGGACAAAGAAATTCTGCCCTTGCAACGCAGCGAAGTGTACCTCAATGACTCCCTCTGGGCCCGCGTGAACCTCACCGACAACAACCGTCTGCTGGCGCGCCAAGGCTGGTACGGGGCCGGACCCATGCTCAAAATGGACTATAAGTTCAACGCCAGGGACTTCGCCTCAATGAAGCGGCAGTTGGCCGACACCACTAAAAAAGAGTGGCTGCCCAGTGATTTCACAGATTCCATCACGGTCCTGCAAGACAAGGCGCTGGTGCCATCGGCGTTTTACGTTTTCTCAAAGCCGCTGGTGTTCCCAGACAAAAAGCTGGTGCTGGTGAAACGTCATTTCCGGGCTGAGAAAATCACCGCCCGCTGGACCGCGCTGGAAGTCTACCAAATTCTGAAAGACGGCAAATTCAAACTGGTAAACACGTACCTGCGCAGCGATAAATAACTCAGGTTTTTGCGGAAAATCACAATTCGGGCTGCTGTCTTTCCTTTCGTTAATCATAGAAGCTGTTTTGGGCTTTCCAAAAAGCATCACTCGTTCGCGTCTCGCGCGTGTGGAAACGGCAAACTCCAACTTCCATTTCCGTTTTGGGGCTCATTTCCAGAAATGAGGCCCAAAACGCGTAAATATCTCTTTCTGAAATTCGGGAACCCGAACCCTTTGGCAAGGCGTGATTTATTGGCAGCGGCGGCTTTAGCAGCGAAAAAGTAGCTTATTTCAATTGGCTTCTTATCTTTACTTCGCTAACACACAAAACTTCTGCTGACCCATGAACAAAACCTTTACTTTTCTGTTAGGGGCTGCCTTTCTGGCCGTTCCATCTTTTGCCCAAACCGCTGAGCCGCTAGACGCCGCCGTGGTGGAGAAAATCCGTCAGGAGGGGCTCAACAACTCCAAAGTGATGGAGTTGGCTTTTTACCTCACAGACGTGAACGGCCCGCGCCTGTCGGGTTCTACCGGTCTGGCCAAAGCCAACCAGTGGACCAAAGAGAAACTGGCTTCCTTCGGGTTGGTCAACGCCACCATTGAGCCTTGGGGAACCTTCGGCAAAGGCTGGGAAGTGGAGAAATCTTACGTTGCGCTCTCTAAACCGTATTACCAGCCCATGATAGGCTCGCCCAAGGCTTGGACGCCCGGCACCAACGGCGCAGTCAAAGGCCAAGTGGTGGTGGTGAAAGCCGCCACCGAAGCAGATCTGGCGCAGTACGCCGGAAAACTCAAAGGCAAAATTGTGATGATGGAAGTGACCAACCCCATCAAAACCACCTTTGCGGCCGACGGAAGCCGTTACACCGAGGACCAACTACAGAAATTAGCGGAGCCGGTACAGGCCGCGCCCAACCGCGCGCCCATGACGCCCGAGCAGCAGAACGCCATGCGCGCCCGCCGGGCCTTAATGACCAAAATGAGCGAAATGTTCAAGTCTGAAGGTGCCGTGGCCATTTTCTCCGGAAGATCTGGTGCCCACGGTACGTTCTTCACCAGCAATGGTGCTTCTTACGCCGTAGATGCGCCCGCCGCGTTGCCGGAGTTTGAGATGGCCCTGGAAGATTTGGCCCGCATGAGCCGCCTAGTGGCTGCTGGTATTCCGGTGGAAGTGGAGATGGAAAGCAAAACCCGTTTCTTAACTGAAGACCCACAAGGCTACAACGTGATTGCTGAAATTCCGGGCACCGATAAGAAACTGAAGTCTGAGATTGTGATGCTGGGCGGCCATATTGACTCCTGGCACGCCGCCACTGGCGCCACTGACAATGCTGCTGGTGTGGCCGTGATGATGGAAGCCGTTCGTATTATCAAAGCTCTTAATTTACAGCCGAAGCGTACCATCAGAATTGCCCTTTGGGGTGGTGAGGAGCAAGGTTTGTTCGGGTCACGCGGATACGTGAAAAAGCACATCGGCGACCCGCAGACCATGAAACTGATGCCTGCCCACGCCAACATTTCGGCCTACTATAACTTAGACAACGGTACCGGCAAAATCAGAGGCATCTACACCCAGGGCAACGAAGCCGTAGCACCATTGTTCACCGAGTGGCTGAAGCCGTTCCATTCTTTAGGCGCTACTACCGTGACCAACCGCAACACCGGCGGCACCGACCACCAGTCGTTTGACGCGGTGGGCATCCCCGGTTTCCAGTTCATTCAGGACGCCATTGAGTACAACACCCGCACGCACCACACCAACATGGACACCTATGACCGCCTGCAGGCTGATGACCTTAAACAAGCATCGGTGATTGTGGCCTCGTTTGTGTACCAAAGCGCCATCAGAAAAGATAAACTGCCGCGCAAAGCGTTGCCAGCCCCAAGACCTCCGCAGTCTTAAGTTCTGATAGCAAGTAGCAAGACTTGTTTTGAAATGAAAATCGGCCTTTCTCCATTATGGGGAAGGCCGATTTTTTTTGGTGCGGCTTGAAGTGAATGGGCTGGATTAAACTTTTACTAAACGCGGATTCTCCCCTTGAGGAATGCCCGAACGAGAGTTAGAGGCAGCGAGCGAAGCTCTGCAGAGGGGTGTTTACATTAGCTGATTTACGCATTGCTGATTGTAGGGACAGGTCGCGACCTGTCCTGAACGGTGGCCTAACCAATCTATTTGCCACGAAGAAAAAAGCGAACACCCACAAAAGAAATGCGTGGATCAGGAATGCGTGGGACAGGTCGCGACCTGTCCGTACAGATCATAAATGCGTATTCTCCTTTGTAAACACACTTCTGCAGAGCTTCGCTCGCTGCCTCTAACTCTCGTTCGGGAAATCCTCAAGGGGAGAATCCGCGTTTAGTAATGGCAGTCAACAGTTGATTGAAGTGTCATTTCCCGTTTTTGCCTCCATTTCCAGAAATGAGCCCTAAAACGGGAAAAGCCACTTGGCAATAGCTTTACAGCGAGTAGGTTACCAATTCAGCTTAGGTAAATTTGGTAAGAATAGCGTTCTTAGAGGCTTCAACGGGTACACATCAAACACATGAAAAAACTTTCCTGCTTCGTTCTCTCGGTTTTCTTCACGTTCCTAGCGTTTAGCACTCAGGCGCAGGCCATCAATAACATCATTCCCAAGCCGGTTTCGTTTACAACTACCAAAAACAAAGCGGTGACTATTACGCCGCAGACGGTGATTGTAGCTGATGCGCCCTTCAAAGACCAGGCAGTCTATTTGCAGGAACAAGTACAGAAGCAGTTGGGCTTCGCGCCCAAGATTGTCCCTCACATACCCAAGGTGGGGACGTATATTACATTAGCAGCGTCAAAGGCGGTGAATAAACCAGAAATGTATGTCCTGGAGACCGCTGACCGACAAATCTCTATTGCAGCGCAGGACGTGCCAGGCGTGGTGCACGGCATTCAGACTTTGTTGCAGTTACTGCCCTTGCAGAAATCAAAAACCGTGACAGTGTCGGCGGTAAAGGTGACCGATTACCCACGCTTCGCGTACCGGGGTATGCACTTAGACGTGAGCCGCCACATCTTTCCGGTGGAGTTCATCAAGAAATACATTGACTACCTGGCGTTCCATAAGTTCAACACGTTCCACTGGCACCTCACAGATGACCAGGGCTGGCGCTTGCAGATTGACTCGTACCCCAAACTGAACCAGATAAGCTCTTACCGCAATTCCACCTTGATTGGCCATTTCAAAGACACGCCCGCGCGGTATGACTCCATCCGGTACGGCGGTTTCTACACCAAAGACCAAGTGCGTGACATTGTGAAATATGCGCAGGTGCGGGGCATCAACGTGATTCCGGAGATTGACATTCCGGGCCACAGCCGCGCCGTGATTGCCGCTTACCCAGAATTCAGCACGCGCCCAGACACCACGTGGCAAGTGGCCAACACCTGGGGCATGTACAACCGGCAGAACAATGTGCTGGCACCCAACCCCGCTACGTTCAAGTTTCTGGAGACGGTTTTTGGCGAAGTGGCAGATCTGTTTCCGTCACAATACATTCACATCGGCGGCGATGAAACCAGCAAAAAGTGGTGGAAGGAAGACCCCAAAACGCAGGCATTCATGAAAGCCAACAACCTCAAAGACGAAAAGGAACTGCAAACCTACTTCGTGAAACAGGTGGCGGGTTATCTGGCCAAGAAGAATAAACGCATTATTGGCTGGCATGAAATTCTGGAAGGCAAACTAGACACCACGGCCATCATCATGAACTGGGGCGGCGCCAAAGAAGGCATTGCCGCCGCGAAGTTGAAGCATCACGTGATCATGAGCCCCGGCAAGCCGCTGTACTTTGACGCCTACCAATCCAAAGACCCCAAAGACAGCCTGGCCATTCATGGCTACAACCCCGTAGATGCTGTGTACGCGTTCAACCCGGTGCCCGAAGAACTGGAAAAGCAGAATCTGGGCCAATACATCATGGGCGCGCAAGGCAACGTCTGGACCGAATACATTGGCTATCCGTCTAAAGTGGAGTACATGGTATTCCCGCGCATGACCGCTTTAAGCGAAGTTTTGTGGACCGACCCCAAGCAGAAGAATTACGAAGATTTCAAAAAACGCCTGAAGAGCAACGCCATCCCAAGGTACAATTTCTGGAACAGCGCCTACTTCAAAAACTACGAGCAGTGGACCATTGACAAAGAGAAATAAGGAATTTCCGTTTTCCGTTTTAGGCTCCGTTTTCAGAAATGAGCCTGAAAACGGATACCGGTACTTAAGCATTGTTCACGCATTCCGTCCCCCTTTGAAGGGGGTAGGGGGATGATGGCTTTTCCGATGATAGCTTTTGAGTAAAAATTTATGACTGCATAATTCTTCTTTTCATAGCCAAAACTGTACGTGCGTCAATGGGGCTTATCATCCCCCTACCCCCCTTCAAAGGAGGACGGAATGTGTGTAATTTTCGCACCAAAAGGAATAATTGGCTTAAAAAATATCTGCCCATAACAACTGCCACATTTAAGAAATCAATCAACAATTACCAATCAACAATTTTCCGTTTTCGGGCTCATTCCTGGAAATGAGCCCGAAAACGGAAGGCTGGTGCGTTTGGCTTCTGTTTCGTATCTTTACCTATCACCGTTTTGCCGCTTATGTCTACCCGTGCCGCTGATATGCTGTTGAATGCCATGCTCACCATCTCGTTTCTAATCTTGATGTGGCGCCTGGAAGACCCAAATATTCTGGTGACACTGTTTGCGTTCATCGGGTTTATGGCGTTTGTGATCATCAAGATTGTGATCACGCTGCGCAGACGAGACAAGAAACCCCTAAACTAAAACTCATGGCCTCGTTCTTCCTTAATTTAACGCCCGCTAAAACCAACGCCACCTCGTTGTCATGGCTGTACCTGTTCATGGCGGTAGTGTTCCTGCTGCTGGGCGGACTTGGTCTTATGCGGGAATACGATGCCGGCGCGCGGGATTTTACTTCCTTTGCGTTGCCGTTGATTCAGGTGGCCATTGCGCTGGCGTACTTTTTCATTGCCTGGAAGAAAAGTCGGCCGGTGGGCAAACAGTACGTGCAGGTCACAGAGGAGCAGCTGGAACTGAAACTGGAAGCCAACCAAGACGCGCTGGTGTTGCCCTGGAGTTCCATAAGTCTGTTGCGCGTGCAGCAGAACAAATTGATGTACCGTCTGGTGTCGGGGCAAGGTGGCGAGGTGGATTTGGAGTCACTGCCCGAGGAACACGAAGAAGCCGTGCGCGATGCCCTGCGCACCGCCGGAAAACAGAAAGGCGTGAGTCTCTAGAAACTACGTTTTTGGCCTCGTTTCCAGAAATGAGCCCGAAAACAGAAGCGGGTGCCTTGTACAAGGCACCCGCTTCTGTTTTATAGACCTATCAGATTTTTACCGAAGGTGATTTGCCGGCTTCTTCCGCTCAAGGTGTTTTGCGCAATGCGGTCACAGAGTTCGCCGCCAAGGGGCCGTGGCTACGCTTTTGGGGCAACGTTTAACCGCTCTGGAATACATATAGTGGTTTTTTAATGCAGCCGAAGAACTGTTTATTAACCCTAAGGCACCTGCCGCGTAAAAAAGGGGCCGGGCAACGCTCGGCCTGACCATCACTTGAACCTACCTGACTATGAAAACATACCTGACCATCTTCTGCGTTGTAGCCCTGGCCTGGGGCATGGCTAGCTGCGGCGACTCCTCAGACTCCACCTCAGTAGACGCCGCCGGCAAGCACAATGAAAAACTGCTGGAAAGCACCGGCAAAGATGAAAAAGCCGGCTGGTTTGTGGCCGAAGCCGCCAGTGCCGGCATGCTGGAGGCCGAACTGGGCCGCTTGGCCAGCAGCAAAGCCCAGGACGCCCGCGTGAAGCAGTACGGCCAACTCATGCTGGACCACCACACCCAAGGCAACAAACAGCTCAAGCAGATTGCTGACCTCAAGAACCTGATCACGCCCACCAGCCTGGGCGAAGACCACCAGGAAATTTACAATGAACTCATGAGCCAAAGCGGCGCGGCCTTTGACAAAGCCTACATGCAGTCTATGGTCAAAAGCCACAAGGAAACCATTGACAGATTTGAGCAGATGGCCAACGAGGGCACCGACCTGGAACTGAAAAACTTCGCCGCCAAAACCTTGCCCATGCTGCGCGCCCACCTAGAGCAAGCGGAGCAAATAGAGGATGCCTTGGAAGCATAACCACAGCATGGAGAGAAAACGCATATTCATGAAACACGCCCTGGCTATTTGGGTGCTTGCCCTTTTGCTGGGGATAACCGCCTGCACCACCGCAGATTTGGGCACCTCCACCGGCGGTGGCGGCACCGGCACTACCGCCAACAGCCAGGCAGATAAAAACTTTCTGGCCAGCGCAGCTAGCAGCAACCAACTGGAGATAAAACTCAGTGAACTGGCCCAGCAGCGGTCGGCTAACCTGGAGGTGCGGGAGTTCGCCAAGCTTATGGTGCAGCAGCATACCAAATTCAGCAATGAGCTAAAAGGTGTGGCCCAGCAGATGCGGCTCACGTATAGTACCAATCTTACGCAGGGCCACCAGACCCGTTATGACAAGGTGGTCAAAATGACCGGTGCCGGGTTTGAGAAAGCCTTTGTGCAGGAAATGGAGATGCTCTACCAACAAGACATTGCTATTTACCAGCAGGCCGGGAGCAACAGTACCAACTTCGCCCTGCGGGCCTACGCGCTTAAGAACACACCCATTTTACAAGGACACCTGCGCTTAGCCACGCAATTGAAAAACATACTCCCTTAATCAACTTCACCTGCCTGCAGTTACATTCACCAAGAAGGAACATAACCAAGAACGCCATGAAAAAGATAGGAGCCATAGTACTAGTAGCTTTGATGACAGGGGCCTGTAGCCGGGTGAACACCTCTACGTCCAACAATATTCCTACCACAGACGCCTATGAAGCCGCCATGCGGACCAACGGTTCTGGGGCCGGAGGTGCCACCGGTGCCGTAACCGTAGGGAAAGAACCCGTTATGAACACCGGGGCCACCAGCGCCATGGCGGGAACCATGACCTTTGACAACCGGCCCATGACTGAGGAGAGTTTTCTGATGGAAGCCGCCAGCAGCAATATCATGGAAATAGAAGCCAGCCGCCTGGCCCTGCAGAAAGCCACCCACGCGGAGGTGAAGAAATTCGCGCAGATGCTGGTAGACCACCACACCAAAACCAGCCTGGAACTTATGTCTGTGGCGTCTGGTATGAACGTGAATTTGCCTACCACCATGATGCCCGCCCACCAGGAAGTCATGACCAAGCTTTCAAAATTGTCTGGGGCTGATTTTGATGAAGAATACATGCAGGCCATGGTGTCTGTGCACAAGCAAGACGTGGCCAAGTTTGAGGTTGTGAGCAACAGCGCGCCCACCGTTTCTGTGAAAGCCTTCGCCATACGGGCGCTCCCGGCCCTGCGCATTCACCTGCGCGAAGCAGACCAGCTGGAAGACAAAGTAGACAAGTAACGGTTGCCACCCAGCGTAAACCATTCAGCGGCTGCTGCATAACTCTGCCTTCGCTTTGCTACACCACCAGAGTCAGAATGAAGTGAAAATCAGGAGAGCGTGGATACCAACGGCTGCATCAGGAGATAAAAAATAGTCACCATTTGTAAGAGAAGATACATGAAAAAAGGAATGTTGTGCACGGCGGCCGGACTGCTGTTTGCCGGGTTTGGCTGCACCAAAACAGAAACGGCCGTTGTCTCTCAAGCCAATAAAGCCTCTTATACCGTTTCCGCCTCGGTGGGTGGGGCAGCCATGGAGGCAGGTCCTATGTCGGTCACGGGCGAAACCACAGCCAGTAACAGTAACACCCTCACCGATGCCGCTTTTCTAGCAGCCAGCGCCAGCAGCAACCTGTTGGAGATTGAACTGGGCACCTTGGCTGCCAAGCTGGCCTCCAACCAGGAGGTGAAACGGTTTGCCCAAATGATGGTGGAGCACCACACCAAAGCCAGCGAGGAACAAAAAACCATGGCCGCCCAGTTGAACATTGCCTTACCCAGCACCATGCTCCCCGAGCACCAGGCCCTGGCTGACAAGCTAAAAGGAAAAACGGGCAAAGACTTTGACGTGAGTTACATGGACCTCATGGAAACCGTTCATAAGCAGGACATCGCCCTGTTTGAGGCCAAGAGCAAGAGTGCAGAATCGCCGGTGGTAAAGGTGTTTGCCGCCAAAACGCTGCTCATGCTGCAGTCCCATTACATGGCGGCCACCCGCATTGAAGACAAGGTAGACTAAGTTGAAAAGCAATTAAATACAAAAGCCCGGTGCGAAAAACACCGGGCTTTTTTGTTGCTGAAAAGTTCTATAACCCACTGTTTGCGCCGCAAACCCCTTGCCAACAGCCTCGTATAACAAAGTCGTTACCAAAAACTAAAACGTATGAAAAAAGTACTAATGTTGTTTGTAGCCAGCGCCACCCTGTTAGGCGCTGCCTGTACCAGCACCACCACAGACTCAGCCACCACTACCACCGCTGAAACCACCACAGACGCCACCACAGAACCTAGCCCTGGGGCTGTGATTTCCGGGTCGGCCAACACCAATGCCACCACCAACACGGCCACTGGCCCGGGCGGACGCGTGGAAGACGCCGCTACCACCGTGACTGACGTGAACGACCCCACATTTCTCATGACGGCAGCCAGCAGCAACATGATGGAGATTGAGCTTGGTCGCCTGGCTGCCCAAAAAGGCGCCCATGCCGAAGTGAAGAAATTTGGGCAGATGATGGTAGACCACCACACCAAAGCCACGCAGGAACTGAAAACCGTAGCTGGCCAGGTCAACACCCAATTACCAACCGCCATGATGCCCATTCACAAAGAAGTGGTAGACCGTCTGGCCGCCAAGTCGGGCAAGGAATTTGACGAAGACTACATGGATGCCATGGAGACTGCCCATAAAACGGACATCGCCATGTTTGAGATGAAGAGCAAGAACGCCGAGAACGCTACTATCAAAGCGTTCGCCACTAAATCTTTGCCCATGTTGCGCTCCCACTTAGAACAAGCTACTAAGATTGAAGACATGGTGGACTAAACAGGTGCATCACGCTTGCAAAAAGCCGGGCAGCTAAGGTTGGCCGGCTTTTTTATGTGACGCGGCGGCGCTTTCCAGATAAGCCCCGCCAACTGCAAGTCTTGAGTCTTAACCCCAAGGCCAAGCGCGCGTATACACAATTTCTTATATTGCCGATATCGTACAAAAGAAGACTATGAAAAAAGTAATGCCTTTCTTG
Organism: Rufibacter sp. LB8; assembly: GCF_014876185.1. NCBI lineage: Bacteria > Pseudomonadati > Bacteroidota > Cytophagia > Cytophagales > Hymenobacteraceae > Rufibacter > Rufibacter sp. LB8. Next base: position 2,781,858 of record NZ_JADALJ010000001.1, on the reverse strand, counting down.
GTGGCCGGTGCCTTGCTGGCAGGATCCGCCTGTAGCACGTACACCTCATCCACAGACCCAGATGACATGGGCAGCGGCTGGGCGCTCTCAGACACTAAATCGGGGACGGGAACGACCAACAGCCCAGATGTGGCCGAAGCTAACAACAACGCCACTTTTGACAACCCAGACGCTAAGGACACTAAGGTGCCCACAGACAGTGCGGTGGTCATGCCGGCAGCCAAAGACAGCGCCAACACCAAACCAAAAGCCAGCACCAGCGCCCCGGTAAGAGTCTCTACCGGGCAGCAAGACCAGTAATTTTTCTGGCGAAAAGGAAGAGCTGCTTTCTGAAAACACGTTCCCCTTCAAGAAATCCCGGTGCTGGTAATAGCATCGGGATTTCTGTTTTGGGGCTCATTTCCAGAAATGAGCCCCAAAACAGAAACCCCCTAGCTTTTCCAGGCTGTGCCAGGAAACCGGTGGTTGTATTGCAAGACCTGAATTGCCTACCTTTGCCCAAATTTTTACCCTAAACCATGAAAAACCTATTCCCTTTCTTTGCCGCTTTCTTTCTATTGACCGGTTCTGCCTGCTCTACCTACACGGCCAACACAGACCCCAACGACCTGGGATCAGGTTCAGAACTTCAGGAAGAAGTAACCACCACTACTCCAGAAGCACCAGCCACCACTGAAGCTGCTCCGGCTGCCGCCAATGCTGACAGTGCGGCTGCACCTGTAAAAGAAGAAGCGGCTGCTCCCGCTGCGCACTAACAAGCTGCCAAGACTTTATACAGGCGCATGAACCCACCCCTACCCCTCCCAGGAGGGGAGTATCTGCACAAGTATTTTCTATAGTAAATGACCTAGTACGTATTCATTCCCCTCCTAGGAGGGGTAGGGGTGGGTTGCTCACGTTGCTGAGATTTGCCCTATAACAAAGAAAGCCTTGCTCATAAGAACAAGGCTTTTCTGTTTCTAAACTTTCCGTTTTCGGGCTCATTTCTGGGAACGAGCCCGAAAACGCTACTCGGTTTTCTTTTTGGGGCCGGGCTTCTTTTTCTCTTTCACAGGAACTGCCGCGGTTGCAGTAGCATCAGAAGCTGTTTCGGTTTCAACCTTTTTCTTGCGGCCGCGGGTTTTCTTTTCAGGAACCTCTGCTATAGCTATGTCATCTTCCTCAACCTCTTCTACAAACGTGGGCGCATCAATGTAATGGCTGTTGGCTAATTCCTCTTTCAGGAAGCGAGCAGTGTGACCTAAGTTCAAAGCGGCTACTTCCTCTGGTGTTCCCTGTGCCACAATATATCCACCTTTCGCGCCGCCTTCGGGGCCAATGTCAATCACGTGGTCGGCCACTTTAATCAAGTCCATGTTGTGCTCAATGATGAGTACGGAGTTGCCTTTGTCTACCAAGCGGTTCAACACGTCTGACAAATGTTGAATATCCTGGAAGTGAAGGCCGGTGGTTGGTTCATCCAAGATGTACAATGTGCGGCCGGTGTCTTTCTTGGAAAGCTCGGTGGCCAGTTTCACGCGCTGCGCCTCACCGCCAGACAACGTAGTGGCTTGTTGACCTAACGTGATATAGCCTAAGCCCACATCGTTCAAGGTCTTGATTTTGCGCAAAATTCTGGGCTGGTTCTCGAAGAACTCCACGGCCTGTTCTACGGTCATATCCAGAATGTCGGTCACCGATTTTCCTTTGAAGCGGACTTCCAGGGTCTCGCGGTTGTAACGTTTGCCTTTGCAGGTTTCGCAGGGCACGTACACATCGGGCATGAAGTTCATCTCAATGGTGCGCATGCCGGCGCCTTCGCAGGTTTCACAGCGGCCGCCTTTCACGTTGAACGAGAACCGACCCGCCGCGTAGCCTCTGATTTTAGCCTCCGGCATAGACGCGAACAGACTTCTGATTTCGGTGAAAACCCCCGTGTACGTGGCTGGGTTGGAGCGCGGCGTACGCCCGATGGGGCTTTGGTCCACCTCAATCACTTTGTCAATCACATTCAGGCCTTCCACACTTTTGAACGGCAACGGCTCGCGCTTGGCGTTGAAGAAATGCTTGTTCAGGATAGGGTAGAGCGTGTCATGAATCAACGATGATTTCCCGCTACCTGAAACTCCGGTCACGCACAGCAATTTGCTCAGCGGTAACTCCAGCGTTACGTCTTTGAGGTTGTGACCGGTGGCCCCGCGCAGAATCAGGCTTTTTCCGTTGCCGGGCCGTTTCTGTTTGCGCACCGCAATCCCTTTTCTGAAACTCAGGAAGTCTGCGGTGGTGGTGCCGCTTTCCATCATTTCCTGGGGCGTGCCGGCGGTCACAATCTGCCCTCCGTGAATACCCGCGCCCGGCCCGATGTCCACCACGTAATCAGCAGCCAGAATCATGTCTTTGTCATGTTCCACCACTACCACAGAGTTGCCCAAATCGCGCAAGTCTTGCAGGGCTTTAATCAGTTTCTCGTTGTCGCGCTGGTGCAAGCCAATGCTGGGTTCATCCATGATATAGAGCACGCCTACCAACTGCGTTCCAATCTGCGTGGCCAAACGTATGCGCTGGCTTTCGCCACCAGACAGCGTGCGCACGGAACGGTGCAAATGCAGATATTCCAGTCCCACATCTACCAGGAAGCCAATGCGTTTTCTAATTTCCTTGAGCAGTTCCCGGGCAATTAAGTTCTGGCGGTCGTTCAGGCGTTCTTCCAGGTTGGCCACCCAACCGGCAAGCTCAGCAATGTCCATTTCGGCCAGTTGGCCGATGTGTTTGTGGTCTATTTTAAAGTGCAATGATTCCCGTTTCAGGCGGTAACCGTTGCATTCTGGGCAGGTGCTCTGCTGGGTGTATTCTTGAATCCAGTTCCGTACGTTTTCTGAGTCAGACTCCAGCTGTTTTTTCAGGAAGTTGATAACGCCCTCAAACACGAACGGCTCTTTCTTGCCCTTCGGGTCCTCCTCCTCAAAACCGTACATCAGTTGCTGCCACGTCTCCTCCGGAATGTCAGAGATGGGGGCCATCAGCGACAGTTTGTGGCGCTTGAGCACGGCACTTATTTGCGTGAAAATCCAGATGTCGCGGTACTCGCCCAGCGGCGCAATTCCGCCTCGGCTGATGCTCACACCCTTGCTGGGGACTATGGATTCCTCGGTGAGTTCCTCAATTTCGCCCAGGCCGTTGCAGGTAGGGCACGCGCCATACGGCGAGTTGAACGAGAACGTATTAGGCGCCGGATCATCATAGGCGATGCCGGTGGCCGGGTCCATCAAATGCCTGGAGTAGAATTGCGTGGCGTTGGTGTCAGCGTCTAAAACCAAGACGGTTCCTTTGCCGTGTTGCAGCGCATTCTGAATAGAGGTTGACAAACGGTAACGGTCCTCAGCCGAGGGAACCAGTTTGTCAATCACAATCTCAATGTCGTGGATTTTGTAGCGGTCCACCTGCATCTTGGGCGTAAGCTCGGTGAGTTCGCCGTCAATACGCGCACGTAGGAACCCCATCTTTCTGATTTGCTCAAACAGTTCGCGGTAATGGCCTTTCCGGCCTTTGACCACGGGGGCCAGCACAATGGTTTTTTTGCCTGAGAAATGCTCCAGCACGTGCTGCACAATCTGGTCATCAGACTGCTTAATCATCTTCTCGCCTGTCTCGTAGCTGAAGGCTTCGGCGGTACGGGCGTAGAGCAGGCGCAGGAAATCGTAAATCTCCGTGATAGTGCCCACCGTGGAGCGCGGGTTCCTACTGGTGGTTTTCTGCTCAATGGAAATCACCGGCGACAGTCCTTCAATCTTGTCTACGTTGGGCCGTTCCATGCCGCCCAGAAAGGACCGGGCATACGCAGAGAAGGTCTCCATGTAGCGGCGCTGGCCTTCGGCGTAGATGGTGTCAAAAGCCAGCGAGGATTTCCCGCTGCCCGAGATGCCCGTGAAGACCACCAACTGGTTACGCGGTATCTTGAGGCTGATGTTCTTGAGGTTGTGTTCCCGCGCGCCGTACACTTCAATGAACGGCACTTCTACGGTGGAACTATTTTTTTTGGCTACCGGCGAGGCAGCTACAGAATCTTTTGGCGTCATCCGACTTGGTTCGGTTTAAAGAGCAAAGGTAGGGATTTGCGCGCTAGTAAAGGAGCGGCCAACCCATCTCTTCTTAACCGAAATTTTGGCAGAATAGTTTGCGGGTAGGGAAGTGTTTTTGGGACCTCACCCCCGGCCCCTCTCCCGCGGAGAGGGGGTGAGTTTTTAGTAGCTGCGTTTTTGGAAATGAGGGCGAAAACGGGGGTTAGTTTAGTTTTTAGGAGAAGGAAGTAACAGTATTTCTGGGGAAATTGGAAATCGTTTGTGACCAGCTTTAGAAATAATTGGTACTACTATGCTGTCTTCATTAAATCTAGTACTGGTAGGCTTCATTAAGGCAGTATCTGTTAGTCTGTAAAGTAAGGAAATGGTGCTATCCATCTGTGCAGAAACATTTTGCTTTTTTAAGAGTGTATACCGCTCTGTCGTATCATCTTTAATTTTGATGAAATAGGCAAAGGCATTAGCGTAACTATCAACAAAATCTTCTAGGCTCGACCCAGAGCTATAATGTTTTTGGCTAACTCCTTCTAAATTTTTCAAGTCAGCGGTGAAAAGAGACTCTAGGAGAGTGTCGTTTTTAAGACTGCTGATTGTAAATGTTTGTTTAAACCTTTTAAAATTGATAACTGTGTCTTGCATTAAATACTTCCGATAGGTAGAAATGCTGTCTTTGTTAAAGTCAATGTAAACAAATCGTGCTACCCCAAAACCATGATTTTCTTTGGTGGTGGAGTCTGCCGCGCCAAGTGTAATAAAAGTCATGGTGCGCACTTTCTCTTCCGGAACGTTAGTTTGACAGCCATGAATTCCTAAACAAAAGATGCCTGGAATTAGAAGACGCAACAGCTTTAGCTTTGTAAACCGCATAGGCAGAAAATCTAAGTTCAGATGCGTTTTTGGCTTCGTTTTGGGAAATGAGGCTGAAAACGGGAGGCTAAATATGATAAATGAAGACTGCACCTGAGAATCATTTATCATCTATTTGAATGTCACCAATTGCCGGGACTGCTTTCAATTCAGAACGAGTGAGCAAGGGGATTAGAAGGCTGTCTTCATTTATTCTTATCGTCGATGATTTTAAATGGGGGTTTTGATTCAATCCTACTAAATAGCCAATTACGTAATCAATAACATAATCTGATTCATAGGCTCCAAAGTTGATTATTTACTGTTGTGTACCTTCTTCAATTATTAGAACATAAGGAGAGTTTTCTCTAAGTCCACGCTCAGAAGAATATTCTATCTTAGGCCTGCCAAGCATGCTTTTGCTGCGTTGGAGAAATTTGATGATGGTACTGTCTTTGCTGAAGCCTTGTATAATTCCCGCTCTAGAAGGTTGAGTCTTGGGTATATGGTGATATCCATATCCTGAATTAATACTTTGATAGTAGAAAACAGAGTCAGTATTTAAGTTAGCATAGATATATCTACTAATGCCTCTGCCTTTGTTTAGGGCAGTGGCAGAATCAGCTTGGCCAATTGAAATCAAAGTAAAGCTGCTATGGGCTTTAGGTTTTTCAGTTTCTTTTAGGCCGCAGGCAGGAAAGAAAAGGGCGCTGATAAGAAGAAGGCAGAAGAGGAGAGAAAATGGTAGAGTTCGCATCTTGTGAAAAGTTAGAGGTTGAACATCCTTTTTCAGAAGATGCGTTTTTGCCTTCATTTCCATAAATGAGCCCGAAAACGGAAACTAGTTAGGTTGGCTGCTATGACCTCGTAGTGTACGCAGTTCCTACGAGTGTCTTCCTTCATCTTACAATGGCACACCACTCAAATGCTCCAACCGCTCGCCTTTCAACGTAAGATAACCTCTAGCCGCATCAGTGGTCAAACAGGAATGCACGGGCAATACTCCTACTAAATCCCCCACCTTAAATTGCCCAAACAACTCCGCCGAAGTGCGTGCCACGCCGTGTTCCTGTGAAAGCGAAACCACCGAAGTACCTGGCAAGGGTTCACCCCAACCATCTTCCGACAACGGCACTATCAACCCGAATAAATTCTGCCCATTTGGCTGGGGAAGTATGTCTTTGGAGAAATGTACCGCGCCGCCGTAGAGAATAATTTCGTTGCGTTCTGGGTGCAGCGCGACAATGGGGCAGGCCATGGCCACGGCAATATCTTCTAAGCGACAGGAACCAATCTGATGCTGGGTGAGGTCATAGAACACGTAGTTGCCGGGTCTTATTTCGTCCATTTCGGCAAAGTCGCCCATCACGCTGCAGCAGGGCGTGTCGCCAATGGAGAGTTCCAGGTTTGGCCAGGTGGGGGCATAGTGTTTTTTGAGGGCGCGCATTTTCTCCAAGGTTTGCCGGTGCACGGCGGCTACGGCCTCAAACCCACGGACTTTGTAACTGTGGCCGGCGTGGGCCAGAAATCCTTTGAACGTGTGCTGGGAGGTGTACTTGAGTTCATGCAGAAGAAGGTCTAGGGTGGCCGTGTCTTCAGAAGAAATGCCCGTGCGGCCGTAGCCGGTGTCTGCCTTGATCCAGATATTGACAGAAGCGGCCAAGTTGTCCCGCAGAAAAACCACGTCATCAGCAGACGTAACGGTAAGACCCAAGGCAATCTGCTGTGCCAGTTCTATGATCTGCGGCAATTGTCTTCGGTTGAGCGGGAACGCAATGGTAATGTCTTGCCAACCGTGCCCGGCAAAATACTGCGCCATTTTCACGCTGGAAACCGTGATGGCTGAAATGCCTTCTTGCCGGAACCATTCGCCTACCTGCCAACTCTGGTGCGTCTTGAAATGGGGGCGTAACCGTACTTGGTGCCGCCTTGCTTTGGCGGCCATGCGCCTAATGTTGGCCCGGCAGATGGCTTCATTGACTAACAGCGTGGGCTCAGAAATCTGGTCAAGAAAAGACATAAGTAAATGGCAGTAAAGACGGTTTTAGGTGGGCCTGACGGCCCTGGGAGGTTTTGGGCCAGCTGGTTTCACCGGAACTGCGGGGCTGTCCTGCTTCATGCGTTTGGGGCCATACCACAGCCAGAAACCGGTAATGGTAAAGATAAGCAGGGCCACGCCCATAATGGTGCTGTAGATTACCTTGAGCGCGCCACTGTCCACGCCCAGCCACCGGTCCAGAATGGAGCCGTCATGCAGGTTTTCAATGAAATCGGCGCGACGGGTTTCCAGGTGCAGCAGTTGGCCGGTGGTGGCGTCTAGCTGCACGCCCAGGTACTCTTCGGTGAACAGGAATTTGACGGTGCCTTTGTCGGGCCGCATGTCAATACGGTCTAAAGTCAAGGTCTTATCTTCTCCTAATGAATCTCTGATGGCGGCAAAGGCATTGGTGGTGAGGCTGTCCACGGGCAGCCAGTCTTTCAAGTTTGTAGAGGCGCCTTTGTAGGTTTTGGCCAGAATAATGCCACCACTATGTTTTTTCCAGCCAAGGAGTAAACCGGTAATGGAGATGAGGAAGAAGAACACAAACAGCAGCGCACCCGTGAGCCGGTGTACTTTTCTGAAGTCTCTGAGAACGCGGGCTTGTTTCTGTCTTTTGTTGGGTGGAAGCATGAAAAATAGAAGGCGGGGTAATTATGTAACGGAAAAGTCGCGCTTTTCATGTAAAGATGGCAAAGAACTAAGAAATCCAGAGGTTCTTGGCCGATTTAATTACCCATTTGTCCTTACTTTTCTCAATTGTTAAAATCTCACCCATGCCGCAATTTCCACCGCAAGAAAACTCGTAGTACAGCCATCCTTTGGTTTGTGACCCGTTCAAACTCACATTTGAAAACTGGAACCGGCCAATTTCACAGGTACTGCGGTCTATCTGATAGTGTTGAATGTCAGCTACTCTAAACGTGCACGCTTGGAAGTTTTTTGATTTGAACTCTTTTTGCGGGGATTGGAGATTGATCAAATAACTAGGTTTCCATTCAGATTCCTGAAAGCCGAGCCGTTTTCCCATCAAGTATTCTGCACTGTCTATAGGTAAGGCTCTGAGTATTTCTTCAAAATGAGAATCGCCGTACCAGGCTGTGTCTAAGTACACCGTGCACCATTGTTCAGGGTTATTGAAAATCTCTTTCTGCCGTTGGCTATAGATGGCAGACATTTTATTCAATTCCTTAAAAACTTGCATTGAATCTGTGAGTTCATACACGTTGCTAGCCGTTATGATGGAGTCTGCGAAGGATTCCCCCAAGTATCTATGGTAAAAATGACGTTCTACCAATTCAATCAATACATCATTGTACAATTGCAATTTAGCATTGCTGGTCTGGTAGGAGCAGGCCTTTAAAACTAACTTGGGAGGTTGGTTTTGCTCACAGGCAGAAAAAATGAATAGGTAACATAGAAGCAACAGGAGTTTTTTCATAGGAATACAGGAAAGGCATATTGGCAAGATGCCTTTACTAGCTTTAATCCATACTGATGTTGAAATTATTGACAGCCCCAAAACCAAACAGAGCCCGAAAACTTGCGTTTCCGGGCTCTGTTTTTGAAATGAAGCCAAAACTGGCTTTTGTCGCCTCGTTCTTAAAAGTTGGGCGACAAGAGGTATTTGCTGTAGAAATCATCAATCACCTTCACGGCATCGGTGGCGTTGTCTACCAGGTGCACCAGGTCCATGTCCTCGGCGCTAATGTTGCCTTCCTGCTCCAGCATCACGTTCTTGATCCAGTCAAACATGCCGCCCCAGTAGGCGCGGCCTACCAGTACAATCGGGAATTTGCCAATTTTCTTGGTCTGGATGAGCGTTAAAGCCTCAAACAATTCATCCAGCGTTCCGAAACCGCCAGGCATACCAATGAAGCCCTGCGCGTATTTCACAAACATGACCTTGCGCACAAAGAAGTAGTCAAAGTTGATGATCTTGTCTGGGTCAATGTAAATGTTGTTGAACTGCTCAAACGGCAACTGAATGTTCAGGCCCACCGAGCGGCCGCCTTCTGAGTGCGCGCCTTTGTTACCTGCCTCCATAATACCGGGGCCACCTCCGGTGATCACGCCGTACCCGTGGCGCACCAGTTTGGCGGCAATCTCCTCAGCCATTTTGTAGTACGGGTTGTCAGATTTAGTACGGGCAGACCCAAAGATGGACACGCACGGGCCAATCTTGGCCATTTTCTCAAAGCCTTCCACAAACTCAGACATCACCTTGAAGATCTGCCAGGAGTCGGCTATTTTAATTTCGTTCCAGTCTTTGTCTGTAAAGGCTTCGCGAATGCGTTTGTCGTCTTCGCTTAAAATGGGGGCTTCGCGCTTGGCAATTTTCTTGGCTTCCTGCAGAGACGATACTTTGTTGTCGTTTACGTCTGGCTGAATGATGGTGGTGCCGCTGCCGGCGTTCTGGACCTCGTCATGCAACTTGGTCTTGCTGGTTTTTCTCAACTTCGTCATATATCAATCTTGTTTTTGGCCTTGTTTCTGGAAATGAGCCCCAAAACAGGCGCGTCAAAAATGCATCTTAGAACAACCTAGGGAGAAGGCACTAGTTTTCTAAAATTAGTGAACTGTAGTGCTTGTAAAAATTTGAAATCGTACTGAGGGAGTAAGCCGGTTATCGCCCAGAAAACAGCAAGCTGAAAAGCCCGCTGCATGGAATCTGGCTGCTACCGTCTCCTTTACTTTGACCTGATGGCAATCACGGGGTCCAGGTGCGAGGCCACCACCGCCGGAATAATGCCAGACAGCACCCCAATCACCACAGATACGCCCAAGCCCAGAAGGATGTTGCCGGGCGTTAGGATAACCTCTAACGAGCCCATGGGAATGAAGGTTATCAAAGACACCAGCAGAATGCCCACGCCCCCGCCAATAAGGCTCAGGAACACAGACTCAAACAGGAACTGGAACAAAATGAAAAAATTCTTGGCGCCCAATGATTTCTGTATGCCGATGATGTTGGTGCGCTCTTTCACAGACACAAACATGATGTTGGCTATGCCAAAGCCGCCAATGAGAATGGAGAACCCGCCAATAATAGCCCCGGCAAACCCAATGATGCTGAACAGGCTGCTGATCTGGTCGGCCATCATCTCTGAGCGGTTCACGGCAAAGTTGTCTTCCTGGTAGGGTTTAAGCCCGCGTATGGTGCGCATCTTGCCCCGTACCTCGTACTCCAGGTTCTGCATGCCCGGGTCGTCTACCAGGCCCTTGATCATGAGCACCGGCTGTATGCCCCGGGGGCCGCTGGCAAACATTTTCCCGAAGGTGCCAAACGGCGTGTACGAGTTTTTGTCATTGGTAGGCAGGCCCTCAAACAGACCGGCACCCTGCTTCTCCATCACGCCCACCACCGTGAATTTCTGGCCGCGTATGCGCAGGTCGCTGCCCAGGGCGTTGCCGTTGGGGTACAGGTTCTCGGCAATGTCATGGCCAATGATGATCACGTTGCGCGAGCCCTCAATCTCCTGCTGGGTGAAGAAACGGCCTTCGGCAATGGGCACCTCGGCCACTTTGTTGAAATGCTGGGTCACGCCCTGCAGCATAATGCCGCTGATGCTGTTGTTGCGGTGCTTGAGTATGTTGCCGCCCCGCCGGGAGACCAACGCGATGGCCTCTGCATTTTCCAGGTTTTCCTCCAGAAATTTGTACTCGCGGGTGGTAGCCGGCGGGCGCTGCTGGTATTTCCACCACGGTATGTCGGGCCCACCACTGAAAATCCAGGGGAATTTCTCTACGTACATCACACGTTCGCCCACAAAACTCATGCTCTGGCGTATGCTGCGCTCCAGGGAGTCTACAATGGTGAATACTGAGATAATGGCGAAGATGCCTATGGTCACGCCCAGCAACGAAAGGGTAGTGCGCAGGAGATTAGACCGCAGGGCCTGCATCGCAAAGCGGAAACTCTCAAACACCAGCCGTATGTAAATCATAAAATAAAGGTAGGGATTGTTTGCGTAAGGCAAGTCTTGGGTCTGTTCCTAAACCGCCCGCCACCACCGGGTAGCTAGGCATTGGTCGCAGCCTGGGTGAATTTATTACCGGGTAACGCCTTGATTTGTAGCTTCTCTGTGGCCTGGAGCAGACACAGAACCTGCCAATTTACAACTAAATTTGGCTAAAAGTAAAGTTTTTTACTTCAAACGGCGTACCTTTGCCCATTATTTTTTGCTTAGAGTCTGCTTAAATTTGTCTTTTGCGCTGTAAAACAGCATGAAATTTAAACCAAGCTCTTAAAAGTTTAATACCGTAATATTAAATATGAAATTATCTGAGTTCAAGTTTGACCTTCCCGTTGAACTAATGGCCATGCACCCGGCCACCAACCGCGACGAGGCCCGCATGATGGTGCTCCACCGTGACAGCGGCAAAATAGAGCACAAAGTCTTCAAAGACATCATCAATTATTTTGACGAAGGCGACGTGATGGTCACCAACAACACCAAGGTGTTCCCGGCCCGCCTCTACGGCAACAAGGAGAAGACCGGCGCCAAGATTGAGGTGTTCCTGCTCCGCGAACTGGACAAGCGCATTCACCTCTGGGACGTGCTGGTAGACCCGGCCCGTAAGATACGGGTGGGCAACAAGCTTTACTTCGGGGACAGTGACCTGGTAGCCGAGGTGATTGACAACACTACCTCCCGTGGGCGCACCATCAAGTTTTTGTTTGACGGCTCAGACGAAGATTTCTACAAGACCATCCATAACCTGGGTGAAACGCCCTTGCCTAAATACATCAAGCGCGAGCCGGAGCCAGAAGACCAGGAGCGTTACCAGACCGTGTACGCCGAGGTGACCGGTGCCGTAGCCGCGCCTACCGCCGGCCTGCACTTCACCAAAGAGGTATTGAAGCGCCTGGAGCTGAAGGGCGTTGACGTTTCGCCTATCACGCTGCACGTTGGTTTGGGTACTTTTAGACCCGTTGACGTGGAAGACCTCACCAAGCACAAAATGGACTCTGAGCAGTTCTTTGTGGCTGAGGAAACCACCAAAATGGTAAACCGTGCCTTAGACGCCAAGAAACGCGTATGCGCCATTGGTACCACTTCTATGCGCGCCCTGGAGTCCTCGGTGTCTGCCAACCTGCGTTTGAAGCCCAATGAAGGCTGGACGGACCGGTTTATCTTCCCGCCGTATGATTTCAAGATAGCCAACAGCCTGGTGACCAACTTCCACATGCCGGAGTCTACCTTGCTTATGATGGCCGCTGCTTTTGGAGGCTATGACCTGGTCATGGAAGCCTACCAAACCGCCATCAAAGAAGAATACAAGTTCTTCAGCTACGGCGACGTGATGTTGATTTTGTAACAGCCACACTTCTTATAAGTACAATCCCCGCCGGGCAACCGGTGGGGATTTTTAGTTTCTGGCAGAATCGTTTCTCAGCGGCCTCTGGTTTTCCTTCTTCCGTTTTTGGCTCCGTTTCCAGAAATGAGCCCGAAAACGGAAAACCCAGGCCAGGAAGGATCTTTGCTGTGGAGAGAGTCCTTCTGTTGCTAAGTATTCATGTTGTCGGATTTAAAAGAAAAGCACATCTTCCTGAAAACGTGGAGTATGCGCATCTGTCACATAGGGCTTGATAAAGGCAAATGATGTTATTAGGAGGCAGCATATTAATTACTAGCCGGTGTTTCAGGAATCAAAAGAAATAGATTATATTTATTTTCTGATTGATTACGTGCCGCTAACCCCACCAAGGAAACCTCCCCACTTCCTAGATTCGTTTACAGACTTCCGCCGCCTAAAGTGCGCGCGTTGGTTTGCGTAGGCGATTCTCTGAAGGAAAGTGTCAAACACGTGGAGAGGCTGCTGCCGGGCCATTATTAGCAATTGCATTCACATGGAGGATAAGAATTTTCTGGGGCAGCCAACCGACACCCTGCAGGCTGCAAAGCCGGAGCAGGAGGGAAGCGCGGCTTCAGCATTTTCGCCCGCAGACCACGCAGCCGCGGGGGAATGGGCCTGGGTGCCCAAAGAGGAGATGGAAAGCCTTCAGCTTGAATTGCACATAGCCCGGCAGGAATTAATGATTGCCAAAGCCCAGGCCATGCGCATTGCCACCGAGAAAGTGAGCACCGGCACCCTGCGTGACATGAGCGAGTACCGCCGCCTGTTAGAGTTGGAGCGCTTGGGCAAAGAAGTGCTGGAGATGAACGCGCTGCCCGGCAGCACACTGGAAAAAACCGTTGAGTTCTATCTGGCCGGGGTGGAGCGCCTGCACGGGGGCATGATGTGCTCCTGCATGCGCCTCAAAGACGGCAAACTGTATAAAGTGGCGGCTCCCTCTTTGCCCCAAGGTTTCTCCAAGGCCCTGGAAGGCTCCTCCATTGGCGACAACGTGGGCTCCTGCGGCACCGCCGCCTACCTGGGTTGCAAAGTCATTGCCGCTGACATTGCCCATGATCCGCGCTGGGTAGATTTCTCTGGCTTGGCCCTTTCTTTCGGCTTGAAGGCCAGTTGGTCTTTCCCCATTCTGGGGGGCAACAGAAAAGTGCTGGGCACGCTGGCGGTTTTCTACAACAACGTAAAATCACCAACCCCTGAGGAAGAAGCATCGCTGGACAGCATCAGGAATTTGTTGCAGGTGATCATGGAGAACAAGCTGGCGGTAGCTGAGCTGCAGGCCAGCAATGAGCGCTTCAGATTGGCCGCCGCCGCCACCAATGATGCTATCTATGACTGGGATATTGTCACCAACCACCTAGTCTGGGGCGCAGGGTTTGAGAAAGTGTTCGGCTATGCCGTTACCTATGAGACAGAAACCCTTGCCTTTTGGGAGAGCCTGCTGGTGCCCGCAGATAAAGAACGCGTGACAACTTCTTTATACCGGGCCATGGCGGAACAACAAACAAAGAACTGGCTCATAGAATACAGCGCCATTAAGGCAGATGGGTCTGTTGCCATAGTAGAGGAACGGGGCTTTGTCATTAGAGATAGTGCGGGCAAAGCCATTAGAATGGTGGGGGCCATACAAAATGTGACCGCCAGAAAAGAGGCCGAGGAAGAATTGCGGAAGCTCTCTGTCATTGCCCAGGAAACCTTGAACGGTGTTATTATCATGAAATCAGACCTCTCCATTCAATGGGTGAATGAGGCCTTTGTGCACATGATGGGCTATGCTTTGGAAGAGGCGGTGGGCCATACCCCGGGCCAGCTCATGAACGGCGAAGACACCGACCCCGACACAATTGGCTACATTGACCAGCAACTGGCCCGGTGCGCCCCGCTGCAATGTGAACTGGTGCAGTATTCAAAAACTGGGCAAAAATTCTGGGTACGCCTGCAGGTGCAGACCTTGCAGGGCAGCCAGGGAGAGACAGAGCGCCTGTTCGCGTTTCTTACAGACATTACCCGCCAGAAAGAAGAGGAGGAAAGATTGCGTTTGCTGGAGTCTGTGGTGACCAATGCCCAGGAAGCCATCACCATAAGCCAGGTAGACGCCCGGGACTCTCAAAAGCTGCAGACTATGTTCCTCAACCAGGCCTTCACCCACATGACGGGCTATGGCATTCTGGACATGCTGGGCCAAGACCCCATGGTGCTGGCCGGACCAGAGACAGAACCTGCGGCGGTGGCAACCCTGCAAAGCCTGATCCAGGAGAAAGTGGCCGGTCAGGTGGAGTTGGTCAACTACCGCAAAAACGGGGAGAAGTTCTGGAGTCACCTGTCTTTGATTCCTATCTTCAACAAAGAGGAGATGCTCACCCACTGGATCTCCATGCAGCATGACATCACGGCGCGCAAGCAGTATGAAACCGAACGTGAATTGCTTATTGCCGAACTCACCCATAACAACGCAGACCTCAAGCAATTCTCCTTCATCACGTCGCATAACCTGCGGGCGCCGCTGTCTAACCTCACCGGCATTGTGAATTTAATAGACCTGGCTGCGCTGCCCGAAGGCCGTAACAAGCTCTTGATTGAGAAATTCAAAGAAGCCATTCTGCAGCTGAACACCACCATTGATGACCTGCTGGAAGTGCTGGTGATCAAGAACAGCGTGCAAATCAAGAAAGAACCGCTGGCCCTGGAGCAGGCGTTCACTAACGTGACGGCTACCTTGCATGAACAGTTGCAAGAGATGGAGGCCCAGATTTCCACAGATTTTTCAGAGGCGCCGGTAGTGGAGTACAATGCCGGGTATTTGCACAGCATCTTGCTGAATTTATTGAGCAACGCCATGAAATACCGTTCCCCGGCCCGGGGCTTGCAGGTAAGCGTAGTGTCACGGGCAGTGCCGCAGGGCGTGGAGGTAACCTTCAAAGACAATGGCCTGGGTATTGACCTAACCCGCTACGGCGACCGTATTTTTGGGCTCTACCAGCGCTTCCACCAACACAAAGACAGCAAAGGGCTGGGCCTGTACATTGCCCGGTCGCAGGCCAACGCCATGGGCGGCGACCTAAAGGTAGCCAGTCAGGTAGACCAGGGCACCACGTTTACGCTTACCATTAACCAATAACCCCGCCATGGTGGAGAGAGTGCTCTTGATAGATGATGATGAAATTAACCTCATGCTGTGTGAGATGGTACTGGCGCAAAACGCCTTCGCCCAAAAGATTATAAAACTCCATGACGGGCAACAGGGCATTGATTTTTACCAGGACCACGCCACCCAGGGCCCCGCAGAGCCGGTGCCTAACTTGATTCTGCTGGACCTGAACATGCCCATTATGAACGGCTGGGACTTTCTGGACGAATTTTCAGCGCACTATTTAACCCAGTTCCCCAAGACCAGGGTGGTGATTCTGTCTTCGTCTATTGACCCACTGGATGTGGCCCGCGCCGGGCAATACCCGTTTGTGATAGAATTCCTGAACAAGCCCCTCACAGACCAGGCCGTGCACCAACTCACCATGAACCAGCAACTGAAGCAGATGCTGCCGTAGCCGTGCCCGCCATCTGGTATTTTGCAAAGTATTCATGAGCTGGAATAAGTAGTGGTTTGGGCAAATGCTACCTGATTGCGTAACTTGGGCCCATGCCTGACAATCCATTTCAGAAATACGCTATTTTGGTGGCCGGTGGGTCTGGGAGCCGCATGCAGGCAGCCATTCCCAAGCAATTTCTGCCCCTGGCGGGCCTGCCGGTGCTCATGCACACCATCCGTCGGTTTCAGGCATTTGACGCCGCCATGCCGCTGGTAGTGGTCTTGCCAGCCCATGAGCAGAAGACGTGGGAAGGCCTTTGTGCCCAGCATCAATTTGACGTGCCGCATGAAGTAGTCAGCGGCGGGGCCAGCCGGTTCCAGTCTGTGAAAAACGGTTTGGCTGCACTGGCCAGGTACCCAGACGGCGTGGTGGGCGTGCATGACGGCGTACGTCCGTTTGTAGACGTGCCCTTGCTGGCCAACGTGTACCAGAAGGCCGCCACGCACGGGGCCGCGGTGCTGGCAGTTTCACTCAAAGAGTCCATCAGGCGGGTGACCGGCACCTCCTCCAAAGCCGTAGACCGAAGCGCCTACCGCCTGGTGCAAACCCCGCAGTGCTTTCGGCTGCCTTTGCTGCGGCAGGCGTATGGCCAGGAAGAATCTGCTTTGTTCACCGATGATGCTTCGGTGGTAGAGCGGTTCGGGCATAAAGTGCAATTGGTGGAAGGCAGTTTCAAGAACATCAAACTCACCACCCCAGAAGATCTCCTTTTAGCCGAAGCCTTCCTGGCCCAGGAAACGTCCCAACGCTAAATTTCGTTTTTGCCTTCATTTCCAGAAATGAGCCCCAAAACGGAAATCTGCCCCCATCTGTTCTTTCTATATTCAATAAACCACAGATTTCGTCCTCCTTCAAAGGGGACGAAAAGCGTGCTAATTCCTGTTATAAAATGGTAGAGACCAGGCACTGCCTTGTCTCTAAGGTAGCAGATGCCAGTTCCTGTTTTCGGGCTCATTTCTGGAAATGAGGCCAAAAACGCAGCTTTTCTTTTGATTGGTTTCGCTTTTTAGGCTTGGGACGGAGCATGCCATTCCTTTTCCTCTAAAAACCGTTGGTGCGCCAACACATTTTCAGGAGAAATCACTTCCAGCGTGGGGTTTGGTTGGGAGAGGTTGAGCAGGTAGCCGGTCATGTTCATCAGGTTTAACAAGTCATGGGTCACGCAGAGCACGGTTTTCTGCTCCTGCATCGCCCAGAGGGCCATTAAGTCAAACACCTTCTTTTTGTGGTACACGTCCAGAGACTGGGTAGGTTCATCCAGGAGCAGGAGCGGGGTGTTCTGGAGCATGAGCTGGGCCAGCCAGACTAGTTGCTGCTCGCCGCCGGAGAGTTCAGTAAAGGTGCGTTGCGCCAAATGCTGGATTTGCAAGTGCGTTAAAACGGCATCGGCTTTGCCGTAATCTGCGGCGGTATAATTTTCCAGCAGTTTCTTTTGCCTGAACAGGCCCATGACCACCAGCTCGCGCACCACTATGGGGAACGCCACGTTGTTTTTCTGCGGAAGGTAGGAGAGGGAGCGGGCCAAGGCCTGTGATTTGGCCGGCAGCGGTTGCCCTTGCACCAGAATCTGGCCCTGGTACGGAATCTGATTGGTGAGCGCTTTCAGAAAGGTAGATTTGCCCGAGCCGTTGTGCCCAATAACCGCCACAAACGACGCCGAAGGCACTAAAAAAGAAAGGTTGCGGAGCAACACGCGTTCTGCGTACCCCACAACCAAATCTTTTATCTCTAGAACAACCAAATTTTAATTGGGAATTAAGAATTGAGAATTAAGTATGATGAAACAATTCCTAATTCGTAATTCCCAATTCTTAATTAAGTGTTAGTATTCGTCTTCGTTGAACATGAAGTCCTCTTTGGTCGGGTAGTCCGGCCAAACTTCTTCAATGCTCTCGTAGGGCTGACCGTCATCTTCCAAGGCCTGCAGGTTTTCTACCACCTCCATGGGGGCACCTGACCGAATAGAGTAATCAATCAATTCATCCTTGGTGGCGGGCCATGGCGCGTCTTCCAGGTAAGAGGCAAGTTCAAGTGTCCAATACATAGTAAATCTCTTTAAATAGTATAGCGTTACAATAGGTGTGTACTACTCAACGGGCTGCAAAAATAGAATTTTGTTTGACAATTCAAACATGTAATGCAAGATGCGCGCCGTGGCAATGCTAGAACACAACGGCCAAAGATGCAAAATGTTTACCTGGGCCGCTCTTTTTTTAAACTCAGCCCGAAAACTAAAAGGAAGACATCTGCTTACTGGTGGCGGGCGGGGCTGCGGTCATCGCCGGTGTTGAACAGGAAATGCACGCCCACCTGCACGCCCACCACCATGTTCTGCCGCAGCGTGAACGTGTCTGGGTCAACGGGCGAGTTGATCTGCTCTTCTTTTCTGATGTTCACAAAGTTGTAGTGGTAGCGCAGGTTGGCGCTAAGGTACGCAACGGGAGTTAGGTTCACCTCCAGCCCCATGCCAGCCAAAAGACCCAAATCATATTCATTGAACCGGCCTATGGCTTGGTCATTTCCTCTGGCAGTCTCCTCTGTGCTGGCCAACAAATAAGTGCCCTGCGGAATAGTGAACGTGCTGGCCTCGCGTTTGTAGGTAGCGGTACGGGAGAAGCGGTTTTCCTCTGAGCCTTTCTGCAACAGACTAATCTGGGGGCCCACCTGAAACGTGAACCGAACCTTGCCCGCCGTGGTGTATTTGAACAGCACCGGAATGTTGTAGTACACCAGATCAATGTGTTTTTCGCCGGCCTTTTCGCCGTCTTGGTCTATAAGGTCCAGTACTTCACCTTGCTTTGACCTGATGAACTCTACCTGCAGGCTGTGGTTTTCATTGAACTTGTAACCGGCCGTAATCCCGAAGGGTGCCCATTTGGTGGTGAACGTGTGTTTGTAGTTCACGTTTTCATACTGTTCATCATTGATGATGTAGGTATTCTGGTACTGCGTGGTGACCCCAATGAACGGCCCTTTTACGTTCTGGGCCTGCGTGTGCAGCGCCAACAAAGCAGGTAAAAGCAAGAGGAAATATTTTTTCATAAAAAAGCCCTTAGAGTGATTCTTGTTTGAGCAGGTATACATTTTTCTTTTGCGCTTCAAAGGACCATTGTAGGAACCTGACTTCACCTTTTTCTCGCACCGTAGCGCTGCTACGCTTCTCAAAAAATGCATCGTCAGAACCCAACACTGGTCCTTTTCGCTTGCAAAACAAAAATGCAAACCTGCTCTAGGGCTTACGCATTTGCTACGCGTTTGAGTTACTTTCTGAACCAGACTTTTTCTTGAGCAGCTCTATGAGCTCGGTCTTGGTCTTTATTTTGCGGTTGAAGTTCTTGATTTTGCCTTCCAGCATGGTTCTGAACGTCTCGTTGCCGGGGTTGGCAGCAAGACGGCCTAAGTTGGTCTCCAGCACTTCCAGTTCCTGCTTGTCATATTTTATGAAGTCACGCAGGGCGTTGAGACGGGCGTGTAGTTGGTCGTTGGGCGTGTCTTTGCCTTCGGGCAAGGGGCGTTTACGCATGAAGTGCTCCAGGCTGCTGAGCTCGAATATTTTATCGCAGGCCACCAGAAAGCTTTCCCACACAATATCAGATTCCTGCTGAACTACGGGGCCTACTTTTTTCCAGGCGGCTTGTAGTTCTTTGGCTTGGGTCACGGCCTGCTGCACGGGCTGGTGCAAAAGTTCTTCGGCCTGGGCCACCAAAGAGCGTTTCTTTTCCAGATTGTCTTCCAGGTATTTCTCCTTGGACTCTGTTTTTTGGCTGTTGATGTGTTTCTTGAGGCGCTCGAAGAAGTGGTTGTTGGCTGCCCGGAAACTGTTCCAGAGGTCATTAGACATCTTGCGGGGCAAGGTGCCACCAATCTCTTTCCACTGGTTCTGCAGGTCTTTGAGCTTTTTGCTGGTCTCTTCCCACTCCTCAGAATTCTTGATGCTCTCAGACGTTGCAATCAATGCTTTGTACTTGTCCACGGTGCGGGAAAGCATGTCTTTCTTGTCCTGGAAGAAGTCTTTCTTGCGCGTGAAGAATACCTCTACTGCCGCTTTGAAACGTTCCTCCAGTTCCTCCGTCAGGTTTTTCTCTACTGGGCCGGTTTTAATCCAGGTCTGGCGCAGTTCCTTCAGTTTCTCGGTGGTCTCGGGCCAGTCAATGCTGTCTTGCAGGGCCTCGGCCTGCTGAATGAGCGTTATTTTGGTGCTCAGGTTTTTCTCGCGGTTCTTGGCAATGGCGTCAGTGATCTCCCCCTCAGCGGCAGAAAGGCGCTGGTGCAGCTTGGCGAAGTCCCCGATGGCGTCATATTTTTCCACCTGTTCTTTGAGGTGCAGCACCTTCATCAGGAACGAGCCTTTGTTCTCAGAGGTCTCTATTTTTTCCAGCAGGGCATCAACCTTCTGTCTGAAGTTCTCAAAACGGTTGGCGAAGTACAGCAGGCTTTCTTCGGGCACTTCTTTCACCTCGCCTACCTGGCGGGCCGGGAAGTCCATGAAAGGCTTCAGCCATACTTGGTTGCCCTCTACGTAACCGTAGGCGTGGGCCTCCTCAGACAAATCTTTGGTTTCCATCTACTGGATTATTATCTTAAAAATGTAAAGTCTATTTTGCTACAAGTTTGTGAATTGCCGTCAATTTTCATAACCCCGCAACGTGTAATTTACAATATTTGCAGACCTTGGCAGTTCAGCCGGAAAAGCCGACATTTGCTTTCATACTGATTTCAGGCCACAAAGTTATACCTGCGTTTTGGGCTCCATTTCCAGAAATGAGCCCCTAAACGCCTAGCTGCCAGCCTGTCTAACCCAGATAAAAACCGCATTCTTACACATGAGCAACGAAACCATTATCTTCTCCATGGCCGGGGTAAGCAAGATTTACCCGCCCCAGAAACAGGTCCTCAAAAACATCTATCTCTCTTTTTTCTACGGCGCCAAAATTGGCGTGCTGGGCCTCAACGGCTCTGGTAAGTCATCTTTGCTCAAAGTGATTGCCGGCGTAGACAAGCAGTTTCAGGGCGAAGTGGCCTTTTCACAGGGCTACAGCGTGGGCTACCTGGAGCAGGAACCGCAGCTGGACCCCAGCAAAACCGTGATGGAAATTGTGCAGGAAGGCGCCGCTGAAACGGTTGCTTTGCTGAAGGAATACGAGGAAATAAACGAGGCCTTCGGCGATGAGAACGCCGACTTTGACAAACTGATGGCCCGCCAAGGCGAAGTGCAGGAAAAGCTGGACCACCTGAACGCCTGGGAGCTGGACAGCAAACTGGAGCGCGCCATGGACGCCCTGCGTACCCCACCCGGTGAAGCCGTGATTGGAACCCTCTCCGGGGGTGAGAAGCGCCGCGTGGCCCTGTGCCGCCTGTTGTTGCAAGAACCTGATGTGTTGCTGCTAGATGAACCTACCAACCACTTAGACGCCGAGTCTGTGCTCTGGCTGGAGCAACACTTGCAACAGTACAAAGGCACTGTAATTGCCGTGACCCACGATAGGTACTTCCTGGACAAAGTAGCCGGCTGGATTCTGGAATTGGACCGCGGCGAAGGCATTCCGTGGAAAGGCAATTACACCAGCTGGTTGGAGCAGAAAGCCGAGCGTTTGGCCAAAGAAGAGAAAACCGAAAGCAAACGCCAGAAAACCTTGCAACGTGAATTGGAGTGGGCGCGCATGTCACCTAAGGCCCGCCAGGCCAAGAGCAAAGCGCGTTTAGGCAACTATGAGAAAATGGCCTCTGAAGATGCCAAAGAGAAAGAACAGAAACTGGAGCTTTTCATCCCAGACGGTCCGCGTTTGGGCAACGTGGTCATTGAAGCCGAGAATCTGAAAAAAGCCTTCGGTGATAAATTGCTGTTTGAAGACCTCACGTTCAACTTACCGCCCGCCGGTATTGTGGGTATCATCGGGCCAAACGGCGCGGGTAAGTCTACCTTGTTCAAGTTAATCACGGGCCGTGAAGCCGCCGATGCCGGAACCATCACCGTCGGCCCCACCGTAGAAACCGCCTACGTTGACCAGCAGCATGAAACCCTGGACCCCAACAAGTCTGTCTTTGAAACCATTTCGGGCGGAACCGAGATGATGCTATTGGCCGGACGCCAGGTGAACGCCCGCGCCTACGTGAGCAAGTTCAACTTCTCGGGCGGTGACCAGGAAAAGAAAGTAGGCGTACTCTCCGGCGGGGAGCGCAACCGTGTGCACTTGGCCATGACTTTGAAACAAGGCGCCAACCTGTTATTACTAGATGAGCCTACTAACGACCTGGACGTAAACGCAATCCGGGCCCTGGAAGACGCCCTAGAGAACTTCTCCGGCTGCGCCGTAGTCATCAGTCACGACCGCTGGTTCCTGGACAGAATCGCCACGCACATCCTCGCCTTTGAAGGTGACTCACAAGTGGTTTGGTTTGAAGGCAACTTCTCTGACTACGAAGAAGCCAAGAAGAAGCGCCTGGGAGATGTGGAACCGAAGCGCATCAGATATAAGAAATTGATGGACTAGTCCTGGTTTCGCCTCCATGTCAGAAACAGAGCCCGAAAACGCAAGTTTTCGGGCTCTGTTTGGTTTTTCGGGAAGTGAGTATCGCAGTTGGATAGGCTATTTTGCTTGTTGGTGATAACACCAACAAGGGCGGGAATTATTTTTAGCAAGTCACCATGGCCAGAATCGAAATCTCCTACCTACTTTCTGTCCGTCATATGGAGGCTGTAGCAAGAAGTCTTTCCAACTAATTAATACATGTTTTAAATCTTGAGTTGGTATTTTCGGATAATCAGTTCCTGCCGCGTCTGGATAAAATATAGTGTTAACAGGGTCAACTATTACTGTAAATAGTACAGTGCCCGTTTCAAGTTCTTCATTAGTATTATTGATTACCTTTTCAATTTCTGGAAGTAGGAAAGATATAATATCGTCAGCTTTCCATGCGAGTAGAAATTCTGACAAATAATAATTATTTGTGTAAGGAATCTTAACATACTCCTTACCTTTCTTCGGCCAAGTACGCACTTCATTGACAAAGGAAATATTATATATGTCACTCACATTTTGATTCATAAAGTAGAGTAATCAAGGGACTTGTATAATAGATATAACGTATTAAATTCCCGCCGTTGTTGGTGTTCTCACCAACAACCAAGACTGCGGTTGCCTAGTCAAGATAGTGCGTTAGAAATCCAAAATCATCTTTGTTCTCCAAATAAAATTTGGCCGAAGAATAATAGTAGTTCTCCGGCTGCTTCGCCAACTTCCATTTCTCCTGCACGGGGTTCAGGTGAATGTACTGTAATTTCTGTTCCGTCACAGCAACTGTATAACACGGCACAGACAGCGGGTTGCGTTCCCAAATCTGGTATTGTCGGTCTTTGGCATCAACTCTGAACTTCTCTAAAACGGCAGGGTGATGCTGCGTTAGTTCTAACTTCAATTGCTGGCTGGTGAATTTCAAAAAATCCCGCTGCACGTTGGGGCGGAGGTGCGGTTCCTCTATCTTCCAGAGTACGTGAAAGTGATTGGGCATCAACACGAACCCATAGATTTTTACGCGCTTATCCTTTACCAAAAACCGAAGGCTCTCCAAAATAAGGAGCTTGTGCTTGTCTGGCTTCAGAAGATGTTTCCATTCCAGAATAGTAGCGGTGAAGAAGCTGATGTGCCGTTGGCCGTCCATGAATTAAAATATTCTTTTTGCACCAGGAAACCAAAAGTATTGATAAGGTGCACCGCTGTTGGGCTTGTTGGTGATAACACCAACAAGGGCGGGGTTATAGCAATTACTGAAGTTGTAAACTAGAAGTTATCCACGCTGAAACTTTGGTTGTTGGTGTTTTTACCAACAACCAGAATTGCCTGCAAGCCACCAAACAAGTATACCTTCCACGCCGCAACTTTCTGTTTCTGGCACGGTAAACTAGAGCAAACCAAGCACATAGAATGCCATGGCAGAGAGAAAGGTATACCACGTAACCAAAACTGAGGCTGGCTGGGAAGGAAAACAGGAGGGCGGACAGCGGGCCTCGGTGACGGGTTCCACCAAAGCCGAAGTGGTGCAGAAAACCATTGAGATCGCCCAGAACCACGCTTCCAGTTCCGTGATCATCCATACCCAAGACGGAAAGATTGAAGAAGAGCGCACCTATCCCAGAAGCAGTGACCCCACTTCCAGCAGAGGCTGAAAATTGGCCACAATCATCTTCTTAAGGAGACCAGCTTTCAGTTTTAGCCCCCATTTCAAAAACAGCGCCCGAAAACGGAAGTCTTCGGGCGCTGTTTGGTAGTGGGAAATTCTCAAAGGGCTCTTGCCATCAGGAGAAGAGCCGGTAGATTGTTTTTAGAAGGCGCTGCAGTCAACATTTCGCCAGGCCTGGGCTGCTTGTTCCCAGTTGGCGTCATTGCATTTTCTGGCTTTCTCAATAACATCAAGCGCTGACTGTTTCAAGGCGTTGCAGTTGGCAGCGGTTGGGTTCTGGTTAAAGGTGGTAGACCTGCGTTGCATGATATCAGCGGCCTCCTGTAGTTCCACGCTGCAGTCTAGTTCCTCCTCCTCGTCTTCATCGTCAAAACATGCGGTAAAGGTGAAACTGCCTAACACCGTGAATAAAATCAGTAGAAAAGAGTTGAATTTCTTCATAAGAGATAGGGTTTAGTTACCCTAAAAGTAGAAGACTGCTGAAGTATTTGAAATACCTACTTCTAAGTATTTTACCTGCGGAGGCACCTTGGCGCTACCGCCAGTGGGGGTTGCCGTCTTCCAGGCAAAGGCTTGCTTCCGCGATTTTCCCAGTTTTGGCCTTACTTCAAAAAATGAGCCCGAAAACGGACGTCTTCGGGCTCTGGTGCTGAATGCGAATATTTTATTTTATATTGAATAGATAATGTCTTGGTGCCGCCTTGAAAAGCTAACTGCCTGTTATTTATGTATTTACTGGTGAAGACACCGCGCAACGGGCTTAAGTTCAAACAACGGTAAATAAAAACGGAACCGCCGTTTAGGGGCTTGTTTCTATCTGTAAAGGACGCACCTGGCGGCTATAAATGAAATACCGGGAAGTAGGTAATTTAAGGGCGAAACTCCTGGCCTGGCAGGTTTTTAAAAGTCGGCACCATTGACGTTACACGGTGCCTCAGGCAAATGGAAAAACCCGTTTTCTCAGTGGATAAAAACCGATAACCTAGCCGGGGCCAAATCAGTACCTTGCTTTGCGTTTTCGGGCTCATTTCCGGAAATGAGCCCGAAAACAGACAGTCAAATTTTTTTCCAAACGTTCCTGAGCCCGCGCCGGTAAAGATTTGAAACCTTGCCCGGCGGCATTGGTTACATGAGCAACTACCCAACCCATTTCTATGAAATACCTTTGCTTGCTGCTGTTCACCTGCCTTTGTTTCAACGGGACTGCGCTCCAGGCGCAAATGCCGGCTCCCAAGCCCATGACGTGGCAAGACCTCATGCAGCTGCCAACACCACCGGCCGGGCAACGCATCAGTTATGGGCCAGACTCCCTGCAGTTTGGCGAACTGCGCTTGCCCCAAGGCAAAGGTCCTTTCCCGGTGGTGGTGCTGGTTCATGGCGGTTGCTGGCTGTCTCAATACAACTACCAGTACATGAACTACGCCAGCGAAGCGCTCACCAAGGCCGGGTACGCCACCTGGAACCTGGAGTTCAGGCGCGTGGGCAACTCCGGCGGCGGCTGGCCCGGCACGTTCCTAGATGTGGCCCAAGGCCTGGACTACATCCGGAAACTCGCCAAAAAATATCCCTTGAACGCCAAACAGGTAGTAGTGATGGGCCACTCAGCGGGCGGACACCTGGCGCTGTGGGCGGCCACCAGAAAAAGCCTGCCAGCTTCCAGCCCGCTGTATGTCAAAAACCCTTTACCGCTGAAGGGCGTGGTTTCTTTGGCCGGCATCACAGATTTGGCAGCGTACAGCGCCCAGAACGGAAGCTGCAACGCCGCCGTGGAGAAACTTATGGGCGGTCTGCCCGCGCAAGTGCCGCACCGGTATAAAGAAGGCTCGCCTATGGGCCGCATCCCCCTAAAACTTCCCGTCCGGCTCCTCCAGGGTCAGCGCGACCCCATAGTGCCCGTGAGCCAAGCCGAAAGCCTAGCATATTATTCATCCTATAGTAAGTATTTGGTTAAAATGGTCTTGTTGCCAGACGGCGGGCATTTTGACGTGGTGGCGCCTACCTCGCCGGTTTGGTCTTCTGTGGAACAGGCCGTGCGGGAGGTTTTGGGAAGGAAATAAACTGCCCTTCCTTTCTAGAAGAGGTTGCCCACCCCCGGCCCCTCCTAGAACAGGAGGGAAGTTTTTTGGAATGTGTGAGCAATGCGTGGGAGACAAGGCAGTGCCTGGTCTTTACTGTTTGCGTTTTCGGGTCCATTTCTGAAAACGAGGCCGAAAACGGCAATGCCACAAGAACCCCGAGCTAAAGCACAGGTCTATTGATTTCAGGAAAAGTCAGCAAGAAACATTTTCCCATCATCAAAACACCTTCAAAAAAACGCATAAAAAAAGAGCCCGGAACGCTAATACCGGGCTCTTTACTCAAATGTGAAATTAACGCTGTGTACTCCTTTTATTGTTTTTTGGCCTGAAGGTCAAGCTCAATGTTCACGGTTTCTGAGATGAACTTATCTCCCAGGGTTTTGTCATTGCCATAGTTCATCTGCCACTGGCGGCGGTCAATGTCAAAGTTGGCTTTGCCCTTGAGGGTGTTGTCGTCCAGGTCTACGTTGGCGGGGAAGGTGATGTTCTTGGTCACGCCCTTGAGAGTGAAATTGCCGCTCACGTTAAAGTTGGCGCCATCTACCACAGATGTGTCAGAACTGTTGGCCTTGTAAGGCTCTACCTTGGTGATCTCAAAAGTGGCTGTGCCGAATTTGTCGGCGTCAAAGAAGTCACCGGAGAGCAGGTGCGGACGGAGCTTGGTGTCAAACATTTCGCCTTCCTCTTCCAAATCCATGGACTTGATGTTGATGGTGAAACTTCCGCCGGTGAGCTGGTCATTGGCCACGGCCACGGTGCCGGTAGACAGCTTGAACTTGCCCGGGTGGTTCTTGCCCACGCCGTTGCCGGTGAACCGGACGCTGGACGCCGCCGTGTCTACCACAAACGTCTGGCCGCTGGCCGAAGCCGCCTGCTGTTCATCTGTGATGACGGCTTTGTCGCCTTCGGGGGCTTTGTTGCAAGAGGCCAACGTTAAAACGCCGGCGGCAAAGGCAAGAGTAAAGAGGTTTGATTTCATAGAGTTGGAGGTATAGATGAAACAATGTCGCTACATTCTATAAGCAATAGACTATATAACGAAAGTGCCATACAGAAGGTTGGCAGAATTATTTCCGATTTTCTGTTTTAGGGCTCATTTCCAGAAACGGGCCCCAAAACAGAAACGGATTTTTATCCTTCGTCAAGTAAGAATTAAACACATGCTACCCGGTAAAAGCGGTACTTTACGGTAGGCCAAAGTTATTAATGTGCCTGGCCAGAAAACTGCCCTTCCCGCAGGCCGTATGCTGGGGGAGACCATGAAAATGAGAGGTGGTTTTGAATGCAACACTAGCGTATGTCACAGATAAATACAGACCAGCAACCCGTTGATTCATTGGGGTTCATGCAAGGCGGCGGCGAGATGGGAGCTATGATGCGCGCCTACAATTGGGAAACTCACCCGCTTGGGTCGCCGGCGCACTGGCCGCAAAGCCTTAAGGCTAACATCAGGTTGCTGCTGCACGCAGAGTTTCCCATGTTCATCTGGTGGTCTAAGAACTTGTATGACTTTCACAATGACCCCTACACCCCGGCCCTGGGCAACAAGCACCCAACGGCCCTGGGCAAGGCCGCCTCTGAGATCTGGTCTGAAATATGGGCAGATATAGGCGGAATTGTAGAGCAGGTAATGGGCGGCGGCCAGTCTTTCTACGCAGAGAACCTGCTGCTGTATCTGGAGCGCAAGGGCTTTCCGGAGGAAACTTACTGGACTTTCTCCTACAGCCCCGCCTTTGATGACCAGGGCCAGGTGGCCGGTGTTTTCTGCGCCTGTACAGAAGTGACCAACACCATTCTGGGCCAGCGCCGCCTGGCAACGTTAAAAGACATTGCCGATGCCATGGCCCACATTCAGACGCAGGAGCAAGTCTGCCAGTCGGCTAGCCAGGTGTTGAGCGAAAACCAGCAGGATTTACCTTTCAGCCAGATTTACCTGCTAACCGGGAACGGCCGACAAGCGCAACGCATGGGCTGGTCTGGGACCATAGGTGCCCAAGTGCCGACCGTTATTTCCCTGGAGAAAGACCAGGCAGCTACAGACGCCTGGCCGCTGTGGCAAGTGCAGGAAACAAAGCGCCAGGTGCTGCTGGAAGATTTGACCCTTTATATCGGCGGCTCAGCCACCAATGACCACCAAGGTACTTCTACCAGCGTGGCGCTGGTGCCCATCTTTAGGCCGGGGCATGACCAAATTCTGGGTTTCTTTGTGGCGGCGGTGAGCCCTAGGTTGGAGTTCGACACAGATTATCAAAATTTCTTCGGGTTACTGGCCGGGCAGATAGCCACCTCCATTGCCAGCGTACAGGCCCGCGAGGAAATGGCGCGCCAGCAAGAAGAACTGGTCAACCTGTTTGAGCAGGCTCCCGTGGCCATCTGCATTATGCTGGGCGAAAACTACGTGGTGGAACTGGCCAACCCGGGCATCTGTGAACTCTGGGGCAAGAAACCCGAAGACGTGATGGGCAAACCCGTGCTGGAGGCCCTGCCTGAAGTACGGGACCAGGGCATCAAAGAACTCCTGGACAGCGTGTACACCACCGGCGTGCCCTACGTGAACACTGAGTTACCCATCAAACTGATGCGCAACGGCCAACTGGAGACCCTGTACGCCAATTTTGTGTACCAGCCCATGCGTGACCGGTTGGGCCAGATCACCGGCGTGATTGCCGTGGCCACCAGCGTGAATGAGCAGGTAGCCGCCCGGCAAGAAATTGAAACCATGAACACCGAGCTGCGCGCCATCAACGCAGACCTGGACAACTTTGTGTACTCGGCCTCCCATGACTTAAAAGCGCCTATCTCCAACATTGAAGGCCTCATGGAAACCCTGGTGGAACATTTGCCGCCGCAGACCCAGCAGCTGGACATTGTGCAGCGGGTGCTGAGCCTCATGCAGGCCTCGGTGGGCAGATTCAAGCGCGCCGTCTCAGATTTAACTGAAGTAGCCAAAATACAGCGCGGCGCTGAGGAAGACGTGGCCTCTCTACGCCTGGCCGAAGTGGTGCAAGACGTACAGCTGGACTTTGAGCGGGACCTCCAGAACACAGGCGCGCAGGTAGAAACCCATTTTGACGAAGGCACCACCATCAGATTCTCGGCCAAGAACGCGCGCAGCATCATCTACAACCTGTTCAGCAACGCGCTTAAATACCGGTCCCCAGACAGAACGCCTGAGATCAGGATTAACGCCCATGCCACGCCAGATTTTGTGGTGCTCTCGGTGGCCGACAACGGCTTGGGCATTCCGGCGGAAGATCAGGACAAAGTGTTCTCCATGTTCAAGCGCCTGCATGACCACGTGGAAGGCACCGGCATTGGCCTCTACATTGTCAAGCGCATTGTAGAGAACGCCGGGGGCAAAATTGAACTGGAAAGCGAGCTAGGAAAAGGCTCTACGTTTACGGTGTACTTCAAGCGGTAAATCTTTTCTAATCCAGTGTTTCAGGTTTCCGTTTTCGGGCTCTTTTCCAGAAATGAGCCCGAAAACGGAAAGGTTTGCCTTACAGAAACCCGCCTTCTTTCACTTCAATGGCAGAACCTTCGGCCAGGAAAACGGAGGTAGGGGTGGCTTGGCGCAAGAACTCAAACTCATGGCCGTACAGTTGCCCAAAGTCAACCTCAATGGCGTAGTCTAGCACCGGGTAAGTGTCCCAGACCGGGTGCGCCACCTCATACCCAGACACCCGCCCGTTTTTCCGTTTGGTGTAGCCCCAGTAATGCTCCGTGATGAATTCGGCCTCTGAACCAGGGGCAATGGCGTGAGACGGCAATTGGGCAGTCACACTTAGTTCCTGCCAGTTCTGTTGCTTGAACCGGTAGGCTACCTCTAGCGTTTTCCCGTGTTGCTGCCAGCTATGGGCCATGGGCAAGGTCTGGTAATGCTCGCCGTAAAAGGTGTTGGCCACCAGCGTAATAGCGGGCTTGGGCACAATCTCTTTCAGGAAAACCACGCCGCGCCGCACAGTTCCGTGATCATTGTAAGTGACATAAAACCGCAGGTTCACTTCCTCAAAGGTGCTATGGAACGGCACTTTCACGCCTTTGATTTTGGTGTTGGTGAACAGAAACCCAATCAGGCTTACGTAGCAGGCGCCGTTCCAAAGGTCTAGTTGCGTATTGGCCGGCAGATAGGGCAGGAGCAGGCTGGGATCAATGGCGTAGTTGGCCATGATCAGCTTGCGCCATTCGGCGGTGAGGAAGTTCTTTTTCTGGTTCATGGTACGGGTTGATAAAGTTGCTAAAAGCGAAACCGAAGTTGAACTCACACACTTGGCTGATACCGCGGAAACCGGGCGTTTTTGGGCTCCATTTCTGAAACGTGGCCTAAAACAGGCGCAGGCAGACACAATTTCACGGCTTCTTCTATGGTTTGCACTTTGAAAGTATAACCAGCTTCTAGCAGCCGCGCAGGCACCACCCAGCGGCTTTTCAGGAGCAGCTCGGTCTCGGTGCCCAGCAGGAACGCGCCAATCTTCAGCATCCATTTTCTTGCCCTTAGGCCAAATTTTATTCGCAAGGCCTGCCTAATGGTAGTCATGAAATAGTGGTTGGGAATGGGTTTGGGCGAAGCCAGGTTGAAATCGCCTTCCAGTTCTTCATGCTGCATCAGGAACTCAATGCTGTGGATCACGTCCTGGGCATGAATCCAGCTGAAGCATTGCAGACCGTTGCCTTGTCGTCCGCCCAACCCAAAGCGCGCCAGGTTGCGGTAATACGGCATCACGCCACCGTCTGGGGCCAACGTGGCGGGCGTGTGTTGGCTGTAAAACGCGTTCTCCCATTTGGTGCAGACATCCACAGAAAAGCCGGTGCCAATCTCGCCGGTGAGTTCATCTTGCGGACCGTCTATGGCATGGCGGTAAATGGTGGCCGAGGCAGCGTTGATCCAGAGTTTGGGCGGGTGCTGGACCTGCCTGATAGCCTGGCCCAGCGCGTCAGTGGCGTTGACTCTGGAGGCTATGATTTCGCGTTTGTTTTTGGCGGTGTAACGGCAGTTCACGCTTTTGCCGGTGAGGTTGATGAGCACGTCAGCGTTCTCCAGGTGCTGCACCCAGTCTCCGTTGGCGGTGGCGGCGTCCCAGTACACTTGTTTGGCCGCGGTAGGTTCAGACGTAGGTTTTCTGGTGAGTACGATGACGTTATCGCCTTTGCCGGTGAAATGCTGGGCCAGAAACCGACCGATGAAGCCGTTGCCGCCCGCTAAAATGATCTTCGCCATGGCTATACAGTTTTAGGTTGAAGTTGTTCCTGCGCGCGGGCTCTCAGTTTGAAGAAGATGGTGAGGTTGAGGAAATGCATGCCGCCCAGAATGAGAATTATCCAGCCCAACTTGTAACTCAAGACTTCCACCACGGCCTGCACAGAGGCAATCTGGTTCACTTCTTTCAAGGCCAGGGTCATATACCCGATGTTAATCAGGTAAAAGCCCACCACCAGAAGTTTGTTCACAGAATCTGCCAGGTCACTGTTGCCGTGGAAGATGTCCACCAGAAAGATCCGGCCGTTTTTGAACAGCACCCTGGCCACCCAGACGGTGAGGGCCACACTAACCAGCAAATAAATGGCGTAGGTAAGCAAGAAGTAATTCATGGTAGTAAAGGTTAAAAGGTGGATGATAAATATTGAACTTTCAGTAAAAAATGAAACATAATGGGCAAAAAAAAGCCACTACTTGAGTAGCTTCAAAATAGACCCGAAGAACCAGTTCTCCTCGGCTTTCAGCATGGTCTCCATGGTTTTGTCCACGTTAGAGGCCAGCTTGTTGATGTCGGTCACGGAGGTTTTGAAGGTTTTGAATTCAGGATCGTTTTCGTCGCCTTCCACGGTTTCTAATTGTTGCAGGAGTTTGAGCACCGGCTCCAGCTCGCGGCGCTTGCGTTCCTTGGCCACCTGGCGCGCGATGGTCCAGACGTCTTTCTCGGCAAAGAAATATTCCTTGCGTTCGCCGCTGCGGTGCTGCTTCTCAATGAGGCCCCAGTTGATCAAATCGCGGAGCGTCATGTTGGCGTTGCCGCGCGAGATCTGCAGTTGCTCCATCACTTGCTCGGTGGTCAGGGCCTCCGGCGAAATCAGCAAGAGCGCGTGCACCTGCGCCATGGTGCGGTTGATGCCCCACTCAGAGCCCAGTTTGCCCCAGGCCTCAATAAACCGCTGCTTTGCCTCTGCTAACTCCATGGCACAAATATATAAAACTTTTTAAACTTTCAGTATTTATTGAAATATACTTTTTGTCTGCCGAAAGGTTGTGTTTAGGCGGAAGAAATTTCAGGGATTTGTATGCTGGCTGGGCAGTTAGCTGTCCGTTTTCGGGCTCATTTCCAGAAACGGGCCCGAAAACAGGAATTCAACCTCGGAATTTACTTCTTCAGTTTCTCTTCATACAGGTCAATCCACTGCGCCGGCGTCATCTTAGAAACCAATTCGCCCAGCAAGGAAAACGGAATCTGGTCTGGCTTCTTGAACCGGATGCAGCTTTTGCCCATGTCCAGCTTGGTTTTGCTGTGCTTTGGGTACTCCGTGGTGAACCATTCCAGCAGTTGCGGATCTGCGTAAATGCCCATGTGGTAAAGCGCAATGAAGTTCTTCTGCGACGCAAGGCTGATAAACGGCAAGGGCAGTTCAGGGTCGCAATGATAGCCCGCCGGATACAGCGAGTGCGGCACCACGTAGCCCAACATGCCGTAGCTCATCTCCTCTGCAAAACCAGCAGGTAAGTTAGCCAGAATAGTCTCCCTGAGTTTTTCCATGGCCGGCTTGCGGTCCTCGGGCAAGGTTTCCAGGTATTCTTGCGGACTGGTAGCGGTAGATTGCATAGGCAATTGGGTTGGAAGAAGGAAGTAGATAGGGTACCAAATATAGAAAAAGGATTGGGTAATAAAAGCAGGCTTTCTACTGACGTTATTGACTTTTAAATCAGACGCTCATCCAGTTTTTCACGCATATCGTCCCCCTTTGAAGGGGGTAGGGGGATGATTTACTCTTGCTGATAATGTGTATTCCCGAGACTATTTTTTACTTGCTGCAATCTTATGGATGGTTGCTTCTTCACCAGACTTTTTCATCCCGGGCCTTCAAAGGGGGACGATATGTGTGGATATCATCAAGTCTTTACAGCTTACTGTCGTTTTGGGGCTCATTTTCAGAAATGAGCCCCAAAACAGAGTTTGTTTGCACCGTATGAAAAAGCTTAGGCCTGCTCTTTGGAGGCAAGGGCCGGCGCGCAGTCGTACCACAGCTGCACCAGGCCACTAGACGGAAACGTCAAGGTTTTCTTGAGGCTCAGATACTGTTCCGGTCGACCGTCTTTGAACAGGCGTATGCCGCTGCCCAGCAGGTGCGGAATGATGGAGACAATCACGCGGTCCAGGAGGTGTTCCTGCAGGAGGGCTGCCACTACCTCGCCGCCGCCGTCACAGTAAATGTCTTTGCCGGGCTGTTGCTTGAGCGTGGTGATCAGTTCTTTCAGGTTACCGCCGTAAAATTCCACGTGGCCTTCCTGCCCGGTTTTTTGGCGCGAGAGCACGTACACTTTCTTGTCTCGGTGCAGATATTGGGTTTCGCCAAAACTCAGGACTTTATCATAGGTTCTTCGGCCCCAGATAAGGGTGTCCACGGTCTGCTGGAAATCGGCGTAGCCGAAGTCCTCCCCGGGGCGTTCCACCAAACTCAGGAAATCCAGGGTATCGTCTTCTTTGGCAATGTAGCCGTCCAGGCTCATGGCAATGTACAGTACTACTTTTCTAGACATGCGGGCAACAGTTTAATGGTGAACCGTTTCACGGAAAAAGCACAGGTGGAGAATCGGCAGGTTTCCGTTTTTCGGCTAGTTTCTGAAAATGAGGCCAAAAACGCAACTGCTCAGATAAAAGCGGGCGCAAATTATTTTTAGTCGAGCTATTTTTCGGACTAGCCGTATCTTTAGGCGTGGGCGCCCAGCTGAGGGTTGCCTGTTTAGCAGAGAATTGTATGACAGGATTGGTTGCGTTGGCCGTGGTGGTGTTGGTGGTATGTGCGTTTTTTTACCAATGGGCCACGCGCAAAACCCGCCGGAGAAAAGCCGTGCTGGCCACCGATTTTCCCGCTGAGTGGCGCAAGGTGCTCACAGACCGCGTGGGCTTCTACCACACCTTGACTACTGACCAAGACAAGCACCGCTTTGAGAAAATGATCCAGCTGTTCTTATCTGAGAAGCGCATTACGGGCATTGACGTGGTCATTGATGACACCACCAAAGTGCTGGTGGGGGCCAGCGCCATTATCCCCATTTTTAGGTTAGAAGACTGGGAATACCAGAACCTGGGCGAGGTCTTGATTTTCCCCGGCAGCCTGGAGCGGTTCAAAGACCCTGACAACGAGGCCGTGTCTGAGGTGCTGGGCCGCGTGAACCCGTTCCAGAACGACCATTACGTAACCCTTTCCAAACCTGCCCTGGAGCGCGGTTTCAATGACATGGCCGATAGGCAAAATGTGGGAATACATGAGTTCGCGCACATGCTGGACCAGGCAGACGGCGAGATTGACGGCACCCCCGAAGCTTACCTGCCAGATGAACTGGTGCAGCCCTGGAAAGAACTGGTAGACCGAAAAATAAAGGAAATCAAGCGTGGACAGTCTGACATAAACCCGTACGGGGCCACCAATGAGGCCGAATTCTTTGCCGTTACCACAGAGTACTTCTTTGAAAAACCCATACAACTAGCTCAAAAGCACCCTCGGCTCTACGGCATGCTGCAGAAGATCTTCAGGCAAAATCCCAAGCGCAGGTTTAGCCTTAATTTCAGGGAACTGCTTAACCCCTACGGCAAGCGCCTGGGCCGTAATGAACCGTGCCCCTGCCGTAGTGGCGAAAAGTACAAGAACTGCTGTCTGTTGAAGAAAACGGCGGCGTGAGATGGTACGCTAATTTAAAGTTTTCTTGAAAGGCAACACGCAGCAGTACATCTTCTTTTATTGCTCGTAGGTGGTTTCCCCTGCCTTCTACTTTTTCTTCGTCTTATATATTCCCGTCACAAACGCTGCTCCCGAGCATATTTTTATTGTATATATTAAATTTATTTAAAATTATATACATATTGCATTTGATATCCGCAGAAACCTTTAGGGCCTTAATTCTTGATTCAGGCTTTTAAAGACTGAGCAATCTTTTTCTTAGTAAATCCAAGGGAATTAAACTCAGTTCCTTTTCCTGATTTCTGGAGAAACCAGATTGCTATAGAGGGAAGGTGCCACAAGAGAAATAGCCTTTGGCATTGCTTCTAAGAGCTTGTTTAAATTTTGATTTTGCAGGCGAAAAATGGTAGCAAAAGGTTCTGGCGAAGCCATTTTTGAGCAGCATAGCAGCGCTATGGTGAGAAAAAATGGTGAAGTCAGGTTCTTTTGATGCCATATTGCAGCGCAAAAGACAAATTTAAACATGCTCTAACGTTTCTGCTAGATATCACCATACACCATGACCCCCAGTGCCTTTCTTTGGGCAAGCACCGCCCAGGAAAAGGTGAGAACCCAACCCAAACTTTTAGTACACTTTTAACTGTCACCCAACTACCAAACAGCATGATTTTTAAGAAAGCATTCAGTTGTGTAGCCTGCCTGAGTTTGACCTTAGGTAGTGTTAGCCTACAGGCCCAGGCGCAGGTCAAAGCGCCTGCGTTGCAGAACATCAGAGAAGTAGCCTCGGGCACCAGCGAGTACAGCAGCCCGGTATGGTCGCCAGACGGACAGAAACTCCTGTTCACTGACCACCACAACGACGCGCTCTACATCAAAGATATGGCCGGGAACGGCAGCGTGAAAAAAATTAAAAGCGGCCAGGGCATTGGTTACAAAGCCCGCTGGACCGCAGACGGCAAGGGCATAGTCTTCTATGAAAAACAGACGTCTTCTGCCGGGGCCAGGTCTTTGGTAGAGAAAAGCATTGACGTAGCGGGCGGCAGGGAGCGCGTTTTGTCAGAAAATACATCCAAGCAAGCCAACCGTACCTTCAGTGCCCGGAAA
This sequence comes from Rufibacter sp. LB8, assembly GCF_014876185.1. Taxonomy (NCBI): domain Bacteria; kingdom Pseudomonadati; phylum Bacteroidota; class Cytophagia; order Cytophagales; family Hymenobacteraceae; genus Rufibacter; species Rufibacter sp. LB8. Next base: position 2,745,722 of record NZ_JADALJ010000001.1, on the reverse strand, counting down.
AAGTCCAGCATCCAGGTGTACATCAACTCAGAAACTCTTAAGCTGGAGGCCAAAGACGGAAACGGCAAGCCCTGGGTTATCACCAAGGAAGAAGGCCAGTTCTACAGCCCCCTAGTGTCGCCAGACGGGAAATCAGTTATTGTGAATGAAGGCGCCAACATGTATTTGTATTCCATCAATGGCAACGGTAAGCGTAAAAACCTGGGCATGGGCCTGCCCAGCAGCTGGCTCCCAGACGGCAGCGGCATCCTCACCTTTGAGGACGAAAGCAAAGACGGTCACTCCATCTCCGGCTCAGAGCTTTATTTTGTGGCTGTCAGCAACGGCGCCAAGACCAAGCTCACCAACACCCCAGACAGAATTGAGATGTGGGCAGACGTGTCGCCAGACGGCAAGAAAGTTGCTTTCTCTGATGAGAAGTCAGGCAAGATCTACGTGGCAGATTTAAAACTCAAAAAGTAGCACCTCATGAAAACAACTATACTACATTCCTTTTTGAAAGCAGGAGTCGCCCTTTGCCTGGTTCTCTGTACGCTTACCGTGCAAGGCCAGGTGATTGTCATTGACCCGGGACATGGCTACAACGCCACCGGCGGCAACCCAGACACCCGCACCGAAACCGAGATAGTGACCGCCCTGGAAGTGGGACTGAAGCTGAAAGACCAGTTAAACAGCGAGTGTTCCAACTATACCGTAAGAATGACCAGATCCACCCGCAACGGCTGGATTTCCTTGGCCCAGCGCCGGGAACTTTCTAACAGCTGGAATGCAGACCGGTTCCTGAGCATTCACTGCAACGCCGGCGGCGGAACCGGAACAGAAACTTTCTGGTGCAACAGAACCACCCCCAACCAAACTACCAGTGCACAGTTTTCACAAGAAGTACAGAACCGCATGGCGGCAGACGGCAGTTGGGCCAGCCGCCGTTCAGTGGAAGACCTTGGCTACCTTACCTATCACTTAGGGGTGTTGAATGGCAACAATGCAGTGGGCGTATTAAGCGAGATTGGCTTTGTGGACAGAGCCACTGATGCCGCCAAACTCCTGGACGATGCCTGGCGAGACAAGTTTGCCGCCGCCTACGTGAAAGCCATTAAAACCAGCCTTGGCGTAACGTGTACCCAAGCTCCACCTAATTACACACAGATAGAAGCCGAAAACTACGCTACCATGGCGGGTGTAGACAAGCAAACCTGTTTAGACACAGGTGGCGGGGAGAACATTCACAACATTGCCACCGGCGACTGGGCCGCTTACAGCAACGTGAGTTTCCCAGCCACGGGCGCGTACACCATTCAATACCGCGTGGCCAGCCTCAGCAGCACCGGCATCATCAAAGCTGACCTGAACGAAGGCGCCACTGAGCTGGGGACTATCAACGTGCCAGCCACGGGTGGACCGCAGACCTGGACCACCATTTCGCAAACCGTGAACATAGCCACCGCGGGCACCTATACCTTGCGTTTACTAGCCGCGGAAGGTGGCTGGAACCTCAACTGGATCAGAATCATCAAGCAAGACGATGTGGTGACCGGCATAGAAGATGGTGATTTGGCCGAGGACTTTGACCTTTACCCGAACCCCGCCGATAACAGCCTGTCTGTAAGGTTTACCGGAAGAGCGGCCAGCGCCAACGTACTCAACACAGTGGGGCAGAAAGTACTGAGCCTGCCAGCGGTGAAGAGCGGCGAACCCATTGACATCTCCTCGCTCAAAAGCGGCGTCTACATGCTTGACCTGGTGATTGACGGCAAGAAAGTCATCAAGCGGTTCATCAAACGTTAATTGAAAGAATTGCTGGAGGGCAGTCTTGGGTGTACTTCGGTACGCCCAAGACTGCCCTTTTTTTATGCCCTTATACAAGGTCAAGCCTCTGCGAGGAATTGCGTTTTTGGCTCCGTTTCCAGAAATGAGCCCGAAAACGGAAAGTGAGTTTAGCTTTCTCCGGCGTACGCGCGCTCCAATGCGGCCACGTCTATCTTTTGCATTTTGAGCATAGCCTGCAGCACGCGTCCGGCGGCCTGGCGGTCAGAGCCGTGTAGCAGGCGACCCAGCGCCTCCGGAATAATCTGCCAGGAAACCCCAAATTTGTCTTGCAGCCACCCGCACCGGTCTTCGCGGCCACCGGCAGAAAGTTTTTCCCAGAGTTCGTCTACCTCGGCTTGGTCTTGGCAATTGACAAAAAACGATAGCGCCGGGGTGAATTGGTACATCGGCCCGCCGTCCAGCGCCATGAATTCCTGACCCGCCAGCACAAACGTACCTGTGACCATAGAACCAGACTGGTTGGGGTCAACGGGGCCCATGTGCTGCATGCTCTTGATGTAGGAGTCTTGGAAGATGGACGTGTAGAAGCCCATGGCCTCCTCGGCGCGGCCGTTGAACCATAGGAACGGGGTAATCTTCTGGCTGGGGTTGATTTGAATGTCCATGGGCTGGTGTCAAGGGAAAACGGTGTCTGTAAACCTAGTCATTTCTGGGGTGGGCATATTGGTCTGCCAAGAGAAATATATTCAAAGTTGGGCATTCCGGTGGTTGTCTCCTTTAACCAGCATTTCACTTACAGAACATCAAGCTGAACGGTAGCTAGCCTGGGCATTGGAGCGGGCCGCGATAACCATTTTACAGGAGAAGAATCTCGCGCTTTGTAAAGGAGTAAAAACCAAAATTCCCGTTTTCGGGCTCATTTCTGGAAATGAGCCCGAAAACGGGAATTTACTTTGAGAGAGAGAAGGGTTACTTCTTGCGGGGTAGGTGTATCTGGAAACCTATGTTCAGGTTAAGGCCGTTTAATTTATTCGTTTCAAAACGGAAAGATGCTTCGTCTGACTTATCATACGATAGCAGGATTTCAAGGCCCACGTGTTCATTTATGAATTGAGCCAGTCCTGCACCTACCCCAAAGAACTGGACCGTTCTGGAGGTCTCAGCATCAGAATACATGAAACCACCTTCTGTTTCGTAGTTTTCTCTAGTAACCCCGGCCCGGCCTTCCAGAAAAAACTTGGTGGCTGAAGCGCCAAAATATCCTCTTACAAACGGGGCAAGCCCAATGCTGGTGACAGAGCCGTAGGTGGAAGTATTATATAGAAAAGGAAGGCTGGCTCCTATGGCAAAATTATTCCCCGCAAAATAACCAAGGCGGGGCGTTGCCATAAAAAAGACGTCATCTTGTGCGCCCTCTGTGTCAAAATGCAGCGTGCCTGTGCCGCCAATAAGCTTGGTGCCTTTTTCTGTTTGGGCTTGGGCAGAAACTAAAAAGCAAGAAAACAGGACAAGCGTAAACAATAATTTTTTCATAAAGGAAGGGTAGGTATAGATATAGGATTTAAGATGGCAGAAAGGTAGAGCAAAATTTTAAAACATGGCTTTACAGTGGCGTGCTCCAACAATTGAATTTAAAAGTAACTGTGCTGCGGCACAAGGGTGTTTATTTAAGTGACCAGTAGACCACTCAGAAAGTTTATTCCCTAGCTGCTCAGAACCCAATCTTCTTTTTGTTGCTTGCTTCGGTAAAGGCCTTCTCCTGGAAGTTGAAGATATCGGCCAGGGCAAGGTCTGTGTCTGGGGTTTGGTGGCCCAAGGTCTCCAGCAGGCGGGTGGCTTTTTTGGCTTCCAGCGGTTTGAACTCATAGTTGGCAATTAGCCGGCCTTTGCGCAGCAGGGCTTTGTCTACTTTGTCAAGGGTGGTGTTGAAGGTGCAGATGACCTTGATGTTCAGGAAATCTGAGAACAGGCCGTCTGTGAGTTGCAGAATGGTGGAAACCACTGAGTTCTCCTGCACGCTTTCGCGGGTGGTGATCACTTTCTCGGCGTCTTCAATCACCAGAATGGCGTTGCGGTTTTTGAGCAGAAAAGAAATAAAGTCGGGTTTGAGCAGGTCCTGCACAAACTCGTTCTGGATAAAGATAAACGTGCTGTTGGGGTGCTTGGAGATAAGGCTTTTGATGTAAGAGGTCTTGCCGGTGCCGGGCGCGCCGTGCAACAAGATCAGGCCAGATTTCTCCTGCTCCAGCGAGGCTTCAATCAGGCTGTGGATCTCCAGGAAATCGTCGTTGTACAAGGCGGCCACGTCTACCTGCAGAAATTCGCACTTCACGTCTTCGGTGCTGAAAAAACGGTCATTGTGCGTGAGCACTTTAAAGGTGGGCGCCTTTTTCTCCCCGAACTTCTCCCTAAACGTATGGTTCAGGGCCAGGACCTGCTGCTCCAGTTCCTGCGTTTCAGCGTCATAATGGAGGTCCATGTACAGTTCATTGTTGTTCAGGGAAATCCAGATCAGCAGCTTCAAGGCATCGCTCTTGAACAAATACTGAAACGGATAATCCTGGGCCACATCTGCGTCTTTGTCATCCTCAGTGCGCCAGTTTTTGAAGATGGGCTTGAGCTGCAGTTTCTCCACGTCCAGAGTGGCCACGGCCAGTTCCATGTTGGCTTTGGTTTCTTTTAAAGGAATCTCCAGGGTGAGGTTAGACGGCAAGGTGTTGAAACAGAGAATGTAGTACGCCGACCGGTTAAAATCATTGTAGCTGTCAAAGGCATCTAAAAGCGTAGGCATGTATTGGTGGCTGAAAGAAAAAAGTGGAAAGTGGTGCATTGCAGAAAAACCGCGGCTACTCTTAAAGCAGAAGTAATTGTCGGGAAAAAGAAGGGCTACTGCTCCACCGCAATCTTCAGCACTACCTTTCTTACCACTGCTTCAGTTGCCAGGGGCGCGTGCACGTCATTGGGGAAGAAAATGGTGAAGAAACCGGCGGGAACGTCAAACCAGCTGGTAGGCCGAACATCAAAGAAATACACATCGCGCTCCGTGGAATACGGTTCTATAGATTCTCCGCAGGCCGAAAGGTCTTGCCAACCCATGTGATCCACGCCGCGCACCACGTACTGAATGTCAATGTAGCGCTGGTGCGCCTCCATTTTAGCCGTTTCCTTGGCCACACCCGGCCCGTCTGAGATAATAGCAAATAAGTCTTCACCAGCCAGTTCAATTTTGCCCGCGGGTAGGTTCTGGAGATCAGCGGTGCGCAGAAAGTCAAAGGCCTGCCGAAACAAAGGGTGCAAAGCATGATACCGGGCGGCGTGTTGGAGTGCATCTAAAACCATAAAACTAGGCGTGACGAAAAGTTGAAAATAGGGTAGGGCTGGCGAGTGTATTTGCCGCGTTCAAATTGCCTAAAATTAACACAAGCGCCAACCGAATTTTCTGTTTTTGGCCTCATTTCCAGAAATGAAGCCAAAAACGCATTTCCGGGCAATCCCTTTTCTGAAGGAAGTAAAATGGCTGCGTTTGTGCCTTGCACTAAATCTTGAGCAGAAGAACCAAGCAATCTTCTTTCGTTTTCACGGAAATGTTAGATTTTTTTTTCCAATTTAGACCACCCAATCCCTTTTCGCCGGAACCCATGAAAAAAATCTACGCCTTTTTCTCTCTTTGTGCCATCGTTGGCATAACGGCTTTCACGTATGTTCAGAAAGAAAAGTATGCCTACCCGTTTCAGGATCCTTCGCTTTCAGTAGAGGCTCGGGTGAATGATTTGGTGTCGAGGTTGACCTTAGAGGAAAAAGTTGCCCAGATGCTGAACGCGGCGCCGGCCATTGACCGCCTGGGCATTCCTTCTTATGACTGGTGGAACGAAGTACTGCACGGCGTGGCCCGTACGCCCTACAAAGTGACCGTCTACCCGCAGGCGATTGGGATGGCCGCCACCTTTGATACCACCTCGCTGCAAATGATGGCCGATTACTCCGCGCTGGAAGGCCGGGCCATCTACAACAAAGCCATTGCTGACGGAAAAGGCGGGCAGCGCTACGTGGGTTTAACCTACTGGACCCCCAACATCAACATCTTCAGAGACCCACGCTGGGGCCGCGGCCAGGAAACTTACGGCGAAGACCCATTTTTAACGGCTATGCTGGGTAGGGCTTTTGTGCGCGGTTTGCAGGGCGATGACCCCAAATACCTGAAAGCGGCGGCCTGCGCCAAGCACTACGCCGTGCACAGCGGCCCCGAGCCCGAGCGCCACGTGTTCAATGCCACTGCCACGCCCTATGATTTGTGGGACACGTATTTGCCTGCTTTTGAGGAACTGGTGGTGAACGCCAAAGTAGCCGGTGTCATGTGCGCCTACAACGCCTACAAAGGCCAGCCCTGCTGCGGAAGTGATGAATTGATGAACGACATTCTGCGCAACCAGTGGCAGTTCACCGGCTACGTGACCTCAGACTGCTGGGCCATTGATGACTTCTTCAAAAACCACAAAACCCACCCAGACGCCGCCTCTGCCTCTGCAGATGCTGTCATGCACGGCACCGACATTGACTGCGGCACTGATGCCTACAAAGCCCTGGTGCAGGCCGTGAAAAACGGACAGATCACCGAGCGCATGATTGATGTATCTGTGAAGCGCTTGTTCACCATCCGGTTCCGGCTGGGCATGTTTGACCCCGTGGCCATGGTAAAATACGCGCAGACGCCGGTGAGCGTGCTGGAAAGCGCCCCGCACAAAGCCCATTCGCTCAAGATGGCACAACAATCCATGGTGCTTCTCAAGAACGAGAAGAACACGCTGCCCCTCAAGAAAAACCTGAAGAAAATTGCCGTGGTAGGTCCAAATGCTGATAACCCCATTGCGGTGCTGGGTAACTACAACGGTTTGCCGTCTGAGATTGTGACCGCTTTGCAGGGCATCAAAAACAAAGTGGGCGCCGGGACCGAGGTGGTATATGAACGCGCTTCCACGTTTACCAAAGACACGCTGCTCATGTACACCAACATCACGCCACAACTGAGTTTTGAGGGCAAACCCGGCGTGCAGGCGGAGTATTTCAATAACATGGAGCTCAAAGGCCAACCCATCACCACACGCCAGGAACCAGACATCAACCATTTCTGGCAAGAAGGCGAAACCGTGGTAGGCAACCTGAAAGCGTACAACTTCTCGGCCCGGTACACCACTGAGTATACCGCCACCGTTACCGGTTCTATCACCTTGGAAGTAGACGGCGACGACGGGTATAGATTACTGGTAGACGGCAAAGAGCGACTGAACGCCTGGACCCGCAACCGTTGGGGCGCGAAGAGTTATAAACTTGCTACCAAAGCCGGCCAGAAATACCGTTTGGTGGTAGAATATAACCAGGACGGCGGCAAAGCCTCTATTCAATTACGCGCCGGTAACTACGCCAAGTCAGATTTCAAGGCCCTGGCCAACCGCATAAAAGACGCTGATGCCATCATTTATGTGGGCGGCATCTCACCGCAGCTGGAAGGCGAAGAGATGAAAGTAGACGAGCCCGGTTTCAACGGCGGCGACCGCACCTCCATCTTGCTGCCCAAAGTACAGACTGATTTGATGAAAGCCCTCAAAGCCACGGGCAAGCCGGTTGTGTTTGTCATGATGACCGGCAGCGCCATTGCCATGCCCTGGGAAGCCCAGAACATTCCGGCCATTGTGAATGCCTGGTACGGTGGTCAGTCGGCGGGCACGGCTATTGCCGACGTGCTGTTCGGTGACTACAACCCGGCAGGCCGACTGCCAGTGACCTTCTACCAAGGTGATCAGGATTTGCCCGCCTTCGGCGATTATTCCATGGAGAACCGCACCTACCGCTACTTCAAAGGACAGCCGCTGTATGGTTTCGGGCATGGCTTGAGTTATACCACCTTCACCTATGACAAACTGGAAATGCCGAAGAATACCCAGGTGAACAGCCCCGTGCAGGTAAGCGTGCGCGTCACCAACTCCGGTAAACTAGACGGCGAGGAAGTAGTGCAGTTGTATGTGACCCGGCAGGAAACCGGATTTAAAACGCCCATCAGAGCGCTAAAAGGTTTCGAACGCATTGCCCTTAAACGCGGCGAAAGCAAAGTGGTCACCTTCACCCTTCGTCCGCAGGATTTGCATCTGATTTCTGAGACTGGTACTGCCAAACATGTAGCCGGCAACGTGACCATCAGCGTTGGCGGAAGCCAACCAGACGCCGCCACCAAAAAGAGCAAGAAAACCGTGGAAGGAATTTTGGCCTTGAAGTAAAAAGGCGATTCACGGGGGACTTTTTTTGCGAGTGGTTAATTCCTCCTTCGTCCCCTTTGAAGGGGGTAGGGGAATGATTACATTCCACGGTCATCCTGAGCCTGTTGAAGGATTTAACGAAGAAGCATTTCTAATGTGATTACAACCGTCTTCCAACCAATATCCTCGCCGTTGTTGGTGTTATCACCAACAACCAAAACTGCCTGTCAATTAAGCTGCTACCAATTTAAAACAATTACCACTCACCACCTTCTTTACGCAATTCCTTCTTCCTTGCTTTGCCTGTGAGGTTTGTCACTTTTCTCCTTGATAATCAACCGAACCAAAAGAATCAAGCCCCCCCGAACTCACTGCCGCTCAGACAGGCGGGTGTTCATTCTCTAGCAACTAGCAAATGCTTTCTGTTTCATAGCTCACTTAGGCCACTGCCATTCATGAAGCCTTTACCTCTCCCTCCCATGCTCCGCGCACATCGCCTTCTGGCGACCCTCCGCAAGGCCGGTCGATTACTGCATTTGCTGCTTGAACCACTGCATAAACTTCCTCGCCCTTCAGGGCGGGAGGAAGAATAGCACTTTGCAGGCTTTTGCTGAAATCAATAGACCCGTGCTTTAGCTCGGGGCCCTTATGCATTTTCTGTTTTCGGCTTCATTTCCAGAAACGAGGCCGAAAACAGAAACGCCCAAAAAAATCCCTGACCGGCAGAAGCGCCAACCAGGGATTTTTATGTCTTGTACATCAGGTGAAGTTAGTCACACACACCATCTACGGAGCAGGAACCGCCGGCAGTACCTTCGGTCATGATGAGCGGCTTTTCTTCTTCCCACACTTTGTTCAGTACATCTTGGAAGACCTCAGTGGGTTGGGCGCCAGAGACGGCGTATTTGCGGTTGAACACATAGAACGGTACGCCGCGCACGCCCACTTGCTGCGCTTCGTAAATGTCTTGCTGCACGGCTTCCTTGAAATCGTCAGAGGCCAGCATTTGTTTAATGGCCGCGCCGTCTAAGCCCACTTCTTCGCCTAATTTGGCCAAGGTTTCCAGGTCACCAATGTCTTGGCCCTGGGTGTAATAAGCCGCAAACAGGCGTTCTTTCATGGCGTCTTGCTGGCCGTGCTCCTTGGCGAAATGAATGAGCCGGTGCGCATTTAGGGTGTTGTTGATGATGGCTTTGTCAAAGTCATAATCCAGGCCCACTTCTTTGGCCATGTTGGCCATATAGTCGTTCATCTGCTTGCCCTCGGCCTCAGAAACGCCTTTGCGCTGCGCCAAATACGCATGCACCGACTGTCCGCCGGGCTTGGGTTGCATGTCGGGGTCCAGCTGATAGCTTTTCCAGGTGACGGTTACTTTGTCTTTCCCCGGAAAGGCCTCCAGGGCTTTCTCAAATCTTCGTTTGCCTATGTAGCAGAACGGGCACACTACATCAGACCATATCTCAACGTTCATCTTCTTATCAGTTTAAATTGTTGCCAAAGACTCTTTGACGAAAAGCAAAGGTATCTCTGAATCTATGTACCTACAACAGTCAGGCTTCTGGATTTGTTCGCCCTAAGGTAAAAGCCAGTCAAATTGCCGGTATCCCGCAGGGAAGTGACATTTCCGTTTTCGGGCTCATTTCCAGAATTGAGCCCGAAAACGGACCCAGGCATGCCAGCATAACAGCTGTTATTAGTTGGCGGCGGTGGTGTCCTGGGTGTTTTGGTTGAGCGAGTCCAGGCCGCCGTCGGTACCTTCCACCAACGGTACCTTCCACCATGTTTTAAGTATTGGTGTTGCCGGTTTTCTCAGCGGGCGCGCTTTCACCGCAGGAAGCCAGCAGGAGAGAGGCTGCCATGCCCGCCATCACAAACATATTTACCGTCTTTTTCATAGTTCTTGAGGGTAAGCGTGAGAGATTTCTATGTGTTGAAAATCAATATTTTGAAACTAACTATTATGGAGAATAATCAACAGTCCTTCTGTTTGTAAGAACTTTTTTATTTCCGTTTTCGGGCTCAATTCTGAAACTGAGCCCTAAAACGGAAAAATATTTTGAATGCGTAGGACCCACCCCTAACCCCTCCGAGGAGGGGACTACCTGGACGAGTAGTTCTCTAAACGTTTAACCACGCATTTCAATTCCCCTCCTCGGAGGGGGTAGGGGTGGGTGCACTCGTTCAATTCTAGTTGCCTACTTCTTAGCGCCCGTATAGGCCACGCGGTACACCACGCCATTTTCATCATCTGAGAAGAGCAAGGAACCGTCTGTGTGCACCGTAATGCCGCAGGGCCGCCCGAACTGCGCTTTGTTGTTGTTCAACAAGAAACCCGTGATAAAATCTTCTATCTGGGTGGGTTGCCCGTTCTGGAATTTCACGCGCACCAGGTTGTAGCCGCTGGCGTCTTGCCGGTTCCAGGAGCCGTGCATGGTGGCAAAGGCATCGCCTTGGTAGTCTTTGGGGAATTGGGTGCCGTTGTAGAAAACCATGCCCAGCGGCGCGGCGTGTGCTTTATAAGTGAGCAGCGGGTTTTTGGTGGTCTTCGCGAACTCGGCCCAGGTCATGCCTTTGGGTTCATCTGCCTTGTTGGCTTTTCCGTTTTCGTACACGTAGGGCCAGCCGTAGTTGGCACCGTCTTCCAGGCGGTTGAATTCCTCTTTTGATTCTTCGTCACCGAGCCAGTCAATGCCGTGGTCAAAGCCATACATCACTTTGGTTTCTGGGTGCCAGCCAAACCCGATGGTGTTGCGCAGGCCCTTGGCGTAAATTCTTCGGTTTTTGCCATCGGCATCCGCCACTAGCATAGTTGCGCTTTCTTTGCTGGTTTCCTCGCAGGCGTTGCAGGTGCTGCCCACGCTCACGTACAGCTTGCCGTCGGGCCCGAACGCCAGGGTGCGATTGTTGTGCTGGCCGCCGTCGGGCAGGTCTTTCATGATTTCCTTGAGGGAACCCAGCGTGCCGTCTTTGTTGATGTCGGCGGTATAGACTTCGTTTACGGTAATCAAATAGGCTTTTCCATCGCGGAGCGCGATGCCGTGCATGTTCTCTTTCTGGGCCACTACTTTGCTCACTTCGGCGGTACCGTCTTTGTTTTTGTCCTGGAGCATGGTCACCGTGCCGGCCTCGCGGCTGGTCACATATACCGTGCCGTCTGGGCTTACGGCTAGCATGCGGGGTTTGCCCAGGTTCTCAGCGTATTTAGTGACGGTGAACCCGGCAGGCACTTTGAGTTGGCGCATATTAGCGTATGTGGGCTCCAGCACGGCGGGTTTGAAGATGTGGCCTTGCATGCTTTCTGTAATGGCGGCTTTTTTAACCTGGGCCTGTGAAGAAACTGAAAGCAGCAGCGCGGCCGGAAGCAAAGCCAGCAATCGGGGGAAATTATTTTTCATGGGTTTGGATGTTCATGCCGGAGCAGAATGCGTATGCAAGTCCGGTCTGGGTTAATTTTAACAATTCAATTACACTTTATAACTTGTTTAGGGTTGTTTGGTTACAAAGACGGCTGAAACGCCTTGCAAAACCCTTCTTCTGCTTCTATGAAATACCTGTTGACGTGCCTGTTGCTGCTTTCCTTTCTATCGGTTGCCGCCCAAACCACCCTCACCGGCCGCGTGCTGCACGCCACAACCAGACAACCGGTGCAGGCGGCCAGCATTGGCCTTTTAGGTTCTACCGCGGGCACCTTGTCAGATGCGCAGGGCAATTTTATACTGGGGCTTCCGGCTGGCGCCGATTCTCTGGTGGTTTCCAGCCTGGGCTTCCAAACCAAGACAGTGGCGGTGGCCTCGTTGAAAAATCCCGTGCTGGTGCTTTTGGCGCCTACTGCTACCAGCCTGCAGGAAGTGGTGGTGACCGGGTATGAAACGCGTCGGCCGCTGCTCCAAACGGCCGGTGCCATTGGGCTGTTGTCTAGCCGTGACTTGCAGCGTTTCTCAGAGACTACCTTGGTGCCCGCGCTCAACACCTTGCCTGGCGTGCGCATGGAAGAAAGGGCCACCGCCAGTTACCGCTTGTCTATACGCGGCAGCAGCTTGCGGGCGCCCTACGGCGTGCGCAACGTGAAAGTGTACCTCAATGAAATCCCGATGCTAGAGGCCAACGGCACCATTCCTTTGAACATGCTGGACGCCGCCACCATAGGTTCTGTGGAAGTGATCAAAGGCCCCGGCGGAAGCGTGTACGGCGCGGGCACCGGCGGCACAGTGCTGCTGGAAACCGCCCGTACCCAGGAAAGCAGCGCCAGCGTAGGCGGATTGGTAGGAAGCTATGGGTTGAAGAAAGGGTTTGCCGCTGCCAATGTAGCCACTGAGAACTCCAACCTGCAACTGCGCTACGACCGCCAAACTCTGGACGGCTACCGCGAACAAAGCGCCATGGACCGGCAGACGCTTTTGCTTTCGGGGCAGTTTTACCCTAGTCAGAAACAGACGCTTTCGTTTCATGCGCTGTACTCAGATTTGTTTTACGAGTTGCCCGGCGCGCTCACACAGGCCCAGTTCAATGACAATCCCAGAGCCGCGCGTCAGGTGAACAAAGACCAGCGCGCCGCTATCAATGTGGAAGGTCTGAATCTGGGCTTGGTACACACGTATCATTTCAACGACAACTGGAGCAACACTACGGCCTTGTTCGGGGTTTTCAGCTTTCTGGACCACCCCTTCGTGACCGATTATGAACGGAACCTGAACCAGAGTTTTGGCGGACGTACGCGCACCACGTACCGCACGCAGCTGGGTACTTGGGCCACCCGTTTCACGCTGGGCGCCGAAGCCCACCAACGCTTTGTCAACGCCCGCCAATACAAGAACAACGCCGGCGTGCCCGGCGTATTGAATTATGACGATGAAGTGACCGTGCGCGAAGGCTTTGTGTTCGGCCAGGCCGAGGTGGATTTGCCTTTGGATTTTCTGTTGACCGTAGGGGCCAGCCTGAACAAACTCACCTATGGCATTGCCCGCGTTTCTGATGCCGCCACTAATTCCAATTTCACCCAGAAAAGAAGCTTAGACGCCACGTTTTCGCCGAGGGTGGGCTTGGTGAAAGTCTTGTCGCCGGTCTTGTCAGCGCACGGTTCCATTAGCGCCGGTTTCTCACCACCCACTGAGGCCGAGATTCGTCCGTCTGACGGCAGCATCAACACGGCCCTGGAGCCGGAGCGCGGCTTGAACTATGAACTGGGCCTGCGCGGAAGTCTGTGGCAGCGCCGCTTTACCTATGATTTGGTGGGCTTCTACTTCAACTTAGATGAAACCATTGTGAGTCGCACCACGCCGTCGGGGGTAGCCGTATTCGCTAACGCGGGAGCCACCAAACAGCAGGGCGTGGAAGTTGCCTCCAGTTTTTTGGTGGTAGACAAGTCGCAGGCCTTGGTGACCTTGGTGAAAGTCTGGGGCACGTACACCTACAACCGGTTCAAGTTCCAAGACTACCAGCAGAACGAGAAAGACTTCTCCGGCAACCGCCTCACCGGTACCGCGCCACACGTAGCCGTAGCCGGGGTAGACGCAGAATTGAATGTGGGCTTTTATCTCAACGCCACCGCTACCTATTCAGATAACGTTCCCCTGAACGACGCCAACACCGTGTATGCGCCGGAGTATTATATTTTTGGCGCCCGCGCCGGGTTCAGGAAAGTCTTTGCCCAAAAATGGGGGGTGGATTTTTACGGCGGCGTAGACAATACCACAGACAGAGATTACAGCCTGGGTAATGATTTGAATGGCTTCGGGAACCGGTATTTTCAGGCAGCGCCAGGCAGGAATTTTTATTCAGGCTTGCAATTAAAGCGCTTGTTCTAGGAAGTACGTTTTCGGGCTCTGTTTTGGAAATGAAGCCAAAAACGAAGAATTGCTGCTTGTAAATACCAGGCACCGCCTTGTCTCTCATGCCTTGCCGTCTTCTGCCCTTGGAGTGTTGATACTCTCCTTTTGAAAAGGGCTAAGGGGGATGTTTACACTGATTTTTTATTTCTCTGGTTCAAGTTTTCAACTTGGACCTATCCATGACCTGAAGTTTTAAACTTCGGTGAGGCGTCAGCCTCAAAGCACCCACTGCGGCTTTTTTTGTTATTGATGCGTCCGTTGTTGGTGTTCTCACCAACGACCAAGACGGCCTTTCAAAAAAGGATTTGGCACCTAAAACCGGCCTTCCCTAATTCCCATCTTTCTTACTTCGCCTCCCAGGTTTGTCAGGTTGATCCTTGATAATCAACCTAACCAAAAGAATCAAGAACCCCCGAACTCGCTGCCGCTCAGACAGGCGGGTGTTCATTCTCTAGCACCTGGGAAGCGCTAAATGTTTCATAGCTGACAAGGGCCACTGCCACTCTCCAAGTCCCTCCCATGCTCCGGGCACATCGCCTTCCGGCGACCCTCCGCAAGGTCGGTCGGTTATTGTATTTGTTGTTGGAGCCGCTACATAAACTTCCTCGCCCTTCAGGGCCGGAGGAAGAATGGGTTCGATATTGACTTTTGCTGAAATCAATAGACCCGTGCTTTAGCTCGGGGTTCTGTATTGCAACATTCCGTTTTCAGGCTCATTTCTTAAAACGAAGCCAAAAACAGAAAAATCCCCTCCTGTTCTAGAAGGGGTTAGGGGTGGGGCAACAAGAAAAAAAGCAGCGGTTATTTCTGCAGGGAATAGGTGCGTTCCTGCTTGCCTAGTTGGTAAATGGCCTTCACGAAACCGGCTTCGGGGTGAACCCAATAAGTGATTTTCACCTGCCCGATGGGGCTTTCATCCTGGGCTACCAGTTTTCGGCATTGGGCGTGTTGCTGCTTGCCTATGGACAGGTCTTCATTGCCCATGTAGGTGATGTTTCTTCTGATGGCATACGACTTGCCCGGGTGCAGGGTGCCTTTGGTCAGGCCGGTGACCAGTTTGGTGCGCGGCGTGCCAGGCTCCATGACCCAGTCCACTTCCAGGGGAAGCGTGTATTGCACAAAGTCTTGGGGAGAGAGCGGTGGCAAGCCCAGGGAATAAGCGTGCTCGTCGGTGGTGATGGCGGCGCCCAGCGTGTCAGGGGAGGCCGACATCTGCCAGTGACCGGCCAGTGGTAAGCTGGCGTGAGGGGCCGAGTTGTCCAGGTTCTGCTCCTCTACTTTCTGGGATGGAGAACCAGCCATTTGCAAGGTGATTTGCTGCGTAGGCAGGTCTTTGCCCAAAGAGTCTTTGCCGGTGAGTACATACTGGTACTGAAAACCTGGCTTAAAAAGAACCAGTGAAGCGTCTTTGTTGGTGGTCTCTGCGTCTTTTTTGGCGCTACAGCTGGCCGTCCACAGGCCAAGGGCCAACAGAAGCATGAGCGGCAGGTAAGCGTAGCGGCGAGAAATGTTCTTTTTTCGTACTATCAAAAATCAAAATTTAAATAAGCGTCGGGCCGGCGAAGATAGAAGGCCCGCGTGGTATAGTCAGGTAACGTAGCCAACCCAAAAACGGAGGTTGGGCTTACACTAAATAAGGGCAAAATAAGTCAATTGCCCAATGATAGGCTCAACTTATTTATTTTATAACCGCAATTTCCTGAAAAAGGTTAAGCTTTTATCTATAAAATGAAAGAATTAACCTAAAGGTAACATGGTTGCTCTGCTACACAAACGGATATCTACTTTCTGGCGGGCAGTACCTCTGCTACCCTGTTCCGTTTTCGGCCTCATTTCTGGAAATGAGGCCGAAAACGGAAATCTCTGAATTGGCCTAGCGGCACGGTTGGGTAGGCTAGAAGGCCGCCACTTTTGGCGGAAGGCAAAATACATGGGCGAAAGGTGAAAAAGCCAAAGACTCGCCAGAGACCCAGAAAAAAAATCGCCACCAGAAATTAATCTGATGGCGATTTTTGCATTAGGTTTCCGGTTGCCCGAAATCATAGATTTAACTAGAACACGCGGCCTTGGGCTTTGGCTTTGCGGCCTTTCTTGGGCTCTTCTTTCTTAGGCTCGGCGGTGATGGCCGGAACTTCCACCTTGGCTACCACGGGGGCACCTTCTGGGTCCAGTTCCACCACGTCATAGCCCAATTTCTCCAGGCCTGGCTTGATTGAGGCTTTGTCGCCTACCAGCATAATGCTCATGTTATCAACGGGCAGGTATTTCTTGGCCAGGGCATTGATTTCCTCCTTGGTGATGTTCTGCAGAATCTGGTTTTGCTTGGCCACATAGTCGGCATCCAAGTTGTAGCGCAGCATGTTGTTCAGGAACGCGGCTTTCTGGAACGAAGTCTCGTAGCGGCGGGCATCTGACTGCCCGATGGCGCTCTTCATAAAGGCCAACTCGGCGTCTGTGATTCCTTCTTCTCTGAAGCGCTTGATTTCTTTCATGAACTCCACCACGGAGGCATCAGACGCATCTGACCGCACACCCGCAGAAGCCGTAAACGGACCAGCTTCCTCGGTGCCCGAGAAGCCTGAGCGTGCGCCGTAGGTGTAGCCTTTGTCCTCGCGCAGGTTCAGGTTAATGCGGCTGTTGAAAGCGCCACCTAACACGTAGTTCATCAAAGAGGCTTTATAGTACTCGCCAGTAGCGTCAAACGGAAGGGCCATGTAGCCAATTCTGATTTCTGACTGGGCGGCTTTCTCTTTGTCTACAATAAAGATTTTGGTCTTGTCAAACGCAGTGGTTTTGAAGTCAGCGGGCATGTTCACCGGTTTGGCGGCCCACTTGTTCAGGAACGAAAGCTTCGGCATGATTTGACTTTGCTCTACATCACCCACAATCACCAAGTTGGTCACAGACGGCGAGAAGTAGTTCTGGTAGAATTTCTTCACATCATCTAGGGTGATGTTCTCCACCGTTTTCACCGTGCCCGTTACCGGAATGGCTCTGATGTTGCCTTCGCCGTACAGCATTTTGCTGTACACGTTCTCAGCCACGGCCGTAGCCTGGGTGCTGGTGTTTTTGATGGCCTCTAAGCGTTGTTTCTTCAGGCGGTCAAAGTCAGCGGCGTCAAATTTAGGTTGGAACATGCGCTCCTCCAGTAAGGCCAGCGTGGCATCCAGGTTTTTCACCTGCGATGATACAGAAACGGTCATGCTCTCAGAACCGCTGCCAAAAGAAATGGAAGAACCCAGTTTCTCCAGCTGCGTGCTGATGTCCTCAGCGGAAGTTTTCAGGGAAGACTCGTTCATCAGAGACGCCATCATGGAGGCCACACCGGCTTTTGATGGGTCATGGGCTTCCAGTTTGTGTCCGCCTTGCAGCGTGAACAGCATGGTTACGGTTGGTACTTCATCGCTCTTGGCGCCAATTACTTTAATGCCGTTGGCCATGCTCTGCTTCCAGAACGGCGGAACCGTGATGCTTGGGTTGGCACCGGCGGTTGGTTTCTTGGTGCGGTCAAAGTTATCTGTGGCTTTCACGTACTTCAAACCAGAATACTGGTCGGCGGGCGCTTTGTAACCAGAGGCATCTACCTTAAAGTTGTCGGCTTTGGCAATCAGCTCGGTTTTGCCCTTCGGCACCACGCTTAAGATAACGGCTTTCTTGCCTTTGATGTACTGGTTGTACACGCGCTGCACATCTGCCTTGGTCACGGCTTTTACCGCGGCCAGTTCTTGGGTAATGTAGTTGGGGTTGTTGTTGAAGGTTTGGTAAGCGGCCAGCGTTGAGGTTTTGCCAGAAACGCTGGAAAGACGGCTGATGATACCGGCTTCAGCAGAGGCTTTGTAGCGCTCCAAATCATCATCGGTTACGCCGCGCTTCTCAAATTCTGCCACGGCTTCGCGCAGTTGTTTCTCGGCATCGGCCAGACTCTGCGTAGGCAATACTCTTGCCGACAAGCCGAATTCACCCGCCAGTTCTGAGGTAGAGTGGAAGGCGCCCGCCTGGTTCATTTTCTGGGTTTTCACCAGGTTTTGGTAGATGATGGAGTTTCTGCCGCCGCCAATAATGCGGGAAAGCACATCTAACGCCGGTTCATCTTTGTGGTTGGCCGGTACGGTGGGCAAGGTCATCTGCAACGACGGGAACCGCACGTTGTCTTCATAGGAAATGTAGCGGTCCTGGGTTAATACCGGCGCCGGCAATTTCATGTTCTTCACCTCCGGCCCGCGTGGGATAGAGCCGAAGTATTTCTCAGCGAGCTTCACCACTTGCTCTGGGCTTACGTCACCGCCCACGGTCAAGGTGGCGTTGTTGGGTCCGTACCAGCGCAGGAAGAAGTTCTTCAAGTCATCCACGCCCACACGGTTCAGGTCTTCTAAGTACCCGATCACATCCCAGGAATAGGGGTGGCCTACGGGGTACAAAGCAGCGTAGATTTTCTCTCTTGATTTCCCGTAAGGCACGTTGTCTACGCGTTGGCCACGCTCGTTCTTTACAGTCTCGCGTTGAACCTCAAATTTCTTCTGGGTAACGGCGTCCAGCAAGAAACCCATTCTATCGGCTTCTAACCAAAGCGCGGTCTCTAATTGGTTGCTAGGTAGTGTCTCAAAGTAATTGGTACGGTCACGATTTGTAGTTCCGTTCAAGGTTCCACCAGCTTCAGACACAATCTTAAAGTGTTCCTCGTCAGCTACGTTGTCTGAGCCCTGGAACATCATGTGCTCAAAGAAGTGCGCAAAGCCGGATTTTCCTACTTCCTCGCGGGCCGAGCCTACGTGGTAGGTTACGTCAACGTGTACGATGGGGTCAGAATGGTCTTCGTGCACCACCACGGTCAGGCCGTTGGGCAATTCATATTTTTTGTAAGGAATTACTAATTCACCGGGCTTGCGGGTTACGGTCTCGATTAATCTTGGGCCTTTGGCAGCAGGTGCCGCGGCCGAGGTGGTTTTCTTAGCCGGAGCCGCCTTTTTAGGGGCCTGCGCCTGCGCTTGTGATAGCATGGCCGCCGCTAGCAGCACTGCCAGAGTACTCTTCTTTGACATAGGTAAGCTGTTATGTTTGTGTAGGTTTGGTGAAAGCCGCGCTCTCAGGATAATATTAAGATATTCCTTCCACAATTCCAAGCCCGGAAAGGTTCATAAGCCAATGGTTTTAGTGGATTTGGGGTGGGGTTTGTTGCGGGGTATAGATGGATGTTCCTGCTCCAGGGTATTCTGGCAGTGGCGTTACTTTTTAACTCCTAGTGACAGAACGCCTTTAAAGGTTTGCCCCGCCGCCATGTCCCAGAGAGGTAGGGCCTCCATGGCTGCTTTCACTTTCTCTTTGTAATTATCCTTCACGCCCTCTGGCATCTTGATAGTCTGTATGTGGGTAAATCCGAAGCTATTGATCTCAAACTCCACCTGAATGGGTTGGTCTTTGACGGCTTTGCGGTAACCATTAAAGTCTAGACAGTTGCTAAGGTATTCTTCAAACGCCCCTGCAATCATAAAGGCTGGTAGTTTGCCAGCAGTTGGTTTTACCTCAATGGTGTATTTGCTGGCGTAGCTGCCCGTGATGGCACCAGACGTTGCAGTGTAAATGCTGATAATATGGTGCGGCAAAAGATTGTCCAATTCTGGCATTAGAAACATTTCCTGGTTGAGGGTGGCAGGTATTTCCTTGACTATTTCCCGCGCCAGGGTTTCCATGGCCGCTTGCCGATCGGTGAAAAGTTTCTTGGTCTGGTGTAAAAGTGAATGCACGCGGCCGTCTTTTCTAATGGTCAAAGTGATAGAAGGGTAGTCGCCGGGGTATTGGTAAATGAACGCATCTGCCAAAAATAGTTCTGTATTGCCGCCCTGCGTCGGCTCAGAAACAGGAGCCTTAGTCAATACTTTATAGCCTTTCTGCACAAACCCCTCTTGTAGAATCTCTTCAACCTTGGCTAGGTTAGATAAAACGGTAACGGTGCTTTCTCCTTTGATAGGGTTTACTTTCACTAAAACTACTTTATCCTGCGCTACTGCCTGAAAGGAAAGTAGCAGTAAACTCAATACTTGAAGAAATCTCATGTAAGTGTAATTAAATGTAATGTTGTCTTTTACAGTTTAGAGCTTGTTTAAATTTTGGTTTTGCAGGCGAAAGGTTCATTTGATACCATTTTGCAGCGCAAATGACAAATTTAAACATGCTCTTACTTCACCCGGCTAAACTCCAACTCTGAGAAATGGAAATCTGGGTTGTTGGAATCTAAGCGTAGGTCAGTGATAGAACCGTCTGGGCCGGGCAGGAAGCGGGCTTTGGTAGGCGTGAGCAGCGCGAAATTGTTTTTCCAGGCCAGGTCAAAAATGTCTGCCCGCCAAATGGTGAGTTCACCGCCCAGGGCTGGAGCAGCGGCCAGGTCAAGCACCAGTTTGCCGTTGCGCAAGGTCACGGTGGCGTTGCCGTACAAGGGGCTGTGGTAGGTACCGGTGTATTCCTGCAAATCACGAGTAAGTTTAGCTTTGGTGTTTTTCTCCTTCGGTTTTTTGGCGTCTGTGGCGCGTTGCTGGGCGCGGGCTTTGGCGGCTAGGTCTAGGTTGAAGCGGCTCCAGTCGCGACCGTTTTTGATGCCCAGGAATTGGTCAACGGTGTAGGTGGCAATGGGGGCCATGATGCTGCTCATGCTGTTGGTGAGAATGACAATGCCCAGGTTTTCCTCGGGCACCAGCACGGTGCGGCTGTTCATGCCTTCGTGGCCACCGCCGTGGGCTACAATCTTGCGACCTTGGTAATCATTGAGCATCCAGCCCAGTCCGGCGCCTGAGAAATGCGTGCTGGGGTTTATTTCTGAGGCTTGCGGCGCGATGGGGAAGGAATTGTGCAACGTCCACATCATGTGGCTGCCGGCCTCAGAGAAAAGGCGCTGGCCTTTGTAGGTGCCGCGGTTGAGTTGCAGTTTCAGCCATTGCGCATGTTGGGTTACGCTGGTGAAAATACCGGCGGCGGGGTTCCAGTTATCCCAGGCGGTCAATACAGTAGGAATTGGCTTCCCGTTTTCAGTGGCCGGATGACCGTGCGGCGTAGCAACGTTAGACAGACCTTCCAATTGGTTTACCGACGTGTAGGAACGGGTCATGCCCAACGGTTTAAATATTCGGTCTTGGATGAACTGCTCCCAGGTTTTACCGGAGACGGCTTCTATGACTTCGCCAGCGGCGATGAACATTAAGTTAGAGTAGCCATAGCCGCTCCTGAAGCTGTAGGCTGGTTGCAGATGACGGGCGCGTTCCAGAATTTCCTTTCTACTATAAGTGGTGTTGTACCAGAGCAAATCGCCGCCGTAGGTCTGGAAACCCACGCGGTGGCTGAGCAGGTCTTTGATGTTGAGTTGCTGAGTGACGTACGGGCTGTAGAGTTGCAGATACGGCAGGTATTTGGTCACGGGGTCGTCCCAGTTCAGTTTGCCTTCGTCTACCAACATGGCCAGCGCCGCGGCGGTATAGGCTTTGGTGTTGGAGGCAATCCCGAAGACTGTGTTGGCGTCTACCGTTCCGCCTTTTTGTGCATCCAGCACGCCGTAGCCCTTCGCGAAAATCACCGAATCATTTTTGACGATGGCGATGGCCATGCCCGGCACGTTCCAGTCTTTGAGCGCCTGTTGGTAATAGGTATCCAGCTTCTGTAAATCGGCTTGGCCATGCGCAGGCAAGGTCATCGACCCTAAAAACAACAGCAAAGACAGCAACACAGGCAAACGCAGGCGGAAAAGCGGCAACGGCATAGTTAGAGAATTAGGCTGGCTAAAGGTACACAAAAGCGGGTTTGCGTGAAACAGCGGCAAGGGGCAAAAAACCGACGGTATCGAATAATGCGCTACCTTTGTGATCGCAATTGCTTCGTTCCACAAAAATAAAGTCCGTTTTCGGGCTCATTTCTGGAAACGAAGCCAAAAACAGAAAACCATGGGGCGCATTCTGGCCATTGATTACGGCGTGAAACGGGTAGGACTAGCGGTGACAGACCCGCTGCAGCTCATTGCGTCTGCCCTGGACACGGTGCATGCGCAAGACCTGCTGGTTTTCATTCAAACCTATTGCACCAAAGAAGAGGTAGACGAATTTGTGGTGGGCATGCCCGTGCACTTAGACGGAAACGCCACCAACAACACCCAGCACGTGGTGGGCTTTGTACGGAAGTTGCAGAAACTCTACCCGGGCAAAAAAGTACACACCCATGATGAACGCTTCACCTCGCGCATGGCGTTCCAGACTATGATAGACCTGGGCCTGGGCAAAAAAGCCCGCGCCAACAAAGAAACCGTGGACAAACTCAGCGCCACCATTATTTTACAGAGTTTTTTAGAGAGCAGATCTTACTTATGATTTACCCTATTGTAGCCTACGGCGATCCGGTGCTTCGCACCAAAGCCAACGACATAGCCCTAGACGCCCCCGAGCTGCCCAAGCTCATTGATGACATGTTTGAGACCATGTACCACGCCCACGGCGTTGGCCTGGCCGCGCCGCAGATTGGCAAGAGCGTCCGGCTGTTCGTGATTGACTCCAAGCCATTCATGGACGAGGGCGAAGAAGAAAAAGGCGTGAAAAAAGCGTTTATCAACCCAGTAATCTTAGAGGAATCTGGCGATGAATGGGCGTTTGACGAAGGCTGCCTTTCCATTCCTGGCGTGCGCGAAGAAGTGTGGCGCCAGGAAAACGTCAAAATCAAATACTATGACCTGGACGGTACCGAACACATTGAGGAATTCGATGACGTGACCGCCCGCGTGATTCAGCACGAATACGACCACATTGAAGGCATCCTGTTCACCGACCACCTCTCGGCGCTCAAGAAACGCCTGCTCAAAGGCCGCCTCACCAAAATCTCCAAAGGAGACGTTGACGCCGACTATCGCATGAAGTTCGCAGGGTTGGGGAAACGGTAATCTTGTAGCTGCGCTGGCGAAGTTGAAACCTCACAGGTCTTGGAGACCTGTGAGGTTTTTGTGTTTTAGGGCTCTGTTTGGGAAATGGAGGCGAAAACGGGAAGATTGGTTACTCGTCTATATCTTCGAATATTAATTCGTTTCCTTTCTTATTGATGGTAATTACTCGGTAGGTTGGCGCATAACCCTCACCGTTCGGCTTAAATAAATCCCGCTTATATGTATCTTTAGTTTCGTAATTATGCCGCAGGATTGGGCCTTTGTATCTATTGTCATTACTAGTGTTGTAGGGGAAATTTAAAATATCCTCGTCAGTAGAATCTAAAGTCTTGAAATTAGATGCGCGTTTAATTTCAGTTATTATTCTCGCTTTATCTTTTGAAGATATTTTCAAAGTGAATTTATGGTAGTAATCCCCTATGGCTGACATAGATTTATTATTTAGTAGCGAGAAATCGTCTTTTAAAATGATTTGTTGCTCTTGTAATAATTTTTCAGCGTCTCCTTTAGTAAAAAATTCATCTTCAAAAAAGATATACAGAGCAAGGCAAGCAAAACATAAAAAGACTATTCGTGATAGAGTTTTGCCAAATTTTATATAACCTAGTTTTTTTGGTATCCAATAAGATAGAAATATTAGGATGCTGGGTATCCCAAATAAAACTATTAGGAATATAAAAATGAACATTAAAGTAGTTTGCTTTTGATGAAATTGTTAGGTTTTAAAAAATAAAACCGACTTATATTTTGGTGCTGATTTAGCAAAATGAACCGGAAAACGCAAATTTTCAGATTGGTGGAGACGCTCTACTAACGCAATCTCTTTACTCACTCCACTTCCACCTCAAACAAACTCACTGTAGCGTTTTCATAGTGCGCGGGCAGGCCAACGGTGTTCTCCAGTTTAAACAGCCCCAGAAACGTGAACCCGCACGCGGTGTAATGCTGAATCAGCGGCTTGTTTTCGCCAATGGTGTCTAGCCGCACGTACTTTTTCTTGTGCTGGGCAGCGTACTCTTTCGCCCAGGCCACAATCTTTTGTACTAGTTGTTTGCCGCGGTGGTCTGGGTTGGTGGCAATGCGGTGGATGTAGACGGCCGGGTCTTGGTCACGTTCTTCCCAGATAAGCGGGTCAGAAAATGTAGTGGCCCAAATGCAGATGATTTGCCCGTGTTCATCTAGCAGTTTCCATTGGTGATTTTCCTGTATTTCTTTCAAGATTAGCTGGTGGTCGAAGTCGGGCCAGGTGACCACGTTTTTGGCGCGTTGGTAGGCAGAGGCAGCCTGGTACAAGCGCAGAATCTCGGGGAAATCGTCTAAGGTGCTGTTGACAATCTGCATGATGCTACGTGCTGGATTAGGTTTGCTCGCCGCAAGTAAAACAAAGCGCCGGAGAAATAAAGCCTTAAATGAAAGCCGCGCGACTTTCCGTTTTCGGCTTCATTTCCAGAAACGAGGCCCAAAACAGAAAACCTTCAGCAAATTCAGCTAATTTTAGAAAACAGACCGATGCCCGCAACACGTATAAACCTACCATGCAACGGCCTCTGTTCCTGCTTCTTCTCTTGCTGCTGCAAACGCCACTGGCGTTTGGCTGGGGCTTCTACGCGCACCAGCGCATTAACCGGCAGGCCGTCTTCACCCTACCGCCCGAGATGATCGGTTTCTACAAGCAGCAGCTGCCCTACATCATGGAACAGGCCGTCGCGCCGGACAAACGCCGCTACCTGGTGCCCGAAGAAGGCCCGCGCCATTTCATTGACTTGGATGTTTACGGCGACAGCGCCGCCTACAAACTGCCCCGTTTCTGGGACGAAGCCGTAAAACAATTCACGCTAGACACCCTGCAACGCCACGGCATCGTGCCCTGGCACATCTCACTGGTGCAATACCAGCTTACCGAGGCCTTCAAACAACATGACCAGCAGCGCATCTTAAGACTTTCGGCGGAGTTGGGCCATTACATAGCCGATGCCACCGTGCCCTTGCACACCACTAAAAACTACAACGGCCAGTTCACGGGCCAACGCGGCATTCACGGTCTCTGGGAAAGCCGCCTCCCCGAACTCTGGAGCCAGGACTATGACTTTTTCATCGGCGCACCGCAATACCTGGAGAATCCTGGCAAGACTGCCTGGCAGATTGTGGCCCGGTCGCACGCCGCCTTAGACAGTGTTTTTTCCGTGGAGAAACAACTCACCCAAACCTTTGACGAAGACAAGAAATACAGCCTGGAAGAGCGCGGCGCCACCACCATAAAAGTGTATTCCAGAGATTTCAGCAAGGCCTACCACCGGGGTTTGCACGGGCAGGTAGAACGGCAGATGCGGCTGGCCATTCATTTGGTTTCCAGCTATTGGTACACGGCCTGGGTCAACGCCGGCCAACCCAATTTAAAGAACCTGGCCCCACTCACCGAGCAGCAGAAACGGGAACTGGAACTTCAGAAACCCGTTTTCCAGACCGGCGAACATGACACCAGATGATTTGTTGAAAACGTTTTGGGCTGCGTTTGTGGAAATGAGCAGAAAAACGCATCTTAGAGAAAAGACCGCCGCCGCACCAGAAAACGAGGGCGCGCACGTTAGGAAGAAATCGCGGCAAAAGGCATTTCTGAAAACCCAACGCGCGGCTTTTTTGTTTGAATCCCATTTCCTATTGTTGTACCACTTCCTGTTTTTAGCCTATGAAACGGAAACCTATTTTTGATATCTGCATGATTTCCCTGGGGCTGGTAGTTCTGGTGGTGCATTACGGGCTGGAGAAAAGCGGCTACCAAGGCCAACGTCGCGCAGCCATACGGCAGGAGCAGGCCGCGGCCATGCCTCCTATGGCCGTGTATGAAAAACCTAAACCCATGCTCACCATTCCGGCGGGCTCGCCTTACCAGGATTTAACCCCACCGGTCGGCCAGAAAACAGATCCGTTCCTGCAGGTGGAGAACATTGCCAACGGACCCAGCGGTTTTAACCTAGCCGACAAAGACGCAGACATGCGCGTACTCCTGGACCAGCACAAAGGCAAAGACTACTACTTTATCTTACAGCAGCAGGCCGCCCAGGAAATGCTCAGGCACGGCTTGTTTCAGCAGTACTACCAAGACCCCACAGATAAAAAAGTGCTCCATGCCATCGGGTTTTATGTAGAGCAGCTGCAAGAAGCCAAGTCAGAAGACTCTAAACTGATTTACATGGGGTTGCAGGCGCTGGCCGGTTACTGGCCCAAAGAGAAAATTGCCAGCGTGGCGCAGTCCACGGTCAATCGGTTGGCGCTGAACCAAGCCCTGGCCAACCAAGACACCACCCGCGCCCCTGCGTATTACCAGATGGCGTACGCCCGCGAGCTCAAGAAAATTGGCAATCGGCTTTCCATGGCGGCACACGCAGAATAAAGGTTTTTGCCTATATTTCTGAAATTACCGTGGCCGGTTTCTCCAGATTTTTACCTTGAAGCCGACTAAGAAGTAGTATCTATTTTGATTTACAGGACTTTATGCGAGTTTCGATTTTAAAGAGTGCCTTTTTGATAAGTGGTGTAGTGGCCGTGCTAGGTCTGTCTTCCTGTGAGAAGATGATGCGCGACATGGCCACCAAAGAAACCCAGAACCAGACCGCCAAAAATCAGAATGAGGAGGAAGCCGCCGCCGCGCAGGCCGCCGCCGCCAAACCCAAGGAGCCCGAGTATGAACTCACGTTCCCCAAAGGCGCTAAATACCCCAATCTGGAAACCCTGGCGCAGCAAAACCCCAAGGCGTTGGAACTGATTCCCAACGTGGCGCAGAACTACGCCGGGGCTACCAACTGGGCCGACAAGCACGCCGACATCAATGGCATTCTGCTCCAGAACGAAGACAAAGACTATTACTTTGTGCTGCAGCAACAGGCCGCCAATGAACTGCTGCGCAAAGATCTGTTCACCCATTACCTGCAAGACAACCAGAATAAAATGGTGCTAGACATGATAGGGCAGTACACAGACCACTTGTTGCAAGCCAAGTCTGAAGACTCAGAACTCATGTACAAATGCCTGCGCGCCCTGTCTGGCCACTGGCCGAAAGATAAAATTGTGTCGGCGGCCTTGGTGACGGCGGCCCGGGCGCAGGCACGGCCCATTGCCTCGGCGGCAGACACCACCACGCGCAACGGCAGCTACCGCCAGATCTACGCCCGCGAGCTCAAGAAAATGGGATTGAAGCTGCAGACAAATTCATAGCCTATAAAAGTAACTTTAGGTCGCTATTTTTTGTATTATAGGGGATGGTTACCAGTTGTCTGTTTTTTAACCGTCATGGCAGATGGTATTTAGGCAAGAGAAGCGGTAGATAACAGGGCATACACACCTTACGGGTTGAGAAGATGGAAGATAAAAAAATAAACAATTCATTGTTTCAGGTACGGTTGCCGCTGTTTTTGGGGGTGGCGGTAGCGCTGGGCGTTTTGCTGGGCGCCACCTTGTTCCAGCCCAGCTCCAACAATCCGCAGGGCACGGCGCGGGGCTACCTCAAGTTCCGGGAAATTCTGAGCTACATTGACCGCGAATACGTGGACACCGTGAACACTGAGCAACTCTCTGAGTACGCCATTGGTAAGATGCTGGAGAAACTGGACCCGCATTCGTCTTACATTCCGTCTAAGGATTTGAGCATGGCCCGTTCTTACCTGGAAAGCGACTTTGACGGCATTGGCGTGGAGTTCAACATCTTCAGAGACACGCTCTACGTGATTGCGCCCATCAACGGCGGTCCGTCTGAGCAGGTGGGGATTCAGGCCGGCGACAAAATCATTAAAGTAGAAAACGAGAACATTGCGGGCATCAACATCACCAATGAAACGGTGTTCAAGAAACTGCGCGGCCCCAGAGGTTCCAAGGTGAATTTGACCATTCTGCGCCGCGGCGAAACCAAGCCCCACGTGTTCACCGTCACGCGCCGCAAGATTCCGTCTGTGTCAGTAGATGCCGGCTACATGGTAGACGAGCAGACCGGCTATATCAAAGTGAGCCGCTTCTCTAACGGGACGTTTGACGAATTCAAAACCAAACTGACCGCCCTTAAAAAGCAAGGCATGCAGCGTTTGGTGCTGGACCTGCGCGACAATCCCGGTGGTTACTTAGACCATGCCACCCGCATGGCCGATGAATTTATTTCGGGCAGCAAGAAACTGGTGTACACAGACGGCAAAGGCACTAAATATGACGCAGATTATTACGCTCGCACCAAAGGCGAATTTGAGGCGGGTTCTGTGGTGGTGTTGATTAACGAAGGCAGCGCCTCGGCGTCTGAGATTCTGGCCGGTGCCTTGCAAGACCATGACCGCGCCCTGATTGTGGGCCGCCGCTCCTTCGGGAAAGGCTTGGTGCAGGTGCCCATTCCGTTGTCAGACGGGTCTGAGTTGCGCTTGACTATTTCCCGGTATTACACGCCCAGCGGAAGGTCCATTCAGAAACCGTATGACCCTAATTCTACGGAGGATTATGAAATGGATCTGATGAACCGCTACAAACACGGCGAACTGTTCAGCCAGGACAGCATCAAGTTCAATGACTCGCTCAAGTACAAAACCAGCCGCGGGCGCACCGTGTACGGCGGCGGCGGCATTATGCCAGACGTGTTTGTGCCCCGTGACACCCTAGACAACACGCCGCTGCTGATGGAACTGTACCGCAAAAACATTCTGCGTGAGTATGCCATGAACTACGCCCGTGACAACAAGAAGAAACTGGAGAACATGGCCTTAGCTGATTTTAAAGCCAACTTCCAAATCACAGACGTCATGTTCCAGGGCTTGCTAAAAGAAGCCAGGCGCGCCGGTGTAAAGGTGGAAGACAAAGACATTCAACGCTCGCAGCGCACCATCAAGAATAACCTCAAAGCCTACATTGGCCGCAGCCGTTTTGACGCCGAAGGTTTCTACCCCGTGCTCAACGAGATTGACCCAGATTTCCAGAAGGCCATGGGCGCCTTCGGGCAGGCCAGCCAGATTAGCTTAGGCAAGTAATTGTAAAGGGAAAGCGCCTGCCGGGTAAAACTGGCAGGCGCTTTTTTGTTTTCATTTGAGACTGTTTGATTAACTTCCTGTTTCCGGGCTCAGTTCTTGAAATGAAGCCGAAAACAGGAATGCTTTTTTTCTATCTTAGAGTTGGCATGCTTTGTATATATGATAAATAGGAAAGAAACAGCCTGGAAGAAGAGCAGGAAATTTGGAGATGTGAAAGGAGGCAGGAGGCACCCTAAATTAGCTGACCAAATCTTTAAAAGCCAACATAACTTACTTGCTCCATCTGCTGGACAAGAGACATCTATTTTCATTGAAGACAATCCGTCTAAGGACTTCTTCTTTCCTGTCACAGCAGAGCAAGTAAGGAAGACTCTGGAAAAATTACCTAAGGAGCACAGCAAAGAATTAACGCATGTCTGGTTTCGAAAGGTAAAGAGAACGGATTATCAGAATGGAAATGCGGTTCAAGGCAGCTTTATAAGTGGAAGCGGCGTGAACCTTATTGTGCTTCATCCATTCCCGAATGATTTGAAAATGCGCTTTGGGGACAAGAAGCCAGAACTGAAGCAGCTTAAGTTTTATGCTCCCTACACTACCCAACTCGGGTCTGATGAAAATGGTTGGTTTCTAAAATGGGAAGTAGAAAGAATTAAGGACTATTACCTTGAACGTTTATTGCTTCATGAGATTGGCCATCATATAGACAGTATGTACCACCGTTTCTGGAGCAAGGCATATAAACAGAAAGCAGAGAATTTTGCTGACAACTATGCCGTAGTTTGGTCTAATAGCGAAACAGTAAACGTTATTGAATAGGAAAACAACAAGGCATAAGCCTTAAAAGTATCTTCGTGTCACAACTTTGAATTGCTTATGCGAGGTGTTTTTTTCAACTCCTGTTTTCGGCTTCATTTCCAGAAATGAGCCCGAAAACGCATCTATAAAATTAGCACATCAGCACATTACCTAATTAGCACATTAACCAAATGGCCTACTACCATAGATTAGGAAACATTCCGCGGAAGCGGCACACGCAGTTCAGAAAGCCCGATGGCAGTTTGTACCATGAGCAGTTGGTGGGTACGTTGGGGTTTTCGGGGGTGTCGTCGTTGCTGTACCATAACCATGCGCCCACCCGCATCACGCGCATTGGCGAACCGGTGCCGTACGGACCGGTGCAATCTACCGTGCCGCTGGCGCCGTACCATCTACGCCCCTTCAAAGGCGAAAGCACCGGCGAAGATTACCTGAGCGCGCGCAAGACGGTCTTGATGAACAAAGATTGCACTATTTCTATCTGCCTCCCGAAGCAACGCGAGATGGACTATTTCTACAAAAATGCGCTCGCAGATGAGATTGTGTTCATCCATGAAGGTTCCGGCGCCTTGCTGTCGCAGATGGGCCGGCTGGAGGTAGAGGCCGGCGATTACGTGGTCATCCCTAGAACCATCATCCACCAATGGAAATGGAACGAAGGCCCCGTCCGCCTTTTAATCACCGAGAGCTTCAGCCCGGTAGAGACCGTGCGGCGCTATAGAAACCACTTCGGGCAACTGCTGGAGCACAGCCCGTACTGTGAGCGCGACATCAGGCCACCGCATGAATTGATTCTAGATGATGCGCCGGGTGAGTATCTGCTTCAGATTAAGAAAGAAGGTTTTCTGCACCAGTACACCTATGACTATTCGCCGCTGGACGTGGTGGGTTGGGATGGTTATTTCTATCCGTATGCCTTTTCCATCCATGACTTTGAGCCCATTACCGGCCGCATTCACCAGCCGCCGCCCGTGCACCAAACGTTTGAGACGCAGGGGTTTGTAGTGTGCTCTTTCGTGCCGCGGTTGTTTGATTATCACCCGTTGGCAATTCCGGCGCCCTACAACCACTCCAACGTAGACTCAGACGAGATTCTGTATTACGTGGCCGGTAATTTCATGAGCAGAAAAGGCGTGGACATTGGCTCGTTCACCATTCACCCCAGCGGCCTTCCGCACGGCCCACACCCTGGCACCGTGGAAGCCAGCATAGGTAAGAAAGAAACCCATGAACTGGCCGTGATGATTGACACCTTCAAGCCGCTGTATTTAACTGTTGACGCCCTGGAATTCCTGGACCAAAACTATCCCATGAGCTGGAACCCAGACGTCGCCCCGCACGCCCCCCGACCCGCCGATATGATGGACTAAACCCGTTTTGGGGCTCGTTTTGAGAAATGAGTCCGAAAACGGATTTTGTTTGGAATAAGGAAGTTGATAAACTTCCTCAGTGCCAACCCACAAGTTACGCTGCGCTAAACTTGCGGGAGATTAAGTAGTGAAAGTTAGGATAGGCTACAGATGCGATCTTTAATATTTGAATATTTAGGTATCACGGCTAGATGGCTCTTTTTTTTCATTCGCTCAAAGGTGACTGGAAAAAAGGCAAAGTCGTTTAAGGAGGTAAGGCATGGAGATATGCATGAACCTGCAGATGTTTTATCGTATGGATGTTTAAACATTTTTGTAGGCCTAATTATAGTTGTTATCATTGCTTATGTAATGGTTTATTTCTCCTACAGGTAAAAGAATTTCATTTCTCCCGCAAGTTTAGCGCCAGCGTAACTTGTGGGTAGCCAACGTAGTAAGTTTATAAACTTACGTACATCCCCATGAGCCGCAGCTACAAAATAAAGGACCAGGACTTCCTCTATTTCGTGTCTTTTGCCACGGTATATTGGGTAGACGTGTTTACCCGGCGGGAATACAAAGACATTTTTGTGGAAAGCCTGCGCTATTGCATTCAGCACAAAGGCCTGCACGTGTATGCGTGGTGCCTGATGCCCAACCATGTACATTTGATTATTGGCTCAAAGGGTGAAAAACTGGAGGATATCTTACGTGATTTAAAGCGGCATACTTCCAAAGAAATTACCAAAGCCATTGACGCCAACACTCAGGAAAGCCGCAAAGGCTGGCTTCTCTGGCTCTTTGAACGGGCGGGGCAGCGCAATCCCAACAACACCAAATACCAATTCTGGCAACAGCACAACCATCCCATTGAGGTAAGCACCAATGCCCTGCTGGCCCAGAAGCTGGACTACGTGCACCAAAACCCCGTGAAGGAAGGTTGGGTAGAGGAGCCGGAACAGTATCTGTATTCTAGCGCGAAGGATTACGCCGGGTTAAAAGGATTGGTGCCTGTGATTTTGATTGAGTAGTGTACGGAAGTTGATAAACTTCCTGCGTGTAAACCCACAAGTTACGCTGCGCTAAACTTGCTGGAGTGTACCTTTGAAAAATTGGCAGCAGCTGCATCTAGCCTTCCCCTAAAAATCACTTCCTCCAGTTTTCGCCTTCATTTCCAGAAACAAGCCCCAAAACAGAAACTGTCCGGAAACGGAGAGAAGGTGTCCAATTGCGAACAGTGTTTACAAAGGTGAATGTCAGTAAGTTGCTGTAAATGAATAATTTGAGATACTGGCACGGCGGTTGTAAGAGAAACTGCAGGAATTTTAGACAGCCACGTGCAACCTCCCGCGCACTTTGTTGTCTTTTAGAGCAGCATCCGTTTCTGGGCTGTGTTCCGTGTTGTTCCATCTTAACCTTACCGCTATGCGTCCATTCTTACTTTCCTCCATGTTCGCCTTCGGGTTGTTAACGGTTTGTTTGCCGGCCACAAGCCAGGACCAGGCCGAGAAAAAGCCGTCGCACAGCAGTGTCAATGTGGTCAAGGGCACCTACATCAACAACTCCAGCCAGGGCAACACGGTTTTGACCAGAACAGATGAGACCGGACGCCGCTCACAACTGGTGGCTACGGGCAAAATCACCATCGCGCCAGATGAGAAATCCATCATCGCCATAAGTGACGGGGGCAAGTTTGAGTATTCTGTGCGTGAGAAAAATGCGCCGGAGCACATGGTGGTGCTCAAGCACAAAAACGGCGAGTTGGTGGGCTTTTATTGGGTAGACCATGAACCCAAAGACTACAACACCGCCGGCAAAGCCTGGTTGGCGCAGCAACTGCCCGAGGTTATCTCCACCACCGGCATTGGCGCAGAGGCCCGCGCCGAACGCCTGATGCAGGAAGGCGGCAGCGCGAAAGTGCTGGACTACACCGCCACCATGCCCAGCGGCTCAGGCAAGACCAAAATGTACCGCTACCTGTTGGCCAACCCAGACCTGAAACCCACTGACCTACAGACGCTGGTGGAACAGGTGGGCCAGACCAAGAACTCAGACTATGAAGTGGTGTCGTTGCTCACCAAGATTCCGGCGTCAAAGCTAAACCACAGCGGCATTGCCGAGGCCTACGTGAAAGCCGCCGCGGGCGTGGGGTCAGACTATGAGAAAGCCAAGGCGCTCAAACATCTGCTCTTGCAGGAAAACCTGCCAGAAAGCACGCTCACCAGAATAGCCGAAGCCAGCGCCGGCATGAGTTCAGACTACGAGAAGCGTAAGTTGCTGACCAGCCTGGCGGCCCGGCCAGAACTCACCGAGAAACAGTTCGCGTTTGCGATGAAAGCCCTGCAGAAAGTGAGCTCAGATTATGAGCGCACGCAGGCCCTGAGCCCGTTTATGAAACACGAGAAGCAGGTAATCAGGCATTTTGATCAGGTCTTGCCCTTAATCAGCACCATTGGCTCAGATTATGAGAAAGTGAAAGCTTATGGCAACCTCTTGAAAGTGGGCACCCTGGGCAGCAGCCAATATGTGCCGCTTCTGAAAGCCAGCGAAGGAATTTCGTCTGACTATGAGAAGAGCAAGC
This sequence comes from Rufibacter sp. LB8, assembly GCF_014876185.1. Taxonomy (NCBI): domain Bacteria; kingdom Pseudomonadati; phylum Bacteroidota; class Cytophagia; order Cytophagales; family Hymenobacteraceae; genus Rufibacter; species Rufibacter sp. LB8. The sequence goes on along the minus strand of NZ_JADALJ010000001.1, from coordinate 2,712,232 downwards.
TCCTGCGCAAGATAGCCACCCAGCTGCCCAAAGACGACAAGCGCGTGCGCGATGCCTTCGCCCATGCGGCCAAAACGGTGAGCTCAAAATATGAATATGACAAAGTGATGGCCTCGTTCAAATAGGCCGCGCCTCTAAAGATTTTTTTTGGTTGTTTGAGTTGATTCGGTCCTTCAGGGGCCGATTCTCTTTTATGGCGGTTCCTGAGGACAGCTTTTAAGAAAGCAGCTGGCAGGAAACGTTTTCTGTTTTCGGGCTCATTTCTGGAAATGAGGGCAAAAACGGCTTCGCCGAAGGCAAGACTGGCTACAGGTTTTCCTTCGCTCCCAGGTTTCTTCCAACCCAAGTTTAGCCTTTCCTGAGTTTTCTATAGATCATGATGGCCGCCATTAAAACTACAGACAATCCAATAAAACCAAGCACGCCCCAGGTGGCGCTGAGTCCGTTTTTCAAGACTACCAGAAACACAATGCTCACCAGAAAAAGCGTGGCCACTTCGTTTAAGATGCGCAGTTGCGTGGAGCTTTGGTGGATTTGGTTGCGCTGGTGTTGCCTGAAAATGCGGTGGCAGTATAAATGATAGGCGAAAAGCCCGGCCACAAAACCCAGTTTCCAGAGAAGCCAGGTGGGCCAGGTTTGGTGCAAGTTCAGGCTGTAGACCACTGAGAAACCCATGATGAACGTGAGTACGGCGCTGGGCCAGGTAATGCCGTACCAGAGCCGCTTCTGCATGAGTTGGAACTGCTGTTGCAGAATGCTTTTCTCGGGCTCCGGTTTCTGGTCGGTCTCTGCGTAATAGACAAACAGGCGCACAATGTAGAACAGCCCGGCAAACCAGGTCACCACAAAAATGATGTGCAAAGACTTGAGGTACAGATAGCTCATTGGGCAGGCGCGCGACAGGCACAAATTGTATTCCGCAAAAATGGCGCATGAAACCGTAGAAACCTAAAACGCCTGCCTTTGTGCTCCAGTGAAGAAGACAAAGGCAGGCGTTTTCAGGCTCATTTTCAGAAATGAGCCCCAAAACGGGAATTTAGATTTTCAGCCTCAGGCCAATGGCCAGGTTCAGGATGTCTGTGACGGCAATGCCGCTGTTGCGGTATTTGTCAATGATGAGCACATCGGCGGAGCCGATCTCCCCATAGAATTCACCGTAAAGCGGGCGGGTTTTGCCTTTGAAGTCGCGCCCCACGGCGGTGCCCACAAACGGTAGAATGCGGGTGGCGGTAGGCCAGATGTAATATCCTCGCGGGTATTTCTTCGGGAAGAAGGTCTCAAACTGTTCGCCAATGGTCATGCTGATGCCCGCACCCGCCCTGATCCAGCTAATTTTGAAGTCGCCCACCAGCGGTTTGGGATGTGATTGGTAGTACAGGCGCGTGGTGAACGTGTGCGTGGTATTTTTGATGCCATAGTTGGGCGTGAACCCGTACATGAGCTCCACGTTGGTGCGGTCATGCCGCCCGAAGTCATAGCCCACACCCGCCGCCAGAATCCCGATGAGGCCGGCGTGCTGGGCCACCAGGTAATCTGGTGCGTACCACTTGTTTTTGGGGCGGTCCTGTTTTTCGGGGGTATCCTGCGCGGCGGCCTGGCTCCAGGAGGCTATAAAAAGGAGGGCAAGGAGTAATCTTCTTTTCATGGCCTTAGAAAGTAATAACTTCATGGGTAATGGTATTGCCAGTGACGGTGACCATCACATAGTTGCGTTTGTTGGCTGAAGCCGTGGTAAGATAAGTGATGCCGTCATTGTACGGTTGCCGTACCGTGTGGCCGTGTATATGCCCATGCAAAGACAAGCCCACGGTAAACTGCTGCATAAGCGTGGCATAGCCCATTGCTTTGGCGGGGTTGGCCTCGCCGTGGTCTGGGGAGATATGGGCCACCACAAACTTGTTGGTGATGTCTGCCGGGGCCTGCAGTTCGCGCTGCAAATAGTCAAGGTCAGGCACAGAGGCGTCAAACTCCAGAAAGTTGGAGTTGAGGAAGATGAACTTGTTGTTTTTGAACGTGAACGAATGGTTGAGCGGCCCATACATGGCCTGATAGATTTTGTCTCCGTCGCCTAGGCAGTCATGGTTGCCAATCACGGTCACGTAGGGCGCATTCAGCTTGGATAGCACCCGGTGCGACCGCTCAAACTCGTCTGTGAACCCGTAGTTGGTGATGTCGCCGCCGTGCAGCACAAAGGCCACGTTGCGGCTGTTGATGTCTTTGACCATGGCCTCTTTTTCCTCAAAGAAATTGTGGGTGTCTGAGATGAACGCAAACTTAAGCGTTGCCTGGGCCGGGAAGGTAGATTCCAGGGCTTTGATGCGGGCCACGTTCTCAGCGGTGAGGTTCTTGTAGGTCACGTTCCCTTCATAGGGGTGGTAGTCAAACAAGTCACAGGAAGAAAAGGGAAGCAGGAGCAGGAAAGCCAGCCAGCCGCACAGTTGGCGGCGGTTGAGAGTTTTCATAAATATATTGGTAAAGCTATTCATTACCCCTATACTATTTAATGGAAATAGAGTTGCTTGCCAGGGTGGCAGGCCGGTTACAGACCTTTACTATTTTCAAGATAATCAACAACAAGGCGCTGCTGGTGTGCGGTTTATGAGTATATTTGTTTTCCATGGCTTCCAAAAGCGTTCACCAAAGGCAACTATAGGTATTCCTGGCCGGTTTGGTGACCATGCACGCCTGTCAGCAGTAAGAGGCGCGCAACGTGTCTGTTAATCAAGGAGAAAAGTAGAATGCAGGCAGCAGGCAAGGGCGCGGAAGTAACGGAGAAAATACCAGCGCCTGGGCAAAACCCATTGGCGCCAGGCACTGCCCAGGTCATTCTGGAACTGATCAACGTGCTGCCGCTTGCAGAACCAGCTAGCAATGGTCTGTGCAACAGGGCAGAGGGGCGGGTGCGGCAAGTGCTGGGCTTGGGTTCGTCTTTCACAGAAACGCTGGCGCCGGGGCAGGTAGTGGAGGTGTATTTCACCATGACGCTCAACCCAGACAACGGTTGGCCAGGTGCCAAGCCGGGCACGGTGTTGCAGGCAGAAATGCAGGCGCCTGCCCTAAACAGTACTTTGTTTACTGTGCAGCACTACACCGTGGCGTTGTCAGGTGCAGGAGCTGAGGTTTAGCAGATTGCCAAGACAAGCTGTGTATCACGGACTTATTTAGTTGCTAGGGTTTTGCAGGGAAGTGAAGGAGAAGAAACCAGCTTTAACGGCTCTCGCATATAGTGTTGAATTATCAAATTAGTCTATACCTATCACGCGTTTTATGAATCAACTTTACCGGCAGCATGTCTTAGCCGCCTGCGTTCTGTTCCTGCTTTTTGGAGCAACCTTTTTTTTCGCTTCGTCTTTGCCATTTAGTGACAGCCGAAAATCACATTTCAATGAGCAAGACGTAGCGTCTGCGGGCCTCACCGCCCGTGAACACCGGCTGCACAAAGCGGGCTCCATTGGCAGCAAAGACAATCCGTTTGCCCGGGAGCAACATGAGATAGACCGCCTCAAGGACCCAGCCACCGGCAGAATTCCAGCCAACATGCGGGAACTGGAGCTGGCCTACTCCAAACGGATGCCAACTATTGAGGCGGTGGAGCGGTCTACCAACCCTTATGCCAAGCTGGCCACGTTTGAGTGGAGCGCCAGAGGGCCTTTTAACGTGGGCGGGCGTACGCGTGCCCTGGCCATGCACGTGACTAATGAAAGCCTGTTTCTGGCAGGCGGTGTTTCTGGGGGCATGTGGCGCAGCGCTAACGGCGGCAGTTCCTGGACCAAAGTGACCCGGGCCGACCAACTGCACAGCGTGACCACCGTGGCCCAAGACAAAAGAGCCGGCAAGCAGAATACCTGGTACTACGGTACCGGGGAAATCATAGGAAACTCAGCCAACAAGACCGGCGCACCTTACCTCGGCAGCGGCGTGTTCAAATCCATTGACAACGGCATTACCTGGAACCAGTTGCCGGCCACCCAGGTGCCTATCAAGGCTAACGGAATCAGCAGCGTGTGGCAGTTTGTGCACCGGGTTGCCACCAATCCCGCCAACCTGGCGCAGGACGAGGTGTTTGCCGCCACGGTTTCGGGTATTCAGCGTTCCACCAATGGGGGTGAGTCCTGGTTTCCGGTCTTAGGCTCCGATGACTTGACCAACTACAGCACCAATCCCTATTACACAGACATAACCATTGGCAACACCGGGGTCATGTACGCCGGCCTGAGCCAAACAGGCGGCGGCGGAAACTCTTCTACCAAAGGCATTTTCCGGTCTGTGAATGGTGTAAACTGGGCCAATATCACGCCTGCCGGGTTTCCTGCCACCTACGGGCGCATTGTCATGGACATTGCGCCTTCCAACGAGAACATTGTCTACTTTCTGGTGTACACCACCACCAACCTCAATAACCGCGGCAACCTTTGGAAATACCAGTACGTGTCTGGTGACGGCACCGGCTCTGGCGGTATCTGGACTGATTTAAGCACCAACCTGCCCATGCTGGGCGGCACCTCTGGTAACTTAGACTTGCAGACTGGCTACAACATGGTGGTGAAGGTGCGGCCAGACAACCCTAATTTTGTGATTCTGGGCGGGACCAACCTTTACAAATCCACTAACGGGTTCTCTTCTACCAGCACTACCCGCAAGATTGGCGGTTATACCATCAACAACAACAGCTACGCCCTGTACCCTAACCATCACCCAGACAACCATGAGGTGGTGTTCTACAGAAGCAATCCGTCTGTGATGCTCTCGGCCCATGACGGCGGCGTAAGCAGAACCGCAGATAATACAGAGTCTGTGGTGGAATGGGAATCTTTGAACCGAGGCTACCGCACCACCCAGTTTTACACTGTGGCCATTGACTTAAATACCACCGATGATTTTGTGGTAGGCGGTATGCAAGACAATGGCAGCTGGGCCGTGGGCAATATCAATGAGCAAACGGGCTGGGTAGAACAGTTAGGCGGCGACGGCGCGTTTGCCGCGGTTACCACGCACTCAGTGTTTGTGTCTACGCAGAACGGCACCTTGTACCGGTATGCCTATAATGATGCCGGGCAACGCACCGGGTACGCGCGTATTGACCCACCCAAAACCACCGGTTACCTGTTTGTGAACCCTTATACTATTGACCCTAACAATGAATACCGCATGTACCTGCCAGCCGGTGACACGCTGTGGCGGAACAACAACTTGGCTCAGATACCGGTGAGCAACACGGGCAACCAATCTACCTTAGGCTGGGAAGTAGCTGCCAACCTGGCCACCAATGAAGCCATCACGGCGGTGTCGGTGAGTAAATCGCCGGCCAATGTGGTGTATTTCGGAACCAGAACCGGTAAGTTGTATAAGTTTCAGGACGGCACCGTGCCGGCCCCCATGCGGTTAGACGTCACAGGCTCTAACTTCCCGGCAGGTGCGTACATCAACTGTATTGCCATTGACCCGCGTGACGCCAACAAAGCCGTGGTGGTGTTTACCAACTACCGCGTGCAAAGCTTGTTCTACACCGTTGACGGCGGCGCTTCCTGGTCTCCGGTCTCTGGGAACCTGGAGGAAAACGGCAACGTGAACGGCAACGGACCATCTACCCGCTGGGTGAGCATTCTGCCGGGCGCCGACGGCTCCACCAAATACTTTGTAGGCACCAGCACCGGTCTATACGCCACCTCCGCGCTCAACGGCACCGCCACCACCTGGCTGCGTGACGGCCACAGCACCATTGGCGAAGTACCCGTAGACATGGTCATCAGCCGCACCACCGACAACCTGGTATTGGTTGGTACCCACGGAAACGGGGTGTATAGCCGCCGCTACAACGGGCCATTGTTGTCTAAAGAAGAAGTGAACGCCGCCAAATTGGGCCTGGGCCAGAACTACCCCAACCCGTTCCGGTATGGCGCCGTGACCACCGTTCCTTTTACCTTAGAGAAACCGGCCAACGTGAAATTGGTGGTGTATGACTTAACCGGAAAAGCGGTGGCCACGCTCACCAACGGCAAACGCCTGGCGGGTCAGCACCAGGTGCAGTGGAACGGCAGAAGCGCCTCTGGCCAGGAGTTGCCATCAGGCACGTACCTGTATCAATTGACCATTGACGGCCAGCACTCCACCAAGCGCATGGTGTACACCAGATAGAAAGTACAAAACCTATAGAAATGAAATCGGCTGCCAGGTATATCTGGCAGCCGATTTCATTTTATGATGCAGTAATCTTGATCAGGCTTTTCCGTTTTCGGGCTCATTTCCAGAAATGAAGCCAAAAACGCAGTTTACCGCTTCAGTAACTGCGCGTATTCCTTGGCGAAATAAGTAAGAATGATGTCTGCGCCGGCGCGTTTCATGCTCAGGAGCACTTCATTCATTACGCGTTCGCCGTCAATCCAGCCGTTTTGGGCGGCGGCTTTCACCATGGCGTATTCGCCGCTCACGTTGTAGGCGGCAATGGGCAGGTGCGAATTATCTTTCAGCAATTTGATGATGTCTAAGTAGGAGAGGGCCGGTTTCACCATCAGGAAGTCTGCGCCCTCGGCGGTGTCCAGTTCGGCCTCCAGCAGGGCCTCGCGGCTGTTGGCGGGGTTCATCTGGTAGGTTTTCTTGTCACCGTGCTTGGGGGCCGAGTCCAGGGCGTCTCTGAACGGGCCGTAGAAGGCGCTGGCGTACTTGGCAGTGTAACTCATGATAGAGACGTTGTAAAACGCGTGCTTGTCCAGTACCTGTCTTATGTGCGCCACGCGGCCGTCCATCATGTCTGAGGGGCCAATAATATCGGCGCCCGCCTGGGCTTGGGCCAACGCCATCTGCCCTAAAATCTCCAGGGTAGCGTCATTTATGATTTCGCCGTTAGGGTCCACAATGCCGTCATGGCCGTCTGAGCTGTAGGGGTCCATGGCTACATCGGTCATCAAGACCACGTCTGGGAAGTTCTGTTTGATCTCAGAAATGGTGCGGAGGTACAGGCCTTCGGGGTTTTTGCTTTCCTGCGCGAAGCGGTCTTTTTTGGCCTCGTCAATCTGGGGGAACGGCGCGAAGGTCTTTACGCCCAGTTCCACACACTGGGCAATCTCCTCCAGCAAACGGTCCGGCGAAAACCGGTGGATGCCTGGCATGGACGTAATCTCCACGGCCAGGTTATCGCCTTCCATCATGAACAGCGGGAAGATAAGGTCTTGCACGGCCACGTGGTTTTCCTGCACCATGCTTCTGATGGCCTCTGATTTACGGTTGCGGCGGGGGCGGCGGGTTAAATGGTTCATAGCAGCTAGTTTCTTGGTGAGCAACGGAGCGTACATGGCATCCGGTGCCGGTCTAACAACAAAGCTTTCACTCTTTTTGCCGAATAGTTGGAAAACATTGGGCAACGGCGGAAAGGCTGGCGCAAAGGTACGGCTTTCTGAAACGGCAAACCTACCCAGGCCGGTACCTGCGCTTATACCAAAGGTAGAAGATTGTTTTTGAGCTTCTTTTTGGAAATGGGGCAAAAATTGGCTTAGTGCTCTGTTGGTTCTTTTTCCCAGAATTCGTCTGCTTCTTTTTGTTGAACCAGTTCAGTCTCTTTTAGGTAAAAAATGTTGAAAGCAAAAACCCAAGAGCTCTCTCTAATAGAGTTTGCTCTTGGGTAAAAATTAAAAGATTATACAATGCTATACCTTCTTCCTGAAAAAAACATGGTAAAACAACATTGCTAAAAAAAGGAAAGAACTGAAAATTCCGATAAATAACAAGGTGTTTGTTATAGAATCATTAATATGGAGTATTTTGGCTGTTGCTCCCAATATAGAAGTGATTAACCAAATAATTGTAATTGTTTTTAAATCAAATTTCATAAAAAGGAAATTGAATAGTTTTAATTAAATCTTCTTGTTATTGAGGGAGGTGCCTTACTGCGCTGCAGTTACATGATGCGGCTACAACTGTAACGACTATAGGATTTAAGAAATAAACGCAGCTCACAAAACTATCGCAAAATTCTTTAGATTCTTCTTCAAAACACTTAGCGTAAGTTTCTCCGGACTCCCGCTGGCAAAACCCATCACCTCCATGCCTTCCTTCACTATCATCAACCTTTATTATACTTAGTTTGCCATCCTCTTCTAATATAGGCCTTATTTTATTAACGCCATTTTCTATGTCAATAGTAAGCCCTTCTTTGCCATTTAGGAGCATTATTTTCCCGTTTTTCCCATCATGAAGTAAATATCCAATTAGGAAGTTTTCAACTACTTGAAAACCACTATTGCTGAAAGCCCCTTTTAATACGAGTATTTTTTTATCAGTGCCTTTAAAATTAATCATAGCAATCGTTATGTTATCTTTGTCATTTGTAAATAACCTCACATTACTGTAATCTAATTTTTCTTTAAACTGTTGAAAGTATTTGCTTTGTTCTTTAGCACTTTCTAAAATTGATTTAAGTTGATTAGGAGTTGCTTCAATATTAAATTTGCTAATATTATATTGCGCTTTAACAGCTTGCTCTACTTTCTGATCTACACTGATAAATGTAGGTTGGTCAGTGTCCTGAGTGCAGGAAATAGAAAATATTAAGAAGGCGAATAATAAAAATTTTGATAAAGTTTTCATGGTTACAAATTGATTTTTATATTTTTTTAATTCAACAGATGGCTACTTTATAGATAATTTCATTTCTCCATGCAAAAATGTTTAAGTTCTAAAAAAAAGTAAAACCGTACTTATAATTAGATTATATTATAAATATAGAGTCTCTATCTATCCTTGAAAAGGAAACTTGTGTCTATCAAGTAACTATAATTTTTTTGATAAAAAATTATAGTTTAAATATATTAAAAATTGGTATTTGAGTTTTTGATGTTTTTTAATGAAAAAAAACATCAAAAAATATCTTTTAGTAACCTTCTGATTTTTAAAACTGATAAGAGATTGCTTAAATTTTGATTTTCCAGGCGAAATTTTGGAGAAAAAGGTTCTGACGAAGCCATTTTTGAGTACCATAGCAGCGCTATGGTACTCAAAAATGGCTTCGTCAGAACCTTTTGATGCCGAATTGCAGCGCAAAAGATAAATTTAAACAATCTCTTATTTTCATAATCATTTATAAGCAAGGGTTAGATGTAATTTATTGCAATATTGTATGTGTAAAAGATTGTATCAAATTTGGATATATAAGAGGAGAGCCACTCAATCCTTGAATTTAATAGCTCTCCAAACTTTTTTTATAGGTTAAAAAATTAATGGTTCGTCTTGAAATGGGTTACTAGTTAAAATTCCTCTAGCGTCTTTTCTATGATGTCACAGCAGGCGTTGAGTTGTTCCTCTGTGATGACCAGCGGTGGCGCGAAGCGGATAATGTCGCCGTGCGTGGGTTTGGCCAGGAGGCCGTTCTCCATCAGTTTCACGCAGACATCCCAGGCGGTGCGGCCATCGGCGGTAGGCTGAATGATGACGGCGTTCAGCAGGCCACGGCCGCGTACCAAGGTCACCAATTCCGGGCGCTTGGCTTTGATCTGGTTCATGCGGTCTCTAAAGATTTCGCCCAGGCGCATGGCGTTTTCGGTGAGTTTCTCGTCTTTGATCACGTCCAGCGCGGCCACGGCCACGGCGCAGGCCAAAGGGTTTCCGCCAAAGGTAGAGCCGTGCTCGCCGGGCTGAATGCAGAGCATTACTTCATCATTCGCTAACGCCACAGAAACCGGCAACACGCCGCCAGACAAGGCTTTGCCCAGAATCAGGATATCAGGTTTTACGCCGTCATACTCAGAGGCCAGTAGTTTGCCGGTTCGGCCAATGCCCGTCTGAATTTCGTCAATAATCAACAGCACATTGTACTGCTCGCAGAGCGCTTTGGCTTTGGATAGATAGCCGTCACTGGGCACTACTACGCCGGCTTCGCCCTGGATTGGCTCCACCAAAAACGCGCACACGTGGGCATTTTCTTTCAAGGCCAGTTCCAGCGCATCTAGGTTGTCATAGGGCACCACTTTGTAGCCGGGCATATACGGCCCGAAGCCGCCCGTGCTGCTAGGATCAGTGCTGAAGGAAATAATACCGGTAGTTCTACCGTGGAAGTTATGCTCCACCACAATAATCTCGGCCTCGTGCGGCGGAATGCCTTTCTCTTTGTAGCCCCATTTGCGCGCCAGTTTAATAGCAGTCTCCACGGCCTCCGCGCCGGAGTTCATCAACAAAGCCTTGTCATAGCCAAAGAGCTCGGTCAAATATTTTTCGGCGGGGCCGAGTTTGTCATTGTAGAAGGCGCGGGAAGTAAGCGTGAGGTTCTGGGCTTGCTGCGTGAGCGCGCCAATAATGCGCGGGTGGCAATGGCCCTGGTTCACGGCGCTGTACGCACTCAGGAAATCATAGTAGTGGTTGCCCTCCACGTCCCAGAGAAACACGCCTTCGCCGCGGTTGAGCACCACAGGCAGCGGGTGGTAGTTGTGGGCACCGTATTTGTCTTCTAGGGCAATGGCTTCTTGGCTGGCGGTATTGGTGGCAGTGTTCATGCGTTTGGTGTTTGGTGAAAGTGGCAAGCCGATGTGAAAAACAGCAGGCCAGCTGTTTATGATACGGCAGAACCGTTCTCAGAGATAAAAGTAACGAAAACTCTTCAATTACAGATTGCATGCGTTTGTCACCAAGGATTATGTGTAGGAATCACCGCCAACCTGCTGTTTGAAGTGTGATTCCAAATAGCGGAAGCAATGCGTAAGAGACAAGGCGGTGCCTGGTCTCTACCACCTGGAAACCCGTTTTAGCCTCCATTTCCGGAAATGAGCCCCAAAACGGGATTGGCGGAGACACTCGTAGGAGCTGCGCGCACTACGAGGTCTTTTGAGTAACAGCAGTCGGGACCTCAACCGTAGAGACAAGGCAGTGCCTTGTCTCTACAACCGGCACAGGCATTTACCAGTTTCACCTCCATTTCCATTTTAGAGCCCGAAAACGCAATTAAATCAGTTCCAGAAACGCAGACTGCCAATCAACACGCGCCTTTTCCAGCCTTTCCATCGAGCGCCTCGCGGGTTGGCCTTGTATGGCAGCTGCGATGAAACAAATATCAGAATTGGCCAAGACGGGCAGTGCGAGAGGGGAAGGCGGGGCCTCGCGGCCGTGAGCGCTCGGAGTTAAGCTATGGAAAAGGCTGTCTTGTGGGGCAAGGGATGGAACGGGATTTTGGAAGGAAAGCAAACTGCATGCACAAAAGCTGCTAGAGAGGTAGACTCGGTTGTTGGTGATAACACCAACAACGGGGCGCATGGCAAGAAAACAGTGAAACTTAATCAACGCAACAATCATCGTTAGATCCTTCGACAAGCTCAGGATGACCGATGAAAGAAACCAAAGAAAGCTATTAGTTCTTAGCAATAGCGCTAAACCCTTATCTTTGCCCCATGGCCCCCAAACCCCTGCCTTTAGAACCCGGCGACGTGTATTTCAATGAACAGGGGTTGATGGTGTTCACCGAGCAATACCACAAACGCCGGGGCTTCTGTTGCAAGAGCGGCTGCAAGCATTGCCCCTACGGATTCAGCAAAGAAGCCCCAAAACAGCCCGGCAACCCAAGCAACGGTGGAGGTAAAAGCGGGTAAATTGCTTCTTGAGAAGGGATTGAAAGAAAATTTTAAGAGATAGGGTTGACATTGCGCATCTTTATGCGGATATTTGCATCCCTTTTGTAATAAACGATACTAACGATACAATGGCACGAGTTTGTGATTTAACCGGTAAGAGAACGCAGGTAGGTAACCGCGTATCGCACGCCAACAACAAGACCAAGCGTAAATTCTACCCGAACCTGCAGAAGAAGCGTTTCTTCATACCAGAGGAAGATGCTTGGGTTACTTTGAAAGTTTCTACGTCTGCCCTGCGCAACATCACCAAGAACGGTATTTCCGCCGTGTTGAAGAAAGCCAAAGAAGACGGTTATATCGTTTACTAAGCTTCAGCCATGAATTTCCTGCGACACCTTTGTTTCACATTGCTGGTGTCGCTGCCCTTGGGCGTGGCCGCGCAAAACACCGGCCCCGACAAACCCTCGGATTTCCTGGATAAAGAATTTCACCGGCAACGGAGAGAGGTCCTGCGGCAACAGCTGCCCCCTCGCTCCGTTGCCGTTCTTTTTTCCAACCCCATCCGGAACCGCGCCAACGACGTGGATTTCCACTTCCACCAGCACCCAGATTTTTACTACCTCACCGGCTACCGCGAGCCCAACGCTGTGCTGCTGCTGTTCTCTGACCAGCACATGGTCAATGGCGTAGCCACTGAGGAAATCCTGTTCGCGCAGGCCCGCAACCCGCAGGCTGAGTCCTGGACCGGCAAGCGCTTGGGCGAGGAAGGCGTGGAGCGGCACCTGGGCCTAACGCATGCCTTGCCTGCTACCGCCTTCGCCGGTTTTAAGCTGGACACCGCGGCCTATGACCAGATTCTGTTCCTGGAGCTTCCGCATGACGTCCGGAATGATCCTAACAACTCCGCTGATCTGTATGATTTGGTGGCGCAGTTCAAGCAGAAAATCGGGCTCACCGAAGGCAAAGATTTCGCGCACCAGGAGCTCTTCCAGATTATAAAAATGTACGATGCACAAGGCGGCGCCCGCGTGCAACAGGAAGTGCAGCGCCAGATGCGGGCCAATCCCAACCTCGCCAAAAATCCTACCCTCAACGCCTATGTGAATGCCAAAGACGCAGCGGCGCGCGCGGCCGTGGTGAAGGGCATGCCCAAAGAAAAAGCAGATATTACGTGGCTGGACGGCGCACTTTCTGAAATGCGCGAAGTGAAAACTCCGCAAGAATTGACCTTGCTTCGTAAAGCCGTGGCCATGTCGGCGATTGGGCAGGTGGAAGTCATGAAAGCCATGCACCCCAGCATGTCTGAGACCGAGGTGCAGGGCATCCATGAATTCGTCTATAAAAAGTACGGGGCCGAGTATGAGGGCTACCCCAGCATTGTGGGCGCGGGCAACAACGGCTGCATTCTCCACTACGTGGAAAACGAGAAGCCCAAACTGGGCACAGATTTAGTTTTGATGGACCTGGGCGCGGAGTACCACGGCTACACCGCCGATGTGACCCGTACCATTCCGGCAAACGGCAAGTTCAGCCCGGCGCAAGCGCAAATCTATGAATTGGTCTATGCCGCGCAGGAGGCAGGTTTCAACGCCTGCAAACCGGGCAACGCCTTCAACGCGCCAGACCAAGCCGCCCAGAAAGTAATGACTGATGGCCTGATCAAGTTAGGCATCATTAAGAATGCGCAGGAAGCGCGCCGCTACACCATGCACGGCGTGTCGCACTACATTGGCTTAGACGTGCACGACCGCGGCACCTACGGCCCTTTAAAACCCAATTCAGTAATCACGGTGGAGCCCGGCATCTACATCCCCGAAGGCAGCCCCTGCGACAAGAAGTGGTGGGGCATTGGCGTGCGCATTGAAGATGATATCCTGATCACCGAGAAAGGCTGGGAGAACCTGTCTAAAGGCGCCCCGCGTACCATCAAAGAGATTGAAGCCACTATGGCGCAGCCTAGCCCGCTGGATAATTTCAAGCTGCCGGTGTTGAAGTAGTATCAAGTAGCAAGTATCAAGTAGCAGGATTTTCTCTTGGCGTTTTCGGCTTCATTTTCAGAAACGAACCCGAAAACGGAAACCTTTTTAATCTAAAATCCTGCTACCTGATACGTGCTACCTGATACCACCACAAAAAAGTAGCAGACCTGTTTGTAATTCAAGAATCAAGGCTGTATATTTGCAGTCCTAAATAAAAATCAACTTCGCGATGGCAAAGAAAGCTAAAGGCAATAGAGTTCAGGTGATTTTGGAGTGCACTGAGCAGAAAAACTCCGGCGTACCTGGCATGTCTCGGTATATCACTACCAAAAACAGAAAGAACACTCCGGAGCGTTTGGAGATGAAGAAGTTCAATCCTTTCATGAAGAAAGTTACCGTTCATAAAGAAATTAAATAACCATGGCTAAGAAAGTAGTAGCAACCCTGAAGACCGCCACTGGTAAAGACTGGGCCAAGATCATCAAAGCAGTAAAATCTCCTAAGACGGGTGCTTACACCTTCAGAGAAGAGATGGTGCCTGTTGACCAAGTACAGGACGCCCTGAAAAAATAATTGCCTATATCGCATCCTGATATACCTATGAAAGTCCCACCTTACGCGGGACTTTTTTGGTATATTCCTATTTCACCAACACCCGCTTAAACTTCCGCCATGGCACTATTCGGTTTCTTCAGCAAAGAAAAAAAGGAATCTCTGGACAAAGGCCTTGAGAAAACCAAAACCAGTTTCTTTGACCAACTCAGCAAAGCCGTTGTGGGCAAGAGCAAGGTAGACGAAGAAGTGCTGGATGAACTGGAGACCGTGCTGGTACATGCAGATGTGGGGATTGGCACCACCGTCAAGATCATTGACCGCATTGAGAAACGCGTGGCCCGCGACAAATACGTAGGCACCTCTGACCTGGATAAAATCCTTCGGGAAGAAATCATGGACCTGATGGAGGAGAACAAAGGCGGCGTGGCCGCCGATTTCTCTTTGCCAGACACCGGTGGCATGCCCTACGTGATTATGGTGGTAGGCGTGAACGGCGTGGGCAAGACCACTACCATCGGTAAGCTGGCCTCGCAGTTCCACAAGGCGGGCAAGAAAGTAGTGCTGGGTGCCGGTGACACGTTCAGAGCCGCCGCCGTGGATCAACTCAAGATTTGGGGCGACCGCGTGGGCATTCCGGTGATTGACCACGGTATGAACACAGACCCCGCCGCCGTGGCCTATGACTCCGTGAAAAAAGGCGTAGAGATGGGCGCCGATGTGGTGATTATTGACACCGCTGGCCGTCTACACACCAAGATCAACCTCATGAACGAGCTCTCCAAGATCAAGCGCGTGATGCAGAAAGTCATTGACGCCGCGCCACACGAAGTGCTCTTGGTCTTGGACGGCAGCACTGGTCAGAACGCCGTGATCCAAGCCCGCGAGTTTACCAAAGCCACCGAAGTCACCGCCCTAGCCGTCACTAAACTGGACGGAACCGCCAAAGGCGGCGTCATCATTGGCATCTCAGATGAATTCAAGATTCCCGTGAAATACATTGGCGTGGGCGAGAAAGTAGAAGACCTCCAGATTTTCGACAAGCGCGAGTTTGTTGATTCACTGTTTTCTAAGAAGTAAGTAGTTGCCTTTTTCGGGCTCATTTCTGGAAACGGAGCCGAAAACGGAAATGTAAAATCATTGCTTCCCTAATCCTTTTTTGTCATCCTGAAAGGATCTTGTGGGCGAACTAGAAAAGCGTTTCCTGCTTCAAGTTTTCAACTTGGAGCCACCAATGCCGCAAGTTTTCAACTTGCTTTTTTTGCAGATTGAAAAGAGAAAGCGAGGAATGCGCACGTTGAGGCTGTCGCCTCACTGAAGGTGCAAACTTCAGAAAATAGTAGGTCCAAGTTGAAAACTTGAACCAGAGGAGAATTAAAAATGAATCAAAATTCAGGCTCTATAAAGCCTGAATTCAAATAAAACGGCACACAGTAAACCAAATACCCCAATTTGGTTGTTGCCACCCTAATCAAGATCACCTAAGACAGGCACGTGAAAGTAAGATCGCTTAAACAAGACAAATACAACGTTATCACGCTGGGTTGCTCCAAAAACCTGGTAGATTCTGAAGTGCTCATGGGCCAGTTGCAGGCCAACGACCGCCACGTGGTGCATGACTCGGAGAAAGACGACGCCAATATCATCATTGTGAACACCTGCGGCTTCATTGACAACGCGAAGCAGGAATCTATTGACACCATTTTGCGGTACGCCGATGCCAAAGAAGCCGGGGCCATTGACAAACTCTACGTGACCGGTTGCCTCTCGCAGCGCTACAAGGACTCTTTAGAAGCTGAAATCCCGCAGGTAGATGCCTATTTCGGAACCTTGGAATTGCCGCAGCTGCTGAAAACGCTGGACGCTGATTACAAGCATGAACTCATTGGCGAGCGTCTGCTCACTACGCCCAAGCACTACGCGTATTTCAAAATCGCCGAAGGCTGTAACCGTCCCTGCTCGTTCTGCGCCATCCCGCTCATGCGCGGCAAGCACGTTGACCGTCCCATGGACAGCCTGGTGAAAGAAGCCACGCGCCTAGCCAACATGGGCACCAAAGAATTGATTCTCATTGCCCAAGATTTGACCTATTACGGCTTGCAGCACTACGGTGAGCGCAAACTTGCTGAGTTGTTACAGCGCCTTTCAGACGTGAATGGCATTGAGTGGATTAGAATGCAATACGCCTACCCAAGCCAATTCCCGATGGATGCCCTAGACGTAATGGTAGAGCGCGAGAACATCTGCAAGTACCTGGACATGCCGTTGCAGCACATCTCAGACAACATGCTCAAGACTATGCGCCGCGGTATTTCCAAGCGCCGCACGCTGGAACTGGTAGATACCATCCGTCAGCGCGTGCCAGACATCGCCTTGAGAACAACCTTGATTGCCGGTCACCCTGGGGAGACGCAGCAGGATTTTGAGGAGATGTACCGTTGGGTAGAGGAAAGCCGTTTCGACCGTTTGGGTATTTTCACCTACAGCCACGAAGAAAACACGCATTCCCATACCTTGGTTGATGATGTGCCAGACGAAGTAAAACAGGAGCGCGCCGACATCATCATGGAACTGCAGCAAGGTATTTCCATGGAGATGAACGAGGAGAAAGTAGGCAACACCTACAAAGTCCTGTTCGACCGGAAGGAGAGTGGCTATTTCGTGGGCCGTACCCAGTATGACTCCCCGGAAGTTGACAATGAAGTGTTGGTGCCCGCAGACAGTACCTATGTGCGTTTGGGAGACTTCGCCCATGTGAAAATCACCAGTTCCACAGACTTTGACCTGTACGGTGAAGTAGTTGGAACTTCCGCTGCCGTAGAGCAAAAACATATAGCCATGCAGGAATCTATAATTCTTTAATCCCGTTTTCGGGCTCATTTCTGAAAACGGAGCCAAAAACGGAAAAAGAGATTCAGACCTCACAGGTTTTCAAAACCTGTGAGGTCTTTTCATTTCTGCTAAGTCCCTTGCTGGCCTAGTTAGAAATTTTCGCTGGCGCGAGTCTCCAGACTCATGCCCACGGATGTTGGGTAGTCTTCTGACGACCCTCGCTGTGAAACAGCGACTCTACGCATGGCAGATGATTCTCCCCTTGAGGGGAAAACCCGCATCTATGGCGCGGAAGTTATTTCCGTGACTTTTCCACATAAGCACGGAAGTAACTTCCGCGCTAAGAATACAGAAAACCTTAGCAGATGCAAACACTCCTCTACGCTACTCTCAAGGGGAGAATCCGCGTTTGGCAACTACTATCATTTTCCTGTTTTTGGCCCCATTTTCAGAAACGAGGGCAAAAACGGGAAAGGGAGAACAACAATTAGCCATAAGCAATCAACAATTAAACGGCAGTTTCTCCAACAATACCAGCAGCCGGCTGTTGCAAAACGTAGGTAGCACCGTATTCTGAAAATAGATTTTACCTTTGCACGGCTAGCCAATCATTTTGGGCCGCACCCACTGTATGAAAGTTTCCTGTATTGACTATAGCGCCACCGGTGCCTTCTCTTCGCTTGTGCTGGACTATCTGAACCAAGATGCCAGGCTCCAGCCGTTCTACGCCGCTTTTCCTGAGATTCCTGCCTTTAAGCAACTAATGCAGCAGCGCAACTTCCCGGCGGCGCAGCGGCAGGTCTTGGTAGAGGAACTGCAACGCCAATACCAAGGGTTGGAAACAAGCGCCGCGGTGCAGGAGAATATTTCGGCCTTGGCCGGAGAGCAAACGTTTACCATCACCACCGGTCATCAACTCAACTTGTTCACCGGTCCGCTGTACTTTATTTACAAGATTGTCACGGCCATCACCTCTGCCCGCGAACTGCAGAAAGCGTACCCTGCGCAGAAATTTGTGCCCGTGTATTGGATGGCCACCGAGGACCATGACTTTGCCGAGGTGAACCATTTCAACCTGTTCGGGAAGAAGTACGAATGGGAGCAAGAAGCCGGCGGCGCTGTGGGTAGATTGTCCACCGATGGCCTGAACGAGCTCCTGGATGCCATGCCCGAGCACTATCCGCTGTTTGAGGAAGCCTACACCGAGAGCGCTACCCTGGCCCAGGCCACCCGGCGCATTGTGAACGGATTGTTCGGCGAATATGGCGTGGTCTGCCTGGACGGCGACAGCGTGGCCTTAAAGCAAGCCTTCGCGCCTGTGGTGGAAAAGGAACTGACCCAGCAGCTGAGCTACAAAGCCGTTACCCAGACCAATGCCGCGCTGGAGCCCCACTACAAACCGCAGGTGATGGTGCGCGAGCTCAACCTGTTCTACCTGGACGAAAACCTGCGCGAACGCATTGTGCTGGAAAACGGTCACTACAAAGTGCTCAACAGCGGCATGGTGTTCACGCAAGCAGAAATGCTGGAGCAGGTGCATGCGCACCCAGAGCGTTTCAGCCCCAACGTGGTGCTGCGCCCGCTGTATCAGGAACTGGTGTTGCCCAACCTGGCCTACATTGGCGGCGGCGCCGAAGTGGCCTATTGGTTTCAGTTGAAAGGCATGTTTGAGGCGTTTGACGTGCCGTATCCGGCGGTGATGCTGCGCAACTCGGCCATGTACGTGACCAAACCCAACGCGCAGCGCCTGGAGAAACTGGGTCTCACCGTGCCGGAAATCTTCAAAGACCTGTCCGAGCTCAAAAAGCGCCTGGCTGAGTTATTAAATCAAGAGGAAATAAACCTTGCCGCGCAGCGCGAAGCCGTGGAAGCCGCTTTCAGACAAGTAGAGGAACTGGCCCAAACCATTGACCCTACCCTGGTGAAAGCCGTGGGTGCCGAAGGCCAGAAAGCGCAGAACAGTTTCCAGATGTTGGAGAAGAAGCTCAACAAGGCCATTGAAAGCAAGAATGACACGGCCTACAATCAACTGGCCAACCTCAAGGAAAAGCTATTCCCCACGGGCGTGTTGCAAGAGCGCGTAGACAACCTGCTTACCTACCAGACCAACAACCCTCAGTTTATCCAAGCCTTGGTAGACGCGTTTGAACCGTTCGCGTTTACGTTTACTGTACTGGAGGAGGAATAGCATGGCATTGAAGGCATACCTGCGGAAAGAGTACCTGGCCCGGCGCAAACGCCTGTCGGCAGAAGAACTCGCACAGCAAAGCCAACAGATCGCTGACCTATTCTTCGCGCACTATGCTCCAACCCAGGGCGGGTCGGTACACACATTTCTGCCCATCAAGAAGCACCATGAACTAGACACGTGGCTCATTGTACGAAAACTTTGGGCCGAATTTCCGCAGACGCAGGTGGTGGTGCCGGTTGCCAACCCGGTTGATTTCTCCATGACCCATTTCCACCTGAACCCAGACACCGGGCTGCAGGAGAACCGGTGGGGCATTCCGGAGCCGGTGAATTCACTGCCCGTGCCGGAGTCTGAGATGACCACTGTGCTGGTGCCATTGCTTTGTTTCGACCAGCAAGGCCACCGCGTGGGCTACGGCAAAGGGTTTTATGACCGTTTCCTGGCGCTAATTCCGGCCTCCAGCCAGAAAATAGGCCTTTCATTAACGCCCCCGGTAGACGTGATTGATGACGCCGAAGCCAGTGATTTCACCTTAGACGCGGTGATTACGCCAGAGAAAATCTACACTTTTTCCTGAGTCCAAATCCCTTCTCATTTCTTTCTTCTTCCGTTTTTAAGGGTTCTACCGCTTCAGAGCATGTTTAAATTTCTATTTTGCCAGCGAAAACTGGCATCAAAAGAACCTGGCATCGCCTTTTTCTCTCACCGTAGCGCTGCTACGCTGCTCAAAAAAGGCTTCGCCAGAACCTTTCGCTCCCAGTTTTCGCTGGCAAAATAGAAATTTAAACAAGCTCTCAGGGATTTTATCTCCTGCAGAATGGTAAGCACTATTATTGCTTTTCGCCTTCCAGAAAAATTTGCGGGCTGCTGAACCTCTACTCTGAGATTCAGTCACTAGAATTCCTTTGTCTTATTTCCGTTTTTGGGCTCATTTCTGGAAATGGAGCGAAAAACGGACGCGTACTTTTTCTAAAGAGGGCGGTGCGTGCCGGAAAGATTTGCCAGGGCAGGTGGCAAGTGGTAGAAACCAGACCCGGTAGGAGTCAGGATGTTACCTCTATGTTATTATTTTTTTTAATTAAGTGTAGGAGTTGCTGTATTTTCTTGCTATAATTCATCGCAAATAGCACCGTTCCGCCCATTTCTAACAAACCAACTTTACACTTTTAACTACAAACAAAGCATGAAAAAAACATTACTCATTTTATTGACGCTTCTATCCTCGTTGAGCATTGCGTATGCCCAGCAGCGGGAGGTGAGCGGCAGGGTAACCGCCTCAGATGACGGTACCGGGTTGCCGGGCGTGAGCGTGGTAGTGAAAGGAACCACCTTGGGAACTTCCACAGACGCCAACGGTGAATTCAGACTGCGCGTGCCAGATGAAGCCGCCGTGCTGGTGGTGAGTTACCTGGGCTATATTACCCGCGAACTGCCGGTGGCCGGGCAATCTACCTTTACCGTGGCCCTTACCCCAGACAGCAAACAGCTGAACGAAGTAGTGGTGACCGCCCTGGGCATTCAGCGCAGCGAGCGCTCTCTGGGTTACTCCACCCAAGAGGTGAGAGGCGATAACCTTACCCTTACCAAAGAGCAGAACGTATTGGGTTCCTTGGCTGGTAAAGTAGCCGGGGTGCAGGTGGTGGGCTCTTCTGGGGCCAGCATGGGCGGTACCCAAAAGTTATCTATCAGAGGCGTTAACTCTGTGAACGGGGCTACCCCTCCGTTGATTGTGGTTGATGGAACCCCTATTTCTAATGCCAACTTCGCCGGTGACGCCGGGGCTGACTTCGGTAACCTGGGCCAGGACATCAACCCAGAAGATATTGAGTCTGTGAACGTTTTGAAAGGACCGGCGGCTTCTGCGCTGTACGGTTTGAGAGGGCAATACGGGGTGATCATGATCACTACTAAGAAAGGCGCGAAAGGTGCCAAAAAAGTAACCGTACAACTGAACTCAGCCTTCTCCATTGAAAAAGCCGGTAACTTCCTGCCCTTGCAGAACCTATACGGCGGTGGCTCCAAGCAAACCTGGAACGTGTTGCCCAACGGTCAGAAAGTGGTGCAGTTAGACGTAGATGAAAGCTGGGGCCCTAAAATGGATGGAACACCCGCGCGCCAGTTCTACAGCTTCTTCCCACAAGACCCTGACTTTGGCAAGGAGACGCCTTTTGTGGCGCACCCAGACAACATCAGAGACTATTATGAGACCGGTACCAACCTGAACAACGGCTTGACCATTACCGGCGGCGGCGAGAACACCAACTTCCGGTTAAGCTTCAATGACACCAGAATTGAAGGTGTGGAGCCCAACACCTGGTTAAGAAGAAACAACGTGGGCGTGAGCGCCGGCATTGACGTGAGCAAAAAGCTGAACTTCTCTGCCAACGTGAACATTGCCACCAACAGCGCCCAACGCCCAAGCCAGGGCTCAGAGTTGGGTTCGCGCTACACCACCCAGTGGTTCCAGCGCAACGTGGACATGAAGCGCCTGAAAAATTACAAATATGATGACGGTACCATTCTGCAGTGGAACATTAGAGCCGTTCCGTTGACAGGTACCAGCGCCGGGGTAGTTTCTAACTTCAAAGGCCTGTACTGGAATAACCCATATTTTGAGGCCTATGAGAACCCTGTGACTGACAGCAGAGACCGTATGTTTGGAGATGTAGGTCTGACCTACACCGTGTTGCCAGCCTTGAAACTGAGCGGCTTTGTACGCGGCGACTTGTTCACCCAAAACATTGAGTCACGCATTGGGGCCGGCGGGCAAGAGCCTTTGCCAGCGTTCTCTACCGGTAAATACCAGGGTAAGCAGATGAACTATGAGTTCCTGGCGCAGTATGACAAAGAGTGGGGTGCCCTCTCTTTGAACGCCAACGTGGGTGCTAACTTGTTCACAGACCATTACACCTACTTGAGCATGTCAACGGTGGGTGGCCTTTCTGTACCGGGCTTCTACAACATTGGCGCCTCCGTTGACAGACCATCTACTACCTCTTTTCTGCGCAGAAAAGAAGTGCGCAGTGTGTACGGTATGGTTTCTTTGGGGTACAATGACACCTATTTCTTAGATGCGTCTATCAGAAATGACATTTCTTCTGCCCTGCCAAAAGACAACAACTCTTATTTCTACCCTTCTGTTTCAGGTTCATTTGTATTTAGTGAACTGTTAGACTGGAGCCCGCTTTCATTTGGTAAAGTACGTGTGAGTTATGCCCAGGCCGGTTCTGACTTAAGTCCTTATCAAACTACTGCCTTCTACAGCACAGGTACGGTTTATAATACGGGTACTTCAAACGTAAATACCCTGTCAGTGCCAGACAACCTGAACAACCCGCTCTTGAAGCCAGCTTTCGCGCACTCCTATGAGGCCGGTATTGACTTGAAGTTCTTGCAAAACCGTTTGGGGGTTGACCTGACATTTTATCAGCAGAAGAATAAAAACCAGGTGTTGCCTCTGACAGTTTCAGGCGCTAGTGGCTACGGTTCAACTACCATCAATGCCGGTCTGATCCAGAACAAAGGGATTGAACTTACCTTGACCGGTTCCCCTATCAAAAAGGATAATATTTCATGGGACATGACGTTCAACATTTCCAGAAATATTAACGAAGTGGTGGAACTGGCTGAAGGAAGCCAGGTGCTCCCGTATGACAATACTACCTATTCCTCTACTACCAGTTACATTAACTCTTATGTAGGGCAGGCCTTTGGCGTTTTGGTAGGGCAGTCATATCAGCGTGATGCCGCTACCGGTAAAATTTTGATGAATGGCTCTGGTATTCCGTTGTTCACAGATGCAACTTATAACTTTGGGAGCGTGTTGCCAGATTACACCGGCGGTTTACAGAACACCGTGAGACTCTGGAAGTTTGACGTATCTGCCATGATTGACTACCAGATTGGCGGTCAGTTCTTTAGCCGCACTAAAATGCTGGCCATGAGAACCGGACAAGACGCAGAGACGGTGGCCATGAATGACCGCGGTAAGAACGTACGGGACCCTGTTGCCGAAGGCGGTGGCGTTAGAGTAGACGGCGTGTACGGACCCAACACCGTCATTAACGGGGTGAACGTGAGCGGCCAGTCTGCCACTGTGTATGTGAACCCACAAACCTATTACGGCACCGTGGCCAGACGTATTTATGATGACTGGTTGTATGATGCCTCTTACGTGAAACTGAGAGAAGTACGTTTGGGCTACACCTTAGAGAAATCTGTGCTGGGCAAACTGCCGTTTGAGCGTGTTGGTCTGGCCTTTATTGCCCGCAACGTGGCGCAACTGTGGCAAGATGCCCCCAAAGGCTTAGATCCGTCAGAACTGTCTGCTGGTAGCCAGGGCATTAGCTGGTATGAGTCTGGCCAGTTGACCACGGTTAGATCCTATGGGGTAAACCTTAACATCACCTTTTAATTGAGATGAGAATGAAGAAGATATTTATAGTAATGGTGGCATGCCTCTCCTTGGTGGGGAGTTGCACAGAGTTTGACGATGATCTGAACATAACGCCAAACTCACCTGCCAATGCCTCAGGCATGCAATTGCTGGCCAACGCCATGCTGTCCTTGCCTGGTTTAAGCTCATCGCCGCAAGGCGAATTCATGGCCCAGTTCCTGGCCGAGACCCAGTACCCAACGGCCTCTTTGTACCCTTCCGGGGGAACCAGCTTCTATGGTCTGTACCAGGGGCCTTTGATGAACATTGAAACCGCCCTTACCTCCAAGGACCTCAACGCCGTGCAAGGCCCGGTGGCCAACCAGTTGGCGGTGGCCAAGATCCTGAAGGCGTATTACTTCTGGCACATCACAGACCGTTGGGGAGATGTACCGTACTCAGAGGCGCTGAAAGGCAATACCGAGTTCACCCCTAAGTATGACACCCAGGAGTCTATCTACAACAGCCTGTTTATATTGCTGAAAGAAGCCAATGACCAGATTGTGCCCGGAGCCGTGACCAATGACATCATTTATGCCGGTGACATGACCAAGTGGAAAAAGCTGGGCAACACCATCAGGTTGTTAATGGCGCTTCGTATTTCTAAGGTGAACCCAAACAAAGGCAACACTGAGTTTAACGCGGCTTTGGCAGATGGCGTAATGACCGCCAACGCCGATAACTTTGTCTTCAAGCACCTGGCAGATGCCAACAACCAGAACTACTGGTTTGGTGAAGTGAGCAGAGGCCGTGAGTGGTGGGCGTTGACCAAGACCCTGGTTGATTACATGAAACCGGTTTCTGACCCAAGATTGCCGGTGTATGGCCAGCCAACCAAATCTACCAGAGAGTATATTGGTCTGCCGTTTGGTACCACGGCGGGCATGCCTAACGTGAGCAACTACTCACTGTTGGGAACGGCCATTTCCGCGCAGAACGCACCGGTGTATTTGGTGACGTATGCGCAGGTGTTGTTCGCCAGAGCAGAAGCCGCCAAATTAGGCTGGATCACCGGTGGTGACGCAGAAGCCAAAACCAATTATGACAACGCCATCCGGAACTCAGTGGCCCAATGGACCGTCACCCCGGCCGGTGTAACGCCTGTGGTGACCGCTGCTGACGCCTTGGCTGCCGCCAACACGTTGCTGGCCCAACCAGGCGTGACCTATGACCCTGCCAGAGCCATGGAGCAGATTGGCACCCAGCGTTGGATCCACCTTTTCATGCACGGGTATGAGGCCTGGGCTGAGTGGAGAAGAACCGGGTACCCCAACAACCTTATTCCTTCCGGCGGAAACAACGTTCCTACCAGACAGATGTACCCCTCTAATGAAGTATTCCTGAACGCGGAAAATTACACCGCTGCTGCCAAAGGTGGTGACACCATGTACGGCAAAGTATGGTGGGATGTAGATTAGCCCATTGCACCATATAACAAAAAAGAGAGGCCGGTACACACCGGCCTCTCTTTTTTGTTTAAGATTTAATGTAAATCAAGGAGCAAAATTCCAGTTAAATGCTACGGTCTTTTCTGCTTTCTGTTTTGGGGCTCATTTCTGGAAATGAGCCCCAAAACAGAAAGCAGGAAATAGCTGAAATGGTTTTTGCTTCTGCAGAAGCGAGGAATACATAAGTTTTACTCCGCCATAAACCGGCTCTAACTCTTATTGCCTACTGCTCCTCAAAAAACGAAACCAGGGAACCGACGTAGCTTTCGTCCCAACCGGCCACCATGTCTTCATAGGCCTCATCTGGGATGTTGGTCTGTTTTACTTCCATAGACGTGCCGTGCTTGTGCGGGTGCAGTTTGATGGTGACAATGGAATCTTCGGGCTCGCCTTCAAAGTACCAGTGCTGCACCAGCTTTTTGTTTTCCTCAAACTCCAGGTTCTTGCCCACAATGTTGTCATCCCAGAGCGAAAACTCAGAGCCGGGCTCCGTGGACATCTGCGCGGCGTCACCGGTCCAGATTTCCAGGGTGATGGGGTTGGTGAGGGCAATATAGACTTCCTCCGGCGTGGCCGGAAGAATGTAATATTTCTTGAATTCTTTCATAGTGGCGGTCTGTTGCGGCGGTAAGTTACCCAATCACGGGCAAAGGTAGAAATGGTTGCGCCAGGCTTGCGTTTTCGGGCTCATTTTCAGAAACGGAGCCGAAAACGGAAAATCTTCCAAAGCTTGGCCTTTTACTTCACTTCGTCAATCTGCCCGTTGGCCTGAATCTTAAAGCGCTTTCTGGTAACGGTGAGTTTTCTGGTGTTGGGCACTTCATTGTACTGCGCATCTACTTGCCAGCGCGTGGTGCTGTCTGTGTGCGTAATAGTGAAGTCTTTGGCGATGGTGAACTGCTCCCGGTGGTCAGAACTAGGTTCTTCGCGGCACGGCAGAAACTTTAAATCCTGTTCATCCAGCTGTCTTCCGTCTGGGGTGAAGGTGCGCAGGCGTGGCAGAATTTCATCTGTGGGGAACAGCACCACCAGCGCCACCACGTTTTTGTTGACAATTACTTTTCTGTACGGCAGTTCATGCGGTTTCAGGAAATGACCTGCCGCCGCCGTGTCTGCGGTAGGCGAGGGCACGAACGCAAAACTGCAGCCCGCCGTGAATGGCAACGCCAAAGGAGCCAATTCTTCGGCAAACGCCTCAAAGGATACCTGCGGAATGTCGGCGGCCTGGGTCACGGTCTCAGCGGTGGGGTTGCGCTCATAGTTAGCGTTGCTCTCATTAGAGCAGGACACCACCGTGCTGGCTGCTAGCCCTATCAAAAAAGTGACGAAATGCTTCATAGCTGCCTTATACGCAAAGCTTCCGTTTTTGGGCTCATTTCTGAAAACGAAGCCGAAAACGGGAAATTGTTGATTGCTAATTGCTGATTGTTTTTTCAGTGAAAATGCTGGCCGGATAAAGATTCTCCCATTGAGGATTGATTAGACGAGAGTTTGAGGCAGCAAACGCTGCTCTATAGTGGAAAATTTAGATCTGATGGTTGGCGTTTCGTAAGTGTAGGGACAGGGCTTGACCTGTCCGTACGCATTCCTGATCCACGCATTTCTGGTACACAAACCCGGTCCACGCATTCCCGAAGGGAAACTCAGTGTTGTTGCAGAGAGAATCAATTGCTTCGGCCAGTGTTCAGGACAGGTCGCGACCTGTCCCTACAGATCAGGAATGCGTGATTTCAAAAGAAACATTCAGGCGTACATCAAAATACAAAAAAAGCCCCAACGTCTGCACGCCGGGGCTTTCTTAAAATCGAATTCAAATCAATTAATCTTCCTGTTCTGGCGTGGCTCTGCGGCCGGCGGGGCGTTTGTTGTTCTGCTCCAGGTCTCGGTTCATCTCAGTGATATCTACGGTTTGGGAGAAATCGCCGAGCAGGTACTTGGAGAAATAGTCGGCGGTTAACCAGAACGAGTACTCCGTCATGTCACCGTAGCCGTGGCGCTGGCCGGGCATGAGCACCAAATCAAAGCGCTTGTTGGCTCTGATCAGGGCATCGGCCATTCTGATGGAGTTGGCCGGGTGCACGTTGTTGTCAATATCGCCGTGGGTCAGCAATAAGCGGCCTTTCAGGTTTTTAGCCAGGTCTGGGTTCTTGTCAATGCTGTACTGGTAGGTGGTATCGCCTTTGGCCGTGATCACTTCTTTCACGCCGTGGTGTTTCTCAGACCACCAGCGGTTATAGATGTTGTTTTCATGGTTACCCGCGCCAGACACGGCTACTTTAAAGAAATCTGGGTAGACCAACATGGCCGCCGTTGACATGAAACCACCACCGGAGTGACCGGTAATGCCCACGCGGTCGGCGTCAATGAATTTGTGGCGGTCTGCCAATTGTTCCACGGTAGCTTTCTTATCTGCCAGGCCGTAGTCACGCAGGTTGCCGTACCCGAAGGTGTGGTACCATTTGCTCCGGGCGGGGTGACCGCCGCGGTTCCCCACGGTCACTACTATAAAGCCCATCTGCGCCAGACGGTCCATGCGGTCCATGCTGCGGCCGAAGGCTTTGTTCACGGCCTCGGTCTGCGGACCTGGGTAGATGTACTGAATGATGGGGTATTTCTTGGTAGAGTCAAAATCGAAGGGCTTGTACATGACACCGTACAGATCGGTGATGCCATCATCAGCTTTTACTTTGAACGGCTCCGGGAATTTGTAGCCCGTGGTCATCAAGCGTGACAAATCGGCTTTCTCCAGGTCCATCACTTTCTTGCCGTTGTTGTCATATAAGGCAGAAACCGGCACGGTATTCACGCGCGAAGCATTGTTCACGAAGAATCTTCGGCTGTCACTCATGCTGCTTTGGTGGTCAAAATCGCCGGGGTTCAACAATTTCAGGCCAGATCCGTCAAAATTCACGCGGTACAAGTGCAGGTAATACGGGTCTTCCTTGGCTTCGCGGCCGTTGGCCGAGAAGTAGAGCACGCGGGCTTTCTCGTCAATGGCCACCAGGTCTTCACAGTGGAAAGCGCCTTTGGTGATCTGGTTTTTGAGTTTGCCGTTGCCGTCATACAGGTAGAAATGGCCCCAGCCGTCACGCTCCGACCAATGAATCAACTCGCTGCCGTTGTTTACCAGGCCCACGCGGGCTACTTCTACATACGTGTTGAAGCGTTCCTCAATGATGGGTTTCACGGTGCCGTTGTTCACATCCAGCACGCAGACGTCAATCTTCTTCAGGTCACGGCTGGTGCGGGTGAAATAGATTTGGTTGGCGGTGCCGTGCCATAAGCTAGGGCGGAATTCATCATCTCTGGAACTTTGCTTGGCGGGCGCGCCCCACACAGAAATTTCCTGGTCTTTGAAGGCGGCGGCGGTGATTTTACGCTGGGTTTTGGCCGGGAAGTTGAACAGCACAAACTCTCTGATAGGCGCTTCCTTTTCGCCGGGCATCTGGTATTTGTAGGTTTCCAGGGCAGGTCTGCCGGCAGCGGTGTTATGAATTACCCACAGGTCTTTCACCTTGCGGGCATCGGTGCGGGTGATCAGAAACGTCTTAGAATCTGGTGACCACAGCACGAAGGCGGGTTTGCGGTTATTCTTGTTTTTCTCTTTCTCTACATTGTTCTCACCGTTGGCATCGCCGCCGTAGCTATAGTTTTCTATGCCGTCTTTGGTAAGCTGGTTTTCTACAATGGTGGAGTCCTTCTCATTTTTGAGGGCTTTCTCATAGTTAACCTTGTCCATCCAATACAGGTTGTAGTTCTTGGCGAACAAGATTACCTGCTGGTCCGGGGAGATAGCGGCCCACCGGGGCTTGGTCTTCGGTTTGTTGTAGTCTGTGAGCTCTATGACTTGGCGGTTGGCCAGATTATACTGGAAGTAGTGGGTTTTCTTCTCCAGTGAGTCGGCGGCTTTTTTGTCCAGGCGGTCTTTCTTCACCACATCCACAGAGCTTTTCACCTCAAACATCACGCTTTTTTCGTCTTCGGTGAACTTGAGGTTTTCAATGGGCAGGTGCTGCGCGTCAAACGGGTCCTTCACAATAAGCGTGATGGCGGCGGCCACCTGGTCCAGGTCAAAAATGGCGCGTTTGCTCTTGGTGGCCGGGTCTACAATGTACCAGTTCTTGCCGTTGGAGGTCTCATACTGGTACCAGAACTGGTCGGTTTTCTTGAGCCAGTGTGGGTCTAGGCTGGTGGTGAAAATGAGCTTCTCCAGTTTTTTAGGCGAGAAGCGGGAAGCCAACTGGTAATTGGCCTTGGCGGGTTGCCCTTGCTGGGCGTGTAGGCCCAAGCTGCTGAGCAGCAGCACGCCCAGGAAATAAAAGGTTTTCATGAAATGCAGGTTGTTTGTGTTTGTTTGGAAAGATGAAGGTACAAAACAACCTCCACAATCTTTTAAAATGCCCACATTTACATGGGCTATTTGTGTTTTTGCCCTCATTTCCCAAAACGAAGCCCGAAAACGGCAAAACAGATTTGTAGCGTCGTGGCACTGACACAATGTGTCCACCTGAAACTTTAACAGCTCTTTCGGCAACAGACCTAAAGCTTGAGCAAAACTGCGAAATCAGTCCTCAGAAAATTGAAACTGAACTGCTCCGTAGAACCACGTCGTGTCAGTGCCACGACGCTACATTCCGTTTTTGCCCTCATTTCCCAAAATGAAGCCAAAAACGGCAAATGCTTATTTCACCCCGCGGGTCATCTCGCGTTTGCCGGGTGGGCCGGGCAGCGCCTCAACCGTGAAACCGGCGGCTTTGAGGCTGCGCTTGAAACTGCCTTTGGCGCAGTAGGTCACCAGCCTGCCGCCGGGAGCCAGGGCATCATAGAGTTTCTGGAAAATGGCGTCTGTCCAGAGGTGGGGTTGTTTCTCTGGCGCGAAGGCGTCAAAGTAAATCAAATCATAGCTTTCCGGCGCGGGCGCGAAGGCCTCTAAATCAATTTCCAGCTTTTGCAGCGTGAAGTTTGGCGTAATGGGCACAGGCTGTTCCCAGGGCGCGGCGTGCAACGGTTGGAAAAAGTCCAGCAGTTCTGGGTTCAGGATGAATTTCTCAAACTCCAATTTGTCCACCACTTCCGCTGAAAGCGGATATTTCTCCAGGGTGTCATACTGCACAGTGGCGCCAGTGGCCAGCGAATGCTGCAAGGTTAGCAACGCGTTAAGGCCAGTGCCAAACCCTACTTCCAGCAGACGTACGGCCGGCAGACGCTCCAGCGTGGCCTGCAACCCCATCTTGATGAACACGTGCTGTGATTCCTGCAACGCCCCGTGCACCGAGTGGTAATGCTCATTCAATTCCGGCACAAAAAGGGTGGAAGACCCATCCTTCGTCTGTCTAACCTCTACATGCATCCTTAAAATTAAGAATTAGGAAGTAAGAAGTAGGAATTTCTGGTAGAGAAAATCCCGTTTTCGGGCTCATTTCTGGAAACGGAGCCAAAAACGGAAGGCCAAATGCGTCTAATCTGGGATTTGTTTTGAGAAATAGCGTCTTGTTTAGGTTTATCTAGTTTGCCCACAAGGTCCTTTCAGGATGACAATTTTGATAGGATGGAAGAGGGAGTAACTTAAGAGCATGTTTAACTCAAAGAACACAATTCTTAATTCCTAATTCTCAATTCCCAATTAATCAATGTAGCCTTCATACTGAATGCTGGCCACGCGGTCTTTGTGCAGGTAGAACCGCAGCCAGGAGTTGCGCTCAAAGTCACAGACTTCCACCACGTTCTTGCGCTCTTTGATGAACAGTTTGTAGGTGCCCAGTTTCTGGAGGAGTTCCTCGCGGGTGGAGCCTACTTTGAGGCCATTGCGGAGGGGCAGGTTGGGGCTCTTGACATCGGCGTAAGACAGCAGGAACCGTTTGGTGTAGGCCGGGTAATACAGCTCCACGGTGCTGGAATCAAAGTTGAGGTGAAAAAGCGTGTCTATGTACCGCGCGTTGTGGAGATTGGTCACGGTGTCTTTCACCAGTTGCAGCGGCGCTTTCACCTGGGCCACGTACTGCTTGAGCGCCGCGTCTGGCACGGGCAAAAACGGGTTGGCAATAAAGTCAGAGGCCTTGGTGATTTCTGGGTGGTCCTGGGCCTGCTGCTCGGCGCGGGCGTAGAACGCGTTCATGACGGCCGTGTTGTTGAAATTGCGTTGGTAAGCGCTTTTAACGGCCACAGGCTTGGGCTTGGCCGGTTTGGCCGCCACACGGGGCGTGTCGGGGTCTGGGTTGCTTTGGCAACCGGCGTACGACCAAACCGGGAACAACATCAAAAGCACAAGCAGCCGCCGCATAACCGGTTCAGAAAAGATAGGTGAAGGAAGTGTCACGTGAATGAACTGTATACGGAAAATCGCTGAAAATGGCCATGCTTTCTGCCCCGGGGACTAGTATTTTAAAGAGACAGCCCGCCTGCGCCTGACCCCCATCTGGCTTCTAGTTTTCCTTGGCAAACGCAGGCTGTAGCCGCGTGCTTAGGTGGTGCAATGTTACAGAAAGAAAACCGGGTTTCTGGGCTGGTTTCCCAAAGGATACAACGGTATTTCCCGGCTCCGTTTTTGGCTTCGTTTCCAGAAATGAGCCCTAAAACAGGAAACCTCTCAAATGCACCGCTGGGTGAATAGTTATTGAAATAAAAAGAGCATCGGCTTTTGAAAACCGATGCTCTTTGAAAATCTACGTCAAGGCTTAGGACTCCCTGAAGCGGCCTTCGGCGGGTGGCCGGCCAGACTTGGCGTCTTCGGTTTCCTCGTGGGGCACTTCGCGAACTTCAATACGCACCGAGTTGTGGTTAGGCCGCACCGGTTGGCCGTAGGTGTCAGCGTATTCCTGGGTGAGTTCGGCGCCGAAAAAGATGATTAATGAGGAATAATACACCCATGAGAGCAGGATGATGATGGAGCCGGCCGCCCCGTAGGAACTTCCCATGTCGCTCTGACCCAGGTACCAGCCAATCAAAAACTTGCCCAGCACAAACAGCAACGCGGTCACAAAAGCACCCACCCACACATCGCGCCAGCGAATAATGGCGTCTGGTAAATATTTATAGATCAGCGCGAACAACAACGTGATAATGCCCAAGGAAACCACCAGGTTGAGGATATGGATGAACACCACCGCAATGCCGGGCAGCAACTTCTGCAGGTAGCCGGTGAGCGCGGCCAGCACGGCGCTCAGCACCAAACTCACCAGCAGCAGAAACGCAATGCTCAGCACCAACCCGAAGGAAAGCAAACGGTCAATAGCCATTTTCAGGATGCCGTTCTTGGCCTTGGCCTCCAGATTCCAGACCTGGTTCAGAGACTCCTGCAGCGTGACGAAAATAGTGGTACTGGCGAAGACCAGCGTGCCAATCCCAATCCAAGTGGCCAGCGGGCTGCTGCCTTCCATGTGTACTTTGGTCAAGGATTCCTGAATCTGCTGAGCCGCCTCTGGGCCTACCATACCGCTGATCTGGGTGTTGAGTTCGCCGGTCACCGCTTCATCCCCGAAGAAATAGCTGGCAGCCTTAACCACAATGAACAGCAGCGGCGGAAGCGAGAAAATGGTGTTGTATGACAGCGCGGCGGCTAACCGCAACGACTTGTTTTTGATGAACTCAGAGGCCGAGTTTTTGATGAGACCCCAAATGCCTTGTTTGGTGTATTTTGCCATAGGCCGAAGATGCAGGTTGTATAGAATATGTTGGATTTTTAATACGGCAGTGCGGCGCTTTGGTTAAACCCGGCAGAAAAAGTACAGAACGCCGTTGCTTCCGGGGCGCAATTTGTATCTTGCCTCTCTCAACCAGGCCTTCGTTATGAAATCTATCTTCCTGCTGTTTTTTGTGGCCGCCACGCTTTTTGGGCAGAGCTGCAAAACCTCTTCCCAAGCTACCACCACCTCGGTGCCCGTAGACCCCAAGGCCACGGCCATTGCCCAGGAAGTACTGGCGGCGCTGGGCGGCAGAAAAGCCTGGGAAGACACCCGCTTCATTGCCTGGACCTTCAACAACCAATACCACATCTGGGACAAGAAAACCAACGACCTGCGCTATGAGCGCGGCGATTCTCTGGTAGTGCTCAGCAACCTCAGCACCCGCCAGGGCCAGGTCTTTCTGCGCGGCACCCAAGTCACCGACACCACCAGGGCCAGCCCGCTGATTAGGCGCATGTACCCCATGTGGGCCAACAACTCGTACTGGCTGCTCATGCCCTACAAGATTCTGGACCCCGGCGTGACCCTGCGCTACAAAGGCGACGGCACCACCCAGGCCGGTGCCCCAGCCGATATGCTGGAAATGACCTTCTCGCAAGTAGGCGTGACCCCAGACAACAAGTACCTACTGGCCGTGGACAAGAAAAGCCGCCTGATCACAGAGTGGAGCTATTTTGCCAAGTACACCGATGAAAAGCCCAACTTCACCCGGCCCTGGACCAATTACCAGAAATATGGCAAACTCCTACTTTCCTCGGGCCGCAGCACAGACCCCAATGACCGTCTCAACATCAAAGACATTCACGCCGCCGCTACCCTGGATCCAGCGCTATTCACCCAGAAAACCGTGGTAGACCGCCAGGCCATCTGGAAATAGGGAACTGCGTTTTCGGGCTCTGTTTTTGAAATGAGGTCCAAAACGCAATTGGCAGAGACACTCGTAGGGCAGAAAAGCCCCACCCCCGCCCCTCCCAATGGAGAGGGGAGTTTTGGATTGCGGGGGACCGATAAGTAGGAAAGCGTGCGAGGGCTTTTGGCGCAGACGCTCGCAGGAGCTTCGCACGCTACGAGGTCTTTGGAGTAAGCGTTTGTCGGTTCCTCCACCGTAGAGACAAGGCGGTGCCTGGTCTCTACAATGTAATCTGCCGCAAGTTTAGCGACAGCGTAACTTGTGGTTAAACACGTTGTAAGTTTACAAACTTACGTGAGTTGATAAACTCACCATGTTGGGTGCCACAAGTTACGCTGTCGCTAAACTTGCGGTAGGGAAAATTATGTTGGTTTCGCCTCCATTTCCAATTTAGAGCCCGAAAACGCATTTAACCCGGTTCCAGAAACGCAGACTGCCCATCAAAGCGAACCTTTTCCAGCCTTTCCATCGAGCGCCTAAGCAGGTTTCGTCGCCGGCAGGCGGGTGGCGAAGGCACCAGGAAGCTGGTACAGCGCGAGAGGGGAAGGCGGGGCCTCGCGGCCGTGAGCGCTCGGAGCCCGACTATGGAAAAAGCCGCCTTGTAGAACTCAGGAGGCAGCGGTAATTTGAAGGGAAGCAAACTGCGTGCACAAAAGCTGTTTGAACTGCAGATTGGGTCGTTGGTGAGAACACCAACAAAGGCCACAATACTTACCAGAAATATTAGAAAGCATCTTCGTTAGATCCTTCGACAGGCTCAGGATGACGGTAAGAAAATAATCCCCTCTATTCCACCACCACCGCCAATTTCCCAGACGCGACAAACAAAGCCCGCACGCCGGTGGGCGTGAGAAAGAGCGTGTCGGCGTCAAAGGTGAAGTGGGAGCCGCGGAGCACTACTTGTTCATGGAGCCGGGTTTGGGAAAGGCCACTCTGGAGCGCCTGACGGGTGGCCGTGAGCTGGTCTTTGACTGAGAACACCATCTGCTGCTGCAGCTGCGCCTTGAACTTGTTGCCCAAAAGCCAGTTGGCGGCGTTCACCAGTTGGTCCTGGGTCTGCACGTCATAGGCTAAATCCCGAACTTTGAGGCTTTGGGTGGGCGCATCATAGTAAGGCGTGCCTTTGAGGTAAATCTTGCCCTGGAATTTCTTGGTGAAGAGACCGGTTTTGGCGTGGCCGCTGGCGTCCAGGGCGAGCAGGAACTGCGATCCGGCACCAGTGAGGGCCACATCATGAATGGTGAGTTGCTGCTTGCCGTCTTCAAACGTGAAGGTCTTCTGGTTGAGCTCTTGCTGCAGCATGGCGGTTAGATAGGCAAAGGAGACATCACTGTTAATCTGAATTTGGGCCTCCTGTGGCAAGGTGCGGGTGGGCGAGAACGCAGGCAAGGGAAGGGGCGGCGTGGCCGTTGGTTTCTGCCCCGTGACCACCGAGAGCAGCGCGTCTATGCCCACCTGCAGGCTGAGTTGGTTGTTCTGCAGTTCCAGGGGCGTGAGCCGTACGCCTTGCGGCACCAAGGTAAGCCAGGTCTTATACCCTTCATGCAACAGATACGGTTGCTGCAGTTGGCGCCAGGCGTCTGTGAGGTAGGTCTGCAAGTTTACTTTTTGCTGCAGTTCCTTGTCCAGGCGCTGGAGCATGGGGTTCAGTTGGGCTTTGAGTTCGGGTTCTATGAAGGGGGCGAGGTTAATCTTTAGCGGACCCAGAGAAAGGCTGGGTTTCTGCGCGCCCCAGACAAAGTCGCCGGTGGTGGTGCTTTTGAGTTGGTAATTGGGCAAAACCTGCAGGCGGCTTTCGGTGCGCACTACCAGGTCAAATTCGGTTTCCTCTGTTTTCTGGAGGCTTTTGCAGAGTTCGCAGGCGTTCCATTGCCAGCGGCCCTTGGCCCAGACCTTCAGCGGAATCTCAATGATGAGCTTGCTGAACTCGGCCTTAAGTTTAATGGCGCCCGTTTTGGTCACTTTTACGGCCAGGTCATCATCTGTGAGGTCATTGTCTTGGTAGAGCACCCCGGTGAGTTGCTGGTTGAGCGCCTGTTCTAAGACAGACGTGGGCACCGAGATGGGCAAGGTAATGGTAGACAGCCGCGGAGCGGGCAGCGGCGTTTGGGCCACTTGGGCCGCGGGCACTGTTGAGGCCAGGTTGGTAGAAGATTGACAAGACAGAAAAAGCAGGCCTTGCAACAAGAGAGCCGGCCACACCACCCAAAAGCGCCTAAAATCCTTCATGCCCTCAAGATACTGATTACCGGTGACGCAACGTAGGGAATCAGCAAAAAGCGTAAGGCGAATACCTTATTCACAGCACGTAGACAGCGTTTCTACCAAGGCTTCTACTTCTTTTTCGCTGGAGAACAGGCCGCAGTCTTTTAAGGTGCCGTTGCAATAGGTGGCGAAGAACGGGGTGCCCGACAGTTTCACTTCCTTGCTGGAGACAGGATTCTCTGAGGCGTCCATGCGCAGGAACGTGATGTGCTGGTACCGGCTGTCATCGGCTAGGCGTTCAATGGAGGGCGCCAGTTCCTGGCAGACAGAGCAGTTTTCATCTATGAACTTTACCAACACCCGCTCCTTGTCAAAGATAATGGAGCGTAACTCAGCGTCAGAAGAGGTTTGAATGGCCATAAGGGAATAAGTTGTTCCAGCCTTATAAGTAACGTGCCTCAGAGACAGAAGTTAAATAAAAATTCCCTTTCCGGCCGGTGCAAGACTAGCCAGAAAGGGAAGAAGGGGCTTGAAAACGGGTTCTTAGAAGGCGTACCCTACGCGTATGCCACCCAGGAAATTAAACCCGGCACCAAAGGATTTATAGCCCTCTGAGGTATTGGATTGGTTGCCGACCTTAACGGTCACGTCATCATACTCAGTGCTGGAAAAACCAAACCCGAACTCCACGCCCAGGAAAAGGCGGCGGGCTACGTAAAAATCGGCACCGGCCAGTACGTTCAGGCCATAGCTGGAATAAGCACGCGCCGAAGCTTGTCCGCCGCCACTGGCCCAGCCGTCAGTCACTTCAAAATTAGGGCCTTTCTCGTCATAAGAAGCGCCATCAAAAAATACTTCGGCCCCAAAATAAGGCGAAAGGCGCTCTGTGCCGGCCAAATGCTTCTCAATACCCAAGCCTATGGAGTAGCTGGAAGAGTTACGCTCCACATCATTGGCAAGCTCCTGGTTGTTGACGCCCAGACCTAAACCCAAGCGCAACGCAGACGTGGGGCTCAGAAAATAACGGCCTTTGAACTGGGGGAAACTGATGGTGTTGTTATTGCTGCTGCTTAAGTTCAACTGAACCTCAGCAGTGATGTCGCCGCCCTGGGGCTTAAGGCCGCTGCCATCTTGGGAGAAAGCGGGGAACGCCAACGCGAATGCCAACGCAACAACAGATAATGATTTTTTTAACATAAAAGGGAAGCTATAAGGTTAGAACTGCAATGCTAATGGCTAATATCTAATCCTTATATATAGTATTTTACATTTCTTTTTCTATACGCCACGCTTTTTGGTGCACCGGTGCCTGCGCCAACGCCTGGGCCAATTCCTGGTCTGAGCTGAACTGCAATTGCCGCAGGTGGCGTGCCTCAACGGTCAGTAAAAAGCTGTCTTGTAAAAAAGGCCAGGGCGTGACCACCACCTCACCGGTGGGCCGCTGGTAGACTTCATACCGCAGTTTGTCTGGCCCCTTGCTGATCTCCAGGGCGCGGGCCATCTCGGGCAATTCATTGCGGCAGAGAATAAGGGAGAAGCGGTCACACCACTGCATAAAATCATAGGCGTACTGCGCTTCTTTCTTGGTGAGGTTCAGTTGCCGCCGCCACTGGGTTTGGTGGGCTAGTTGTTCATCCAGGAAAGTATCCCAGGTTTTCTTCTGGCCACGCAGTTCCTCGTAGAGAAACGACAGGTGCATGCTGGTGAGCAGGCTTCGCCAGCGGCTTTGGTACCGGGCCTCTTTCATGACTTGCTGCGCCTGCTCCAGACTAAATGGCAACTGCGTGAAATTGGTGGGCGCGCCGGCAGACGTGAGGGCGTATTTGCCGGTCCAGTCTTTCTGCCCGTCATCATGCTGCGCGATGGCGGCCAGGGTCTGCGCCACGTGCAGCGGTTGCTTGTCTGGGTGCCAGGCAAACCCAATCTCGGCGGCCTGCAGGGCGTGCGCCTGTTGGTAGATAATTTCCCAGCCAATGGTATGCGGGTTCACAATCATTTGAAAAGTGTTCTGAGTCCTGAGTCAGGTTTGCGTTTTGGGGCTCGTTTTCAGAAATGAGGCCGAAAACAGCTTTTTATGTCGGCTGTAAAAGCGAAGTCCTGCAACCGCATTTGCTTACGTACCAACGCTGTAGACGGACAAAAAAAAAGGCCTCACAGGTTTTGAAAACCTGTGAGGCCTCTCAAGTTACTTTCCGTTTTCGGGCTCATTTCCAGAAACGAAGCCAAAAACGGAAATCCTATTTTAAAACTCAGGACTCAGCACTCAAGACTCAGAACTCTCTTCTAATTGTGTGTGCGTTTCAGGTTCAGGAGCATGTCATCGGTCATGGAATCCAGGGTATAAGACGGGTTCCAGCCCCAGTCCTGGCGGGCTACCTGGTCATCAATGGTTTGGGGCCATGAATCAGCGATTTGCTGGCGGCCGTCTGGCTCATAGGTGATGGTGAACGTGGGGAAGTGGCGCTGAATGCTGGCTGTGATTTCCTGCGGCGTGAAACTCATGGCCGCCAGGTTATACGAGGACCTGATTTTCACCTGTTCGGCGGGCGCGTGCATTAGGTCAAGGGTGGCTTTGAGGGCGTCTGGCATGTACATCATGGGCAGACGCGTGTCAGCGGTCAAGAAGCATTTGTAGGTGCCTTTGGCCAGGGCCTGGTGGTAAATGTCAACGGCGTAGTCGGTGGTGCCGCCGCCGGGCAGGGCTTTGTAGCCAATGAGGCCGGGGTAGCGCAAGCTTCGCACGTCCAGCCCGTATTTCTCAAAATAGTAATTGCACCAGCCTTCGCCGGCCAGCTTGGAGATGCCGTAAACCGTGTTGGGGTCCATGATGGTGTGCTGCGGCGTGTGGAGGCGCGGCGTGTTGGGCCCGAAGACGGCAATGGAAGACGGCCAGTA
Source organism: Rufibacter sp. LB8 (assembly GCF_014876185.1). Classification (NCBI taxonomy): domain Bacteria; kingdom Pseudomonadati; phylum Bacteroidota; class Cytophagia; order Cytophagales; family Hymenobacteraceae; genus Rufibacter; species Rufibacter sp. LB8. The sequence continues at coordinate 2,673,557 of NZ_JADALJ010000001.1, read as the reverse complement.
CACTTTCTGCACTTTCTGCTCCAGCGCAAAATCCAACACGTTAAACAGGCCGTCCATGTTCAGGTGCCAGGCAAACTTGGGGTTTTTCTCACCCGTAGCCGACAGAATGGCCGCCAAATGGTAAATCTGGGTGAACTGGTATTTCTTGGCCAAATCTGCCAGGTGCTGTGGCGCGAGCACGTCAATCACCTCAAAGGGACCGGATTCGCGCAGCTCAGCCTGCTTGGGGAATTGAATGTCGGCGGCTACCACGTTGGCTGCGCCGTACATGGCCCGGAGTTCCATGGTCAGTTCAGAACCTAGCTGCCCGCAGGCGCCAATCACCAGAATAGTGTCTTTTTTAAGTGTCATGCCCGTGCTGGAAATAGAAAAACAAATGTACGTTTTTAGTTGACCCCAAAAAATGCGGGAGAGGTGCGCCGGTTTTGTATCTTTGGTGGTGCCCCTTCGCCCGTAAGCCATCTCTTGGGAAAGTCTATACGCCCAAACCCACGGTCACAGTTTTTGCCTGGGAGAAATTTGGGTGAAACAACCTCGGCGTAGCCGAAAATAGGAGAGTTGTTATGCGGGATTACTGTTTTCGGGCTCATTTCTGGAAACGGGGCCAAAAACGGAATGGCAGAAACGGAAAGTGGCTATGTTTAAGCTTTTTATCGTAAAGCCGAAGTAAGATTTTAAGGGCAAGGCATTATTACTTATACACTAATACCCACAAGATCTTTCCAAGATGACAAAAAGGGAGAAGTGATTTTTAGAACCAAAATCAACATCGAAATAAAACTAAACACCTACATAACCATTAAACTATGTACGCAACCTTACAACCAGATCTGGAGCAGCAGCTAGCCGAGATCAAAGCCAACGGCTTATATAAACAGGAACGCATCATCACCACACCGCAGCACGCCGAGATCAAGACGCAGCAGACCGGCGAGGTGCTGAATTTCTGCGCCAACAACTATTTGGGTTTGTCATCGCACCCGGCTGTGATTGAAGCGGCCAAAAAAACCATTGACAGCCATGGCTACGGCATGAGTTCGGTGCGGTTTATCTGCGGCACGCAAGACATTCACAAAGAGCTGGAGAAGAAACTGGCCGAATTCCTGGGCACCGAGGACACCATTCTCTACGCGGCCGCCTTTGACGCCAACGGCGGGGTGTTTGAACCCTTGTTCGATGAAAAATCTGCGATTATTTCAGATGCGTTGAACCACGCCTCCATTATTGACGGCGTGCGTTTGTGCAAGGCGCAGCGCTACCGCTATGAGCACAACAACATGGCAGACCTGGAAGCCAAACTGCAGGAAGCCCAGGGCGCCAAGCACCGCATCATTGTCACAGACGGCTCTTTCTCCATGGACGGCACCATTGCCCAGCTAGACAAAATCTGCGACTTAGCGGACAAATACCAGGCCCTGGTGATGGTAGATGAGTGCCATTCCAGCGGGTTTATTGGCAAGACCGGCCGCGGCACGCATGAGCACCACAATGTAATGGGCCGCGTGGACATCATCACCGGTACCTTGGGCAAAGCGTTGGGCGGCGCCATGGGAGGGTTCACCTCGGGCAGGAAAGAAATTATTGACATGCTGCGTCAGCGCTCACGGCCGTATCTGTTCTCTAACTCGCTGGCGCCGTCAATTGTGGGTGCGTCTCTGGCGGTGCTGGAACTGCTGAGCGCCACCACAGAACTGCGTGACCGTCTGGAGTGGAACACCAAGTACTTCAGGGAGAAAATGACTGCCGCCGGTTTTGACATTAAGCCCGGCGTTCACCCCATTGTGCCCGTGATGCTGTATGAAGCGGCCCTGGCGCAGGAATTTGCGGTCAAAATGCTGGAGAAAGGGATTTACGTAATTGGGTTCTACTACCCGGTGGTGGCCAAGGGCGCGGCCCGAATACGCGTGCAATTGTCTGCTGACCATACGCAGGATCACATTGACCGCGCCATTGCTGCATTTATTGAAGTGGGCCGTGAGTTGGGCGTCTTGAAAAGCTAAGGCTGGTTTAGGCTCCATTTCACGTTTAGAGGCCAAAAACGCCCCGTCAGGAAATCTGGCGGGGCGTTTTTTGGTTGGTTCGCTGGTTGGCGGTTCTGGCTGGCAGATAGGGTTAGGGTGGCTTGGCAGGAATGCATCTCTACACACATCCTTGAAGACAAATCTATAAATAAATTTTTTAAGTAATATACATTTAGTTGCATAACTAATAAATTAGTTATGCGTTTAGGCGGAAAGTAATTTGAAGTGGTGCCAGAAATAACAAGCACCCAAGTTCTTCTATTTTCCTGGGAGAATTGTGCCCTTTGCCAGCTCCCAATTCCACCTGTTTTTCAACCTTACCCTATACTTGTATGAACATTCAAAAAGGAATGAACCAGTGGTTGCCCGTGGCGCTGCTGGTGTTTGCGTTCGCAACGCTGAGTTGGATTCAGAAAGGAGATGTCCATGTGCTGGTCAACGGCAAACCCATGAACACCAACGGCCACCATTCCATAGAGGAGCTGCAAGGCGGCGTAGCGGTTACCATACCGGGTGGTTTTGAAATAGTAGACGTGTACCAGGTGCGGGGCAACCGGCCGGTGAAGTCTGCCAAAATGTTGAGCGCGCAGGAACTCAAAGACTTCCAGTTCAAAGACTGGGCGTTTGGGAAGAGCGCACCGGAGGCCAGTACAGGGGCTGCCGCGCCTAAGGGAGACGTGCGCCCCGGCGACCGTTTTCTGTACCGCATACAAAAAGGAAACGGCCAGGAAAGTAGCTTCTCTCTGCACGTAGAGTAGTCATTCACAGTCCTTAACCTAGCCTCAAGTTTGAGGTAGCTACACATAATTACCTTACCTGCAAGAAATTAGCAGGTAAGGCTTTCGTATTTAAACCTGTCATAGTTTGGGTTCCTTAGTTTATTCTATATTTTTGTAGCAGATCTCGGTTTGACAGCCCGGGTATGTTCTTTGTAAGATAGGGAAGACCGCCACAGGCTAGAAAATAAGTCTGTAGTACGCCCATGGCCCTCGTGACAAAGGGTGCCGTGGGCATTTGACAAGTATTCGGCAAAAAGATTCAGGTACCGGACAAGCTGTAGCAGGCACGTGTGACCGATAGAAACAGTGTATCCCCCGCCATTATTTTAACTCATCATACGTAAGGCCCTTCCAGATTACCGATTCCCTCTCTTGGTATTACTCCCTATTGCATAAAGGCACAGACAGACACAAAAAACAATAGCAACAACCAAGCCCATGCAAGAAAAATTAGTGAGGATTGGCGTCTTCTATGACGGCAATTATTTCTTACAGGTCAGCAACTATTATGCGTACGGGCATCAGCGTAAGCGCAGAATCAGTATCTCTGGCCTGCATGAGTTCATCAGAGACCAGGTAGCGGAAGAAGAAGGAGTAGACCCGCGCCTCTGCAAGATTGTAGACGCGCATTATTTCAGAGGGCGCCTCAACGCCTATGACGCCAGCCAGCGCGGCGACACCCTGTACTGGGACCGCGTGTTTGATGACATTCTCATGTCTGAAGGCGTGACCACCCACTACCTGCCCGTGCGCACCACGCCAGACGGCTACAAACAAGAGCGCGGCATTGACGTGTGGCTGGCCCTGGAAGCCTTTGAGCAGGCCTTCTACAAACGTTTTGACGTGCTGGTGCTCATCTCCTCAGACGGTGACTACGTGCCTTTGGTGCGCAAGGTGAACACTTTGGGCACCCGCGTGATGGCCATGACCTGGGAGTTTGAATACACCACAGACAATGGGCAGCGCATGACCACGCGCCCCTCACAAGACCTATTGGCCGAGGTGACCTACCCGCTGGCCATGCACAGCATGATTGACAACCGCATTGCCCGCCAAGATGCCGGCATTCAGCGCCTGTTTGTGCAGCCAGACCAGAAAAGGAACCTAGCCCCACAGCCTGACGTGGCCACCGGAAATGAAGACGAGGACGATCAAAGCTCCATGATTCCCGGTGAGTTGGGCGAAGGCGAGATCATGAGCCTGAAAAACGGTTACGGGTTCATTAAATTTCCGCCCAATAACCTGTTCTTCCATTTCACCAACGTACTGGACACAGATTTCAATGAACTGCGCGTAGGCGACAAAGTGGAGTTTGAGATTGACAAAGACGATGAAGGCAATGACATCGCCAAAGCTGTTCGGTTGGTGTAAGTAAGCCTGATTAAAGTAGTTTAAAACAGAAAGGGAGCAGATCATCTGCTCCCTTTCTGTTTTAAACTACTTCTGGTGTGCCGGTTGATCAACTTCTTGACTGGTCAGGCATCTGTTTTTGTGCTGCCGTTTCCTGTTTTCGGCCTCGTTTCCGGAAATGAGCCCCAAAACAGGTTTGGTTCTGGTACTTCTCTGGGCTTAATTTTTGATGAACCGGGGGTTACTTGCTAATATCAAGTTTTATGGTGGCGCTTATGCCAACTTTTGGGGTAGAGTCTCGGTAAGCTGGTTCACTGAGCTGGTAATTGTAGTAGGGCATTAACTGGCCCACCCATTTGCCAAACGTGTACTGCAGCCCTACCCCATACAAAACGTTGTTGAACGTATTTGGCGCGGGCTTTTTGTTAAAGCGGTTGAACTCCTGCTTGCCTTGGAATGAGCTCTTGAAATCTACCCGCTGTTGCACAGAGATATCTAAGTTGGTGCCGCCCATGACCATGAAAGACAAGTTGCCGTTGGTGGGAAAATAATACTGCAGACTCAAAGGCAGGCGCACGAGTTGAGTGGTTAGCTGAATTCCCTCAATCCGGTCATTTCTGGGAATTCGGTCACGGTACTCATCTTCAAAGCGCCGGCCTTTTTTTCTGTTGAATTCTTTGGGGTCTCCCAGGCTCTCAATAAAAGGGGCAGAGAATTGCAGACCTGCCCCCACACTTAATCTTTCCCCCAGGTACAGTTCTGCCGTGGGCCCAAAGGCAAGCCGTTGAAACCCGACGGCATCTGCCGCTATCCCAAACCGGGCGTGTAATGCCGGAAATGTAAAGGAAGAACCCGAAGGCTTGTCTGTCATGGCGGCCGCTGCCGTAGCCACAGTGTCTGCCCGGTTTACGTGCCGGGTGGTGTCTGGGGAAAGCGGCAGATTTGCTTTGTTGTCTGGGCGGGAAATGGTTGACAAGGCAGTGCTTTCACTTTGGCCTGTAGTAGCGGTGTCCTGGATCTGTCTTTCTGCGCTTGCCCTTGAAGAACCAGAACTGCCTGTGGTGGTGACGACCGTCATGTTATTTATGTTTTTTGCCGAAGCCTGTGAGCCTGGAGAAATGGTTGGCCCCGTGCCCTCAGAAACCTTACCAGTTTGGCGCATGATAGCAGTTGAGATATGACCATCTTGGGCGGTACTGCTTTCTGTTTTGTGGCGGTCTTTTACAAAAACAGGCCTGTCAACATAAATCTTCTGCACCAGGTAAACTGTGTCTGTTTTTGAAAATGCCTCAGCCCGCGCTAGCGGTTGGTTGGGTAAGGTGGGGTCTATCTTAAAAGAAGGGGCAGTAGGTTGGTTAGCTAAAACTGGTTGAGTACCGGAGTTTTGTTCTGCCGCAGTGGTTTGCAGCGTGGCCAGATTTTGTTTCAATAAATCATTTTCAGAACGCTCCTGTAGATAAAAATAAGTGGTGGCCACCAGGGCCGCAGTGGTTATTCCGGCATAGGCATAACCGCCGTATTTTTTCAGAAAAAGCAGGTACCAGGGCATAGGCAAGAGGTGCTTGAATTTCTGCCATGCCTCTTCCCGGAAAGGCGGCCGCACAGACTCCAGTTTCTTCTTTATCTTATGGTCAAAGTGCTCTTGAGACATACTTCCTTATTTCATGTAGGCCGGGTGGCTTGTGCTTACCCACGCCTGTAATTTAGTGCGGGCTTTGGCCAGGTTAGACCTGGAGGTGCCCTCGTTGATGCCCAGCAGCTCAGCAATTTCTGCATGGGTATATCCATCTACTACAAACAAGGAGAAGACAGCCCTGTAAGCCGGGGGTAGTTTCTGGACCAAGGTGAGGATCTCCTCAGCGGCCATGTTCTCCAGCAGGTTATCTTCATACTCGGGTTCTGGGGCATCTTCCAACGTGATTCTGGTGCCCTGCAGTTGGTTTCTTCTATAGTAGTCAATGCTGGTCCTGATCACCACCGTCCTGAACCAGGCCTCAAAGGCCCGTGTAGGGTCATAGAGGGGAAGTTTCTCCAAAACTTTCAGGAATCCGTCATTCACCATCTCCTCTGCCTGCTCTTGGCTGGCCGCGTACCGAAGGCAAATACTTTTGGCAAAAGAAAAATAATGCTCATAGAGTGCCCGCTGGGCGGTTTGTTTGCCTTTGAGGCAACCGTTCAGTGTGTCAGTTAAATCAAAAGCCTTGCTGTTTTTCCTGAAAAACACGCGGGTTACACAAAGTGAGAAATCAGACGGAAGTAAGGATCAAGGTACCAATTAGCAACCAGAATTTCTTGGTGACAGCGCTGCTTTTCCTGTAGTAGCCTTGCCGGTAGAGGTTGGAATTTTTCAGTTGCCCCGTTACCATAGAGTACGAGGTGTTCCCCTGGATTCGCTGCCTGAGAATTTTTTTTATTTCTAAGGCAACGGTGGCTTTCTGAGCGTGCGTAATGTTAGATAAAGCCCCTAACTTCCGGAGATACCTGCAGATGCTCCATAAACCGATGCCGAGGGCTCAGCTAGCAGACCATTCTTTACCCTAACCAATTTAAACAGAGACAAATCATGAAAACTACTTTTATCTGGGCCTTGTTTGTGGGCGTTGCCATGTTTTTTACAAGTTGTGAGCAGAATGACGTAGACCCTGCCTTAGATGTAGATGAATTGGCGTCTTTTGCCATGGTGTCTACTAGCGCCAACATTAGCACAGACTCTGCCACGGGCAGACCTTGCACCCCGGGTTCTAAAGGCATGAGGCGCCGTTTGACAGAGGTGGCCGTTGCTGACCTGCCCGTTTCCATTTCAGCTTTAATTACGTCTAGATTACCCGGCGCTACTATTGTAAGGGCAGGCAAAACCAATGGCGGTGACTTTATAGTTCTGGTGAAAGCCGCAGATGACACCAAGCATGTGCTGACTTTCAATGCCAGAGGCGAATTTGTCAGCAGGGCCACGCACCAGAGGTTCCATGGAACTAAGGTAGAGCTATCCGACCTGCCAGGTGCCATCACCAGCTACATTACGGCCACTTATCCGCGAGCCACCTTAGTGAAAGCGGGCCAGGGCCGTGAAGGCAGGTACGTGGTGGCCATCAAACGCGCAGATGATTCTGTGTTAGGTCTGGCCTTTGACCGCGCCGGTGTTTTTATCACGGAGTTGGCCTTAGACGGGGAGTTTGGCTGCAGAAAAGGAGGGAAGCCTAAAAAGAAATAACTTTGGCGGGGCCCGAGATGCTTTCCAGAGCCTGACATATCTTTTTACCTTAACAGGAAGGCTGCGAATTTTTCGCAGCTTTTCTGTTTTGGGGCTCATTTCTGGAAATGAGCCCCAAAACAGAAAAGCGTAGTTATTTCAAATCCCGCGGGTTGACCACCGTTAAAAACAGTTCTTCTTCTTTGCCAGACTCTTGGTTTTTGATGAGCCAGATATCGGTCATGCCCATGGGGGCGTCTCCGGTGCTGCCTTTCCGGCGTATGGTTTCCAGGCCCATCAAAGGCAGAAAGACGTATTCATCAGAGATGCTGGTGACCCAATAACCTTCTTTTAGTGACTGGCCAGAACCGCTAGAGGTAATGGCGCTCAATAGCAGACGCAGCTTTGCTTCAAACATGGCCGTTTTCTCTGGCTGGTTGGTGTTGCGGTAGCAGATGTGGAGTCCGGCAATAAGTTCCAGGTCTACGGGATCGCGTTGAAGGGCTTTTTCGCCCAGCGGAATGGCTTTTTCATAGTTGCCGGTCCTGATTTCCTGGTTAAAGGTTTTGGCGTCTTCGGGTTTTTGGCCGTAGGTGGAGAACCCTTTCCTGAAAATTTCGCCGTAGTACAGAAACTGCGCCTGCGTGAGCGTCATAGTGGCAGGACTGGTCTTGAACTGGCTTACCAACGAGTCATAGAAAAACACCGAGCCCGGGTCTGTGGTCTGTTCCTTGATGCGCTTTAAATCAATGCTTTCCTGGCTTTTCGCCGAAAACGAAATACCCGCCAGCAATACCAAAAGCAGCCCCAGTTTTTGGACGAGCCTGTACGTAACCTGCGAGAGAAGATGGTTTTTCATACGTGGGGAGCCAACCGGTGCACTTTAAGACCTGCCGGGCACCCGGTAGAGAAACCTAATATCGGGAATTAACCAGTGGCATCAAAACTAGAATTTCTCTACACCCGCCGCGGGTTTCCAGTCAGACTTCGGTTCAAAATGGTGCCAGAGTGTTTGGGAGACGTTCCTAATTAAGACAGACCCGGCGTTGTCATACGCCCAGCGTTCGTCTTTCTGGTTGTTGGTGATGATGCAGAACACATAGTCGCCGCTGGGCGCGTTGACTAGCACTACCTCAGATTTGGAACGGTTCACTGCGCCAGACTTGGAGGCCGTGTGCACGTACGGCGGAATCTGCGAAAGCGCCTCAGAGTCAAAGTAAATGCGGCCCAAGTTGCGGTACATACGTTCACTGGCCGCTGGGCTCACCACTTTCCCGTCTCTGATCATAGAAACTAGAGTAGCCATTTCGCGGGGAGTGGTCTGGCCCCAGCCGTATTTGCGCCAGTTGGGCTGCCTACCGGCCGTGCGTGAATTCATGCGCGTGTGCTGAAACCCGTTGCTTTCCAACCACTGATTGATGGCCACCCCACCGCCCGCCAATTGCTGCAGCCACAAGCTGCCTGTGTTGTCTGAGGTGGTAATGCTCAGCATCTGCACTTTGCTCAAGGCCACGGTCGCGCTGTCTCTAAATGCGCCCACAATGTCTTCACCGGCATAATGCAAGGAATCTCGGTAGCGCAGCACAGTCTTCGGGTCAATCTCGCCACGCTCCATCTTAGCAAACATGCCTACCATAATAGGAATTTTGATCATGCTGGCCGTGGGAAACACCGTGTCTGCGTTAATGACCACTGTTTTCCCGGTTTTCAGGTGCTTCACGTAAATGCCCACCTCGCCGTCAAAGCCTTTAACCAACTCCTGCAGTTTCTGCTCCAGTTTCTGGTCGGTTTTTTCCTGGGGAGATTTTTGGGCGCTGGCGAAAAGGGAAACCAGCGAGAACAAGGCAAGGAAGAAAGGACGGAGGTAGCGCATAGAATTAAGGTTTTAGCGCCAAAAAGATACAAACTATTTTAAGAACTGCTAAGAATCAGCGAAGTGTGGTTTTGAAGATTGCGTTTTTGGCCTCGTTTTGGGAAAAGAAGCCGGAAACGGGAAGTAGTGCGGTTGTTATTTAGAGGAGCAGTCGGTCAATTTCTCCTTCAAGTTTTGGCAACTCTTTCATAACTATTGACCAAATAATTTCCTCTGAAACGGTGTCATAGCCGTGTATGATTCTGTTTCTGGTATCTACAATCCGGCGGGAGTTGGTGATGTGTATATCAGGATTCACCCGTAAAATTCTGTTTAGGGCTTCTCCTATAATTTCAAGATTCCGCTCAACTGCTTTCCTTGTTTTCAGGTCTTGCTGGAAGGTAGAGAAATTTTTCTCTGCTGGCAGGAAGTCGTAAATTTCAGTGATTGACCTTTTGATGTCAGTTAACCATGCCTTGATATCATTCTCCATAAATAAGAATTTTGGTACGGTCAATCTCTTTTTTGAGAAATGGGTTTTTAATAGCTTTCTGCTCCAGTAAATCAATTTCTCTCTGAAGGATTTGCTCTAACTGAAATTTCAATTCAAAATAATGGTCTGTGTATTCTAGTGGGTCAGCGGCGTCAATATCAACCACTAAATCAATGTCGCTGTCAGCTTTGAATCTTTCTGTGGTAACCGAGCCAAACGCAAATAGGCTCCTAACGCTGTGCTGGTCACAGAGGCTTTTGATTCTTCCTATCTGGTCGCTGATAACTTTCATATCAATCCCAAATTACGACTTTTCCAGTAAACCAGTTTATTCCTGTTTTTTGCTCTTTCGGATTTACCAATCCGAAAGTAGTATGTCGGGGATTTATCAATCCCAGTGGTAGAGTTTTTGCAAATGGCGAGCAACGGCCGAGGCTGGCGTTTAAGTGTTGTTAGTGAACGTTTTCATTTTTATGTTCAATTTGCACGCCTGCTAAAAAAGCAAAAAAGGAATTTCTTTCTTTGAGGAAATTCCCCTTCGGTTGATTTAATCCTGCGAAATGGAAAAGAATTAAGTCATTGTTCCTTCTTGTGACCACTGTTGTGTTACCCAAGTGTATATCCTTCTCCTTTATTATATAGTCTATCACCTTGTATTCCTTGCCCTCAATGGTATCCCCCTTGACACTTACTAACTTATACGCCTCGTATCTGGAAGGCAATGTTTCAACTATAGTCTGGGCGACCTGTTCTAATGTTTCTTTATTTGTGTTTTTAATGACTCGAATCACTATATTCTTACAGAAAGCTGCATCCTGCTCGCACTTATACTTAAGAACATAAGTGTCATTTGAAAGCTTGCTGTAGCTCCAGTTGTCATCAAGGGTGACAGAGACCCCATGGTCGTCAAGTTTGATTTGCTGGGAATGTGTGCAATGGAACAAAAGAAAACTAATACATACCAATAATAATTTCTTCATGATTTTTTAAATGTTTGCTTACTTTCAGAAAAGAGTAATTAACCAAAACCTAAGCGGCAGCTACTTTCTCCACCACTTTCGGTTCAATGTCAAAGAGGTAGTGGTTGAGTTTGGAGCGGAGGTCAGCGGCGGAGAGGTTACGGTTGACTTCGCCGTTGCGCACGATGGAGATTTGGCCAGTTTCCTCAGAGACCACCAGCACCACGCTGTCGGTGACTTCAGAAAGGCCAATGGCGGCGCGGTGCCGAAGCCCCATAGAGGCGGGCACGTCGTTGCTTTCGGTCACGGGCAGGATGCAGCGGGCGGCTTTGATGCGGTTGCCTTGGATAATCACGGCGCCGTCATGCAGCGGGCTGTTTTTGTTGAAGATAGAGATAAGCAGACGCTTGCTTACAATGGCGTCAATGGCATCCCCAGACTCGGCGAAGTACCGGAGTTCAGAGCTTCTGGCGAAGACAATTAACGCACCAGTGTTTTTGCCGGCCAAGGATTTAGCGGCTTCAATGAACGGGGTGATGGCGAGTTTATCGGGGTTTTCGTTTTTGCGCCACGGGAAGCCTTTGAACAGTTTGTCATTGTTGAAGGCGGTGGTCTTGCCAATCATCAATAGAAATCGCCTAATCTCGGGTTGGAATACAATGATGGCAGCCAGCACGCCTACGCCCATGAACTGCCCCAGAATGATAGTGAGCAATTCCATGCCCGCCGCGCGCACAATCAGGTAGAGCAGGTAGATGGAGAGTAACCCCAGAAAGATTTTGAGCGCCACGCTTCCCGTGAGGAGTTTGTAGAGTTGGTACAGGAGCACCGTCACCAGCAGCACATCTATGACGTCTAGCCAGTTGATCTCTAAAAACCCTATGGAAAACAGTTGAATCACGCGGTTATGGTCTTTTTTACGATTTCTATGGTATGTACGGCTTCCTTTACGTCATGCACGCGCAGAATGTCGGCTCCGTTGAGTAACGCCAGGGTGTGGGCGGCAATTGTGCCGGTGAGCGCTTCTTCGGGGCCCACGTGCAGTGGTTTGTACGTCATGGATTTTCGTGACAAACCCACTAACAGCGGAAGCTCAAGCAATTGCAGTTCTTTCAGCCTACGCAGCAACTGATAATTCTGCTCCACAGTTTTCGCAAACCCGAAGCCTGGGTCTAAGATAATATCTTTCACGCCGTCTTCGCGCAATTTGGCTACCCGCACGGCAAAATAAGAAACCAGTTCCTCCAGCAGTCCGTTGTCATACTGCGTGAGGCTGGTCATGGTTTGCGGCGTGCCCCGCATGTGCATCAGAATATACGGTACGCCCAATTTGCCCACAGTAGCGAACATGGCATCATCCAAGGTTCCGCCAGACACGTCATTCACCAGCAAGGCACCGGCAGAAACAGCAGCTTCGGCCACGGTGGCTCTGAACGTGTCAATGGAAAGCAGCGCCTCCGGAAAAGCCTTTGTTATTGCCTCTATGACCGGTACTACGCGTTGCAGTTCCTGTTGTTCTGTAACCTCTGGGGCATTGGGCCGCGTAGAATAGCCGCCTATGTCTAGAAACGTAGCGCCCTCGGTGAGCATTTTTTCGGCTTGCCGCAACGCTTCTTCTATGCCGTTGAGTCTGCTGCCGGCGTAGAATGAATCTGGCGTGAGGTTGAGGATGCCCATGACGGCAGGCTGCTCTAGCACCACCAACCGGCCCCCGCAGTTAAGGGTAATCTTTTTGCAAAAAAGTGTATCTTTCGCGGTCAATTAGAGCTTGTTTAAATTTTGGTTTTGCAAGCGAAAGGTGGTAGCGAATGGTTCTGGCAAAGCCATTTTTGAGCAGCATAGCCCCGCTATGGTGAGAAAAAATGGCGAAGTCAGGTTCATTTGATACCATTTTGCAGCGCAAAAGACAAATTTAAACATGCTCTAACCTATTTTTTCAGTTTCTATAAAAGTAAAGCGAAAAAGTTGATTCACCAAACCGCCCAAGAATACCAGCGCGTGATTGATGCGTGCCAGCGCCTGTTTCTGCAGAAAACGCAGGATTACGGCACCGCGTGGCGCATTTTGCGGCTTCCCTCGCTCACCGACCAGATTTTCATCAAAGCCCAGCGCATACGCTCCATACAGGAAAAAGGCACCCAGAAGATTCAGGATGACATCACCTCTGAGTTTGTGGCCATTGTGAACTACTGCGTGATTGCCTTGATACAAGAGCAATTAATGGCGCAGGGCGAAACCGAGCAAGCCTTACCCGTGGAACGCGTGCGCGAACTATACGAAGACCAGATACGCCAAACCCACAGCCTGCAGCAGGACAAAAACCATGATTACGGGGAAGCCTGGCGCAGCATGCGTGTGGAGTCTATGACCGATTTAATCTTGATGAAGATTTACCGCACGAAGCAAATTGAGGACAACGACGGCCAAACCATAGTATCTGAGGGCGTAGAGGCCAATTACCGTGACATGCTCAACTACGCCGTTTTCTGTTTGATTAAACTAAACTACCCAAACCATGCTGCCTCGTCTGCTGAATAGGTTTGCCTGGCTGGTGGTGGGCGGTCTGTTCATCTTCTCCGGCCTAATCAAGCTCAACGACCCCATGGGCACCGCCATCAAGCTGGAAGAATATTTTGATGTTTTTTCGGTAAGCTTCTCCACGCTGTTTCTGGCCTTCAAACCCTACGCGCTGTACTTGTCCATTTTTCTGAGTTCCTTGGAAGTGGTCTTGGGCGTGGCCTTGCTGGTGCGCTGGCGAACCAATTTGGTGCTGTGGCTATTGTTCGCGCTTACGCTGTTCTTTACATTCCTTACTTATTATTCAGCAAGATATGATAAGGTAACAGACTGCGGCTGCTTCGGGGATTTCATCAAACTCACGCCATGGGAGTCATTTACCAAAGATGTTATCTTGCTGGTGTTGCTGATTATCTTGCTGGCCACGAAGCGGTTTTTGCCTTCATTTCCAAAATGGAGCCCGAAAACGGCCAGCGCTGTGGTGTTGGTGGCCGTTATTCTATCGGTGGGCATGGGCGTGTACGCGTATCTTCACGAGCCTTATTTCGATTTCAGGGCCTATAAAGTGGGAGCCAATATTCCGGCTTTGATGAAACCCTCCGCGCCCATCAGGTATGAATACCATATGGAGAAAGGCGGAAAGCAATACACCTTCACCACCTACCCCACAGACACCACCTACAAATTCAAGAAGATGGTGCCGCAAAACCCGGAAGACGGCCCCAAAATCACCGACTTCAACGTCTGGAACGACCAAGGCGATTTCACGCAGGAAATGTTCCTCGGCAACCGCTTACTGGTGGTAGTGCACACCGTGGCCAAAACCAACCCAGGCAGTTTTAAAGAAATTAATGCCCTGCTGGAAGGCTTGGAACGCAACCAAGACCCGAAGGTGGTGCCAGTGGTCTTGACCTCCAGCAGCAGCCAGGAGTTTGACGTGTTCCGGCATGAAGTGAACCTGGCCGCGCCGTATTTCTTTGCTGATGCTACGGTTTTGAAAACCGTGATTAGAGCGAATCCGGGTCTGCTCTTACTCAAGAACGGTGTGGTGGTAGGCAAATGGCACCACAATGATGTGCCCACGCTGCAGCAGGTGCAAAGTTTGCTGTAAGGAATTTCCGTTTTCGGGCTTGATTTCAGAAATGAGCCCGAAAACGGGAATTATCTGCACCACGCATTCCCCTCGTACGGACAGGTCGCGACCTATCCTCTTCCGTTGAGGTTGCCTTTTCGCAGTTTCTTTGGAAGTAAAAATGATTCTCGGGAAAGCGTGAATCAGCAATGCGTGGTGGACAGGTCGCGACCTGTCCGTACAAATAGTCACGAAAAGCCCACCTAGCTAGCCCAAAAGGTCCTTTCAGGATGACAAAATAATAAAGGTCGAATTGGCCCTAATAAAAATATGACTTCGTCTTACATAACTTCAACACCTTCTTGTATTTTCCTGGTAGGCATGCCCGGCTCCGGGAAGTCGTCGGTGGGGAAGGTATTGGCAGCGGAGTTGGGGTATCAGTTCCTGGATTTGGACACGCTGCTTGAAGAGCAGGAGGGTTTGTCTATCGCAGAGGTGTTCGCGCAGAAAGGGCAGGCGTATTTCCGGCAGGCCGAAGCGAAGGCGTTGCGCCGCGTGAAAAACCTGCAAGAGAATGTAATTCTGGCTACCGGTGGGGGCGCGCCCTGCTTTCATGACAACATGGCCTTTATGCTGGATGCTGGTTTGGCGGTATACTTAAAGGTAGCACCCCAGGAACTGGTGACAAGGTTAACAGAAACAGATTTGCAGGTGAGACCGTTGCTCAGAGACAAATCACCGCAGGAATTACTGGCGTTTTTAGCCGAAACCTTAACCCAGCGGGCATTGTTTTATGCGCAGGCACCTGTTATTTTAGAGGTAGATGGGCTGTCTGTTGCCCAAGCTGCGCAGGCCTTGGTGCCGTTGATGCAAGCCGGTCGGTAAACATTGTTCAGGGTAGCTTCATATATTTTCGTTAATTTTGGGCGTTTCAAAGGAGAGAACCGATTTTATAAACTTATGGAAGCTATGAAACCGAGTCATAAAGGATCTGCCACTATTTTCAAGAATCCGGTGCTGGAGCGCATGACCCATACGCATATTGCACTGCCTATTTCTATTTTCCTGGTCATTGCCACCGGCCTATTGGTGTACGGCTTCACGTACGGCTTTTTAGATGTGCTGTCGGCGGTAGGTTTATTTCTGGCGGGTTGGCTGATTTTCTCGCTGGTGGAGTACATGGCGCACCGCTTCATCTTTCACATGGCGCCTACCAATGAGTTCAAGCGCAAGGTGCAGTACACGTTCCATGGCAACCACCATGACTACCCCAAAGACAAAACGCGTTTGGCCATGCCGCCCATTGTGAGCTTGTTCATTGCGTCGTTTTTCTTTTTTGTGTTCAAGCTGGTGTTTGGTTCACTGGTGTTCGGGCTGGTGGCGGGGTTCCTTTTTGGCTATGCCCTGTATCTGTTTGTGCACTACGCGGTGCATGCCTACGCGCCGCCCAAGAACTTTTTGAAGACGCTTTGGATTCACCACAGCATTCACCATTACAAAGACCCGGAGCGCGCCTACGGCGTTTCGTCGCCGTTATGGGACTACATCTTGGGCACCATGCCAGAGCGCAAGCGATAATCAGAACAGACTTATAGTGAGAGAAAAGGCCTTCGGGCCTTTTTTTATGCCCATCTGTGAGGTGTAGCACCATTTCGTTGGCACCTAAACAGACCTGGCCAACACGCTCCAGGTTCATCGCCGTTTTCGGCCCCGTTTTCAGAAATGAGCCCGAAAACGGATTTCAAACTCCCTCTTTCTGAATTGAATGACACTGAGTAACCTGCGTGATTAGTCCCAATCCCGTGGGCATTAAAAGTTCTTGACAGTGAGATAGTGCATCTACACGGCCACCGGCAAAGTGCTTGCTAATCAGGCTATGAAAACCTAAAATATCCCCTATAACCATAGTCTAAACGAAGTTGATTTTCAGGGTTATACTAGAAAATGGTAGAACGGCTGTGGCCAGAATTGTAGATAAGGGATAATATATAGTTTATATATATATAAATTTTATAATAAAGAGAAAATAATTATAGGATTATTTTAATTTGATTTTGAGGCTGTCCAAGATATAATCAGAAATAGGAATAAATAAACAATAATTATAAAAAGCGTAGCTGTTAAATTTAATATTTGATTAGTCTCATTATTTAAATTAATAGCCTTGATGATGTTATTTAAGCAATTTATAATTGACTTTATATAATAATACCAAAGATGTTAGTTCAAGCGGCAAGGCTATATAATGGAAAAATACAAAGTAAAAATAGGATGAATTGTTAAAATCTATCTGCTTACTTGCCACCGTACTTAACCCCGAAGCTTATGTAACACTCAGAATTATCATGTCACTTTCTTTAAACATTCATATGAAGCATTTGTACTCCCCCTATCAAATGTTATGCTTGGTAAGCATACTGCTTTTGCCCAAGGCCGAAGTAAACGCCCAGGTGACCATCGGGTCCCTGCCCTTTACCTACACACAGAATTTTAACTCGCTGCCTACCTCAACCTCGCCCTCAACTACCTGGCAAAACAATACCTCTTTGCCCGGATGGTACGCAGAAACAACTGTAAATGGGTACGACCTTTCCACCATTAAGCCATCAGACGGAACCAACCCCACCAATGGTGTCACCAGTTTTGGGGTAGGTACAGAAACAAACCGATCATTTGGGGCTGTTATGACCTCTGGTAGTGACGTTTACTGGGGAATTAAGGTTAAAAACAACACTAATGAGCCTATTAGGCACCTATTGCTCAACTACACCGTGAAGCAATGGAATAATTCCCAGGGCAACGCCAGTTCTACCATGCTGGTTTCCTACAAAGTGGGCGCTGCCACACTCACAGAAACAGGCTACATTTCCCTGGATTCTATGAATGCCACCTCGCCGTTTGTTAAGAACAAAGATGTCTTGGATGGAAATCTGCCTGCTAACCTGACCATCAAAAAGCAGTTCCCCATAAGGGGCATTCTGCTGCAGCCCGGCCAGGAAATCTTCATTCGGTGGACCAACCAGTTCGCGGCTAAAAATAAGCGCGATGATTTGGCCATAGATGACGTACAGTTGCAAGCCGTGAAGGATCTGGTTTTCTACTCCAAACCAACCGGCAGCTTAGACAATGTGGGCACCTGGTCTTCCAAAGCAGATTTAACTGGGTTCAGCCCCAGCAGTCTTGCCGGGGAGAACCAGCAGTTCCAGCTAACGCAAGCCAGATTGCAGGCTACTTCTCTTACCTCTAATCTGTCCTTACCTGCCTCGGCTAAACTGGTGTTAACGGGCAAGGCCGTGTTCAATATTCCGGCTGCGTTCACCTTTAGGGGTACCGTTGACGTGCTGGACAGTGCCACGTTGTATATCAATAACAAAGAGTTGCCTACGTTGGGGCAGGTGGCACCGGGCAGTACCGTTGTGTACGGCGCCATGGATGTGCAAGACATTGCCACGGTTACGTACGGAAACCTCCAGATTGAGGGCTGGCAAGTGAAAACACTGAAAAGCAAAACCGTGGTAACCGGACATTTGAAGATTAAAGGCGGTGGAAAGCTAGCATTGGGCGATTTTGACCTGCATATGAAAGACCATCGTAAATTCTCTGAGCATGACGCGCAAAGCTACATTCAGACCCAGGGCAAAGGCCGCGTGCGGGTAGAATTGAAAGCCGGGGAGTCGGCCAAAATTCCGGTGGGGAATTCCCAGTACACGCCCATCTCCCTCAAACTGACCAGCGGCGTCACAGACACTTTTGGCGTGCGCGCTATCAACAGCCTCTACACCGGTTACCTCAATGATGAACCGCAGGGCGTACTTATAGATACCAAGGCCGTGAACAAAACCTGGTTTATTGACGAAAAGGAGAAAGGTGGCTCCAACATGGAAATCACGCTCTACTGGCAGGCTTCTGACACTTTGCGGGGTTTCAAAGAAGACAATATTTACCTGGCGCACTATGAAAACGGCACCTGGGACAGGCTGCCCGCCGGCAGGGCCACCCTAGCCAACGGACAATACAGCATGACCAGGACCGGTATTACCTCGTTCTCACCGTTTGCCATGCTGGCACCAGACGGGCCGGGTGCGGTGCCACTGCCCGTGTCTTTGCTGTACCTCAAGGCCAAACGGGCCAACGGGCAGGTGCAGGTAGAATGGGCCACGGCCTCAGAAGACAACAACGCCTTTTTTCAGCTGGAGCAAAGCCTTGACGGCTACCTTTTCAGGCCGGTAGGGGACCAGGTGGAAGGCGCGGGCAACAGCCAGGTGACGCGTGTGTACCAGCACAAGATTTCGGGGCACCCGGGGCAAACCATTTACCTGCGGCTGCGCCAGACAGATTTTGACGGTACCACCACGGTGTCAAAGGCAATTGCCGTGGCGCCCGGCGCCACGCACCCAACCGCCAGCCTGGCCCTGTATCCTAACCCCACCAGCGGTAGCTTCTCTTTGCGGGGAACTTACCTGCAGGAAGGCACGGCCCACCTCACCGTGTTCCATAGCAGCGGGAAACAGGTCATGACCCAGCAGGTACAGGTGCAAGCGGGGCAGTCAGAAGAAGTGACTCTGCAGCGACAGCCCGCTGGTGTCTATTTTGTGCAGGTTCGGTACGCAGACCAGCAGACCATGCTGCGGGTAGTGAAGCAATAAGTTGGCACAGAAAACAAAAAAGGGGAGCCGCACTAAAGCAGTTCCCCTTTTCTGTTTTCGGGCTCATTTCTGGAAATGAGGGCAAAAACGGCTAGCGTCTGATCTTCTTGAATAACCAGTACACAATGAAGATAATGGCCAGCACAATGATAATGCCCATCCACATGCCCACTTCCAGAATGTCACCCACCAACTCACAACTGGTGAGCGTAAGGGTGAACACTAACATTAATGCTAAGAAATATCCTTGTAAATTTTTCATAGTGGTAGTCTTGAGGTTCGGTTGACATACTGTAGACAATAGATCTATAGTATTTTTTAAATACTCTGTTTCAGGGCAAAAGGTTAGCCGGTCAAGAATGGAGGTCTGCAAATGCCGTAGTTTGGGCTCAAAGGAAACCAAATGGCCACGCGCCACCCAGGGCATAAGCCACAGTGGCGGACCACGCAAATTTGTAGCTTCTAGTGAATGCAACTCCAAGTAGGGGAAGAGAGAATGTTTGGCATGGCTTTGTTGCGGAAGTCTAACCAGCAAGCCATTAGGTGGTAAGCGCCCTTGTCTATTGTTAAAGCAACGCCAGAAAATAACACTTGTTTTCTAATCCGTTTTTGGCCTCATTTCTGAAATTGAGCCCGAAAACGGATTTTTCCTTTTGCGCCCTGAAGCTTGCATAGTGCCTGTTCAATCTCTTACTGCCTTTAAAATGAATACCAGAATTCTTATGAGCGGCAGTGCGGTTTTTATGGGCGCGCTGGGCTTGTATTTTTCGTTTTTCCCAGACAGTTTCACTGCGTGGCTGTGCGGCGAAGCCCAACAGGAGATGGCCTTGGCCATGCAACTGCTGGGGGCGCTGTACCTGGCGTTTGGGGTGCTGAACTGGATGGCGAGACGCCTGCTGCTGGGCGGGGTGTATGCGCGGCCCTTGAGCATGGCCAATTTCCTGCACTTTCTGATGGGCGCGCTGGCGTTGGGCAAAGGAGTGTGGGCCGCAGCAGAACCACCAGTGTACCTCATGGTTTTGGCGGCGGCGTATGGCGTGTTTGCGGTACTCTTCGGACTGGTGCTCTTCGCTCGCCCTGCAAAAGTGACATAATTCCCTGCAAGGTTTTTGTGGGTGGTGGGAATGTGCTATCACTTTGGGAAACAAACGGATATGTGGAATTTTTTTAGTAACTTAAGGGTGCTAAAGGTGTGGCAAACGCAATGCTTGCCTTGACCACCGTTGGGTTTGTGAAACTTTTAACCAGAAGATTTATGAAATGGGGATATAGCATTCAGCAGAAAGGGAAGGCAGCGCTTATACTGGCAGTGATTGTAGTGCTGGTGCTGGTGAAAAATACCGTTGACAGTAGAAATGTGACTGAACTGGGCCATTCGTTTTCATCTGTGTATGAAGACCGATTGCTGGTGGAGAGTTACATTTTCCAGCTGTCTGGGCATTTGTACCAGAAAAAAATGATGGTTGACAACTGTGCCTACCAGGGTGGCGCGGCAGCGGGTATGTTGCCAAAAATCAACCAGCACAACACCGCCATAGCGGGGCTCATGGAGAATTACGCCAAGACCAAGCTTACCACGGCAGAGGCGTCTTACTTTGGCGCTTTGCAGCAAAACATGGCCACCATTGGTAAACTGGAACGGCAATATCTGGCTGCACCGGGCAACCTGGCGCAGACCACCTCCTCGGCGAAGCCGCTGTTAGACGCCCAGTACCAGCAAGCCGCCGCGCATCTGGAGCAGCTGTCTGGCATACAGGTAGAGGAAGGCCGCCTGCTGAACAACCAGTCAAAGAAGATTATTGCCGGCTCGGCCATTCTCACGCAGTTTGAGGTGGTGCTGCTGGTGGGCCTGGGGCTCATGATTCAGGTGATCATCTTCGCGTCTAAGTCTGCGTTCCCCAAGAAAAAACAGATGCCGTCTTTGAATTGATTTTTTAGAGACAGGTAGTTAGAAGTCCGTTTTGGGGCTCATTTTCAGAAATGAGCCCCAAAACGGATTTTTTGTGTCAGAATCTGCTTTGGTATTCACGGGTGAGGTTTATAGGGTAACAGATAGAAAACTGCCTGGTTTGGCAAGGCAGTTTTTTAGCTTTATACCTAATTTCTGTAAGGTGGAGCTAGTATTCCTCTCCACCGGAGAAAGGTTGACCATTGAAGAAGTTCGTAACCATATGTTAGCCCAATTATACTTATTAGATGAGGACGAGAATAAAACAGAATGGATTGAAAAGGTGAAAAATGCGAGAACTTTTGAAGAAATAATTTTTGGTTAAACCACCACAGCACAACAGTGGGAGTAGGCCAAGCTACACCGCATGCTTTTGCAAGAATATATGCCGCAGATGTGGTACTTCTACTTATCTTTACACAGAATAGCTGGGAACTCAGCTACTGGCCTGCACGTTAGGCCTGAAACTTATAGGTTTATATGAAAAATTCGTCACGTCTTTTCTTGGTTGCTTCTTTGCTGGTGGCAATGGGCTGCTCAGAGAAAAAAAATACCGCCAACGGCTCATTCACCCCAACGCCGGCCACGTTCAGTACTAATACCCCGGCCGCAGCCGGTGACACCACCGGTGGAAACGCCGGCGCCACCGCGGCCCTGAACCCGCCGCACGGCCAGCCCGGCCACCGCTGCGACATTCAGGTAGGGGCCCCGTTGAACGGATCACCGGCGCAAACACCAGCCGCTTCTGCGGGAACGGTGGTGTCACCAACCCCAACGCCGGTGCCTGTAGCCGCCCCAACCCCAGTTCCGGCAATGCCAACGGCCACTGCGCCCGGCATGAATCCGCCGCACGGCCAACCCGGCCATGACTGCTCTATTGCCGTAGGCGCTCCACTTAAGAAATAACCAGTTTCTTGTAGAACACCCGTTAATCCGTTTTGGGGCTCATTTCTGAAAATGAGCCCCAAAACGGATTTTTTGGTTTACCCTATTTCCGAAGGGCGGCATGCTCCTGTAGCAGTTTCTGTGAATTTTAAATTACTTTTGCCAGAAGTATGGCAACCTCCTTTCTTTATTTCATAAGCGTCACCCCGCCCTGAGCCTGAGGTTTTCCTGACCTTTGGCATTTTCAAATCGTCCTTCCTGTAACTTCGCATGTTGCGTGCCTGGCACAGACTTTAGAAATAGGTCTGGTATGCCGAGTGTGCCTGCGCTTTTTTAGAATTAAATTGAATTGTTTAGAATGCAACCCATCATACGTTTATTTGATTTCAGCCAGAAAGTAGATTATAAAAAAGAGATTCTGGCCGGCCTCACCGTGGCCATGACCATGATTCCGGAGTCGCTGTCTTTTGCCATTCTGGCCGGGTTTCCGCCGTTGGTGGGTTTGTACGCCGCCTTTATCATGGGTTTGGTCACGGCGGTTCTAGGCGGAAGGCCGGGCATGGTCTCCGGTGGCGCGGGCGCCACGGCGGTAGTCTTGATTGCTTTGATGCAGAGCCACGGCCTGGAATATGTGTTTGCAGCCGTGGCTTTGGCGGGAATTCTGCAGATTCTGGTGGGCGTATTCAAGCTGGGCAAGTTTATCAGGCTGGTGCCACAGCCGGTCATGTTCGGGTTTGTGAACGGGCTGGCCATCATCATCTTCATGTCACAGGTGGAGCAGTTTAAAACCGGCACCGGCTGGCTTTCCGGCGACACGCTCTATATCATGGCGGGGCTGGTGGCGCTCACCATTGCCATTATTCTGCTGCTGCCCAAGATTACCAAAGCTGTTCCGCCTTCTTTGGTAGCTATTCTGGTGGTGTTTGGCGTGGTGATGGGCTTCGGCATTGATACCAAACTGGTGCGCGACATTGCCTCGGTGAGCGGGAGCCTGCCGCCCTTCCATATTCCGCAGATTCCGTTCACGCTGGAGACGCTGCAAATCATCTTCCCGTATGCTTTAATTATGGCCGGCGTGGGTTTGACCGAGAGTTTGCTCACGCTCAATCTAGTGGACGAAATCACGGGCACGCGCGGCAACGGCAACCGCGAAAGCGTGGCTCAAGGCACCGCCAACGTGCTGAACGGTTTTTTCTACGGCATGGGCGGTTGCGCCATGATTGCTCAGACGCTGGTGAATTTGTCGGCGGGCGCCAGGGCAAGGCTGGCCGGAATTGTGTCTGCGGTGACTATTCTGGTCATTATTCTGGTGGGCGCGCCGTTCATTGAACAAGTGCCTATGGCAGCCTTGGTGGGCGTGATGGTGATGGTGTCCATTGGTACGTTTGAGTGGCTCAGTTTTAAGATTATCAACAAAATGCCCCGGCATGATGTGTTCGTGGGAATTCTGGTGGCCGTGATTACCGTTTGGCTGCATAACCTGGCGCTGGCGGTTTTGATTGGTGTGATTATCTCAGCGCTGGTTTTCGCCTGGGAAAGCGCCAAACGCATACGCGCCAGAAAATACATAGATGCGCATGGCGCGAAGCATTATGAATTGTATGGGCCCTTGTTCTTCGGGTCTGCGGCGGCGTTCACGGAGAAGTTTGACGTGGCCAATGACCCCGCTGAGGTTATCATCGATTTCAAAGACAGCCGCGTGGCCGATATGTCGGGTATTGAAGCTCTCAACAAACTCACCAATCGCTACCAAAAAGCTGGTAAGAAACTCCACCTCCGCCACCTAAGCCCCGACTGCCGTGCCCTGCTCCAGAACGCCAGCGCCGTGATTGAAGTTAACATTCTGGAAGACCCACACTATTCTGTGATGACTGATGCAAAAAAATAGGGTTTCTGTTTTTAGGCTCTAAATTCGAAATGAGGCCCAAATCGTGAAAATATCATAAGAAGAAGAAAGCAATGCGCTAGAGACAAGGCGATGCCTGGTCTCTACACGAGAATGAAAATTCGATTTCTTTATAGGTAATGTCCCTGTAGAGACCAGGCACCGCCTTGTCTCCCACGCATTTCACCCAAAACAAAACACATTTCGTCCCCCTTTGAAGGGGGTAGGGTATGATGACTTTACAGATTTCATTCTTGCCGCATAGAGATAAGTGTTTCCGTTTTCGGCTCCGTTTCCAGAATTGAGCCCGAAAACGCTACGCCAATCCGCGCAGCCGTTCGGCGGCGCTTTCTGGGGTGATATCACGTTGCGGGTCGCCGAGGAGTTCATAGCCTACCATGAATTTCTTGACGGTTGCCGAACGTAGCAGCGGCGGATAGAAGTGCATGTGGAAGTGCCATTCGGGGTGTTCCTGTGCGTCGGTGGGGCTTTGGTGCAGACCAGCGGAGTAGGGGAAAGACGTCTGGAAGAGTTTGTCATAAATAGCCGACAAGTCTTTTATCATGGCCGCAAAAGCGTCTTTTTCTTCATCTGAAATCTGGCCTAAATGGGCGAAGTGGCGTTTGGGGATGAGCATGGTCTCAAACGGCCATACGGCCCAGAACGGCACCAGCGCGGCAAAGTGTTCGTTCTCCAAAACAATTCGGGTTTTCTCCTCCAGTTCCAGGGCCAGATAATCGGCTAACAGACTTCTTTTGTTTTCATGGAAATACTGCGTCTGCTGCATGGTTTCTTTGGCGGGTTCCACGGGCACCGAGCTCTGGGCCCAGATCTGGCCGTGCGGGTGCGGGTTGCTGCTGCCCATGACCGCGCCTTTGTTCTCAAAAATCTGCACGTAATTAATGTAGTCCAGCGCGCCCAGTTCCAGATATTGCTGTTGCCAGAGGTCCACCACTTTGCGTATTTCCGGCACGGCCATGTCAGACAAGGTTAAATCATGCCTCGGCGAGAAACAGATGACCTTGCACAGCCCGCGCTCGCTCTCGGCTTTAATTAAACCGCCTTTGCTTAAGCCACCGGCCGGAGTTTGTTCCTGCAGCGCCGCGAAGTCATTTGTGAACACAAACGTGGACGGATACTCTGGGTTGGTTTCGCCGTTGGCGCGCAGATTGCCCGGGCAGAGGTAACAGTTTGGGTCATATTGCGGCCGTTGCTCTTTGGTGGTTTCTTCCTGCTGGCCCTGCCACGGCCTTTTGGACCGGTGCGGCGAGACCAGCACCCAGTCGCCGGTGAGGGCATTGTATCTTCGGTGAGAATGGTCGTTTATATCAAAGGCTTCCATGGCGATGCGTGAAGAAATGAAGATGTGAATGGTAAGAAATAACTAAAGCTACCCCGAAGTCATGCGAAATGACTTGGAGGTAGTGAGTCAAGGGTTATTTCTTTGAGAAGTCAATAGGAACCAGGCTGGTCCCGTTTTCTATCTGGGCCACGTAGGTTTTGAGGTCAATGTTAAACTGGGCTTTATAAGCCTCGGTCATCTGGGCGGTGAAGGTGCCAATACCGGCCAGTTTCACCAGGTTGATGGTACAGCCGCCAAAGCCGCCGCCCATCATGCGTCCGCCCAGCACCTCTTGCGATTTCTTGGCTTCGTCCACCAGAAAATCCAACTCTTTGCAACTGACTTCATATTGATGCTGCAGGCCGTGGTGCGAGGCGTACATCTTCTGCCCGAAGGCTACCATGTCGCCGTTGGCTAAATCTTGGCAGGCCTGTTCCACGCGCAGGTTCTCTTCCACTACGTAGGTGCAGCGGTTGTACACCACGGGGTCAAATTCGGCTTGGTGCGCTTGGAGCATTTCCAGCGTGGCATCGCGCAGGCTGTGGACTTCTGGGTAATGCTTTTGCAGGAGCGCCACGCCGGTTTCACATTCTTGGCGGCGCGTGTTGTACGCCGAGGAAGCCAGGGAATGTTTCACCTGCGTGTCACAGAGCACAATGCGGTAGTCAGCCAAATCAAACGGGAAGTATTCGTATTCCAGCGAACGGCAGTCCAGCTTGACCACGTGGTTGTGCTTCCCGAACATGCTGGCAAACTGGTCCATGATGCCACACATCACCAGCGCGTATTCGTGCTCGGCTTTCTGCGCCATTTTCACCAGCGTGAACTTCTCAATATTAAACGCGAAAAGGTAATTCAAGCCATACGCCAGCCCGCACTCCACCGCCGCCGAGGACGACATGCCAGCGCCAATGGGCACATTTCCGCCAAAGACCACGTCAAAGCCTTTCACGTCATAGTTGGCTTTCTGCAGCTGCGCCACCACGCCCAATAGGTAATTGGCCCAGCCAATCTCTGAGCGCTGCACATTGTTCAAATCAAACTCGGCGGTTTCTTCCAGGTCAAAGGCGTGCGCCCGCATGGTGTTGGTGCCGTTGGGCGCAATGGCGAAGTAGATTTCTTTGTTCACCGCTGCCGGTAGCACAAAGCCTTCATTGTAATCTGTGTGTTCGCCAATAAGATTCACGCGGCCCGGCGACCGTACCACTATTGGCTCCTGCCGGTAGAATTGCTTGAATTTGTCTACTATGTCCTGCACCATAATTTCTAATACGCTTTAAAAATGCAAATGCGCCAGTTTTTCTTAACGCATTTGTCTTGAATTAGATAATCATTTACCAGAAGATGGTGTATAAGCCTACCAAGATTCCGCAAATTAAGATGGCGCCCACCGTAAACGAAGTGGAAGGTTTGAACATGCTGGCGTCAATCTCCAGGCCTTTGGGGTTGTGCTTACTTTTGGGATCCAGCAGCGTGATGATGACCATCAATACGGCCAGCATCACAAACACAATGCCCATGCGGTCAATGAACGGAATCTCCGGGAACTGAAACTTAAGGAACGTAGACAACGGAATAGTCAGGATAGCGGCGGTTAAGGCGGCGGCAGAGGTAGTGCGTTTCCAGAAGAAGCCCAGCGCAAAAATGGCAAACACGCCCGGCGAGATAAAGCCCGTGTATTCCTGAATGTACTGGAACGCCTGGTCCAGATTTCGCAGCGCAGGAGCTACCAATACTGCAATGACGAACGAGGCCACCACTACCAGCTTTCCTACGCCTACCAGACGACTTTCAGTGGCATTCTTGTTGAAAAATTTGTTGTAAATATCTAGGGTGAAGATGGTAGAGATACTGTTGGCTTTGCCCGCCAATGACGCCACAATGGCCGCTGTCAAGGCGGCAAACGAAAGACCTTTCAAGCCAATGGGCAGCAGGTTGAGCAACACCGGGTAGGCATGGTCTGGCTTGATGTGTCCCAGTTCGTTCGCCATTTCGGCCTGGAACATCCCATTCTTATGAAGTACGTACGCAGCAATACCAGGCAATACCACAATCACGGGCATCAAGAGTTTCAGGAATGCGGCAAATAACAAACCGCTGCGGGCCGTCTTCAAATCTGCCCCTAGGGCGCGTTGCGTGATGTATTGGTTACAGCCCCAGTAATTCAAGTTGATAATCCACATACCGCCAATCAAAACCGACAGGCCGGGCAAGTCCATGTAGGCATCACGGGTGCCGCCTTCGCCGTTGGGGATCATGATTTCGCCTTCAGACAGCACCATGCTGAAATGGTCCGTAGCCTCAGAGTATAAGTAAGACAAGCCATCGCCAATGCCCGTGCCACCCAATTGGTCAGACACTAAGTCCAAGGCAAGATACGTAGTGGCCAGACCGCCCAGCACCAACACAAACACTTGAATAACGTCTGTGTAGCCAATCACTTTCATGCCGCCCAGCGTGATGAAAATAGCGAAGATGGCGCAGCCGTACATGCAATAATAGAAGTCAATGCCCGAAATGGTCTGAATAGCCAGCGCGCCCAGGTATAGGATAGAAGACAAGTTCACAAACACGTACACCAGCAGCCAGAAAACGGCCATTATGGTACTCACGCTGTTGTTATACCGCTGCGACAGGAACTGCGGCATGGTGTAAATCTTGTTCTTGAGGTAAATGGGAATAAAGAACACCGCCACCACAATAAGGGTAGCTGCCGCCATCCATTCATAGGTAGAAATGGCCAAGCCCATGGCAAACCCAGACCCCGACATGCCGATAAACTGCTCGGCGGAGATGTTGGAGGCAATCAATGACGCACCAATGGCCCACCAGGTCAGAGAGCCTTCTGCTAGGAAGAAATCTTTGGAGTCAGCCTGCTTAGTTTTTTTGCGCCGGTAGATCCAGTACCCGTACCCAGAGACTATAAAGAAGTACAGCAGGAAAATACAGTAGTCAATGGTGTGTAGTCCCATGGTAGTTAGAAGTGTTTCAGATGAATAAGTTTGTTTGTAGTGTAAGAGGAAAGGGAAGCGGGAACTAAGGTGAGAATATGGAGATTTTGTTTATTTCTTAGGTTTTTTCATCTGGGAAGACTGCCGCTGAATGAGCAATGGTTCCAGTACTATTTTTTGCGAAGGCTTTTCGTTGAGGTCTTCGCCCGGGCGGTGTTCCATGAATAACTTGGCCGCCTCCTGGCCCATAAGCGCTGTCTGCTGGTCAATGGTGGTAAGGCTGGGCGTAATGTAGGCACTGAAAGCCTCATTGGCGAAACCCACCAAGCCAATCTGGCCCGGTCTAGACCACTTACTTTCTTTAATGGCCTGCAGCGCGCCCAAAGCAGTAAAGTCTTCCACCGCAAAAATGGCGTCTGGCTTTTTGCTGAGTTGTAGCAGCTGATCTGCGCACGCGCGCCCTGAGTCAATGGAGACCTTGCCATAGGTAATCAGGTCTTCCTCTACTTTCATGCCGTGGGCGGCCAAGGCATCTACATAGCCGCGCAGGCGTTCATGGAAAATTTTAATGTGCGAAGGACCGGCAATATGGGCAATACGGGTGTAGCCCTGCGTGATAAGGTGTTCAGTGGCCATAAAAGCACCTTTATGGTCATCAATCACAACGGTAGAGACACCCAACTCGTCAATGGCCCGGTCAAACAACACTAATGGCACCCGGCGGCGCTTCACTTCCAAAAAGTGATCATAGCGGGTGGTTTCCTTGGCAATGGAAGCAATGATGCCGTCCACGTTAGACTGCAACAAGGTTTGAATTCCCTGTACTTCGTCTTCATAGGATTCATTGGACTGAAAAAGCAGCACACTGTAGCCATTTGCCTTGGCAATGCGCTCAATACCATGAATCACAGAGCCAAAAAAGCTGATTTCAGCGCTGGGGATCATCACACCTATAACAAAGGTCTTACCCAATCTAAGGGAAGAAGCTGTGCGGTTCTGTTGGTAGTTCAACTTTTTAGCCACGTTCCTGATGTTCTCCTTGGTAGCCGCACTGATAGAGGGGTGGTCATTCAAGGCACGGGACACCGTAGCCGCGGTGGTGTTCAGCTCTTTGGCTATATCATGGATAGTGGTTCTCGGCATAAGATGTAATCGATTACGTAAATATATAGTTTATTTTTAATCGTATCCAAGCTGCTTGTTGAATATATCAATTGAATATTTTTCAATAAAAATACCATAAAACGCATTTTGCTTTCCAAATAGGCCTTTTACAAGGTAAATAATTAACAAGGTTTAAAAATATGGCATTAAAAATCTTACTAGTTATTAGGAAATGCCTATCTGTATTACTAAATATGCAACGTAATCGATTACGTAACTGGGGTGAATTGACGATTTGGCATTCGGTTAGGTCGTTTTTAGCAAATCCTTCACCTGCTAGTTACAGGTTAATCGGTGGTGGCACGCATTCTATCAAACACTATTCTATGAAAGGAAATCTACTTACACTCCCTATGCACCAGCCTCAGGCCGCCTCTTTGCAGATGGCGGAGCATAAAAAGTGGCTGTTTCTGCTAGTCGCCTTTTTGCTGTTTGGGGCAGTGGCGCAACCTGCATGGGCGCAAACCAGGACTGTGACCGGCACCGTGGTAGGTGCGCAAGGTGAGGCATTGCCCGGCGTGACGGTCATGGTGAAAGGCACCAGCAACGGCTCTTCTACAGATGTGAACGGCGCCTATTCCCTTGCCCTCACTCCAGCCCAGGAAACCGGTACGCTGGTCTTCTCTTATGTTGGGTACGTGTCACAGGAAGTGCCCATTGGTGCACGGTCCACCATCAACGTGACCTTGGCCACAGATGACCAGACCTTGAATGAAGTAGTGGTGATTGGGTACCAGACCGTCAGAAAGAAAGATTTAACGGGCGCGGTTTCAGTGATTAATCCCGCTGAAGCTAACAGGATAACCGCTAATTCAGTAGCTGAGTCTATTCAAGGCTTGACGCCAGGCGTAACCGTGCGGAACGGTGGCGCCCCGGGTCAGGGAGCGGTAGTTGAGATACGCGGAGCAGCCAGTTTTACAGACACCAACCCATTGTATGTCATTGACGGTATGTTGTCAGATGCCAACTCCACCATTAATACAAATGACATTGAGACCATGCAGGTCCTGAAAGATGCCTCAGCGGCGGCTATTTACGGTTCGCGCGCGGCCAATGGCGTTATCATCATCACCACCAAGCAAGGCAAAAACGGTCCAGCTAAAGTGAGTCTCTCCGCCAAATACGGCATGCAGGAGATTCCTAAGCGCTGGGACATGATGAACAGTACAGAATTTGCAGCCCTGCAACGCCAGCAATACCAAAATTCAGGGAGGCCAATCCCTGTCAGTATTTCCGAGCCGTTCAACGCTACGGTGAACACAGACTGGCAAGACGAAATGATCAGAGTAGGCAACACCCAAGACTACAACGTGACTTTGTCTGGAGGAAGTGAAAACGGTACCTACCTTTTGTCTGGAAGTTATTTCTCCAACCAAGGCGTTTTAAAAGGGCACTCGTTTGACCGCGGGAGCTTTAGGGTGAACACCCGCGGCAAGAGAGGCCGCGTGAGCTTTGGCGAGAACCTTTTGCTTACCAACACCAATACCAAGAACCCGGCTGAGGGCAACCCTTTCTATGATCTGCCGCAACTGTTACCTGTTCAACCTATCAAGGGCATTGAGTTCGTAGATCCTGTCTACAACCCAGAAGGTTGGTCTTACGGTACAGACAACGCCCGGTCTTTTGCCTGGAACTCCTTAGCCATTAATGACCTGTGGCGCCGGAGCAGTAATTTCGCCAAGCTGGTGGGCAACGGCTTTGTAGATGTGAAACTGACCGAGTGGTTGAGTTATAAGTTTGACGCCGGTTTAGAGGTGAGCTTTGACTACGTGAACACCATCACAGAAGTAGGACGGTTCCAGTACCAGAGACCAGATGTGCCCAGCAGCGTGCGGGAGAACCGCTCCCGGTTCCTGAATACCAAATTTGACCATACGCTCAATTTCAACAAAGACTTTGGTGGACACCACATTGATGGGGTAGTGGGCTACACGCAACAGTCTATTATAAGAGAAGAAACCATTGCCGGCCGTGACACGCTTTCCATCTACAACGGGCAGTATTTTACTACCATTGGGTCTGCTATAGGTACGTCCAGTACGGGCGGCGGCATTCCGGCCAACTACCGCAATATTGGCTATTTGGGCCGGTTGAACTATGTGTACAAAGATAAATACCTGTTCACCTTCACGGGTAGAGTAGACCAGGATTCCAGGTTTGGGCGGTCGTACAGAACCGGTTTCTTCCCATCTTATTCGGCGGCATGGCGCGTGAGCGAGGAAAGTTTCTTTGCCAATGACTGGGTGTCTGACCTGAAGATAAACGCCTCTTACGGTGAGTTGGGCATTGTGCCATTGGGCTCCTGGGATTATATCGGGTTCCTGAACTTAGCGCCCAGAGCTATTTTTGGATCCAGCCAAACCCCGTTTGTGGGCGGTTACCAAGCCCGACTGGTGAACCCAGATTTGCGCTGGGAAAACCGGATTGTCAAAAACATAGGGTTTGACGCCAGCTTGCTCAACAACCAAATTTCCATTGAATTCAGTGCCTACAATTCCCTTTCCAAAGATGCCCTGCTGACCAACCTGCCCTTGCCAGGGTATTTGGGCAACTTGAATGGTAACCCGCCCGTGAACGCCGGCTCAATCAGAAACACCGGTTTTGAGATTGGCGTGACCTACCGCAACAACAAGAACGCGTTGAAATGGGATATCTCGGCCAATGCCACTACCATCAAGAACAAAGTGGAAAGCGTGGGCAACCAAGGCGAAGGAAGAAACTACATCCAGACGGGCATCACGCGTACGCAAGTGGGACGCTCCCTGGGCGAATGGTTCTTGCTGAAGACCGATGGTCTGTTCCAAAGCCAGGCAGAGGTTGACACTTACAAAAACGCCGCCGGCACTATTATCCAGCCAAACGCCAAACCCGGTGATATTAGATTTATTGACGTGAACGGAGATGGTCAAATCACCGACGATGACCGTGCCTTTGTGGGTTCTCCTTGGCCCACCTTGCAGACCGGTGCCCAGTTCAACGCCGCCTACAAAGGATTTACTGTGAATGTGCAGCTAATTGGGGTGTTTGGGAACCAGGTGTTCAACGGGGTGCGCCAAGTGCTGGACAGCTACCAGAACACCAACTTCCGGAGAGACGTGAACCCGTGGCGGCCAGACAACACTAACACCACTGACCCAAGAATTGGGATTAATGAAGGAGACCCCGGGCTTACCCAGAACGCCGTTTTTGGCAGTGACAGATGGTTGTCAAGCGGGTCTTATGTACGCCTCCGGAACATTGAGTTGGGGTATGCTATTCCTACCGCGCTCACCAACCGGGTAGGGGTGCAGACGGCCAGATTGTTTGTGAGCGGGCAGAATTTGTTGACCATCACAGACTATGATGGTTTAGACCCAGACGTAGTGGGCAACGGCATACAGGAAAGAGGCTTTGACGCCGGTAACTGGCCGTCTAACCGCATCTTCTCGTTTGGCATGCAATTAGAATTTTAATGAATTCTTATTTAGAAATTAAGAATATGAAAAGAGTCTTCCTATACACATTTGCCGCAGCCACGCTTGTTTTCTCAGGCTGTGAGAATGACCTGGATATAGAGAACCCCAACTCGGCCACCATTGAGTCTTTCTGGAAAACCAGCGCCGATGCAGAGCTGGGCGTGAATGCCATTTACAGCACCTTGCACCGGGGTGGGCCCTCACGGTGGTTACCATTTTTGACCGTGATCAGGTCAGATGAGGGGTTGAGCAACAGCCCGGGTGCCGGTGGGGCTTTGGCCAACGCCATGGACAAGTTCATTCAACCAGACTACAATTTTGGTGATGTGGTGGCGGTGTGGTATGACATGTACGTTGGCATAAACCGCGCTAACCAGGTGCTGGACAACGTACCGGCCATTGCCATGAATGAGCCATTGAAGCAGCGTTTGCTGGGCGAAGCCAAGTTTATGCGCGCCTTCTATTACTACCACCTGGCCAGTCTTTGGGGCAACGTGCCCTTGATGCTGTCAACGCCTAAACCCACAGATATGCCTCCCACGTCGCCGCAGGCGGTAGTATGGGCGCAGGTAGAAAAAGACTTGTCTGAGGCCGCCGCCGCGCTGCCTGCCGTGTATCCCAATGATGCAGATCTTGGCCGCGCCACCAAAGGAGCCGCGTACGCCTTGCTGGCCAAAACTTACATGCAGCAAAAGAAATATGCCCAGGCCTTGCCGCCCTTGAAATGGCTGGTAGAAGAAGACGGCCGCAACATCTATGGCTTGATGGAGGACTATCGAGATAACTTCTTGATTAACCGCGAGAACAACAAAGAGTCAGTGTTTGAGATTCAGTTCGCTGAAAACCCCACGGAGAACCATGATGATGACACAGACCCTAGAACAGACCAACTGAACTATGGTACCTCCATTGCACAGTTCTGGGCGCCGTCGGGCATTGGTTGGTCAGATGGGGAGGCGCACCGCTGGGTAACCCGTGAGTTCCTGCAAGAGCGCACCACCATGGATACCCGTGACCCGCGCCTGGAGGCTTCGTTTATCTATGATTCCACAGATGCGAGAGGGCCGTCTTTTTCAATGGTATATGGCAGAACGTTCAGAAGCAGATTTGGCTCCAACAACAAACGGGTATGGTTCAGAAAGTTCCAGAACGACCACTGGAAAGACGTAGAGGGCTACCGTTCGCCTAACAACTGGCGCTTCATCAGGTACTCAGACGTGCTGTTGATGTACGCAGAAGCCATCAATGCTACCAGCGGCCCGGCTACCGCCTACCAGTATGTGGACCGTGTGCGCCAAAGAGCCAAGCTACAGCCGCTCTCCACGGCCATGCCAGGACTAGACCAGCTCCGGTTCCTTAACCAACTCAAGCATGAGCGCATCACGGAACTGTCTGGGGAAGGCCACCGCTGGAATGACCTGGCCCGTTGGGGCGACCTGGGGCCGTTATTGGCGCCGCGTGATCCGGGCTTCGCCAATTTTCAGGTAGGCAAGCACGAGTTTCTGCCTATTCCACAACTGGACTTGGACATCAACCAAAACCTGGATCAAAATCCAAACTGGTAATTTACCGGTGAACCTTGGGGCGCTCAAACGCTCTAAGGTTCACCCATTTTATACGTTTAATTCATTCCCACACCTAAAATCAGCTTTATGAAAAAAAAATTACCATTTCTTTTGTGTCTGGGTCTTCTGGGGTACACCAGTGCCTCGGCCCAGTCATTCACCCTTAGAAACCTCAACTCCGGTGGGGTGCAGCACGCTGACATCTCTGTGGTGGATGTGGACAGTGATGGCGACCTGGATATTTTCCTGAGCGGCGATGGCCCTCAGGTGGACGGTGTCTGGACCCGCATCAAGCAGTTGTACCTTAATAACGGCTCTGGGGTGTTTACGGCCGTAGAATCTCCCTTTATGGGTGGCGGTATGGCTACTATAGATTGGGGTGACATCAACGGTGATGGAAAACTGGACATGGTGCAGGCAGGTTTTGCGGCCAACGGTTATTCTGCACTGTACACCTCCAATGGTACCGGCACGTTCACGCCCATGACCGTTGACCCAGATTTTGCCGCCAGCGCGCCAAACGTAGGCTTCGCAGATTTGAACAATGACGGCTACCAAGACATTTACTCGTTCTCCAACGCCAACATTGGCCGAAGCGTGCTGTACATGAATGACAAACAGGGCGGTTTTACCGTGTCTGAGCAGTTTGACAACTTCGCGTTTATTGACCCGCAGGTTTCTGTGGTGGATTTTGACAATGACGGTGACCTGGACCTGTTTGTGAACGCGTATGATGAGAACAACCGCACGCGCTTCTCCAAAATGTTTGTGAACACCAACGGCACCTTTGCCGTGCGTGACTTGGGCCTGAAGCAAAAAGGTTTCGGCTCTGCCACCTGGGGTGACTATGACGGAGACGGTGACCTGGATATGTTACTGAACGGAGACGGTTACCAAGGCACCGGTGAAGACAGTGATGACGTGTACCGCCTGTACAAAAACACCAACGGCGTATTCGCAGAAGCCACTACGTTCACAAGGTTCAGACAAATCAGCGTAGGGGACGGCGGCAAATTTGCTGACTGGGACAATGACGGCGACCTGGATATTATAGTGACCGGTTGGGCCGGTGACCTAAACAGACAAGCCACCGCTATTTTCCTGAATACCAACGGCACGTTTGCACCCATGACCAACAATGACAAACTCCCGGGCGTTTCTGAGAGCTCCATTGAAGTGGCAGATATTGACGGCGACTCTGACCTTGACTTGTTGCTGACCGGTTTCTCCGGAAACAACTTTGAAGGGGCCGGTACCGCGTTCAACAGCCAGATTTCCATGATTGTGGTAAACCCTGCCACCACAGTAAACGCTGCCCCTGCTGCGCCTGCTAACCTGCGCGTGACCGCCGGCACCGGTGGGGCCATGACTTTTAGCTGGGATGCCGCGGTAGACGCCACCACGCCACAGGCAGGCTTGACCTATAACTTGTTTTTGATGAACCTGACCACCGGCAGAACGTTTTCTTATGCCATGGCAGACACCACCTCTGGCAAATTGATGCTGCAGCGCATGGGCAACGTGCAAATGAACAAGAGCTGGACCATTAATGGCTTGCCTAACGGCAGATACCGCGTAGGCGTACAGGCCGTGGATAACAGCTTTGCCGGTTCTCCTTTCATGATGAAAAGCCTCACCATCACCAACGGCGTTATCACCAGCGTGAGAGATGAGAGAGCGCCTAAGCAAATGGCAGTGTACCCTAACCCTTCAACGGGCAGAGTGGCCATCAAATTTACCAATGGCAAGAAATACCAGGTAAACGTGAGCGCCCTAGACGGCCGTCTGTTAAAGACCGTAGCCGTTGACGGTGAAGCCAACCTGAACTTAACCCCAGGTATGTACATGCTGCAGATTCGTGATACCAACGGAGCCGTGGAGACACAGCGCCTGATTGTGCAATAACTTATAAAAGGGAGGCTGCGCCACTTGGGGGCAGCCTCCCTTTCTTTTTAAAATAGACAAGGCCGTTTTCAGGCTCATTTCTGAAAATGAGGCCGAAAACGGAAACTCACACCAACGCAAACTCAGACAAAAATCACGAGGGAATAAAAATCAGCAATTGTCCACCAGAAGCACCCTTCTCAGTTTCAGCCTTATTTGGGAAAACGAGGCCGAAAACAGAACCAGTTGCTTCTGAGCCCGGCATGGCCCTGAGTAAAACCTCAATTTTTAGTCTGATATACCTTCAGTGTCTTATACGAATACAGAAACATTGCCAGGCGGAGGCCACCTGCGCAGGCCATGACCTTGATGAACCGCTACAAACTGTTACAACACCAGTTACCCCTTGCCCAATGTGCCCACCCATGAAGGCGCATATTACAGCAGCTTGTTTGTAAAAGATGCCCACACGGTGGCCTTGGTCACCACCAGGAATTTTAGTGACGGGCACAGTGAAGTGTTTGTTAAAGAAGGAAGAATACAGCGGTAGCACCTTTCGGGCGAACGCGGTGTTGGGAAGGAAATAAGAAAATCGGCTTAGAAGTTTATGATGAAGATGATGCAAAAAAAGTTTTTATACAGCCTCTTGGTGGGGGTGTTGTTTACGGTGGGCTGTTCGTCTTCAGACGAGGACGACCACACCATTTCCACGCCGCCGCCTCCGCCGCCTGTCCCCGCAGAGACCACGTTTTCTAACCCGCTCATGACCAGCGGCGCTGACCCGTGGGTGGTAAAAAGCGGCAATTTCTATTATTACACGCACACGCTGGGCAACCGGGTGGGCATTTACAAAACGCAGCACATGAGCCAGCTGTCCAAGGCGCCACTCACCACCGCCTGGCTGCCCCCGACCTCCGGGGCATACTCCAAGAACATCTGGGCACCTGAGCTGCACCAGATCAACGGGAAATGGTATGTGTACTTCGCCGCCGATGACGGGAATGACGCCAACCACCGCATGTACGTAATTGAGAATGCATCACCAGACCCAACCGCGGGTTCCTGGACGTTCAAAGGCAAAATTGCGCCTACCACAGACCGTTGGGCCATTGACGGCACCATTCTGGAGCACGGCGGGCAAATGTATTTTGTGTGGTCTGGCTGGGAAGGCACCAACAACCCGGGCGTGCAGCAAATCTACATCGCCAAGATGACCAACCCCTGGACCCTGGAGGGAGACCGCGTCATGATTTCCAGACCTACGCAGAACTGGGAGATGAACGGTCTGGTGAATGAAGGCCCGGAAGTGCTCAAAAACGCCGCCGGCAAAGTCTTTTTGATTTATTCCGCCAGCGGTTGCTGGACCGATGATTACGCCCTTGGCCGCCTGACCCTGCGTGACAACGGCAACCCCATGAACCCCGACGACTGGATTAAAGCGCCCACGCCCGTGCTCAAGACCAATGCCAACAACAACGCCTTCGGGCCGGGGCACAACGGGTTCTTCAAATCACCGGACGGCACTGAGGACTGGATTATCTACCACGCCAACTCGTTCAGCGGCGAAGGCTGTGGCGCGGCCAGAAGCCCCCGCATGCAGAAATTCACCTGGAACACAGACGGCACGCCCAACTTCGGGGAACCCGTGAAAACCAACACCAGAATTACCCGTCCTTCCGGCGAAGTGCAATAACAACTTCTCTTCCCGTTTTTGGCCTCATTTCCAGAAACGAAGCCAAAAACGGGAAAAGGGTGAAGCTATAAAGAACTGACTACAAATTGCCTCAGCTAGGTGGAGGAGGTTAGTGGTTGGCCTAACAGCTTTCTAAAAGAAGGTTTCTGTTTTCGGG
The DNA here is from genome assembly GCF_014876185.1 of Rufibacter sp. LB8. Taxonomy (NCBI): domain Bacteria; kingdom Pseudomonadati; phylum Bacteroidota; class Cytophagia; order Cytophagales; family Hymenobacteraceae; genus Rufibacter; species Rufibacter sp. LB8. The sequence continues at coordinate 2,635,749 of NZ_JADALJ010000001.1, read as the reverse complement.
CTCATTTTTAGAAATGAGCTCGAAAACAGAAACCTTAAAAAAAACAGTACACCAACCTTCTTCTATGAAAAAAAATCTACTCTACCTGCTGGCGCTGTGCTGCGGCCTGCTCACGCAAAGCTGTTTCAAAACCACCCAGGAAAAACCAGTGAAGCCCCGCGCCATCTGGTCTAAGGAACAAGCCCACGCGTGGTATGACAAACAAGGCTTCCTCATCGGGCCCAACTTTACGCCCAGCACTGCCATTAACCAACTGGAGATGTGGCAAGCCGAAACTTTTGACACCGCCACCATCTCCCGGGAGTTGGGCTGGGCGAAGTCCATTGGCATGAATACGGCTCGCGTGTACCTGCATGATTTGCTCTGGCAGCAGGATTCCGCTGGTTTCCTCCAGCGCATTGACACGTTTCTGAGCATTGCCGAGCGGCACAACATCAAACCCATGCTGGTGTTCTTTGACTCCGTCTGGGACCCGAACCCAAAAATAGGCAAGCAACGTGATCCCAAACCGCACGTGCACAACTCGGGCTGGGTGCAGAGCCCCGGCTCAGCGGGGTTGCAGGATTCTTCGCAGCACCCGCGCCTGGAGCGCTACGTGAAAGGCGTGATGCTGAAATTTGCGCAAGATGACCGCGTGCTGGCCTGGGACATTTGGAACGAACCCTACAACCAGAACCACGGCTCGGCCTACGGCAAACAGGAACTGCCCAATAAATTAGATTTGGTGCTGCCGCTGCTCAAGAAAAGCTTTGTGTGGGCGCGCGCCGTGAACCCGTCGCAACCCGTGACTTCCGCCATTTGGATGGGGAACTGGGAATCCCATGACTCGCTCACCGCCATTCAGAAAGTAATGGTAGACGAGTCTGACATCATCTCTTTCCACAACTATGACAACGGGCAGGAACTGGAAAAACGCATTAACTGGCTTAAGCGCTACGGCCGCCCCATGCTCTGCACTGAGTACATGGCCCGCCCCAACGGCAGCACCTTCCAGAGCTCGCTTCCTATTGCGCAGAAGCACAATGTGGGCATGATGAACTGGGGCTTCGTGGCTGGGAAAACCAACACCATTTACCCCTGGGACAGCTGGGACAAGCAATACACCGCTGAGCCCGAGGTCTGGTTCCATGACATCTTCCGGCAAGACGGCACGCCGTACAGCCAAGAGGAAGTAGACATGATTAAAGTGTACGCAACTTCAAATAATCCGGGTATAGTCATTGAATAAAAGCCGCCGCCGTTTCAGCAAACTAAACAGGAGTTTAGGTTTCCGTTTTCGGCTCCATTTCTGTAAACGAAGCCGAAAACGGAAGCTGGACCTTTATCTAGAAAATTCCCAAACGCTGTTTGGGATTTACCAACCAAACGCTGTTCGGGATTTACCAATCCCGAACCACTCTGTCAGGGATTTGTAATCCCCATGACAAAAGCTTTTAAAAATGGTGATTGATAAATCCCCGACAGATAGAATCTGGAATGAGAAATCCGGATTAGCGGGTAGGCCGGAAGAAATGTGGTTGGATCCACAAGTACACGTTGATTTGTCGGGGGAGAAACCAAGGAAACGGGGAGTGAATATTTTATTCGATACAGTCAGAAAAATCTTATAACTGAAATGAAAAAGAGTGCCTTAAAGGTGTTGGTTTTAGGTTTGTGCCAGGCGGTACTGTTTGGTTGTGCTCCACGCACTATACCGTCGGGTACCGTGACCACCACCAAACCAACGGCACAGGCCACGCAATTTTTCACCAATCCCATTGCAGATGGCGCAGACCCGTGGGTAATTAAGCAGGACGGTATGTACTATTCTTGCGGCGTCACCAAAGGCGGTATCTACGTGTCAAAATCACCGGTGCTGACCAAGTTTGGGGAACGAGTGCCCGTCTGGAAGGCCCCGGCCACGGGTTGGAACTCCAGCAATCTCTGGGCGCCGGAGATTCATTTTCTGCAAGGCAAATGGTATATTTATTACACGGCGGGCAGAAAGGAAGGCGGGCCGTTTCTGTACCAGCGCTCAGGCGTGTTGGAGTCTGTGTCTGATGACCCCTTTGGGCCTTACGCAGACAAAGGCATGCTGCATACCGGTGATCATCTGCAAGACACGGCTAGCATTAAATGGGCCATTGACTTGTCGCCGTTTTCTTTGAACGGACAATTGTATGCAGTATGGAGCGGGTGGGAAGAAAACGCAGCCACAGACAAAACCAAGCAACATCTATACATCGCCCGCATGCAAAACCCTTACACCATCAGTTCTACGCGCGTGAAACTATCGTCGCCGGTGGCGGACTGGGAAACGGGCGGGGAACTGGATTTGCAGGAAGGCCCCGAGATGCTCAAAAAGAAAGAGAAAGCCTTCATTATTTATTCTACGCGGGAGTCTTGGCTGAAGGAATACCGGCTGGGCTATTTATTGCTCACAGACACCTTGGCAGACCCCACCCAACCGCAGAACTGGACCAAAAGCGCCGGACCGGTTTTTCAGGGCACGGCGCAGGTGCTGGGGGCGGGGCATTGCAGTTTCACCACGTCACCGGACGGTTCTGAAGACTGGATTCTCTACCATTCCAAGAAAACCGTGAACCCCGGCTGGCAGCGCGACATCAGAATGCAGAAATTCACCTGGAGCGCCACTGGTTTGCCGGTATTTGGCGAGCCGGTGCCGGCGGGCGTGCCATTGGCGGTACCGTCGGGGCAAAAAAATCAGGAATAATCAGAACCTACGTATAAGATACATCGCTAGAACTATGAACAAAAAAACCTTACAGCAGACATTGCTGTCCCTTTCCCTGGCCAGCATGACCGTGACCGGCCTGGTGGGTTGCTCTACCAAAACGGAGACCAAGGAAACGGAAACAGCCACCACCACAGAAACCAAAAACATGGAAAACTTGAACGGCGAGCCCTTCGGGAAATTGAAAGACGGCCAGGAGATGCGCCTTTACACCCTCACCAATAAAAACAATGCCAAAGCCACCTTCACCAATTACGGCGGCCGTTTGGTAGGCCTCTGGGTACCAGACAAAAACGGCAAAATGACTGATGTAGTAGTTGGTTTGCCCAGCGCCACCGCGTTTGAGAGTTCCTCAGAACCGTATTTCGGGGCTACCATCGGCCGCTTCGGGAACCGCATTGCTAAAGGCAAGTTCACCTTGGAAGGCAAAGAATACACGCTGCCCATCAATAACGCACCCAACACATTGCATGGCGGCAAAAAAGGCTTTCAGGATGTAGTGTGGCAGGCCCAGCAGACCAGCGCCAACACCATTGTGCTCACGTACACGTCCAAAGACATGGAAGAAGGATTCCCTGGTAACCTGACCGCCAAGGTGACCTATACACTCACCGATGACAACCAACTAACCATGGACTACGAGGCTACCACTGACAAAACCACCGTGGTCAACCTCACAAACCATGCGTTCTTCAACCTCAACGGCGAGGGCAGCGGCACCATTCTCAACCACACCCTGCAAGTAAACGCTGATACCTACACACCCATTGATGCTACCTTAATCCCGACCGGGAAAATTGAGCCGGTGGCTGGCACGCCGTTTGACTTTAAGAACCCCACCGCTATTGGCGCCAGAATCAATGACAAAAACGAGCAGCTCAAGAATGGCGCGGGCTATGACCACAATTTCGTGTTGAACCAAAGCACTGATACCGGCCTGTTCAAAGCAGCCACCGCCATTGGTGACAAAAGCGGAATTGTGCTGGAAGTGCTCACGCAAGAGCCCGGTCTGCAGTTTTACAGCGGCAATTTCATGAAAAGCCAGAACACGTTCAAAGGCGGCAGCAAAGATGATTACAGAACGGCCTTCTGCCTGGAGACGCAGCATTTTCCAGATTCACCAAACCAGCCCAACTTCCCGAGCACAGTGCTGAAGCCCGGCGAAACCTACAAAACCAGCAGCAGCTACAAATTCTCTGTGCAGAAGTAAGCAAGATAATTCTCTCTTTACGCTACTTTGTCATCCTGAAAGGACCTTGTGGACAAGCTAGAAAAGCAGGTATAAAACGCTGCTGCAGTTTGCCACCAAGATCCTTGCAGGATGACAAAAACGGATGGTGTTTTATGCTTTTTAACACTCAGATCTTCTTGTCAACACATGAATATTCGTTCTATGAAAAATAAGTTCCTATCCATTTCTGCGGCGCTGTTGGGGCTGTGGGTTTCTGGTTGCAGCGTGAAGCAGCCGGCGGGTACTAACACAGAAACTAGTGCTACTTCGTCAACCCTAACGGTTACCTATACCAACCCCGTGTTGCCCGGCGATTACGCAGACCCGTCGGTGGTGCGCGTAGGGTCAGATTACTGGGCCACAGCCACGTCTTCTGAGTGGGCGCCGCTGTACCCTATTCTGCATTCCAAAAACCTGGTGGACTGGGAAACGGTGGGCCATGTGTTCCCGAAAGAGCCTCCGGCCTGGGCCGAGGCACATTTCTGGGCGCCTGAAATCTCGTATGAAAAAGGCCGCTACTACATCTATTACACCGCCAAGAAAAAAGGCGGAAACCTGTGCGTGGGCGTCGCCAGTTCTTCTAAAGCAACCGGTCCGTACACCGATCATGGTCCCTTGGTCTGTCAGGAAGTAGGTTCTATTGACGGTTTCCCCATCAGAGACGAAAAAGGCGACTTGTACTTAATCTGGAAGGAAGACGGCAACAGCAAAGGCTTGCCTACCCCGCTCTGGGGCCAGCGCATGAACGAGGAACGCACCGCCCTTACCGGTGAGAAATTTGAATTGTTCCGGAACGACAAAGGCACCTGGGAAGGCGGCTTGGTGGAAGGCTCGGCGCTGGTGAACCGCAATGGCTATTTCTATATGTTCTACGCAGGTGACGCCTGCTGCGGCCGCCAGTGTACCTACGGCGTAGGCGTGGCGCGCGCCAAAAACCTGCGCGGGCCATGGGAGAAATTTGCCGGCAACCCCATCATGAAGAAAAACGAAAGCTGGACTTGCCCCGGCCACGGCACGGTGGTGACCACAGAAGCTGGGCAAGATTATTTCCTGTACCACGCCTACAGCGCCAATATCACCGTTTACCCCGGCCGCCAAGGTTTGCTAGACGAGATTTTGTGGGGCACCGATGGCTGGCCTACCTTTAAAACCAACTCACCCATCTTGACCGCCACTGCCCCGCACAAAACCAATGCGCCAGAGAGCTTGAATATACAGGACGAATTCACCAGCACCACCTTGCACCAGGACTGGCAGTGGTTTGTGACGCAGCCGCCGTTCACCAAGGTGCAGGGCGGAAAATTGACGTTGCAGGCGGCGCCCGCCGGCATTGGCAGCGCCTTAACCCGCCGTACCGTAGGCGGAAACTACACGGCCACCACCGTGTTGTCGCCCAACCAAGTACCTTCGGGCGTATCAGCCGGATTGGCGGCGGTAGGTGATCCTAACCACGCGGTAGGCGTGTCTCTGCTCAACGGCGAAGTGGTGCTGTGGTCCACCAAAGACAATAAAACCGAGATTATTTCGCGCGCTAGCCTGCCCAGCCAGGAAAATCTGCACCTGCGCCTGACCACCACCAAAGGAGATCAACTGCAATTTGCCTACAGCGCCAATAGCTCAATTTGGACAACCCTCAACAACGGCCAAGCCGTGAGTGGCGCGTTCTTGCCGCCCTGGGACCGCGGCGTGCGCGTAGGTTTGGTGGTGAAAGGTCCGGCCACTGGTTCTGCCAGCTTTGAGTCTTTCCAGTTGGTGAACAGCCCAGAGTAGTAATCCCGTTTTCGGCCTCGTTTCTGAAAATGAGCCCGAAAACGGAAAACAGAAATCCCCGCCACAAGCAGTTTGTGGCTGGGATTTCTGGTTGGTAAGGGTTGCTGATTCAGGAGCAGTTAGTTATTTCTACTTTCCTCTTTAAGCCGGGTCACCTGATTTTTGAACATCTTAATGGTGATTTCATTGGACTCTGTCTCTTCGCCATTGACGGTAATAGACATTTTATATTGCATCTTTTCAGTACCCTTGGGTTCATTGAGGCTGTCAGCGTGCAGTTCATAAGAATGCCCATTCTTTAATGCTGAATTGAAAAGGCTATTGCCGCATTCAACACCCGTGTTGCGCTTTTTCTGTAGCTCTACCCACTTGCCATTGATTTTCAGGTAATCTTTAAAATCACGGATTGTAGCATCAGCCCTAGGAATTTGAACTACACTGTCAGAGAGGTTAAGCAGCTTTATTTTAGTGAATCTGTTTCCATTAGGCATGGCCACAAGCCAATTATCTGGAATATGTAGAGCAAGGCCATACTCCTTCGGTTTGTTACTATTTTGATCCTGTAGGCTTGATTCTATCGCATCTTGGCTTACAACCCAAAGCTCTCTGTCAACACCTAAATTTCCTGCCTCTTTCCGCTTCTTCTCATAAGCTTCCTCTGCTGTTATCTTCTGATACTTATAATGAAGTTCAGAGATTTCTTTTTCTTTCTTTTCCCATTTTTTCTGTGCCATTGCTGGCAAAGCGAGGAAGGAGGAGAAAAGGAATAAATAGAAGAGCTTTCCCATGTTGGTGAATCATTTATTTGGCCAGCGTTTTTGGGTTTTCTTTTAACTTATTTCCCGTTTTTGCCCTCATTTCCCAAAATGAGCCCCAAAACGGAAATTTACGCCTCTACGCCGGCGGTCAAATGGTGGAAGTCTTTGATAACAGTCTTCAGGAAATCACGGTGGGTGGTGGTGGGAGTGACGCCCATGACTTCCTGCACGCGTTCTGAGATGCGGGTCAGCAAAGTTTCGTTTTTGTGGGTGACGGCTTTGAACAACAGTTTTCTGATGAGGGCCATGTCGCGGTCAGTGAGGGCGGCTACCTCTGGGTAAACCAATTGGTATTCGTCTTCGTGCTTTACCTTGAACGGGTCCTGGCGGCGGAGGGGCTGGGTTTTGATCACGCTGGTGGCGGCGGCCAGATCGCCTACGCGCTGGCCTTTGCCGTTGATGGAGATGGTGACAATGGCCACAATGCCATAAAAGGTGATGTCAAGCAACCGGAACATCCAGCGCAACAGGTAGTCGCCCAGGCTGGGGGACTGGCCGTTGAGTTTGATCACTTTGAGGTCTTTGGCCCTTTTGCCCAGGCTTTGGCCGTTTAAAAACACTTCACAGAGCAGGTCATAGAAGAAGTACGGCAGCAGAAAAAGCACCACCAGTACTATGTAAGAGTTTTCACTGGGTTTAGCCGCGGCCACGCCCACAAAGATGATCATGCAGACAAAAAACCAACCTATAGAGATGGCCAAATCAATCAGATAGGCAATTATGCGGTCGCCCACGCTGGCGATGGCGTACTCCACCTCTACATTCTGGGTGGTTTTAACCTTAATGGTGTTCATTTATTGAGAGAGAGGCTTTAATATTTGCCTAAGTTAAATATATTTGAGTTAAACAAAAAGACGGGAATGCGCGAGGCCGCTTTTATCAAACAGAATTCAGCTAAATGGAAGCAGTACGCCACCCAGGCCACGCGTAACCCAGACCAGCTCGCAGATCAGTTCATTGAACTCACTGATGACCTGGCCTACGCCCGCACCTTCTACCCAGACTCAGACAACACGGCCTACCTCAACAACCTCACGGGCAAGATTCACCAGACCATTTACAAGAACAAGAAAGAGAAGAAGAACCGTTTTGTGTTGTTCTGGAAGCAGGAGCTGCCTTTGCTGTTCTACCAGCACCACCGCCAGCTGTTCTATGCGTTTCTGGTCTTCGCCGGAGCCTGTTTCATTGGGGCCTTGTCGGCGGCGTATGATGATTCGTTTGTGCGCCTGATTCTGGGTGACAACTACGTGAACCAAACGCTGGAGAACATCAGAAACGGGGACCCTATGGCCGTGTACAAAAAGATGGACGAGGCCCCCATGTTTTTCTACATCACCATCAATAACATACGGGTGTCGTTCATAGCCTTTATCATGGGCGTGTTGCTGAGTGTGGGCACATTTGCGGCCCTGTTGCAGAACGGCATTATGGTGGGCGCGTTCCAATATTTCTTCTACAAACAGGGCGTGCTCCTGACCTCGGTGCTGACTATCTGGATCCATGGCACGCTGGAAATCTCAGCCATTGTGATTGCGGGTTGCGCCGGTTTTGTGATGGGCAACAGCATTCTCTTCCCGAAGACCTTTTCCCGCATGGAGTCTTTCAAGCGGGGCGCCAAGCAGGGCATTAAGATTGTGATTGGCCTGGTGCCTATTTTCATTACCGCCGGTTTCTTAGAGAGCTTTGTGACGCGGCATAACACCATGCCTATGGCGGCCAGCCTGAGTATTATTTTGACATCGGCGGCCTTTATTGGCTTTTACTTTATCTATTACCCCATGTACCTGCACCGCCAGGCCCGTGCCCTATGATGACACATAGACCCATTGAATTTAGAGAAGAGCGTGATCTGGGGCAGAAACTGAACGTCACCTTCGCGTTTATCAAGCAGAATTACAAAGTGCTGCTCACCAGTTTGCTGTACCTGGTAGTGCCGTTCGCGCTGCTGGCCGGTATCTTTTCTGGCATTTACCAAAGCACGCAACTGGCTCAGGCCGCCGGCGAAGTGGAGTATGAATCTATGGGCGCGTATTCCTTCGCCAGTTCCATCTTGTCTGTGCATTACTGGCTGCAGATTTTCTTTACCATAGTGGCCTATGTCATGCTCAGCCTCACGGTGTATTCCTTCATGGTGTTGTACCAGGACTATGACGGCCCCATTGAAGTGCGTGATGTGTGGGCGCTGGCCAAAGGCCATATCATTCCAGTGTTGTACTCCACCATTGGCGTTTTCATTATCTGTGTGCTGGGCACGCTTTTGCTGGTGGTGCCGGGGGTATACCTGTACGTGGCGTTTTCCATCTTTATCGTGGTCATGCTGCGCGAAGACGTGGGTTTTGTGGAGGCCATGGAGCGCTGCCTGTACCTGGTGAAAGGCAATTGGTGGTCCTCGTTTGGGTTTTTTCTGGTGTTAATCATTATTCAGGGTGTGTTCGGTTTTGTGGCCTCGGCGCCAGCCATTGTCACCTACATCCTGCGTATTCTGCACCTGCCGGGCGGCGAAAATGATTTGCTTTTGGTGGCGGCCGGCACGGTGTCTACCGTTGTGAACCTGCTGCTCTACATTATCTGGGTGACAGGCCTGGGGTTCCAGTATTACCATTTGGTGGAAGTCAAAGACGGCATTGGGCTCCTGGAGCAGGTAGAAAACATTGGCAAGCCAGAACCCGCACTGGCCACCATTTCAGAACAGGAGGAAGCTTAACGTTTTGAGACCACTTTTCCTCTTTCTTTTCCTGTTGTTAGGCACGTGCCGGTTGGCCTGGGCTGCGCCCGAAATTCAGACTTCCCCAGTGCCGGTGACCCAGCAGAAACTGGAACTGCGCCAGCCCAACCCCCAAACTTTACAATCTTTACAGGAAGACCGCGCCTTCCAATATGAAGTGGACGTTCGCCCAGATATGTCAGCGTGGGAGCGTTTCTGGCGACGCGTGGGCCAGTTTTTCTCAGAAATGTGGGGAAACAAAAACGCCTCGCCTTTCTGGAAGTTTCTGATGTACGCCGTAGCGGTGGGTACTACTTTGTTTGTGATTCTAAAATTGCTGCAGGTAGATTTTGTGGGCTTGTTCAGCCGTAAGGCTTCTGGCCTGGCCCTGCACTATGAAACCTACCGCGAGAACATCCATGAAATTGACTTTGTTGCGCTGATCTCAGAAGCAGAAACCCAGGGCGATTACCGAAGGGCCATCAGGCTGTACTACCTCAAAACGCTCAAGCAACTCACAGACCAGGCTCACATAGACTGGAAACCCGGCAAAACCAACCGCATGTACGTCTATGAAATCAAGGAAAACGGCCTGCGCCGGTCTTTTGAGCAGATAACGTGGTTGTTTGAGGTGGCGTGGTACGGCGGTTCTGCGGTAGACGCCCAGCGGTTTGAAGCCGCCAAGCAGCGGTTTCTGGCCTTTGATCAATCTTTACTGGCGCGTGCATGAAACAGTATAAAACGTATGCGCTGGTGCTGGGTCTGTTGTTCACGGTGTTGGTAGTGGTGGAGTATTATCGGCCCAAGCCCATTGACTGGAACGTCACGTTCATCAACAAAGACAAAATCCCGTACGGCACCAATGTGCTCTACCAGCTGCTGCCAGAGCTATTCAAGAGGGAAGCAGTTTCTACGGTGCGGCAGCCTATCCTAAACCAGGTGGAGACTTCGCTGGAAGACAGTGCGGCTCAACCCGTGAACTATGTGTTCGTGAACGCTTCTTTTGCTGCAGATTCCTTGGACGTAGACGCGCTGCTGGACTTTGTGGCCCAAGGAAACCAGGCGTTCATTAGTGCCTATGTGTTTGAGAAAGCCCTCCGCGATACCCTGCATTTTAGTGTGGCCTCTACTACAAGTATAGAACAAGATTCTATTGGCCTGGTGTTCACGCACCCGCAATTGAAAAACCTGAAGCCTGCGCGGTATGCCTGGGCCCGGGGCAATGTTGAGCTGGTGCCAGACGCGGCTGCCAAGGCCACCGTGCTGGGCAAGAACACGGTGGGCGGCGTGAATTTTGTGCAGGTACCGTTTGGCAAGGGGAGTTTCTTTTTGAGTTCGGTGCCGTTTGCGTTCAGTAACTATTACGTGATCAAAACGCCGCAGAGCAAATACGCCGCCGCCGCGCTGTCGCATTTGCCGGTACAGCCCGTTTGGTGGGACGAATACCAGAAACAGGGCTCGCAGGAAAACGAGTCTAAATTCAGGGTGCTGCTGAGTTATGACGCGCTCACCTGGGCATATTACATCACCTTGGGCGGACTTTTTCTCTTTGTGCTGTTCCAGAGCAAGCGCACGCAGCGCATCATTCCGGTGGTAGAAAAACCCCGCAACACCACCCTGGAATTTGTGCAGGTGGTAGGTGATCTGTATTACAACTACCGCGACCACAAAGCCATTGCCGAGAAAAAGGTGAACTACTTTCTGGAGTACCTGCGCCTGCATTTCCATGAACACACCACTGACCTGGACCAGGAACTGCAGGAACGCGTGGCCGCGAAATCTGGCATAGACCTCCAGGAAATCACCAAGCTGTTCAACATCATCCAAGACGTGCGCCGCTATGAAACCGTGGAGGAAATCACGCTCTGGAACCTCAACAAAAAACTGGAAAACTTCTACCGCAACGCCGGTAGATAAGACAAGAATTATATGGAAAATCAGATAGAAGAAACCGCCCTGCCCCATGAACCCCAACCCGACTTTTCTGAACTGCAGGACGCCGTGCAGCAAATAAAAGAGCAGCTGCGCAAGAGAATCATTGGGCAGGAAGCCTTCGTGGATTTGCTGTTGGTGGCCGTTCTGGCCGATGGGCACGTGCTGATTGAAGGCGTGCCAGGCATCGCCAAAACACTCACCGCCAAACTATTGGCGCGCACGATTGATGTGGGCTTCAACCGCATTCAGTTCACGCCAGACTTAATGCCTTCAGATGTGTTGGGAACCAGCGTGTTCCACCCGGGCAGCGCCACGTTCCAGTTCAAGGAAGGCCCCATTTTCTCTAACATCATCTTGATTGACGAGATCAACCGCGCCCCCGCCAAAACGCAGGCCTCTCTGTTTGAGGTGATGGAGGAAAAGCACATCACCCATGACAGCGTGCAGTATGACATGGCCGACCCATTTGTGGTGCTGGCCACGCAGAATCCCATTGAGCAGGAGGGAACCTACCGCCTGCCAGAGGCGCAGCTGGACCGTTTCATGTTCAAGATTCTGGTGCAGTACCCTACTCTGGAAGAGGAGATTTCAATTCTGGGCGTTCACCACCAGCGGCCTGCATTGCAGCAAGGCGTACAAGACATTCAACCCGTGCTGTCTGCCGAAAAAGTAGCCCGTCTGCGCAAGCAAGTGCAAGCCATTCATGTTGATGACAATGTGCTGGCCTACATCGCGAATGTGGTGGTGCAGACCCGTTCGCATAAGTCACTGTATTTGGGTGCTTCGCCGCGTGCCTCCTTGGCCTTGCTTAACAGCGCCAAAGCCCTGGCCGCCATTAGAAACCGTGGTTTTGTGACCCCCGAGGATGTGCAGGAACTGGCCCCCGCCGTATTGCGCCACCGCGTGCTGCTCACCCCAGAACGCGAAATGGAAGGCGGCACGCCAGATGACGTGATCAAACAAATCATCCAGAAAGTAGAAGTGCCGAGGTAGTGTCTGGTTTACGTTTTCGGGCTCATTTCTGAAAATGAAGCCAAAAACGGAAAAGATGAAAAGTCCACCCTCCCTCTAGGAGAGGGTTAGGGATTAATCATTTTATTGCCACGTGAATTAGTGATCAATGGATAATTCTCCCTCATCCTAGCCTTCTCCCAGAGGGAGAAGGGACTGGGCCTTTGGTTGATGGATGGTTTCTGTTTTAAGGCTCATTTTCAGAAATGAAGCTCAAAACAGAAACTTTGGGAATACTTAACTTGAATGAAAAGTACGCATTTCGTCCCCCTTTGAAGGGGGTAGGGGGATGACAAAGCCGGCTGAAGAACCGAAAGCAGAAACTACCCCACTGCCGCAAGTTACGCTAGCGCTAAACTTGCGGTAGAAGTATTTTAAATGAAAAATCTAGGTATGCAAATCATCCCGGGCCTTCAAAGGGGGACGAAATGCGTCATAAAAGAATAATTAATTAATAGTACAACTCATTCATCCGTGAACATCTTCCGCAGTCTATATTTCACCCGTACGTTTTACTATGGCCTGGCCGCGGCGGTGGCGTTGTTTGTGGTGGCGTTCTTTTTGCCGGCTATTCTGTTGGTAATGAAGGTGGCGTTTGGCGTGTTTGTGCTGTGCGCGGTGGTAGATGCGCTGGTGCTGTTCAAAACCAAACAAGGCATTCACGCCAGCCGCAGCATGCAGGAAAAGCTTTCCAACGGCAGCGAGAATCCAGTGTTTCTGTACGTGGAGAACCGCTACAGCTTTGGCCTGGACATGGAAGTGATAGAAGAATTGCCGTTCCAGTTCCAGAAGCGCGACGCGGTGTTTCAGGTGCAGGCCAAGCTCGGCGAGACGCAGGTAGTGGAATACATGCTCCGGCCGGTGCAGCGCGGCGTGTACCATTTCGGTGCGATCAATGTGTTGGTGAACGGGCCTTTGAAACTGGCGCGGCGGCGATATAAATTTAGGCAGGGGCAGACAGTGCCGGTGTACCCCTCGTTTATTCAGATGCGGCAGTATGAGCTGTTGGCGGCCAGTCAGAACCTGAGCGCCATGGGCATCAAGAAAGTGCGGCAGGTAGGCCACAGCGCCGAGTTTGAGCAGATCAGGCCTTACGTGGCCGGCGATGACCAACGCAGCATCAACTGGAAAGCCACCGCCCGAAGATCTGAGCTCATGGTCAACCATTTCCAGGATGAAAAATCGCAACAGGTCTTTTGCTTGATTGACAAAGGCCGTGTGATGGAAATGCCGTTTGCCGAACTGAGTTTGCTGGACTACGCCATCAATGCGGCGCTGGTGCTGTCAAACGTGGCCCTTCGCAAAGACGACAAAGCAGGCATCATCACCTTCTCCAACCAGATTGGGTCCATGTTGCCCGCCGAGCGAAGAACCACGCAGCTGCAGAAGATTCTGGAACTGCTCTACAACCAGAAAACGAAGTTCCAGGAATCTGACTTCGAGCGGCTGTACGTGACGGTTAGGTCCAAAATCAAGCAACGCAGCCTGCTCTTGCTCTTCACCAACTTTGAAACCCTCAACGGGGCCAAGCGCCAGCTGCCCTACCTGCGCAAACTCGCCAAACACCACTTATTGCTGGTGGTTTTCTTTGAGAACACCGAAACCAAGCACCTGCTAGACAAGCCCGCCGACAACCTGGAGGAAATCTACCTCAAAACCATCGCGGAGAAGTTCGCCTATGAAAAGCGGCAGATTGTGAAGGAATTCAGCCTGCATGGCATCCATTCCATCTTAACGCCCCCAGACAAACTCACCGTCAACGCTATTAACAAGTACCTGGAGTTCAAGTCAAGAGGGTTGATTTAAAACGACGAAAAACAACCAGATTATGTAGGGACAGGACTCGACCTGTCCGCACGCATTCCTGATAACTACGCATTCCTTTTTAATCGCATTCCTGGGGCTGTTTACTGCATAGAGCACCAGCTGAGATGGCTATCGTTCAGGACAGGTCCCGACCTGTCCGTACATTTATCTGCTGTTTTGAAGGGAGCAGTGCGAGGATATTTAGACAAGTCCTGTTTTCGGGCTCATTTCCAGAAACGAGGCTAAAAACGCAGAGTCCTCACAGGTTTTCAAAACCTGTGAGGACTCTTTCTGTGGCTGTTTTCGGCTCCGTTTCCAGAAATGAAGCCAAAAACGGGTTTGCCCCTAGCGTACATGACTAGCATTTTTGGGTAGAATGCCTATATTGAGGTAGCCAAGCGTATAGTCAGACCAACGTTATATGAACAGAGAAGAAGCCATTGCCATCCTTGATGCCCTGGCGGCCGGCTGCTCGCCCTTCACCGGCGAAGTGCTGGAAGGCCATCCCATCTTACAGGAACGCAGCGTAATCAGAGCCTTGCAAACAGCCTTGGTGTCTTTGTCGGCGCAACCCGGCACCACCAGGCAAAGCACTTCCCAGACGGAAAGCCTCCCTACTGCCCTGTCAATTGAAGAGTTGGACAACGCCATTAGGGTTCTGCAGGAAAACGGTTTTAGCACCTCGTTTGGCAGGCTTACCAAATTCTTGTTAGGAAGTCGGCATTTTGAGGGAACAGCGGTAACACGAAGCCCGCTGTACGGCGTTTACAAAGGCCAGTTCAGGTACAATTCTCTGAAGCCCCTGGTGTTGCAGGCGCTCCAGGACAACCCAGACCTGAATACGTTTGCGGCTAGTAAAAAGCCACCCGCTCAGGAAAAACCCTGGGACTCTGTAGCCTATTTCACCGGGCCAAAATTCTGCAAGCTATCGGTCAAAGCCTTGGGTCAGTTAAAAGAGAAACTGGAGGCATTGGGCATTCAGAAACCCACCGCCACGCTGCCCGACAACCAACAGCCGGCCCGCTTGTCCTACCCCAGAGCCTATGAACCCTGGTCTGCCCAGGAAACCGAGTTTCTGGCCAAAGCGCTTTTTTACACCAATGATTTGAAAGTACTTTCTTCCTGCTTTCTGCGCACAGAAAGCTCGCTCAGCGCCATGGGCAAGAAACTGATCTTTGAAGGAAAAGCAGAAATCAACCCAGACACGTAAGCGTAAAATCTTGTAAATTTCTTTTCCTGTAAGTGGGCCTGTTTTCGGCTTCATTTTCAGAAATGAAGCTAAAAACGCAATGGGTGCCTTCTGAAAAAGCTTCTGAGTTCTTCGCCTTGCCTTACTACACTTACACCAACTCAGGCACCGCCGCCTCTTGGTAGGCCGGAAGCGTGAAGGAAAAGGTGCTGCCTTGACCCAGGGTACTTTCCAGGGTGAGGGTGCCGCCGTTGAGCTGCACAAAGTCTCGGCAGAAAAGCAGGCCCAGGCCACTGCCTTTCTCGTTGGCGGTGCCTCTGGTGCTCAGGGGGGCGCCCTGGAACAGTTTTTCCTGGTCTGCTGGGCTCATGCCCTTCCCGAAATCCTGCACAGACATGGTGATAAGGCCTTCTTCTTCATGGCCAGTGACCAAGACGGAGCCGTTGCTATGGGAGAATTTAATGGCGTTGGCCACCAGGTTGCGCAGCACAAAATGAACCATCTCCTGGTCTGCCCAGGCCACTACGTCAGGTGAAATTTCCTGTGACAGACTAATGCCTTTCACGGTAGCCAGGGGTTGGAGCAGCTCCAGGTTGCGGTGGGCCAGCTCTTGGAGGCGCACCGGCACGGGTTGGGTGGTGGAGCCTCCTAGCTGGCTTTTGGCCCAGGCCAGCAGATTGTCCAGCAGGTTGGTGGTGTGGCTGATTTCAGAGTCGAAGAGCGGCAACAGTTTTAGAGTTTCCTGTTCTGTCAATTTGTGCTCGGCCAACAATTGCACAAAAGCCCGCAGGGAGCCCACCGGCCCGCGCAAATCATGGGAGATGATGGAGAACAGTTTGTCTTTGAGGTGGTTAAGTTTCTCCAGTTCCTCTTTTTGCCGGGTAAGTACATGGGCTTGCGTTTTCAAGTCTTCACGGTTCTGCTCTACCTCACGGTTGGTTTTAGAGAGGAGTTTCAAGGCCTCTTGCAGGCGCACGCGGCTGCGGTAGAAAAAGAAAATAGCCAAGGCAGCGGCCACCAGCAAGGCCAGAATTAGGGTTTGCACCAGGTTTTTACGCTCCAGTTGTTCGGCTTTCAGTTTCTGTTCGGCCCGGAGCTTGATGTTTTCCTTCTCTTTTTTCTCGGTCTCAAATTTCACCTGTTCCTCGGCAATGCGGGTTTGCATGTTTTCTGCTGAAATACTGTCTGCGTATTGTCTGGTGAGGCTGAGATATTGGTGCGCTTTTTTGTAATCGGCGGTGGCCAGGTAAATTTCGTTGAGTGTTTCTACGGCGTTGAGCAGCGTGACTTTGGAGTTGAACTGGTGCGCCAAGGCCAGGCCGGCCTCCCCGTATTGCACGGCGTCCTGTTTTCGGCCCATCTTGGCGTACACTTCACCAAGGCCGCTGAGCGCATGAATCTGGTTCTGCAGGTCGCCGGTTTTCTCGGTAATGGCCAGGCTGCGCCGGTAATAGGCAATGGCTTTCTGGTAATTGGCTTTGCGGGAGTACAGCAGCGCCAGGTTGCCCAGGCTCACGGTAAGGCCCATCTTGTCACCGGCGTCCTCCTTTATTTTCATGGCTTTTTCATAATAGCCAATGGCTTTGTCGTTCTGGTGAAGGCGCTCTGCAATGTTGCCCAGGTTGTTGTACACCCGACTGGTGCGCACTTTGTCGCCTAGCCGCAGCGCGATGGCCAAGCCCTTGTGGTAGGCAGCTGCGCCGGCGGGATAGTTCTGCTGGAGCACATTGATGTTGCCCACGTTGTTGTAGCTGTCAATAATGCCCACGGAGTCATTGATGCGTTCCCGTATTTTGAGGGCCTTGTAGTTGAGCGAGGTGGCCAAAGGATAATTGCCCAACAAAAAATTGCCGTAGGAAACCAGGTGGAGCGCCCGCGCCTCTGTATAGCTGACTTTGCCGCGCCGGGCCACTGCCAGGGCTTGCTGACCCGCTTCTATGGCTTTTGCTGGCGCGGAGCTCATGTAGATTTTACTGATGTCACACAACAACTCTGCCTTCAGCGAATCGTTTGACTGGGCGTTTGCCAGAGTCTGGAGACTGTCAATCTTGGGGTTCTGGGCCATGGTTGGCAAAGCAACCAACAGCAGCGGGAGAAAACGGCAGAAACGGAGAAAAGCCATGGCAATCTGGTGGTTAAAAGCGGCAAGCCAACGGCTTGACCATCTGGTTTTTATTATAGCCCGGGGGAAGAAGGCAACTACATAAGGCAATGGCGCAGCAGCTGGTATTCTGAAGAAGGCGATTACAATTAAGTTGAGGCGCCAACCTGCGCTGCAGAAGAAAGGAGGGGGACCTTTGCCAATTGCCTGGGTAAGGTAGCCAACTGCCAAAAGGTATGCAAGCAAAAAAGCCACCTACAAGTTTTATCTTGCAAGTGGCTTTCTGTTGCTCCCCCTCTTGGGCTCGAACCAAGGACCCCATGATTAACAGTCATGTGCTCTAACCGACTGAGCTAAGGAGGAGTTTACCGTTTCAGCGCCTAGACGTTGAATTAGTGATGCAAAAGTAAGGTGCCCGTGGAGATTTCGCAAGTGTTGCCGAAGAAAAATTTTGGGCTTCTGGGTAAGTTCCTGAAAATGAAAGGAGAAATTTCCTGTTTTCGGCTCCGTTTCTAGAAATGAGGCCGAAAACAGGAGACTTACGACCCCTCTGGATAGTCATAAAAACCTTTGCCGGTCTTGCGGCCATGGTGCCCGGCATCTACTTTCTGCTGCTGCCAACGGCTGGGCCTAAACTTGGGGTCTTGGTGGAAAGCTTCAAACATGGCACTGGTCACAGAATAGTTGGTATCCACGCCAATCAGGTCCATTAACTGGAACGGTCCCATCTTAAAGCCGCTGGCCTGCAACAATCGGTCAATGCTCTCGTGGCTGGCCACACCTTCTTCCAGCAGTTTCAGGCTTTCTACATAAAAATGGCGGGCCACGCGGTTCACTATGAAACCGGGCGCATCCTGGGCAATCACGGGTGTTTTGCCCAGTTTGATGGCCAGGTCTTTCATCAACTGCGTTACTTCAGGAGCGGTAGCCGCGCCCGAAATCACTTCCACCAATTTCATGATGGTGGCCGGGTTGAAGAAGTGCAGCCCTACTACGCGTTCGGGCCCTTGCACTTTGGCGGCAATGCGCGTGATGGGCAAAGACGAGGTGTTAGACGCCAAAATGGTGGTGGGTGGGTTCTGGTCGGCTATTTCGTTTAAGATGCTGTGCTTCACATCCAGGCGTTCCACCACGGCTTCAATCACCACCTCGGCGCGCAGTTGCAGCACATCTTGCGTGAAGGTGATTCTGGAAAAAACGGCTTCCTGTTCCACGGCGGTCATTTTCCCTTTCTCCACCAGCTTGGCTAACGACTGCTGCGTGGCCACGCGCGCTTTCTCCAGCACCGTGCCGTTGATATCATACAACAACGTGGCAAACCCCGACTGCGCACATAACTGCGCAATGCCTTGGCCCATGGTACCCGCCCCAATCACGGCAATGGTCTGTATGTCTTGTAAGGTCATGGTTTCTTTGATTTGGAGATTAGGCAATGTGAAGATGTGGAAATGGATTTCTTTAAAACGTTTTCGGCCTCATTTCCAGAAATGAGGCCGAAAACGGAAATTCTATCATGCGTTTAGTTTGATCCGAAAGTGAGGAAACCAGCCATTTCCAAATCTCCGCATTTTCAAATCTTCAAATTAAAATTTACACTGCCTCAAACTGACGAAGGAAACGGGCGTCATTCTCGGTGAACAAGCGCAAGTCTTTGATCTGATACTTCAGCATAGTGATGCGCTCAATGCCCATGCCAAACGCGAAGCCCGAGAACTCTTTGGAGTCAATGCCGCAGTTTTCCAGTACTTGCGGGTCTACCATGCCGCTGCCGCCAATCTCTACCCAGCCGCTGCCTTTACAGATGTTGCAACCAGTGCCTTTGCAGATGTGGCAGGTAATGTCAATTTCGGCGCTAGGCTCTGTGAACGGGAAGAACGACGGCCGGAACCTAATCTGCGTCTCTGGCCCGAACAGCTCCTTTACAAAATAGTAAAGTGTATCTTTTAAATCCTTGAAGCTCACGCCGCGGTCCACAAACAACCCTTCCACCTGATGGAACACGCAATGCGCGCGCGCCGAAATGGCTTCGTTCCGGAAAACTCTTCCTGGCGATAAGGTGCGGATGGGTGGTTTCTGGTGCTCCATCACGCGCACCTGTACAGAGCTGGTGTGCGTGCGCAGGAGCATGTCGGGGTTTTTGCTCAGGAAGAACGTGTCCTGCATGTCGCGGGCGGGGTGGTTCTCTGGGAAATTCAGCGCCGAGAAATTGTGCCAGTCATCTTCCATCTCTGGGCCTTCAGACACGTTAAAGCCAATGCGCTCAAAGATTCTGATGATTTCTTCGCGCACTTTAGACAGCGGGTGGCGCGTGCCCAAGGTGTTAGGCACCGGTGGCAGGGTGAAATCAAGGCCTTCCAGGGCGTTGGGCGTGGCGTTCTGGCTAAGGGCTTCCTGGGCGGCGTCTAGTTTCTGCTGCGCCAGCTGCTTGAGTTGGTTCAGTTCCTGGCCCACCTGCTTGCGCTGCTCGGGCACCACGGTTTTCATTTCGTCAAACAGCGCGGCAATCTGGCCCTTACGACTCACAAACGTATTCCGGAAGTTCTCCAGGTGTTCCTTGTTCTCTATGGCGTAGGCCTCTACCGCTTGGGTTAGCCTCTTGATGTTCTCAGCTAGCATGTCGCAAAGATAAAGAAGTAAAGGGGAATGCGGTACAGGAATTTACGGCGGGTAGACCACCCCCAGCCCCTCCTAGAACAGGAGGGGAGTTTTCTGGAATGTAGGGAGCAGAAGAGAGTTTTGCGTGGGAGACAAGGCGGTGCATGGTCTCTACACCTGCAAACCTGTTTTCAGCTTTATTTACAATCTAGAGCCTGAAAACGGGATTGGCGTAGACACTCGTAGGAGCTGCGCGCACTACGAGGTCTTTTGAGCAAGCGTTTGTCGGGACCTCGACCGTAGAGACAAGGCAGTGCCTTGTCTCTACAACCGGCACACGCATTGCTAGTTTCGCCACCATTTTCAATCCAGAGCCCGAAAACGTACTAGACCTCACAGGTTTTGGAAACCGGTGAGGTCTTACCTGGCAGACTGCGCTTGAACCCGCACCTTTTCCAGCCTTTCCATCGAGCGCCTCGCGGGTTGGCCTTGTATGGCTGATGCGATGAAACAAATATCAGCAATGGCCAAGACGGGCAGTGCGAGAGGGGAAGGCGGGGCCTCGCGGCCGTGAGCGCTCGGAGGTTGCCTATGGAAAGGGCCGTCTTGTAGAACTCAGGAGCAAGCGGGAGTTTGGAAGGAAGGCAAATGGCGTGCACAAAAGCTGAATGAACCGCAGTATAGGTTGTTTGCCCCTATGAACACCAACAACGGCGAAGGGAAATGCTTGAACAGTCCAAGAAAGAGTCTTCGTTAGATCCTTCGGTAGCTTCGCTCGCTCTTTTCGGCTCTCTCCTCAAGAATGCTCAGGATGACGTTTTTGCCTCCCGCCTGAGAAACAGGTGCTCAGGATGACCAATCATCGGCGAAGCCGAAACCCACCACCATTCACCTCCCAAAAACCACCACTCACCTACTTTTCAAGCCACTTAGCCTATTAGCCGTTGTGCTGCCAGACTGAATAGGGTAGCTTTGGAACATACTTCAAGAAATCATGGAACAGCAAGAGAAAATAGCAGAAGAAAAAATGGACCGCTGGAACCGGTCCAAGACCCGCAGTGGCCGCATAGGCGCCGGTCTTTTATTAGTGGCGGTGGGCGCCGTATGGATAGCAGACAAATCTGACATACTGTTCCTGCCGTCTTGGGTGTTCTCTTTCCCAATGTTCCTTATTCTGGTAGGCTTGTTCTCAGGCATCAAAAACTCTTTCCGGGACTTCGGTTGGCTGTTTCCGGTGGTGATTGGAATTGTGTTTCTGCTGGAAGACCTGCTGCCGGGTCTGACTCTCAAGCCGTATCTGTTGCCCGCGTTGCTGATTATCTTCGGGTTATGGGTTATTTTCAAGCCCAAGAGCACCTGTGAGAACCACTTCAAAAAGCAGCGCCACCTACAGAACTCGCAAGACCCGCGCTCCATTCAGTTCTCCCAAGAAGACTTCATCAACGGGTCGGCGGTGTTTGGCGGCATCAAGAAAAGCGTTATCACCAAAGAATTCAAGGGCGGCCAGATCTCCACCATTTTCGGCGGGGCCGAATTCAACCTCACCCACGCAGATTTTCAGGGCGAAGTAGTGCTGGACATAACCATTGTTTGCGGCGGTGTGAGTTTGAAAATTCCATCCGACTGGCGTGTGCGGTCAGAGATTTCGCCCATCTTTGGAGGTATTGAAGAAAAGCGCGGGGGAGGACAGACTATGATGACTTCAGAAAAGATACTGGTGCTCAGAGGCACGCTGCTGTTCGGGGGCATAGACATCAAAAGCTATTAAAGGAAACCGTTCCCGCACACCTACCAAACCCAACCTGCAGCCGCATGTCAACCCTTAAAATCATCTTTTTGTACCTGGCCTGGGCGGGCGTGTGGATGGCGGTGCAGGCGGTGGTGCTGTCTGAGTCTGGTTTTGGCCCCGCGCTCACGGTGCCAGATGCGGTGCTGACTAACCTGTTGGTGGTGGCCGGCGGTTACGCCATGTCATTGGCCATGCGCTATTACCATGCGGGGCTCAGGCAGGTGGTGTATCTGTTGGGCTGGGGTGTTGGTTTGGCGGGGTTGAGTCTGGTGTTGTTCACGCATGGCCTGGAGCAGGTGATAGAGGTGCCGGAAGCGTATGCGGCGTTCATTGAGAAGACCATGGGCGTGCGGCTGGCCTTCGCGTGGCTGATGATTCTGTTCATGGCCATGCAGAACTGGCTCTGGTACTACACCCGTGACAAGAAAGAAGCCGAAGACCGCAAAGCCGCTACTGAGAAACTGGCCCAGGAAGCCGAACTTTTCCACTTGCGCCAGCAGCTGCAGCCACATTTTTTGTTCAATAGTTTAAACTCCATCAGTGCGTTGGTGAAAACCCAGCCAGACCAGGCTAAGAGAATGGTGCAGCAGCTGTCAGACTTCCTGCGGGGAACCTTACGGCGCGAAGGCCAGCCTTTTGTGCCCCTCGCCGATGAACTGCAGCACCTGGAGATTTACCTGGAGATTGAGAAAGTGCGGTTCGGGCACCGGCTGCAGACCCAGGTAGATGCCCAGCCAGAAAGCCTGCCGCTCACCTTGCCGTACCTCTTGTTGCAACCACTGGTGGAGAACGCCATCAAATTCGGGTTGTATGACACCCTGGATGACATTGTGATCGCCATTACCGCCACCGTGCAAGACGCCATGCTGGTGATCACGGCCAGCAATCCGTTTGACGCCACCGTGCAGCAACCCAAACAGGGCACCGGCTTCGGGCTGGACTCTGTGCGCCGCCGCCTGTATTTATTATATGGAAGGAATGATTTGTTGATGACCCGTCAGGAAGAAAATACCTTTATCACCACCGTTAAAATTCCGCAGCTGTTATGATCAAGTGTCTGGTAATTGATGATGAACCCTTGGCCCGCAGCATTGTCTGTGAGTACCTGCAAGCCTACCAGCACGTGCAGCTGGTGCAGGAGTGCGCCAACGGGTTTGAGGGCGTGAAAGCCATTCAGCAGCACCAGCCCGACCTGATTTTCCTGGATATACAGATGCCTAAGATCAACGGGTTTGAGATGCTGGAACTGGTGGAGCAGGTGCCGGGCGTGATTTTTACCACCGCCTTTGATGAATACGCCATCAAGGCCTTTGAGACCAACGCGGTAGATTATCTGCTCAAGCCCTTTACCCAGGAACGCTTTGACACGGCCATGCAGAAATGGACCCAAAAACAAACCCAGACCTCGGCGGTAACCGCCGTGAAAGCCCTGGAAGAAGTGACCGCCAAACAACCCGAGGAGCAGGTGCGCATAGTGGTCAAAGTGAACAATGACATCAGAATCATTCCCGTGCAAGACATTCTGTACCTGGAAGCCTATGATGACTATGTGAAAATCCATACTGGTTCCGGCTGTTTCCTGAAGAAGAAGACCATGGGTTATTATGAAAAGACGTTGGCTGCTGACCAGTTTGTGCGCGTGCACCGGTCCTTCATGCTGGCGCTTCCGCAGCTCACGCGCATTGAGCCGCTGGAGAAAGACAGCCATGTGGCCTTGCTTAAATCTGGGATGCGCATTCCGTTGAGCAGAGCTGGGTACACCAAGTTGAAAGCTGTGTTGGGGATTTAAAGATTTAGCAGACGAATTTCCGTTTTGGTGCTCATTTCTGAAAACGAAGCCGAAAACGGAAGAAAAAAAGTAACAGAAAATGCAGGTCGCCAAAAAATCGTCATTTAACTTGCGCCGCCAAAACAGTTCAGCACAAGAGAAGCAGCCTTCAGTCATTGGTTTTCCGGTTTGGTCAGAATTAACAAGAGGTGGGTCATTTTGGTCCTTAGCTTTCCGGTGAAAATTTAAGCAGACGCTCCCCCCATGCCTCCCTAAACACTCTCCCAAAATCTCATGGATTATTTTCTGATGGAAACTTTGGGAACATTAAAAGTTTCCATAGGTTTGCGCCGCATAAGAAAAGCCAATGGAGATACGAGATAGGATTTTGCAGGAAGCCTTGCGGCTGTTTTTCCAGAAAGGAGTGAAGGCGGTGTCTATGGATGACGTGGCCACGCACCTGGGAGTGTCTAAGAAAACCATCTATAAGTGGTTTGTAAACAAAGATGAACTGGTGTACGAGACCATGAAACCCTACATCAGCAACATGGAAGAGGGCTGCTGCCAGGCCATTGAAAAGTCTGAGAACGCCATGGAAGGCCTGTTCAGGATGGTGGAGATGGTGAAGGAGTTGATGCGGCAGGTACACCCCAGCATTTTCTTTGACCTGCAGAAATACCACCCCAGTTCCTGGCAACTCTGGGTGGCGCACCGAGACAAGTTCTTTCTGGCCCAGGTGAAGGAGAACATAATTAAGGGCAAAACTGAAGGCCTGTTCCGGCCAGACGTGGACGTGGAGATCATGGCCCGGCTACGGCTGGCAGAGGTAGAGCTGGCCTTCAACTCAGAGGTGTACCCCGCCACGCAGTTTGACCTGCAGCAGGTGCAGATCAGCCTGCTGGAGCATTTTATGTACGGCATTGCCACCGTGAAAGGGCACAAATTGATAAATACCTACAAACAGATCACCGAAGAAGAATAAGTACTATGAAAAAGTTGAATAAAGCGGTCGGCCTTGGGGTTGTCTGGCTTCTGTTTTTAACCCTGGCATCGGCTCCCGCCCAGGCACAGCAAGGGCAGTCGTTCACGTTGCAGCAGGCGGTGCAATATGCGCTGGCCCACAAAGCCGCCGTGCAGAATGCCAAGCTAGATGTAGAATCGGCCAAAGCCAGGGTAGGTGAAGTGCGGGCCATTGGCTTGCCGCAAGTAACCGGTGGCGTGGATTATAGCAACAACCTAGCAATTCAGCGGGTGTTTTTACCAGCGGCCTTCGTGGGTGACCCTACCCCGGGCGCCGTGATTGCTGCACCCTTCGGTACACGTCACTCTAACAGTCTAGCGTTGAACGGCAGTCAGTTGCTGTTTGACGGTTCTTACCTGCTGGGTTTGAAAGCCGCCAGCGTGTACACGCAACTGAGCGAGAAAAGCCTGCAGCAGACGGAGATCCAAACCGCAGATGCCGTAACGCGTGCCTATTACACCATTCTCATCACAGACGCCCGCGCCGGTCTGGTGTACCAAAACCTGGTTCGGTTAGATTCCATGCTCCGCGAAACCCGCATTTTAAACCAGAACGGGTTTGTGGAGAAAATTGACGTAGACCGCCTGGAAGTCACTAGAAACAACCTGCAGACCGAGCGCACCAAACTCAAGAACCTGCAGGAGTTGGGCTACAACCTGCTCAAGTTCCAGATGGGCATGCCGCAGGCGCAAGCCATCACGCTCACCGGTACCATACAAGAGGCCATTGTCATGGCAGAGGAGCAGAACCAGCAGATCAACTACGGCAACCGGGTGGAGTATTCCTTGCTGCAGGTCAACAAGCAACTGGCCACGCTGGACCTCAAAAACAAACGCGCCGGGTATTTGCCACGCTTGGTGCTGACCGGGCGCTACGGCGTGAACACCGCCAGTGATGACCTGGGCGACATCTTCACCCCAGATAATTACTTCCAGTTTGCCACGGTGGGGTTGGGTATACAGGTGCCGGTGTTTGACGGCTTCTCCAAGAAATACCAGATTCAGCAAAGCAGAATAGCCCTGCAGAAAATTGACGTGGGCGCCAAAGAACTGGAGAACACCATAGACCTGCAAGTGGCCCAGGCCAACACCAACCTGCGCAACGCCAAAGTGCAGATTGAAGCCCAGGAACGCAACCGCGCCCTGGCCCAGGAGGTAGTGCGCGTGGCTCAGATCAAATACCGCGAAGGCGTGGGTTCCAGCATTGAAGTCCTGAACGCCGAAACCTCCCTGAAAGAAGCCGAGACCAACTATTTCAGCGCTTTGTATGACCTCATCATCTCACAGGTAGACCTGCGGCTGGCCAACGGTTCGCTGCTCAATCAATAAGTACTTTCAGATTCAAAAAGATAATATCCAACCTACATGAAAAAGCACATCCTCGCTTCTTTTATAGCCATGACCCTGGTAGCGGCGTGCAGCCAACCAGCAGACAAAGAAACCCAATTAGCCGAACTCAAAAAGCAACAGGCCGAACTCAACACCCAGATTGCCACCCTGGAGAGTGATCTGAAAAAAGAAGGCAAAGGCGGAGCCACGCAGCAAGCCGCGGCCGTTCCGGTGTCTGTCATCACCGTGCAACCCGAAACCTTTCGGCATTACCTGGAGGTGCAGGGCAAGGTTGACTTTGACCAGAACGTGATGGTGAGCGCCAAGGTGCCGGGCGTGTTGACCAGCGTGCGCGTGGACCGCGGCGCCCGCGTGAGCAAAGGCCAGGTATTGGCCACCATAGACGCCAGCGTGCTGGATCAGCAGATTGCCGCCCTTCGGCCTAACTTAGATTTGGCGCGCACCGTGTACCAGAAACAGAAAAACCTCTGGGACCAGAAAATAGGCACCGAAATCCAGTTTCTGCAAGCCAAAAACAACGTGGAAAGCCTGGAACGCCAGATTGCCGCCATGCGCCAGACCAGAGCCCAGTACTCCATCACGGCCCCAATTTCTGGGGAAGTGGACGAAGTGATTCCGAACTCAGGTGAGGCGGTGAACCCGGGCGTG
Organism: Rufibacter sp. LB8; assembly: GCF_014876185.1. Lineage (NCBI taxonomy): Bacteria > Pseudomonadati > Bacteroidota > Cytophagia > Cytophagales > Hymenobacteraceae > Rufibacter > Rufibacter sp. LB8. The sequence goes on along the minus strand of NZ_JADALJ010000001.1, from coordinate 2,609,280 downwards.
GGCATCATCAGGATTGTAAACGCCAGCAGCGGCAAGATTGTGGCCGAAGTTTCTGAGGCTTACGCCAGCAAAATCTCCAAAGGAGACGAAGCCCTGGTCTTGTTCCCGGACATCAACAAAGAGATTGCTACCACCGTGCGCGTGATAGGTTCTAACATCAACCCCAGCACGCGGGCCTTCACCGTGGAACTGAACGTGAAAGACTCTGAGAAAGGCAAAGTGAACCTAAGGCCTAACATGGTGGCGGTGGTGCGCATTCAGGATTACGCCAAAGAAAACGCGCTGGTGTTGCCGGTGAACCTGGTGCAGAAAGACGAGCAGGGCAATTTTGTGTACGTGGTGGAACAGAAGGGCAACCAGAAAGTGGCCGCCAAGCGCAACATCACGGTGGGCTCCTCCTACAACGGTAAAATGGAAATCCTGACCGGCCTCAACGCCAATGATGTGCTTATCTCGGCGGGCGTGCAGAACCTCAATGAAGGCCAACCCATTTCTTTCTAAATAGTGAAAGCGGCAGACTAACCTTTGATTTCCGTTTTCGGGCTCATTTCCAGAAATGAGCCCGAAAACGGAAAACCCACCGTTGCTCAACTTCTAACGAAAGGAGTTCTGCGCATCTGGCATCGGTTTACAAAAATCTAAAGGCAGCCTGTCTAAAAATATCCCAGAAAATGGAACAATCAGAACATAACATCAAGGATTTCAAGCCCACCAGTTGGTCTATTGACAACCGCACCAGTATTTACGTAATCACGTTCATTATTGCGCTGGCGGGCATCATGGCCTACTTAAAGCTGCAGAAAGAGAACTTCCCAGACATTGTGATCCCTACCATGATTGTGACCACGGTGTACCCCGGTACGTCTCCGTCTGACATGGAGAACCTGGTCACGCGGCCCATTGAGAAGCAGATCAAGTCATTGAGCGGAGTCAAGAAAGTGACCTCTACCTCCATGCAGGACTTTGCCATGATCAACGTGGAGTTTGACACCGACGTGGACGTGGAAGTGGGCAAGCAGCGCGTGAAAGACGCCGTGGACAAAGCCAAAACCGACCTGCCAACGGATCTTCCGCAGGCGCCCAACGTGCAGGAGGTGAGCTTCTCTGAGATGCCCATCATGTACGTGAACCTTTCGGGTAATTTCAGCGCTGAGCGTTTGAAGAAGTTTGCCGAAGATTTGCAGGACCGCTTTGAAGGCTTGCCCGAGATTAGCCGCGTGGACATTGTGGGCGCATTGGAGCAGGAAGTGCAGGTAAACGTGGACATGTACAAGATGCAGGCCGCCAAAATCACGTTTTCAGACATTCAGCGGGCCATTGGCTCAGAGAACTTAACCCTTTCCGGTGGCACCGTGCCCGTGGGCGACATGAAACGCGCCGTGCGCGTGGTGGGCCAGTACACTGACCCCACCGCCATTGGCGATATTGTGATCAAGTCGTTGACCGGCGGTAACATCTACCTCAGAGACATTGCCGAGGTGAAAGACACGTTTGAGGAACGCGAAAGCTTCGCCCGCCTGGACAATGAGCCCGTGATCACGCTTAACGTAGTGAAACGTAGCGGCCAGAACCTGATTGAGGCCTCGGACAAGATCAACGCCATCATCAAAGAAATGCAAGGCACCCAGTTGCCCACCGACCTGAAAGTGACGGTGACCGGTGACCAGTCTACTACCACTCGCCACACATTGAATGACCTGATCAACACCATCATCATCGGTTTCATATTAGTGACCTTGATTCTGATGTTCTTCATGGGTACCACCAACGCCTTGTTTGTGGGCTTAAGTGTGCCTATCTCCATGTTCCTGGCGTTCCTGTTCATGCCTATGCTGGGCGCTTTGTTCGGGTTTAGTTTTTCCTTGAACATGATCGTGCTGTTCGCATTCCTGCTGGCGCTGGGTATTGTGGTAGATGATGCCATTGTGGTGATTGAGAACACGCACCGCATTCTGCACCAAACGCACTGGAACATCTTTAAATCGGCGAAAGCTGCCGCCGGTGAGGTGTTCATCCCAGTATTGGCTGGTACCTTGACCACCGTGGCGCCGTTCACGCCACTGCTGTTCTGGCCGGGTATTATAGGCGAATTCATGTTCTATCTGCCCGTCACCTTGATCTTGACCTTGATGGCGTCTTTGATTGTGGCGTTTGTCATGAACCCGGTGTTTGCGGTGTCTTTCATGGACCGCGGAGAGGCCAAAGACCCCCGCAAAGAGCGGAAGACCTTCTTGCTTGCCATGGGTATTATGGGTGCGCTGGCCTTGATATTTTATGTTGCTGGCTCTATGGGCTTGGGCAATCTGGTGGTGGTGATCATGATCTTCGTGGCGCTGAACAAATACGTGTTCACGGGCTGGATCAATAAATTCCAGTCTAGCATTTTGCCGGCCTTCATGAACCGGTATGAACGTTTGCTGCGCTGGATGTTGGTGGGCTTGCGGCCTATCTGGGTGGTGTTGTTTGTGGTGGGGCTCTTGTTTGCGTCCTTCATTGTAACGGCCATCCGGTCGCCTAAAGTGGTGTTCTTCCCTGAGGGCGATCCTAATTTTGTGTACACGTACATTAGCATGCCAGTGGGTACAGACCAATCGGTGACAGATTCAGTAACTAAGTTGGTGGAGCGCCGCGTGCACAAAGTAATCGGTCCCAACAACCCCAACGTGGAGTCTGTGATTTCAAACGTGGCCATTGGTGCCGGTGACCCCACCGCGCCAAGTTTACAGGCCGAGTCTAACAAAGGCAAAGTAACGGTGGCGTTTGTGGAATACCAATACCGCGAGTCGGGCTTGAAGACCCAGACATACTTAGATGACATACGCGAAGCGGTGAAGGGAATTCCGGGCGCGGAGATCACCGTGGAGAAAGAGCAGAACGGTCCGCCGGTGGGCAAGCCCATTCTGGTGGAAGTAGCCGGCGAAGACTTTGAAGGCCTGATCCAACTCTCCAAACAAGTGGAACGCTACATTGACTCTGCCCAGATTGCCGGTATTGAAGACTTGCGCTCAGATTTGCAGGACCAGAACCCCGAGATCACCATAGAAATTGACCGCGTGCGCGCCAACCGCGAAGGCCTGAGCACCGCCCAGATTGGCATGGAAATCAGGACGGCCATTTTTGGGGCAGAGGCTTCCAAGTTCAAGAAAGACGAAGAAGAATACCCCATACAAGTGCGCTACGCCGAACTGTACCGCAAGAACATTGACCAGTTGCAGAACATGGTGCTCACTTTCAGAGACGCTAGTGGCGCGGTGCGGCAGGTGCCCATTTCGGCGGTAGCCAACGTGAAATACTCCACCACCTACGGCGGCATTAAGCGCAAAAACCTGAAGCGGGTAATCACGCTTTCCTCTAACGTGCTGGGCGGCTATAACAACAATGAAGTGGTGGCCAACATCCAGACTGCGCTCACCAGGTTCAAGGCGCCTGAGGGTTACGAGATCAGAATGGGCGGCGAGCAGGAAGATCAGCAGGAAACCATGGACTTTTTAGCAATGGCCGGTTTAGGTGCTATCGGGTTGATTTTCTTGATCTTAGTGGCGCAGTTCAACTCGGTTTCCAAGCCGTTGATAATTTTATCAGAAATTATCTTCTCGGTGATAGGGGTATTGCTTGGGTTCTCTGTCTTTAATATGGACATGTCAGTAGTGATGACCGGAATTGGGATCATTGCCCTGGCAGGAATTGTGGTGAAGAACGGCATTTTGCTGGTAGAATTCACAGATGTGCTGCGGGCCCAGGGCCTGGAACTGAAGGAAGCGATTGTGATGGCGGGCAAAACCCGACTGAACCCCGTGATCCTGACGGCCACCGCCGCTATCTTGGGCTTGATACCGCTGGCCATTGGGTTGAACATCAACTTCTTCACGCTCTTCTCCGAGTTTGACCCGCACTTCTTCTTGGGCGGCGAAAACGTGACGTTCTGGGGCCCCTTGGCCTGGACCATCATCTTCGGGTTGAGCTTTGCCACGTTCCTGACCTTGTTGGTAGTACCCATGATGTACCTGATCAATGAGAAAATCAAAGACAGGGTGTTGCCGAACCGGAAGAACCAGCCGAAGACGCAAGAGAATGACGAGGAGAAAGAGAACTGGACATTGGAATTTTAGTCTTACCCATATGATTACTGCGCAAATACCCTCCATTGCCCATGAGGTGGTGAAAATTATCAGCAAAACCAAGGAGATCAAGCCGTCGCGCCTGCGGGTGACTTCTAACCTGAGCAAAGAGTTTGGGTTTGACACCGTAGACGTGGTGGACATCATTCTGGAACTGGAAAAGAGTTTCAAGATTGTGATTCCAGATGAGGTGCCTCTCCACACGGTGGGTGATTTTGTGAGCTATGTGTCTACCCAGACCACGCTGCGCCAAGCGAGCTAAGCACCTTTATTATACATTACTCATTTTGACCTGGAAAGGCAGCGGAATATTTCCGCTGCCTTTCTTTATTTTCCCGTTTTGGGGCTCATTTCCAGAAATGAGCCCAAAAATGGGCATGCCATGGCTGGGGCTTCAATGATTGTATAGGCGGCACTGTGGCTCGTTTTTTAGAAGCGACGTAGTGTGCGCGCAAGAAGCAGACAAGTTGCTTTGAGTCTAAATGGTGCTAACTTTGTAGCAACCTGTTCGGTTACTTCTTTCAGTTAGAGACCAGACCCCTATGGACTTTTTTGACTACTTTAATCACGTTCCTGAGAACATTGTCATAATCTCTCCTGCTTATGAGATACTTGCCGCCACAGACATGTACCTCAAGACCACCATGCGCAACCGTGATGAAATACTGGGCAAGCATTGGCTCAAAGAGGTGTATGTAGATCCAACCGTCGCGTTTGAAGACAATCCGGTGGCCAAGTGCGTGGAGAAAGCCAAGGCCACTAAAGAGGTGGTGTACCTAGAGGTGTTCAAGTATGATTTAGAAAGGCCTGCCTCTGAGGGTGGCGGGTTTGAGACAAGGTATTGGGAAGCCGCCCACACCCCCGTGCTGGACCAGGCCGGCAACGTGAAATTCCTTTACCAGAGCCCCAAAGACGTGACTGAGCGGGAACTGGCCAAAAAAGCAAGCAAGGAGAGCGAAGAGAAATTTAAGTTCCTCACAGACACCGTGCCCCAGCTCATCCATACCGCAGAGCCCAACGGCCATTGCACCTTCGTGAACCAGCGCTGGCTAGATTTCACCGGACTTTCTGCAGGAGAGTTCCAGGGAGATAACTGGCACAAGGTAATTCACCCTGAAGACCTGGGAAAAGTGGTGGAGCGCCAGAAAGAAGCCATTCACGCATCTACTGAGTTTCAGGCCGAAATGCGGATCAAAACCAAAGACGGCCACTACCGGTGGCACCTGATGCGCAGCATGCCCATGCGTGATGACCAGGGCAACGTGATCATGCGGGTGGGCAGCGCCAATGACATACACGCCACCAAGCAGATGGTGCAGGAACTGCTGGAATCCAATGAGCAGATGTCAGCGTTGTCTGACCAGGTGCAGAAAGCCTTCCGGAGCGCCGAAGACAGACGCGTGACCCTGGAGCAGATGATCATGCAGGTGCCGGCGCTCATCAACATCACCAAGGGCCCAGAACACCGGTTTGAATTGGTGAACCCACAGTACCAGCGCCTGTTCCCTAACCGGCAATTGGTAGGCAAAACCACCGCTGAAGCGCTGCCAGAGGCGGTGGAGCAAGGATTTATCCAGATTCTGGACAACGTGTACAGCACCGGAGAGCAGTTCATTGCCTATGAGATTCCGTTTTTCTCAGATTGGTATGATGACGGCAACGTGCAGGAGCATTACTTCACCATCACGTATCTGCCTTTGGTAGAAGATAAGAAAGTGACTGGTATCATTACCTTTGGGTATATTGTCTCAGACACGGTAAAATTGCGGAAAGAATTAGAGGAGTTGCAAAGTGCCAAGTAACCCATTGGCTTTCTTACTAGAAGTCTCGCTTCCATGAACCAAGCACAAGTAGATTTTCAGCAGTTACGGATTAAACATATTCTGTTTAAGTCTAAGGTGCGCTCTGTGCTGTACGGTGGTACGTATGATGCTGATTTTTTCTCCAGCCAAGGTCCCATCAACGCTTGGTTCAACGCCGTGGGCCTATCCAAATACCGTTCTGAGCCCAACATGCTGGAGTTGCGCCAGGTGCAGCAACAGTTGAGCACTGCGGCAGAGAGTCTCTTTGCCTTATACAACCGCGGCAAGATAGAAGAAGCACACGCCGGCCTTTCCATCATTGAAGCCCTGTCAGAGAAATTCCTGAGCTTATTGACCTCCCTGGAAGGCAAACTGGCCGCTTAGAGCTTGGTTAAATTTTGATTTTGCAGGCGAAAGATGGTAGCGAAAGGTTCTGGCGAAGCCATTTTTGAGTAGCATAGCAGCGCTATGGTGAGAAGAAATGGTGAAGTCAGGTTCTTTTGATATCATTTTGCAGCGCAAAAGACAAATTTAAACATGCTCTTAATCAATTATTAGCGAATTACACTCCCGTTTTGGGGCTCATTTCTAGAAATGAGCCCCAAAACGGGAGTGCTTGCTAATAAACCTGCAACCTGAAGGCTTTCAGTTCTTTGTCCAGACCACGGGCGTTGCCGCTGATTTTGTCCAGCAGCGCCCAGAAGCGCGGGCCGTGGTTTTTCTCCACGGTGTGGGCCAGCTCATGCAGAATCACGTAGTCGCAGAGGTGGGCGGGGAGACGCATGAGGTGCAGGTTCAGGTTAATGTTGTTGGTGTGCGAACAGCTTCCCCAGCGCGTCTTGGCATTCTTGATGGTCACCTGCTGGTAACTAAACCCGAACTGCTCTGCCCAATACGCCACGCGGCCGGGCAAATACTGGCGTGCCTCCAAACGGTACACTTTCTCCACAGTGGTTTTGAAGTATTCCTGTACTTCGGGGTGTTCCCAGCCGGTCTGCTCTGGGTAGAAAATGTGTACCTCCTGGCCACGCAACCGGCTTTTGAGTTGCAAGGGCGCGTGGGCCTGCAGATGAATTTGGTGAAACCTGGTGTGGTAGGGCGCGTCTGGCGTGAAGACCGTTTTTTTCTGCTGCTCCTGCTGTTGGGTAGCCAGGTGCTTTTTGATCCAGGCAGATTTCTCCTGCACAAAGGCCTCGGCCTGGGCCAGGGTGGCTCTTTTGGGCAAAGTCACGCGTATGCCCTGGCCTGGTTTCAGGCTGATGCGCACGTACTTAGCTGTGCCGCTGGGCACAAAATACACCAAGCCAATCCCCGGCATTTCCTTGGTCACCACTCCGGCGTTCGCACCTTTCTTCCGCTCCGTCATACACTGCAAAGATACCACATTATGCCCGTTTCGCTGAGGTGGCCTTGCCGCTGCCGCATAAAAAAACGGCGATCCCCGTGGTGCAGGAGCCGCCGTTTAAATATGTAAAAATTCAGTTACCTGATGTTGCCGCCGTGGTCTGTGTCATAGCTGTTGCTGCTGGGCACGCGGGTGCTGTCTGTGGTGGAGGCACGCACGTTGGGTTCGCCGTAGCCGGTGGGCACGCCTTTGTCAGTGGGGCGGGCGTCTGGCGTGGCGGTGGGGTCAAGTTCGTGCACGGGCGTGCCTTCTACGGTGGTGTAGCTGGTCACCGGAATGTCATGGTGCTGGTCTGGAATAATGCCACCCGTAGAGCCCTGCGACCCAGATGAGCTGTTGCCCACCTGCATGTTGCCAGACTCCGGAGACGTATAATTCTGCTGCCCAGAGGCGCCCAACCCGCTGCTAGACGGCGCCGACATCTGTCTGGAACCGTACTGGCCTGCTTCTTCATTGTCATACTTGGTAGTATGCGCCGAGGTGTCAACGGTCATCTCATTGCGTACCGGATCACCAGACGTGGCAGTCATGGAGGCTACCTCAGTAGACGTAGAAGCGGGTTTGCTGGCTTCCCAGGCATGGAACTTGTCCATCTCGGTTTTAATGCTGGTCATGAACCAGGCCAGAAGGCTTACATCGTCCAGCAAACCAATCACCGGAATCCAGTCTGGGATCAGGTCAATAGGCGACAGAAAGTAGATGACCACGGCCACGCCCATGACCACGGTGCTGGTAGGAATGCCATGGTACTCTTTAGAGACGGCCGCCTTGATCATGCGTGACAGCGTGCTCAGGCTCTCCATCACCTCGCCGGCAATGGTCCCGAAGTCTTTTTTCTCGCTGGCTTTCTGGTAGGCGTCATTGAGGAGCTCCTTCACGCGCAGCGGCTGCTTCACGTATTCCTCGGCTTTGCCTAGAAACCGCTTGAAAAACGACGACTCATGCACATTGTTGGTTTTATCTTGTTGGTTTTCCATAGTATAGTTAGATATAAGAAGTTCACGTTGACTGGCCGCCCCGCGCAGGTTGATGTTTCTGGTTTCGGCAGTTTGCCAGAAAACCAGTGCCGCGAAGTAACAAAAAAACAGGGAGTGACCGCAGGCCGGCAGTTAAAACAAACTGGTTTTGAGGCACGGCCAACTGTTACGGGTTATACTTATAAATCAGGAATTGGTTGATGCCGGTTGGCACGCAGTTTCCGTTTTTGGGCTCATTTCTGAAAACGAAGCCCAAAACGGAAACCGCCAAACGCAAAACAGCCTGTTCTGGAAGAGAACAGGCTGTCTGTAATGGGGTTAAGCTGGGCTTAGATCACGCGGCCGGCCGCGTAGAAATTCTTTTTGTAGTATGCCGAATACAGGGAGTTGATCATCACGCCCCCGTTAGACGCAGAATGGATGAACTTGCCGTCTTTAAGGTAAATGCCCACATGAAAGATAGGCTGGCCCGGGCCACGTCTGAAGAACACTAGATCACCGGTCTCCATCTCTTTTTTAGCCACACGGTCTACCTGATGGAACATGGAGCGGGAACTGTGGGTGAGCTTGATGCCGTACACTTGCTGGTACACGCGGCTCACAAAACCAGAACAGTCTGTGCCTTTTTGGGAGCTTCCGCCGGAGCGGTACGGGGTGCCAATCCAGTTGGCCACGGTCTCCAGCAGTTCTTTGTCCTCATTGTATTCAAACTTGAGGCCCATGGACTGGGAGTAGTAATTATAGAAAAGGGAATCTTTGTAGGTGAGGGATTTCTCTTTGGTCACGACGGCTTCTGTGGCAGTGCCGTTGCTGGAGAAGTTGATGCCGTTGTGCTCCATGGCCCATTCCTGGATCATTTCCTCGGTGCTGAGGTTGCTGGCTTCAAGGGGTGCCGGCGCGGCCGGTGCGTCATAGAAAAAAGACAATAAAACTGACCCAAGGGCCAATGCAGACAAAATGTAACTTTTCATCATGGGTAATTATGGTGAAACATAGGGCAGTTCTGGCTGCGGCAGCGCTACCCGCGGCTTTTTCAAAGTCAGGCTCCTGAGAGCCGAAAACACAAGAAAAAGACCTTTTACCGGATCAATATTCGGCGTGAATATTTTTTCCTTATTTCAAAGATAATTCTGAAACCTTTAAAAACCAAACTCGTATAAAGCCGATTTTAGTTCAGGCGAGAGAAAAGAAAGAGGAGAGGAAGAGAATAAAGCAGCCTGAGAGGCTGTGCCGCCGTATAAAAAGGCCAAAGGAAAGGCAATGAACCTAGCGGAAAAAAATATAAAAATAGTGGAGCGGTCCCCCTTCGCGCGCATTGCCCGCTGGGTGCTCAAGAGCAGCAACGTGGCCATGGTGCTGGGCAAAAGTATACACCTCAGCGGAGTTTCCAAAGAAATGTTCCTTAAAAATACGCCCTGGGTGGCCCATGAACTCTGCCATGTGCGTCAGTTTGAGGAACATGGCTACCTTAAATTTCTTTGGCTGTATGCCGTGGAGTCTCTGAAGGTAGGCTATTACAACAACAAGTTTGAGGTAGAAGCCCGGCTGGCAGGTACCAAAGAGTCTTTTCTGGCGCAACAACAGAAAGAAATTGGCATTCAAGATTATATACGTACAGGGCTTGACCTGTCCTGAACGCTTGCCTGAGCAGCAAAGTAGCTACAAGTCAAAAAGCCTATGATTGGCTGATTGTGTTTTGCCCTTTTCTTGCTTCACGCAAAGTGAAAGCGTTAGCCACGGCCTAAGACAGGTCAAGCCCTGTCCGTACAAATCAGAAATGCTTTTACTAAAAAATCCGTTTTGGGGCTCATTTTCAGAAATGAGCCCCAAAACGGATTTTCTTTTAGAATACTACTAACTTCTTAGCTGTTTCCGCGCCATTTAATGGTGCAGCCAATGGCTTTGGTGGTGGCTTGTTGCACGGGCTTGCCAGACAGCAGGTTGTCCAGGGCGGCCTCGGTGTAACGTTTCTCTACTTTGGCGGGGTCGCCGGAGTTGTCATCAATGGCGCCAATGTAGGTCACTTTGAGGTCATTGCCGGTGCGGGTGAGAATGTAGATGTGCGGCGTGCGTGTCGCCCCGAAGCGTTTGGCCACTTCCTGGCTTTCGTCATACAAATAGGCAAAGGGGAATTTCTTCTGCTTGGCGCGTTTCTGCATCTCTTCAAAAGAATCGCCTGGCGAAATGGTCACATCATTGGGGTTGATGGCCACCACCGGATAGCCTTTGGACGCGTATTTCTGGTGCAGCTGAATCAGGCGGTCTTCGTACAGTTTGGCGTAGGGGCAGGTGTTGCAGGTGAACGTGACAATGTAGCCTTTGGCGTCTTTGAAGTCGCGCAGGCTCATCTGCTGGCCATTGATGTTTTTGAGTTTGAAATCAGCGGCGGTGTCACCTACCTGGTAGCCGGCCTCATTGGCTACAAACGCCGAAGACAGGAGCGTGAACACGCCCAGGATGAACAAGAAAGCGTAATTTTTTTTCATACTCTTAAGGGTTAAGGGGGAATTTGGAGGTTAAATAGGTTTGTAACTGTTCCAGGGTCAGGGGTTTCTCTGTGAAGAACCGCTGTTTGCGGGCATTGTTTACAAAAAGCGTGGCCGGAATGGCGCCGCTCCAGCTAGGTTCAATTTTCTCAATCCAGGCGTTCTGGTCAGGCTCGTCCAACAGGAAAACGGTGCTCTTGAGCTTATGCCGGTTTACAAACGGAATTACTTTCTTGTCTAAGTCCTTCACAAAATCAAGGCTCACCAGCACCACCTGCACGGGTTTGCCGGCATTCTGCTGCTGCAGCGCCTCAAAGGCGGGCAGTTCCTCTATGCAGGGCTTGCACCAGGTGGCCCAGAAATTAATGATATAGGTGGTGTCACTGGTAGAGGAGAGGTAGCGTTGCAGCGCGGGGAGTTTCACGGCCTGCACTTTTTTGGTTTGCGCCCAAGCACCAGAGCCCAAGCCCAGCAGGAGCAGGGCCATCAGGAAAAAAAACTTGTATTTAACTAGTGGAGAACGTTGGCTTTGCATATTTCTGGTAACGTTTCTTCTCCTACTAAAGTACATAATTCCAAGAGATTCACAATACCTAAAAAAATTAAACCATGACGAAGAAATTGGAAGGAAAGAAGATAGCCATATTGGTAGAAAAAGGCTTTGAGCAGGTAGAACTGGAGAAACCGCGCCAAGCCCTGCACGATGCCGGCGCCCAAACCGTATTGATTTCGCCGCAAGCGGATAAAGTGAAAGCATGGGACAGCACCGACTGGGGCCAAGAATTCACCGTGGACCAAGCCTTGAAAAATGCCAGCGCCCAGGACTTTGACGGACTGCTGTTACCCGGCGGCGTGATGAACCCAGACTACCTGCGCGCCAATGAGCAGGCGGTGGCCTTTGTGCGGGCCTTCTCAGAATCTGGAAAGCCCATTGCCGCCATTTGCCACGGCCCCTGGACTTTGATTGAAGCCGGTGCCGTAAAAGGCCGCAAAGTCACCAGCTGGCCCTCGCTCAAAACCGACCTCACCAATGCCGGCGCCAGCTGGGTAGATCAAGAAGTAGTCACTGACCAAGGCCTGGTCACCAGCCGCAAACCAGAGGACATTCCGGCGTTCAACAAGAAAATGATAGAGGAATTCGCCGAAGGCAAACATGACCGGTCTTAAAATTCTGAACGGTTAGCCATCTAAAAAGCCAGCGCTGGTACAAGGCGCTGGCTTTTTTGTTATGAAAGGTTTTTCTGTTTTGGGGCTCATTTCCAGAAATGAGCCCCAAAACAGAAAAACACGTTGGCGTTGGCCCAACAAAAAAGGTGCCCTTAGCCAGAGCACCTTTTCATGTAAACCTTTCTGATGGATCTGTCAGAAGCCAATGCCTATATACACTTGGAAATTACCGGCTTTTATGTCATTGAAGGCCGCACTGGAAAGGTTTTGGGTACTGCCGTCGCCAATATCAGCCAGGCTCATGTAGTACCGGCCGCCTAACCTGAAAATGCTCAACCTGGCTTCTAGGCCGGCTGCGACGCCATAGTCAAAAGTGTTGTAGCCTTCCTTGTCCAGTTCTTTTCCGTCTTGTCTAAGGGTCATCATCACGCCCACCTGCGGGCCCGCGTGCAGGCTCACGTTCTCGGTGAAATTGAACACGGCCAGCACCGGAATATCAATGTAATCCATCTGCAGGCCCCCGTTGTCTGACTTCACCTCGCGGCGGGAGTAGAGCGCCTCCGGCTGAATGGAGAACACATTGTTAAGGCTAAACTGGGCGTAGAAACCGGCGTGCCAGTTGCTGGCGCTTTTGAGGCCCGCAATCTGGTCAGAGCCGTCGCCGCGCAGGCTGGTGTACAAAAGGCCGCCCTTCACCCCAAAACCGTTATTGGCCCGGGTGGGGGCTACCACGCCGTCGCCGTCGCGGTGGTTGATGATGCCGCGGTTCAAGACCCGTTCCTGGGCCTGGGCTGCGCCAAAACCCAATAGGCATATTAAGAGGATAGTAAGTTTTTTCATAGCAGGTAGAAATTAAGTAATCAAACAGCGTAGTTTCCGGTTAAAGAATCATTGGTCCTATATACTTGCCTGGCCTTAGAATGTTGCAATTCTGAGAATGCGGCCCTCTAAAGGCAGCGCCTGCACCCAAGTTGCCTAGACCAGACGCCCTTTCTACTTTTGCGTGTATGCTGAAAATTGCCTGGTCCCCAGAATATGCCCACTCCCTGCCGCCGGGGCACCGCTTTCCCATGCTCAAGTATGAACTGTTGCCCGAGCAGCTGCTGTATGAAGGCACCGTCACGCAAGAGAATTTCTTCCGGCCCACGCCGCTCACGCCAGAGCAGATCATGCGCGTACATGCCCCAGACTATTGGCAACGGCTGCGTGCGCTGGAACTCACGCCGTCAGAGATCAGGAAAACGGGCTTCCCGCTGTCTGCTGAATTAGTGGACCGCGAAGTCCTGATTATGGGCGGTACGGTGCAGGCAGCGGTTTTTGCCTTGGAACACGGGGTGGCCATGAACATTGCCGGCGGCACGCACCACGCCTTCACCAACCGCGGCGAAGGATTCTGCCTGCTCAATGATATTGCCCTGGGCGCGCAGCATTTACTGGATGAAAAGCTGGTGAACAAAATATTGGTGGTGGATTTAGACGTGCACCAAGGCAACGGTACGGCGCAGATTTTTGCCCATGAGTCGCGCGTGTTCACCTTCAGCATGCACGGCGGCAACAACTACCCACTACACAAAGAAACGTCTGACCTGGACGTGCCCTTGCCCGATGGTATTGACGATGCCGGTTACCTGAATCTGCTGGGCCAGCACCTGCCCAAACTCATGCAAGAACTGGAACCCGATTTTGTGTTTTTCCAGAGCGGCGTAGACGTACTGGCCACCGACAAACTGGGAAAGCTGGGCCTGACCCACGCCGGCTGCAAAGACCGCGACCGCCTGGTGCTGGAAAGCTGCCACCAAAACGGTGTACCCGTGGTATGCGTGATGGGCGGCGGCTACTCCCTGCAGATCAAAGACATTGTAGAGGCGCACGCCAACACCTTTCGGCTGGCACAGCATATCTTCTTTTAAAGCGGGCGGTTTCTTTTTTCGGGCTCATTTTCAGAAACGGAGCCAAAAACGGGAATAGATTTTAAATGGTAGCTACTACAAAAAGTTTGCAACACTAATCAAGGGCAGCTTTCAACGTGTTCGTGATAACACCAACACGGGCCTGCGTGCGTCAGTCAAAGTTGTTCGGCTGAATGCTGTTTTGGGCCTCATTTATGGAAACGGAGCCAAAAACGGACAAAGTTTTTCCGGTGGAGTACTGACTGCCAGCCATCAATAATTAATCCCGGGTTTTGAGTTTGGTGTTGGGGTTTCTGAACGTGGCCACGGCTTTTTTGAGGGCCAGGTAAATGATGGGCACCAGCACCAGGACCAGCAAGAGGTAAATCATGACTTTCACCACCTTCAGGAACAGGCTGATGACCATGGCAGACAAGACAACGGAGGCTGCCAACAGGAGCCAGAACTGGAGAGATGATTTACTGGAACTTCGGCCCATGGAATAGGGGGTTGGTGAAAAATAGTCGCGCAGTGCCCGTTGAATTTCTTTTAACAATTGAAGTTGAAGAAAACCAAGGAGCTGTGGCCCGGCCAGGCGAACCATACGGGTAGTTTAAGGTAGCTAAAAATTCTGGAAACTCTGGTACGGCCTGGCCACTTTTCAGAAGATAAGTTGCCACCGGAATGCCCAGCGCCACTGCAGGGTATACGTGGCCACGCCCGCGCTGGTTAGCAGGTTTCGCCAGTCTTGCCGCACAAACGCCCTTTTCACCGAGAGCGGAGCATCATGCTTCACCAGATGAGACTTGGAGAAGACGGCGGTAAGCGCTTTGATGGAATAATAAGCCAGCGGGTGCCGGTGAAGGTCATTCACCAACACGGCGGTGGTAGCTTGGCGGTGCAGTTGGTTGAAAAGCGTGACCAAAGCCTGGTCTGGAAAATGGTGCAGAAACAAACTGCAGATCACAATGTCAAATTCCTCCTGTGCAAATGCCGCAGAATAAACATCGGCTTGCCGAAAGGAAATCTCCGGAAAGTGCTGGCTGTGCCGGGTGCCATACTCCACCATGAACGCGTTGGCGTCATAGCCCACCAGTTGCACGGGAATGTTTCGGCGGCGCGCCCATTGGGCTACCATGCGCAGGGTGTCGCCGCCACCGCTGCCCAGATCGGCTATTTTGAGCGCCGTTTCAGGTTTAGAGCCCGAAAACGCTTTTTTATAAATCTTGTCCAGCCCGTTGCGCACCACGTCATGGCCACCTAGGTACTGATTGATGAATTCCAGTTCGCGCAGGTTCTGGCGCAGGGCCTCGCCGGTGAGCGTGAGATCATCCATCAACTCCAGTTCCGTGGACCGTTCATTCAGCATAGTGCACGCGCAAGAGCATGGATTCTAACGTGAGCCCCGGCCCAAACGCGAAGCTGAGCACACGCTGCCCGTGCTGGTGCGGCTGCAGGTCTCGCCAGAGTTCGCGGAGCACAAACAACACCGTGGCCGATGACATGTTCCCGAACCGTCGCAGCACGTCATAGGCATACCGGTTGTCTTCTTTCTGCAGCCCCAGCGCCTGTTCAATCACTTCCAGAATACGCTTGCCACCCGGGTGAATGGCGAACAGGTGCACTTCGTCTAACTGCAATTCCAGTTTCTTCAGCAGCGCGGCCGTCAATTGCCCAATGCCCTGTTTGATCAAAGCCGGCACATAGCTGGACAAAGTCATCTCAAACCCGAAATCATGGATAGACCAGGCCATCTCGCGCTGACCGGCGGGCGCCAAATCACAATGAAATCCTTCCAGCTGCAATGAAACCTCAGAGAGCGGTTTTGGGCTGACCAACACGGCGGCGGCACCATCGGCGAAGAGGGCATTGGAAACCAGATGGTCAGATTCGGTTTTCTTCTGGAAATGCAGGGTGCAGAGTTCGGTGCAGACCACCAACACGCACGCCTGGGCGTTGGCCCGGCAAATGGTGTCGGCTAGTTTTAAGGCGTTGAAGGCCGCGTAACAGCCCATGAAATACACGCACGTGCGCTCCACCTGCGGCGAAAGGCCCAATTCCTGTACCAGTTCAATGTCCAGGCCCGGCGCGTACATGCCCGTGCAGCTGACCGTGATCAAATGCGTGATATGGTTGGGATTGAAATCGGGAATTTGAGCGAAGCAGTCTTGCACCGCAGCCACTGACAAAGGCAAGGCCTCTGCCTGAAAGGTTTGCATGCGCGCGCCCACCGTAGGAAAAGGCTCCAGCCCCGGCGTGTTGGGGAAGAAGGAAAAGTCACTGTTCTGCCGGCCGTAGTCGGGCAGCACGCTGTGCCGCTGGTCAATGCCTGAGGCCCGGTACAGGGCTTTCAGTTTTCTGGTTTCTGGTTCCTCTAACTCAAGGGCCTGCGCCATGAAATCAGCAATCTGCTGCTGCGGAAAAACATGCGGTGGATTAGCCGTGCCGAGGGCGCAGAGGTAACTCTTCATAATTTAAGTATAAGCAAAAGAACGGCAACATGTTTTAGGCCGGTTGATTTGTTTTGTGCGTTACTGGTGTTGACCGGACCCGGGCATGGCTTTTTTTAGAAAGGTTGGCCGTGCGTGTGTTTCATGATGGCCTTGGTGATGAACGGGGCCTGCCGCAGCCCGGCCACCGCCGCCTCAGACAAAAGTGGGTGCCCAAACAATTTCTGTACCCATCTGCCGGTACGCAGCCTGGCCCCAAACTGTTGTTGCCACCGCTGCGCGAAATTGGTTTCCATCTGCTGGCGGGTCTGTTGGCCGTTCAAAAAAAGCTGCACCTGGTCACAGGCCAACTTAGCCCCATGAATGGCCATGGCCATGCCGTTGCCGCAGAGCGGCGTAATGAGCCCGGCCGCATCGCCTACCATGAGCACGTGGTCTTCCACGCAGGCCTTGGGCGCGAAAGAAATTTCATTGATCACCTCGGGCTGGGCGTACAAAGATTGGCTGTTCTCTAAAATGGCACGCAGGGCTGGGTTTTTGTGCACTACCTGTCTCTCCAGTTCTGGAATGGTGCCGTAGGTCTTCAGGTTTTGCCGGGTGGTGAGGTAACAGAAGCAATACTTTTCTTCTTCAATAGCCGAGATGCCCGCATAGCCGTCTTTGAAATTATGCAGCCCAATGATGTGCCTGGGCATGTGCGTGTGCAAATGGTATTTCACGGCCAGGTACGGTGAGCGCTGCTCAAAGAATTGCCGTTTGAATTTGCGGTCCAGGGTGCTTCGCTTGCCGTACGCGCCCAGCACCACCCGGCTCTGGATTTGCTGCCCCGTGGAAAGTGTCACTGTAAAATGGCTTTGGTGGAACTGCGTGTCTGTTACGCTTACTTCTTGCAGAAACTGCACACCGCGCGCTTTGGCCAATTCATATAAGTGAAAATCCAGCGTATAGCGGCTTACACCAAAACCACCCAGATCCAACCGCGTCTGCAAAGACCGGCCGGCCGGCGAGGTAAGCAAAAAGTGCGTGAGGCGCGCGGGCTGCAAGGATTCTGCGTTTACGCCAAGCTGTGACAGATAGGGCAGCACTTCATTGGAGATGTATTCGCCGCAGACCTTGTGGAACGGATAGCGTTTCTTTTCTACCAGCGTGACCGCTACACCTTGGCGTGATAATTGCAACGCACTTACTAAGCCCGCCAGGCCACCTCCTATAATCAGTACATCGATTTGCGGCATTGTGCGTGGTAATTATGTCTTAAACACAAAATAATTTAGCCTTAATGGGTATAATAAAGTGGTTTTGCTGGAAAAATACAAAACTACTTTTAATTAGAACGCGTTACAGCTTATATAAGACCCTACCTATATCTAGACGGGCTGATGCTTAACCATTTACCTTAACCTTAACGTCCATGAAACACCTTATACTCTTACTGTTTGTTTGTCTTGCCACTACCACGCTTTCGGCGCAGGTCAAGTCCCAGGGACTTCCCGCTGAACCCAAGGCAGAAGAGCAAGCCATTTCTGTGTTCCCCAACCCCTCCAGCGGCATCATAACCATTTCCCTGGAAGGCTTTGACGGCAAAAAGGCCGACCTCCGGATCATGAACGTGATTGGCAACATTGTGTACCGCGAGGTGCTCCAAGACCCTAACCAACGCTACGTAAAAACCTTAGACCTAAACAAACTGGCGAAAGGTTTGTATTACGTAAAACTGGAAACACCAACTTACAGTGAAGTCCGGAAAGTGATCATTCGTTAGCTGGAAGCTTGCTATATATGCTAAGGCAAAACCTTTCTAAAAGGTTTTGCCTTTTTTTTTGCCGTTTCCTAAAAGGGGCTGCCAAAGATGTAAAAGTAGTGGAGCTGGCGCTGGCGCCGCGTATGGCAGGAATATGGGCAAAGAAAATATCTGTTTGAGTATAGCTGCTTGCCAAATGGAAGTGCACGTCTACAGCTCTGGCTAAGAATCTTCTCACTCCACATAAGTCTCCAGGGGAATCTTAACGAATGGCCTGGCTACTCCTTTTTGAATTTATACCGCACCACCTGAAACGAGCCCAGGTCCACAGAGCCTTCATACGCCCTTTCTGTTCTTTCCCAAATCATGTTTTTGGCATCAATGGCCACAATTTTAAACGGCAGTTCGCCAATGATCTTGATTATAATAAAGCCTTCCTGTTTGGCTAAGTCATACAGCTTGGTAGAGGTGTCGGCGCCTTCCCACAGTTCTCCAGTACGGTGCAAAGAAGTGCCGTTAATGGTCCACTCCCCGTTGTGAGAAAAGGTGGCTTCATGGTCTCGGCCGCTGCGGGTACCGTCTTCGGTTTTTTCATAATAGGTCCAGGTTCCCCGCATGAGTGCATCCACCGCCAGAAGGTTAAAGCCGGGGTCTGGTTCTTCCTCATCTTTGCAGCCCACAAAAAGGACCAGAAAAAAGAGCGTGCAAAGCGAAAAAACGGATGCTTTCATAGGTGTAAGTCTTGGTTTGCTTCGTTTCAGGATTTCCTGAGAGGCCAATGCCTGGCCGCTACTTCTGTTTACGCAGCAGGGCTAGAGAGGCAGCAATATAAAATTACTGGCGTTGAATCTTTGGCTTTTCCTGGAATTAAATTTTAAGTGCGCCTGCTGAAAACCCCTGGTAAATAACCCTATTTATGCCTTTTATTTTATCTGAAAACAAGGCAAATCCTGCCCGTTTGCCAGCGTTTGGCCAGCGTTATAAGTGCCTAATGTTGCTGATTTTCCATCGGCTAAACTTAGGTTGGCACCTTAAAAGCTTATGCAATTTAATGGTGTATTTTGGGGTGCGCTGGCAAATGTGAGCTGGAAGAAGTAAATGATGGGAAATAAAAGAGAAATTTACCTGAGGAACACAAAGGAAAGGAACGCTGCTTTTGTGTAGCAACCGGCAATAATAAAAGAAATGGAGTGCTGGGTTTTGGGTGAATTGGTGGCCCCGTCAGGAATCGAACCTGAATCTAACGTTTAGGAAACGTCTATTCTATCCGTTGAACTACGGGGCCTTGTTAAATGATTGGTAATCAGGTTTTTATGTAATATTGATGTTGCTATGTTTGCTTTAAAATGTGAAAAATATTTTACACTTTATTTTACACCAGATACAAATGTCACTGTTTCCTGACTAACTTACATCATCATCAGTGTAAAGGTAATGATTATGGCTACTTCTTACAAGGCAGTGCTTCGGGTAAAATATTCTACGGATAGCGTTGGTACAATCGCTATTAGAAAAACAGTGAAGACAAAGTCTACTTATTGCTCACTGAGAATCAAATTGCCTGTTAAGCTGTGGAATAAGAAGTCTGGTACAGTCAGAAAAACCGATGCGGTTGATTACGTAGAAATAAATAAGGAAGTAACCGCACGGATTAAAGATTTTGAGAACCTATCAGACAAGGAAGGTTTTAAGGCAACTCTTAAAAGTAAGGAGTCATTCTTGTCATATTTCGAAAATGAGTATTTGCCAAGAGTAATCAATCATGGAAGCCGCATTAAGTATCAAACTGTTTTAAACAAGTTAAAAGCCTTTATTAAGGATAGGAAACAGGTGAATATTTTATTTAGTGATATGGATACTAAATACATTTATGACCTTAATAGATTCTTCTTGTTAAAAATGTCAACCAATTCAGCTAATCATTACCTGAAATTGACAAGGCAAGTGCTTGACAAAGCGATTGGTGAAAACTTCTATGATTACCTCCGTCACCCGTTTACTTCCTTTGAATTTAAAAATACCAAAGTAAACAAGGTAGCATTGGGTGAAGATGAAATCTCTAAGATATTTAAACTTTATCTTCTTAAGGGAGAGCAAACATGGGATACCAGAAATAAATTTTTTGCACAACTATTCTTGCAGGGCATGCGGGTTTCTGACTTGCAGTTGCTTCGCTGGAATATGGTAAAGGGTAATCACATTGAATATAAAATGTTTAAGACAGGCACTTTCATGAGTGTTTATATAAATGATATTGTATGGAATATTTTAATTTGTGAATTTAAAAAACTTGCTGAAAGGATAAGTATTAAGTCTCTGCGAACTATAAAAGTTATTGAAAAAGAATTAGAGAGACTAAATAATTATAAAATAGATGTGTTAAATAGTAGAGGTGTCAAAGGTGGTTATGATTCCATAGTTAATGAGACGATTTCACTTGATTTCGCTAAAGAAGTAGAGAGTGTTCAAAATCATTTATTTGAGAACTATAAGGAGCAAATCATGCAGTTTTCAATTCTGCCAAAGAATGGTGAAATATTTATTTTTGACTTTTTGCGAGATGTAGATTTCAGGAATATTAAAAATAATGACTTTTCTAAAGTTACAGAAGCACAATACAAGAAGATGAAGAATAAGTCAATAGTTTATGATAGGCATCTGAAGTTGCTTCAAAAGAAGGCAGGGTTGAAAATTACATTGAAATCGCATCTTAGTCGGCATTCATACGCAAGCTTGATGCTTATGAATGGAGTGGATGTATATGACATTGGTAAATCCTTAGGTCACATAGGTGGATTGCAGGTTACTGAAAAATATCTATCGGGATTGAAAGAAAATAATACATCAAAAATTAACAAAGAGATGGCTGAAATATTTTCTGTGAAGAAATCCTATTTGGAGGTTTTTGAACAAATAGAGTCTGTAGTTGAAGGTTGATTTCATTAATCAAATACACTTCGCAAATCATTTATTCTGGTGGTAAGCCATGGTGGCTTGATATTTTGTTATAACTATAAGATACTTCAATACCCTGGGCCGTCACCTTTACTCATAATTATAGTGAATACCCGAGCGTCTATCTTAGGCAATTCCAATGCTCTTTAATTCCAAAATACTTTTATGGAAGTATTTCTACTACTTCAACAGTGATTTAATTGTCCAGTAACCTAAAGAAAAAGTTGGTCTTCTATCGGCATTCAGGCCATTAAGAATAATTCCTACTCATGTCTTTACCTAACTGCATACAGCAATGGTTGCAGAAGGGAGGCTCATGCTTGATTTTATTAGTAATTGAACCTATATCCTTTAATAATTTATTTTAGTTAAAGGATATAGGTATATGATACTTGGATGATATTAGGGATAAATTACACGAATTAATATTTGGAATATTTATAGAAAATTCGTAAATTTATAATAGAAAAGTGACTTTTGTAAGTTGCTAAATCTTTAACTAAACCCATCCTTTATGCGCAGAAATTCTGGACGATTAACTAAAACTGAAAAAGATGAATTAAAGACTCTATTATTGAAAAGGTTAGTTGGTCAGGATAAAAAGAACTTAATCTATTTTTGCTCGGGTACGAAAATTCGTGAGCGTTATACAGAATTGAGTGACCTGGACAACATAGTATTAGTTGATAAAGCCTTAAAAACCAGATTCTCTACTGAGAAGAACATACTTAAGTTAGGTATGACGCTCATAGAGGCTGTAGCCCTGCTTCATGAGTGTAATATTAGGTTTACGTACGGGGTTTTGATTAACCCAGGCGTAAATGAAGGTGGAGCGGACTACCAGCCTATGGCGAACTGGTCATTCTCCTTGCTAAAAACCATCATGGATGATTCGTTTTTTTTCTTAAACTGCCCTGACGAGCATGGAAAGCGTAAATTCAAGAAGTATTTCAATCTCCCGCAGGATGCAGTTCTTTTAGGAAAAACAGACGAAGGTTACATAGACCCGACCATTTTTTCAGACCTGTATAAGTACGGAAAGGAATTTTGTGTATGGAAGATAACCAAGAAGGAGGGTACGCCAGTTAACTTCAAATTGGGCAATAGGACAGTCACTGTCCAAAGACGCAACATATTCAGTGCCACAGACCATGAAGCATTATTCGTCCGCACCAGCCCTGGCGAATTCAATAATATGAAAGCTGTCATGCCTAATGTTCACTACGTTAAAGATTTAAGTATAGAGCAGATTATCCAATTCTGTAACAATAACAGGATAGAGAGAATAGCCATTGCGCCATGGTTAAGGCATTCCTACAACTCTTTGATTCAATACCTGGAACGAGACGACACAAATTTTCCGAAGCATTTATCATTTCTGCACGTTAATGTTGGGGATTATGCCCAGATATACAAAAGAGCAGAGCAAAAGACTGTTTAGTTACATCCTTTTCCATTATTAATGGAGTAGGGTATCCATAAACACAAAAAGGGCTGGTCATACACCAGCCCTTTTTGTGTGGCAACAATAAATCATTGAACAGATGATTCCCTTATTATATGCCAAATAATGATTTAGTTTTAAGCTGTGGCATCTTTTCTGCCGAAAAACATATCTTCTACACTAAGCTCTTCTTCATTGCTTTCTCGCAAGATTACCCCCAATGGTTGCATGAATAAATCACTGTCTTCTTTTTTGTGAAGGTGATAACGCTTTGTTGGTGGTGATTTTGGGCCATGATAGCGGTCACTTTTAATAATCGCACCCAAAGCAGTTAATGCTTTTCCTAACGTACCAACATTTGTATGAAGGTTAGGCTCCCTTTCCTTTAAGTAATCTAATACCATTGTGGTACTCATATATACATTTCCAGGCTTGGTGAAATCAAAGTGGCGCTGCAAATACTCTTCGTCAGCAGTAACATACCTGAAATTCTGGTTGTTTTCGTTGATGGTATCGAAATCAACATATACTGTGTTGCCCTGTCTGTGGAAGTAATTGTATGCCTCGCTCCATAAAAGGTCATAGTTGATTTCCTTAATGGCTTCCAAGTCGATACCCGTAACTCCTAATATCAAAAACCTTCTTGACCCAGATTCATCGTTGACGATATTCATGTTATTGGTGGCTCCGATAAACGAAGCCTTTCTGATATAGTTTTCTGATGTGCGTCCGTAAGCTGGTCTAATATTGTTGATATGCTTAAGATTGGTTATCTTCTTTAATTCATTGACTTCTGATTTTCTGGTGGCAGATAGTTCATCATCGAAGATGATTAAGGACGTGGCCAGCTTTATCATCTCATCTTTGTTTGACGTGTTCCAGTCAAAGCTTTTCACAACGTAGCTTCTAAACGGATTCAACAAGTATTGCTCTATGGCGGTTGTCTTACCAACTCCCTGTGCTGATTGAAGTATCAAAATTCCTTCACGTACCTTAGTATCTGAGTAGTAGTTAATGAAAACCCCTTCGAGCCAATACTTAAAATACTTTTCCACTACGTCTGGGGCGTTGTCGCAGGTGAAGCAGCGGATGAACTTGTCTATCTCTTTTGTCTCAGTTATGCCCTCTGCCAGAGGTTCGACTTTTTGGAAGTACTCGTCTATAGGGTCGTAAATGGGAGCGAATGCATCGTTCTCAATAAGAACGAAAAGTTTGTTCTTATCAATAGTTACCTTCTTTATAGATTCCTTGCCATTCCTTCCATCTACTGACATGTAAGTTGAATAGCTCCATAGGTGGTTAAGCCAGCCGTGAACCGTCCTGTCGTTTAACTCTTTCATCTGGTCACCCAGCACTAACTCAATCTTATTCGTTAGTTTATTGGTGCGTATAGTGTCATAACTGCTGCGGATGTAGGTCTTTACAGCATCAATCTCTGATTGTGGTAACTGATTCTGGCTGCTATCCCATACTTCTTCTTCAGTATCCTGGAAATCCATTTTGAATTTCTCCTTAGGTCTTTTTTCTATAGTTGAGGTTATCTGTACTATGCCATTCACCTTGTCATTTGAGGCAAAGTGCCTGAAGTTGCTTCTTAGCTCATTTCTGTTTTTGTCATTGTTGTTCATTTTAGATTTATTGTTTTTTATATTTTTATATTTTCTCAGAAAGGGAAACTTACCTTTCGTCTATTCTATTCTGAAAATGGATTTTGTTTTATGGCAGCTTCATTTTTTTAGAATGTTTTTTTCAGCGCAACCTATAATCCGCATAATTTCAGGCAGATAGCCTGTTCTTTTTTCTTTGTTGTAAAGGTTATGGAACTCCTTCTGGGCATATGCCTCAAGCGCTGGCCTGCTGATGCCTTTTGCTATGCAGGAGTTGGCGAAGCTCAGGAACGCTTTGTGGAAACCTGTCATATACACCGTTTTGCTATAGCCAGACAGATACTTGTTCTGCGACTGCCTGATAATTTCAAGCTCCCTGAATTTGTTCGAGATGTGTGGTACGCTTTGGTTAGAATATACCTTCTTATTGACCATGATACCTGAAGTGACTAACGCTGTAACTTCTGGGTTGATGACAAGGTCAGCGTCTGGTGCGTAGTACCTCAGGCGGTTGGTGATGTCAGTGACCGAGGCGTCCAAGGTTTTCTCTGGGTTCTTGAAAATGAATACCCTTTGCAATAGCTCGTACACCTTTGCAATCACTACCTCAAGCACATCATGTTCATCCGTGTCACAGAGCAGGTATAGGTAAAGCCCTTTCCCGCTGATGGATTTGCCACTCAGTAGGATATGCTTTCCCAAATCCGTTAATTCATAGATGTCTCTCAAGACTTCTTCCACGTAGGTGGTGGTGCAGTTAGGTTCGTTCTTCAAATCCAAGTCCAACTGCACCAGTTTTGTAAATGTGCGGTAGCTATGTTTCAGCCTCCTGATTTTGCCTTCACCGTCTGGGTGGAAGGTGGCTACGCAGAAAGCGAAAAGCTCGCTCTTCTGCGCTTGGCCTGCGATTACCTTATCCACCGTGTCCTTTAGCTTTGAGTTCAGAAGCTCTGGGTTTGCTATGTGCTTGACCAGGTAATGGAACGGTACATCCTTAGCGAAGTAGAACCCATTTCCATTTGATGTAGGTTTCCATAGTGATATTTGCTGTTTGAAAATATTCAGGTTCAGAACCTGCTCAGCTTCCCTTTCAGTGGCTTGTCTTATTTCGTCTTCTAAAAACAGTCTCATACATCCATGCCTTTGATTTTTGCTGATGCAATCAGTAAGTCCAGCATGTCCACTTTCGTCACTATCCTATTCTGATGCTCGCCAAGCTCCGTGCGGAGGCGCTCGAAATCATGGTAGGTTGACCTATTCATCTTTAATGTGAAGTACCTTCTATCAGAATGATTTTGTATTTTATTACACTTTTCCATTTTTATATATGTTTTTATTTATATATTAAAGAGAAACTACTCTCTTGTGCATATTCTACTTCAAAAGATAAAATAGTTTGAAAACTGATGATGAAAATGAGTGCTGGGTGATAAAAAGGTTAAAGAATTTTATGTAAGTATTTGATTATGAGGTGTGAAATAGATTTTATGGCAAGAATGAGTGGATTGAATTTCTTTATTATCAATGCAGGACGCAGAATATGTAGTAGGTGGTGTGGATGTTGATATTTAAACCTGCTACAACCTGCTACATCAAAAAGATGGTTTGGAGGCCGTTAAGCAGGTTTTTGCTGTGATGTAGTAGGTTGCAGGTGTAGTAGGTATGATTTCAGATAATATAGAAGTATATGGCCTACCCTTGTAAGCATATATGTTTTTCTAATTCTTTAAAATATAGTTACTACACCTACTACATGCTACAAAGTGGCTTAGCAGCTTAAAAAAAGCTGTTTTTTGTGTAGTAGGATGGTGTACATGCACCTACTACAACCTGCAACAGTTGAAAAACAACTGACTACAAGTAGCATTTACATCCTGAATATCATCGTTAGAATCCTTTTCTAAGCTAAGGCCATGGTCAATTTTCAAACTATGAATAGGTAGTTGCTGAAAATTAACGCCTTACATTAAATAGTAATTACCATCCTTTCACAATTCATAGGATATCTCAAATTCTGCTTATTTATCTAAACCTTATATTTTATCTTGTGGAATAAAGCACCCATTAGAAGAATACCCATAAAATGATAAATTTCAGAGAATACGCCAACTTTATCTGGTCGGTGGCAGACTTGCTCCGTGGCGACTATAAGCAGGCAGACTACGGCAAGGTGATACTTCCGCTTACCATTATAAGACGATTAGACTGCGTGTTGGAGAAGACCAAGCCTAACGTGCTGTCAAAATATGAGGTACTCAAGACATCTTCCATCCAGAACATTGACCCAATCCTAAATGCAGAGGTAGGTTTGAGCTTCCATAACCGTAGTAAGTATGATTTTGATAAGCTTGTGGCTGACCCCAATAATCTTGCTGCCAACCTACGCAATTACATTAATGGTTTTTCTGACAGCGCACGGGAAATTATAGAGTACTTCAAATTTGAAGACCAGATAAACCGTTTGGAAGAGGCTGACCTGCTGTTCTTGGTGATAAAGCGGTTTCAGGAGATTGACCTGCACCCGCAGAAAATCAGCAGCATGGAGATGGGTTACATCTTCGAAGAGCTTATCCGTAAGTTCGCTGAGATATCCAACGAGACAGCAGGGGAGCATTTCACGCCCCGTGAAGTTATCCGACTGATGGTAAACCTACTGTTCCTGAACGACAGACAGATACTCACTCAGGAGGGCATCGTGAAAACGCTTTATGATGTGTGCGCTGGTACGGGCGGTATGCTCTCGGTAGCTGAAGAGTACCTGAAAGAACTAAATCCTAAAGCACGTCTGGAAGTGTTCGGGCAGGAGCTTAACCCAGAGTCTTATGCCATCTGTAGAGCGGATATGCTCATTAAAGGGCAGAACCCGACCAACATAAAGCTTGGTAACTCACTGTCCAATGACGGACTTGAAAACCACAAATTCGACTACTGCCTGACCAACCCGCCATTCGGTGTAGAGTGGAAAAAGGCCGAGAAGCAGATAAAGGACGAACACCAGAAGAAAGGTTTCGGTGGCCGTTTCGGGGCTGGCCTGCCACGAATCTCTGACGGTTCTTTGCTATTTCTGCAACACTTGGTTAGTAAGATGAAGCAGAACGGTGAAGGTTCACGCATTGCCATCGTGTTCAACGGCTCTCCGCTTTTCTCTGGTGGCGCTGGTTCAGGCGAGTCTGAAATCAGGAAATGGATAATAGAGAACGATATGCTGGAAGCCATCATCGCCCTGCCAGACCAGTTGTTCTACAATACAGGTATCTCCACCTATATCTGGATGCTCACCAACCGCAAACCTAAGGAGCGCAAAGGCAAGGTGCAGCTTGTGAACGCTGTGTCATTCTACCAGAAGATGTCCAAGAGCCTTGGTAATAAGCGTAATGAGATAAGCCCTAAGCAGATTGAAAATATCACCAAGATGTACGGTGACTTCATGCCAGGAGAATATTCAAAGGTGTTCAACAACGAAGACTTCGGGTACAGTCGCATCACCATAGAAAGACCAATACGTGATGAAAAAGGCAATGTGATTACCGATAAAAAGGGTACTCCAAAAGCAGACGCATCACTACGTGATAATGAGAACGTGCCGTTGACCGAAGATATTGAAGAATACTTCAAGCGAGAGGTGTTACCGCATGTGCCTGACGCTTGGATTGACCACAGCAAAACCAAGATTGGGTATGAAATCAACTTCACCAAGTACTTCTACCAGTATAAGCCTTTACGTTCGCTGGCAGACATACGGGCTGATATCATGAAGCTTGAAGAAGAAGTGTTCAATGAGGTAGCTTCTTTTATTTCTTAAAGCATAAGGTGATGAAGAAATACGAAAGCTATAAGGATTCTGGTATAGATTGGGTAGGAGAAGTTCCCAAACATTGGAACCCAAAGAAACTGAGGTTTGCTGGTGTAATAGTAAATGGGTCTACTCCAAGTAGTGGCAGTCCGAATTTTTGGGATGGGAATATTGTTTGGGTTACCCCTTCAGATTTAAGTCGGTTGAAAGATAATTATGTCAATTCATCTGAAAGAAAAATAACATCAGAAGGGTTGGATAGTTGTGGCACTACCTTGGTTCCTGAGGGTTCTGTTGTCTTAACAACAAGAGCGCCAATTGGTAATTTAGCCCTTGCTGGAACAGAGCTTTGTACGAATCAAGGATGTAAATCAATTATTACGAATAATAATTTCAATTCCCTGTTTCTGTACTATCAGTTATTCTCAGGAAAAGAAGAGTTAATTTCACTTGGGTCAGGAACTACATTCAAAGAACTATCAACGGAATCATTAAAATCTTTCAAAGTAGTTGAACCTCCTTTAAAAGAACAGAATGCTATTGTCAATTTTTTAAACACAAAGACTGCCAATATTGATGCTCTAATAAAGAAGAAGAAGCAAATGATTGCTTTGCTGGAAGAGGAAAAAACAGCGTTCATAAACGAGGCGGTCACAAAAGGCTTATGCCTTGATACCCACATGGAAGATAGTGGCATTGAATGGTTGGGTATATTGCCAGCGCATTGGAAGGTGAAGAAGTTAAAGCATATTTCTAAATTGATTAGCGGTGCAGCTTTTGATAGTGGTGAGTTCTTGAAAAATGGAAATTTTAAAGTAATAAAGATTACCAATATCCAGCATGATAGAATTGATTGGGATGATATAGAATTCATATCTGATGATTATGCCCAAAGCTTCCTTAGGTTTAGAGTTGAAAATGGCGATATATTATTCGCTTTAACTCGACCTATAATTTCAACAGGAATCAAATCAGCAAGGGTAGTGATTGAAGAGGATGCTAAAGTTTTGCTTAATCAGCGCAATGCAATTTTAAGGGCTGATGAAACTACTTCACAGGAATTCCTTTACTACTATACCTTATCTGATTATTTCTTTAAAATGTTTGAGGCAAGTATAGATAGCACTGGACAGCAGCCTAATATCTCGCCAGTATCTATTCATAATTTTTCTATTTGTTTACCTCCTTTGAACGAACAAATTGAAATTTCAAAGGCTGTTCAAAGAGAGTGCACGAGAATAGAGAACTTGAAGAATAGCTTTGTTAAAGAGATTTCACTACTCAAAGAATATCGTACAGCATTGGTTTCTGAGGCGGTAACGGGTAAGATAGACGTGCGTGACTACCAACCAGAACCAATCAACTTACAGCAGCTTGAATTAGCATAGACCCATGGCAACAGGCATCCATACCGAGCAGACCTTTGAAGAGGCCATAGAAGACTACCTGATTGACCAGGGCGGCTACTCCAAAGGCGAAAGGCATGACTTCAACAAAGACCTGGCTCTTGACGAGACGGTGGTATTCTCTTTCCTGCAATCCACGCAACCCAAAGCTTGGGATAACCTGAGCCAAATACATGGTGCGGAGATAGAGAAGAAGCTGCTCAACAGGCTCAATAAGGAGTTAGAGCTAAGAGGTACGCTGGACGTGCTACGCAACGGCATCACCGACTACGGGGTTAAGTTCAGGCTGGCCTACTTCAAACCAGAGAGCGGATTGAACCCAGAAGCCGAGACGCTGTATGACTTGAACCAACTCACCGTCACACGGCAGGTGAAGTACAGTAAGGTGAACGAGAACTCACTTGACCTGGTGCTTAGTGTGAACGGCCTTCCCGTGGCTACCGCAGAGCTGAAGAACCAGTTCACCAACCAGACGGTTGAGGATGCCAAGAAGCAGTACATGTATGACCGTGACCCCAAGGAGCTACTGTTTCAGGGCAAGAAACGGGCGTTGGTGCATTTTGCCGTGGACAAGGACGAGGTGTTCATGACCACGAAGCTTGACCACAAGGAGACAAAATTCCTGCCGTTCAACCTTGGTTATAAGCACGGTGCTGGCAACCCCACCAACGAATATGGCTACAAGACATCTTACCTATGGGAGCAGGTGTGGCAGAAAGACAGTTGGATGGACATCCTGGGCAAGTTCGTCCATTTGCAGGTGAGCGAGTATGAGAGCAACGGCAAGAAATTCAAGAAAGAGACCATCATCTTCCCCCGCTACCACCAGTTGGACGTGGTGCGTGGGGTAGCCAGAGACGCCCGCACGAACGGTGCTGGAAAGAACTACCTGATACAGCATTCGGCTGGCTCAGGTAAGAGTAACAGCATCGCATGGCTCGCCTACAGGCTTTCCAGCCTTCATGATACTCATGACAAAAGGGTATTCGATTCTGTAATTGTGATTACAGACCGCAAGGTGCTTGACCAGCAGTTGCAGAACACCATCTTCCAGTTTGACCACAAGCAGGGCGTGGTGCAGAAAATAGACAAAGACTCAGAGCAGCTTGCCAAGGCGCTCAACGCTGGCTCCAACATCATCATCACTACCCTTCAGAAGTTCCCTTTCATACTGGACAAGGTGAAGGAACTGCCCGCCAGAAGCTATGCCGTGATTCAGGACGAGGCGCACAGTTCCGCTCATGGTGAGTCTTCCAAGAAAATAAAAGAGATACTGGCGGCCAAGTCACTGGAAGAGGCCGAGAAAAACGAAGCCCAGACGGATGAAGATAATGATGCCGAGGACGAAATTAGGAAGTCCATGCTCGCCCGTGGCAAGCAGCCAAACTTAAGCTTCTTCGCCTTCACCGCCACGCCAAAGGAGAAAACCCTGAACGTCTTCGGGCAGATGGGTGCCGATGGTAAGCCACGCCCGTTCCACCTTTACTCCATGCGACAGGCTATTCAAGAAGGTTTCATCCATGACGTTCTGAAAAGCTACACGACCTACAAAACCTTCTTCCAGCTTACCAAGGCCATTGAGGACGACCCCGCCCTGAACAAGAAGAAGGCGAACAAGGCCATCGGCAAGTACGTGTCGCTGCACCCGCACAACCTGGCGCAGAAGACTGAGATAATGATAGAGCATTTCCGCCAGGTGGTCTCCAAGAAGATAGGCGGTAAGGCCAAGGCCATGGTGGTGACTGGCTCCCGCCTGCATGCGGTGCGCTATTACATGGAATTCAAACGCTACATCAAGGAGAAAGGCTACACCGACATAAAAGCACTGGTGGCGTTCTCTGGAAAGGTGTTGGATGGTGGCAGCGAGCTGACCGAAGAGCAGTTGAACGGTTTTAAGGAAAAGGAACTGCCCGAGAAGTTCGATTCTGACAGCTACCAGTTGCTGTTGGTGGCAGACAAGTACCAGACAGGCTTTGACCAACCGCTGCTGCACACCATGTACGTGGACAAGAAGCTGTCAGGCGTGAAGGCAGTGCAGACCCTTTCCAGGTTGAACAGAACCGCCAAGGGAAAGGAAGACACTTTCGTTCTGGACTTCGCAAACGAGCAGGAAGACATCCTGAATTCGTTCCAGCCCTACTACGAACTGACCACGGTGGACACGCCCACCGACCCGAATCTACTATCTGACCTTAAATACAAGATAGAGTCAGCGCAGATTATCTGGAAGTCAGAGGTGGACGCTTTCTGCGAGGTCTATTTCAAGTCAACCGACAGGGTGAACGCCAAGGTGCAGAAGAAGCTGGATGCAGCCATAGACCCTGGGGTGCAGCGGTTTAAGTGCCTGCCCACGGACGAAGAGAAAGACGATTTCAAGCACACGCTTATCACTTACATCAGGCTGTATTCCTTCCTTTCGCAGATTATGCCCTTTAGTGACCTTGAGATGGAGAAGCTGTTTGCGTACGGTAGGTTGTTGTATAACAAGCTTCCCAAGAACACGGGCGGGGGCAGTATCCATCTGGATGACGAGGTAGCTCTTGAATACTACCGCATCCAGAAAATCAGCGAAGGCAACATCGTTCTTGAAGACCAGGGCGAGTACGGTTTGGAGGGTACCACGCAGGCGGGTATGCGAGGCGGCAAGGAAGAGCAGGCGCAACTGTCCGAAATCATCAAGGTGCTGAATGACCGCTTCGGCACGGAGTTCACCGAGGCAGATAAGCTGTTCTTTGACCAGATAGAGGCTGAGTTGATGCTGGATGAAGACCTATCTCTTCAAGCGAAGAGTAATTCCATGGAGAACTTCAAGTTCGGCTTCGAGGACAGGTTCCTGACCAAAGTAATCCAGCGCATGGAGCTTAACCAGGACATCTTCACCAAGATTATGGACAATGACGAGTTTTCTCAACTTGTGAAGAACTGGATGCTGAAGAAGGTTTATAAGAAGATGAATGAGTAGATTTATGCTGCAAGGTTAAATCTTCTTACAAAATCCTAATTAGCTTTTGATTTGATTTGTCAATTGCTGTGTAGTAAATAACTAAGCAATTTGCCTATCCTTAAATGATTGCTATACATTAACTGAGGTAGATTGTGAACTACATAAAATTAATATTATTACTGTAAAAATGGTAGAACCTAAAGGATTCACTGCCATAACCTCTAATGATTTAGAGGATGTCGCAATACGTTTCTATAAGGATAGATTCAGAGTTCTGCTTATACTTTACTTTTTTGCTGAAGATATCCCTACTGATAAAAAGAAGGGATATACAAAAGCTTTCAAGTCTGAAGTTAAAATTCAGGCATTAGATTTCTTAATCAGAAATCCTGATTATTTAGCGTATGAGCTTCTTGTGCTGGCTGAAAATGACCCTTGTATAGACAAAGCAGAAGTAAAGGGTATTGTAAAGATGATTTTTAGCAATAATGAGCCAATTATAAGAAGGGTAGAAATGGAACGCTTCTTCTACGGAGCTTATGAAGATATTGACAACATTGTTGCTTTCTTGAAGAGCATAGGTTTTATTGATTTTGAAAGCCAAAAGAGAATTGATGGCAGAGTAGCTAATAAAGTTTATTACGTATCTGACCTTGCCATAGATAGAATAGAAAAAAGCCTTTCACAAATGCCATCAATTCAATGGTATTTTGATAGATGTACCCTTTTGAAAAGATTCTTTGGAGAGGTTACAGGGTCAGAATTAAAAATATCACAGTACAAAGTCGAAGAATATAAAAATACACTATACAAAACCTATATCTCAGAAATAACCGAAAAGGTAAAAGAAATGTATCAGGACTTTTATGGTGAGAAACTATGAGCTTTAATTTTAAGCAGTTCCGAACAAAAGCATTAAAAGAATTTAGCGATAACCTAAGTGAACAAGAAATTGACAGC
Source organism: Rufibacter sp. LB8 (assembly GCF_014876185.1). Lineage (NCBI taxonomy): Bacteria > Pseudomonadati > Bacteroidota > Cytophagia > Cytophagales > Hymenobacteraceae > Rufibacter > Rufibacter sp. LB8. The sequence goes on along the minus strand of NZ_JADALJ010000001.1, from coordinate 2,576,136 downwards.
CTGCTTACAATAGAAGGAGGATATGAAAAGGATTCCCCTATCTCGACTGGTAAAAGGCTGCAACTTACAAAAATCTTATTTTCAGGAGTTAAGAAGCATGCAGGAGAACGGTTTCGCTATGAAAAAGAATTATTCTCGGGGGTTAATCTTTGGATAGCTGATAATCTTAAAGGGAAGTCAACCTTATTTAAAGTAATAAAATTTGCATTAACGGGGAGTAGCGAAAGCCTAAAACCACAAGTGAAGGCATGGTTTGAGACGATTCAACTTGAGTTCAAGGTAGGGGAAAACACCTTCTCCACATCTTTAAATATGGGTGATGGGAGATTGAACCGTGCGCAAGTTTTTAGCACTACAATCAATGCTATTGAGAAAGGTGTAGAAGCAGACCACCACCTCTTGTACGAAGGCAACTCTTTCACATCATATGAAGAGTACATGCAAAAATTCTTTTTTGGCCAGTTCTCCTTTTATTCACTTAAATGGACTCAAAAGGATTCAAGAAAAGAAATCAATGAATTACATGAAGCGGGAGCAAGTTGGAAAACTTACTATAAAACAATATATCTGGAATCTGCTGATTCCAATACTCTGGCAATGGCAAGCCAAAATGAGCTTGTCTTTCAAATGTTACTTGGCTTGGAGCTTACCTCTCCTATAAACAAGCTTAAAGTAAAAAGGGATTTGTTATTATTTAAGTCAGCAAAGTTAGGCGATGTAACAACTGCTCAGGATACATTGAACAATGACTCTGTAGAAAAGCTTACGAAAGAACTTGCTGAAGTCAATGTGCAGATACAAAATCTACAAAACGAGAAGATAACAAGTAAATTGGAAGCTTTACTAAAAGCTTATTCTGCCACCTCAGAGCAAGCCTTAGGGGAGCAACAAAAAGTAAACGCTTACCAAAGGGAGATTGCCAAGCTTTCAGAGGAAGCCAATTTTTTGGTAGAAAAGGAAAATAGTCTGAATCGAGACGTTAAGAAGTATACCAATGAAGTTTTTGGGTTAAGGCGAAAGATAACTGATATAAAAGAGTATTTAGACTTAGGAATATTTTTTACCAACCTCGACATTACATCATGTCCACACTGCGACCACTCCATAACAAAGGAAAAGAAAGCGCAGGAGAAAGAGACACATGCTTGTATGTTGTGCAGTGAGCCTGTTCATAAACATGATATTGATACTGTAGCTTATGATGAAAAGGTCAGAAGCATGCAAGAAGAAGCCGAGAAGCTTTCTAAGTTGATAGAATCAATTGAAGGAGGTATAACTACTGTTAAAGCTGAATCTGTTCAAATCAGGAATAAAATTGATAGGTATTCAAAAGAGGCAACAATATTAAAGAATGATACTGTAGTAAAGTCTACTATGTCAGAACTCGAGTCACAGATTGATAATCTCAGAAACTCGATGTCTACCTCAAATAATCAATATGAAAAACTTGTTGAGAAGAAAGGGGAGTTGCAGTATAGATTAAAGAACCTTGATATTAAAACCACTTCCAATAAAGATGAAGCCCAGAATAATGCCTCCCGTATCAAATTGCTTGATTGGGCTTTGGGTGAATTAACAGTTGAACGAAGAAAACGAAGCTTAAACATCTTGGATAGGCTTAAGTCGCTCATGCTTAATGAGCTACATAGCCTGGGTCTTCTTAATTTCACAGATATTGAGATTGACGATGCTTTTAGGCTTGTATACACACAGCATGGTGCTGCTGTCCAATTTAAAGATATTGTTGAAGGCGAAAAGCTTAGAGTTAAGATGGCTTTTTATCTAAGTTTGATTCAACTGGACGTTGAGTTTAACTTTGGGAGACATCCCCGCTTTTTAGTAATAGATAGCCCTGCCAAAGAGGAAGGTGATAAAAAGTATTTAGAGGGATTGAATGAAGTTCTTTTGCACATTGAGAATAAATTCTCAGGGCAACTTCAAATTTTTGTTGGTACTGCTGTGAGAGAGCTTGAGTTTGCGACTACAAATAAGAAAGTGGAGATAAAGGAGCCTGAACGATACTTGTTCTAAACCATTGTGATAGATTTTACCAGAATTAAAAATTCGGAGTTTACAGAATTAAAGCTTTTTCAGAAGGTAGAGTTCTTCTTGGAACTATCCCAAACTTTGGGAGACCCAGGCAATGTTCAGATTGAGTGGAAGAAAATCAGGAAATTCTTAGATGAAGTTGTCAGAAATACTTCAGAAAATAATTTCATTCGAAAGCAATCGCTCAACCTACTATGTAGTCTTACCTTCCTTGGAAAGATTTCTCCTTCACTTGCCATAAGCACATTGCTAAGTGTTGAAGAAGATGATGATGATTTTTTGCTGGTTGACCAGTTGAAGTATCTTTTCTTTCTGCACGAACAAGTACCTGAAGAGGCTTCTGAAGCAATCCAAACGTTGACAAAGCATACCAGTGCTGAAGTATCCTCTGAGGCTTATTTGCGATTAGGATTATTAAAGTTCTTTGAGGCTCACCGTAGTCAGGGAATTGAGGAATTTTTATCAAAACTTGAAGAAGCCTATATTTTTTTCCGAACTTCTACGGCTGAGATTGAGAATAGGGTTGATGCTGATTTCTACCAAACGTTGACAGAATTCTTAATAGTCTCTTCTGCCAATGATGCTGAAAGGAAGGATACTCTATTCAAAAAGCTATCTAATATATTGTGGACGTATTCTGTATTTGACATAAAGAATATAGCTGGCAGTTTTTATCTGAAGCTATACGAGTTGGTAACTCATGTCAATAATATCACTACTCAAAAATTGGGTTGGCTTGACATTAGAAGACAGTTGAATGCTTTATTCCACCTCAACTATCAATTAATAAATCTGCAAGTAGAAAGCCACATTGCTCAAAACCAACTTCTTGGATTGATTAAAGAGAAGGTAGTGGGTGTAATAGTAGAGCCTTACTTTAGGCTTAGTCTACAAGCAAAGATGACTGCCATCGATGAAAGAATTGCGGAGGTTCAGGCTAACCAACCTGAAATGGATTTTCTTCTTTACATCAAAGAACTACTTTCATCAGAAGTTAGTAAAAAAAAAGATTTGGCCAGTGAGCATATCGCACGCTTGAGCATTGCATATCCACATATGGATAAAAGTATTTTTGAGGAAGACATCGCTACCTTTGATGATGTGGACGATGAATTTCTATTATTCAAGTTGTCTCAAAAGTACAACAAGAACCCACGGTACCATTTATTGGATTCTATCTTATATGCTGCTTCAGAGTTGCAGGGAGGGCATAAAATAGTTACCCATAATGAGGACAGTAGAAATGCTTTTATAGCTTCTATATTGAAAGCACAGGGTTTTATTACAAAAGACCAGACCAGGTGGGGTTCTTCTGCAACTGGTAAAACTCAAGGTGAGTTAGATATAAAAATTGAAGATGGTAATGGTGCTACAATAAGTATAATTGAAGGCTTTATTCTTAAAAGCTTAGAAAAAGCAAACATAGACCTTCATTTAAAAAAAGTTTTCAAATACGACCCAAATGGAGTAGAACAGAATTTTATTGTTGTTTATTCTGAAGCACATGATTTCATCGGTTTATGGAGGAAGTATCTAATGTATCTTCCTGTCATTGATTTCGATTTTCCAATAGATGATAACATGAAAGACATCAGTAATAGATTTAACATTGGCACTGATATCAGATTAGGTCTTGCTACCCATATTAGAAATGCAGAGCGAATAAATGTATATCATGTATTTATAAACATGCATTACAATTGATTCTAATGCTCTTCTGATTCTATTGGCCATAAATGATAAGAGCTTGTCTTAGGAATTGGGTCAATTTAATTAAGCACACCATCTATTTTGAGCTTTCTTATTAAAGCCATATCAAGATAATGCTGCTTGTGACCATTAATCAAAACAGGAACCTCAATAGGCTTCCTGTTGCTATAATAGGCAATGCAGTAACCTGTCTGGTAGCACATCTCGCACAATAAAAGACGATTCGTTAATTCATTAAGGTAGAAGTTGACCGAAGACATTTCTTCCACGCTAAATCCTTCCGTCTCTTTCCAGCCTATCAGCTTCAAGCTATCCATTTCCAGTCGATGTAACTTGCAGTCAATTATAATATATAGTGCGTCACCTTGTTTGACCTCATAGCCATTATCATCTGCATACATCAACTTGAAGTTATTTCGTGATGCTTCTTCTAATGCTTTTTGGTCAATATTGCAGATTGAATCCTTTATGTGCTTATTCATTTCATGTTCTTTTCTTTTTAGATACTAAATGGTTGGCTAAGAAGTCCAACCCATATGTTTGTCCAATAATCTTGAAGATGCCCTGTTCCAAATCTGGCATCTTGCATCACAAAAGGTGCAGGCCGTTTTTTTATACTCAATGTTAAAGCAGTTGCATCGTGAGTTTTTGATGATAGTGCTTCTGTATTCTTCTTTTGTCTCTTCATCAAGCTCATGTGTTAAGCCATTATAGTCAACCCATAGATAGTTGTCTTTTTGGTCTACGGCCACGGTTCTTGTGGAACCTTCTTCGAATTTGAAGATGTGCAGGAACGTAGGTTTAATTATGGTTCTTCGTTTAGAAGAGTGGATTCCGTAAAGCGTCTTTGTTTCATTGATTGTCTTATACAATATCTCTTCTTCATCAAAGAAGAGTATCTCGTTGATTAGTGTCACCATGCTTATTGTGTTTTACACTATATATATAGATGCAAATCCCGTTTTGGTAGAAAAGTGTAGTAGTGTATAAAAGCGGTTTCAGATTCAGATATATACTCTAAAAGAAAATATATCTATATTATGCAGCGCACAATTAAGATTAGCAGTCAAGCGGATGAAAATTTGGATGCCCTCAAATTACTCATATCCAGAAGAATAAAGAAGAAGGTAACCAAAGGGCAGGTAGTTTCTTGGTCACTCAAAATGCTCAGCGATAAACTAAAAACTACGCAGGAAGGAGAAAGTGATGGAGAGGCGTAGAAGGTTGATGCTTGAAACCAAAACCTTCGAGAATTTCATTGATGATTACCCTGGGCTACCCAACATTCCAGGGATTATTGAGCAGAATGGATACTTGCTTGCCCTGCCTGCCCCAATGGAAATTAATGGAATAGACGGTCTTTACAAGGTTGAAGCAACCGAGCAATTAGAAAGCAGCGAAAGCGTCTTCCATATTGTGACTGACAATGAAGATTATGAGTATGCCCTGCATCAATTCCTGAAATCTGACAGGTTTGTGATACCTGATACTATTAAGGTTCTTGTCCTATATTTTGACAATGAACTCGGGGTTTACACCACTTTGGGTCTAAAGGTTAAATTGGTCAGGCTGGATTGCAATGATGGATGTCTTTGCCCAATCCAAGCTTACCAGCACGTGAAGCAATTCGGCTGCTTTTTGGGTTGACCAATAGGTTAAATCTTTAAATAGAGATAAGGCTGCCAATCATGGTGGCCTTATCTTATGGGCTTTTTTTTGACTCTTTTATCTTAGTTCCAGGTAAATCATGTGATAACCAACAAAAGAATATCTGAGTCACACTTGGATATTAATCTAAAAGTGACTATTTTATATATCCAGAAAAAGGAGTGAATGACTAAATGTAATAAAAAAATAGCATTTCGTTTTTTAAATCGGATTATTATCCCTACCTTTGTAATATCAAAAACGAACAGTGCATGAAAAGCAAGAAGGAAAAGCAGAATCTGGTAACCTTATCTAAAGAGGTAGCTGATTTGATAAAGAAACTGCAAATCAGCCACGTTTATATGGCGAGTATCCTGTTCGCCAAGGAATGGAATAAGGTATTTGCAAACGAGAAAGACCAGGAAGGCAATAAACGTAAACTGACAGGTCGGTTAAGGAATAAGATTCAGGGCAGTGGATACCTGACGGACGAAGAGTTCATCCAGATACAAAACATTCTGCTCAATATGGCTGAAACAATCCAGAAAGAGGTTCGCAAGTCAATGAGCATTAATGCTGATGTTAGAAAAGAGAAAATCCAAAGCCTTATCCAATTCATGGAAGAGGACGATAAAAATGAAGCTCTGAAGTAGGGTAAAAAAATTTGCCCTAACTTAAAGTGAAAAGCTATTTTTTTATGACATTTTAATAAAATATAAAGCTCGTCACCACGTGCTGTGGCCATGGGCCAAAATGAAAGAACAGTTTATTTTTTAACCTTTTAAAATCATTTATGAAGAAGAATTTACAGTTAGGGTTGCCATACTTTGGCGGGAAACAGAATCAGGCGAAGTTCATGGAGGCGTTGTTTCCGTCCTCCTTCAAGACATACTGTGAACCTTTTGGCGGTACTATGAAGAACTTCCTGGTCTCTGACCTTGACTGTAGCAATGTTGTCTACAATGATATCAGTTACTACCAGGCTAACATGATGATGGCGTTCAAGTACCCGAAGAGGTTCCTTCGGGAGTGCAGGAAGCAGCTTAAGCCTGGGGGGCGTCTCTTCCACGTAGGTTTAACGGACACCATCAAGTACAAGGCTTTGCTCAAGGAGCATTACGGAAGTCTGTTCCACACCCTTAGCGATTACTTCGCCTTTTCCAAGCCAAACCCGATTGGCGAGTTGAAGAGCGTCAGTTGGGTTGATGCGGTCTTGTACGCATTCTGCCTTTCACACTCCACCTTGGGGGTTCCCCTGAAGTCATTCGTTTATTCACATGAATCCAACGCAAGGCCGAAATTCATGTCCGTGCTGAACAACCTGCCAGAGTTTGTCAAGCAACGGAAATTCAACAAGGTTAATTTTCATGTTGGGGATGCTATGCAGCTTATCAGGCAGCAGGACAACGCAGACGCATTCTTCGTGGTTGACCCAGGGTATTTCGGCATGGAACACTATTACAGCAACAGGTCAAGAAAAGGCACTCGACAGAAGGTGAACAACAAAGTTGTAAAGAACCTTAGCAATGACAAGATGCACATCGAGCTTTCCCAGACCCTTAGAAAACTGGAAGGCAAGTTCATGCTGTGCTACTACTACCATGAAGACCTTGAAAAGCTATACCCACGCAACAAATACACTTGGGTGGTAAAGGGTTACCGCAGACCGTCCGCAAACACCGCCAAGTCGCAGACGAAGAAAATAGAGCAGGGCATGGAAGTGCTTATCATGAACTACGGTGAAGAATTAGGCCAAAATTCTTTTTACAAGCAACATCTTTTGGATAGCGCAACAGCATTGATGCCAGAAGCGGATGGCAGGAGAACCCGTGGCAGCTATACCCTCGAATTCAAGCACAAGGTAATTCTGATGTTGGAATCAGGTCTGTTCAAGAGAAAGGAGATACTGGCTGCGCTTGCCATAAAATCATATAACACGCTGGCCAAGTGGCTTTCTGAGAAGAAACGGATTGAAACCACTATGGTACGGTTGAAGCAAGCTAATGACTTCCTTCGTGAGTTGAAGAAACCCTTAGCCGACAAAATTAATGCTATGACTGGCAATGTTCTTGTGCCAGAAAAGGCAAGGAATTTAATCGCTGACCTACGTCAACAGGCGATATTGTCCAACAAGGCAATCAGGGAGATGTTCGGCATCTCAGCCAGATGCGTTGAGGATTGCTTCCAAGAATGGTATGGGCAAAGGATAGCTGTTCCTATGAAGACTAAAATAGCGAGGCTCCTAACTTATTGGCACAAGATGGCTGCCTGATTATAAGTTTACCATTGATAATTATCTTTTATCAAGGTAGGCATTGTGGTGGTATTTCGGGATGTAATTCGTGTTAGGTAGTTCATAATAAAGGTGTTTCCAAGAAGGCCAGTTATAAGCTTAAATCACCAATAAAATTATTTAAGAAAAGTGTTCACAATAAAGTTTCGTGAACATTATTTAAATTTTGAAAACAACAAAATGATTAGAGAAGATTACTATAAAACATTGGCAGAATGTGAAGAGAAGTTCGAGAATTTCCGACTTGAAGTCATACATGTAATAAACAAACTTGATGGATATGCATGTTGGGAAGGGTATGACAACACTATTATTTTCACTTCAGAAGGTAGCTATGGACTTGATAATGTAGAAAGTTATATGAAAGAATTGCCTTTCATTGATGTTCATTACCGAGGACCAGATGAAGATGGTTATGAGGTTCTGATGGCAACATTGATTGAAGACAAGTACTTTAATAGTAGAAAATATAAGATAAAAGTTCTTTTTGAGGAAGAGTAGTTAACCACACCTTATACTGCCAATCCTGAAGATAGACGAATTAAAGTCGTTGTAAAGTAAAGAGGTATAGACATTTATAAGTGATAGTTATATAAGATTAATAAATTATGGCAAAGTTCTCAAAAAAAAGGTCAAAAAGAGTTTTTGTAAGCGTAGATAACAGAATTGAACTATTGGCTGCCTTCGATGATGCATTGAGTAGCAGTTATAATGACGTTGATAACTCACCTGTGAACTTTACACATTGGTACCGAAGGTCTAACTTAATTCATTCCAGTGCTTATAAAGCTGAATATCAAGTCTTTTTAAAAACGGATGAACTTAGAGACTCATTGTTTGCACATATAAATGAGTACGCTGTTGATTGGGCTAAGCGTATTACTACTGAAGAATTAAAAATTTATATGAGGAAAGAGAGAATTGCGGAATTATTTAAAGAGGAATAATATAGCTAACTTATTCACAGATAATTATACAGTGAGGCTTAGAAATCATCATCCTTAGGCATGTTTTATCCAAGAACTGTTGCATTTCATTATAAAGGCAAAAATTATGTTCTTTCCTCTCACCAATATTATTAAATAGTCAACTTAACCAAGGTGGCAAATGCGAGACCAACCTTCGTGGACAAGTTGACTATGCTACTGTTTCATTTGATAAGCTTTTCATTGCCTTCTTAATACGCTTCACTGTCGAAAGCCCCTTCTTTACAATCTCAGATATTTTAGTGTCAGGTAGAGCCGAGTGCTTGACCAAGTTTACGATATCTGGGTGCTTGGCCATTAGCTGGTCAAGTGAGTAAGTTGAGCCTTTTATCCTGCCTTTATATACATTCTTCTTTTTAGCCTCAGCGATACCTTCCAACCTTCTGCTCTGCTGATAGGTCAACTCCATTTCAGCCCCCAAGCCCAACATCATCAACATGGACTTTTGCAGAATATCAATCTTGCCAAATTTATCTGGTGAAAAGGTAAGCGAGCTTGGGTGCTGAACATGAACAGTAATTCCATATTCTTCAACTAAGTTCTCTATAGTGGCAATGGTGTGACTCACCCTACGTGAAACCCTGGATATTTCAGATACAAAAATCGTTTTGATGTTCATGTCTTGGCAGAACTTAACCATTTTTAGGTAGCCATCTCTTTCAAGGGTATGGGTTTTACCCGTGATTGAGTCACTAAAGAATTTTTCAATTTTAAACCCTTTGCTCTGGGCGAACTCTTCTAAATTTACTTTCTGCCGATAAACGCTCTGCGAGCTTGTGGAAATTCGCCCGTATGAAACTGCTTGAGTCATATTCAAAAAAGGATTAAGAAGGTGAATACCTGCTGTAGTGAGTTAAGCTTGTTCTAAGATACAAAATAATATTCAAATTAAGGTATAATCTAATTTGAGTAGTTCGTTTTAGTAAATCTATGTTATGTGCAGCTTTTACAATTTCTACATCAAATACAATGGCTAAAACAGTCCCATTACAAGTGAGCAGAAATTAAGGAGACAAGTATGAATAGTATATCTGCCTATTAAAACTATTTATTCAAAAATTTAAAACAAGCACATTCATTTTGCTTAAAAGACTTAAACTATATAAAAGCAAAATGAACGGAACATATAAAACAAGTAAACGCAACACATGTGGCAATGGCCTCGCACAAGACGAGTTTCACCTTTTATTCAAAGACTCCACCTGGGAACAGATGGTACTTTTTCCTCCATCTGGCAATACACGATTCTTTAGCAGATGTAACTTTGAAGTAGAAGGTGATAACGCATGGTTCAACGAAAAACAACTAAAACCTACGGACGTGCTTTTCTGCAAAGGCGAAGACGGTAAGGATATTCTTATTCCGTTAGAGGAATTAAAAATTTATGCCTACCAGGGATTAAGGCACAGATGGGAAATCCAAGAAGTTTCTTTTTTCAGCCATACTACTACAGGCACCATATACTTCCTGGAATCCTGCATTGACTGGATGAATCAATCTGAAGAGGACGATTTCACTCAATCAATCGCTGACCAAACGCTTTTCGCCCTTCCCCTTGCTGGCAAGGAAAGCAAAGTCATAAAGAAGAAATTCATTACATACTTTAATAAGCGGTGGTTCAAGCTCCATGGCATCCTTTAAGATGCTTCTTAGTATGCTTCCTTTTATAAGATGTCTTATGAAAAATAAAACTAACCACTAATGGGTGAAAGAAAAGTAAGGGAACCCAAGCTTGAGACGCATAAGTTCAATTTGATTTGTTACCTGGTTTTCTTTCCTAAGATATCGTGAAGAATGGGTAGTCCTTAAACTCTTGAGGTTGAGTAAAGAAACCTTTCGTTAGCTTACCATAATTGTTAATCGCCTCTTTACTTATCGGCAAGTTAAGTTACCTGGCATGGTTAATGTAGAGGTATTTATCAGCCTGCCCCTCCCTATTGTTTAGACAATAAGGCAGTGAGGTAAAGTGGGATAAGGGCAATACGTATAAATACCAGTTTTAAAGGATTATATTCCATTTTCAGACCATAGGTGTTTTCTTTGCCCCAATTGCTCATTTCTTTCTAATTAATACCATCCCCCAGGTAGCAACAGGGGGTTTGACCGTTCATTCTCCTAAATATGGTAGAACTGAATATTATATTCTTATTTTATGATGGAAACTATAGAACACGAAGCAGGAAGATTGGAAGCATTAAGGCGTTATGACATATTGGATACTCCCCCAGACGGTGCCTTTGACCGCATCACGGCCTTGGCCTCCAAGATGTTCAACATGCCTATCGCCATCATTAGCCTGGTGGACAAGGACAGAATATGGTTCAAATCACAGCACGGGATTGATGGGGTAGAGCAGATTGACAGAGAGCCAGGGTTGTGTGCCTCAGCTATACTCTCAAAAGACGTATATCTGGTTGAGAACGCCATTGAAGACCCTCGGTGCCTTGCCAACCCGCTCGTGTGCGGGGAGTTCGGCCTGCGCTTCTATGCAGCTGCCCCCCTTCACACGCATGACGGCTATAACCTTGGAACCTTCTGCATCATAGACAAAAAGCAACGCTACCTTAGTAGAGAGCAGATGGAGATGCTCGAGGACCTGGCCTCCATTGTTGTGGACGAGATGGAGATAAGGCTGGCATCTCGCAACTCTTTGGCAAAAAGTTACCAGCGCATCGCCCAGCTGGAAAAAGAAAACAATGAGTTGAGGAATTCGTAAGGCATCCCAAGTATTAATATATTTAGCGTAGGCCCACGGTGAAACTGGGCAAAGTATGACACAGGAATATAAAAACGTTTTCGGGAAGGTATTTTTGAATGTTACCGTGGATAATGTGAACAGATGGGTCCATACTGACTGGTTCGGCTATCTGACGGAAGAGAACATAAAAGCTGGCGCACTGGCGTACACAGAGGCCGTGAGAAAATCGGGGTATAGCTGCGTGCTGAATGACACCAGTAACGTGGTAGGCGGGTGGGACCATTCGCTTGATTGGGTGGTGAATGAATGGAGTCCGCAGGCAGCGGGGGCGGGGGTAAAGCACTTCGCCATGGTTACCGCCCCAGAGTCATTCGCAGCTGCTACCGCCTCCAATTTCGTTTCTTCGGTAGAGGCTTTTGAAGTTAGGATATTCCAAAGCATAGGGGATGCCCAAAGCTGGCTCCACCAATATACTATAAACGCCTAAACAGAAGGCCCTTGAGTATAACCTGAATATAATGGGAAATAAGATTGAGTTGAAGAAGGTGTACGGTGACGTGTTTTTCGAGTGTGCCAGGGATTATGACGAAAATGTGGTGATTGCCCGCTGGTTCGGCCCCCAGTCCGTGGAGACTGTGAAGGAAGGCGGTGCAAAGCTGCTGGAAATGATGGCTGATAAGCCTTACACCAAGCTGCTCAACTGCAATAAGGGGGTAGTGGGTTCCTGGGACCTGGCCTTAGGGTGGGTGCAGGAAGAGTGGACGCCCCAAATGAGGAAAGCAGGCCTACGATATCTTGCCCAGGTAGTGCCTAACAGTATCTATGTTTCCATGACCATCGAGAACCTGATTCAGCGGATTGGAAACGAGTTCGAGATAAGGACTTTCAGGGAAGAGGCTGACGCCATGGCTTGGCTACTTTCCATTGAGGGATAACCCAATCAAAAAGGCTTGTGCCTAATTGCTATTTTTTCTCTATCTCGTCCATCACCACAGAGGCAAGGCTTTCAAGCATCTTCTGGTCAGACTCGGAGAACTCCCGTGGCACTTTGTCTACAATGCATAAAGCACCGATGTTGAAGCCATCAGAGGTGGTCAAAGGGGCAGCAGCATAAAACTGCAAGCCAAAATCCCCAACCACCATAGGATTTGCAAGCAGGCATGGTTCTGCTTTGGCATTCTCGAATACCGTAACGTCACTTCTTAAAACTGCCAGTGAACACAGGCTAACACCCCTGCTCACTTCGTTAGAGCCTTCAACGCCCACACCGCCTTTGGTGACTACATAATCCCTGTCAACAAAATTTACCAAAGCTATCGGCACGTTGAACAAGCGGGATGCAATGGCAGCGATATGCTTGAAAGTCCCGTTCTCTTCGTAAGTGTCCAGGACGTGCAGGTTGCGCAGCGTGGACAGCCTTTCTTCTTCATTATCTGGGATTATCGGTATTCCGAAGGTGTTGTCCATGCTCTAAAAATCTAAAGTAACTGTTAAGTATACTCCCTACGGAGGTTTAGGTTCAAGGTGCCTTCCTTTTGCTGGATATCTTAATGCATATATAGCACAAACAAATCAAAAGGTATCAAATTGGGGGCTATTGGCTTGTATATGTCTGCTGGTGCAACTTTCCGACTGAGCTATTTCACAAAGTCTACCTGTATCTGAACCCTTTCCTCTTCTATGGCTGAGATGCGTGTGACCTTGACCTGGTCACTTTCCTGGTAGTAGGCTGCAATCCCCCTAATGATACCGACCGCCACGCCCGCCATCCTGCGCTTTGAGTAGTAATCAACGATAAGCTGACTGTTGCCTTTCTTGGTAACCAAGAGCATAGGCGGGTTTGTTCTGCTGTCCTGTGATTTTACCGCACCATGCATGGATGCCTCTGTGTTGAGCAGCATCTCATAGGTTCTCCATTCTGGGTCAATGAATTTATGGTATACAAGCAGCAAGTCAGGCACGAGGAACTCCCCGAATTGTTCCATAAGCGTGTAGGTTGGGATTCCAGTCTCTGCGGAGGCGGTCTTCACAATAGCGAAAAGCTCTCTTGTGGGGTACATCCCGTTCATTTCATAAGCAGTACCCTCTAAACCAGCATCCTTTAAAAGCCTTAACCAAGTGCTGTAGTTAAAGGAGGTCTCCACGAACCGCTTCAGCAAAACGAATATCGAGCCGTGCATCCTGTCTTCGATATTTGCTGCGTTTTCCATAGGATATTTATTCAAATAGGTGGTGGTAAGACGAAACGTGTAATTCTTGGTTTGCTGCCGACTGTATTCAGTCCGTTGATTTGAGCCACTTCATTGCGGAGTCGGTGTCAGTGAACGCCTGCACCTCAAAGGAGATGTTCATCTTTGCCAAGGTTCTCTTAACCAGATTCTCCCTGATGGATTCGGGGGTGACCAGCCGTGCGACTCTCCGTACCCTGGTCAGCATGAGGTCACGGTAGAATTCGGTGATAATGGTGGCATAACCTTCATTGCCACCCAAAATATCTGTTTTCCTGGCGTCCAGTAGTATTCTCTTCACATCATAGTTGCGAACATGCTCCACAATTACCTTCAGGCACCGCTTCATCTCTGGCATGACCACATCATCCACGTTAGGCATCTCAAACCTGAGTATGTCTGTGGCAGGTTCATAGTCAAGCTCTATGAAGCCGTTCTTGAAAATAATCATACTATGGTAATCTGAAACATATGGAGTTAATGAGGCAGACAATAAGCCGTTAAGCATGTAAAAGCTGCCTTTAACGCTCTGATACGTGTCTTAAGTACGCTTAGCGCATCCCTCAGGGTTTAGGGAACAATTAGAATACTTAGTTGACTTCACTCCTCTGACTTGAGCCAATCCAATGCTGTGTCAGAGTCAGAAAAATTCCGAAGCATGAACGGTAGCGCCAAAGTCGATTGAATATGCTGGATATTGCCTTGCGTTCTCTGCTCCGCCTCAGCAACCAGTGACTGAACCCTTGCCAGCTTTTTAAGGCGGGTATTCACCAGGCCAGCAGCCAGATAGGAGGCAATCTCCCTGCTCTCTACCTCATTGACTGAGCTTGTGGAGTTGGAAGAGTCCAACAAGAGGTTCTTGACATCGTAGCTTCTTACGGTTTCCAGCAGGGTGTCTATGGAGTGCTTCACCTCAGGTATCAGGTACCCGTGTAGGTCAGGGTACTGAACCTGTAGGATATCGGTTGAAGGCTCATAATCCAATTTTATCACGCTGTTCTGGAATAGAATCATATCCACCCTTTGGTTGAGTATTGTAAGTATTCGTTAAAATCGGTGGCGGTGCTAAGGCTTTGCGTGACTGAAGTTAATTTTTGCGATGCTCTAACCTGTATTCGAGTTCTTCCATGACAATGGAGGCAAGCCCTTCCAGTAATCTGCCATCTTCCTCGGAGAATTCCCTGGGTGCTTTGTCGGCAATAGCCACTACCCCGATATTGAATCCGTCTGGGGTTTTCAAGGGTGCGGCAGCATAGAAACCTAAGCCGAACTCACCATGTACCATGGGGTTCCCTTTCAGTTCAATCTCCTTATGGGTATCTTTATAGACCGTGAATTCATCTTTGAGGATAGCCAGTGAGCATAAGCCTATCTCTCGGGCGATGCGTTGGTTGCCGTCAAAACCCACGCTTGCCTTAATCAAGATGTTTTCCATCTCCACCAAATTGACGAATGCCATGGGAACATCGAAAGCCAGCGCAGCCGTACTCACCACATGCTGGAAAGTGCCTTTGAGTTCATACTTATCTATGTTGCTATACCCGTATAACCTTGCCAAGCGCTCTTGCTCATTGTTCCCTATGCTTACTTTTTCCTTGCCCATTCTCCTAACAAGATAGTAGTTTTCACTTTGCTTTAAATTCTGGTTGTTTTCTGGCTCACGGTTAATATTCCCAAAGGCTGCGTATAGTTATGCAGTAGAAATCCCTTTTGCATTTTCATTGAAAAGGGGGTGTAAAATCCGATAAAGGTAGGAAGAATTTTGGTGATGGATGTAACAATCCAGACTTAAACCAATGAATATCAAAGCGTGTATCTTCCATTACACCATAGGAAGCGGACTTTTCGGTTTTGAATCATTTAGTTGAGATGGTCAGGAAGGCAGATAAATCATGAATCTGGTGCCAAACCCCACCCCACTGACTGCTTTGATAGAACCTCCCATGGCGTCCAAGTGGTTCTTTACGAGAAACAATCCCATGCCTCTCCCAGGTTGCTCTGCATGGAACCGTTTATACATCCTGAACAGGTTGTCTTTCGCCTTCTTCATGTCAAACCCTATTCCATTGTCAGAGAATGATACAATCGTGCCTCTGCTTGGGTTGCCAATGGCTTTGATGCGAATCCTCAAAGGTCTTTCAGGAGACCTGTATTTGATGGAATTGGACACCAGGTTATGGAATATGCTGTACATGTAAGCCCTGTTCGCCCTTAGGCTCAAGCCCTCCTGTATGTCCATACTAACATCAGCACCAATGGTTAGGAGCTTTTCCCCGAAAGATTGCGAAACCTCGTTGATTACGGCAGTGAGGTCAACCGTTTCAGTTTCCAGGTTATACTTGCTGTCTCGGATGCTGAGGATTGAGTTCATATCCCGCATGACCGTGTCCAGCCTATGGGCATCTTGCTTCAGGTAGGACAATGCTTTATGAAATGATTCAGATTGCTTATCCAACATATTCAAAGCGTCTGCCAGGCCCATGATGTTGGCGATTGGTGACCTGAGATTATGGGAGACTATGTAGGTGAACTGCTGAAGGTCGGTGTTCTTGCGGTAGAGTTCCTGCGCCAAGGCTGACAACTCTAACTCTTTGTTCTTCAGTGAACTGATGTCAGTCTGCACCTCAATAAACCTTGAAATCTCTCCGCTTTCGGAATAAGCTGGGCTGATTTCTATGTTTACCCAATATTCCTCCCCATTTTTCCTGACGTTCAATACCTCCAACGAGATAGGCTCCCCACCCAGAAGCTTCGGCTCTAAAAGCTTATACTCCTTTATGTCCGTCTTGTGGCTGTGCAATAGCTCCGAGGGTTTTCTGCCCATGGCTTCTACGAGGCTGTAACCAGTCAGGTCGGTGAAGCCTAAGTTCACCCATTCAATCCTCCAATCCTTGTCAGCTATCAACACGCTGTTGTTGGTCTTGCTGGCCACCAATGAAAGCTTCTCGAGTTCCTTCCTTGCTTTCACGTTTTCGGTAATGTCCGTGAAGTAGATGGAAATTCCCTCTGATGATGGGAATGCCTTTACTTCCAGCCAGACGCTGGTCATTGAGAAATATGCCTCGAAGTGGACAGGCTGCATCGTTTCCATGGCATGCTGGTATTGCCTATCGAACTCCCCGCCCAACTCGGAAGGAAATTCCTTCCAGGCATTCTTCCCTATATGGTAATTTTTGTTTATGCCCAGAATTCTCTCCGCCTCACGGTTGATAAAGGCGAAGTTCCATTCCCTGTCCATAGTGAAGAAGGCGTCTGTGATGCTCTCGAAGATGGTGTTGAGCTTTTTAGCCTGAAGTTGGATTGTCTCATAGGCATGAACCATATCCGTGATATCCTTGGCTATGGTTTGAACCCCAATGACTTCCTGGTTCACTTTCACTGGAAACTTCACAGTGTCAAATATCCTGGGTTTTTCTCCATCTTTCTGGTACTCAAGGTCAAACCTGACGGTGCTGCCCAACAGGGTCTGTTCAAGATACCTTTGGTTCATATCAGCCATTTTTGGGGGCAACAAGCAGGATAATGTGGAGTTGGTCACCTCTTCCTTTTTGCAGTTGAACGTCTCTATGAAGGTCTCATTCACCTTGGTTATCTTTCCAGCGGTGTCCTCGTAGAAAATAACGTCTGGGTGATTCTCAAACAATGACTTGTGCCATTGGACTTCCTTGGCCAACCTGACCTCGTTTTTCTGTTGGCAGGGCTTTTTGCGGGCCGAGCAGAACAAGAGGTTTTCCTCTGGTGACCAAACAGCCGTCCAAATAACTTTTACGGTACCCCCATCTTTACCTACATAACGGTTTTCGAAACCGTTGACGCTTTCTCCGTCCATGAGCTTTTCGGCAATCTTTGAGGTGAGAACCCTGTCCTCCTCATGCACGAAGTCAATAAAGGGCTTGCCTTCCAAGTCCACCCTACTGAAACCTAATATTTGTTCGCAGGAGTCATTCACCCGCACAAACCGACCGCTTTTGTCTATGGCGCAGAGCATGTCGGGCAAATGCTTCATAATCTTTTCTGGGATATTATCTTCCATTGAGCATCTGTTTTAAGGTCACAGCCAAGGATTATATGCAAAATAGTAATAATTGAATAACTATATCCCATTTCAGATTTATGAGTAGACAGTTCATAGGTAAAAGATTAGGCAAGTTTAGACAGCCTAAAGAGATGCGAATAGAGAACCCCCAGAGTTTAGTAAGCAGTATAAACTTGTTGGTCAAGTGTAGGCATTAGAGTTTGATTGAAAAAGTAATGGTAAATTAGGGAGACGCATAAAGCCCCTGCTTTTCTTTTCCTTTTTCTGTTGCACATGAATAAATTAATGCTTTTGTCAATGGTTGGATATTGTGCCATCATTTCAATGGTGCCAAAAACTAAAAGTGACACCTACACTAATGAAGAATTAATTAAGCTCAACCATGCCTACATCAAAGTATTAAAAGAACATAGGAGTAGGAGCGCAGGAATTGATGTCATGGTCAAATTGGATACTACTACCATGTACACTGCGCATGCTTTTGCGTATGAGTTGCAAAAAGAAAACAGGATTGGGCATCCACCTATAAGTGTATTAAAGAAGTTAGGTGTGGCTGAAATTGCACAAGGTATGAGTGCAGACGCTATCAAATACTATAGAGATAGAAACTACGATGCCCTTGCACGATATGCCTACATATTATTCTCAACTTCACCCATACATAATTCTATCCAGCGAAAATCTAACCTTTACTTTATAGGAGTAGGGTGTAACACGCATGCGTTTGTAGTAAGGTTGAGAGAAAGCCCAATGTCTAATGGGTTAACCGAGGGAGATAAACAATTATTGAATAAGCTTTTAGCAGAAAAGTAGTAGTAAAATATTTTACACAAATATTTTACACTTGTGATTTATTAAAGGGTTTGAAATTAGATAATATAAAGAATAAAAGCTTTTAAATGCTGTATGGTGGACAGGGAGTTGAATTAATAAAATATAGCGAATAAATGAAATTGTGGAAACTTCTATTCTATCCGTTGAACTACGGGGCCTTGCCTGACTTACAAAGTAGGTGCTGCAAAAGTAAAGAAATTATGGTGCCCACAAACCCACACGTCAGAAATTTTAGGCAAGACCTAAACCGTGCGCCAAATCATGCTTACTTCTTGGGCAGCACCCAGGTAGCTTTAAATAACGCGCCACGGCCAGGGAAAGTATAAGGCGCGCTTGGTCTATTACCACTTAATTTCTGGGCTAATTATTTTAATAGTAAATGATTTAATTCTTTAATTAGTCGCTTGAATATTCTTTGTAATTTCTATATTTGCTCCACAGTAACACATGTGTTATTTCAAACTAAATAATAATATGAGAGAGCAACTTAAAAGCAAGCTTGACAAAATGCAAATGGAGGTAATCAGAGATTGCCAAAATGTAGAAGATGTGCAGTTAATGCTGGGAATCTTTAGCCAAATGAACGAGGCGTTGAACCAGATTCCAGATTCAATGACCAGACCAAAAGGCGCTAAGAGAGGCCGCAAACCAAAAAATGCCGAAGCTAATTCCTAGTTTCCAGTCAACATAAAAGAAGAGGCGGTGGTAAAACATCGCCTTTTTTTATGGGTATTGTTGCGGCGTTAAAAAATGGAAATTAGCCTTTAGTTCCAAAGAAATAGCTTTGCCTGCCATGAAAGGGCGCCAAAGAAGATTTACGCCGCTCTGCGTTATTTTCCGTTTTCGGGCTCATTTCCAGAAATGAGCCTGAAAACGGAACTACTCCCGATATGGGCAGAATACGTACCCAGCAGGGGAGGATTCGCTTGGCAGATTACAACCTGGCGTATAATGGTTTTTGGTTTAAATGATTTCGGTTTCAAGGCTTTTTTGAAACTTTTGGCCATGTATAAGGTACAGTCAAGAAACCTTAGGGCGGCGCGTGAAAATAAAATTTGTACAAATCTGCCCAGGTAGCAAAGCAAAGCCGCATATTCACGTATAAGTGCCGAAACCAAGCATCGCCGCCAATCTGGCGCGTTGCTTTCAGCAAAAAGAAGATACGCCTGTTTCATGGAGTCAACAGTGACCAACCAATCTTTCTTACCCCATGACGCTGATGATTCTCAGCCGGCCTTGCTGTTTATACCAGACATAAGCGGCTTTACCCGGTTCATGCATGAAAACGGGGTGCGCTACAGCCGCAACCTCATTGCTGACCTGTTGGAAATCATTATTGAGGCCAACATCATCAACATGGAGCTCTGCGAGATTCAGGGCGACGCCATTCTGTTCTACAAGCTGGGCACGCCGCCTACCGTTGATGAGATTGTGAGCCAGTGCAAGCAGATTTTCCTTGATTTCCAGAACTACCTCAAAATCATGGACCGCGGCGCACTGGTTGGCGCACAGCTGGCAGAAAACCCGCTCACGCTTAAGATTGTGGTGCATTACGGGCGCATCAGCATCACCCAGATACGGGACTACACCAAACTCATGGGCACAGACGTGATTGTGGCCCACCGGCTCCTCAAGAACAGCATTGTGGGTGCGGAGTATGTCTTGATGACCGAAAAATACCTCAGCACGCAGAAGCCGGAAGACATTGCCAAAAGCTTTGAGTGGACCCAGCTTAAAGAAGGCTTCAACAACTATGAGCACATGGGCGATGTGCATTACCGCTATGCCTTTCTCACGCCGCTGCGCTTGCTGGTCACAGATCCCACTGCCGAGCATACCCGTGAGAATTACCCCAACACGTTTTCATTAAAAACCAAGATTGCCGCGCCTGTAGAGATGGTGTTGCGCATCATCAGGAACTACCGCTTAAAAAACAGGTGGCTGCACAAAGTGAAAAGCGTGACCTATGACACCAAAAAAATAAACCGGCTGGGCACGTATTTCCTCTGCGAGATGGAGAAAGGCGGCATAATAGAAATACAGACGCTGCAGTGCCGCGTTACCCCGGAGAAGGTGGAGTACATTGAGAAAATCTCCAACTTCAAGATGTTCCCCAACGCTCTGTTGTTCTTCTACCTCACGCCGGGCGTAGGGCCTGAAACCAACCTCACGCTGGAGTTTCATTACAGCCGGGTGTCAGTGGGAGATTACTTTTATGACTTCTTCGGAAGAAAGCAGATCAAAGGCTTCATGAAAACCTCCGTGAAACAACTCAAAGCCCTCTGTGAACAGGTGCACGCCAAACAGCAACTCAAATAAAAAGGCCGAAAGCAACAGCTTCCGGCCTTTTTTAATGCTCCTGAATTCCAGGGTTTCTTAACGCGCAATGGCAATCACAAAAGACAGCACGGTTAAGATTATGCCAATCATAAAGATGGTGTAGGAAATGCGCAGTAGCCGGTATTTCTTGCTGAGCACATCGCCTAGGTAATAAATGTCTGTGATCATGTTGTTGTAGAGCGCGTTCTTGTCCCGCATGATGTCATGCATACCCGACTGAAAATCCTCCAGCGGAATCTTGGTGAAATTCCCGAAGAACAACAGGTTGATGCGCCGGCTGGTGAGTTTGTTGGGCCGAAGCCGGAAACTGGTCACCTCTGGCTGCGCAGAGATAATAGCCGAAATCACGGATGCCAGAGAGGTAGCCAACAGAATGCCCACCGGAATCATGAGAATGGGATTTCTGGTGAACTCCGCGCCAATGATAGAGGACTTGGTGCCCAGGTAGGTGATGATGATGGACATGATGATGGCGTTGAGGCTGATCATCATGTTGGCTTTGTTGTCGGCAATGGCACTTAGACTGATGTGGTTGTCATAGGTGCTTTTGAACATGGTCTCAATGCCGCGTTTGGGCTGGGCCAGGTTCTCACGGTTCTGCTTCTCCTTCTTCTTTTTCTTTTTGGCCAGTTCCAGCAGGTGCGCGCGCTGGGCCTGTATGTTCTTGCTGAGTTGCTTGGAGTACTTGGTCTGCGCCGCCTGCGTCCGGAAACTGACAGACAGCAGAAAGTCCAGCTGGTATTGAGACCACTCCAGGTCTGTGAACGTGCGGTCCATGAAGATTTCCCATTCCACGCGCAGCAGTTCAGCGGTGGCAAAGAAGGTCTCCTTGCCAATGTTGGCAATGTCTGCGTCTACCAGAATGTCTTCCAGCAGATGGTGGGTGAGTTGGCCGTGTTTGGTGGCAATGATGCAGCGGGCCACCTGGTGGATCTTCTCCTCCGGGTAGTTTTCCTCGCGCAGAAAGGCGGTGGCAATCTCCACGCTTTCGTCTTCATGCCCTTCATAGGTGCTAATGTAGCCGGTGTCATGAAACCAGGCAGACAAGACCAGCACCTCCATGTCATCTTCAGACAGCTGGTGGCCTTCCGCCAGTTGGCGGGCTTCCTTTACCACCTCAAAGGTGTGTTTGTAGTTGTGGTAAACCAGCTTTTTAGACAACTTCTCTTTGAAAAGGGCAAATACATAGTTGCCGGCTTTTCTTATGAGATCTTCTTTTTCCATAAACAAGTTGGAGAGGCTCCGCCCGTAGCGCCGTTAAAAGGGTTGTGATGTATTAATGGGAGATAGTTTGTTCCAAAGGTCTACAACGCATTTTACCTGTGTAAGGTTAGCCGGTTGGTAATTCCGTTTTGGGGCTCATTTTCAGAAATGAGCCCCAAAACACTTGGTTGGCCCTTCTGGTGCCCCCGGGGAGTTGGGTTAATTTTATTTTACGGCCCGCTTAAAGTTTAACCGCCTATCTTGTCGAAATCTTCTTAACCCTGGCCCCGCTGCTTACGTCTTATGCACTATATACCCATAAAGCTATCTAAGTGCGGGGCCGCAGCATCACAAAGGCTAACCCCCCGTATAAGGACAAGTTTTTCAGGGAGGGCCGGCCGGTATATGCCAGATGGTTTTCCTGCCCTGAACAATTGAAAGTACCGGTTCATGAAAAAACACTACTACCTATTTCTTCTTCCGTTGGTTTTGCTGTGCCTCATGCAGGCGTGCACTACGTCAAAACCGTTCTACGCCCGCACCGTGGCCAACTGGAAGCAACAGCTGCCCAAAGACTCCACTGAGATCATGTACAGCGTCTTTCTCATTGGTGACGCGGGCGCTCCCCTCACAGATAAGCCAGACCCTACCCTCATGCTTCTCAAGTCTCAGATAGAGGCAGCCGGTGAAAAGAGCGCCGTGGTGTACCTGGGTGATAATATTTACCACAACGGGTTGCCCGAGCCTGGTGCCTATGACCGTAAGACCGCCGAAGACCGCATGAAAGCCCAGCTGGACATTCTCAAAGGCTACAAAGGCGAAAAATACATGATCCCCGGCAACCATGACTGGGGCGGCGGTAGCGGTACCCCAGACGGCTGGGATGCCGTGATCAGGGAAGAGCGCTTTGTGGAAGAATACCTGGCCGACAGCAACATTGTGGTGGGCACCGACTTCTTTGTGCCAGGCAACGGCTGCCCCGGCCCGTTTGAGGTCTTGATAGAAGAAGACATTGTCTTAATTGCGCTCAACTCCCACTGGTGGCTGCACCCCTACGCCAAACCCTACGGCGATGACAACATCTGCGGTGTGGCCAATGAGGTAGACATGCTGGTGCAGCTGGAAGACGTTATAGACAAAAACAAAGACAAGAACATTGTGGTGGTGGCGCATCATCCATTGGCTAGTAACGGCATACATGGCGGCTATTTCACGCTCACAGACCATTTGTTCCCTCTCACCATCATTAGAAAAGGGTGGGTGTTGCCGCTGCCTATAATTGGTTCCATCTATCCTTTGTCACGCAAGTACGGGGGCATTACCCAAGACATTCCGCACCCCACCTACCAGGCATACATCAAGGGGCTCATGGCCATCTTTGAGAAGTATGACAACATTGTGTACGCCGCCGGCCATGAACACAATCTGCAGTACACCAAACTGGGCAAAGTTAACCACATCATCAGTGGGTCTGGTTGCAAAACCCAGCACGTATCTGCAAGCGGCGATGCCCTGTATGCCCATAAGAACAAAGGTTTTGCGCGGGTCAATTACTACAAGAACGGCGAGGCCTGGGTTGAATTCTGGGTATCACATGATGATGCTGCCACGCCGCCGGAGTTGGCTTTCAGAACGCCCATGTATGCCAAAACCAAAGTTAAGGAAGAAGACATCGCGCTCATCAAGGAAACCTACGAAGACAGTTCCATCACGGTGCCAGCCAACCCCATGTACGCCGCCGGCGGCGTGAAAACCAGCTTCCTGGGCAAGCATTACCGCGCCGAGTGGATTACCCCTATCAAACTGCCCTTGCTGGACCTCAACTCAGAAAGAGGCGGCCTGGTACCTTACCAGAAAGGTGGTGGAAAGCAGACTACCTCGCTTAAACTAAGAAATGAAGACGGCCGTGAATACACCTTAAGGTCCATCAATAAAGACCCCACCAATGTGCTGCCCGTAGCCTTGCAGGAGACTTTTGCGCGGGATTTGTTACAAGATCAGATCTCGGCGCAGCACCCGTACGGGGCCCTCATTGCCGCGCCGCTGGCGGGTACCGTGGGCGTGTTCCACACCAACCCCAAACTGGTGTACGTGCCCAATGACCCGCGCCTGCGCCAGTACTTAGATGAGTTTGGCAATACGGTGGCTTTTTTGGAGGAAGACGCCGATGAAGACCACTCAGACGTGGCCAGTTTGGGCAACGCCACTAACATTGTAGGCACTGAGAAAGTGCTGGAACGCAAGAAAAACGACCATGACAACCAGGTAGACGAAGTTTCCTTTGCCCGGGCGCGCTTGCTGGACATGCTCATTGGCGACTGGGACCGGCATGAAGGCCAGTGGCGCTGGGTAGAAACCAAATCAGGCGAAGACAACCGCACCTTCCAGCCAGTACCGGAAGACCGCGACGTGGCCTTCTTCAAAGCTGACGGCATCATTCCCTGGCTGGTGAGCCGGCGCTGGGGCATCCGGAACTTTCAGAATTTTGGAAAGACCTTTGGCGATTACAAAGGCTTGAACCTCACCGCCCTGACCGCCGACCGCACGTTCCTGTCCAGTGTGACCCGCGAGCAGTGGCTGTCAGTGGCCAATGAAATGAAGGCTGTGCTCACAGATTCTGCCATTGAAGAAGCCGTGAAGAAAATGCCGCCGGAAGTGTATCTGCTTTCTGGGCCAGACATCACCGCCAAACTCAAATCCAGACGTGACCTGTTGCCGCAGGTAGCAGAGAAATACTACGTGCACCTGGCCGAGGACGTGGACATTGCGGGCAGTGACAAACGGGAACGTTTTTCGGTGAAACGCCTTAATGATGATGAAACCGAAGTGACTGTCAACAAAATCACCAAAGAAGGCCGCGTGGGCAAGAAACTTTATTACCGCAAGTTCCTGCACAAAGAAACCGAAGAGATACGCCTCTACGGCCTGGGCGGCGATGACGTGTTTGAGGTGACTGGTAATGCCAAGAAAGGTGTGATGGTCCGTATTATTGGCGGCGAAGGAAATGATTCCATCTCTGATCTATCTACCGTGCGGGGGGGCGTGCGAAAGACCAAGGTGTATGACAACACACAGGAGCAGAACGTGCTGGCACTTGGCTCAGAGACAGAAGACAAAACCGAGGCCTTTGAAGACGTGAACCTCTATGACCGCGACAACTACAAGCTGGCGTATTTCGGGCCGAGGTTGTCTTTGGAGTTCAACGTAGATGACGGGCTGTTCATTGGCGGAGGGGCGGTGTACCGCAACCATAAATTCCGGAAGCAACCGTATGCCTCAGAGCATTACCTGCGCGCCAACTACGCCTTCGCCACCGGCGCCTATAACATACGCTATGACGCGGAGTACAAACAGGTGTTCAATGACAAGCTGGATTTGGGCGTGAAGGCCGCCATTTTTGGACCGCAGTACCAGATCAACTACTTCGGGTTGGGCAATGAAACCGTGCAGCAAGGAGATATTGATGACTACCATGTGCGCCTGTCCAGGTTAATGGTGTCGCCTACGCTCAACACCAGTTTCACCAGCTTTGTGCGGGTGGGCGTTGGGCCATTCTTTGATAGGTATACGGTCAATGAATTCCCCATTGTGACCACTGGTGGCGCGGAAGCCCCTCCTCTGGAATTTACCACTGACAATTTTACCGGGGTGCGGGCCTTTTTGAATGCGCAGGCGGTCAGTACTCCCATTAACCCGCGCATTGGTATAAAATGGCTGAACGAGTTCTCCTACCACCACCAATTAGGCGGTCAGAAAACGAATTTTGGTAGGGTAGGGTCTGAGTTCGTGTTTTACATTGGGCCTCGGTTGCCGTTCCAGGTGACGCTGGCGGCACGGTTTGGCGGTGCCCACACGGTAGGCGATTTTCCCGTGTACCTGGCCAATACTCTGGGAGGGCTTACCAACCTGCGGGGTTACCGGCGCACCCGTTTTGCCGGCCGAAGCTCACTTTACCAGAACACAGAATTACGGGTAGAGGTCTTCAAATTCAACGTGTACCTGTTCCCCGGCAAGTTTGGCGTGATGGGCTTGGTAGACCACGGCCGCGTCTGGGCCGATGGCGAAAACTCCAACAAAATTCACCGGGGCGTGGGCGGCGGCATCTGGATAGACGTGCTCAAGCAGGCCGTGATCAATGCCACCTATACCGCCGGCGAAGATGAAAAACTGTTCAACCTCAATTTCGGGTTCCTGTTTTAAGCCGTGGACATCGCAAAAGACCAGTCTTTCAGAAAACGTAGCACTATGAGATTATTTTTAACGGTGGCGTCAGTGCTTGTATGCGTGGTGCAGGGGCAATCCCAAGGGTTGTTCTCAGACTCTGTGCGGGCGGCGCAGGCCGCAATAGACCCACAAGAGTTCGCCAACCCGTCTGTGTTGGGCCAGGGCAAAAGCAAAGGCGTGGTGATCAGGTATGAGACGCTGCCGCGATTTGGCATGTCGTCAGAGGGCAAGCAGAACGGCATAGGCGGCGCGAGGGCCAGCGTACTGCGCAGCAACCGGTTTGAGTTCAAGGCTTACGCACCGGTCATCAATAACCCGCATTTCAAGCTGGTGATGGGTGGCGGCTATTTTCTGGAGGAGTTCAACTTCAAAAAACCAGATAATCTGAATTACCCTTTGTACGAGAACCTGGAAGACAAAGACCTGCGCTCCCTTGACGGCCAGATTATCATGCTGCGGTTGATCAACCAAAGGAACTGGCTTTTATTTAGGGTGAAGGGCGAACTGAACGGCGATTACGGCAAGTACTCAGACATCAGTTTCACGCGCTACCTGCGCACTTCTCTGGAAGCTATTTATGGGTGGAAGAAAAGCCCGTACCTGTCCTACGGGGTGGGCGTGCAGCTGGGCTACGCCTTCGGGCGGCAGACCATTTACCCGGCCTTGCTCTACAACCGCACCTTCAATGACCGCTGGGGCGTGGAGGCTATCTTCCCGGCCAGCGTCATGTTCCGGCGCAACATCTCAGAGAAGTCGTTGTTTTTCATGGGCTACAAAGTGGAAGGCGCCACCTACAACATCAACATAGACACGCCGCCGTTCCAAAATTTTGAGACGGTGGAGCTGCGGAAGTCGGAGCTGCGCGGCCGTTTCAGGTGGGAGCGGGAGATCTATGATTTCCTGTGGTTCGGGCTGGAGAGCGGTTACCGCTACACCCACAAGTTTGACGTGTATGACGGCCGAAACAAAACCGCCAACCCCTTGATTGAGAACAACATCAAAGACGCCGTGTACCTGAACTTCGAGATTTTCCTGGTGCCGCCCAAGCGTTTCTTGAAGCAATAGAAATTTTTCGCTTGAGTCTTGAAAGCCATTGGCTACTTCTGTATTTCACAGGTAGCTGATGGCTTTTTTTGTTGTCCGCCAGTTTTCCGTTTTCGGGCTCATTTCTGGAAATGAAGCCAAAAACGCATTTCGAAACCGTAGACACCAGGCACTGCCTTGACTCCCACACATTGCCCACGCATTCTGAAGAACTCCCCTCCTGTCTTAGGAGGGGTTGGGAGTGGTCCATTTCCTCCTGGAAAAAGTAAACCAGTCAATAGAAATAGAAAGCTCCACTGGTGTTCGTATAGAAATCAAAAAGCCACCGTTCTCCTCAGAACAGTGGCTTTTTGGTGGAATTCAGATTTTCTGTTTTAGGGCTCATTTTCAGAAATGAACCCTAAAACAGAAAAATTGGAGGTACTTGTACAAGATCTATAACACACCGGCGTCTTCGGCTTTCTTTTTGAGGTAGTCATAGAGTTCATACTGGCCCCGAATGGTGGTGTTGGGCGTGTCAGAGACCCAGTAGCTGTTGTCAGAGTTGCGGGCTTTCTGGTTGTCTTGGCGCTGCACGTCTAGCATGTGGCGGATTTCTGCGCGCAATGCTGGGTCATAGATAGGGAAGGCCACTTCCACGCGACGGCTGAGGTTGCGGTTCATCCAGTCAGCGGAGGCGATGTAGACTTTCTCCTCGCCACCATTCCCGAAAACGTAGATGCGCCCGTGTTCCAGGTAACGGTCCACAATGCTGCGCACCGTAATGTTCTCGCTCAGGTTGGGCACGCCCGGTAAGAGACAGTTTATGCCGCGCACCAGCAGTTCTATCTTCACCCCGGCCTGGCTGGCCTCATACAGTTGGGCAATCATGCGGCTGTCTTGCAGGGCGTTGAGCTTGACCAGAATATAGGCGGGTTGGCCGGCGCGGGCCAGTTCCATTTCGTGCTGAATAAGTGCCACAAAGCTTTCACGCAGGTTGAAGGGGGCCACCAGCAAGTGCTCAAAAGTATGCTCGCGGTTGCCTTTCACCAGAAAATCGAAGACCTGGCCCAGTTCCTGGGTTAAGCGCTCATCTGTGGTGAACAAGGCGTGGTCTGTATAGATTTCTGAGGTTTTCTCATTGAAGTTACCGGTGCTCAGGTACGCATACGAGACCGATTTGCCTTCTTCCTGCCTGATTACCAAGCCTATTTTGCAGTGTACCTTGAGGTCTGGCACGCCGTAAATGACATTGGCCCCGGCTTTCTCCAGTTTGTTGCCCCAGAAAATGTTGGATTCCTCGTCAAAACGCGCCTTCAGTTCAATGATCACCGTGACCAGTTTTCCGTGTTCGGCGGCCCTGATCAAGGCTTTGGCTACCTTAGATTTGTCGGCTACGCGGTACATGGTGGCACTTATGCTGGTCACATGGGGGTCATCGGCGGCTTCGTCAAAAAAGCGCAGCACGTAGTCAAATTTCTGGTAAGGGTAATGCACCAGGTGGTCCCGGTCTTTCATGGCGGCCAAAATGCTGGGGGCTTTCTCCAGGCTTGGGTGCGGAAGGACGGGGTGCGCCTCATAATACAAATCTTGGCGGTCAAACTTGGGGAACTTGAAGAAGTCCCGGAAGTTGTGGTAGCGGCTGCCCACCACCAGTTCTTCTGCCGTAATGCCAATGCGTTCCAGCAAGGCCTGCATCATGGGTTCTGGGGTGCGCGGGTCATAGAGCAGACGGCTGGGGTGGCCTTTTTCGCGCTTTTTCAGGCTTTTCTTGATTTTGGCCATGAGGTTGCCAGACACTTCCTCCTCAATGTCCAGTTCCGCGTCCCGCGAAAGTTTGAGGGCGAAGGCCTCTACGTGCTCAAACCCGGGGAAAAGTTCAGGCAAGCCCACGCGTATCACATCGTCCAGCATCATCACGTAGTGCCGGCCTTCCTCAGAGGGCAAATCCACAAACCGGCTGCCGTGTTTCTGCGTGGGAATCTCCAGCAGGGCGTGCTGCTCGGGTTCATCGCCTTTGGGTACTAACCTGATGATGAGGTACACCGTCTGGTCTTTGAGGAACAGCGGGCTGGGGTTGGAACTGAAAATAAGCGGCACCAGCAGCGGTTTTACATGCTGCTTGAAGTACTGCAAGGCCATTTCACGCTGCCCGTCATGGCACTCCTCATTGGTGATGAGGTGAATGTTCTCTTTCCGGAGTTCGGGGAGGAGTTCGTTTCTATAGACCAGGCCAAACTCTTTCTGCTGGCGGGTGACTTCGGTGAGAATCTCGTCTAGTTCCTGCTTGGGGTCATCAGAGAGTTTTTCGCGGGTTTTCTTCTTGAGCTTGACCAGGCGGCGCATGGTGGCCACGCGCACTTTGAAATATTCATCTAGGTTAGACGAGAAAATGGCCATGAAGTTGAGGCGCTCCAACAGCGGCACCCGCGGGTCTTTGGCCTCCTGCAGCACGCGGTAATTGAACGCCAGCCAGCTCATTTCGCGGCTGAGCATGGGCACTTCAGGTTTCTCTTGTTCAGGTATAAGCGGTTCTGTGGGCTCAGAAGTGTCTTTTGCAGCCATGTAGAAGGTGGGTTTATGCGTGGCGCCGGCGGGCGGCCTAGCGGTAATTTTTTGGGAAATCTAGGAAAAGAAGCTTGGCGTTTTCCGCGGTGGCCTGGGACCAGTACTCCACGTCAAAGCTGAAACCGGCCACCCCGGCGGTGGGCAAATTGGCGATGCTTTTCTCTGGCGCCAGCAGGTTCACCAACTCTGTGAAGGTAGGGTTGTGGCCCACCAGCATCACGTAGCTGTACTCATCTGGCAGAGACTGCACAAAGAACAGCATCTCCTCTGACCCCATGCGGTAGAGTTCTTCCTGGGCGCTTATCTTTTCTGGGTCAAAATCCAGTTCCTTGGCAAACAGCGTGGCTGTGCTCAAGGCGCGCACCGCGCTGCTGGAGATGAGCAGATCCAGCTTTATTTTACGATCCAGGAGCTCCTGTCCCATGATCTGGGCATCATTGCGGCCCCGTTTGGCCAAGGGCCGGTCATGGTCGCTGAGGTCTTCAAAGTCCCAGCTGGATTTGGCGTGTCTTACTAAATATAAGGTCTTCATAGAATGCTGCTAACAGGAAAAGCCACAGTGCCCAGATTGGTTGGGTGCTGTGGCTTTTGTCTTTACTGAAACGCCCTGAAATAGTTGTGTCTAGCGGTTGGGTGGCGAAGGAAAAATATTTGTGAAACCTTGTTCATTAGAGTAGAAAGGAAATTTGCGTTTTCGGCCTCATTTCTGAAAACGGAGCCGAAAACGGGAAATACTACCGGCGGTATACCATGTCGAAGCGGCCCTCGCGCACCTCCACCTTCTCGCCCTTGCTGTTGACGGTGTCAAACCAGAAGGTGCCCGCCACAATATGGCGCTGCTCGTCAAGCTTGGTGATGCGCAGCTCGCCTGTAAGCGCGGAGGCCTCCATGTACAAGTCTTCCCCTGGGGGGCCAAAGAAGATATACTCGCCAAAGGCCCTCCCCTCAGTACCCCGTGTTGTCAGCGGGTACACCTCCCCTTCCTTCAACGCAAGGGCAGACGTGCCCACATTAACCAAGGCCCGGTTCTTGCTTTTCATATCAGCGCCTGCAACATAGAAGTAGTAACCCTTCGGCTTGTCATCATGTTGAATATTTTGGTAGTGACACTGATAAGATGGTACCCCAAAACCCATCTGGCCGGTGGGAAAGTGCGCCTTGCCGTTGACCAGGCACCCAAAAGTATTCTTGCCCTCCTGCGTGGCGGCCGGCAGACGCTCAATTTCAGAGATTTCCTCTTTTTTGCAGGAAGAAGCCATGAACAGAAGTCCGGTGAGCAGTGGCAGCAGGCGGCCTAAAATCAATTTTTTGTAGTTGTGCAGAAAGGGCCCCATAGGTTGAAAGATTGAAAATCAAATCAATATAGCAAACCCATTGAAATGTTTCCCAGTTTTTATTGCTACAAGTCAGGCCTCTAGGTTTCCGTTTTCGGGCTCATTTCCAGGAATGTACCCTAAAACAGAAAGCTTACTGGTGGTATCGCATGTCGAAACGTCCCTCGCGCACCTCCACTTTCTCCCCTTGGCTGTTGACGGCGTCAAACCAGAAGGTGCCCGCCACAATGCCGCGTTGCTGGTCAAACTTGGTGATGCGCAGCTCTCCTGTCAGTGGGGAGACAACCTTGTGAGAATTTAGGCCTATGGGTGAAAAGTCAACCATGGCAAAGGCTCTACCAACTTGATCAGGGCCCGTCAGGTGGTAAGTTTCCCCTTCCTTCAACTCTAGGGCGTTTGTACCTAGGACCACTACTATAAATCTCCCCTCTTTTCTATAATCTCCAGCGGACACTTCAAAGAAATGACCTTTTACCGGGTTAAAGTCCTCAAATAAATATTGGTAGAAGGATCTAAGCGGGGGCACACCAAAACCAGCGTTGCCATTGGGAACGAAGGCTTTGCCATTAATTAGGCACCCAAAGGTGTTCTTGCCCTCCTGCGTAGCTGCTGGCAAGCGCTCAATTTCAGAGAGCTCCTCCTTCTCACAGGAGACGGCCATGAGCAGTAGACTAGTGAGCAGCGGCAGTAGGCGGCCCAGCAGCAGGGTTTTGAATAGTTTACGGTTGGTTTTCATGGATGGAGGGTTGAAAATCAACTCAATATAGTAAATCGTAATGAAAGCAATACCAACCTCTTTTGTGCTTATAAGTATGTGGTTTTCCTGTTTTGGGGCTCATTTCCGGAAATGAGCTCCAAAACAGAAACCAATTATTCCACTTCTTTAAACGGCGCGTTGTTGGGGTAGCGCTCGTAATGAAGTTTTGCCACGGTGTCCAGCAATACGCGTCTGAGTTCATCTAAATTGCTGCGGTTGGTGGCCGAAATGAAGATGGCGGGCGCGTGCTCCTTGGCCATGTAAGACGATTTGAGTTCGTCAATCTCAGGTAGGGCATCGGGGTGATCGGCTTTGAGTTCGGCTTCGCGCTGCTGCAGGTACAGGTCGGTTTTGTTGAAGACCAGAATCACCGGCTTGTCAGCGGAGTGAATGTCTTTGAGCGTGTTGTTTACTACGTTAATGTGTTCCTCAAACGAGGGGTGCGACACATCTACCACGTGCAGCAGCAAGTCAGATTCCCTGATTTCGTCTAACGTGGTTTTGAAGCTTTCAATCAGTTTGGTAGGCAGTTTGCGTATGAACCCCACCGTGTCTGAGAGCAGGAACGGGATGTTGTCAATGACCACTTTGCGTACGGTGGCATCAACGGTGGCAAATAATTTGTTTTCGGCGAACACATCTGCCTTGGTGAGTTGGTTCATGAGCGTGGACTTGCCCACGTTGGTGTACCCCACCAAAGACACCCGCACAATACCAGACCGTGACTTGCGCTGCTCAAAATTCTGCTTCTCAAACTTCTCCAGCTTTTCCTTGAGCAAGGTGATCTTGTCACGCACAATCCGTCTGTCGGTCTCAATCTCGGTTTCACCCGGTCCGCGCATGGCCACGCCCCCGCCTTTCTGACGGCTTAAGTGGGTCCACATATTGGTCAGGCGGGGCAATAAGTAGCGGTACTGCGCCAGTTCTACCTGTGCCCGCGCCGTGGCGGTCTGGGCGCGCAGCGCGAAGATGTCCAGAATCAACAAGCTCCTATCAATGATTTTCACCTCCAGTTCACGCTCCAGGTTGCGCACCTGTGAAGGGGAGAGGTCATCGTCAAAAATAACCATGTCTACCTTGTGCTCTTTCACGTAGGCCACAATCTCTTCCAGCTTGCCCTTGCCCACGTAGGTGCGTGACTCCGGTTTGTCTAGTTTCTGGGTGAAACGCTTGAGGGTTTTGGCGCCCACGGTCTCGGTCAGAAAGGCCAGTTCGTCCAGGTATTCCTTCGTTTTCTCGTCGGTTTGTTTGTAGGCGGGTACGGCCACCAGCACGGCGGTTTCCTGCTCTTTGGCCGTTATATGTAGTTGGTCTTTCATGCGGTTGGGTTAGGTTTCAGTGGCCTTATGGCTTGGGATAAGGCTTTTGTTTTCTCTACGGGAAACACGCGGTTTCAGCCAAGCGGCGCGTTGCAAAGTACGTACATTGCCGGGTATGTCCATACAACCCCATCCAGTTTCTGCGTATAGAAACCGCACTACTGCTAATTTGCTATCTTTGTCTTTTATTTCTGCCCATGCGCATTGCCATCGTTATCAACAAGTCCTGGAATATCTTCAACTTTAGGCTGAGCCTGGTCAAAGCCTTGTTGGGCGCCGGGCATGAGGTTGTCGCCATTGCCCCGGAAGACGCCTACAGCGCCAAACTGGTGGCCGAAGGTTGTCAATTTCTACACCTGCCCATGGAAAGCAAAGGCACCAACCCCGTCAAAGACCTGCTGCTGATCAAGAGTTTCCTGAAGGCCTACCGCCAGGTAAAGCCTGATGTGATTTTGCAGTACACCATCAAACCCAACATTTACGGTTCCATTGCGGCCAAGCTGGCGGGTATTCCCACCATCAACAATGTGTCGGGTTTGGGGACGGTATTTATTGTGCAGAACCTGGTCTCCAAAGTGGCCATGGCCTTGTATAAATTCTCGTTCCAGTTCCCGGCCAAAGTCTTTTTCCAGAACCAGGATGACAAACAGTTATTTCTGGACCGAAACCTGGTGAACGAATCCATTACCGAAGTGCTTCCGGGCTCCGGTATTGACACCAACCGTTTCCAGCCGGCGGCCGAATTCAAACGTCAGGACCCGTTCGTGTTTCTGATGGTTTCCCGCGCGCTCTATGAAAAAGGCCTGGTGGAATACGTGGAAGCCAGCAAGATTTTGAAAGCCAAATACCCCAACCTCAGAATTCAACTCTTAGGGGCCATTGACGAAGAAGGAAATATTGGCATTAAGCGTACCCTGGTGGAACAGTGGGCCAGAGAAGGCTGGCTAGAATACTTAGGCACCTCAGATGACGTGGCTGGCCTCATGCACCGCGCCGATTGCGTGGTCTTGCCCTCTTACCGTGAAGGCACGCCCCGCACGTTATTAGAAGCCGCCGCCCTGGGCAAACCTTTGGTGACTACCAACGTGCCCGGCTGCAAAGAAACCGTGATTGACGGCTACAACGGCTATTTATGCGAAGTGCGCAACGGCGCAGACCTGGCCGCCAAAATGGAACAAGTCTATCTGCTCTCTGACCAAGATTTGGAGGAAATGGGCAAAAACAGCCGCCAATTAGCCTTGAAGAAATTTGACGAACGCTACGTGATTGAACGCTACTTTGCCGCCATAGCCGCGGCTACGTCTAAACGGTAACGTCACAACGGCAAAGTAGAAAAGATTGTACCTTTGCCCATCCACACCTTCACACATTCGCTCCTTCATTCAATAAAAAATATATGCAAGTAACAACCTATCCTTTGGCGGGTGTGGTGGAAATCACCCCTCGTATTTTCGCCGATGACCGCGGTGCTTTTCTGGAAACGTTCAGCGCCCGCCAGTTTGCGGAGGCTGGTATCACCGAGACCTTCGTGCAGGACAACCTCTCCATTTCCAAAAAAGGCGTGGTGCGCGGGCTGCATTTCCAGAAACCACCCTTCGCGCAGGCTAAATTGGTCACGGTAATTGCAGGCAAGGCCTTGGATGTGGTTGTGGACATCAGAAAAGACTCGCCCACCTTCGGGCAGCACGCTACCTGTATCTTAGATGCTGAGAAACGGAACATGTTTTATGTTCCAATAGGGTTTGCACACGCTTTTATGGTTCTTGAGGAAGGAACGGTTTTTACCTACAAATGCAGTAATTACTATAGCAAAGAATCTGAAGGCGGACTGCTCTGGAACGACCCCGCGCTAGGTATTGACTGGGGCATTGTGAACCCGCTGGTGTCTGAGAAAGACGAAATCCTGCCCACGCTGGCTGAGCTGGATTCTCCGTTTTAAACTGGGTTAAATTGGATTTTAAACCTCACAGGTCTCCATGACCTGTGAGGTTTTTGCGTTTTTGGCTTCGTTTCTGGAAATGAGCCCGAAAACGGAAGGTGTTTCTTACATGGCAAAGGCCAATCTAGTTTGCCACCAAGATCCTTTCAGGAAAACAAAAATAGATAGGTCTGCCGCAAGTTTAGGACTATTGTAACTTGTGGCAGATAATTTTGTAGAGACCAGGCACTGCCTTGTCTCCACGCATTTCCATATATCTGTTTTCTGCTTCATTTTCAGAAATGAGCCCGAAAACGGCAACGGCTACAGCAAGTCCACCACGGTTTCCAGGCCAATGCCGCGGGAGCCTTTCACCAGCACGTGGCTGTTCCTGATGGGGTGGTCCTGGAGCCATTGCTGCAGGGCGCTTTTCTCGGCAAAGTAGCGGAACTCCGGGTGTTCTTCGGCGGCGTAGCGCATCTCTTTTCCGCAGAGGAAAACTTCAGAAAAACCTAAATTGGCCACCTGATTTCCAAGTAATTTGTGTTCGGCTTCGCTTTCCTGGCCCATTTCCAGCATATCGCCTAAGATGACTACCTTTTGGTCGCCGGCCATGATGGCGAAGTTGCTGACGGCGGCGGCCATGGAACTGGGGTTGGCATTGTAGGCATCCAGCAGAATGGTGTTGGTGTCTTTCTTGACAATCTGCGAACGGTTGTTCACAGGCGCGTAGGCGGCAATGGCGGCATTGATGTCTGCGTGCGGCACCCCAAAATACTGCCCAATACAAGCGGCGGCGGCCATGTTCTCAAAATTGTAGGAACCCATGAGGTGCGTGTGAACCTCATCACCGTTGGCGGCCCGGTAGAAGACCTGCGGCGCGGCCTGGAGCAGGGTGGCGCTGTAAGTATCTTCCGGCTGGTAATACGTGACTTTATTGGCCAAGCGGCGTACCATGCGCATCAGATGTTCGTTAGACGTATTGACGAACACGGTGCCATCGGTTTTGTCTAAGTGCAGGTAGAGTTCGCTTTTGGTGCGGGCTACGCCCTCCAAATCCCCGAAGCCCTCTAAATGCGCCTTCCCAATATTGGTGATGAGGCCGTGCGTGGGCAGGGCATAGGAGCAGAGTTCGGCAATGTCGCCGGGGTGGTTGGCGCCCATCTCAATGATGGCTAACTCGTGCTCAGGCTGAATACTGAGCAGGGTGAGCGGCACGCCAATGTGGTTGTTGAGGTTGCCGATGGTGCAAAGCACGTTGTATTTCTGGATCAACACCGCATTGATGAGTTCTTTGGTGGTGGTTTTTCCGTTTGAACCCGTAATGCCTATAAACGGAATGGTCAGTTGTTTTCTATGATGCAAGGCCAGTTCCTGCAAGGCTTTCAGCGTGTCTGGCACCTGTACAATGTTGGGGCCGGTGATGGCTGGGTCCTGCACCACCGCATAGCGGGCGCCTTTGTCCAGGGCCTGCTGCGCGAACTGGCTGCCTTTGAAATTAGGTCCGTCCAGGGCAAAGAAAAGCGTGTTTTCTTTCGCGGCGCGCGAATCTGTGCTTACTTTCCGGCATTCCAGGTACTTTTGATAAAGGTGCTCTAGGGGCTCCGTCATAGAAATAGAAGTATTGTTCACATCAGATAATCACTACGGATGAACCGTAAAGTAAAGGTACTAGCCTTTTTCATAAGTTGCATGGCCGCGGTCACGCAATCTGCCTGGGCCCAGCACGCCATCAGGTTCCAGGAAACCGCCGGCCCGGCCGTGCGCGTGCAGGACCAGATTTTGCCCATGCCCTGGGCCGGCGGCTTCAACAGTCCGCAATTCTCGGCCATTGATCTGAACCACGACGGCCAGCAGGATTTGTTTGTCTTTGATAGGAGTTCGCGGCGCGTGACCACATTTTTGGCGGTACAGACCAACGGGCAATGGGCCTACCAACACGCGCCTGCTTATGAAAAAGCCTTCCCGAAGGAGTTGCAGGTATTTGCCCTGCTCCGGGACTATGACCGCGACGGCGCGCCGGATTTGTTTACCGCCTCTAACCTGGGCATGAAAGTCTACCGGAACACCTCGGGCACCGGCACCCCTACTTTCGACTTAACACACCCGGTGCTTTTTTATAACATAGACGTGAACTTAGTGGTTGGCGCTGAAGACTTGCCCGCTATCACAGACATGGAAAAAGACGGCGATTTGGATTTGCTGCTTTGGGAATGGTCTGGGGGGCTTCGGCTGGAATATTTCCAGAATATGCAGCAGGAGCAAAATCTACCCGCAGCACAAATGAAATTCACCAAAGCCAGTTCTAATTGGGGAGACGTGAGCCGGTGCATAGGTTCTTGCAACAAGTATGCGTTTAACGGAGATTCTTGTCCGGCGGTACAGCACATTGGCGGTTCTAGCGTGCTGCCGCTAGATGTAGATGCCAACGGCGTTTTGGATTTAGTAGTAGGCCATGACGATTGCCCAGATTTAGTGAGTTTGATGAACATTGGCAGTAATCTTCAACCTAGGATTTCCAGCGCGCAATACAATCTTCCGCCAGATATTACGGGCAACCAGTTCAGCGTTTTTCCGGCGGCGTATTATTTAGATGTCACGTTTGACGGAATCCCAGACTTGGTGGTAGCGCCCAACGCCACCTCTAATTCGCACCAGAACGTCAATTTGGCGAGCTCTACGTGGGTGTACGCCAACACGGGCACTGCTATTCTGCCAAGGTTTACTGGTGCCAAACAGCCGTTCCTGCAACACCAAATGGTAGATTTGGGCGAAGGTGCCGCGCCCGCCTTAGGTGCGCTTACCGGCGGCAATACACTAGACTTGTTGGTGGGCAACACCGCGCTCCTGAACGGCACCCAATATGCCGCGTCGCTCACGCTTTTTCAGAACAAAGGCACGGGCAGTCAGCCGCAGTTTGAACTGGTGAACACAGATTACCTTGGTTTTGCGAGCCAGAAATTGCTGAACCTGAAGCCCCAGTTAGTAGACCTTAACCAAGACGGGGCCATAGATTTAGCCTACAGCGCTTATAACCCCGCCACCACCACGCAGGAATTCCATTATCTCCTGAACCAAGCCGCGGCGCAGCAGCCAGCCCAGTTTTCAGCGGCGGCCGTGCGCCTCACCGGGGTTACTTTTACAAGAGGAGACACGCCGTATCTGTATGATGTAGACCAAAACGGAACCCTGGATTTGTTAGTGGGCCGGTCTTCTGGCGCGTTGCATTATTACCGGAACACAGGCACGTCCACTTCGCCGGTTTGGGCCTTGGTCTCAGATGCGCTGGGCGGCCTTGCGGCGAATTCTGTGAAACGAAGACTGCAACTTCACATCGCCCACTTAGACCAGAACACTATCCCGGATTTACTCACCACCGATGACAGCGGGCAGTTAAACCTCTACCCAGATTTCACGGCCCAATTGTCGGGGACTTTCCCGGTGCAGGAAAATGTGCTTTGGGATGAACTGCAGTTTGATTACAAGCCGGCTTTGCTGGGTCCTGGGAATTTCATCACTTCCGGAAATTTGCAACAACTGGTAAACGCGCGGCCAACCGTGATTCTAGGCACCCACGCGGGCGGATTGAAGCATTGGCAAGTGTTGTCACACCCCTTGAGCGCACGTGACCAGGAGCTTGCGAAACAGGTGTTGGTGTTCCCCAACCCCGCGCAAGGTTTTGTACAGGTGCAGACTCCGCAGGCGGCCACTCTTCAATTATTCACGCTCACCGGCACCAAGGTGTTACAAGACAAAACCGCTTCGCAGGAAACCCAACAGCTAGACGTGCAGCATTTGCCTGATGGTTTCTATCTCCTGCGCGTCACGTTGCCCAGCGGTCAAACTTCCACGCATAAACTGTTGCTACAGCGGTAGGAACTGGCGGACAATGGCGGAGACACTCGTAGGAGCTGCGCACACTACGAGGTCTTTTGAGCAAGCGTCTGTCGGTTCCTCCACAGTAGAGACAAGGCAGTGCCTGGTCTCTACAACCGGCACGCGCATTGCCAGTTTCGGCTTCATTTCCAATTTAGAGCCCGAAAACGTAATTGGCGCAGACCTCACAGGTTTTGGAAACCTGTGAGGTCTTTTGAGCTGGCGGCATTGTTTTATACCCAAAACGAAGACTGCCTACCAACTAGCACCTTTTCCAGCCTTTCCATCGAGCGCCTAAGCAGGTTCCGTCGCCGTCAGGCGGGTGGCGAAGGCGCCAGGAAGCTGGTACAGCGCGAGAGGGGAAGGCGGGGCCTCGCGGCCGTGAGCGCTCGGAGCCCGGCTATGGAATGAGCCGTCTTGTAGAACTCAGGAGTAAGCAGAAATTTGGAAGGAAAGCAAACTGCGTGCAAAAAAGCAGCTGGAACCGTAGTCTTGATTGTTGGCCCCTATGAACACCAACAACGGCGAGTAATAACAACGACGGAGGTGCTTGAGGTAGGCAGCTGCTAATTGTGTCTTCGTTAGATTCTTCGGCAAGCTCAGAATGACAAAAGTAAAGTGATAATCCCGTTTTCGGGCTCATTTCTGAAAATGAAGCCAAAAACGGGAATTCTGATTAGATCCTGAGGCTATTTAGAATTACAGAATTGTAAAGGCATCGGCGTCTACATCCCAGGGAAGTTTTTTACGAGTTTCCTCTAAATGGGCGCGGGACAGGGTAATGGTGGTGAACGCTTCTTCGTGTTCTGAATGGTAGAGCTCCTCACCCAGTAAATTGTAGGCGGCGGTGTCGCCGGCGTAAAGGTGGCCGTTGGCGTCGGTGCCTACGCGGTTCACGCCCAGGCAAAAGGCCAGGTTCTCAATGGCGCGGGCCCGGAGCAAGGTCTGCCAGGCCAGGCGGCGTTTGTTGGGCCAGCTGGCTATGTAAATGAGCACATCATAGTGCAAGGGCGTGTTGCGCGCCCACACCGGGAACCGCAAATCATAGCACACCAGCGGGCAGATTTTCCAGCCGTTTAACTCCACAATCAGCTTTTGATTACCGGGCGTATAGGCCTCGCATTCGCCGGCCATCCGGAAGAGGTGGCGCTTGTCATAGGTTTCCAGCGAGCCGTCTGGCCGTACCCAGAGCAGGCGGTTATAGTAGTTTCCCTGGTCTTTGATGATTGCGCTGCCCATGACCACCGCCTGGGTTTGCTGCGCCACCTGTTTAAGCCAGGTCACGGTGGGGCCGTCCATTTCCTCGGCCAGCGCCGGAGCGTCCATGCTGAAACCAGTGGTGAACATTTCGGGCAAGACCACTAAGTCGGTGGCGGGGAGTTGCTGTATTTTCTCCTCAAAAAGAGCGCGGTTGGCGGCGGCATCGTGCCATTTTAAGTCGGCTTGGATCAAGGAAACGCGCAAATCGGTCATTTACTTAAGAATTAAGAATGGGGAATCAAGAATTAGGGGTCAATATTTCAGAATCAGAAACTTCCTTTTCTTATTCCCGATAAAGATAGAGAACGTTCACCAAGAATACCCAAATGCAGCCAACCAAGAAAAAGATAGCCATTGACATGGATGAAGTCATGGCCGACCCCATAGCCAAGTTCATTGACCTCTATAACCGCGACTGCGCCCTGAACCTTACGCTGGAGCAACTGCACGGCAAGGAAGTGTATGAGTGCGTGCCCGCAGAGCACAAAGACAAAGTCTGGGAATACAACAACGCCGAAGGATTTTTCAGAGATTTGAAGGTCATTCCCGGCAGCCAGGAAGTCATAAAAGCGCTCACCGAGAAGTACGATGTCTTTATTGTGAGCGCGGGCATGGAGTTCCGGAATTCACTCATTGACAAGTTTGACTGGCTGCATGACCATTTTCCGTTTATTGGCTGGCAGAACTACGTGCTCTGCGGCGACAAAAGCATCATAGGCGCCGATATCATGATTGACGACCGGCCCAAGAACCTGCGCACCTTTAGCGGGGACCGTAAACTGCTCTTCTCCTCGCCGCACAACGTCAACCTCACCGAGTTTGAGCGCGTGAGCACCTGGCAGGAAGTGGCGGAGAAGTTGCTGTAGGCAGGCAGTTTTGTTTATTCTAAATTTATTTCCTCTTTAAACGTATTTATGGGATTTTCGGGCAAAGATGCCTTAGTGAATGAAAATGTTGCTTTACTAGGATTCTTGGGCTATTGTTCAAATAATATAGCTTCTAATTAAAGGAAACTTATAAAAAATTATGTTTAATGAACTTGCATTCATTAAACATAATTTTACATTTAAGCGTTTATAAAATTTATTTGCCTCGCTTAATTATAAAAAATATTATTAGGTTTCTAAAAGTTCGTTTATCCTTTGCCAATTATAATACTGAAACGCTATAGCCTGGTTCATTAATCAGGGATTTCTCAATTGTATAAAGTTGGGTTGCTGGCAATGCTCTGCTGGTGCCAGCACCTGCCTTTGTACGAATAGTATACATATTCCCTTCCCCCGGAATAGCTTACCCCCAACTTACGCTTTTCTTTTCCTCTTACCCATTACGGTGAAGTAACATTCACTGAATTTTTGCTGCCCCAAATGGTGGCCTGGCGGAGCTTTCTCTTTTTTCTACTACTAAACCTTTAACTATTTTTTTATGATGAAAGAATTACAAAGCTTCTTAGAAGAAGATTCTCTTCAGAAAAGGCAGGTGCCTATTCTGAAGAAAGACAATTTTTATTGTTCCAACTCCCTAATAAAAGGCAGGCTTAAATCATTATTTATCATTTTTGCCCTGTTTGCTTTTGTATTACTACCTCAGCTTAGTTTTTCACAAGCCCAAGTAATTGACCCAGCTTTATTAGACCCTACCTATAGAACCACTAAGGAGAGCAAGGCTAGAACTGCCTCGATTCCAGAGGTTGGAAGATTGTCACCTTCGTTTGCGAGCAGCAATCCCTTAGGGGGGCTTTTCGCGGGTGCTTTTACTAACACTTCAGTAGGTGCATTGGCCAGCTCGTGCTTTATTCCGCGCGATGGAAGTTATACAGCCGTACCCAAAAATGATGATGGATCTTATGGGCCAGTAGCCTTAGGTTTCAATTTTAACCTGTATGGCACCACTTATAATCAAGTTTACATTAATACAAATGGGAATTTGACCTTTGTTGCACCAGAATACGCCTATAACCC
Organism: Rufibacter sp. LB8; assembly: GCF_014876185.1. Lineage (NCBI taxonomy): Bacteria > Pseudomonadati > Bacteroidota > Cytophagia > Cytophagales > Hymenobacteraceae > Rufibacter > Rufibacter sp. LB8. Next base: position 2,533,872 of record NZ_JADALJ010000001.1, on the reverse strand, counting down.
ATCTGGTTTTCCATTTCATGTGCCCATGGTTGCCGCTTTTTGGGGTGATGTTGACACAAACGTACGGGGACAGATTTATTTCAAGCAGACTGCTGGTAATATTATAGTTACGTGGGACGGCGTAGGGCCTTATGGAAATGGAGCAGGTAGCAACACCTTTCAGATTATCCTGACAAACGGCACAGATCCTTTGTTAGGCTTTGGGCGAAATGTGGCCCTGAACCACCAAAACATTCAGTGGGCTTATGGTACGGCGTCAACCGGAGCCCCGGCAACGGTGGGTATTAACCACGGCAACGGGTCAAACTATGTACAGATAGGTAGATTCCTGCATCCTAATAGCTCCTACGATGGCCCAGGGGGTAACTTTGACGGACTTTATTATTTGAATGGCTTATGCTCAAACTTCAATGTTAGCAATGCCGGCAATATAGAGCCTTCCTCTAGCGGGTTTCCTCAGAACAATATCATTAACTTAAATGTTGGGCAATCTATTACTATTAATCCCCAGTTTATTGGGCCAGAAGTAGGCCAGTTCATTACTACCACGGTAAATGCCAACGGTATGTGTGGGGTAACTACATCAGTTACCAATGGGAGTGTCTCTACAGCCAATGTCACCATTGCCGCTAGTGCTTGCAATTTGGGCACAAACACAATTACGTTTACGGCAACAGACAATGGTACACCAGTGGGGATTACTACAGAGACTATAACTGTAAATGTAGTATCACCATGTACTGCACCTGCCATTGCAAATTGTCCGCAAACGCAAAATGAAGTACTATTTACCGATGTGAACAGTTGCTCTAGGGTGTTTACTTACAACCCCATCATCACAGGCACTAGCCCAAATGTGACATACAGTTTTTCAGGAGCTACCAGTGGTTCTGGCGCCGGCACCGGAAGCGGTTCAGCCTTTAACGTAGGCCAAACTACAATAACTATTACGGCCGCCAACAGTTGCGGTAACACAAGCTGTAGTTTTGTAGTGACTGTTGTAGATAATGCGAACCCTGTTCCAACACTTGCCGCTTTGCCAACAGTCACTGGTCAATGTTCAGCAACAGTGACAGCGCCAACGGCAACTGATGGTTGCTCTGGCACTATTACGGCTACTACCTCGGGTCCAACCACATTTGCCACGCAGGGAACTCATACCGTAACCTGGACTTACACAGATGCCGCTGGAAACAAAACCACGCAGGAGCAGACAGTGGTAATCAAAGATGTAACCCCTCCGGTTATCTCTGGACCATTTAACATCACGGTAAACGCTGATCCTAACACATGCGGAGCCAAGGTAACGTATACCACCCCGTCCGCTACTGATAATTGTGGGAATGGTAATTTGCCAACCTCTATACCAGGATATACCTATAAAGGAAATTTCGGCGGACATGCCTATTTCATTTCTAATACGGCTACTACGCCAGAAGATGCCCATGCCAAAGCCATTGCCTTAGGTGGGCACCTGGTGACTATCAGCAACTCTCAGGAAAACGCCTTTGTCTCAGCTATGAGTCCTTTTTACATTTGGATTGGGCATACTGATAGGGCAGTGGAAGGCCAGTATAAATGGGTAACAAGTGAGCCTGTCTCTTACACTAATTGGAATGCGGGGGAGCCTAACAATGCAGGCGGTGGTCAAGGCGAAGACTGGGCAGTTATCAACTGGGGGCCAAACGGCACCTGGAATGATTGGTTCTACACGGCTACCGCTTTTTATGTAGTAGAATTTGAAGGAGGCGCTATTCCGGCCACGCAAGTGGCGGGTATAGGAAGTGGCAATGTGTTCCCGGTAGGTACTACTACTGAGAAATGGCAAGCCGTAGACGCTGGCGGAAACGTGTCAACTGTTTCTTTCACAGTAACCGTAGTGGACAACCAAGCCCCAGTGCCCACATTGGCTACCTTGCCGGTAGTGAACGCAGAGTGTTCTGTAACCGTAACAGCGCCTATAGCCCTTGATGCCTGCAAAGGTACCATCACGGCTACCACCAATAACCCTTTAACCTACACGGCCCAGGGAACCTACACTATAACCTGGACTTACAATGACGGCAACGGCAACAGCGTCAGTCAGAGCCAGCAAGTGGTGGTGAAAGATGTAACCCCTCCAGTCATGGCCGCTCCGGTAAAGGTGACTGCTTTTGCTGAAGTTGGTAAATGCGGAGCTGCGGTAGCACTTTCTAGCCCTGCTACTTCTGATAACTGCAGCGTGGCTTCTGTGACTAATAATGCACCAGCCTTCTTCCCGGTTGGTACTACTACTGTGACCTGGACTGTGAAAGATATAAATGGTCTGGTTTCTACAGCTACCCAAGAGGTAGTGGTAGTAGACAACCAAGCTCCTGTATTCGCTGCCATTTCTAATGTAGCGGTCAACACAGACAATAACGTTTGTGGTGCTGCTGTAACCTATGCTACGCCAGTTGCTACTGACAATTGCGCAGTGACAACCGTACAAATTGCCGGTTTGCCCTCAGCTTCTGTTTTCCCGGTAGGGGCAACGGTCAACACGTTCAAAGCAACTGATGCTTCTGGCAACACCAGCACTGTCAGCTTCACAGTGACTGTTACAGACAGACAAGCCCCTGCGTTTGCATCAATTGCGGATGTGGCGGTCAACACTGACCAAGATGTGTGTGGAGCCATGGTAACGTATGTGACCCCGGTGGCCACTGACAACTGCGAAGTAAGCACCGTGCAGACGGCAGGTTTGGCTTCTGGTTCTGTGTTCCCGGTAGGTACTACCACCAACACGTTTGTAGCCACTGATGCCTCTGGCAACATCAGCACCATCAGTTTCAAAGTAACCGTAACTGACAAGCAGGCACCTTACGCATTGGCTAAGAACATCTCCGTTACGTTGGTCAACGGATCAGCTACCATCAGCGCGGCAGATGTGAACAATGGCTCTTATGACGCATGTGGCATTGCCTCTATGTCGGTGAGCAGAACCAGTTTTGACTGTTCCTCTGTAACAGCTGCCAGCACTTCTAAAGAGTATACAGTTATCTTGACGGTGACAGATGTAAATGGCAATGTGTCTTCTACCACCGCGGTGGTAACGGTTATTGGCACCAAGCCAGTAACGTCTATAGCGGTAAGCAGAACAGACAACACCAACACGGGGGTGAACACGGCCAAGACTATTTTCCTGGGATATGGCGCGCAAAGCCTCACCTTGACGGCTTCAAACGCTACCTCGGCGGCAGGAGCTACTACCTACAGCTGGTCACCAGCCGCTGGCTTAAGCAGCACTACAGCCGCAAACCCAGTCTTCACCCCAACGTCGGCGGGTACCTACACCTTCACGGTAACGGCTACCAACGAGTTCGGCTGCAGCTCTACGGCCACTGAAACCATTACGGTGGTAGATGCCCGCTGCAGCGCTGGCAAAAGCGGAAGAATGGACAAAGTGCTGGTTTGCCACAAAGGCCAGGAAATCTGCATTGACGCCAGCGGCGTAGCGGCTCATCTGGCCCACGGGTGCACCATTGGCAGCTGCTCTGGTACCATTGCGGTCACCAAATCATCGTCTTTGAGCATGGCAGAGGCCACGGGTACCTCAACTGTTGACGTGTATCCTAACCCAGCCATTGGGACCGTGAACATTAGCGTGTCCTTCGGAAGCAATGCTGCTTATACCCTGGAAGTATATGACCTCAAAGGCAGCCTGGTGACGGCGGTGAGTGCTGGCACAGGAACGGAAGGCGCTTCTAAGAGCTATGACCTTGACCTGAGCAAGTACCGCGCAGGCATGTACCTGGTGAAGCTTTCCACTGAAAGCGGCGTGATCACCAAACGCTTGGTGGTCGCTAACTAGGAAGCCAATTTTTTAAACCAACCCAAATTAAAAGCCCCGGCCATTGGTCGGGGCTTTTTTGTGCCTGCAAGATTTTCCGTTTTCGGCTTCATTTCCAGAAATGAGCCCGAAAACGGGATTTTACAACCTCACCAATCTATCTGCGGCGGCTTTTAACGTTTCGACTTTTTTGGCGAAGCAGAAGCGCACCACGCGGTGGTCTGTCTGGTCATGGTAGAACACGGAGACCGGAATTACCGCCACGCCCGCCTCTTTGGTGAGCCACTGCGCAAAGTCCACCTCGGGTAGATCAGATATCTGGTGGTAGCGGGCCAGCTGGAAATAGGTGCCTGCGCTGGGCAATAACTCAAACCGACTGGGCCGCAGCAGTTCAGTAAACAAATCGCGTTTCTGTTGGTAGAAAGCAGGTAAAGAAAGATACGGTTCGGGCCTTTCTAAATACGTGGCCAGGGCCTGCTGAAACGGTGTGGCCGTGCTGAAGGTGAGGTACTGGTGCACTTTTCTAAACTCAGAAGTCAGGTGCGCGGGCGCGATGCAGTAACCAACTTTCCAGCCGGTGGTATGAAACGTCTTCCCGAAGGACGAGATCACAAAACTCCGCTCCGCCAATGCTGGCTCCGTCAACAAACTCAGGTGCTGGTTTCCGTCAAAGACCATGTGCTCGTAGACCTCATCACTAATGATCAGAAACGGATGCGCATGCGCCAGGGCCTTAAGTTCCTGCAAATCTTGCGCGCTCAAAATGGCCCCGCTGGGGTTATGCGGCGAATTGATAATCAGCAACCTGGTTTTAGAAGTCAGCTTTTCTTTCACCCGCTGCCAGTCAATACTAAAGTCTGGGAAGGTGAGCGGGACAAATACGGGCACGCCGCCGTTCAGCTCAATGGCCGGAACATAACTGTCATAACACGGCTCCAGGACAATGACTTCATCCCCCGGCCGCACCACGGCGGTAATGGCGGCAAACAGGGCCTCGGTGGCGCCAGAGGTGACCGTGATCTGCGAGTTGGGGTCGGTGGTGTGACCGTAGAGGCGCTGGGTTTTCAAGCTGATCTGTTCCCGCAGGTTGGGCAAGCCAATGCTAGGCGCGTACTGGTTGAAGCCTTGGCGCATGGCATCTGTCACCAAATCTACCAGTTCTGGCGCGCAGTCAAAATCTGGGAAGCCCTGCGAGAGGTTGATGGCCCCGTGCTGCTGCGCCAGCTGGCTCATGGTGGTGAAAATGGTGGTGCCCACGTGGGGCAGTTTACTCTTAAAAGACGTGCTCATGCGTTTTGGGCCTCATTTCCCGAATGTAGCCAAAAAACGCCTTCGGGCAAGAATGGGAAAGGTACCATCTCTGAAATTCAGCAAAATCTAGACTTTTGTCTTATTGGTTAAGAGTACTGTTCACAATCTCCTGGAGCGTGGGAATCACTTCGTGCTCAAACCATGGGTGCCGTTTGAACCAGGCAATGTTGCGCGGCGAGGGATGGGGCAGGGGCAAATACCGGGGCAGGTAGTCGCGCCAGGCTTCCACGGTTTGGGTGAGGGTGGGCTTCGCCGAAGTTCCCAGAAAAGCTTTCTGCGCGTAATTTCCAATCAACAAAGTGAGCTGGATGTTGGGCAGCAGCGGCAAAAGTTGCGGGTGCCAGTGCGTGGCGCATTCGGGGCGGGGCGGAAGGTCGCCGCTGGGGCCGGTGCCGGGGTAGCAGAAGCCGGTGGGCATGATGGCCACGTGGGTTTCGTCATAGAATTCATCGGGCGTGAGCCCCAGCCAAAGCCGCAGGCGCTTGCCGCTCTGGTCGTCCCAGGGAATGCCCGACGCGTGGACTTTGGTGCCCGGCGCCTGCCCCACCACCAAGAGGCGCGCTGTGGCACTTGCCCGCACAATGGGCCTAGGGCCATGGGGTAAATGCGCAGCACACATCTGGCACGCGCGTATTTGGGTAAGTAATTCCTGTAGCATTTTTAGGATGGGCGTTTTCGGGCTCATTTTCAGAAATGAGGCCAAAAACGGAAATTTAGTGGTTGAATTCTTACTGAAACTAGAACAGCTCGCCGCCTATGAAAAGTGCCGTTGCGCGTGATTTAGACGAAGTTGGAATGCGTGATGCGTTATTTGTAGAGACGCAATACCTTGCGTCTTACTCGTGCAGATAGAATTCAGCAATGCGTGAGACGCAAGGTATGGCGTCTCTACAATGGCTTCGCTTGTTTCAAGAACCGGCAAAGAAAAAGCCGAAACATTTTGTTTCGGCTTTTAAGGAGGTCAAATACAGGTTAAGGAGCTAGCAGCGGGTTGTCGCCGGGCTCTTCTGGGGGAGGCAAAAGTTGCAGGAGCAGAATGGCGCCCGCTAGGCCCGTGATGAGGGCTGCCCAAAATACAGCTTTCATGGCTGGTTAGTAGTAGCGCGGGTTGTTGCCCCGGTTGTAGAAAAAGGAGTCATCGCCGGAATCTGTCTCATCTGACCAACGCGGACCACGTTCTGTGCCCTGGTCGCGGGTGGAGCGGTACTCCTGGCGGTTGTCTCTGCTGGTTCGGTAGCTGTCACGGTCGCGGTCATGGTCTGGTTGCACGGCGTTGGTGCCGCGGTTCCAGAGGTTCTGCACGCCGTGTTTCATGTCATGCCAGGCCTCGCGCACGCCTTCGCCCATTTCGCCCAGCATATCGCCTTTGTCACGGTCTGCGCGGTGGCCGTTGTTGTCTGTGTAGCGGCGCTCTTCATACCAGGTGTGGTTGCCGCTGCCGTAGCGGTAGTCATCGTCTTTGTAGCGGCTGCGGGTGCCGGGGTATTCATTGTAGGGGTTATCTTCGGGTCTGGGCAGTTCCTGCTGCACCCCTTTGGGGTCCATGTACGCGCCGCGGTAATAGTTTTCATTGGTGTCATCTAGGCGGCGTTGCATGGGCACGTTCTCACTGTAGGCCCGCACATGGCCCTGGCCGTAGGAATCTTGGCGAGCGCTGTAATTACCGCGGCCATCACCGTAAGAAGAATGGCTCTGTTGGTTTTGCTGGTAGCTGCCGGTGCCGCGTCCGTCTCCGTAGTTAGAGCTGCTGTTCTGGTGGGAACGCTGGCCTTGGTTTCCGTAGTGCTTGTTCAGGCTACCGCCCAAATCTGCGTTGGAGTTGCGACTGTACTGGTCTTCCGGGAAGCGGTTCTGGCCTTGATGCCCTTGCCCTTGCTGGTAGCTGCGGTCTTGGCTCCAGCGGTTGCCCCCTGATGAGGACGACGGTCTGTTCTGCTGGTCACGGTGGTGCAATTCACGGCCTATGCGGTGGTTGTCCATTTCGCCGTCTTGGTCTGGCGACTGCCAATTTCTCTGGTTATTTTGCATGTTAGTAGGGTGTTAAGGAATATTCATTGCTAGCAGGGCGCGGTGACCGGCCCTTGCCCTTGAATGTACGAGTGCCCCGTGGAAGGGTTAAGCTAGCGCGGTGGTCTGTTGCGTTTTGGGGCTCGTTTTGAGAAATGAGCCTGAAAACGGACCCGGCAGAAAAACCTTTCAACTAAAATTCAGTATGTGGAAGGAAGAACTTAACCGCTTCTGTTTTTATGAAAAGATATCTACCTCTGTTGGGTGTTTTCCTGTTGTTTTTTCTGGTAGTTTCTGGCTTCGCAAGGGGTGAGGCCGTTAAAACCACCACTGTCTCTAAAAATTACCAAACCGTTTTTCCGGGCCAAGCGGCCTTGACTCCTAGCAGATAAAAGGCTGTGGTCTTTTCGTGGGGAGTGTCACCACATAACCAATCGTTACAAATACCAGCCAAAAAGGCCACCCGTGTTTGCACGGGTGGCCTTTTGTTGTAGTTCAAGGAAAACTCCTGGGTGCTGTTAAACCAGAAGCAATTATTTATTCTGAAACGGTAGGGAAATAAATCTGGAAAGTGGTGCCTTTGCCCACCTGGCTGCTGACCTCAATACGGCCGTTGTTCTTCTGAATAATTCTGTTGATGATGTAGAGGCCCAGCCCGGAGCCGGACACGTGGCTGTGGAACCGCTTGAACATCTGGAACAACTTGTGTCCGTGGCGCTCCATGTCTATGCCCATGCCGTTGTCTTTGATGGTGAGCACCACAAATCCGTCTTGCTTCTCTGTGCTTAGCATGATTTCTGGGGTGCGGTCTACCGACTGGTACTTGATGGCGTTGCTGATGAGGTTGTAGAAAATGCTCTTGAGGTTGACCCGGGAGAAAACCAGCGAATCTGCCTCAGAGAAATCTGTCTTGATGCTGGCGTTTGAACTCTTGACCATGTCTTTGATGCTGAAGGTCACCTCTTCCACCAAATCCTGCAGGGGAACGACCTCGCGCTGGGCATTGATGCTCTTCTGTACTTTCACAATCTCGGCCAGGTCTGAGATGGTGGCGTTGATCTGCGTGAGCGATTTCTCAAACATGGTGATGAGCAGCGGCGCGTCTGGGTCATGGAAGGTGGCGTGGCTCGTGAGTTCCTTGAAAATACCGGCCATGTTGATGATGGGCAGCTTTAAGTCATGGGAGGCCGTGTAGACAAAGCTGTCCAGGTCTTCATTGATGCTGCGCAGTTCCCGGTTGGTCTGTTCCATGAGCTCTTCATGGCGTTTCTGGTCCTCAATGTCTGTACAGGTGCCAAACCAGCGCACAATCTTGCCGTCTGCGTCAAGCAGGGGCAGCGCCCGGCCCAGAAACCACCGCCACTCGCCGTCTGCCGCCCGCCTGAACCGGTACTCCACCTCATAAGGTTTGCCGGTCTGCAGAGAAATCTGCCAACGCTCAGAGGTGCGCACCTGGTCATCTGGGTGCAGGATGTCATTCCACATCTGGGTGCCTTTGCTGGTTTCTACGTCATAGCCGGTGTAGTCTACCCATTGCTGGTTGAAGTAGTCATGGAAACCGTTGGGGTCTGTGGTCCAGACCAGTTGGGGCATGCTGTCGGCCAGGAACTTGAAGTGCTGGGTACTCTCCTGCAAAGCCAGCTGCGTCTTTTTCTGGTCATGGATGTCTGTGTATGAGCCCACCCACATGGTAATGGCACCTTCAGAATCTCGCACGGGCATGCCCCGCACCAGAAACCAGCGGTATTCGCCAGTGGCTTGCGCGCGCCAGCGGTTCTCCACCATGTACGGCGTGCCGGTGGCCAGGCAATGTCGCCAACCCGAAATGGTGCTGTCCAGGTCTTCTGGGTGAATGTAGTCTTCCCAGCCCCAGCCGGTCAGGGTCTCACGGGTGCCGCCCAGAAAATCATACCAACGCTGGCTGTAATAATCCACGTACCCGTCTGGGCGGGAGGTGAAGGTCATGTGCGGCAGGGCGTCAAGAATCTGGTTCAGGCGGGCATGCGACGCCTGGAGTTCAGCGGCGTAGCGGTTTTTCTCGGTGAGATCCAGCATGGCTCCAATCATGCGCAAGGGCCGGCCGGTGTCATCACGGGCAATAATGCCGCGGTCAAATACTTCGGCGTAGCTGCCGTCTGCCTTTCTGAACCGGTATTCATCTTGCCAGTTCTTCTTGCCGTTGTCTATGGCGTCATGAATGCCGTGCACCACGCGCTCACGGTCATCCAGGTGAATGCGGCCGTACCATGAGTTAATGTATTTCTCAACGGTTTGGTAACCAAAAATAGTTTTGAAGCCGTTATTCCACCAAATGGTGTCATCTGCCAGGTTCCAGTCCCAGATCACGTCATTGGTGGCCATGGCCAGCAGTTGGAAGCGTTCCATGTTTTCCTGCGCCTGCCGGGCCTGCCGCTCCGTTTCCTGCTCGTACTTCTGCTGCTGGGTCACGTCTTCCACGGTGTGAATGAGGTAGAGCACCTGCCCGTTGGTATCTAGCACCGGTTTGTTGTGGGGCAGCCAGTATTTCTCCTCAAAACCGCCGCCGCGCTCAGCAGAACGGGTCACATCATAGCGCTGCAGGGGCATCTGGTGCGGGGCTTTGTGCGCCAGCACGTGTTCCAGAGACTGCTTAAGGTTCAATTCGCCTTGCGCCTGAAGCGCGTCTGGATTGTCTGGGAAAATCTCAAACAGATAATGGCCTATGATAGAACGGTCTTTGAAGGTGGCCTGCAGGTACGCCTCGCTGGCCTCTACAATGAGCAGTTCCGGTGACAAGATGAGGTATAGCCCCGGCAAGGCCCTGAACACCGAAAGGACGTCTGAGTTGGTGGCAGGGATTGGTGAAGAGTTCATGTGCAACAAATTCAGTGCGATTGAAAAGAACCGGGGGCTTGATGAAAAGTTGGTCAGCCGTAGGCTGGCCTGCTGTTTTCGGGCTCATTTCCGGGAATGAGCCCGAAAACAGAAATACATTATACTTTCAAATCCTCAAAAATGGCCTTGGCAGCATCAAGGGAGGAGATATTCTCCACAATCACGATGAGCTTGTCTTTGGCTTCCTTCAGTCTGGAACGGCGCGGATGCTGCTGAACGTACTGCAGAATGCGGCTAAAAGTTTCTGACTGAAAGAACGGCTCATTGTTCACGCTTGGTATGTAGCCTTTGAGGGTTTCTTTCTTAATGGTGAGTTTCTCAAAACCCAGTTGGCAGGCCTCCCAGCGCATTTTCACAATGTTCACCAGCTGCTCCACCTGCTCCGGCATAGGCCCGAAGCGGTCAACCATGCCGGTCACCAATTTCTCCAAACTTTCCAGGTCTTTCACGCTGTCCAGTTTGCTGTACATCTGCAGGCGCTCAGAAATGTTGCTGATGTAGTAGTCCGGAATCAGAATCTCCAAGTCTGTCTCCACGCTGCATTCGCGCACGGGATCCAGCAATTTCTCGGCGTCCAGTTCTTTGAAGAACAGTTCTTTGAACTCGGTTTCCTTGAGTTCCTGCACGGCTTCGTCCAGAATCTGGTGATACGCCTCAAAACCAAGATCATTGATGAATCCGCTCTGTTCGCCGCCCAGCATGTTTCCCGCTCCGCGAATATCTAAATCACGCATGGCAATCTTGAAGCCTTCGCCCAGGTCAGAGAATTCTTCTAAGGTACTCAAACGCTTGCGGGCATCTGACGGCAAACCGGAAACTGGTGGCGTCAATAAATAACAATACGCTTTCTTATTAGACCGGCCCACACGGCCGCGCATCTGGTGCAAATCACTCAGCCCGAACATGTGCGCGCGGTTGATGATGATGGTGTTGGCGTTGGGAATGTCCAGCCCGCTTTCAATGATGTTGGTGGAAACCAGCACGTCATACTCACCTTCCACGAAGCGCATCATGCGTTTCTCCAGCTCCTCGGGGTCCATCTGGCCATGCGCGAAGGTGACTTTGGCATCTGGTACCAGTTTGAGAATCAGGTTACCCATCTCCTCAATATCCGCTATGCGGTTGTGCACGAAGAAGACCTGGCCTTTGCGCTTGATTTCCGCTGAAACGGCGTCTCTGATTAAGATATCATCAAACACGTGCAGCTCGGTCTGTACTGGCTGGCGGTTGGGCGGCGGCGTGGCAATCACACTCAGGTCACGGGCACCCATCAACGAGAAGTGCAGCGTGCGCGGGATGGGCGTGGCGGTGAGCGTGAGCGTGTCAACGTTTACTTTTATTTCCTTGAGCCGTTCCTTGGTTTTCACGCCAAACTTCTGCTCTTCGTCAATAATTAGCAGGCCCAGGTTCTTGAACTTGACGTCTTTGCTGGCCAGGCGGTGCGTGCCAATCAAGATATCGGTTTTTCCTTCGGCTACGCGGCCCAAGGTTTCCTTTATTTGCTTTGTGGTTTTGAACCGATTGATGTATTCCACCTGCACGGGGAACGCCTCCAGCCGATCTCTGAATGTTTTGTAGTGTTGCATGGCCAGGATGGTGGTGGGCACCAACACCGCCACTTGCTTGCCGTCACAGGCGGCTTTGAAGGCGGCGCGTATGGCCACCTCCGTCTTCCCGAAGCCCACGTCTCCGCACACCAATCTATCCATGGGGTGTGGGAGTTCCATGTCGTTTTTCACGTCTTCGGTGGCCTTGCCCTGGTCTGGGGTGTCTTCATAGATGAACGAAGATTCCAGCTCGGCCTGCAGGAAACCGTCTCTGCTGAACGCGTAACCGGGCGCTTTTTTGCGTTTGGCGTAGAGCTTGATCAGTTCAGCGGCAATGTCTTTGACCTTGCTCTTGACTTTCTTCTTTTTGTTTTCCCATTCCGGCGAGCCCAGTTTGCTCATGGTAGGCGGCGTGCCTTCTTTGCCCGTGTATTTTGAGATTTTATGCAGCGAGTGGATGCTCACATACAGCAAATCATCGTCTCTATAAACTAACCTGATAGCTTCCTGCAACCGACCGCCCACTTCCACTTTCTCCAGCCCCGCAAATCGACCAATGCCGTAGTCCATGTGCGTGACGTAGTCGCCGGGCTTGAGCATTTTCAGCTCTTTGAGCGTGAGCGACTTGGCTTTGGAATGGCCTTCGCGGGTTTTGTGTTTGTAGAAGCGCTCAAATACCTGGTGGTCTGTGTAGCACACCAGTTTTACCTGGTCATCCACGAAACCTTCGCGCAGCGCCAGCATTAAATGGTGGAACCGGACGTCCTGGTCCAGTTCGTCAAAGATGGTGGTTAATCTATCTGCCTGGCGCGGCGATTCAGCGGCAATCACGTTCACGTAGCCGTTGCTCTGGTTTTCATGCAGGTTGGTCACCAGCCGCTTGAAATCTTTGTTGAAGGAGGGTTGCGGGTGCGCCTGAAACTGGATGACCTCGGCATTCTTGAAATTGAACCGCTTGCCAAATTCCACCAACGTGAATTTCTCCAGTGATTTCTTGAAGGCTTTGCCGCTTTCAAACAAATCCTCAGGTTTGGAGACAATCTGCACGCCCGCGCTGCCTTCCAGCATCTCCTGAAAAGACTGTTCTGCTTTCTCGTAAGACTCCGTGATAACTTCCACGGCCTGGCGGTAATCTTTCACCCAGATGTTACTGTCCTGCGGAATAAAATCCAAAAACGGTTCCCGCGTCTCCTGCAGCAGTTTAGTTTGTACGTTGGGAATGATGCTGATTTGCTTTTTCTGCTCCACGCTCAGCTGCGTGTTGGGGTCGAAGGTTCTGATGCTCTCAATTTCATCGCCGAACAATTCTAACCGGAACGGCAAGTCGTTGGCATAACTATACACGTCTACAATGCCCCCGCGCACGGCGAACTGACCGGCTTCATACACAAAGTCTGTCTTCTCAAAGTCATAGCTGCTGAGCATTTCGGTGAGGAAGGCCACGTCCAGCTTTTCGCCTACTTTGGCACCCAGGGTGTTGGCCACCAGTGACTTTTTGTTGATGACTTTTTCGGTGAGGGCTTCGGGGTAGGTGACAATGAGCGCACCGGCGCCCGCGCGGTCGTTGAGTCGGTTCAGGACTTCAGCCCGAAGGAGAATATTTGCATTCTCTGTGCTGTCAAACTGGTAAGCGCGCTTGTAGGAACTGGGGAACAGCAGCACTTCCTGGCCGTCTTCCAGCAGGCTGGTGAGGTCGCTGTAAAAATAGGCGGCCTCTTCGCGGTCATGCAGAATGAACAGGTGCGTGCCGGCCTGCATGGTCTGCAACGCCGACGCCACCACGGCGTCCAAACTGCCCACCAGGCCTTTCAATTGTATATGGTTCGGTGCCGTGGACTGCAGCTTGAGGGCCACGGTTTGCACCACGGGGTCTTGCCGGTACAGCTCTAGAAATTGGGTTGCTTTCAAAGGAAAATCTGTTCAGGAAATAGTAAGGCAAAGCTAGCCATTCTTGCCGGTTCATGGAAACGCAGCCGTGCCGGCTTAGTTGCTGGTTTTTAGTGATTAGTTGTTGGTGACCTCACCCCCAACCCCTCTCCCACGGAGAGGGGAGTTTTGGCATTTGCGTTTTCGGGCTCATTTCTGGAAATGGAGCCAAAAACGGAAAGAAGAATTCCCTCTCCCTCTGGGAGAGGGCTAGGGTGTGCCTATTAAAAGAAACTGAATTCTCAAGTACCCAGAAAGTGCCCTCATCCTAACCTTCTCCCAGAGGGAGAAGGGACTGGTAAATCCCGTTTTCGGCCTCATTTCCAGAAATGAAGCCCAAAACAGAAGTTGTTACAGCTATTAATTTAAAATTTACAAATTTCCACATTCACAAATCTCCAAATTGGGAATTAGCACATCAGCACATTAAAAAATCAGCCCATTACTCGTCCTTCAACTTCCCTTCCATCTTCTGCTTGAACTTCTCCAGTTTGGGTTTGGAGACGCTTTGCATGTAGGGGTTGTCTTGGTTGTAGCGGTAGAAGTCCTGGTGCTCGGCCTCAGCGGGGTAGAACTCGGTGAGGGCGGCCACTTGCGTGACAATAGGTCCCTGAAACACGCGGTTGGCATTTAGTTTCTTGATGTAGGCGTCAATCTGGGCTTTTTCCTGTGGCGTCTTGTAGAAAATGGCCGAGCGGTACTGCGTGCCTACATCGGGTCCCTGGCGGTTGAGCGTGGTGGGGTCATGCGCCGCGAAGAAGGCTTCCAGCAGGGTTTCATAGGTAATGACCGTGGAGTCATAGTAAATCTGCACCGCTTCGGCGTGGCCGGTGAGGCCGGTGCTGATCTGCTCGTAAGTCGGGTTTTTGGTGGAGCCGCCGGTGTAGCCCGAGATCACGTCTTCCACCCCGCGCAGTTTCTCGGCGGCTTCCTCAGTGCACCAGAAACAGCCGCCGGCAAAAGTGGCCACCGCCACATCTGCCTTGTTCTTGGTTGATTTTTTAACCGATGCTGGTTCTGCCGAGCCTGTCTGTTTGTTGTTCTGGCTTTGCGCGCAAGACGCCAAGCTCAGCAGCAAGAGTATGGAAAAGAGAAAATGTCTCATAGAATAAGTGGGTAGAAAAGATGTAAAAGTAAAACCGGTGGACCAGGGGAATAGTTTAGGGTAAGGGTCATTGGTGGATGTGGGGCAGAAAGCAATTACAGGGATGTTCAGGTTTTGATCAGGTATTGAATGTAATTGATAAGTGGAACCAAAGCTAGTGTTTACTGTCTGCTGAGCATAGTTAAAAGGTTGTCCTGTATCTTTCCTAACATTGGTACTATCTTCTGAGTAATTGTCTAATCCAATCATTGCCTATGTCAGGAGCATGGAGAGACCTTGCTTTCATATGAGTAATTCTGTAAATATATGATTCATACTCTATTATAAATTGTCTGTCAAGGAGGAAGGATTCTTGCAGGAAAACAAATTCAATTTATTTGTCAAACATTTTATAGTAATAATCACATATCTTTACAGAAGGACCATATAAAATGTATTTCTCTTTAACTGCTTCCCCTTGCCTTCTAAAGCATATTCTGCCGCAAAGCTTATTCTCACAGTTGTCCTTCTGCTTGGGATGTTTCCTGTATCTGTCCAGTCAATCGCTGGGGAGACGGGCAGGCAGGAAGTAGGTGTGAAGATTTTATGGGTAATGCCTGACCGGGGCTATTCCTTTGACAGGGTGCGCTTAGATGCCTCGCTCGTTCGTGAGAAGGATGATTCTTTGCGGGTGACTAAGGCAGGCCGGTTCTGGCTAAAGTTGGAAGCTGTCAACCGGGGGCTGTACGCGCAGGCTTACAGGGTCAAGGTGTATCCCTTTCTCCACAACACCATCTTTTATTACGCGGAGAATACTTCCTCGTGGACCTCCCAGCAGGTAGGAATCACGGCCTCCTCTGACCTGTACGTCTCAAAGGGGGAGATGCCCTTGATCATACAGGGTAGGTCTACCTGCATTTTCTATGTGCTGGTAAAAGTAGACCTGGGAAACGCCCTGCCCAAGGTTGTCCATGCGCGTGCGACCATGGAAGAGGAGAATGCCGCGGAAGAAAGAGAGGGCTTTCTGTTTACGGCATGGGCCGTCTCCATGGCAGTGCTGTTGATTTTGACGCTCAACAACCTGCACCTGTATTACCGCTTCCGGGATTCCGCCATATTGGCTTTCCTTATCACCCAGGTGGGAGGTATGCTCTATATCACTGCTTTCCGGTTTATTTTCAATGTCATCTTCCCCGGCATTGTTTTCAGCTCAGAGGTACTCGCAGATGGCACTTGTTCTTTCTACAACATGAACAATTTGTTCATGCACTTGAGCGTAGTGATGATCATGTACGGCTCTACCCAAATGACACGGGCCTTCCTGAACACTAAAAAGAATTTACCTAAACTTGACAAATGGCTCCTCTGGTCTATGAAGGGGTATATGGGGTTCAGCGCAGGGGTGGCACTGGTCAATGTCAGTGGTTTTTACATAGAGCGGTATACCATATTATTTGACAACCTTTTGGTATTGGCGCTGGCAGGCCTGCTCCTCTTCACCGGAATAGTGGCGTTTCGGGCGAGGCTGCCTTTCTCCAAGTCCTTTCTTTTTGCCCACGTCCCGCCTTTGGTGTTCATTCTGAGCGTGGCGTTTTATCATGTGTTTGTCAGCTTTACCAATGGCAGGCTGCTGTTGCCAGACCTGGCCATTGTTTCACAGGCCCTCTGCTTTTCGGCGGCGGTGGTCACCCGAATCCAAGCCCTTCGGAAAGATCTCTTGGACAAGGAAATGGAAATGGACGAACTTGCCCTTGATATAAGGAAGCAGGAAATCAGACAGCGGGAAACACTGCGGGAGAAGAATAACATACAGGCCGCGCTCCAGCAAATGGATGTGCAGCGGGAAAGGAAGGAGATGGAGATCCGGCAATTAAGCTCTGAAATGCAGGAAAAACAATCTGCTAACAAGGAGTTGTTGGAGCAACTGGATGCCAAGCGCCGGGAGTTGGCTTCCTCCACGCTGTATATGGAGCAGAAGAACGCTATGTTGGCCCAACTGAAACAGCAAATCAAGGACTTGGACAAAAATAGTCCGAACGTTGAACCCAAGGAGTTGGCCGGGATAAAATCATTGCTGAATGCCAACCTTCATTTAGATGACGACTGGCTTAAATTCAAGCTGCATTTTGAGCAGGTTCACCCTTATTTTTTCCAAGACCTGCAAGCCAGGTATCCCGCGCTCACCAAAAACGAGCAGCGCCTGTACAGCTACTTTCACATCAACCTTTCCACCAAGGAGATCGCCGCCCTGCTCAACATAGATCCGGCAAGCGTACGGAGAGCTAAAACCCGCCTCCTCAAAAAGATGGCCGCTACTGATAACGGTTTGGCTCCAGATGCGCCAGACGAGACGGAAGCTACCCAATAGCGTTTGTAATCTTCCCACTCTGTTAAGGCGGTAATTGCTTATAAATGTCACTTTATTAGTGACTTATAAAACTGCGTCTGTCTTTTTGTTTCCAATGACAATCCCAGATTTATTGAGGCTGTACACACTTTGTCTACGGTCTTAATTAGGAAAGAGGCTACTAGTTCCTGAAACTTTGCTGATGGTAGAAGTAGCAGGGAATCATAGGTGTTACCTAGAGATTTTTATCTGGAATTTTAAAGCGAATGCAGCAAATCTTCCTAAGGGTGCTGTCTGGTGGGCCTTCACTTCCCATAGTGCAGAGCTAATGCCACGGTATACTTGATTCCACTAATTAAAATCCACCCTAAAGCTAGCTCTTTGATTTAACTGCTATCTAGGTTGGACTAAAACCTAGCCCCTAATCAGTTTTTGACCCTAGCATGAGGGACACATGCACCTCATTTTTTTATAATTCATACAAATATGAAAGGTAACCTACCCCCAATTGCCCTTAGTAAAGCAAGCTTCCTGTTTTGCCTGTTTTTTATGGCAACTATGCTTTTAAACAGCCCTGCCGTTTTTGGCCAATCTACCGGCGTGCGCATTGGCGGCACCCCAGCCGCTTCGCCTGACCCCAGCGCCATGCTGGACATTGCCGCCACTGATAAAGGCCTGCTTATTCCCAGGCTCACCGAAACCCAGCGCCAGGCCATTGCCAGCCCGGCCACCGGCCTGATGGTTTTCCAGACCGATGGTACTTCCGTAGGGTTCTGGTATTATGTGAGTACGGGCGGCTGGACTTTCCTGAACCCGGCGGGCGATGGCCTGGGCAACCATACCTTAACCCAAAACCTGAACACAAATGGCAAGGAAATACGGAGTGGAAATTATCCAGGTCTAAGTATAGCTTCTGACGGGCAGGTAACAATTGGCACTTCAAACCGCAATATAAGCGGAAGCGACATTGATAATAATAAATTAGGTTTATGGCTGCGTAATACCGATGCCGGTTTAACCATTACCGGCGGGATAGGCTACGGCTTCAGTTCGTTACCGGTAACCGGCGCCGGCGACCGGCTGTTTTACGCGCCGCATTACGCGGCTTTCCGGGCAGGGGGCGTTAGTGCAGACCAATGGAACACCTCTAACCTGGGTTTTTATTCAACTGCCTTCGGCTACGATGTGAAAGCGAAAGGCAACTATACTTTTGCTGCCGGTTATCAGGCCGAAACCTATGGAGCCTACTCCGCTGCCATTGGTTATCTGGCAAAGGCCCAGAGCGCCGCGTCGATGGCAATTGGATACCGCGTTACTGCTTCCGGCGATTATTCTACTGCTTTAGGTTACCGGGTTTCCACCAATGGTTATGCAGGGTCTTTCATAATAGGCGACCAGAGCACAACTTTTGAAGCAACTTCTGAAGCCAGTAACCAGATGAAAATGCGCTTTGCCAACGGCTACAAACTCTACACCAATTCGGCCGCTACGGTAGGCGCGGTTTTGACCGCTAACGGCAATGCCTGGAGCACCATTTCGGATGTAAACCGCAAAGAGAATTTTGCCCCGGTAAACGGCGAAGCCTTCCTGCAGAAAATTGCCCGCTTTAACCTTACCAGCTGGAACTACAAAGGCCAGGACAGCAAGACGCTCCGCCACTACGGGCCCATGGCCCAGGACTTCCACGCCGCTTTCGGCACGGATTCCTTCGGCACCATCGGCAATGACACCACCATCAACCAGGCTGATTTTGACTGCATCAACTTAATTGCCATTCAGGCGCTGGAGAAAAGGACCGCGGAGCTGCAACGGGAAAACAGCCTACTGAAAAAACAACTGTCTGAATTAGCGCAGGATAAACCCAAAACTGCCGCCGCCCTGAAGAAGGAGAATAAATTAATGAAAGCCCGCTTCGGTCAACTGGAATCTGAACTGACCGAAATAAAAGCATTATTACAAGGCAGCCAAAGCCAAGCAGTTCAAAACGCCCAGCCGCAGGCGGCTCCTAGGAACCCAACAGCCCTCATATAAACCAGATATTAAGAAAACCGAATATATGAAAACAATACGCTATCACCGTTTAGGCTTACATTTTGCCCTCTTCCTGCTGAGTACTGGAGTGTTTGCCCAGCAAAATGTGGGTATTAACAACCCTACCCCCCATGCCTCGGCCGTGCTAGACATTGCGGCCACCAATAAGGGCCTGCTGATTCCGCGGCTCACCGAAGCCCAGCGCCAAGCCATTGCCTCGCCGGCCACCGGCCTGATGGTTTTCCAGACCGACGGCTCCGTGGGGTTCTGGTACTACGTGAGCACCGGCGGCTGGACGTTCCTGAACTCGGCAGGCGATAACCTAGGCAATCATACTGCTACCCAGACCCTAAACCTAAACAATCAGCGTCTGCTTGGCACCGCCACAAGCGCCCTTGGGGATTCCACGGCCCAGGTGGAGATACAAGCCCACGTGTCCAATAAAAGTGCCGCCTTTATCACCCGCAGCGAAGAAAATAGCAGAAAATACACACGCACCATTCTCTCCGGTTACGGGACAGGTCCCATGGGTCAGGGTATTGATTATGCCGTTTGGGGCAATGCTTACCGCTCTGGCGGCTGGGGCGCTATCTTTTCGGCCGGTAATCCCGTTGCGCCCACACGGTGGGTAGGGCTGGCCCAGCACCCGGGCTTTACAAATGCCGGATCGGCTATCCGGATTGTGGACGGTACCCAAGGCGTGGGCAAGGTGCTTACCTCTGATGCCGAGGGGAATGGCAAATGGGCAAGCCCAAGCCAAACGGCCACACAGAATTTCAATCTGGCCACCTTTAAATTAGTAGGCAACGGAGGAAGCAGAGGCATTAGCATCAGTAATACCGGCGATATATATATGGTAGAAGACCCGGCCAACGGCAATAACCAGACACTTTACCTGCCAGGGCACCTGTATCTAAGTCCATTAAATGCAAGTACTCCAATAGCTTATATTCAAGCCCGCGTGCCCGTCCCCTCTGCCAGTACAAACATTGGCCTGACCCTACGCACTACTATCGCCGGAGGTGTCCGAGATGCGCTTACAATCTCCCCAGATGGATCAGCAAACTTCTATGGAACCGTAAAAGCAAATAACGTTACGTTAACCTCCGATGCGCGCTTTAAGCAGGGGGTGCGGCCAGTGGCAGGAGCACTAGCAACGGTACAGGCGCTGCGCGGGGTGCGCTACACCTGGAATGAATTAGGCATAGCGCACGGCGGCCAGGCCAATGCAGAACAGATAGGTTTCCTGGCCCAGGAGCTGGAAAAGGTATACCCTGAACTGGTCACCACCGATGCCGAAGGGTATAAAGCCGTCAACTACGCCCAGCTTACGCCGGTATTGCTGGAAGCCATCAAAGAACTGTCCCAAAAAGAGGCAGCGCTGCAGAAACAGGTTGAACTCCTTAATAAACAGCAGGCAGTGCTTCAAATCAAAACCGACCAGCACAGCACCGCCTTACAAACCTTGCAGAAGCAAATGGCAACGCTCTTAGGAGAAGCCCCAGCCGGAACCCAAGCCCGGAAATAATTTTCATAAATCAATCAGGCGAATAGCATATGAGATTTTTAAAAGGAATGAAAGCAGCGTTGCTTCTCCCCGTTTGCCTTGGTTGGCTTGCCTTTGCCAGTCAGGCGCAGGTCATCACGAATAATGGCGCTTCCATCTTTGTGTCTGGCGGCGCCGTGCTGACCGTGAAAGGGAGCTTCATGAACATCGTCAGCGGGAACGCCGTGCCTTCCGTAGAAAACAACGGGACCATCCAAGTCTCTGAAAATTGGCAGCTCACCAGCCCAGCCCTCTACTCCGGCACCGGTACTTTAGAATTGAACGGTACCAGCGCGCAGCAGATTTCAGGCACCACGGTAAACAGCTTACTCATCAACAACCCCTCCGGTGTCACGCAACTGGAGAACCTGACCGTTACCGGCAACCTGACCTTTACGAACGGGGACCTAACGGCCACCGCCGGTAAAAGCCTGAAACTGGAGGGGAGCATCACAGAAAACAAAAACAGGATTTATGAAGGTGCGTTAACCAAAGCTATGCCCGTAAACCCTGCTACAGTCAGCCAGGACTTTGGCAACATAGGCGTTACGTTTGAAAACCCAGACGGCGGTAATTGGGGTGAGGTAATCATCTCACGGGTAACCGGAGCCCTTGGCGCAAAAGCCAACCCCAACAACCCTGGGATGAAAGGCATTAAACGGCACTGGGAAATTGAGCCACAGTTTACTCCGGCGGGCAAAACCATTGACCTTACCTTAACCTGGCTTACAGATGAAAACAACGGACTTACTTTTCCGGGGAACCTGGCCCAGGTCTGGAAAAGCGAAGACAAAGGGGTGACGTGGCTACCGGTGGGCGATATGACTCCTATTATCTTATCTGCAGACGGTAATATGCAGAGCGTGACGGTGCAGACGGGCAGCTTCTCCATGTGGACCGTCAGCGATGTCGCCAACCCATTGCCGGTCACGTGGCTTTCTTTTGACGCCAAGGCCTCTAAACAGGGCAACGAGCTTTCCTGGTCAACCGCCTCAGAAGTGAACACGGCTTCCTTCACTGTAGAACGGTCCTATACCGGTAAGGATTTTACTGATATTGGGCAGGTGGCCGCGGCTGGGAACAGCACGCTGGTTCAGAAGTATGTATTTTTGGATAAATCAGCTTTGCCCGGGTCTGGTGCCGTGTATTACAGACTGCGCCAAATTGATACAGACGGTAAGTTTGAGCACAGCAAAATAGTGGCCTTGGAAAAGAAGGGACAGCCGTCTGGTTTGAGAATGTCAGCGTTCCCCAACCCCTTCTCGGGGGAACTGACGGTGAGTATTGACCAATTGTCTGGGATAGCGCAAATCCGTCTTTATGACCTGCGGGGAAAAACCTACTACCTCCAGCAGGTGGAGGTTAGGGAGGGCAGGGCGGTCCTGGACTGGCTGCCAGATCTGGCCGTAGGCCTTTATTTATTAGAGGTCATAATAGCGGGAGAAACGGAAGTAGTAAAGGTTATGAAAGAATAAAAGAAGCCCGGTGCCGTTTATGGTGCCGGACTTGCTTTTAGGTTTCCCCCTCCAAGGCTGTGTCAGGGTTTATGGCCTTTCATGTTAGATACAAAGCGAGTAATCTCGTCTGAGATACAAGTCTGCGCCTCCCGTTTTCGGTCTCATTTCCGGAAATGAGACCGAAAACGGAAATTCTTATTCTGCGGAGATGACAAATATCAGCTTAAAGTATTTGGACTAATTCTAAACAAGGCTTACTTTTGTAGTGTTCTCTCATCAGACACCAGCTTACCGTATGCCTACGCCTCCCCAGTTGCATGAACTTTTCAAGACCGCCTTCGGGGCTATCTACCAATGTAACCGCTACAACTGTTACTTTGTGGAGTTCGCGGGTGGGGTGTCGCCGTTCAAGGTGCGGGATTTTCTGGAGCTCAAGCAGCAGGTAGACGCCATTGACCTCTCAGTGATGGCCACCAACCCGGCGCGGGCCTTAGACGTGCATGTGTTGATGCCGCCGCGTTCTGAGCGTTGCTTTGTGCTCACGCTCACAGATATTGTGCGGTTCAAAGAGCTGCTGCAGGGCGCCAAAGCCATGATCAGCCTCAACAGCCTATTGCGCGAGTGTTTGGCGGTACCGGCCTTCGCGTAAGCGCTCCTCTTAAAATCCTTATATTTAGACTGAATCTGTATTACCCAAATTTTGGGGCTTTCCAGAACCATGCACGTGGTTTACTGGTATATTTGATTTCAGCGTTGCCCAACCTTCGCTGTTAAATTTACCAGAACATGAAAGACTTACTGAGACTGCGTACCTCTCTTTCTGAGGAAACTGAGACGCTTTTGAACGAACAGATAAAAGTAGAAGCCCATTCCTCGGCGGTGTATTTGGCCATGTCCAGCTGGTGCAACAGCCAGGGTTTTGACTACAGCGCAGATTATTTCATGAAACAGAGCCACGAGGAACGCGAGCACATGCTCAAGCTCTTCAACTTTGTGAGCGATCTGGGCGGTCGCGCCATCTCGCCGGAGGTGACCAACGTGCCCCAGGAGTTTGACTCATTCAGAGATGTGTTTGAGAAAGCGCTGCAGCAGGAGATTTTTGTGACCCAGCAGTTCAACCGCATTGCCGGCCACTGCACCAAGACCAATGACTTTATGACGTTCCAGTTTCTGCAGTGGTTCCTGAAAGAGCAGGTAGAAGAGGAATATGTGGCCCGCCGCGCCCTGGAACTCTTTGACGTGATTGGTGAGGAAGGCACCGGCCGTTACGAGATTGATAAGGCCGTACGCAAGATTTCTTATGACAACGGCGGCGATGAATAAGCACCAGAAAATCTAGCCTTCGGCCGAAGGCCAGAAAAGCAAAATCCCTCAGATTCTTTACGAGTCTGAGGGATTTTTTTGGTTCTGCCCGGTTTGAATGTGCTCTTTTAACGCCTGCAAGGTCTGTTGTTCACTCAGGTCATGCAGCCAGATGTTCTGCGGTTGAATACAGAAGATGGGGCCGTGTTTGCAGCGGTCAGTGCAGTCAGTTTTAATGATTTCCACGTCGTCTTTCAGGCCGGCCATCTTGAGGTGGTCGCGCAGGGCCTTGCGTATTTCTTTGCCGCCGCGTTTCTGGCATTTGCCGCTGCTGCAGGCGTAAATCACCTGTTTGGGGTTGTCTGGGAATCTGCTCATGGGGTGGTGCTTCGTTCAAACGTACATACGGCAAAGTCTGTTTTGGGGCTCATTTCTGGAAATGAGCCCCAAAACAGACTTACATTTCTTCCTGCGCGTAAGCTTTTTCCTGGCGTCTGTACTCTACAAGTTTATAGATAAAGAGCAGCGCACCCACCACAATTAACCCATACTTGAGCCAGTCCAGCCATTTTTTCTCGTCCTTCTCAATGGTTTCCTCGCCCCTGAAATAGGTTTTCTGCAGCGCGGGCACTGACAAGGCATAGAGTTTGCGCTCGCCCTTGGTGGCCATGGTGTTCTCTTTGTCATTGTACTCCACGGCCACGCGGCTGCCCGGCGGCACAGTGGTTTTGAACGCGGCGGTGTCAAAGGTGGCCATGGTGTAGTTGGGCAATACCAGGCGCTCAGAGAATTCGCGGAGCCAGATGCCGTAGGTGAGCTTGCCCTCTGCGTCTTTCTTGAAGGAATAGTTGATGAGCGTGCCTTCCTTAGAAATGAGTTCCTTGGCAGACTGGGTGGTTTTGGTGGCGTTCTGGTACAGAAAAATGCCCAGGCCTAGTAAAATCAGCATGGTGGCAGGCAAAAACCTGCCGGAGAACGTCATGGGCACCGAAGGAACTCCCAGGTAGCGTTGTGATCTTTGAGCCATATAAAAATTGAAAAACGATGGTTAAAGGTAGGAAAACTATTACCCAAAAAACCATTGGCGGGGCATAAGAGTTCGGGCCGGGCCTCAATCTTAGGGCTTTTAAAGGCGCAAAGGTAAAAGCCCCGGCGCCCGTTTGCCAGAAAAGGTTTTTTAAGGTAGATGCGCAGAAGCCGTAAATTTCACAACGCCGGGCCGGGTTTACCGCACAATCTCCAGCCAGCCTTTGGCCGAAGCGCCAGACTCGTCTTTGAGCAGGAAGAAGTAGGTGCCTTCCACCAGATTGCCGCCGTTCCAGTTCTGCTGGTAAATGGCCTCGCGGTGGACTTCCTTGCCCCAGCGGTTGTAGACAATCAGTTCGGTGGGCAGGCAGCTGAAGCGCTGGATGAAGACATCATTGAGGCCGTCGCCGTTGGGCGTGATGATGTTGGGCAGGAAATTGGGCTCTACCACCACTTCGGCAATCTGCCTTACTTCCTGGCAGTTATCCCCGAAGATGAGGGTGAGGGTCACCTGGTATTTGCCTCGGTTGTTGTACACATGGCTGGGAGCCTGAGCCGTGGACTGGTTGCCATCGCCAAAATTCCAGAGAAAGCTCCGCGCATTGGTAATGGTGTTGGCGAACCGGGCCGTGAACGGCGCGTAACCCGTTATTTCAGGGTTAGACGGGCAACTGGAGATGAGGCTGGCCTGGCCGGCGGGCAGTGGGGTGATCTGGATGGTTTTGCGCACCGTGGCCACGCACGGCGACGTGATGGCGTACGTGACCTGCACACTGCCCGCCAGACCCGGTGCAGGCGTAAACAAACCCGTGGCCGACACATGGCTCCCAGACCAAACACCACCGGCAATATTGGCTCTCAGCTGAAAAGGAGCGGTGCTGCCCGGGCAGATTACGGTATCTGGGCCAATGTCCAGCACGGGTTGGTCCACCACGACGGTTTTGGTAACCACGCCGCAGAAACCATTGAGCCCGGTGCTGCGGTAGGTGAGCACGTGCGTGCCTATGCCCGCCACCGCCGGTATAAAGGTAGTACCACTCACCCCAGGCCCCGAAAATGTGCCGCCTGCCGGGCTGCCGGTCAACGGAATAGGCGTGGCATTGCCGCAGAAAGGTCCGTCTGGCAGTGTGAGACTGTGCGGCACCTGTTTCCCCACGTACACGGTTCTGGAACTGGAGCGCGAGCAAGCCCCCGTGCCGGTGACGGTGTATGTAAGCACATGACTGCCAATTAAAACAGACGAAGGTGTGAACTGATACGCATTGTTGTTCAAACTCACGCCCGTGCCCGTCCAGACGCCACCCGCCGGAAAGCCGGTGAGGGGGACCACGCCGTCATCTTCGCAGACTTCCAGATCTGGCCCGGCGTTGGCCGTGAGCTCCTCCACAAAGTCAAACTTGAAAGCCGCGTTGTTGCAGCGTTCACTACCGTTGTTCTGGGTGAAATAATGCGCGCCCGGCGGAATAGGGAAATTGGAAAACCCGCCGCAACCCCCGCAGACCGCCTGGTACACAATGCCCCGCTTGTCAAACCGGCTGGTGCCGCCGTCTACGTGTTCGCCGCTGCTCTGGAATTGGTTGCCGCCGTAAAAAGTGCCATACAGTAACCTGGACGCATTGGTGCCCAGCTGCAGGAGGTAGAAATCGCGGCCATCGGTGGTGGGTTTCAGGGCGTCTGGGGTTACGGGCAGGCCGGTGGTGGTGCCGTTGCCGTATGATTTGCCGTACCCGTCTATGATGCCTGAGTTGGTGCCACCGCCCCAGCCAGACACATAAATGCGTTGGCAGTCATCTACCAGAAAAGCCGTGGGCGAAATGTCAATGGTGGCCCGCCCCGCCCCAAACACCGTGGAGAATTCTGTGGCAGAGAGGCTGTTGTTCAGCTTATGGATGAACTGGCGCCCATTGGCATTGCTGTACACACTATCCGTTACAGGATATTCGCCCAGGGTCTGGCCCAGCACGTACACGTTGGCGGCCTGGTCTAACTGCAGAAAATAGGCTTGGTCATAGGCGCGGGTGCCCAGAAACGTAGCCGCCAATACCGTCTGCCCGTTGGCGGCAATTTTCGCCACAAAGCCGTCTGTGCCGCCGGTCTGTGTTTTCTGCAAAGCGGCGTCGGTGGCCGGTAGGGTGGGGCTGGTGGTGCCGCCGGCCACATACACGTTCAAACTGGCATCTAACTGAATAGAATAAGCTGCGTCAAGACCGGTTCCGCCAAAATAGGTGCTCCACACCACCTGGCTCAAGTCTGGGGACATTTTGCTGATGACCGCATCTCTTCGGCCGCCATTTGGTGTTAACCTAAACGCATTGCGCGTGGGAAAATCCTGTGACACGGTGTTAGACGCAATGTACACGTTGCCGGCCGGGTCTGTGATAATATCTCCCCTGAACTGGTCTCCGTAGTTTTTGGTCAGCGGCGTGTCTTCAGATGAAAGGGAATCCATGACGCCCTCATTGCCGGTGCCGCCCAGAAACGTGGAGGCCAGCAACTGTTGGCCGTTGGCGCTCAGCCGGGTAATGGTTAAATCTGAGCCTTTGCTGTAAAACGGCCCACCCGAAGAACCGAACGGATACGAGATGGGCCCTCCCTTGAACACCTTGCTGAACGCCGTGGCAGACGTGGGGAAATTTTGCGAGCTGGTGGTGCCCAAAACCAAAAGTTCATCGGCTGAATTCACCACCAGGCTGTTGGGAATGTCGGTTTCCAGGCCGCCCAGGTAAGTGGCGTACAGCCTCGCGGCCGCACCCGTTACTTTGGTGTTGTATTTGATGATGGCCATGTCCCAGGCCCCGGAATACGTACTCATGAAAGCCCCCAAAGAAACCGGGTAGCCCACGCCCGCCACAATGCCACCCGAGTACATGTTGCCCTGGCTGTCATGGGTGGCGGTATAGCCCCAGTTGTCTGCGGTAGAACCCGTGAACGAGGAAAACTCAATGACCGGGTCAATCACCAGCGGCAACGTGTTGTCATACCCCGCCGGGAACGAGAACTGCAGCACCGTGCCCGCCAATTCATAGGCGCAGGGGACCAACACGCGCTGCCCGTTTTTCAGTTGGTAGGCCACGGGTTTCTGTTCCAAGATGGTACCCACTGAGGTTGTGATCACCAGATTTCCTGCTTGCAGCTGCACCGATGAAGCACCTTGGTAGTTGACTTTTATCTGTTGGGTAGAAGCCCCCGGTGTCACCAGTAAATCATATTTCAGGTGCCCGTTCTGTTCATAAAGCGCCATGTCCACGCCGCGGTACAGGCCCTGGTAAGTCACCTGTCGGAAGCCTCTGGCCCCGCTTCCCCACTGCTTGGGGTCATTGCCCAGGTAATAGTTTCGGGTGCCGGGGGTGGTTTCCTGGCCAAGGGTAGGGGTTTTGGTACTGGCGCCCAGGAACGTGACGGCGTAGGCGTGGTTTTTTCTTGTCTTGGGGGTAAGGGGCGGAAGGTTTTGCGTGGGGCTGGCCGTTCTCAGGCTCTGGTAGGAGTGGGCATGCGGTGAGGCTACGGGTTCCTGCAAGGTGTAGACAAACCCGTTGGGCTGCAGGAACAGCTTTCCGCCGGGCACCTCTGCGGCAAATTTAACCTTGGCGGGCCACTGGCCTTTGTTTTCCACAAATTCCAGGGTTTTCTCATACGCGGCGGCATCTGTGAATTCAGTGCGTTCCCTCTTTTCCGGGGCAGGGCCATGGCCAGACAACAATAGCCAGAACGACCAGACCAGGGAAAAGAAAGACACAGTAAAAAGTGCGCGCATAGCCAGAAAGATAACTTCTGACAAAATACTAAATTAAAAGCGAAGGCGGTGATACCCACGCTGTTTTCGGGCTCATTTCCGAAAATGAGCCCGAAAACAGCGCCAGCCTTTACCAGCCCATGCGTTCCCGCAGGCTGGTGATGTGCGCCAGGTGGTGCTGGCCGTGCCACGCGTACTGCCCGGCGGTCTGGAACAGAAACATCTCGCCGCCCTCTGGGTGCACAAACGTGCGGTGCCACTCATTGAACCCCAGAGACTGCAAGAGCAGCACCCAGCGCTGGTGCAAGGAATCCAGCAACTGCAGAGATACTTCCGGAAGGGCCTCCTTGGAGTCTGCCAGGTGCGCCCAGGCCGCTTCGTCATACGGTTTAATGGTGGGCCGTTCCTCAGTGAGCGCCAGCTTGAACCTGATGTAGGCGTTCATGTGACTGTCGGCTAGATGGTGTACCACTTGTTGCACGGTCCAGCCGCCGGGGCGGTAGGGCGTGTCCAGCTGTTCCTGGGTGAGGCCGGCGGTGGCGTCGCGCAGCAGGCCAGGCAGTTGGGTCAGGGCCGTCAAGGATTCTTTGATAAGCACAGACTGAAACACGGCCGGTAATTTGTAGCGCCCCAGCGGGAAACGCAGTTGCTCAATTGATAGGGTAGGGGTTTCCATATGTTGTTGTCGGTTGTCTGTAAAATCTTAGCTAAAAGTAAATGGGCGGCGGCCTTCGGGTTTCTGGAGGGGGTTTCTGCCAGTTTTTTCTTCGGTCAAAAATGAAAAGTAACACCAAGGATTTTACCTTTCTGGGGCAGCGCCATTGGTCAGGCTAGTGTTACCCAAATCTAGCGAATCTGGTTGTTCTATTTCCGTTTTCGGGCTCTATTTCTCAAATGAAGGTGAAAACACCCAAAGCCAGCGTTAAAATCAAAGGTACAGCCGGCTGGCTTGGAGAGAACGTAACAAATGGCCGGGTTCGTCTGTTTGAAAGGAAGTCGTTTTCGGGCCCGTTTCCGGAAATGAGCCCCAAAACAGAAGCGCCATGCCGGAACTGCCAGAAGTTGAAACCTACCGCCGATTCATTGACCAGACGTGCCTGCATTTGCCCATTTCTGAGGTGGAAGTACAGGACCCCAAACGCCAACTGCAACTGGATTTAGATGATTTCCGGAAGGCTTTAGTGGGCAACCAGTTCACCAGCACGCAGCGCCTGGGCAAGCAGTTGTTTCTGGAAACCCAAAACGGACCCGTGGTGCACCTGCACTTCGGGATGACCGGCGATGTGGCCTTCTACAAAGATGAATCTGAAACTCCCAGATTTGCCCGCGCGGTGTTCCATTTCCAGAACGGCTTCAAGTTCGCGTTCATAGATTCCCGCAAGTTTGGCAGGTTAGGATTGACCCAAAGTGTGGACGTTTTCCGGAAACAGAAAAAACTGGGTCCAGACGCGCTCACCATCACCGCCGCCGCTTTGGCGTCTGGGCTGGGCAAAAAGAGCGCCGCCATTAAAACGCTGCTGCTGGACCAACGCATTGCCCCCGGCATTGGCAACTGGCTCGCCGATGAAGTTTTGTTTCAGGCCAAACTGCACCCAGAGCGCCCCGCCAATTCTCTGCTAGCCCCTGAACTAGAAACGTTGGCCAACGCCATCAGAGACGTGCTGGAAACCGCAGTAGCCGCAGAAGCCATTTACCGCGATTTTCCGGCCCATTACCTGATCCACGCCCGGGAATGGGACACCGCGCCCGCCGCCGCAACTCCAGACGCGCACCTGCATTGCCCGCACTGCCAGCACCTGATTGAGAAAAAATACGTGGGCGGCCGGGCCACCTATTTCTGCAGCCATTGTCAAAAGTAAGGGAGCCAAGGTAACCTTTGGTTGCGTGTGGGTAAGCTTCTATGGGAATGGTGTAATTATTCTGCCAATTTCAGAGTATATGTCTGTGCCTTCGCCTGCCAGGGAGAAGGGAAATCCTCCATGCGGAGAAGAAAGCCGTTTATGAAATCTGCAATAGAGCCAGCTGTTGGGTAAGTGAAATTGATGAAGTCATAATGCAACTTCCTTCTGTTTTTGAAAATGCTAACAACCGCCTTTTAAAGCGCTAGCCTTGGTTTTACCAGATTTGATGTAGTTATGATGTAGTGCCTAAAGTGGAAGTGATGTAGTTATGATGTAAAGGTTTTGTGGTGCGCTTGGATTTATAGTAGGTTATTTATCCATCTGAAACCAGAGCAAAGATCAAGAGGCTTTTCCTGTTCCTGTGATCTGCTTGTGGTTCTTGGTTCCTTCACTTCATTCTAACCTATTTATTATGAAACACTTCTACTCCCCAAGCTCTGTTGGGTTAAAGAAAGACCAGCCAAGGCACAGCACTGCTCTGTTGGTGCGGTACGTGCTCGCGCTATTGGTTTTTGTGCAACTAGGTTTAGCCTCCTCTGCGGTAGCAGAAACGGCCCGCGTTTACCGTGCTGATTATTGCGGAACGGCCACCAATGGTGATTACAGCTATGATGTCACCACCTCGGGCGGTAAGTTGAACTTCACCTTTGTGCCCCTCGCCCCCATTGCTCAGAGCAACATGGCTCTCTTGTACACCAGGCCAGGTACTACCGGCGGATGGGCCGGTCATCCGCAAATGGTAAAAGAAGGCAACGAATTTAAACTCTCTATCAACGCTCCGGCAGACGGCTCTGTCATCTCCTTTTACTTTACCTACAGCGCCGCGCCAGACCCCGGCGAACGTAATTCCAGCGCCACGCCCCATGTGTACACCGTGGGGTCCACTTGCGGGGCTGCTCCGGCCAACACGGCACCCACGGTCTCCATGACCACCTCCGCGGGACCGTTTATCGCACCTGCCACCATTCAACTGCAAGCCAATGCCACAGATGCAGACGGCACCATCACCAAAGTGGAGTTCTTTAACGGCGAAACCTTGTTAGGCATGGATGATACTGCTCCTTATACTTTTGAGTGGACGGGCGTTGCCGCCGGCACGTATTCTTTAAAAGCCAAAGCAACAGACAATGGCACCTTGTCCACTACCTCAGAACCGGTGGCCGTAACGGTAGCAACCTCGGGCGGTACTACGCCAACCTACTGCGGGGTGGCCGCCAACGGTGACTATGCCTATGACATTAACACCGCCGGTGGAAAAGTGAACATTACGTTTGTGCCGCTGGCGCCCATTGCGCAAAGTGATATGGCCTTGTTATACACCCGTCCGGGCACTACGGGCGGTTGGATGGGGCACCCGCGCATGGTAAAAGAAGGAAACGTTTTCAAGCTGTCAGTAGATGCCCCGGCAGACGGTGCTGTCATGTCTTTCTACTTTACCTACAGCGCCGCGCCAGACCCCGGTGAAAGAAACTCCTCAGCTAACCCGCATGTGTACACCGTAGGAAGCACCTGTGGCACGGCGCCTGCCAATGCGGCCCCCTCAGTTACCTTAACTACCTCCGCTGGACCATTTACGGCACCTGCCACCATCACTTTATCGGCTAACGCCATAGACACAGACGGTACCATTGCCAGGGTTGAATTCTACAACGGCGCCACCCTGCTTGGCTCTGATGATTCTGCCCCCTATACCTTTGAATGGACCAACGTGGCCGCGGGCACTTATTCATTGACGGCCAAAGCCATTGACAACGGCGGCTCATCAGGAACCTCTTCGGCAACTTCTATCACCGTGAATGGTACTGGCGGCGGAGAAACACCGGTGGCCTGTGGAACCGCCGTAAACGGTGATTACAGCTATAATGTGACCACCGTAGACGGTAGGCTGAACTTCACGTTTATTCCCTTGGCCCCCATTGCCCAGAGCAACATGGCGCTGTTGTACACTCGCCCCGGCACCACCGGCGGTTGGGCAGGAAATCCGGCTATGCAGAAAGAAGGCAATGTGTTCAAGTTGTCTATCACTGCACCTGCAGACGGGTCTGTGATCTCGTTCTATTTTACGTATAGTGCCGCCCCGGACCCCGGCGAGCGTAACTCCCTGGCTAACCCGCATGTGTACACCGTGGGCTCCACCTGTGGTGCCGCCCCTGCCAATGCCTTGCCTACCGTTACGTTGACCAGCCCAGAAGCCAACGCCACGTTTGCGGCACCGGCTACGGTTTCCCTGGCTGCTATGGCCACAGACACTGACGGTACCATTGCCAAAGTGGAGTTTTTTGAAGGCACTACCTTAATTGGGACAGCCGCCGCCAGTCCGTTCACCGCCACCTGGTCGGCCACAACGGCCGGCACCTACAGCATCACCGCTAAAGCCACCGATAACGCGGGCGGCACCAGCACCTCAGAACCCAGAACCATCACCGTGACGGGCGGTACTCCGCCAACGTATTGCAGTACGGGCAACAGCGGCGACTACGGCTATAATGTCACTACGTCTGGCGGTAAGCTGAACTTCACGTTTGTGCCTTTGGCGCCTATTGCCTTAAGTGATATGGCCTTGTTATACACCCGTCCGGGGACTACGGGCGGCTGGATGGGGCACCCGCGCATGGTGAAAGAAGGCAATGTGTTCAAACTGTCCATTGATGCCCCGGCAGACGGAACGCTGATTTCTTTCTACTTCACGTACAGCGCCGCGCCACAGCCAGGTGAAAAAAATTCCATGGCCACCCCGCATACCTACACGGTGGGCACCACCTGCAGTGCAGTGGAAAATGTAGCGCCAACGGTGACCATGACTGGTCCGGCCGCCACGGCCTCCTTCACGGCGCCCGCCTCAGTTACCTTGACAGCCACTGCTGCTGATACAGACGGTTCTATTGCCAAGGTGGAGTTCTACAACGGTGCCACCTTGCTGGGCGAAGGTACCTTGGCAGACGGTGTGTATTCTTATAAATGGAGCAACGTGATGGGCGGCAGCTACACCATTACCGCCAAAGCCACTGACAATGCCAATGCCGCCACCACTTCTGCCGCCTTGACAGTAACGGTAACCAAGGCCATGCCAACGGTGAGCATGACAGGCCCTGCTACCAACACGTTCACCGCACCGGCCGCCCTTACCTTGACGGCCACTGCCGCAGATGCAGATGGCACCATCTCTAAAGTAGAATTCTTCAACGGAACCACCCTGCTAGGAGCCGGAACAGCCACCAATGGCGTGTACAGCTTTACCTGGAACAATGTCATGGGCGGAACTTATACCATTACCGCCAAAGCAACAGACAATGATGACCAGGTGACTACTTCATCTGCCTTGACGGTAACGGTAACCAAAGCAATGCCAACCGTTACCATGACGGGGCCGACTACTGGCACGTTCACAGCGCCGGCCGCCCTGGCTTTGTCGGCTACTGCCGCAGATGCTGACGGAACCATCTCTAAAGTAGAATTCTTCAACGGAACCACCTTGTTGGGAGCAGGAACCTTGAGCAACGGGGTGTACAGCTACAGCTGGAATAACGTGATGGCCGGTACGTATTCCATCACCGCTAAGGCCACCGACAATGATGACTTAAGCACTACTTCCCAGGCCATGACAGTAACGGTGAACAAAGCCATGCCAACGGCAGCTATCACCAGCCACACCAACGGTGCGCGCGTGAACGGTCCGGGTAACGTGGTCTTGACGGCCACGGCTTCTGACCCAGATGGTACTATTTCTAAAGTGGAATTCTTTAACGGTACTACCTTGCTAGGCCAAGCAATTTTAGCAAACGGCGTGTACAGCTACACCTGGATGAACGTGGCCTTGGGCACCTACTCCATCACCGCCAAAGTAACCGACAATGATGACCAAGCGTTCACCAGCGCTGCCATGTCTATCATTGTTCGTGACCCACTAGGCGTGAAAGAGGTGATTGCTGCGTCAGATGACTTTAAAGTGTATCCTAACCCAGCCGCCGGCGTGGTGAACATTTCATCAGCCATTCTGAAAGGGAGCGCTTACACCATTGTAGACATGCTGGGAAAAACAGTGCTTGTGGGCAACGTGAATGAACAGGAGGTCTCTATAGAGCATCTGCCAGCCGGTATCTACACCATTATTGCGGTGAAGAACGGGGAGCGTGTACAACGGCGCTTTGTAAAGCAATAGCTTAAACTAAGTCAGGGCAGAAGTTCATTGCAGAACTTTTGCCCTGCATCTTACTAAAATACCCAGGAAAAGAGAGGCCTTCCGGGCCTCTCTTTTATATTCTTGTCAGGCTGCTTCCGCAGTGCTGCGCTTTTCCTTTAAATCATTGATTGTATGAATTCTTTCTCCCAATATTTCCGTTTTCGGGCTCAATTCTCAAAACGAAGCCTAAAACGCAATTCCCTTTCAGCCTTAGCGCTGGTCAGTCTTTTTTTATGGCCTGCTCTGGTGTCTGCTCAAATAGTTACTGTGGGCAGCGGAAGCTACACCAAAACCCACCCGGGCGTTGATGCCGCGGGCCGGAACGGCGTTCCACCCGGCACGGCCCAACTCAGCGGCAATGCCGTGGGCAAACCGGTGCCTACCAATGACTGGTGGTCGGCGAAGCTGAACAACAACCACGTCAATAATATCTTCAACTATCCTTTGGGCTTTAGAACACATGCCACTGGCTTGGTGACCAGCTACGTGGTGCCATCGTCCACGCCGCAAGAAAGCCGCGAACCCATGAGCGACGTGATGCCCGTGACTGTGGGGGTGACCGGCCTGAACGCCACCCGCGCCACCATCTCAGATTACTCAGACTGGACCGTGACCATGAACTGGGCCAACGGCACCCACTCCTTTGATGCCACCATTGGCATGGCCATGCCCATCACGTATTACACCAAAGCTGCGTCTGACGAAGCTTCGGTAACCGTAACCTTGGGCACGGTGACTATTGCAAATGAAATGCTCCTGATTCTGAATTCGCAACGCGGCGCCAACTTTGCGGTGTACGCGCCTACGGGCTCCACCTGGACGAAGACTGGCAACACCTACACTTCCTCCCTGAACGGAAAGAACTATTGGTCCATGGCCTTCTTGCCGCCCTCGGCCACCAATGCGCAGGCCGTAGCCAATGAATACAAACGGTTCGCCTACGTGTTCCCCATTGACACCCGCGCGGTGTGGGCGTACAATGAAAGTAGCTCTACCATGAAGACCGATTTCACGGTAACGCCTGTAGTGAAAGAAGGCGTAGAGAACAAAGTATTGCTGGGTTTGCTTCCGCACCAGTGGGATTATCTGGCCTCTTCCTCGGCGCAGCCGGAAGGCTATTCGTACCCATCTGTGCGTGGTGAAATCAAAACCATAGCCGGCAACACCTTTTCCGTGGAGAATAAATTCCATGGCATTCTGCCTACGCTGCCCTATGTGAGCAATTACAGCCAAGGCTTCAGTCCCGCGGCGTTGGCCAGCAAAATTCAGTCAATTGAAAACAACGGCCTGGACGAATGGACCGATTCTTACAACGAAGGTCAGATGATGAACCGCTTAATCCAAACCGCGCGCATTGCTGACCTGATGGGCAACACCGCGGCCCGCGACAAAATGCTCCAGACCATTAAAACCCGCCTGGAAGATTGGCTGAGCGTGGAGAATGGCGAGAAAGCATTCCTGTTCTACTACAGCCCCGCTTGGACAGCTTTGATTGGCTATCCAGCTGGTCACGGGCAAGACAATAACCTGAACGACCACCACTTCCATTGGGGCTATTTCATTCACGCGGCATCATTTGTAGAGCAGTTTCAACCCGGTTGGGCAGCGCAATGGGGCGAAATGGTGAACATGCTGGTGAAAGACTCGGCCAACCCCAACCGCACCGATGAAATGTTCCCATTCCTGAGAAACTTCAACCCGTATTCCGGTCACAGCTGGTCAAATGGGTTTGCGTCGTTCCCCTTCGGGAATGACCAGGAATCTACCTCTGAGAGCATGCAGTTCAACTCGTCGCTGATTCATTGGGGCACCATTACGGGCAATACCCAAATCAGAGATTTAGGCATTTACCTGTACACCACCGAACAGACGGCCATTGAAGAATATTGGTTTGACATCCACAACCGCACCCTCAAACCAGAATACCAGTACAGCCTGGTATCTAGAATCTGGGGCGCGGGCTATGACCGCCAAACCTTCTGGACCAGTGATATTGCCGCCACGTACGGCATTGAGATGTACCCCATCCACGGCGGTTCTTTGTACTTAGGCCACCATTTAGAATACTCGCAGAAACTGTGGGACGAAATCTCCCGCAACACCGGCATTCTTACCAATGAAGCCAACCCCAATCTCTGGCATGACGTGATGTGGGAATACCTGTCGTTCATTGACCCAGCCAAAGCCATTGAACTCTATAACTCCAACCCTAACCGAAGCCTTAAATTCGGGATTTCTGATGCGCAGACGTATTACTGGCTGCACAGCATGAACGCCCTGGGCAAGGTAGATGCCACGGTTACGGCCAATTATCCCATTGCGGCCTCGTTCTTGAAAAACGGACAGAAAACGTATGTGGCGCATAACTATTCCAACGCGCCTATCACGGTTACGTTCTCAGACGGCGGTTCTTTGACCGTGCCGGCGCGTTCCATGGCCACCAGCAAAGATGTAGCGGTGGGCGGCACTATTGCCACCAATTACACCCAAGTGCCCGTGAACGGAAGCGTGGAATTGACCGTGTCTACCACTGGCTCTGGCGTGACCGCCGTGGAGTTCTTTGACTGTGACCGTTCTTTGGGAAGATCCACTACTGCTCCTTTCAAAACGACTGTGGCTAACCTGGCCATTGGTGTGCACCAGTTCTACGCCCGTGTGTATGCCGGAACCAACTTTACGGTTACCAACAGCGTGGCGGTGCAAGTTGGCGGGCAAGTGGCGTATTCCGGCACGCCAGCCGTGATTCCGGGTACCATTGAAGCTGGTTTGTATGACAAGTACGAAGGCGGCTTGGGCCAGGGCATTACCTATAATGACGCCACGGCATATAATGAAGGCAATTTCAGGAAAGATGAACACGTAGACGCCAGCCAGGAAGGAGCCGAAGGCGCCACCGTGGGCTGGATTGACGCCGGCGAATGGATGGAATACACCGTGCAGGTGACCGAGCCGGGCATTTATTCTGTGGCCATCCGCTACGCCTCGGGTGCAGCCAACGGCGGCGGACCTTTCCACCTGCAATTAGACGGACGTAAAGTAGGAGCAGACATCACGGTGGCTTCTACCGGCGACTGGGGCGCCTGGGCAACTAAAAATGTGACTGGGCTGGAACTAACTTCCGGGGAACACGTGCTGCGTGTACAGGTAACGCAAGGCGGTTTCAACTTAGGTAAGATGACCTTCACGCGTACCGCACCTTTGCCATACGGCGTACCGGTGGCCAACGCGGGAGCCAACGTGATTGTGGTGCTTCCGCAGGCAACGGCTACGCTAAATGGCTCAGGCAGCAGCCACCCAGACGGTACGGCGCTTACTTACGCCTGGACGCAGATTTATGGACCTTCTACCGCGGTTTTCTCCAGCAACACAGCTATCAACCCGACTATTTCTGGTTTGGTGGAAGGTGTATACCAACTCAAACTGACCGTAAGCGATGGCATCAATACTGCGCAGGATGAAGTCTTGGTTATTGTCTCAGCAGATGCGAAGATTAAACCCATTGTTTCGCTCACGTCACCCGCGCCAAATACGTCGGTGACCGAAGGAGCCACGGTTTCCATTTCGGCCAGCGCCGAAGACGTGGACGGCACCGTGCAATTGGTGGAATTCTATCTGAACGGGAACAAGATTGATCAGTCTACCGGAGCGCCGTACCAGATGAACTGGACAGCCCGCCTGGGCACACACCAGCTCACCGCCAAAGCCACCGACAATGACGGCGGCACTAGCTTAACCCAAGCCC
Source organism: Rufibacter sp. LB8 (assembly GCF_014876185.1). NCBI lineage: Bacteria > Pseudomonadati > Bacteroidota > Cytophagia > Cytophagales > Hymenobacteraceae > Rufibacter > Rufibacter sp. LB8. The sequence continues at coordinate 2,496,047 of NZ_JADALJ010000001.1, read as the reverse complement.
GTACGCTGACCGTGACCCAAGCGCCCTCCTGCACCGGCGGGCCTGCCAACGGAGATTATACCTATGAATTTTCCCAGGACAGTGACAACCCAACCCTCACGTTCCGTCCCGGCAGAACCGGCGTAGGCAGCCCCACCTTGCTGTTTTACTACTCCACTTCGGCCAACGGCCCGTTCCCGGGCAGAGGCGTGACGGCCAACACGCCGTTCCAAGTCACCGCCAGCCGCGGGCAGACCATTTACTTCTATTTCACCTACAGTACATCCGCCGGTGAGGCGAACACCGCCAATGCCAAGCATTCTTTTGTAATAGGCGGCTGCGGAAGCACTACCACCAACACCGCACCTGTGGCCATGGCTGGACCAGATAGAACCATTCAACTTCCAATGAACAGCCTCACGTTGAATGGTGCCGGCAGCTATGACCCAGACGGAGATGTGTTGACCTATGCCTGGACCAAAGTATCGGGACCGGCCGTGACTATGGGCACTACTTCGCAGTCCACGCTTTCCTTGTCAGACCTGGTAGTTGGCACCTACGCATTTGACCTGACGGTGGCAGACGGACGCGGCGGCACACACACTGCTAGAATGACCTTAACAGTGCAAAGTCCTAATTCTGTGTATGGTGCATTAGACGGAAACTTCCGCTTTTATCCCAACCCGGTGGTAGACTTCCTGCACCTGGAACTGGAGCACGCCAAAGGCGAACTCGTGATCACAGACATAGCCGGAAGCCGGAAGCAGACCGTTTCCATTTCTTCTACTAAACCAGTCCTTGACCTTCGGAACTATGCGGCTGGGGTTTACTTCATCACCATCACGCAAGACAAGAAGACCGTCCGGTTGAAAGTGTTGAAACGGTAGATTTAGGTAATCTTTGAATCGAAGAGCGAGGTAGCCAATTGGTTGTCTCGCTCTTTTTTTGTGCCTGTTTTTGTGCCCTGTTTTGGAAATGAAGCCGAAAACGGAAATAGATGGAGACGAAGTGGTGTAAGTGGTTTGATATTGAGTGGATGTTAGGAATACGTAGGTGACCACCCCCAGCCCCTCCTAGGACAGGAGGGGAGTTTTCTGGAATGCGTAGGATTTGGATTGGACAGCAATGCTATAGAGACAAGGCGGTGCCTGGTCTCTACAAGTACGAACTTGTTTTCACCTCCATTTCCAAAACAGAGCCCAAAAACGTAATTGGCAGAGACACTCGTAGGAGCTACGCACACTACGAGGTCTTTTGAGCAAGCGTTCGTCGGGTCCTCCACCGTAGAGACAAGGCAGTGCCTGGTCTCTACCACCTGCACACGCATTGCCCAGTTTCGCCGCCATTTCAAATCCAGAGCCCGGAAACGCAATTGGCGTAGACCTCACAGGTTTCCAAAACCTGTGAGGTCTTTTGGGCAGGCGGCACTGCTGATGCCCAAAACGCAGACTGCCCATGAACACGCACCTTTTCCAGCCTTTCCTTCGAGCGCCTAAGCAGGTTCCGTCGCCGGCAGGCGGGTGGCGAAGGCACCAGGAAGCTGGTACAGCGCGAGAGGGGAAGGCGGGGCCTCGCGGCCGTGAGCGCTCGGAGTCCGGCTATGGAAAAGGCCGTCTTGTAGAACTTAGGATGCAGCGGCGATTTGGAAGGAAGGCAAAGGGTGTGCACCAAAGCTGGTTGAACCGCAGTCTTTGTCGTTGGTGATAACACCAACAACGGCGAAAGCTGTTTTGTGAAACTCAGGATGCAGCGGTCATTTGGAAGGACGGCAAACTGAATGCACAACTCTGGCAAACGCGAAGAAGGAAGTAGGAATCTTCGTTAGATCCTTCGACAAGCTCAGGATGACTATAAAAAGAAATTTCCGTTTTAGAGCTCATTTCCAGAAATGAGCCCTAAAACGGAAATCAACAATTATCAATCAGCAATCAACAATTCTAGAAAGGATACCCAATCGCCAGGTTCAACACACCTTTCCCGAACAACCCAGTAGTAGGCCGATCACCATTAGGGAAAGTAGGGTCCCGTAACGGATAGGCCAGGTCAAACCTGATCACGAAGAACTGCACGTCTACCCGCACGCCAGCCCCGGCGCCAATGGCCAGTTCGCTCATGAAGTTGCCGGAAAATTTGCCGCCTTTGCGGTCACCTTCGTTCACCAGCCAGATGTTACCGGCATCTACAAACACGGCTCCTTTCAAATAAGGGTCCATGAGCGGGAACCGGAACTCGGCGTTGCCTTCCAGCCTGATGTCGCCGGTCTGGTCAAAGAAAGCGAAACTGTTGGCCACGGACCCATCTACCGTTGTTTGGGAATTTGGGTTGTACACGCCGGGGCCAATGCTGCGGGGCGCAAACGCCCTGATGCTGTTAGGGCCGCCAATGCCGTATTGCTTGATGTAAGGCAGTACCTCGCTGTTACCGTAAGGTAGGCCATAGCCGCCTAACAGGCGCGTGGCCAGCACCAATTTGTCTGTGATGTTGAAATAATAGCGCGTCTCCAGGTCCAGTTTCACGTACTGAGCCAGAGCCTGTCCGCCCAAGGTATTGGGGTCTTTGGGGTCAGCGGGGCGTTTGTTTTTGGCCCTATAAAAAAGGCCCCACAGACCGCCGGCTGCGTCTATTCCTGGGCTTACATAGAGTTGGTGCTTTTTGCCCGGAATGGCCTGCGCGTTGTAGACCATGCGATAATTGCCCCCAATAATCAGCTGTTGCTCAAATGCCCTTTCCAGAAAAGGACGCTGGTCCAGAATCTTCTGAAACGCCGGGGTGGGGTTGAGCAAGCGGCTGTACTGCACGGCCACCGGATTCAGGATGATTTCGGTGGTTGCGCGTTGTTTCCAGCTGTAGCCGTACTCAAAGTTGACCGAGTTCTGCTGAAAATATTCCCGTCGGTCAATAAACCGAAAACCCACCTTAAACCGTGTGCGGGGCTGGTACATACTGTTGGAGATTCTGATGTCAAACGGGGAGATGATACGCGGCACGTGCAACTCGGCATCGGCGCCCATTTCTATGGAAGTAAGGCCAGACGTGGTGGTGTCGCCGCTAAGCTGCGACTCAAACGAGCCCACCAGGTTGATCAGCAATAATTCGGCGCCGCGGAGGGCGTTGCGGTTCCTGAAGCTGACCGTGAGGCCCGGACCGGCGTAGCCATTGGACTTTTGCACCGTCTGTACTTCAGCCCTAAGTGATTTTTTCTTGCTCTGCGTGAGCAGAATGGCGGCGTTCAGGCGACCGTCAAGACCGGCAGAATCCTGGGGGGTGAGCCGAACCTCCGCGAATTTGAATGTTCCCAAATCCATGAGGCGGTTAATGGTCTGCAAATGCCTTTTTCGGCTGTACAAATCATTGTTCTCAATAAAGACCGCGTTCAGAATGGTTTTGGCCTTAAAGGTTTCTTCGTCTGGGTAATATTTGTAGTCTTGGTACACCACGGGCGCCTCAGAATCTCCAATACTGTCGGTGAGGGAGTAATCTGTGTAAATGCTCACCTGTTTGTAGCGGTAGGGGATGAGGGCTTTGGAGGGCGCGTTGTCTTTGAGGCGCACAAACACGTTCACCTTGTTGTTGCGGCTGCTGTCTACGTGAAACACCAGGTAGTCCTCGTCAAAGAAAAAGAAACCCTGCTCTTTCATGAACTCGTCAATGCGAAGGCGTTCATTGATCATGTTCTGCAGGTTGTACGGCTCGCCGGGTTTGAGCAGGCTTAGCGGGGCAGTCTCACGTATGCGCTGCGAGGCGCTGTCTTGCCCCTGCGGGAACTGCACGTTCTCAATGATGTACTGCTTGCCCACCGTGGCGGTGTAGTTGACCATGGCCATCTTGCGCTTGCTGGTGGTGTCTAGCTGGTGCTCCAGGGTGGGCGAAAAATAGCCGTTGTTGTAGAGCCGGTTGGTCATTTGGCCCCGTACGCGCCTCGGGTCAGCTTCGCTTAACAAAACGGGCGGTTCGCCTAAGCGCGTCTTGATCCAGTTCTTGATGCCCTTGGTTTCTTTGTTGCCGCCCATGGCGTTGTAAAGCCATAACTTGGGACGAATACCCAGAAAAGACGTGTTAGGCTGCGGCCTGATGGCGGCGGCCAACTCAGACTCCAGTGGTTTGGTATCGGTTTCTGGGTTAGGCGAATTGACCTTGATGTTGCCGCCAATGTAAAGATAATCCCCGGCCGGAACGCTTTTGGTGCTGCTGCAGCCCGCCGCCGTAAAGAGCACTAGCAACAAGCCCAGCCAATGGGAACGTGTGAAAGAAGAAAGGTTGAGTGCCGATATCATTATTTTGCTTTGCCTGTGTTTTTGAAAAGTTCGGCCAGGCTGTCATAGTCCCGCACGAAAATTAAAGAGAGCCCGGTGCGCTGCAACTGCCCGTCTAAGAAACCTTCATAGGCGTTCTGCCGGAAGGCCCGCAACCGCAACCGCCCGTCTGGCATGATGGAATATTCCACAGAAACGTCACCGGCAAACCCGCTGGCGTTGCCGTTCTGGGTCTGGCCGCTGCCTTCCAGGTTCACGTCTGTACCAAAGCGCACGGTGAGGCGATCATTGAGCAGTTGCCGCTGCATGGCGATGTTCAGGTCAGTGCGGCTCTGGGCCTCGCCGCTGGAGAAGTCATCATAGGAGTTCAAGCCCAGTTCCAAACCCAGCCCGCCCAGGTAATCGCCGGTGAGGTTGTTGAGTTGGTCTGAGAGCACCTTGCTGGCACTTCCGCGCAGCGCACTGTTAATGCCCCCGCCCGCCGAAGACGCCAACGGATCCTGCGCCATGAACCTGCCCAACACCAATAAAGAGAAAACCTGCTTGGTGCGCTCAGATTCCTGGGTGGGTTGGCTCAGTTGCTCCAGACGGGCATCTACTTCGGCCACGCTTCCTTTGCGTTTCTCGTCTACCTCAATGTTGAAGGAAATTTCTGGCTTCATCAATTCGCCCTTCAGCATCAGGTGCACATCAAACGGCATCTTGTTGCGGTACTGGTTGGTTTGGGCCGCGTCCATGCCGCCCACCTGGCTCTGAATCAACTCCAGCGGCGAGGCGTCTACGTTGTAAATGGCGGTAATGTCTGCGTTGCCTTCAAAGGGGTCACCAGTCCAGACCACCGAACTGCCCGGCGCTATCTGGAACTCGCGTTTGACCAGTTCATAGAGGTTCAGGGAATACTGGCCTTCAGTCACGTCAAACCTACCAGTGAGGGTAATGTTCTCGGTCACGTCATACCCCACGTTCATGATGGCATCGCCGTTAATAGTAAGGTTGTCACCGGAGTTCTGGTCTACGATTACCGTGATAGGCGTTTCATTGGTGAGTTCCAGGGTCATGGCCATTTCAATACCGCTCATAGCTTCCTCCACGTCGGTGGTGTCCAGTAATTTCTGGCGGGCCAGGCGGCGGTTGCGGGTGCTGTCTACGTCAATGAACACCACAATACCGTCTTTGTTAGGGGTCACTTCCTCATCGGGCAACACATAGGTGAAGTTGGAATTGGGACCAATCTTCACGTTGGTATTAATGACGGGCACGTTCTGGTCACCGGTTATGCGGGTATCACTATCAACATACACAGTACCGAAGTACAGCGCATTGTCGGCGGCGGTGCTGTTCATGACCAAAAAGTTGTCTGTGACCGCGCGCAGGTCCAGTTTGTAATCCAGGAAGTTGGTGGTGGCAATGTTGCCGTTGATGGTGGCCTTGTTGTTCAGAGAATCCAGCAATACAAAATCATCAAACTGAATGCCCTGGTTAGTCACGCTCAGGCGCTCATCTGGAATTCTATAGGTAGAGTTGAGCATGGCCACGTTGAAGGTAGCGTTGCTGAACTGTAAGTCTCCGGCCATGTTGGGTTGGTCCATGGAACCGCGTATGGCTACTGTTCCCAGTAATCCACCGCTCATGTTCTTCAGCATACCTTGGGTGAAGGGCTGCAAACTGGCCAGGTTCAGTTGGTCAAGGTTTAAGTCAAACGACATGGGTTGGTTGCCGGTGGTGAGGTAATAGCCGCCCAACGTCACGTTGTTACCGTTGCCGGTAAGCCTGGCGGTCATATCATAGCGATCGGGGCCGTTGTTACGCGCCTGTAATGAAAGATCGCCCACGGGGCTGGTTTGGTACCGAAGTCCCGTAAGGGCCATATCGGCGGTAAAGCTCATGTTGCCCGTGAGGTCATTGACCGTGGCCGTGCCGTTAAGCGTACCGGCCACCAGGCTGTCATCTTGTATGACGGCTCTGGTCAGATATCCCAGGTCAAGGTTCTGTAAATTCACATTCAGCGGCGAGGTCTGCGAGTTAGGTTTCTGACTTTGCAGCGTGATGGCCTGCGGACCGTTGGACAAGCGCAGGTTGTTGGCTACTACCGCCCCGTTGGCTGTGTAATACCGCACGAAGTTGCCGGCTGCCACTTCCCATCGGTCCCGGTTAATGATCAGGTCTGGCGTGAAGGCGATTTCAAAGCCGGTGCCAATGTTTTTCATTTGCAGCCCAAGCGCGGTTTCTTCTTCGCCGGCTGCGCTTTGGTTGGCCGCCCTAAGCGCCACCACATTGTCCTGCACGTTGCCGCCCAGTACAATATTGTTCGCCCTGAAAGAGGTGTCTTGTCTGATGGATTCTGCCCGAACGGCGTAGTTCAACTGTTCAGGATTGGAATCAACTTTTAACGTGAGGGAATCTAACCGATAGCCGCTGTAGCGCACGCGCGGCACAATGGCATTTACCTGAAGATTGGCGGTTCGGCTGTCATAAGAACCATACAAGGTGTCTAGCTGAATTCGGCGCAAACCGGGGACAAACGCGGCGAAGATGCGGGGCTTGTGCAGCGCCATACCAAAACTGAACTGCTGCGGTGTGCCAGATGGTTTGTACGGCCCGTTGCCAATGTCATAATAGCGACTGATGTGGTTCATCAGTTCCGGGGCCAGGTTGCCTAAGCCCAGGTTGCCGTCTAAGTTGGCCGTTAGAATATCTGACCGCAAGCGAACCTCTGTCTGGCCGGGGCGCTGCACCAACGCCAGGTTCAGGGAGTCAATGGGCAAGACCTGGTTGTTAGACGTAATAGCTGCATCTCTCGCGACCAAGGTACCGTTCAGGCTGTTGGCATCTGCGCCGCTCATGTTGGCTTCAATTCTGCCGCGCAGGCGCAAGTCTTCTGAGTAAAGTTTCAGGGCCTGGAAATCTATGTGCGCAATGTTAGCCGCGAAGTTGTACGTAGGTTGAGCGCCGCGCAGGTTCACCACGCCGTTCAGTTTAAAGTCCAGGTTGTCGTCTTTGGCGCTGAGGGCTTTGATGTCATAGCGGTTTCGGTTCACGTCCACGTCCAGGTCAATGTTTCGGTAGGCGTAGCCGTTGTATTCCAGGCTCTGCACCTTTCCGTCAATGCTGGCCACCATGTTCTCCGGGGCCAAGCCGGTGCCGTTGATGTTGGCCACCAAAGACGCTTTGCCCAGGGCTGGGTTCTGCAGCAGCTTGCCCAAATCAAACCGAAGGAGGCGTACATCACCTTTAATGCGTTCCTGGCCCGGCGAACGGCCCGGAGTCATGTCAATCTTGGCCACGGCGTTGCCGAAGGAAGTCCGGATGGTGGCATCTACGTCAAAGGCTGTCATGGAACCGCTGAACCTGCCGTCTACCTCAATGGAAGGCGGCAAGGTGATGTTGGCCGGCAGCGTGCCCGCTGGAACCAAAGATTTAATGTCTGCCGCCGTAGTCTTGAACCGGTTGATTTGAATATTTGCCAGCAGGTTCTCCATGTTCGGCAACCCTCTGATGCGCCCGCTCAATGCCAGTTCAGTGTTTCTATAACCACTTACCCGGAAGTTGTTGAGCAGCAAGTTGTCCATGCGGCCGTTGATTTGTCCGTTCAAACGCACAGTCTGCGCCAAATTTCCCGCAATGGGCGGTTGGCTGGCCAAGGCTGGTTGCAGCAAAGCAATGTCTCTAAACCCGATGTAGGTGTTCTGGAAATCGGCGTTCAAGGTGAGTTTGGACAAATCATCCGCGGCGTTTTCCAGAGATGGATAACCTACGCGAATGCGGCGCGCGATGCGGCTGTGGCCGGTTTCCAGCACCAAATCAGAAAGTTCGGTCTGCACGGAGTCAAACAAGATGCCCGCGTTGAACTGCTTGATTTCAAACCCGCTCTGCTCCTGAAACGCCAGTTGGTTTAGTTGCGCGGTGGTGCGGTTGGTGCTAAAATTCAGGTCTTCCAGTTGAATGTTAAGATTACGGGCCAGCAGGTGGTTGAAGTCCATGCCTTTGGCCTGCTTGGGCGCGTCATAGTTATCAAAGGAAGCATCTACGCCGGTCACGTTTAGTTTGTCCAGGGTCACTATCCAATTGACGGGTTCACCGGTGGTTTTCTCCACGGCTTCCTCCAGGGCTTCCACGGCCTCTACGGGGTTCACCACGCGGTATTCGGCGGGCACGTCTGCATTGTGGGCGTAGGCCAGGGTGCTGTTGTGCAGTTCCAGGTTGGCCAGGTCCAGGCGCGTGTTCACCAGGTCAATGTTCTCTGGCGCTACGCGGGCTTTGCCTACGTTAAAGTCAATGTACTGCCGGGAAACGCCGTTTCGGTATTTTACTTTTACGCGGTCCAGGGCCACGTTGCCCAAGCCAAACTGCATAGTGAGCGGCTCTGACTCGGTTTCTGGCGGCACTTTGGTCTGTACCATGTCTACCCAGGTGTCTTTGAGCGCGATGTCGCCTATGCGGTAAATTTCCTTCTCCAGGTCCAGTTCGTCCATGGCCAGGTTGAGGCTGCCCACGCGGGTGCGCACGTTCTGACCGTTGACCTGGTCTTTGTAGGTGAGGTAGATGTTCTTTAAGTCAATGGTGCCAATGTCATAATTGAACCCGGCGGTGGTGTCTGTAACCGTGGTGTCTGCGGGTGTGGTGGCGAAGGCGGCCAGGATGTAGTCAAAGTTGAAGGTGCTGTCGGGCAGGGAGCGCTGTATGTTGAGCGTGGCGTTCTCCAGTTCCAGGGACTTGAGCGCGACTTTGGACTTCAACAGACCCAGAATGTCCAGGTTTACGGCCAGGTGCTCAGAGTACCAAAGCGTGTCACCTTTCTGGTCTTCCAGGTACACGTCGTCCAGGAGAATATCTTTCCTGAAATCGCTCCGGAATTTCCCGATGCGCACCTCGGTGCCGAGCTTGTCCTGAAGGTAGCCTTCGGCTTTGCGCGTGGCAAAATCCTGCACCTTGGGTACCTGCAACGCCAGGAGCAAGCCCACCACCAGCACCAGAATTCCCCCAATCACCCACAGGAGCACTTTTAAGGTGCCCAGGACGTATTTTTTTACAGTATGCGTAGACAAAGTAAATGCTGGTAAAATCTTAAGATGTTCCTTGTACTCCAACCAGATAGCCGTGGTTACATAGCAAAGCGCATATACATATAAGAAAAGCCGTTTTTGGCTCCATTTTCAGAAATGAAGGTAAAAACGGGTAGTTGCCGCAATGCCGACGCAGGTACCCGTTCCAGCCAAAGCGACGTAAAACCAATAAAAACTGTCTATGCCCCCTAAGCTAACGCCTACTGCCGCCAACCAAGACTTGAACCGTGAGCGCCGCCAGCTCCTGCGCCAGGTGCAGCGCGCCATGGAAATGCCCATGATTGTGCTGGGTTTTGCGTGGCTGGTGCTGCTGGTGGTGGAGTTTATCTGGGACCTGGGGCCGGTGCTGGAACTGGTGAACTACTGCATCTGGGGAATCTTTGTGCTGGACTTTCTACTGAGACTGATGCTGGCCCCTGAGAAAATGCCCTTCCTGAAAACCAATTGGCTCACGCTGATTTCACTGGCCGTGCCCGCCTTGCGCGTGTTCCGGCTGGCGCGGTTTGCCCGGGTGTTCCGGACCGTGCGGGCGGCCCGCGGCGTGCGCTTGGTGCGGGTGCTCAGTTCGCTGAACCGCGGCATGAAAAGCCTGGGCGCCACCATGGGACGGCGGGGCTTCGGGTACATGCTGGCTTTGTCCTTAGCAGTTTTGTTTGCCGGCGCGGCTGGCATGTATGCGTTTGAAAAAGAGGTTGACGGCGGTTTGACTACTTACGGCGAGGCGCTCTGGTGGACGGCCATGATCTTGATTTCCATGGGAAGCGAGGCCTGGCCCAAAACCCCCGAGGGCCGGGCGCTTTGCTTTGTGCTGGCCTTGTACGGGTTTGCCGTCTTCGGGTATTTCACGGCCTTGCTGGCCAGCTTTTTCCTGGACCGTGACGCCGCCAGTGCCACCTCTGAAGTGGCCGGTGCCCAACAGATTACCCAATTACAGAACGAAGTGCGCGGCCTTCGAGAAGAGCTCCGCCAGGTATTGGCCATGGTTCCTCGTTCTGACCCTGAGCAGGGTCAGGAGAAAAACTCTGACCTGCGGTGAGGTCCGTTTTCAGGCTCATTTCTGGAAATGAAGCCGAAAACGGGGAATTGCTGCTTGTGAATGGCTGATTGTTTTGGAAGGGTTGGATTTCTATTATCCAAAGCTGAATAACAGCAGGAGCCTTTACTACGTGCTGATTCCCCCTTTGAAGGGGGCGGAGGGGGATGTTTACACCAGCTGATTTTTATACCTCTGGTTCAAGTTTTCAACTTGGACCTATCCACATCCTGAAGTTTGCAACTTCAGTGAGGCGTCAGCCTCAAAACACGTACTGCGACTATTTTATTATTACAGCGGCCACCAAGACATTCGCCGTCGGCCGTTGTTGGTGCTCTCACCAACGACCAAAACTGCCTTTCAATTCAGCTGTTATCACTTTAAAACAGCTACCACCCACCACCCTTCTGCTTTATTCCCACTTTCCTACTTCGCCTCTAGCGTTTGTCAGGTTGATTCTTGATACTTAACCTAACCAAAAGAATCAAGAACCCCCGAACTCGCTGCCGCTCAGACAGGCGGGTGTTCATTCACTAGCACCTGGCCAATGGTATCTGTTCCATAGCTGACAAAGACCACTATCAATTCAAACGCCACTGCTGCTCCTTCCCATGCTCCGGGCACATCGCCTTCCGGCGACCCTTCGCAAGGTCAGTCGGTGGCTGCATTTGTTGTTGGAGCCGCTGCATCAACTTCCTCGCCCTTCAGGGCTGGAGGAAGAATGGCACTTTGCTGGCATCTGCTGAAATCAATAGACCCGTGCTTTAGCTCGGGTTGCTTTATGCGTTCCGTTTTTGGCTTCGTTTTCAGAAATGAGCCCGAAAACGGAAAGACGCATGACTAGTACAACGGCTTGCGCATCTGGTAATGTTGCACTTCGCCGAAGAGCAGGTGCGTGGGGTATTCCTCGGTGAAGCCGTTGCGCTTGTAAAAGTTCTTGGCGTACTCGCGGGCCTGGACAATGAGGTCTTTGGCGCCCATTTTTCGGGCTTCCTCCTCCACAGCTTGTAATAATCTGCGGCCTACCTGCTTGTTCTGGTATTTGGGTCCCACGGCCAGAAACCGAAGCTGGGCCTCGGTGTCAGATTCCAGGTGCACGCGGCAGCCGCCCATGATTTCGCCGGAGTCACTGTGGATGGCCATGAGGTGAATGGCCTGGTCGTCGTCGTCGACGCGCTCGCTGCCCAGGGGCTGGTGCCAGGGCTTGCGCAACATTTCATAGCGAAGGCGGTAATACTGTTCAAACTCGTGGAAAGACGAGGGCTGGATGATTTGCATGCGGGCGTTTTTGTACTCTGTTCCGTAAAATCGCCTAAATCTACTAAGTTTGTCTGGCATTAGGCAAACGGCCACACCAGAATTGTCCATGTTTTACTTTACTAATTTATTATGCCGTCATTTGATATTGTGAGCAAGGTTGATCCGCAGACGCTGGACAACGCCATGAACACCGTTAAAAAAGAGATCCAGACCCGTTTTGACTTCAGAGACACCAAAGGGAGCATTGAGCTGGACAAGAAAACCAACGTGGTGCACATTACCACCGAGAATGACATGCGCTTGCGCCAGATTGAAGACATCATTCTGAGCAAGATTGTGAAGCAGAACATTGACGCCACCGCGCTTGATTTCTCTAATGAGGCGTTCCCCAGCGGGCCCATGATCAAGAAAGACGTGAAGGTGCGCGCCGGCATTGACAAGGAAGACGCCAAGAAAATGGTGAAAATCATCAAAGACAGCAAACTCAAAGTGACGCCCGCCATCATGGATGACCAGGTGCGCGTGACCGCCAAGAAGATTGATGATCTGCAGGACGTGATTGCCTTGCTGCGCCGCTCAGAACTGGGCATTCCGCTGCAGTTTGTGAACATGAAATCATAATGATTGGCACAGCAGCCACTGGCCGAAAATAAAAGCCCGGCCCGCGTTCAACTTGCCATGAAAGTGCACGTTTAATGCGGTATCTTGTCGCGTTAAAGGCAATCTATACAACCTATAAAACTATGTTTGACGTTTTCTCCAACCCAGATGTCTGGCTCAGCCTGCTCACCCTTACCTTCATGGAAGTGGTGCTGGGCATTGACAATATTGTGTTCATCTCCATTGTGGTGGGCCGCCTGCCCAAAGACCAGCAGGCCCGGGGCCGTACCATTGGCCTCATGCTGGCGCTGGTGTTCCGGATTATTCTGCTGATGTTCATCAGTACCATTGTCAATGCCAAGGAGCCTATCTTCACCTTAAATCTGTTCTGGATGGAGGAACCGTTTGGCGTGTCCTGGCGAGACATCATTCTGTTGGCGGGTGGTTTGTTCCTGCTGGCCAAGAGTACCACTGAGATCCACAACAAACTGGAAGGCGAGGAAGAGTCGCACAACGCTGCCGGCGGCACGGCCACCATGGGCAAGATTCTGCTTCAGATTATTGTGATTGACCTAGTGTTCTCCTTTGACTCTATCTTAACCGCCGTGGGCATGGTAGACCACCTGATTGTAATGGTGATTGCCGTAATTCTGTCTATGGGTATTATGCTGGCCTTCGCCAAGGTGATCAGTGATTTTGTGAACACGCACCCTACCGTGAAAATGCTGGCCCTGTCTTTCCTGATCTTGATTGGGGTGATGCTGATAGTAGAGGCGTTCCACGGTGAAATCCCGAAGGGCTACATCTACTTCGCCATGTTCTTCTCCCTCATGGTAGAGATGCTGAACATGAAACTCCGGAAGTCTGTGCCGCCGGTGCAGCTTCGCCAGAACGAAATCAAGGACAACGACGGCAACCCCGGCACCTTGATGTAGTCGTTTTTGATGGCTAGGGAAAGGGCGGCGGCAGGCAACTGGCTCCGCCCTTTCTGTTTTTGGCCCCGTTTCTGGAAATGAGCCTGAAAACGGAAATAGGAACCCGCGCGTTTTAAACCATTGAAAGATGATGCCATTCTAAAGAACCCTGTCACCGTCAAAGACTTGCGCCAGCTAAAAGCATTTTCCAAGCCCGGTAGAAAACCAAAACTATTTGGTGAAGTAGAAAAAAGCAGGTAAGTTCAAGAAAGAGTGGACCCAGGCCCGGGGTTTCAAAAGACGGGCCAACTTAAAGCGTACCCTTATCACCTATGAAAAAAGTAATCTTCCTCTTTAGTGTCGCCGCCACGTTGGCCGCCTGCACCAGCAATTCCAGCACAGAAACTACTCAAACCACCACGGCAGAGACAGAAACGCCCGGCACAGGTGTCTCCACTTCCACAGACTCCACGCGTGCGGCCGGGCCAGCCGCCAATGAGGCCATTGCCAACGGCGCCAAACTCATTGCCCAGTCAGACTGCATTGCCTGCCACAGCGTGAACGAAAAACTGATTGGCCCCTCTTATGAAGCCGTGGCGCAGAAATATGACGCCACTGAAGAGAACACCGCCTACCTGGCCGGCAAGATCATCAACGGCGGCAGCGGCGTCTGGGGCGATGTGGCTATGACCCCGCACCCCACTATCTCTGAGCAAGACGCCCGCCAGATGGCGCAATACGTCATGTCGCTTAAAAAATAAGTCCGTTTTCGGGCTCATTTCCAGGATTGAGCCCGAAAACGGAAAACACTGGCAAATCTTTAAACCGGCGCGCGCGCCTAGCTAACCAGAAAACGACCAGCGCGGCACGCCATCATTTACGTCAAGGAACACTCTATGAAACTAGCAGGAAATACTGTTTTGATCACCGGTGGGGCCTCGGGCATTGGCCTGGCCATGGCCCAGCGTTTTCTGGCCGCGGGCAGCACGGTCATTATCTGCGGCCGCCGCGAAGACAAACTCCAGGAAGCCCAGCAATTATTCCCCGCGCTGCACACCCGGCCCTGCGACGTGGCCAGCGAATTAGACCGCATCAACCTGTTTGAATGGGCCGTGGAGGCTTTCCCGCAAATCAACGTGCTGGTAAACAACGCGGGCATTCAGCGGCGCATCAACCCGGCGCAGGAAGAGGAGGAGTGGGGCTTCACGCAGCAGGAAATAGCCATTAACCTGGAGGCGCCCGTGCATCTGAGCTCGCTGTTCATTCCGCATTTCAAGCAGCAGGAGAAAGCCGCCATCATCAACGTGACCTCGGGGTTGGCCTTCACGCCCGCCGCCTTCGCGCCGCTGTACTGTGCCACCAAAGCTGCGCTGCATTCCTACACCGTGTCGTTGCGCTACCTGTTGGCCAAGACCCCCGTGGAAGTGGTGGAACTGGTGCCGCCCGCCGTGAACACAGATTTGGGCGGGGCCGGCCTGCACACCTTCGGGGAACCGCTCCACGAGTTTGCCGACAGCGTGATGCAGCGCCTGGACCAGGGCGAACTGGAAATTGGCTACAAATCCTCTGAAGAACGCCGCATGGCCTCCCGCCAGGAAAACGATGCCTTTTCAGAGCAGATCAACGCCCGCATGCTGGGGAATTCTTAGTTGTTAGCAGACATTTTGCAAACCCCGTTTTCGGCTTCATTTTCAGAAATGAGCCCGAAAACGGGGTTTTATTGTTTGTTACACCAAATTGCAAGCATAGCTGATAATTGTACGGACAGGTCATGACCTGTCCACCACGCATTCCTGGTTTCACATATTCAAGTCTCACGCATTCCAGATTATGTAGGGGCTTAAGGCATACGCCCTGACGCATTACTGATTATTGTGCCCCGTTGTCTCCTCCAGTTTAATTCATAAAAGCACAGATAATACAAAAGCCACCGCAAGGGCGTATGCAATACGCCCCTACATCAGGAACGCGTACATCATCCCGGGCCTTCAAAGGGAAACGAAATGCGAGGTTTTAAAATTGATAGTGCTTCGTTTTTGCCTCCATTCCCAAAAATGAGCCCGAAAACGGAAACGCGGCTATCTGCCAAGAACAGAAGCAGTTGCGGGAATAATTGTGGGCAGGCATACCTAAACATTCAGAAGGATTTTCTATCTTCATTTTTCCAAACAAACACCACCTAAACCTTTATTTCATGAAACAGCTGTTTACCGCCCACACCCACGGCTGGAAAAAGTCTGTGCTGCTGCTCTGCACACTGGGGCTGCTAACCGAGCCGGTCTTGGCACAGAACGCGCCCGCCGCGCAGAAAGACGCGCCCAAAAAAGACGAAAAAAAAGACCTTCCGCTGGTTTCTGACCGCAAGATTGACATCAACACCACTGAAGGTTCCTGGCTGGCGCTGGACGTGCACCCAGACGGCAGTAAGTTGATTTTCAGCTTATTGGGAGATTTGTATCTGTTGCCCATGACCGGCGGCAAAGCCGAACAGCTCACTGAAGGCATGGCCCTGGACGTGCAGCCGCGCTTCAGCCCAGACGGCAAGTCCCTGGCGTTCATCTCTGACCGTGACGGCGCCGACAACCTCTGGATCATGGACCTGGCCACCAAAAAAACGCGCCAGCTCAGCAAAAGCAAAAACGAGAACTTCCAGGCTGCCGAGTGGACGCCAGACGGCGAATACCTGGTGGTGTCTAAAGGACGAAGAAACCTGAAACTGCACCTCTTCCACAAAGACAGCGGCACGGGCGTGGAGTTGATTAAAACCCCGGAGACGCTGAAAACCGTGGAACCGGCCTTCGGGAATGATGGGCGCTACATCTGGTTTGCGCGCCGCACCGGTGCCTGGAACTACAACGCGCAGCTGCCGCAGTACCAACTGGCCACCTTTGACCGCGAGACCGGCGAGATTGATACCCGCACCTCGCGCTATGGTTCCGCGTTTTCGCCTACGCTTTCCTCAGACGGCCAGTATCTGGTGTACGGCACGCGCCACAACAACCAATCTGGCTTGATCATCCAAAACCTGAAATCTGGTGACGAGAAGTGGCTGGCTTACCCGGTGCAGCGCGATGAACAGGAATCCATTGCCCCCATGGGCGTGTTGCCGGCCATGTCGTTCACGCCAGACAACAAAGAAGTGGTGGCCTCTTACGGCGGAAAAATCTACCGCATACCCGTAAGCGGCGGTGCGGCCAAGGAAATTCCGTTTCAGGTGCAGACGCAAATCGCCATCGGTCCCAAGCTGGAGTTCAAATACCCCATCAAAGACGACAAAACCATGAAGGTGACGCAGATACGCGACGTAGCCGTGTCTCCGGATTCTAAATGGATTGCCTTCACGGCCTTGGATAGACTGTATGTTTCGGCGTACCCCAACGGTGCGCCCAAGCGCGTGACTACCAATGACTTCACTGAGGCGCAACCGGCATGGTCGCCAGACGGCAAAAGCCTGGCTTTTGTAACGTGGCAGGAGAAAACCGGCGGCGCCATTTATAAAGTAGCCGCCAACGGCAAAGGCAAGCCCGAGAAACTGACCGTGGAGAGCTCGGTGTTCCAGGAGCCGGTGTGGTCGCCTAAAGGAGACAGAATTGTGTTCATCAAAGGCTCGGCGCAAACGTACCGCGAGAGCGCTGGTCCGGGCGCATTCGCGTCGCGCCAAACCATCAACTGGATTTCCTCTAAAGGCGGGGCCAGCACGTTTGTGACCAAGGCCAACCTGGGCGCCAACCCGCATTTTGTGCAAGGCGATGACCGTATCTATCTATATAGTTCTTCTGATGGCTTAATCTCTATCAGATGGGATGGTACTGACAAGAAGCCATACGTGAAAGTGAAAGGCATCACCACCTTCGGGTCTTTTGCCGATATGCTGGAGGAGGAGATGAGCCACAACACCCACGTGAACGAGCGGGAACCGCAGATGCAGGCTTCTACCGCCACCACCGTCATCAAAGCGCCTAAAGGCGACAAAGCCCTGGCCCTGATCAACAATGAAATCTACGTAGTGACCATTCCGTTTGTAGGCGGCGAAACGCCCACTATCTCCGTGGCAGACGTAGCCAGCTCGCAATTCCCTTCCTGGAAACTCACAGACATTGGCGGTCAATTCCCTAGCTGGTCAGCAGACGGCAAATCTGTTTACTGGTCCATCGGGAACGCTTTTTTCGCTTATAACTTAGACCAAGCCTTTGCCAAAAAACGCGAACTGGAAGCCCTGGAAGAGAAGAAGAAAGATGCCAAACCAGAGGTAGAAGCCAAGAAAGACAGCACCGGGGCCAAAGAGGCGGTGAAGATTGAAGGCTACAAACCGGTAGAAACTAGAATTGCCATTGAAGTGCCACGTGACATTCCTACCGGAAATATTCTATTGCAAGGTGCGCGCATTATCACCATGAACGGCGATGAAGTAATTGAAAACGGCGACATTTTGATTGAGAACAACCGCATCAAGGCCGTGGGCAAAACTGGCACCTTAACCGCTGCCAATGCTACCGTGGTAGACGTGAAAGGTAAAACTATTACGCCCGGTTTCATTGACACTCACGCGCACATGTGGCCACGCTGGGGCGTGCACTCCAACCAGGTTTGGATTTATGCGGCTAACCTGGCCTACGGCGTAACTACCACCCGTGACCCGCAGACCGCCACCACCGATGTGTTAACCTACGCTGACATGGTGGAAACCGGTAAAATGATTGGGCCGCGTGTGTATTCAACTGGCCCGGGTGTGGGCTACTGGTCGTATAACCTCAAGAGCCTGGACCATGCCAAGAGCGTGCTCAAGCAGTATTCTGAGTACTATAACACCAAGACCATTAAAATGTATTTGGTGGGCAACCGGCAGCACCGCCAATGGATTATCATGGCCGCCAAAGAGCAAGGCTTGATGCCTACCACCGAAGGCGGTCTGGATTTTAAACTGAACCTGACGGAGATTCTGGACGGCTACCCTGGCCATGAGCATTCATACCCTGTGTTCCCGCTGTACAAAGACATGGTAGATTTCACGGCGCAGTCGCAGATTGCGTACACGCCTACCTTGCTGGTGGCCTACGGTGGACCTTGGGCCGAAAACTACTATTATGCCACTGAGAACCTGGTAGATGACAAAAAGCTGAACTACTTTACGCCCAAAGTGGAATTGGACGAAAAATCGCGCCGCAGACCGGGCTGGTTCATGAAAGAGGAACATGTGTTTGACAAGCACGCCCAATTTGTGAACAAACTGGTGAAAGCCGGAGGTTTGGCGGGCGTGGGCTCCCATGGGCAGTTGCAGGGCTTAGGCTACCACTGGGAACTCTGGTCTATGCAGTCGGGTGGCATGTCGCCGTTAGATGCTATCAAAACCGCCACCATCTTAGGCGCGAAGTCTCTGGGCTTAGACGGTGACCTGGGTTCAATCCAAGGCGGAAAGCTGGCGGACTTGGTAATCATGGACCAAAACCCGTTAGAGAACATCAGGAACACCAACACCATCAAGTACGTGATGCGCAACGGCCGTCTGTATGATGCCAACACCTTAGATGAACTGGCGCCTACTAAGAAAAAAGCCCCAGACTTTGACTGGCACAGCGCCCTGCCCATGGGCGTGCCGGGAATTCAGGAGTAAGTTTGTTTCAAGTAGCAGGTAGCAGGATTTTTTCTTGAGCTTCCTGGAAAAACAAAAAGCCTTCTCTGGAAATAGAGAAGGCTTTTTTATGATCAGAAACTAGATTAAGTATGTACTTATGTCTTGCTACCTGATACGTGCTACCTGATATTTGCTACCTGATACCAAAAAACTATTCCGCCTTGGCGTTGATGTAGCCTTTGGCCAGTTTGTTCAGGAGCGTGTCGGTTTTCTGTTCTTCTTCCAGGGTCTGGCGAAGCAGGGCAGCGGCCTCTGTGTGGCCCAGGCGCTCGGCATAGTGAGCAGCGGTACCGTAACCGGCAATCTCGTAGTGCTCAATGCGCTGGGCGGCGGCAATCAGGCTGGCGTCTTTTACCTCGGGGGTCGCTTCTTCGTCAATAGCTTCTTCGCCTTCCTCTACCAGGCCTTCCATGGCTTTGCACTTCATGCGGCCCGGGCTAATGCCCAAGATTTCGCACACTTTTTCTAAGCGGGCTTTCTGCTCCTGGGTTTCGGCCAGGTGGTTTTCAAAGGCTTGCTTCAGTTTGGCGTCTTCAGTGTTCTTGGCCATTTTAGGAAGTGCCTCAATCAACTGCTTTTCAGCAGAGTACAAATCCTTTAATTGGTGCTCCAGTAAATCATCTAATGTTTTCAGCTTAGACATAGTTTTATGTGTTAGGTTATGTTTGAATTCTTATCCAAGCTATACGCGGCCATACGGCCAGGGTTCCTGCACAAATACGGGTTCTGCCTAGAAATATTCTGAGAACCTTTGGCCACGGCTAGGCTGCGGATTTAATTTTTGCAGAGTGGAAAGTGGAGAGAAGGTGCGAAGCGGATTTTCTGTTTTCGGGCTCATTTCTGGAAACGGAGCCAAAAACGGAAACATATTTTCTTTTCGAAGACTG
Organism: Rufibacter sp. LB8; assembly: GCF_014876185.1. Classification (NCBI taxonomy): domain Bacteria; kingdom Pseudomonadati; phylum Bacteroidota; class Cytophagia; order Cytophagales; family Hymenobacteraceae; genus Rufibacter; species Rufibacter sp. LB8. The sequence continues at coordinate 2,476,426 of NZ_JADALJ010000001.1, read as the reverse complement.
AAACCGACACTACGTGGCGCTACGCAGCAGAAAAGTGTGTTTCCTGAAAAACCTTTATTTGCAACCAAGGACCGCAATGTGCCCAGGGGAAAGGATTTCGCTGGCTTTAGGCATTCCTGTTTCATGGGTACACGTTTTGGGGCTCATTTCTGGAAATGAGGCCGAAAACGGAAAATAAAAAAAGGAAGATACGGCTGATGTTAGGGGTGGGCGGAAGGCGTGGCTTCTGTTTTGCCGCCGTAATATTTTCTTCGGAACCAATAAGCCAGGTTTACCAGCGCAATCAAGGCCGGCACCTCAATCAACGGACCCACCACGCCCGCAAAAGCCTGCCCAGAGTTGAGCCCGAACACCCCAATGGCTACCGCTATGGCCAGCTCAAAGTTGTTGCCCGTGGCCGTGAACGCCACGGCGGCATTCTGTCCGTAATTGGCGCCCAAGGCCTTGCCCAGGTAGATGCTCACCACAAACATAAGGGCAAAGTAAATCACCAGCGGAATGGCAATCCGGACCACATCAAAAGGAATCGTCACCATTAAATTCCCTTTCAGGCTGAACATGACCACAATGGTGAACAGCAGCGCAATTAAGGTAATGGGGCTGATGGCGGGAAGGAAAATTTGCTGGTACCAGGCATCGCCTTTGAGGCGGCGCAGGAAAAAGCTGGAAAGGAAACCCAGCAAGAATGGAATGCCCAGGTAAATGGCCACGCTCTGGGCAATGGCCCCCATGCTGATGTCCACCACGCTGCCTTCCAGGCCAAACCAGGTGGGCAAAATGGTGATGAACACGTAGGCGAACACGCTGTAAAACAGTACCTGAAAAATACTGTTGAAGGCCACCAAGCCGGCGGCATATTCGCGTTCGCCCTCGGCCAATTCATTCCAGACCAAGACCATGGCAATGCAGCGCGCCAGGCCAATCAAGATAATGCCCACCATGTAGTCAGGGTAATCCCGAAGGAAAATAATGGCCAGCAGAAACATCAGAATTGGCCCGATAATCCAGTTCAAAACCAGCGACAGGGTGATGACTTTCACGTTTTTGAAAACTCGACCTAACTGACTATACCGCACCTTGGCCAGCGGCGGGTACATCATCAAAATCAGGCCAATGGCAATGGGCACGTTCACGGTTCCGGCCTGAAACGTATTGAGCACGTCTTCCACGCCGGGGTACAGATAGCCCAGCAACACGCCCGCGCCCATGGCCAGAAAAATCCAGAGCGTGAGGAACTGGTCTAAGCGCGACAGCTTCTTTCTTTTATCTACGGTGCACTGGCTCATGTTCAATCTTTAAGCGGTTCTCAGCATCTGGGCGAATTCATTGGGCAGTGGGCTGGCTTCTATGGCCTGCGCCGCTTTCTCCACGTCATAGGCCACGCGCACAAATTCTACCTTCAGGCTTTCTGGGTTGGTGAGAGTGCTCTCTGGCGTGAGTTCCAGAATGACGTAACCGGCGCGCGGGTCTCCGTCTTTGGGTTTGCCCACTGAGCCAATGTTCACGGCATGGCGGTAGCGGGTCTGCCCATCTTGTTCATAAGCCAGCGTGCGATGATATGGCTTGTGCGTGTGCCCGAAGAACAGAAAATCAGCATCGGCTTCTTCCAGTAGGCGCAGGAAACTCTTCTCGGGCCGGTCTTCAAACAGGTACTCGTTGATTTTACGCGGGCTGCCGTGCACCAGCAAGACTTCAATCTTGTTCTCCGGCTTAGAGTCATCCATAAAGGTGAGTCTAATCTGGCGCGGCAACATGCGCAGGTAGTTCCGCGTCTCTTCTGTGACAATGGAATTGGTGTAGTCAATGGACTGCTGGCCCAGGTCTTTCTCTGCATCGGTTTTGTAGGCGCAGCCGCAGTTGGGGCTGGCCAGGCCCACACCTTCATCATAATTGCCGGCAATGGTGGGAATGCGGCGCTTTTTGATTTCAGCCACCACTTCATTGGGCCAGGTGCCATAGCCCACCAGATCTCCCAGGCAATACACAGCATCCAGGTTTTGAGTGTCCATATGGGCCAAGACCGCTTCCAGCGCGGGCAGGTTGGCGTGAATGTCGCTGAAGAGGGCAATTCTCATGGTGTTATTTCTAGGGTTATTACTCTTTACTTCGGGTAGCAGCGCGGGGTAAAACGGTTACATCTGCAGGGAAAAGCTTAAGCAGCTTTTACTGAATGGCGTTCTTTAAAGGAAGGTATGTATCTCAGTTCATGCCTGCTACTGGGCTGCGTCTTTCCAGCAGGTACACATCTCGCCAGATGCCGTGGTGTTTGGCCAGTCGTTCCCGCACGCCCACAATCCGGAAACCCAATTGCTCATGGAGGGTCACGCTGGCCACGTTCTCCGGGAAAATGCCGGCTTGTAAGGTCCAAATACCGTCTTTCTCACTTTCTGCTACCAAATGCCGAAGTAAGTTTTTGCCAATGCCTTGTCCCTTATAGTCATTGGCTATGTAAATACTTACTTCGGCCACGCCGGTGTACACGCAGCGGCTGGAGACAGGGGAGAGGGCAGCCCAGCCGCAGACCGCACCGTTTTGCAGCACCACCCACCGGCCGGTGTTGAGGTGAGCCTTGTCCCAATCTTCCCACAAAGGCGCATCTGTCTGGAATGTAGCCTGGCCCGTGGCAATGCCCTGCAAGTAAATTTCCCGCACGCTCTGCCAGTGGTCAAAAATCATTTCTGTGATGACCATCCTTATCTATTTAGCAGCAACCGGACCCTGGCGCGCAGGAATTCCCCGAGGTCATGTCCGCCAGGTTCAATCTGATTTTCTCCGGCGGAATGCCGCATTTGTCCAGGGCCAGGCACGCCGTGGTGGTAGATTGCAAGATGAACCTCTGACCGTCATGGGCCAAGTGGTATTTCCCGATGGTGTTGCTCTGGTATTCCACTTCAATCTCAAGGTCTTCTTCCAGGGCCAGTGTTTTCTCAGACAAGGCAATGATGTTGAGGAGTTTCTGGGGTTTAAGGCGGTGCTCAAAGTCGTTAGCGTCCCATAACTGGAAGTTGGCCACTTTCTCATGGCGCACGGTGCCACCGCAGTCAATGAAATGCTTGGTGACCAGGCCTACTTCGGTCACGTGGAAATGCTCTGGCACCGTGGCACCGTTTTCCAGCACAAAGTCAACCGACTCTGCCGTCTCTAAAATGGTTTTTATCTCAGCTAGTTTCATAGAGGTAAGGTAAATTATAGTATTGCAATGTTACGATGATTAAGAACAAATTTTAGCAGCATTGGTCTTGCTGGCACGCCACCGGCTGCGCGAACAGGTGTAGGAACAAATCCCGCACTTCTTCCCACTTATGTTTATTGATGCAGTAGCAAACGCTGGTGCCTTCCACGGTTCCTTGTATCAGGCCGCAGGCTTTCAGCTCTTTTAAATGCTGGGAAACGGTGGCCTGGGCCAGGGGCAGCACCTCCACCAAATCGCCACAGATGCAGGTCTTGCTCTTGAGCAGGTGCTGCAGAATGGCCACGCGGGCGGGGTGCGCCAAGGCCTTGGCATACAGCGCCACCGTATTCTGCTCCTGGGTAAAATTCTGTGTCTTGGTAACTCCCATGAGGTTGGTTGATTATTATATCGCAATGATACGATAAAGGTAAACGCTTGTCAAGTATTTCGGGTTTTTTTGTGATAGCTTCGCTCAGTCCTGTTAGGATATGATAGGGAGAATTTCCGTTTTAGGGCTCATTTACAGAAATGAGCCCTAAAACGGAAAGTAGTCTTCTTCGGCTTCTTATAAAATGTGGAGTACAGTTGTTAGAAAGAACTACGCTTAGAACACTTTGGTCACGCGGGTCATGAACACTTTGCCGTTGGTGACCAGACGTACAATCAACACCTGGCCCTGGAGCGTGCGGGCGTTCACCTCAAAGCTGTAAGATTTCTGGCCTTCCAGTTTTCCAGAGTAGATTTCCTGCACTTTGCGGCCGTAAAGGTCAAGGATTTCCAATTGCGCGTCATGGTCGGTTTGGCCTATTTGCAGCCGGATGGTGAGCTGGTCCAGGAACGGGTTAGGGAACGCCATAAGCGACGAATGGGCTGCCAGTTCTTCTTCCGGCGTAGACGTAACCGTACCATTGTGCGTGTTAGACAACGCGCTTTCATTATGGAACCGGTCTAGCGCCGTAATAGCGTAATAATACGTTTTGGTACGGTCTGGCAGCTTGGTTTTGTAGGCTACCGCGTTGGTATTTGTAACGGCCACCAACTGGCTCATGTCAGCTACGTCAATGGCAGCGCTCTCTGACCGGTAAATGGCATACTGCCGAACTTTGTCAAATTCACTGGTAACGGGTGCCGGAGCAGACCAGGTGAGCGAAACAGAATCGGGGTCAAAGTTGAAGGCCACTAACCCGGTGGGGGCTGACGGAGGCGTATCATCTTTCCAAGGCATGGTAGGCTGCAAAGACGGCTTGGCGTAGAAATTAACCCGCAGCGAATCACGGAAACCAAGTTTAGAAGAAGTACGCAGGCTGCTGGTGTTGTAAACAATCTGCCCCACCACATTGGGTTGCTGCCGGTTTAACCGCATCTGGTCTGGGAAATGAGACGAATTGGTCCAGGGGGCGCCTTGGCTGGCATCATTCACTTTGTAGCCGCCCATGCCAATGTACATGTGCCGGCCAAAAGTGTTGTTGTTCCACCACGGCACTACCACATTAAAGTTGGCCGCCGTTTGCCCTATGTGCCAGTATACCTGGGGCGCCAGGTAATCTATCCAGCCTTCCTGAAGCCATTTGCGGGTATCTGCATAGAGTCTGGTGTAATGTTCCATGCCACCGGTGTTAGAGCCAATGGCCGGGTTGGTGCTGTTGCGGTAAATGCCAGACGGCGAAATCCCGAACTTGACCCACGGCTTTAGAACGTTGATGGTGTCATTCAAGCGCTTGATGAGCAGGTTCACGTTGTCACGGCGCCAATCTGCCCGGTTAGAGAACCCTCTGGGATAGGCGTTGAAAGTGACGTCATCATTAAATGTGTTGCTGCTGGGGTAGAAATAGTCATCAAAGTGAATGCCGTCTACGTCATAGCGTTCCACAATATCGGCAATGACTGTCATGATGTAGGTACGCACGGCGGGCAGGCCGGGGTCTAAGGTGCGCAGGTTCTCGGCGGCCAGGAGCCATTCCGGGTGTTGCTTGGCCACGTGGTTCGCCGCGAAGTTGGCCAGGTTGTTCACGTTGCTCACTGCCCGGTACGGGTTGAGCCAGGCGTGCAGTTCCATGCCCCGTTTGCGGCATTCTTCAATGGCAAACTGCAACGGGTCCCAGGCGGGGTTTGACTGCCGGCCCTGCAGCCCGTTCAAATCAGCCGAGATAGGTTCCAGCTGACTTTGGTACAAAGCATCGCACTGGCTTCTCACCTGAAGATAAATGGTATTGATGCCAGTGGCTTTGTGATGGTCAAGAATGGTTCTGAGGGCGTTTTGCTGCTGGGCTGGGGATTGGTTCCGGACAGGCCAGTCAATGTTTCCCACAGTGGCAATCCAGGCGCCCCGCACTTCCCGCTTCCGCGCTTGCGCCCACGTGTTCAGGTGGATTAAAAAGAGGCAGGAGAGCAGGAGTAACGATTTTCTCATAGGAGTAAAAGTTGGGACAATCAGGAAGGATTTTAATATTAGTCATTTTACCTACATTTTCAAAAATATTAAAAAGTCTAGATTGACATAAGTATAGCTGGAACGGCAAACCCTATGCAGGGAAAGGCCAGTTTCTACCGAGCGAGCCACCGTGCGAACTACTGCATGACCAAATCATAGGCACAGAAGAACTATGCCTTTATGTTTATGAAGGTAACTGGGAATACAATAGTGATGAAAAGGCTGCTTCTCTAAAGCCAAAGGATGTTTTGGGGCTCATTTCCGGAAATGAGCCCCAAAACGCAAAAAGCCTGACTATCAATCAAGATAGTCAGGCTTTTCATTTAGTGGAGATGCAGGGATTCGAACCCTGGTCCAGACAAGGAAACTTGAGCGCTTTCTACATGCTTAGTCTTGGTTGGGTTTTCGTGTGGTATCAGGCCCAAGCCTGGCCTATTGATAACACCTTATGTGCTTTGGTTTCATGCAGACCCCGCACCTTGGCCTACACTAGATTGGCATTACGATGCCCTGTGACCAACCCCCACCAATCCGAGGGGCTGCAGGACAATGGCAAAATGCTTAGTACCTAGACTAGGCAGCCATGGCGTAGTTAGACTCGCCAGATAATGGTCGGTCAATTCTGATTTACGGGAAAACTGCCAACTCCCGGCATGCTTACACCCAGCTTGCTCAAGCTGTCAATTCCGGTCATCCCCAAAATGTAAAAGAACGTGCTCAGTTACGTGTTCTACGGCCGAGGCCTGCAAAAGTAACCAAATTAAAGACAATAACTACAGGTTTCTGGTTCCCCCGTTTTTGGCTTCATTTCCAGAAATGAGCCCGAAAACGGCTTACAGAATCTTTTTGAGTTCGCTCAAACAATGCACTTCATAGGTGGGCTTGAGCCTTGGCCGTTTTTTCTCTGGGTTGAACAGCACCTGGTCAATACCCGCGTTCATGGCACCCAGAATATCAGCGTCCAGACTGTCGCCAATCATAATGCTTTCCTGGGCGGTGATGCCGGCGCGCTCCAGGGCGTGCTGGAAAATGCGCTTGTCTGGCTTGGTGATGTTGATGCACTCAGACGTGATGACCTCAGAGAAATATGCGTCCAGCCCCGAGGATTTCATCTTGATGAACTGCACGTCTTTGAACCCATTGGTGATGATGTGCAGCACATATTTTTCTTTAAGGTAGGCCAACACCTCGTGCGTGTATGGGAAAACGGCCGTTTTGGTAGGGCAAATGGTGGTGAAGGCTTCGCTCAGGCCCTGGGGCACATCAGCCTCAGCCATGCCCAACCCGGTCAGGCACTTTACAAAACGTTTTTCCCGCAGTTCCTGCTGCGTAATCTTGCCTTTGTGGTACAAGTCCCAGAGCCGGTGGTTGATGAAGCTGTATTTCTTGTAAAAGGATTCACGGCTGAAGGTCCCCAACTCGCCCAACTTGAACTCGTCATACAGGTGGTGCAGCGTTTCTTCTGAGTTTTTCTCAAAGTCCCAGAGCGTGTGGTCCAGGTCGAAGAAAAGGTGGCGGTAGGTTTTGGGTTTTCTCATAAAGGCAAAGGGTGGCTCTGTAGAACGGCCGCGGTGGCGGCAAAGTTCTGCCAAAGAAAAGAAACAAATTACGCAGGATTTGGTTTAGGGCCTTGGGTTTTCCGCAGGAGCCAGCGCTACAAACCGGTGAAATGCCGCTGCTGCAGGCGGTTAATGGCCAGTTCCCGGTTGGAGAACAGGGTTTGATACACTTCCTGGTCTTTGAGCAGCTGCGGGTCTTTCTCTAAGTAACTGAACATTTGCTGCAACAGATCCATGGCTTCATCTTTGATGTAGTAAAACGCCCATTGGTCTAGTTTCTTGAACGTGACAAGCCCCGCGTTTTTGAGGTAGATGAGATGGCGCGAGGTTTTGGTCTGGGTGAAGTCCAGCACCAGTTCCAGGTCGGCGATGCAGAGTTCTTTGTTGCGCAGCAGCAAGTTGAGCACCCTAATCCGGGAGGCATCGCCCAGGGCTTTGAATACTTGTTCGCCAAATCCTACGTTAAAATTTTTGAGCCTCATGGCAATCTGCTGCGTAAATGAAAAAGGCGGTTTGCCCCGCAAGGCCGGTTCTGCCACCTGAAACTAAAATTAAAACGGCCTTTGGTGTTCTGTGCGGCACAAAGTACCATAAAAAGGGCTATACTTGTAAACGATCTTCTCCATGACAACGCAATATTTCAGATTTCAGGGTTCTTTTTCCGGTGGCCGGGCTGTGTACAGGCAGTTGGCGCTGGTATTTTTCTTGTTCCTGGGCCTAGGCCTTTCTAGCGCGCATGCCCAGGGCGGCCGAAAGGTGATTCAGCTGACTGGTGTGATCACCGCCGGCGACAGCCTGCTGGGCTTGCCGGGCGCCAATGTGGTCATCCCCAAAGCGGGCCGAGGCACCAACACCAATGAGTACGGCTATTTTTCGCTGCCCGTGCTGGCCGGCGACAGCGTGGTGTTCAGCTCCATCGGTTTCGCCAAACAGTCGTTGATCATTCCGGCCACTTTTGAGCGCGACAGTTACTCCGTGATCATTGAGATGCTGGAGGATCCTAATATTCTTCCGGAGATCAGGGTGTTCCCGTATGCCACGTTCCGTGATTTCACGCAGGCCGTGCTAGCCATGAAACTACCCGAGGAGGGCATTGACCGCCAGACCGCCATGAGCGAGCAAATCATGCGCCAGATGTTCAGAGACACGCCCATGGATGGCGGCTCTAACCACCAGAACTACATGCGCGCCCAGAACCAGCAGATGATGCGCCGCGGCGGATACAACCAGGCCGCCAACAACCCATTGCTCAACCCTTTCGCGTGGTATGAGGTGATCAAATCCATTAAGCGCGGTGATTTCAAGAAGAAGGAATAGCGGTTGAAGAATATTTTGCCTGTTCCCGTTTTGGGGCTCATTTCCAGAAATGAGCCCCAAAACGGGAATTTTTATTTTAGAATTGCTGCTTGTTTGGGAGGTCTTGGCTTTTCATTGTCTAAAGCTAGATTCAACAAAAGCCTTTTCCACACGCTGATTTCCCCTTTGAAGGGGCGAAGGGGGATCATTTTAATTACTGATCTGTCTACATTTCCCACGGTCATCCTGAGTTTGTCGAAGGATCTAACGAAGAAACATTTCTAAGGCAATTACTTCCGTCTTCCATCTTTACTCCTCGCCGTTGTTGGTGTTCTCACCAACAACCAAAACGGCCTTTCAAACAAGGATTTACCACCCAAAACCTTCCATCTTTAATCTCTTCTTTCTTACTTACTTCGCCTCTCAGGTTGATTCTTGATAATTAACCTAACCAAGAGAATCAAGAACCCCCGAACTCGCTGCCGCTCAGACAGGCGGGTGTTCATTTCTTTGCACCTGGCAAATGCTACTTCTTTCATAGGTAACTTATGCTACTGCCACTTCATAGACCACTGACGCTCCCTCCCATGCTCCGGGAAACGGCTAAAGCTGCCCTGCGCAAGGTCGGTCGGTTGCTGCATCTGCTGCTTGAGCCGCTACATAAACTTCCTCGCCCTTTAGAGCGGGAGGAAGAATGGTGCGTTTTTGCTTTTGCTGAAATCAATAGACCCGTGCTTTAGCTCGGGGATCTGAATTAGAGCGTTTTCGGGCTCCAAATTGAAAATGGAGCCGAAAACGAAAATTGGAAATTGAAGATGTAGAGACCAGGCACTGCCTTGTCTCCCACGCATTGCTCACTAGTTACCTTGAACCAAAAAGCCACCGCTCTCTCCAGAACGGTGGCTTTTGTATGAAATCAAATCCTGTTTTCGGCTTCATTTCTGAAAACGAGCCCGAAAACGGAAAGTTATTGCCGCTGCTGGCCTTGTTGCATCTGCTGTTGCAGCGGGTTTGGGGTGATGCCTTGTGGTTGCTGCTTGAACAACTCAAAACGGCTGGGCTGGTTACGCTGCGGGTAGGCGTTGTTGTTCATGTCAATGTCGGCCAGTTCCTGGAACGGGTCAAGCAGGAAGCTGGCGACAGGTTTTTCGGTGACGAATACTTTGGTGATTTCGGTGTCATTGTAGCGCCAGATTTCCGCCGGAATTCTAACAATTTGGGTGGTGCCGTCCTGGAAGTTCATCTGCACTACCAGGGGCATCACCAGACCGCCGTTGTTGCGCACGCCCACTTCGTAGAAATGCAGGCCTTTGTCTAATAATGCTTTTTCTTCTGGGCTGAGGCTCTTAAAGTAGTTTTGGTAACTGGCTTTGCTTTGCTCCGTCACGGCCAGTGGGTCATAGGTGTTGTAGAAATCGTTGAGTTCGGGCTTTACTTCCACCAGGGTTTTAGGGATGGCCTGCAGGTTGCGCTGCTGCGTGATGCTCTTGGGTGCGGCATTGATTTCGGTGCGGCGCTTGGCGTTCTCTACCTCGGGGTTGCGGGTGTCTACGGTGTACCATTTCACGCCGGTAAGCTCCTGGTCTACGTGGTCTGTAGTGTAGAACCAGCCGCGCCAGAACCAGTCCAGGTCGGTGCCGGAGGCGTCTTCCATGGTTCTAAAGAAATCGGCGGGCATAGGGTGTTTAAAGGCCCAGCGGCGGCAATATTCCTTGAACGCGTAGTCAAACAGTTCGCGGCCCAAGACGGTCTCGCGCAAAATGTTGAGCGCCGTAGCCGGCTTGCCGTAAGCGTTGTTGCCCAGCTGCGTGATGGATTCTGAGTTGGTCATGATGGGCTGCTGCAGGGCTTTGTCCATTTTCATGTACGTGACCATGTTGCGGGCCTCGCCACGGCTGCTGGGGTAATCACGCTGCCATTCCTGCTCGGCCAGAAACTGCACGTAGGTGTTCAGGCCTTCGTCCATCCAGGTCCATTGGCGCTCATCTGAGTTGATAATCATGGGGAAGAAGTTGTGGCCCACCTCATGGATAATCACCGAGATCATGCCGTATTTGGTGCGCTCGGTGTACGAACCGTCTTTCTCCGGACGCCCGCCGTTGAACGAAATCATGGGATATTCCATGCCGCCCACCGCGCCGTGCACCGAGATGGCCACCGGGTACGGATAATCAATGGTAAAGCGGGAATAAACACGCAGGGTGTGTGCTACCACTTCGGTGGAATACTGGCCCCACAACGGGTTTCCTTCTTTGGGGTAGTAGCTCATGGCCAAAATGTTCTTGCCGCCCACGTTCACGTTCATGGCATCCCAGATAAACTTGCGGCTGGAAGCCCAGGCAAAATCCCGCACGTTTTTGGCTTCATAGGTCCAGGTTTTCTTGCCTTTGGCTTTGTTTTTCTCAGCGTTAAGGGCTTCTTGTGGGGTCACAATCAACACCGGTTTGTTGGCTTTCTGGGCTTGGGCCAGGCGGCTGCGCTGGGCGCTGGTGAGCACGTCTGTGTTCTGCAATTCGCCGGTAGAGGCTACTACGTGGTCAGCAGGCACGGTCAAACTCACTTTGTAATCACCGAAGGGCAAGGCGAACTCACCGGTGCCCAGGAATTGCTTGTGCTGCCAGCCGTTCACGTCGTCATACACGGCCATGCGCGGGAACCATTGGGCCATCTGGTATTCATAGTTTCCGTCTTCGGGGAAATATTCAAAACCGCCCCGGCCACCGTGCTTGCGTTGGTCATTGATGTGGTTGAACCAGTCTATGCTGAACTTCACTGACTTGCCCGGTTTTAGCGGCTGCGGCAAATCAATGCGCATCATGGTGAAGTTGATGGTGTAGGGCAACGCTTTCCCGCCCGCATCTTTCACGGCTCTTATTTTGTAGCCACCGTCAAAGGTCTGCTCGGCCAGCGCCTCAGCCGCGCCAAACGTGGGCTTGTCCGGGATTTTGTTGCTGCGGGTGAGGTTGGTTATGGAATTTTTCTCGAAGACGTTCTGGTCCAGCTGCACCCACAGGTACGTCAAAACATCTGGCGAGAGGTTGGTGTAGGTGATGGTCTCAGAGCCGGTGAGGGTCTGGTTGTCATCGTTCAGTTCGGCTTTAATCACATAGTCGGCGCGCTGCTGCCAGTAGGCATGGCCGGGCGCCCCAGACGCTGACCGGTAGGTGTTGGGCGTAGGCAGTTCCTGCCCTAGTTGCCGAAACTTGGACTTGTCAATATTCTCCTGCGCCCAGGCCGGAGCCGCCAGACTGAGCAGCAGGCCCGCAGTGAGTAAGGTATGTTTCATATGGTGTGGTGGATGAATGCGTTTGGTGTGCTTGGTGCGCCCGCGATGATGGATTTTCAACTCCCCAGACTACACGCTTGCACTGGCAAATTCGGGATTTCTGGGCTAAGAACAAAATAGCGAAATGGACCTAGGTTTCTTCCCGTAAATCTTCCCCAAAATGCCGCCTGATGTCTTTCCGGAAATCCCGCATCACGCCAATCATTCTGTAGCCCATGGGCAGCATGAACACCCCCAGCAGCGAGGCTTTGTACTGCCCTGTGAGTACGAACCACACCGGGAACACCATGAACAAAATGCCCACTCCCCAACCCAAAACCAAGACCACGTAACTGCTGCCCCGGGCCAGCCCATACCACCACTTTTTCTTCATGGCCAGCGTCCGTTTCACGTAGGCCGCATGGTCTTTGGCTTTCTGCCGACGCACCCGTTCGCGGGCCACGGCTGCCCAGGCGTTGTATTCTTTGGGGTCTCTGGGCGGCTCAAACACATGCTGGTAGCGTTCCCAGTCTGAGATAGGTTTTGGCGGTGGTGAGGCAGTGCGCGATGGGGGAGCAGTGTTTTGGGTGCCCGGTACGCCCTCAAACCGCTGCAGATACTCATAGGCGGCCTGAATCTGGAGGAACATATCATGCGCGGCCGGTGAGGGGTTTCGGTCTGGGTGGTATTGCAGCACCAACTTGCGGTACGCCTGCCTGATCTGCGGCATCTTGGCCCCAAACGGCACTTGCAACACTCGGTAAGACTCCGCCAGCATGAAAGAAATCGGTTAAAAACGAAGTAGCTATACTATCTAAGGTGGGACCCGTTCGCTAGAAAATGGCCGAAAAATCCTGTTCCAGAATCAGCATAAGCGCAATGGCTCCGGCGGCGGCGCTCACGCCCAGAATCCAGTCGCGGCGGGTGAGCCGGAAAGCCTGCACCAGCACCGCACTTAAAATCAGCACCAAGACCACAATCAGCAACTGCCCCAGTTCAATACCCACGTTGAACGCCAGCAACTCCAGCACAATGTTTTCGCGGTTGCCCAGCAGAGATTTGAGGTAATTAGAGAAGCCCAACCCATGGATCAGCCCGAACGCCACCACGTAGAAATTGCTCCAGTTGAACACCACGGAGGCATGGCTTCTGTTCTTGCTCATCTGCGAAAAATTATAGAAACACGTGAGCAAGATGGTAATGGGGATCAACAGCTCAATAAACGCCGTGTTGAACCTGATGATCTCCAGCGTGGACAAGGCCAGCGTAATGGAATGCCCCACGGTGAAACACGTGACCAGCACCAGAATGCGTCGCCAGTCATAGGCTGTGTAGAGTGCGCACATGGCCAGAATAAACACCAGGTGGTCATAGGCCTGCAAATCGAAAATGTGATGGAAGCCTAATTGCAGGTATGTAAAGAAGGTGGAAGACACAGGAAAGGTGGTTTGGCGCGTATAAACAGACAAATTTAACAAATGCCCGCTCCTTCGCAAGAAAGCCTCGGTTTTGCTAAGGTATTCCTTCCGTTTTCGGGCTCATTTCTGGAAACGGAGCCGAAAAGGAAAGTAGAAGTTTTCTCTTCCTTTGGGAGAGGGCTAGGGTGAAAATGTTGCTTTTTGATTCACGGGAATTACTGATCAATGGTGAAATCTCCCTCATCCTAACCTTCTCCCAGAGGGAGAAGGGACTGGGCTTTTCTGTTTTGGTGCTCATTTCTGAAAACGAAGCCAAAAACACATTCTAGAAAGGTGGCGTCAATTCACTAAACTACGTGTTGGCATGGAACGGGAAATTGATTTTGCTGGCGCGAGTGTTTAGCGCAGCGGTCACTCGTGTCTACAGATGACGGGTAGTCTCCAGACAACCCTCGCTGCGGAGGCAGCGAAACTACGCATGACTTATAATCACGCAGCATTGCGCAAAAATAGCTTGTGGTTTCCGACGAGTCTGGAGACTCGCGCCAGGGAAATCGGCAGGGAAAATTCCTTTCGTTTTTGGCCTCATTTCCAGAAATGAAGCCGAAAACGCACTTCAAAAAACTCCCCTCTCTGTGGGAGAGGGGCCGGGGGTGAGGTCACAAAAAAAGCGGCCGAAGAATTTCTCCGGCCGCTTTCCAAATTCTAATCACTTTCTAAACTTATCTATCTACCGGCAAATCAAGGTCAATGTTCACGAACTTGATTTCGTTACCTTCCAGCACGGCTTCCACCACGGCGTCTTTCCGAATGTCACCACCCAAGATGGACTTGGACAGCTCGTTCAGAATACGGCGCTGTAGCACGCGCTTCAACGGACGGGCCCCAAACTGCGGGTCGTAGCCCTCGTGGCCCAGGAAGTCCAGGACTTCGTTGGTGGCTTCCAGCCGGATGCCGCTTTCTTCCAGACGGTTCTGGATCTGGCGGAACTGGATGTCCACAATCTTCCGAATTTCCTTGGAACTCAACGGACGGAACATAATCAGCTCGTCAATCCGGTTCAAGAACTCCGGCCGAAGCGTTTTCTTCAAGACCTCAAACACCTCGTCTTTGGTGCGCTCAATGGTGGGCTCGGGGTTCAATTCATCCAAGGTCTGGAAGTTCTCCTGAATGATGTGCGCGCCAATATTAGACGTCATGATGATGATGGTATTCTTGAAGTTGGCCACGCGGCCTTTGTTATCGGTTAACCGACCATCATCCAAGACTTGCAGCAGGATGTTGAATACATCGGGGTGCGCTTTCTCAATCTCGTCCAGCAGAATTACGGAGTACGGTTTGCGGCGAACGGCTTCGGTCAACTGACCACCTTCATCGTAGCCCACGTAGCCCGGAGGTGCGCCCACCAATCGGCTCACAGCGTGGCGTTCCTGGTACTCGCTCATGTCAATGCGCACCATGGCGTTCTCGTCATTGAACAGGAAGTCGGCCAAGGCCTTGGCGAGTTCGGTTTTACCCACACCCGTGGTTCCCAGAAAGATAAACGACCCGATGGGGCGTTTGGGGTCCTGTAACCCGGCCCGGCTGCGGCGCACGGCGTCAGAAATGGCAGCAATGGCTTCTTCCTGACCGGCTACGCGGTTGCCCAATTCAGCTTCCAGGTGCAGCAGTTTTTCACGGTCGCTTTGCAGCATTTTGTTCACCGGTACGCCGGTCCACTTGGCCACCACCTCGGCGATGTCCTCAGACGTCACTTCCTCCTGCAACATGTGCTCGCCTTCCTGCTGTAGTTTAACCTGTTCTTGCAGTTCTTTCAGCTTAGCCTCAGCTTCCTGGATTTTTCCGTACCGAAGTTCCGCCACGCGACCGTAATCGCCGGAGCGCTCGGCTTGGTCGGCTTCCAGTTTGAATTGCTCAATAGCTTCTTTTTCCTTCTGGATGCCTTCAATCACCTGTTTCTCGCTCTGCCATTTGGCTCTGAGGTTATCCCTGATTTCGCTTAAATCAGCGATTTCTTTGCTCAACAGGTTCTCTTTTTCCTTGTCATTTTCCCGCCGGATGGCTTCGCGCTCAATCTCCAGCTGCATGATTTTGCGCTGCACCTCGTCCAGTTCCACGGGCAGAGAATCCATCTCAATTCTAAGCTTAGACGCGGCTTCGTCAATCAGGTCAATGGCTTTGTCTGGCAAGAAACGGTCTGTGATGTAGCGGCTGGAGAGTTCCACCGAGGCAATGATGGCATCATCTTTAATGCGCACGCCGTGGTGCAACTCGTACTTGTCTTTGATACCCCGCAAAATGGAAATGGCATCCGGAATGCTGGGCTCATCTACCGTCACCGCCTGGAACCGACGCTCCATGGCCTTGTCCTTCTCAAAATACTTCTGGTATTCCTTGAGCGTAGTAGCGCCAATGGCATGCAACTCACCACGTGCCAAAGCTGGTTTCAAGAGGTTCGCGGCATCCATGGCACTGTCGCCGCCGGCCCCGGCGCCAATCAAGGTATGAATCTCGTCAATGAACAACACAATATCGCCCTCAGAGTCTACCACTTCTTTAATCACGGCTTTCAGGCGTTCCTCAAACTCGCCTTTGTATTTGGCACCCGCCACCAGCAGACCCATGTCCAGGCTCATGATGGTTTTGGATTTCAGGTTTTCCGGCACGTCACCGGACACGATGCGTTGCGCCAAGCCTTCCACAATAGCGGTTTTACCCACGCCTGGCTCCCCTAAAAGAATAGGGTTGTTTTTGGTGCGGCGGCTCAGAATTTGTAATACGCGTCTGATTTCCTCGTCACGGCCAATTACTGGGTCAATCTTGCCCAGGCGCGCCTGCTCGTTCAAATCAATGGCGTAGCGTTTGAGGGAATTGTATTTGGCTTCGGCGTTTTGGTCGGTTACTTTGGAGTCGCCGCGCAGTTCCTTAATGGCTGCTTTCAGACCTTTCTCGGTAATGCCGTTGTCTTTTAAAAGCGTAGCGGTTTTATCACGTCCGGCCAGCAAACCCAAGAGCAAATGTTCAATGGCCACGTACTCATCGCCGAATTCCTTCAAATACGAGGTGGCTTTCTGCAAGGCGGCCGCCGCGTCATTGCCCAGGTACGGACTTCCGCCCGTCACCACGGGGTAGCCCTTCACAATTTCGTCTAGCCGCGTGTTGAATTGGTTTACGTTCACGCCCAGCTTCTTGAGGTAGAAGTTGGTCACGTTCTCGTCGGTCTGCAGGATGCCCTTCAGCAAGTGCCCCGTCTCAATGGCCTGCTGCTGGTTGCCGCCGGCAATCTCGGTTGCCTTTTGCACGGCCTCCTGTGATTTGATGGTATAGTTGTTAAAGTTCATGGCTTTATCTTGTCTTTCCTGTAGTTGCTGTATTCTCTACGAGGACGATAGCAAAGCAGGTGCCGCGGCGTTTTTGCCCTCCATTTCGGAAATAATGGCAGAAGTAGGGAGGGTGGTATTTAACATAATCAGACAGAATGGCTGGGTTTTTGACGGAGACACTCGTAGAAGCTTCGCACACTACGAGGTCTTTTGAGCAGGCGTTAAAGGGTTTTTCCTGTGTTGTGCTTGTGTTGTTTGTGTTGTGCGTAGAGTTAGCGCTAGCGCTCTACGCACTGCCGTACCGCCAATCTCCAGATTGGCGGTACGGCATAAACCTTCATTCAATGAAAGTAATTGGCACCAACCCGTTCAATCCCGCATAATCGCGGGCACTGCTGTAGAGGTAGTGCTCCGGTTCTTCCACCCAGCCTTCTTTTACCGAGTTTTCATGGATGTACTGCAGCTTCTGGTCCATAAAGTTATTGCTGGTCAGTTCCAGGGCGTGGTTGTTTTGTTGCCAGAACTGGTACGTAGTATTTCGGCTGTTGCTCTTAGCCGCGAATTCAAATTTATCCAACAGCCAATCCCGACGACTTTCTAATAGGGTGCTTTCAATTTCCCGGATGATCTGTTGGGCGGTGTACTTCTTAAAATCTCTAAGAACACCTGCTAGATTGGTGGTTTCTGGGTCTTTGGCAGAAAGAATCAAATGCGCATGGCTGGTCATCAGGCACCACGCGTGGACTTGCAGTCCTTTGTGCTGACAGCAGAACTTCAGGCTTTCTACAAAGACTTCTTTGTATTTGGCCCTGATGAACACGTCTAACCAAAACACCACCGTGCACGTGACAAAATACATGCCCTCTGGGTTGTGCATGTGGTAGGGCCGTGGCTCTTTGGGCATGGTTGAAATGTTCTGCGTGTGAATGTTAATCTACGTTTGGTGCCAATCTGGAGATTGGCTGTCTGGAAGTGCGTAGAGCGCTGGCGCTAACTCTACGCACAGCAAATGCTCAAAAGACCTCGTAGTGTGCGCAGTTCCTACGAGTGTCTACACCACCGGCCCAGCCAACTTTTGCACGATGGTTATTACCATTCTATAGACTTCTTGCAGTTTGGTCATGTCCAGGATGGCTTCGTCTTTGGAGAAGGTAATGAAGGGTGGGGCGTCGGCGTCATCGCTTTCTGTGCCTAGTTTGAGTTCACAGTTGGGGTGCTGCAGCAGGGCGTGCCGGAGGTGTTCATCGGCGAAGAGGGCTTGGAGTGTTTCTGGTTGGTTCGTTTTCACCACAAAGGCCTCGTCCAGTTCTGGGTAGCCCAAGGTCACATCGTCCATCCCGAAGAACTTGCCGATCTCGCTCATCCAGTCTTGTTCATGCAGCACAAACTGAAACGTGGAGGGAGACAGCAGCGGCGCCATGAACGTGGTGGTGGAGAAACCGCTCTCAAAACCGCCGCCCAGGTCAATGTCAATGTCCAGGAAAACCTCGGTGTCGTTGAGGTTCAGTTGCGCGGAGTAGGAGGTGAGGTTCTTGTCGCGGGCGATGTCTAGGGCCACTTGTTGCCAGAGTTCTTCTTCAGAGGTGCAGTTGAATTTTCTGAGAGCTTCCATATAGATTCAAAATGGTGGATGGACCGGCTCTAAACGGCAGCGGCCTCACGTTTTAGACGTAAGGCCGATGGGTTTGGTTGAGTGTCAGAAAAAGTCTACTGCGGAACGTTCTTGAAAAACACCGGCGAGTTGCCGTACAGCGGCGTGGAGCCGTTCCACTTCTCAATGAACTGCTGCTGGATCAAAAGCGGCGTCAAGGTCTGCTGGCGGAGTCGGTTGGCTTCGGCCTCAGCTTGGGCTTCCACAATTTTCTTGCGGGCTTGGGCTTCGGCTACTTTCAATTCGTTTTCTACTTGCATGGCCTGTTGCACGGCGCGGTTTTTCAGGTTCACGGCGCGCACAATCTCTTCGGGGTAGGTGAGGCCGCTGGTCATCTGCTCCAGCTTGAACCCGTCTTTCTGCAGGGCAGAATCCAGGGTACTCTGCACTTCGGCCTCAAACTGCTGGCGCTTGGAGATAATTTCCTCGGTGCTGTATTGATTCAACCTGATTCTGAAGGCGTCTTTCACGTAATTGAGCAGCGTGGTCTGGGCAATCTCCTGAATGGTTTTGCGGTATTTTTTGAAGATAATCGGCGAAGCGCCCGCTTTCACATAGAACGAGATGGTGGGGTCCACGGTGAACACCGAGCCGTCTTTGGCGTTGACCGTGAAGGCGTCATAGTCGCGGGTCTGGATAAAGGTGGGGAACTCGTGCACTTCCTCGGTGAACGGGTTGAACCACACGCGGCCCGTCACCAATGACACGTCCTGCACGCCTTTGTCAGTGCCGTAGAGTTTCACCAGCACGCCTTCATGGCCGGCGTCTACGCGGGTGCAGGACTGGGTGAGCGTTACTCCGATAATCAGTATGAAAAGGCTGGAGAGAATGCTGGTGACAACTTTGCGGTTCATTTTTTTCTGCTGTTTGCGAGGATTAATTTAACGACAAAATAATTAAGCGTCATCAGGAGCACGAGGAACATGACGCCCAGCAATACCGCCGAATCTGACGTGGCCCGGAGCAGGCTCACCACTTCCGTGAACACAAAAATGTCCAATGCGGCCATGGCCAGAAGAATTAACACATGTTTTGCATTCATGCAGAGCTCAATCTTAGTTGTAGGAAGTGGTTTTTGCCGGGTACCTGCAATATCTGCAATCCTGCTGAATTTCAAGCCAACGGCCTAAAAAAGCCCTGAAGATTTTGTCTCTCAGGGCGTTTCTTGTGATTGCTATAGGAATTACTACAGGTTTTTAGCTTCCGCCTTAAAGACCTCGGCGTAATGGTCGGCCAGCCGGGTAGGTTCCGGCAGTTTGTGTTTCACCGCGGTCTGCAGAGCAATGGCGGTGGCCGTTTCCAGGTCCATCAAATGCCCCGGCGACACAAACACGGGCAGTACCTTGTCTTTGGTCCGGAGCACGTTGCCAATGTGTTCGCCTTTCTGCGTGAGCGGGGTAATGCTTCCTTTTTCTAAACTTGGTTCCTCGTATTTGCCCGTCAACACTTTTTTGGCCACGCCCATGGTGGGTTTGTTCAGCAGCACACCCAACTGACTGGCAATGCCCAGCCGGCGCGGGTGCGCAATGCCGTGGCCGTCTACCATGATCAGGTCTGGCGTGTGTTGCAGTTTTCCGTAGGCTTTCACCAGATTAGGCGATTCCCTAAACGCCAGAAACCCCGGGATGTACGGTACCTCCACCGGCGCATAATGCCACACCTTTTCCACCAGCTCCAACTCCGGGAATTTCAGCACCACAAACACCGATAAGATATTTTCGCCGATGAACGAAGAGTCACAACCCGCCAGGTAGTTTAAGTGGAAGTCTGGTTTCTGGAGGATGACCTGCTGGCGCAAGATTTCCTGCTGCTCGGTGAGCGTACGCACCAGTTGCGGGTCGGGTGGGGGAAGGTTTGGGTACCAGGCCATGGGCTTGCGTTTTTGGCTTCGTTTCCAGAAATGAGCCCGAAAACGGTGTTGGAGAGTGTACGCGGTTTTAGGTTTGCTGTTTACATTGTTACGGTCATCCTGAGCCTGTCGAAGGATCTAACGAAGATTTTTGTATTGATTTCCTTTCGTTTACTGCGTCGTTTTTTTGCCGTTGTTGGTGTTCTCACCAACGACTAAGACTGCGGCGCCAGCAGCTTTCCTTCGCCGTTGTTATCACCAACAACCTGAACTGTGGCCTCAACAGCTTTTGTGCATGCCATTTGCTTTCCTTCCAAACCGCCGCTTCATCCTGAGTTCTACAAGACGGCCTATTCCATAGCCGGGCTCCGGGCGCTCACGGCCGCGAGGCCCCGCCTTCCCCTCTCGCGCTGCCCGTCTTGGCCATAGCTGTTCTCTTCTTTTAGCCCCGGCCATACAAGGCCAACCCGCGAGGCGCTCGATGGAAAGGCTGGAATAGGTGACCACCCCCAGCCCCTCCTAAGACAGGAGGGGAGCCTTTCTGTAAATTGCGTTTTCGGGCTCTAAAATGGAAATGGAGGCGAAACTGGAATTCGGTTGCTGGTTGTAGAGACAAGGCACCGCCTTGTCTCTACGGTGGAGGTTCCGATTGCTGTTGCTCAAAAGACCTCGTAGCGTGCGCAGCTCCTACGAGTGTCTCTGCCAATCCCGTTTCTAGGCTCTGGATTGGAAATGGAAGCTAAACTGGAAATTGTGCAGGTGTAGAGACCAGGCACCGCCTTGTCTCCCACGTTTGGCTTTCTTCTGCCTTCGCATGCATAATATTCCCCCTTTGAAGGGGCCATTGGGTAATGTTGACACCAGCAGAGTTTAGCATTCCAGATAACTCCCCTCCTGTCCTAGGAGGGGTTGGGGGTGGTCATGTAACAAAAAGAGCCGCTCTACTTACAGAACGGCTCTTCTCAAATCAAAACTAATTCAAACGCAATTTACGCGCTACAAGGTGTCATCAGGTTAATAAACAACACCTTCCACTGCCCGTCAATCTGCCCGAAGTAGAATTTATAGCCAGAGACGGTATGCAGCACAGATTTAGTCACCAAAGGCAGGGTTTTCTCCACGCGTTGGTTCTCGGCGTCTGGTAAACTGGCGAACTGGTGGATGCGCTGCTGCTGGAATTCTTTGCCGTCGGTCAAGAAGCAGCCGCGTTGGGCGTAGGCATCCCCGTCGCCTTCGCAGTTGATCTTGGGCCAGGTTTTCACCTCTTTCAGCTGGCAGCCTTTGAACAACTCCTTAATGGTGAAAAACGGTTTGTTGAAGTTAGACAGCCGGTGCTTGGCAATGTCAGTGATGTGGTAGAAATTGGGCATGGTGCCGGTGGTCTCAATGGTGTAGAGGCCGCGCTGCGGGTCAATGAATTTGTTGAAAGCGGCGGCGTCCTGGCGCTGGATGGTGGCCTCAAACTGCGTGAAAAAAGCGGCGAAGCTCTGGGTCGTGCTGGCCGTCGGTTTCTTTACTATTTCTTCCTGCACAGCGTTCAGGGTGTCTTTGGCCAGCATGTCGGCTTCGCGCTGCTGTTCCTGGCGCGAGGGGGTGGCCGAGGTTTCTGCGCCCGCCGGTGCGCCCGCTACCGGTGCCGTGGAAACTGTGTCGGTGGCCTGGGTGGTGACCTGGTTGGAACTCTGGGACTGGCAGCTGAAAAAAAGCAGGGCACTGAGGCCCAAAAGCGTGGCGTGTTTTTTCATAGTGGTCTTTTGTACGGGTATTGGTGCTAAGATGGGCGAAAGAAACCAATATCTCAACCCAAACGGCTACTTCTTTTTACCTGGATCGTTCAGTAACAGTCAGTTTCAAGACTGCCCGGCAACACACTTTTCGTCTCCAAAACACGTAAACTTTCTTTCCGTTTTCGGGCTCAATTCCAGAAATGAAGCTGAAAACGGAAGAGTTTTAAACTGGAACCTTGCCCAAATTCTGGCTCGTTCGCTCTCAACGGTTGCTCTCCCACGTTCGCTCTTTCGGATTTCTAAACCAAGGTTCGCTCCTCAGCTCCGCTCTTTCGGATTGATAAATCCGAAAGTACCTCTGTCGGGGATTTGCAATCCCCGTTGTGCTATAAGTTCACCTACCACGGGGATTACAAATCCCAGACAGAGTGATTCGGGGTTACAAATCCCGAATAGCAAGCAAGAAGCGAAAGTTGAAATTGCCATTTTTGGCTCCGTTTCCAGAAATGAGCCCGAAAACGCAAGCCTGCTCGTCTGGATTTCTGCCCTAAGCGTCTGATCAAAGAGAAATGGGTCTATTGGTTTCTGCGCGAGATGGGTTTGGAGGCAAACAGACTAGGAGGAAGAAGACAACAGAAACCAATCAGCAACGTAGGTTCGGGCGTATTGAAAAGACACGTATATTTGCCTTCTGCGCGTCCACGTTTATGGGTGTGCAGGCCAAGGCGTTTTTAATGGAAAATCGCCTCGGCGCAAAACCTAAACCAGAAAGACATGAGCAACACCGCAAAGATTATTTATACCATCACAGATGAGGCCCCGGCGCTGGCCACGCAGTCGTTCCTGCCCATTGTAAAGGCGTTCACCAAGGCAGCAGGCATTGACGTGGAAACCCGCGACATCTCGTTGGCAGGCCGTATTCTGGCCACCTTCCCAGAGAATTTAACAGAAGAACAACGGCAAGCCGATGACCTGGCAGAACTGGGCGAACTGGCTAAAACGCCAGAGGCGAACATCATCAAATTACCGAACATCTCTGCCTCGGTTCCGCAGTTGACGCAGGCTATCAAAGAACTGCAGGCGCAGGGCTACAACATTCCAGATTATCCGGCCACGCCGAAAGATGATGCTGAGACCGAAATCAAGAGCCGCTACGCCAAAGTGTTGGGCAGCGCCGTGAACCCGGTTCTGCGCGAGGGCAACTCTGACCGCCGCGTGGCCGATGCCGTGAAGCAGTACGCCCGCAAGAACCCGCATTCCATGGGTGCGTGGTCTGCTGATTCTAAGTCGCACGTGGCCCACATGACCGAAGGCGATTTCTACGGCAGTGAGCAGTCGGTGACCGTGGAGCAGGCCGGTGCCGTGAAAATTGAGTTCGTGGCCGAAGACGGCAGCACCAAAACCCTGAAAGAAAACATCTCTCTGAAAGCCGGCGAAGTGATTGATTCATCAGTGATGAGCAAAAAAGCGTTGCGCGCGTTCCTTGAGAAAGAGATTGCTGATGCCAAGGCGCAAGGTGTGCTGTTCTCCTTGCACCTAAAAGCCACCATGATGAAGGTGTCTGACCCTATTATGTTCGGGCATGCCGTGACGGTGTTCTTCAAAGACGTGTTCACCAAGCACGCCGAAACGCTGAAGCAATTGGGCGTGGACGTAAACAACGGCCTGGGAGATCTTTATGGTAAAATCCAGACCTTGCCGGCTGACCAACGCGCCACCATTGAAGCCGATATTCAGGCGGTGTATGACAATGCGCCGGCCATGGCCATGGTAGATTCAGACAAAGGCATCACCAACCTGCACTTCCCCAATGACGTGATTATTGACGCGTCTATGCCGGCCGCTATCCGGACCTCTGGCAAGATGTGGGGAACTGATGGCAAGGCGCATGACACCAAATTCATCATTCCAGACCGCAGCTACGCCGGTATTTACCAGGAGATTATTGATTTCTGCAAAGAGAACGGCGCCTTTAACCCCAAAACTATGGGCACCGTGCCGAACATCGGGTTGATGGCGCAGAAAGCCGAGGAATACGGTTCGCATGACAAGACGTTCCAGATGACCGGCCGCGGTACTGTGCGCGTGGTAGATGCTTCTGGCACGGCGTTAATGGAGCAGAAAGTGGAGGAAGGCGATATCTTCAGAATGTGCCAAACCAAAGACCTGCCTATCCAGGACTGGGTGAAACTGGCCGTGACCCGCGCCCGCATTACCGGTGCCCCCGCTATTTTCTGGCTAGACCCGCAGCGCCCGCATGATGCCAACCTAATCAAAAAAGTAGAGCGTTACCTGCAAGACCATGACACCAACGGCCTGGACATCCAGATCATGTCGCCGGTGAAAGCTATTAGATACACGTCTGAGCGCGCTATTGCCGGAAAGGACACCATCTCGGTGACCGGGAACGTGCTGCGTGATTACCTCACAGACCTTTTCCCGATTATTGAACTGGGCACCAGCGCCAAAATGCTTTCTATTGTGCCCTTGCTAGACGGCGGCGGGCTGTTTGAAACCGGTGCCGGTGGTTCCGCGCCGAAGCACGTGCAGCAGTTCCAGGAAGAAAACTACCTGCGTTGGGATTCACTGGGTGAGTTCCTGGCCCTGGCTGTTTCTTTGGAAGACCTGGCCTACAAAACCAAAAACGACAAAGCCGCCGTGCTCGCCGAAGCCCTGAACCAAGCCAACGCTGAGTTCCTGGAGAAAGACAAATCGCCGGCCCGTAAAGTAGGCGGCATTGACAACCGAGGTAGCCACTTCTACCTGGCGCTTTACTGGGCCCAAGCCCTGGCCGAGCAAACCAAGAACGAGGAGCTGAAAACCCGCTTCACTGACTTGGCCAATAGCTTAACGGAGAACGAGGAGAAGAT
Source organism: Rufibacter sp. LB8 (assembly GCF_014876185.1). Classification (NCBI taxonomy): domain Bacteria; kingdom Pseudomonadati; phylum Bacteroidota; class Cytophagia; order Cytophagales; family Hymenobacteraceae; genus Rufibacter; species Rufibacter sp. LB8. Next base: position 2,451,865 of record NZ_JADALJ010000001.1, on the reverse strand, counting down.
TGTACAGGAGCAGATTGCCGAGCAAGGCAAGCCCGTAGACATGGGCGGTTACTTCCACCCTGACTTCGAGAAAGTAGCGGTGGCCATGCGCCCAAGTGCTACGTTGAATGGGTTTATTGACCAGTTCTAGGAGGAGAAAGTTTTGTAAACAGGAAAGGCTGTCTGAGAAATCAGGCAGCCTTTCCTTTTGTTGGTGGCGTAAACGTGTTTTTGGCCTCAAAGTTGTAAATAGAAGTAAAACTAAAGCAATTGTATTGCCAGGGCAATTGTGCCGCGGGCTGTGGCACAAATTCAGATGCTTTTGTTTACTTAAACCTCACTTGCAGATTGAGTTTAAAATAATATTCTCCAGCCTCTTTATAGATTACGCCGAAGTCGTGGCGGGTACTGCTGGCCGTGTCAAGCCTTGTATTTGCGAATAAATAGTCCTCAAACTCATTTTTGTTGTAAATATGGTAGCATACTATTTCGCCGTCTGCCTTTACAATTAAATAACCACCTGTAGCATCATATTGACCCGTCCAGACCTTAGAGGGCATCATGCCTAAGGCAATATCAGTAAGAAACCGCTTTATCTTGTAACTGTAAAACAGGTGTTTGTCAGAAATATCAAAGTCTAGCGGGTTCTGTGTTTCAGTTATCTTTACTAAATCTGCTGTGTTTGAATGACTTGATGTATAAAAATGAAATAATACGCTAGCAAGAATCTGAGGCAATAAACTATCAATAAGAATAAGATTGTTGCCGAAAATAGTGCGTTGGGTTTTTACAAATGAAAATAGACCGCCCTTAGAAGTAATTGCTGAAATGCGGTCTTTAATCTTACTTTTTGTGGAAATGCTGTTAATGTCATCTATTTCCTTCTGGCTGAATGCTGCGCCAGTTATCTTGTATATAAAATTGGTAGTCTCACCAGCGTTTAAGAGGGTGGAGGGATTGCCTAATTGAGATTTAATGCTGAAGCCTAAAGATGGTTGAAGTCCTGTTCTTTGGTCATGCACCACAATGGTTATATCTGTTTTAGCAGAAGAACTTGCCTTTAATGAAAGACAGTTTATGTCTTTCATAAATTGCTCTATTTCTGGCACTGGAAAAACGCCTGGGGTATTTCTAATCTTCTTTAATAAAAAGCCTGCGCGTAATTTAAATTCTGAAATTGGAATACGTAATATCTCTTCATTGCCTGAAACTACTACAATATTATCTTCAATGGGGTATTCAAAGCTTCCATTGTCTTCTGTGTGAAGAATTTTATTTTTTGAATTTATTTTGGTAATGATAATCCAAAAATTCTTTTGAGGGAAGGAATTTGTCGGGTAGGTTAATGGATAGGCCTTCGTATTTTAAAAAGAAATCTAAAACGGATTTGTCAGTTTTGAAATCATTAAAATACTTTGAAGTCATAACTTTATAATCAGGGGTGACAGTAATATAACCTTTATCAAACGCTTTATCGTGAATTGAGTTCAGACACAATCCATTGCGTGGGTTTAATCTATTCTTTTTATCTTCTGACCACGGAATAATATGGCTTGAAACTAAAAAGTCTGTTATGGATAATTCTGTGATGCAGCATTTTAAATTGTATGATGATAAAACTGTTGAACGAAAGAAGCTTTGGTTTACCCTTTGCTTGATTATTGCTTCTCTTTCTTTGCCAATAGGAAATTCAATTGTTTCAACATCTATTGTGTCTTCAATTGCCTTGTTCTGAAATCTTGCAATCAGTAATTCGCTTTCGTATGCCAGCTTGTCCCAATTACCATGAAATTCATTCCAAATAGTTTCTTCTAGTTTGCCTCCATTAGATAATCCTACTATTCCTTGGCTTCTTAATTCAGGGTCTAATCTTCCAAAGTTACCAATTTTCATGTTTAATGCGGAGGGAGAGCGGCCAATGATATTGGCATATTTAATTATAGTTGGATTAGTTTTGCTGCTTTTCTTAAATTGGATTTTACAATAAACGTTGAAAGCGATTATTGTTTCGTCTCTTGTCCAGTTATTTTCTTTTTTCATTATCTAAGTCAATTACCTCAAGATTAGAAACGCAATAATCAGATAAAATTTCATCTAAAAGGTTTTTAGTGAAATCAGAACTTCCTACTAGTATTGTTCTGAAAACTTCAACTCTATCATCTGCATATAATTCATTTAATTTTTCATTATCACGAAAGAATTTCATGAAATCATCTCTTGTTATTTTATGATAATTTTCCATGTATTGATTATCTTGTAAGATATTAGTTGCCTCGAATTTTAAGATATTTCCAAGACTACTTCAAACTCCTTTGGTGAAATGATTTTGGCAGTTTTAAACTTCCCAAGTTCAAGCAAGTCATTATCTCCTGTTATCAGATAATGTGCGTTAGAAGCGTCAATTAAATCGAGCAGGAAGCTGTCTTTAAGGTCTCTCTCTAAGGTATGGGTTGGAGTTGCGTTATAACGTGTGCCAATGGTGTCAAGCAAATCTAATAGCTCTACCACTGCGTTCTGTGGGAAATATTTCTGAAGTTTAGGACGCGAAGTGACCAACTTAATTTCTGTCAACAATTGGTCAGATAGGATTAGATGAATATTTCCGTTGGCAATAAGGGAAGTGATAGATTTTAACCGCTTGCCAATCAAAAAGCTAATCCAAATATTGGTATCAAAAATGACTTTAAACTTTCCTTGAATTGGCATAAAGCTCTTGTCTTACCGATTCTACTTCTTGGTTTACATCTTCTATAGAAAGGTCTTCTGCTTTGAAGGTAGAAAGCAGTTTCTGGAGCTTCGTGTAAATGCCTTCTTTCTCCAATTCTTTGGAGAGTTTTATTTTCTGGCTTTTAGGTAACTGGCGCACCAAGTCCAGAATTTGGTTAAAACTCAATGCTATGTTATAAGATTCTGATTTCATAACGCTTAGGTTTACTAATCAAATATACGAAAAACTGAGGTGAAAGGAATTAGGAATTACTGTTTTCGGTCTCGTTTCCTAAAAAGAAGCCGAAAACAGAAATGCCATCCTCAACCGCTTCTACCAGCGATTCTTCATCTTCATAATCCTTCCATAAGCTTCCTCAATCCTACTTTCAGGGATTTTCTTTTCCTGCACCAGTTCCAGAATCATGGCCACCAGGGTACTGCCAGACACGGGTGCTTCACCAGCGATGTTGCCAGAGAACAGCAGCACATCCACGCCGGCGTTGATGGCGCGTTCCAGGGCTTCTTTGAGGCCGTATTCCGCGCTGATGGCTTTCATGTGCAGGTCGTCTGAGAAGATGACGCCGTCAAATTTCCGGTCTTTCCGGAGCAGCGTGGTCATGACTTTTTTAGAGAGCGTGGCGGGCAGTTTGCCTTCATCTAAGGTGGTGTTGACAATGTGCGCCGTCATCACGCCCTGTACCAACCCTTGCTTGATCAGGCGGCGGTACGGTTCCAGTTCACTAGGTTTCCAGGTGCGGCTGACATCGGTGAGACCCAGGTGTGAGTCCTCGGTGGAGCTGCCGTGGCCGGGGAAGTGCTTCATGACCGTGTGTACCTTGAAGTAGTTGTGGGCTTTAATCACCTGGGCCGCGTGTTTGATGATGATGTCGGGGTCTATGGAATAGGTGCGTTCGCGGGAGCCCAGCACGGGGTTGGTAGGGGCGTAGACATCCAGCACCGGCGCGAAATTGATGGTAATCCCCAACCGTGACAGCGTGTAGGCGGTGTTGTCGGCGTAGAATTTGGTGCTGTCCAGGTTATTCAGTTGCCCCAGGTACTGCGCCGAGGGCATGCGCGGAAACCCGTATTTCTCTTTCAGGCGGTTCACCACGCCGCCTTCTTGGGTAATGGACACCAGCAAGGGAACCGGCGCGGCTTTCTGGTAGTTACTGATCAGGTTCTTCAGGTTCTCGGCCGCGTTAGTAGGGGTGAGGTGCCGTTCATACAGCGTAATGCCGCCAATCTTACCCTGCTTTATGTCCTGGTAAAAGGCGCTGGTGGTGTCGGCTATGGTGCCCGGAACGCCAATCATCAGCATCTGCCCAATTTTTTCTTCCAGTGTCACTGGTTTCTGCGCGAAAGACAGCCAAGGGGCCAAGCAGAGCAATAAACCCAACCAAATTGTTTTCATAGAGAAAATGCTATCGTTGACGTGCGCCACAGGATAGATGCCAGGGAAGTTACAGCGCAGTAGAAGTGAATTGTGGGTTACGCCAGCTTTCCGTTTTCGGGCTCATTTCCTGAAACGAAGCCAATAACGGGAATTATAGGAGCATTTAGGTCATAGCCTACAACCTTTTACCTGTCTACAGGTTATTCCTCAGAACCAAGCCGCTTCCCCATGTCTACCACTTCTGCCACTATTATTCTTGCCGGGGCCACCGGTGACCTGGGCCGCCGCATTGCCCGTTTCCTGAAACAACGGGGAGCCCATGTGCGCGCGCTGGTTCGACCGGGCACCGAGGCTAGTCGGCTGGCGCCTTTGCATACCATGGGCGTGACGGTGGTGGAAGTAGATTTCAACAATGCAGCGGCTCTTGCCAAAGCCTGTGAGGGCGGAACCTGCGTGGTCTCTGCCTTGTCGGGATTGCGGGAAGTGATGATTGACGCGCAGACGCAACTCCTGAACGCGGCGGTAGCGGCAAGCGTACCAAAGTTTATTCCCTCAGATTTCTCCATTGATTTCACCAAACTGCCGCGCGGCCAAAACCGGAACCTGGATTTCAGAAAGGAGTTCCAGCAAATTCTGGACAAAGCCCCCATTCAGGCCACGTCTGTGTTGAACGGCATGTTCGCTGATTTGCTCACGGGGCAGGCGCCTATTGTGCTGCAGGGCATCTCCCGCATCATGTTTTACGGCAACCCAGACCAGCCGCTGGACTTCACTACCATTGAGAACACCGCTGAATTTACCGCCGCCGCGGCGCTGGACCCTACCACGCCTCGGTTTTTGCGCATAGCCGGCGACGTGCTTACCGCCAGAGGTTTACAAGCCGCCGCCAGCCAGGCCCTGGGCAAGCCATTTAAATTATTTAGGGTTGGCGGTTTGGGGGTGTTAAAGGGATTAATTACCGCCACCAAAACGCTGGCACCCGCCAAAGGAGAAGTGTTCCCGGCCTGGCAAGGCATGCAATACATGTATGATATGTTCACTGGTCTGCCCAAGCTTTCGCCGCTTGACAATGACCGCTACCCAGACATCACCTTCACGCCCGTGCACCAGGTTTTGGCCACCAAAGAGTAAAACGTCAGAACCACTTTGGCAGGTAATTTCTGTTTTCGGGCTCATTTCCAGAAACGGGGTCAAAAACGCAAAAAGGGCCGATGCTTTCTTAGAAAGCATCGGCCCTTTTTGCGTTACCTCACTAGGTATTACTTAGTAGGTGGCATTATTACTTTGTCAATTACGTGCACCACGCCGTTAGAGGCAGCCACATCGGCCATGGTCACGGAGGCGTCATTGATCATCACGCTTGAACCGTTCAGCATCACTTTAGCGGTGGCGCCGTTAAGGGTTTTGGGCATCATGTTGTTGGTTAAATCTGTTGACATCACCTTGCCTTCTACCACGTGGTACATCAAAAGGTCTACCAACATCTGCTTGTTTTCTGGCTTTAACAGGTTCTCCAAGGTGCCGGCGGGCAACGCGGCGAAGGCCTCATTGGTGGGCGCGAACACAGTGAACGGACCTTCGCCTTGCAGGGCACCTACCAGGTCAGCGGCTTTCACGGCCTGCACCAAGGTAGAAAGAGAAGGCGTTTCCATGGCCAGGGTCACAATGTCTTTGGCGTCAGAGGCCATGGCGTTGTCTGTAGTAGTGACAGAATCTGTGACCATGGTTTCAGTGGTGGTGGTGGTCTCTGTGGTTTCCTCTTTAGAAGAACAGCCGAATAAGAACGCGGCAGACAGTGCAAAAATGATTAATCTTTTCATTGGTTTTTTTGTAGTTGGTTGAAAATCAAAAGGTAAACCACGGCGGGGCGGCATTGTTTCTTTTTATTTTTCCATAGCCCCAAGAAAGTTCCAAGCCAAGCCAGTTGCCACCTTCTTCTCAATGTTGAATACGGCGTTTGCGCCCTGACAGAGCCGTTCTGGTAAAGGTTGGTCACCAGATTTTTACCTGAAATTTATTCTGAGAAACTTCAGAAATATGAACCGTCTCTGGTTTTGGTGTCTGTAAAACTCAGAAATAGAGGGCGTCTTGCCGCCGAAGAAGAAGGGAGAGATGGCACGTAAGCCAGAACAGGCACTTGGTTTCCCAACTGAAATCTGGGGTGTCAAAGATTTTCCGTTTTCGGGCTCATTTCCAGAAACGAAGCCGAAAACGCACTTACCTTTTATGGCCTTGCCGCGTTCATTGCTAAAAGAAGTAGCATGGCAGCAATTTTATGGGAAGGTGCCAGGCTGTGCGAAAAGGAATCGCCACGTTCAACGCGAGTTTCCAGGCTGAATTTCTTGTACGTAACCCCAGCCCCCAGCGCCAAAGCCAATTCCACCTGCTGGTAAACGCCCAGTGGCGTAGGTTCCCAGTAAGTCTCCCGGGTGGTGAAGTCAAAGGTGGTGCGCACGCTCTGGAATTCCTGCACATCAAATATGTAATTGACTGCAAACCCAGCATTCACATACGGCCTTACCGGCGTGTCCAGGAATTGGTACCGCAACATAGAGGTGAGCCCTGCGCTTTTCACGTCAAACTCTGTGTAATAGTGGCGGGTTTCATACGCAAAGGGTAAGTGTTCCTCAAAACTGCCGGTGGCTTTAAAACTCTTTAAAAGCAACTCATTGTAAAAAGACCATTTCTGCCGGTTCTGCGGAATAATGATGTTCAGGGCCAAGCCCACGTTCAAGCTTGGGCCACCTTGAAAAGGCGTGTGCTGCAAAGATGGAGTTTCAGGCGTGTCAAAGTCCACGTAGGTCAGAGATGTGCCGCCCAACAGGCCAAAGGCCAGCGTCAGGTTTTTGGCGGCTCCTTCATAGCCTTGGTTTTGGGTGCAGGCATTATATGCCTTGAACGCAGCACGTAAGTCTGAAATATTGTATTTGGCGAACGTAAGCTGCTTCACCACCGCGGGGCACGCTTCAAAATAGGATTTCAACTGAGCTTGGAACCTGTTGTCAGTGATGAACAGCGCCTTGCCGGTGAGCGGATCTTGCTGCAGGGTGTAGCGTACGTCTAGCTCCACAGGGATGTCTGCGTTGGTCTGGTAATAGAAGTAGTCGCGGTTGCCGTTGTTGAGGTAGAGCAGGTTGGCCGCGCCGCGCACCAGCACCCGCAGGAAAACGGTGTCTGTGGTCGTGACCCCGGTGTTTCCCAGGCGCAGTGCCTCAAGGTCTTTGGGCGAGTTGTTGCGCGTGACCACCCGGCCTTCATAAATGTCTCCGGTAGACAAGCCAAAGCTTTTGATCTCAGCGGGCCGGAACGTGGCAGCCTCGCCGGCGGCGGTGATTTTGTACTCAATCTGCCTGGGGTTCTGGTTCCAGCCCTTGTCATTGATAAAGCACTGAATGGTGTCATTGGCCGTGGTCACAAAATAACCTTTAATGAAATTCTTCTGCGCCGCCACTGGCAACGAAAAAATCAGCAGGGTTGGCAATATCAGGGCAACAACTAAAACGCTACGCAGCAAGAAAACGGTCACAGGTTGATTCTTTGGGGAAGGTGAAAAAAAGAGAGCCTGAGCCTTTGCCAGCGCTTTTCTGGTTTGGGCTTCATTTCAGAAATGTAGCCCAAAAACGCAAAAGGAGCAACCGCTAGGCTGCTCCTTTTCTTTCTTGACAACTGAATACTAGTACCCAAACAGCTCTTTCAAGGTCAACTGTTTCACGGTGCCGTACTTGGCCAGTTCCTTGAAATTGAGCCGATCCTTGGACCCGATGACCAGAATAGTTTGGTTCTGGCCTTTCACAAACTGCTGCTGAAACGTCTTTATCTGATCCAGGGTGATCGCGTCCAGGCTTTCATAGATGTCGCGCCGCAGGTCATGCTCTACGCCCAGTTTGCGGGCTTGCTCATAGTTGAACAAGATGCCCACTTTGTTGATGCGCTCCGTGGCGATGCTGTTGCGCACCGAGGCCTTCGCGTTGGTGAAGTTGGTCTCCGCCAGGGGCAACTCATTCAGGAGTTCCTGCATGCCGGCCATGGCCTCGGGGAGTTTGTCGCTCTGCGTACCGATGTACGACATGATGTAGTTGGCCTGGTTTTTCTTGCTGGCGTTGTTGAACCTGGAGCTGGCGCTGTAAGCCAAAGCCCGGGATTCTCTGAGTTCCTGGAACACAATGGCGCCCATGCCGCCGTCAAAATATTCGTTGTACAGCCTGATGGTGGGCACCAGTTTCGGGTCATAGTTCAGAGATTTGGTCAGGAAGAGCAGTTCGGCCTGCACCATTTTATAATCGGTCCAGAGCACCTGGCGCTTGTTGATGTCCAGTTCCTTGAAGGCATTCTCCGCTGGAACCGGTTTTAAGCTAGCCGGAACATGATGCCCCGTGTTCAAGGTAGCCGAAATGGCCTGCAACTCCCGAGGGCCATAATACAACACGCGGTGCTGGTACGTAGGAATGCTCTTGATGCGGGAAATCAACTCAGCGGGTTTGATTTTCTTCAGTTCCTGTTCGCTGAGAATGTGCGTGAACGGGTTTTTGGGGCCGTATTTGGCGTAGTTCACCATGGCCACGCTGTGGATGATGTTCTTGTTCAGCTTCGCGTCTTTGCGGTCTTTCAAGATGCCGGCCACCATATCATTCAGGGCTTTTTGGTCGGCTTTGGGGTTTTGCAGCAGGCTTTCAAACAAGGCCAGGCCCTGCTCTAAATTGGCATCTAACCCGGTCAAGGACACATACACCTGGTCTTGGCCCGAGGACACGTTGAACGAGCAGCCAATCTTGAAAAACTCCTTCTGCAGTTCCTCGGCGGTGAATTTATCGGTGCCCAGGTATTTGAGGTAATCCACGGCCAGGCCCAGTTTCAGGTCATTGTTGGTGCCCATGTCCAGGAGGTAGTACAGGTTGAAAAGGCCGTTTTCCTGGTTTTTGGTGTAATAGATGGGTATTCCGGCCTTGAGCGTGCCCTGCTGAATGTCTTTCTGATAGTCCAGAAACTGCGGCTTGAGGTCAGACACGGTTTTGCCGGCCACTTGCTTGTAGTAGTCAGACTGCGCCTCGCGGTTGGCAGGCACAGGCGTGATGGTGGGTTTGTCCACTTTCTGGGCGGTGGGGTCTTGGCCGATGCGCTTGTAGATGATGGCGTAGTTGTTGGCGTAGTAGCGGTTGGCCACGTCCATCACGTCTTGCTTGGTGATGCGGTCGAAGGCTTCATCCTGCTTCAGGTACTCGGCCCAGTCCTGGCGCGCCAGAAAGGCATCTACGAAGGCGGTGCCGCGGGCGGCGTTGCTTTCATAAGCCTGCATCTTGCTGATTTTGTTCTTGTTCACGATGGCCGGAATGAGCCAATCTTCAAAAGCTCCTTTCTTCACCATCTCAATCTGCTGCAACAACAAGTCTTTCACCTGGTCAAGCGTCTGTCCCTGCCGCGGGTTCCCGCTCAGGAAATGGGCGCTGTAATCATTGTAAATCTCCGCGAACGAACCTGCGCCCAGGGCGGCCTGCTTCTGGTTAATGTTCAAATCTATCAAGCCGGCCTGACCGTTGCTCAGAATCTGATTGATCATGCGCAGCACCAACGCGTCTTTGCTCTTGATGCCTGGCAGGCGGTAGGCCATCAGCACCATCTCAGCCTCAGGCCCTAGAATTTCTTTGACCACGGGGGCAGCCATAGGTTTTTCCTGCGGGGCATGGTACACCGGCTCGGGTCCTTTTTTCCAGCGCCCAAAATGCTCGTTAATCGTTTTAATGGTCTGGTCGAAATCCAAATCACCGCTCATGGCAATGGCCATGTTGTTGGGCACGTAGTAGGTATCAAAATACTTCTTGATCTCGGTGATGGACGGGTTTTTGAGGTGCTCCACAGTGCCGATGGTGGTCTGCGTGCCGTACTGGTGCGTGGGGAAAAGCGCTTCAAACGCGGCCTCAAAGGCTTTGTTCTGGTCAGAGTCCAGCGACCGGTTTTTCTCTTCATACACGGCCTCCAGCTCGGTGTGGAACAGGCGGGGCACCATCACGCCCAGGCGCTCAGATTCCAGCATGGCCCATTTGTCTAGTTGGTTGCTCGGGATGTCGCCGTAATAGATGGTTTGTTCCACCCAGGTGCTGGCGTTGGAATTCTTCATGCCCATGGCCGCCACCAGTTTGTCATATTCATTGGGCACCGCATACTTGGCCGCCACGCCCGAGATAGAGTCAATCTGGTGGTAGGTTTTCTGGCGCTGGGCCTGGTCTTTCTGGGTGCGGTACAGCTCATACAGCGCCTCAATCTTGTCCAGCTCTACTTTCTCTTTTTCCCAGTCAATAGTGCCCAACCGGCTGGAGCCTTTGAACGCCATATGCTCCAGGTAATGCGCCAGCCCTGTGGCATTGGCCGGGTCATTCTTGCTGCCCGCGCGCACCGCAATGTAGGTCTGAATGCGCGGCGCGTTGTCATACTGCGTGAGGTACACCGTTAAGCCGTTGTCCAAGGTATAGATGCGGGCCTTGAGCGGGTCATTGGGAACGGTGGTATAGGTGAATTCTTTTTGGGCCGGGACTGTGGTGGGCGTGGCAGCAGTTGGTTGCGTTTGCGCTGTCTGCGGCGGCGTGCTGGTCTTGCACTGGGTCAGCAGCACCGCTGATGCCATATACAGGGGGAGGAATCTTCTTTTCACGGGAAGGTTTGTGTTAGGTCTGATAACCAAAGATAAGGATTCTGGCGGTTTTGTGCCGCAATTCCCTCTCCCACTGGGAGAGGGTTAGGGTGAGGGAGTTTCCCTGCCTCAAGGTGCGCAAACGGCCTACACTTGCGGTAGTTAAATCGAAACGTAGAGACAAGGCACTGCCTTGTCTCTACCACGCATACCAGATTTCTCCCCTCTCTGTGGGAGAGGGGCCGGGGGTGAGGTCCTTCCGTTTTCGGGCTCATTTTCAGAAACGAGGCCAAAAACGGAAAATGACTACAACGGTCGGGTGGTGTCCTCGGCGGGAATGTTGAGTTGTTTGGCTAACAACTGGAGCGTTTTATGGGCATCGGCTTTGTTATCGGTGCGGAGCTCATAGTCCGGAGCTTCTGCCTGCGAGTACAGCGAAATGGTGAACCAGGAAATGAGTGGCTTGGGTTCTTCCCCATCATGCACATGGCCGTGGTCATTTGGGCCGGGGCCGAGGTTGGAGCTGAGCACCACGCGCCGGAAAGCCGGCAGCGGCGCCCACTTGCCGGTCTTGAACCAAAACATGCTCAGGTATTCGCGCACGCGCTGTTTCTTAAAATCTAGTTGGAAACCGTGGTGCGTGCTCTGGAACAACACGCCCAACAAAAACAACAACGCACCCACGCTCAGCATCTGCACTTTGTCAGCGGCAGACCAAAACACTGAACCGCCTAGTATAATACCTGCTGGTACCAGCAAATACCCCAGAAAGCTGATGCTCCCAAAAAAAGAATCGGTTTTACGGTCAAACACGTGGGGCATGGTTTTTTTGGTAATAGACGATGACTGAAGTAACGCGAACCGCTAGCAGAGGTTATTTAGAAGGCAAAACTGGCAATGTAACTATTTCTCCTCCTTTGTCATCCTGAAAGGATCTCGCTAGCAAACTAGACAGACTTTTGCCAAACGTTTTCATGGCTTGCTCACTAGATTTTTCCAAGAGGACAAAGTGGGTGGTTTCTATGGACGGCCTGCGTAAATGTTACAACTTTTCTGCGGCGGCTGTACAGCAATTAAAAATCTGTATCTAGCCCCAGGCGGGTTTTCAGGTCTTTGAGCACGGGGTATTGTTCCGCCAGGTAATTGTACTTGTCTTGGGTGGTGTAGAGCTTTCGGCCGTTTTCCTGCTGCACCACGTCAATGCGCACCTGCAGGCGGTTGTGGTTCAGGCCCTGGCGCAGATACGCCATGAACTCTGGTTTGAAGCTGTTGAACTCGGCTACCTGCACATCATTCTCCACGTTGAGCTGAATCTCGGCTTTCTCGGCGTCAAAATGCCATTCGCGGTTCAGGATGGTGTATTCCAGGGTGCGGTCTGTGTTCTTGATGCGGTCTACGTAGAGCTTCCAGAGGCGTTCCAGTTTCTCAGCGTTGATGGGCGGGAGGGAGCCGGGCACGTAGTCTTCGGTTTCCTCTTCCAGCACTTCCACCGCCGGGGCCGCCGATGCCGCTACTTTCTCCTCCAGGTTCTTGAAGCTGGGCAGCTTAGAGGCTTTCTTTCCCGCCAGCGGCGAAGAAATAGGCCGTGACGGCGCCAGCATGGCCGGGGCTGGTTTCGGTTCTTCAGAAGGGACTAACGAAGGCGCTTCTTCGGGATATTCGTCAGAGAAAATGGGGTCTTCGCCGGCGTCCATGTCAGCGGGCGCGGTGTTGTGGTGCGTTTCCGGGCTCTGTTCCGCAAATGAAGCTAAAACTGGCGCTTCCTTGGTAGGTGCCGTGCCTAGATTTGGAGCTGAACTAGCTTGCGGTGCTGGTTGCGGCGGCGCCGAAGAAACAGCGGATGGCGCTGCGGGGGCTGCTACGCCGGAACTTCCATTAGTTTTTTTTTTGACGTCCCCGGTGAGAGAGACGTCTGAGGCCAGTTGCAGGGCGTGGGGCAAATGCGCCAGCTTCATGAGCAGCAGTTCCACGTGCAGCCGTTGGTTTTTGGCCGCCTTGAAGTTCTGGTCACAGCTTCCCACCAGGTTCAACCCCGAGAGCAGGAAACTCAAACTGGCTTCCTGGGCCTGTTTGGCGTACTGACTCTTGATGTTCTCAGATACTTGCAGCAAAGCTACCGTCACGGTGTCTTTGCACACCAGCAAACTCCGGAAATGGTCACCGATGCCCAAGACGAAATTATGCGAGTCAAATCCGTTTTTCAGGATTTCATCATACAGCAACAGCGCGCCGCTCAGGTTCTGGGTAAGCAAAAAATCAGTGAGCCGGAAATAATAGTCATAGTCCAGAATGTGCAGGTTCTGCACGGTGGCCTTGTAGGTGAGGTGGTTGCCCGAGAACGTCACCATCTGGTCAAAAATAGACAGGGCATCACGCAGGGCACCATCGGCTTTCTGGGAGATCAGGTGCAGGGCGTCGTCCTCGGCGGTGATTTCCTCTTTGGCGGCAATGCGGCCCAGGTGCTGCACCATGTCTTCAATCCTGATTCGGTTAAAATCAAAGATCTGGCAACGGGATAATATGGTGGGGATGATCTTGTGGCGCTCGGTGGTGGCCAGAATGAAAATGGCGTAAGCGGGCGGCTCTTCCAGGGTTTTCAGAAACGCGTTGAACGCCGAGTTGGAGAGCATGTGCACCTCATCTATGATGTAGATTTTGTACTTGCCCGTCTGGGGGGCGTAGCGCACCTGCTCCACCAGGTTCCGGATGTCTTCTACCGAGTTGTTGGAGGCCGCATCCAGCTCATGCACGTTGAACGAGCTGTTGTTGTTGAAGCTCTTGCAGGAGTCGCACACGTCACAGGCCTCAGTTTCTGGAGTAATGTTCTGGCAGTTGATGGTCTTGGCCAGAATACGCGCGCAGGTGGTCTTGCCCACGCCCCGCGGGCCGCAGAACAGGAAGGCCTGGGCCAAATGGTTGCTGCTAATCGCGTTTTTGAGGGTAGTGGTAATGTGGTGCTGTCCCACCACGCTGTCAAAGGTGGTAGGGCGGTATTTCCGGGCCGAAACAACAAAATTCTCCATCGCTCTACAAAGTTACTCTATTCTGGTTTGTTTGCGCAACGGAAAAAAGACACGGCGTGCAGGTTCTTGGTTAAGTGCAAGGAGAAAGGCGTTTTAAGGCCCGTTTCTGAAAATGAGCCCCAAAACGAAATCAAGAAAACCAAGGCAAGAGAAATGATTCACAATATAACCCATGGGAACTAGTCGTAACTTATCCAACAACACATTGCTTTAAATACAAGATTATATCAAATCATTAATGTACTCTTTTGCAGGCGAAAGTCTGCAGTATGTGTCGGCACACATATGGATTCCTTTTTCTGAAAGTTTAACTTCTGAAAGTTTGTATAGGAACGTGTGTAAACACGAGTCGCAGATTCTTGCTAGCGGACGCTTTATAACTTAATAAAGTAATTTGATAATATATATCCATAATTGCCCTGCCATTCAGTATAGAAATATTCACTATCAGTATTAACATCCAGAATTCTTACTTTCCCACCAATTGGTACAATTACATTTATATCTTTCCCATTTGACTCTTTGTACATTATACAGGCATCTAAAACTTCAGTGCTAGTTTCTTCTAAATATCGGTAAAATGAAAAATCATATTGGTCATCAGAATAAACTTCTTCTTGCAATAATTTATATTGTTTCTTTTCATGATTAGACTTTTTCTTTTCATGATCTGACTTTCTAGTTGCAATTTTAAAGTCACTTCCCTTCAATGCGTCTATTGCAACCTGAAGCCCTCCATTTGCGGCTGACTGATACCAATATTTGGCCTGTTGTAAATCTTTGCCTGTTCCATCTCCATTATGATATAATTTAGCAACAACTAACATGGCGGTTGAATTACCTTTCTTAGCTACTTTCAAAAATCTTTTAAAAGCCTCGGTTTTATCTTCATTTATACCATTTTTGCCATGGTAATATTGTGTTGCTAAATAGTAATCAGCAAAGATAGCCTGAAGAGTATCCTTTCCTTGCGAAATTTCATTCATCATTTTATTTGCTAATAAATCATTTTCTTGTACTCCTAGTCCCACTCCATGCATATAGGCAAGACAATACCTAGCCTCCTGAGTAAAAACTTCATCATTTTCTAGGCTCCGCAGAATTTTATAACTTTCAGAATAATTTTCATTATTAAATAATTGAATTCCAGCTGCTAGTTCAGCAGTTTTATTATCATAATTTTTAGACCTTGCAAAAAATAATAGTATAATAATAAAAAATAAACTTATAAGGGTAAATAATATAAAAGAATTGTAATTGTTTTTTATTGAAGGTGAAGACTTAGGCTGTTGTGAACCAGACGTTTTCTGATAATTTTTACTCTGTTGATGATTATTCTGATTATTAAAAGCAGAAGCAGTATTTTTAGCGCGTTCTTGGCGTAGTTTTTCTTCGTATTCTTTTTTTATCTTCTCAGCAAAATCCCTTACCTCTTCAGCTGTGAAACGATGTTCTTGAGATTTATTTAAATACTCACGCAATTTACTGTCATAACTTAGCTTTTTAGCTGAGTCAGAAAGCGTCTCATATGCTTCATTAATCTGTTTGAATCTATCCTCAAAAAAAGTATCTCCACCATTTTTGTCAGGATGGAATTTCAGTGACAATTTTCTGTATGCTTTTTTTATCTCTTCTTGGGAGGCATTACTTTCAAGCCCAAGAAAGTGATAGTAATTTTTCATAAACTTTTAAAATATGATTTTGACTATAATTTAAGAGTTGTATTGTCACTTTCAATAACCATTTACTTAAACGGCCATTGCACCACGCGCGTCTGGCCCATGGCGTCTTTCTCATACACGGCCAGGCAGTGTTGGTTGAACTGCTGGTCAAAATTCTGCTCGCCGGGGAAAACTTCTGTAGGCGCGGGTTGGCCTTTCAAGAAGAAATAGACCTTGGTGGTGCCGTATTTGGTGTGGGGCATGAAATCGCCGTAGGCCTGCATCTGGTCCCAGAGCGTATCAGTGACGGTGGCGGCGTAAATGCGTTGGATAGGGCCGGTGTTGTTCTCGTTTCTATAGAGGGCCACTTCCTCAAACTGGCCGGGGAGGTCCTGCGGGCCGGGCTGGGTGAGCGCATCTTTCATAAACCAGACTACCAGCACGGCGAAGGCGGCTAGCAATAGGTATTTCAGTTTCTTGTTCTTCATGGCATGGTACATTATTGCCCGCAAGGGCAGAAAGCGGCAAGGTACCGCTCTTTTTCCTTTTTGACCGCAGCAGCCGCGGGAATTTCCGTTTTCGGGCTCATTTCCAGAAACGGGGCCAAAAACGGGAAGAAGTGCTTTTTTCTGGGCGACATGGCAGTTTGCAGATAACATTTTTCCAAGGATTCAGTAAATGCTATACCTGCCGTGCCTTGGCCCAGAACGCGTGACGTGTTTCCCTTGGCTCACAAGGCAGGGCCTACCGTGACAGCGGCAGTCTTTCTTTCAATTTCTCATACCAGGTTTACCATGGAACTAGATGATATGGCCCCCGAAGTGGCCAAAGAGTTTTACCCGCAGGCTTTAGCCATGCTGCATGAAAGCGGTCTGCCCTTTTTAATGGGCGGCGGCTTTGCCCTGCGCCAGTACACCGGCATGCAGCGCGACATGAAAGACATGGACGTATTCTGCAAAGCCGGCGACTGCCCCAGATTGTTGAAATTGTTCGCTGATGAAGGATTTAAGACCGAACTGGTAGATGCGCGTTGGCTGGCCAAGGCGTTCAAAGACGGCAAGTACGTGGACTTCATCTTCAACAACCCCGGCAACAACACGCCCGTGAACGACGGCTGGTTCCGGAAAGCTCCCGAGGGCACCGAGTTCGGCGTGCCAGTCAAGTACATCTCTGCCGAAGATCTGTTCCGGTGCAAGATCTACGTACAGAACCGCGAGCGCTATGACGGCTCAGACCTAAACCACCTCATCTTGCGCCACGGCCACCTCATGGACTGGGAACGCATCTTGCAGACCCTGGAGCAGCACTGGCAACTGGTGCTGGCGCAACTGCTGTCGTTTCAGTTTGTGTACCCAAGTGAGCGGGACATCATTCCACGTTGGTTGTTTGACGAACTCCTGCTTCGTGCCAAAGAACAGTTTGACATGCCGCCGCCTACGGAGCGCGTTTGCCGTGGTCTGCTCATAGACCAGACGCAATACGCGCCGGCCGTCACAGAATGGGGCTTCAAGGCCATGACCATTATGACTATTTAGTTGCTAGTTGTCTGTTTTTAGTTGTTTGTTCCAGCCACAATGAAACGTACAACAATCAACCACCAACAATCAACAATTTAAAGATGGAGCAACAACCACAACCCTTTGCCACACCGCAGCCGGCCGCCGCGCTGCAACCGGTGGCCACGCAACAGCAGCAATTGGTAGAGCAACCAGCCCCCGTGCAGGAACCAACCCGCCCGTTCCGGATTGCCGCCGTGGGCGATATTCACGTGCGCGAAACCGACAAAGGCAAGTGGGTGGAATTCTTCAGGTTGGCCTCTGAACAGGCAGACGTTTTGCTGCTCTGTGGCGATTTAACGGATCATGGCTACGCCGTGGAGGCCGAGGTGCTCTGCGAAGAAATGAAAGCCTGCGCCATTCCCATTATCTGCGTGCTGGGCAACCATGACCATGACAAAAACGAGCATCAAGCCATCAGAAAAGCCCTCATCAGTGACCGCGTGCATTTCCTGGACGGCGACAGCCTGGTGATTGGCAACGTGGGTTTTGCGGGCGTGAAAGGCTACGGAGGCGGGTTTGACCAATACATGCTCTCCATGTTCGGAGAGGCCGAAAACAAAGCCTTCGTGCAGACCGCCGTAGACGAAGCCCTCAAGCTGGAAAGCGCCTTGTCACGCTTAGACGCGGAGCACCCCGGCGTGCAGAAAATTGCCATCATGCACTACGCGCCCATCAGGGCTACTGTTGAGGGAGAACCAGACGCCATTCATCCGTTCCTGGGTTGTTCGCGCCTGGCAGAGCCCTTGAACCGGCAGAACGTGGTGGCCTGCTTTCACGGGCACGCGCACGTGGGCACCCTGGAAGGCGAAACCTCAGAAGGCGTAAAAGTCTATAACGTGGCCAAACCCATTTTGCAGAAAGCCGGGCTGGCCTTGCCATTCTTTATTTTCGAAGTGCAGTAAGGCCAGGAGGTTTTTCCGTTTTGGGGCTCATTTCTGGAAACGAGGCCAAAAACGGGAATGCATAATATTGCTATACCAATTATTAAACCCTGAATAGCAGAAATAAAGGAATTTGTAAAGGCTAGGACAAGTAGAAATGGATGAAATGGCAGGTTTAACTATTGGAAACCTTATATTTAGGGTAATAATCCCCAACACATGAAGCACCTCCTTTCAGCAAAAAGAACTTTCCTGTTGCTAATCATTACCTGCCTCATACCACTTTTGGCATCTACGCCCCTTGCTAATGACTGGAAAAGACAGCAGATTGACCAAAGATTGTCTGTGGAATTCCCTATAGTGCCTGTGCATAAAAGTGGGTATGGCTCTCTGCTGTACAACTCTATTTTACCAGATGCCGCTTATATAGTTGCAGCTATTCATTATAACAAACAGCCGCATTTAAGGCCCATCACAGAGCCTTATACCTATTATCTGAGCATGTTGAATTCCAGTTTAAGGGATTTTAAAGGCACGATGGTAGATTCTTCCACGTTTGAGGTGGACAACTACAAAGGCTTGCAATATGCTTTCTCTGCGTTGCACCCAGGTGGGAAGAGAAAATTAATCAGAACCAAAAGAGTGCTTTTTGTGGAAGGCTGGGTGTACCAGGTAGAATATATGCCCCTAACTGCGGTTACTTCTAAAGATGGCCCTGTCAACATGAAGAAATTCTTTGACTCCATGCGGCTTACAAATATGTAAATCCCAAATGGCTTGCATACCCCGCCACCGCCTCGCTCTTCCGGATTTATCAATCCGGAAGTTTTCTGTCGGGGATTTATCAATCCCCGTGCATGTGATTTCCCAATAGACCAGCAACGGGGATTAGGAAATCCCCGACAGCGTGGTTCGGGATTAGAAATCCCGAACAGCAGAGTAACAAAAGATTAATACATCCCAAACAGCAGAATAGCAAAAGATTAATACATCCCGAACAGCGATTACACCAAGGCAAAAATCTAGAATGCGTTTTTGGGCTCGTTTTCAGAAATGAAGCCGAAAACGGAATGTAAACAAGTAAAAGAAGCCGCCTACCAAGCGTTAGCCATTTCCGGGGAAAGCGGTATCTTTGTTTTCATCACATCAGCACCTAAAAATTAGAAATTATATGGCCAACGGATATTTCAACGTCCCTATTCCGGTGAACGAGCCGGTGAAAAGCTACGCCCCCGGTAGCCCAGAAAGAAAAGAACTGCAGGCTACTTACAAGGCCATGCGTGACCAGAAGATGGACATACCCATGTACATTGGCAGTGAGGAAGTACGTACCGGCAAAACCAAAACCATCAGTCCGCCGCATGACCATACCCACGTGCTGGGGCAGTTTCATGAAGGCGATGCCAACCACGTGCAGCAGGCCATTGACGCCGCCTTGGCCGCCCGCGAGAACTGGGCGAACATGCCCTGGGAAAGCCGCGCCGCCATCTTCCTGAAAGCCGCCGATTTGTTGGCTGGGCCTTTCAGAGCCAGAATGAACGCCGCCACCATGCTGGGCCAGTCTAAGAACGCCTTCCAAGCTGAGATTGACGCCGCCTGCGAGCTCATTGACTTCTTTAAGTTCAACGTGAAGTTCATGACCGACATCTACAAAATGCAGCCGGAGTCACTGCCGGGCATGTGGAACCGTCTGGAGCACCGTCCGCTGGAAGGATTTGTGTTCGCGCTCACGCCGTTCAACTTCACGTCTATTGCCGCCAATTTACCAGCTGCACCGGCCATGATGGGCAACGTGGTGGTCTGGAAACCTTCTAACACCCAGATTTATTCTGCCAACGTGATCATGGAGCTGTTCAAAGCGGCCGGTGTGCCAGATGGCGTGATTAATTTGGTGTATGTGGACGGCCCTACGGCCGGTGACGTCATCTTCAAGAACCGTCATTTCGCGGGCATCCACTTCACAGGTAGCACGGGCGTGTTCAACCACATCTGGAAAACCATTGGCGAGAACGTGAACACCTACCGCAACTACCCGCGCATTGTGGGTGAGACCGGCGGAAAAGACTTTATTGTCGCCCACAAATCGGCGAACGCCAAAGAAGTGGCCGTTTCCATCAGCCGCGGCGCGTTTGAGTACCAGGGACAGAAATGCTCGGCTGCCTCAAGGGCGTACATTCCTAGCAATATCTGGGAAGATGTGAAAAAGTACGTGGTGGAAGACCTGAAATCGTTCAAGATGGGCGACCCAGCGGATTTCGGCAATTTCATCAACGCCGTGATTGACGAAAAATCCTTCGACAAACTTGCCAAGTACATTGACAACGCTCAGAAAGATGACTCCGTGGAAATCATAGCCGGCGGAAAGTATGACAAGAGCAAAGGCTATTTCATTGAACCTACCATCATAGTGGCGCAAGACCCTAACTACGTGACCATGTGTGACGAATTGTTCGGGCCGGTGCTGACTTTGCATGTGTATGATCCGGAGAAATTTGAGGAGACCTTGCAACTGGTAGATGAAACATCGCCGTATGCCTTGACGGGTGCTATTTTCTCTAATGACCGCTACGCCATTGAGGTGGCCACCAAGATTCTACGCCATTCTGCCGGTAACTTCTACATCAATGACAAGCCCACGGGCGCTGTGGTGGGCCAACAGCCCTTCGGTGGTTCACGTGCTTCAGGCACCAATGACAAAGCCGGTTCTATGCTGAACCTTTTGCGCTGGACCACTGCCCGCACCATCAAAGAAACGTTTGTGCCGCCGGTTGATCACCGCTACCCGTTCCTGCAGCAAGACTAAATTTGGTGCATTGATTTGCAAAAAAAAATCCCCGAGGTGAGACATCGCTTCGGGGATTTTGCGTTTTCGGGCCCGTTTCCGGAAATGAGGCCGAAAACGGAATATTCGCACTTATTCACTCACTCACTCACTCACTCACACTTTGTCATCCTGAAAGGATCTTGTGGACAAGTTAGAAAAGCATTTAGTGAAAGCTTGTCTAGTTCGCCACCTAGATCCTTTCAGGATGACAAAAATATAGATCCATAGCTCGCTTCCTTATTTAATATGCAAAATCCCCGAAGCAAATTCTCACTTCGGGGATTTTACGTTTTGGGCCTCATTTCCGGAAATGAAGCCAAAAACAGAAAAGTCTGGATGAAAAATATACCTAGTTGATCACAATTCTGCGCACCACTTTGCCATAATCTGGCGTGTCAAAATGGAAGAAATACGTTCCGGCGGTTAGACCGCTCACGGGCAAAACCTCGCCAGATTTCTTCACGGCGGCGCGAACCTGTTTTCCGTCTAAACCAAACACAGACACGGTCTTGTAATCAAAGTTGGCTTTCAGTTCTTTGCCGTTGCTGGGGTTTGGGTAGACAATCACAATGTAATCCATGTCCTCGGCAGTGAGGCCGAGCGGCGCTTCGCAGATGTTGCCCACTTCGGTTCTGATACGACGGTTGGGGCTGGTGGGCGAGGTAAACAAATAGTTGTACAGCGCATTGCCCGGGCAGGCGGTGGCGCAGGGACCTTCGCGGTGGCCAATGATGGTGGGGATCCGGTTCTGTGGTCTGGTGGAAGTTGGCGTGTTGGGGTGCAAATCGGTGCCGTTAATGTCAATGTTGTCCTTTTTCGCCTTCCACTTAATGATTTTGTAGAGCGACTCCAGGGCCTTGGCACTAGGCAGCAGGTTGGTATAATCGCCCATGATGCAGATGCCCATGCTGTTGGAATTCATAGAGCACAAGTGCGCGCCCATGATGTAATCTGACGTGTAGGTTTTATCAGGCGTTACTTCCCTGCCCTGAAAAATGGAACCGTCTGGCCCAATAAGGTAATTGTAGCCAATATCGCCCCAATCATTGGTGTTACGGTGCAGCAAGTAGTACTGCCTGATGGTGGCCAAGCCTTGTTCATAGGTGCTAATGGTCACCCCGCCCGCGCCGTGGTGCACGGCAATATTCTCCGTTTTGGTGTAGGTAGTGCCCCAGGTAGGTTCTGCCAAACCAGCCCGCCAGACAGAAGTAGGAATGACGTCAAAGGTGCAATCTCCATCGCCAACGCGTAGGGTGGCACCTTTCTTAGCTGGTATTTTAGTGCCGCTGGTCTTAAAGAAGTCAAAGCTGAGCAGGCCTTTGGTGTTGCCGCTGTGAAAAGTAATGGCCTCTTGTTTGGAAGGCAGCACGGCCAGCGCCACAATCAGGTCAGAGTGCTCATCGGCCTTGAGGGCAACCGTATCTTTGCCCACCACCAAATAGGCGCCGTCAAACACGCAGGACTCGCATTTAACGCCTGCCGCATCAGCAGAGAAGGCATTGATTTGGTACGTTTGGTTGGGTTGGGCCTGTAGTTGGGCTTTTCCGGCCAGGCCGTCTTGTGCCCAGGCGCTGGAAGAGAAGCCAAGGACCAAGGTGAGGAGGGGGAGTAAGGTTTTTTTCATGCGTAGGTTAGTTTGTAATGGGAGGGTTGGGTGAAAATAAAAGAGCCCAGGTTGCTGGGCTCTTTCAGATGGTTAGTTGATCACAATTCTGCGGACTACCTTGCCGTAATCTGGGGTGTCAAAATGGAAAAGATAAGTACCGGCGGTCAGGCCGCTCACAGGCAGAACCTCGCCGGCTTTTTTCACGGCGGCACGTACCTGCTTGCCGTCTAGGCCATATACGGCTACGGTTTTGTAGTCAAAGTTGGCTTTCAGTTCCTGGCCGTTGCTTGGGTTAGGGTAGACAATCACAATGTAGTCCATTTCCTCTGCGGTTAAGCCCAAAGGCGCCTCGCAGATGTTGCCTACTTCGGCCTTGATTAAGCGGGTAGGCGTGACAGCCGGGTTAGCTTTGAAGAGGTAATTGTACAGCGCGTCTCCGGGGCAGGCGGTGGCGCAGGGACCTTCGCGGTGGCCAATAATGTTGGGGATGATGTTGCCGTAGTGGTAGGTGCTGCCGTTAATGTCCAGGTTGTCTTTCTTCATCTTCCACTTAATAAGCTTGAACAAAGATTCCAGGGTTTTGGCAGATGGCAAGACGTTGGTGAAATCGCCCATGAGGCAGATACCCATGGTGCCCACGTTTTTTTGACACAGGTGCGCGCCCATGATGTAGTCTGAGGTGAAATTCTGCCCTGCTTTTACCTCACGGCCCTGGAAAACGGTTCCCTCTGGCCCAATCAGATAATTGTACCCTATGTCTGACCACCCGTTGGTGTTGCGGTGCAACAGATAATACTGTCTTATAGTTGCTACAGCCTGGTCATAGGTTGAAATGTTTGCCGAAGCGCCGTGGTGTACCGCCACAATCTCTGTCTGGGTGAAAGAAGGGGTGTAAGTGGGCTGAATCAAGCCTGCGCGCCAAACGGAGGTAGGCACCACATTGATCACGCAGTCGCCGTCACCTATGCGCAGGGTTTCCTGGCGCTTGTCAGAGGTTTTGATCTTGCCCACGCTGAACAGGTCAAAAGAAACCTGCCCAGAAATGGTGCCGCTGTAGAAGGTAAGCGTT
This sequence comes from Rufibacter sp. LB8, assembly GCF_014876185.1. Taxonomy (NCBI): domain Bacteria; kingdom Pseudomonadati; phylum Bacteroidota; class Cytophagia; order Cytophagales; family Hymenobacteraceae; genus Rufibacter; species Rufibacter sp. LB8. The sequence continues at coordinate 2,428,539 of NZ_JADALJ010000001.1, read as the reverse complement.
TAAGTGGGTGCCGGAAGCACAGCCAGGGCGGTGAGTTGGTCAGAATGTTCGTCCTGGGCTAAACGAACGGTGTCTGGGCCGGCTAGAAAGTAAGCCTTGTCAAAGGTGCAGGATTCGCATTTCACACCCAGCGCATCTGCCGAAGCCGATTTGATGGTATAAGTCTGGCCTGGTTGCACGGTCAGCTGCACCTTGCCGGCCAGCCCGCCTTGCGCCAGGGCAGTCACTGAAAAGGTGCAGAAAGCGGCTGCTAGTAAAAGTAAACGTTGTTTCATGTTGTTTGTCTGGTGTAATATTGGGTGAGAACAGTACTAAACTAAAAAGAAGCCAGACGTAGTAAGGCCTGGCTTCTTTTGGTTAGTTGATATGGATATGGTAGCGGGCCATGTTAGTTTACAACCACACGTCTCACTACTTTGCCGTAGTCTGGGGTGTCAAAATGGAAGAGGTAGGTACCGGCGGTAAGACCTGTTACGGGCAAAACCTCACCGGCTTTCTTCACGGCGGCACGCACTTGCTTTCCGTCTAAACCATACACAGAAACGGTTTTGTAATCAAAATTGGCTTTCAGCTCCTGGCCGTTGGTTGGGTTGGGGTACACCACTACAATGTAGTTCATGTCTTCATTGGTGAGGCCAAGCGGCGCTGCACAAATGTTGCCTACTTCGTTTAAGATAGGACGAACCGGGCTGTTGGGGTTGATAAAGTGGTTGTTGTAGAAGAAGTCACCCGGGCAGGAAGTGCCGCAAGGTCCTTCACGGTGGCCAATCAATCTGGGGATGAGCGCCTGGGTTTGGCTAGACGTTGGGTTCACCGGGTGCAACACTTTGCTGTTGAGGTCAATGTTGTCTTTGGCTGCTTTCCACTTGATCAATTTGTACAGAGATTCCAGCGTTTTGGCGGTAGGCATCTCAGAGGTATAACGGCCAATAAGGCAGATCCCCATGGTATTGGTGTTCTTCGCGCAAAGGTGGGCAGCAATAATCTTGTCAGACTCCTGGCCAGTCCCGGTCTGGCTGGCTAGTTTTTCACGCCCTAAAAAGATGGTGCCGTCTGGCCCAATCAAATAGTTATAGCCAATGTCTGACCAGTTATTGCCTGAGGGGCTGGTGTGGTGATTGTAGTAACTTCTCAGCACGCGCAGGCCTTCTTCATACGTAGGGGCGGTATTAGGAGAATCTCCGTGGTGAACGGCAATGACATTGGTGGTAGAAAACCCAGGCGTATAATTAGGCTGAATCAAGCCGGTGCGCCAAACAGAAGGCGGTACCACCTGAATGGCGCAATCACTGTTATCGGTTCTAAGCGTGATGGTTTTCTTGGCAATTGGTTTCTTGGGCGTTCCGGTGATATACACCATTTGCAAATCTGCGTTTATGGTGCCGCTGTAGAACGTTATGGTTTCTTGTTTTGATGGCAGGAACACCAGGGCAGACATGTCTACGTGACCGTCTTGGTTTACGGTAACGGTGTCTTGGCCAACCACAAAGTAGGCCTTGTCTATCACACAGTCTTCGCATTTAAGACTGATGGCTTCTGCCGCGTAAGTAGGCACGCTGTACGTTTTGCCAGGCTTGGTTGGCAGCACGGAAGATTTGATTATCCCTTCTTGCGCCATGGCCGAACCGGCCAGGCAGCAAACTGCCAGAAAGGTAAAGAATGAGTGTAAGGGTTTTGTCATTGTTGTCTGTAAGAAATAATGGTAAGCGGCTGAAGAACACCAGTTGTCAGGAAAGTGTTCACTGGGTCTAAATTAATAATTTGATTTATGGAACACAATAATATTAATAAAAAATTTTAAAATCTTTTGAATGATCAGCCCCTCCTGATTGCATTTTTGAAATTGGGGAATTCCACCCACCTTTTATTTTGAGAAATAGGCAAAGTTCTCTTTGGCCACGGCGGGCATAAAAACTGTTTCAGAAGTTGGATTGTTGGGGTCTGCAACTTGCCAGAATAGCCAAAACTTAAGCCTTTACAAAATAGACTTTGTCTCGGTTAAATCCTGAGATATTAATGAGAGGTTTCTGACTAATTAGAAGTCATAGGAAAAGAAGCGAAAGCCACCTCGGGTTTTGAAAAAGCAGGCAAGACGGTCAGAATCCTTTCCGTTTTGGGGCTCATTTCTGGAAATGAGCCCCAAAACGGAAAAGGATTTCCTCTGACTAAATTAGGAGGTGCCTTGTGAGGACTGGAAGCCTGCATAATGCAAAAGCCCCGCCAACTGGCGGGGCTTTCTTCTTGTCATGAATTGGTGAACCAATGCTTAGGCGTACACAAACGAGGTGTTTTTGGGTGGCTTGGCGTTCAAAGAAGTATCCAGGTCCAGTAGTTTGTGGCGTACCAAAAGACACGCGCCAATCACGCCGGCCTGTTCGCCCAGTTTGGAGAATTTGATCTGGGTGTCATTGTTCACCAGGCTCAGAGAGTATTTGTTGATGGCGCTTTTGATGGGGAGCAGTAAATATTCTTCAGTGGAAGACAGCAGGCCGCCTAAAATCACCAGTTCCGGGTTGAAGATGTTGATCAAAAGGGCAATGCCCTTGCCAATGCGCTTGCCTACCTTGGCAATGAGCTCAATGGCCAGTACGTCATCGTTATGAGCGGCCTCAATAATGTCTTCCAGCAGCAGGTCATCAATGGGAATGCCTTTGTGTGTGACCATGGAGGTAGCGCCATCTCGCAGCTGTTGTTTAAACATATCCAGGAGCGCCCAGCCAGAGGCCTCGGTTTCCAGGCAGCCTTTCTTGCCGCACTTGCAGATGATGTCGTTCTGAAAGATGGGAATGTGGCCAAACTCCCCGGAGAACCCCGACTTGCCATAGTACAGCTGGTTGTTCAGAATCACGCCCATGCCAATGCCGTAGTCCAGGTTCAGGAACAATACGTCTTTCTCATCGTTCACGGTGCCGGAGCAGAATTCGCCGTAGGCCATGGCCCGGGAGTCGTTCTCCAAGAACACACGTATGCCCACCTCAGACTCAATCACTTTGCTCAGCGGTGCCTCATGAAAGTGGAACAGGTTGTAGTTGCGGCCCTTAGCGTAGTTAATGCGGCCCGACAGGTTAATCCCAATGCCCAGAATCTTCTCTTTGGGCACGGGCAGGCTGGCGATGAAGTTGTTGATGATCAGGCAAAGTTCCTGCAAAGAATCCTCGTCATTGCTCAGCAGGTAAGGGAACTGGTCAAAGTCGCTGATCAGGTTTTTCTGGAGGTCGGTGAGGCCAATGTTGATGTGGTTTTTCTTCACGTCAATGCCCAGAAAGAAGCCCGAGTTAGGGGCCAGGCCGTACACGTTGGGCTTGCGGCCGCCGGTGGAATCTACCTTGCCGTGGTCCTGCACCAGCCCATCCAGGATCAAAGAGTTCACCAGGCTGGTGATTTTGGGCACGCTCAGGTTCAGTTCTTTGCTCAGCTCTGCAATGGTGGCGTTGCCAATATGCGCGAAATAGGAAATGACCTTCTTTTTCAGGTTCACATTTTTATAAGCGACTCCAGATGAGGTCTCGTCATTGATTTCCTCAAAGAAAGAAGGGGTCATTTTTTTTGCTTTGGTCATCATATTGGCGGTGGTGCTTTTTAAATTTTAGGTGAGTTATAAATATTTATTTTGCGGTAAGTATAAGAAACGAAGCCCAAATATTTATATATTTTTAAGAATAGCCTAAAAAATGTTAAATAGAAACCCGACTTTTCTAAAAAAATAGCGGTCGAGAAGAAGTTTGATTTAATAAATTGGCCTTTGGTGAATGGTTTACCCCAAGCTTGCTGTATCTAATTGAGATAAGTTTTGCTCCATGATAAGATAAGTGTAGGTCTGGGAAAGAAATACGCGGCGGCCTAGTAGAATAGGGGAGTGAGCTGCCTCCAGATCATGGCATTTTTGCCTTTCGCTCGGCGGTACAGAGCCGTGCGTGGTGACAGGCTTATCTAGTGGGCGCTTTTTTGCGTAAGACCACCAAAAAGCCAAGCAGCCATGAACACATCTCCTGAAATACCCCTGGACGACCGCCTGCGGTGGGTGCAAAGCGTCTCTAAATTATTAGACAACCAGTTCACCTTCCCGGGCACCAACTTCAAGTTTGGGCTGGACCCAATTATTGGCTTGTTGCCGGTGGTAGGCGGTATGTCTACCATGGCCATGTCTGGGGTGTTGGTCATGACCATGGCCCGCCACGGCGCCAGCCGCTACCTCATCATGAGAATGTTGTTCAACGTGGTGCTGGACACCGTTATTGGCATGATACCCGTGCTGGGCTGGATTTTTGACTTTACCTACAAGGCCAACCAACGCAACGTGGAACTGCTGCGCCGCCATTACCAGCACGGGCAATACCAAGGCAAAGGCACCGGTTTTCTGATGGCAGTACTCCTTGGCTTCTTGGTCCTCTTCGGGCTGATTTTCTACGGCATCTGGAAAGCGTCAGAATACATCTGGACGTATTTTTCTTCTATGTGGTAAAACCAGAAAATAGGAGAATGGGGAAGGTTTGGGGTCTGGTTTGCTGGGCTTTGTAAGGAAGATGCACTTCATATAAATACAGCTTCTGAGTAGAGGCAAAGATTGCTTTCCTGTTTTCGGGCTCATTTCTGGAAATGAGCCCGAAAATGCGTAGCTTTCTCTGCATTAACAGAGCCATTATGCTGTACTTCCTGCTGAAAAACCTTTTCAGAATTGCCCTGCGGGTTTTTTTCAAGCGAATCACGGTCAATAACCGGCAACGGCTGCTGGGGGAGGGGCCGCTCATTGTAATTTCCAATCACCCAAATACCCTCATGGACCCGGTTGTCACGGCCTCTTTCATGAAGCAGGAGATTTATTTTCTGGCCAAGAGCAGTTTTTTCAAACCGGGTTGGCAAGGCTGGCTTTTCCATAAGTTATTCATGATTCCTGTGTACCGCCGCGAAGACGTGGGTGACTCCGGCACCGCCCAGAACGATGCCACATTCTCTAAATGCTATGAATTCCTGGGCACGGGCGGCACGCTCATGGTGTTCCCGGAGGGCAACAGTTTTATGCAGCGCCGGCTGCGTCCGCTCAAGACCGGCACCGCCCGCATTGCGCTGGGCGCCGAGGCGCAGCATGATTTCAACCTGGGCTTGAAAATTCTGCCCGTGGGCCTCAACTACTCAGACCCGTCCAGGTTCAGGAGTGAAGTGTTTGTGAACGTGGGCGAACCCCTGAGTCTGGAAGCCTACAAAGAAGCCTACGTCCAGGACCCGTTCAAAGCGGCGCACGCCCTCACAGACCAACTGAAAGAAATTCTGGAGGAACTGGTCATCCATTCAGAAACCGACGAGGAAGACCAGTTGGCGCGCCAGATTGAGGCCGTGTACCAAGACACTCTGGTTCGGGAATTGGACCTGGCCCCGACGGAGCCCGAGGAAAAGTTTCTCATCACCAAAGGCATTCTGCAGAGCATCAAATATTTTGAGGCCCGTGACCCCCAGCGGGTGCATGCCTTAAAAGAGGAACTGCAGGAATACCTGAGCCATCTGCAAAGCTTAGGCCTGCTGCCCGAGGGCGTGAAACAAGCGCCCCAGAAATCAAAAGTGGCCTGGGGTACGCTGGAGACCTTGGCGTATCTGGTGCTGGGGTTTCCGGTGTATGTGTTTGGGGTGATTCATAATTACCTGCCCTACCTGCTGCCCGCTAAAATTGCCAAGGCGCTCACCAAAGACATTGAGTTCTACGCGCCCATGATGATGACCATTGGCATGTTCACCTTCCCCATCTTCTATACAATAATCGGGTTGGCGGTACATGCCTGGCTGGGGCTGAGCGGTTGGGCCTTGGTGGCGTATCTGGTGGCTTTGCCGGTAACTGGGTTTTTTGTACTTCACTACTGGCACCGCATACAGGTGGCCCGCCGCCACTGGATCTTTTTCTCCCTGTTTTACCGCCGGTCCACGGTGCTGCAGCAACTCCTGGAACAGCGCAAACGCCTCATGCAGGTCTTAGAGGCAGCCCGGGCCGAGTTTTTGGGCTCATTTCCAGAAACGAAGCCAAAAACGGAAACACACCCCTAGTGTTGACTTTCTCTGCGCGTCATTTTATATTTATTGCATAAAATGAACATTTACGGAATTGCCTTTGTTTGCGCAAAACAAGGGCGTCCTTACGAGTCTAATTTGTAAAAGGTTACAAAATTTTATCAATTATGCGGTCTATTCTATTTTCCTTGTTGCTTTCGGGCCTTGCCCTGTTCAGTTCCTGTCAAGGTAAGGACGAGGATGACCCGTTGGAAGACTTGCCTGGCCCAGGTGCCTCGGCCTCTTATGTGGCGCTTGGTGATGCCTACACCCTTGGCGACGGCATTGCCACCGCCAACCGTTGGCCCATGCATCTGTCACGCCTGCTGGCCACTGAAAATCTGCAGGTGGGTGAACCCCTGGTGATTGCCAAAGCAGGTTGGACTTCAAATGAATTAGCCACCTATTTACGCAGCGTGGCCCTGCCCAATGACTACGGCATGATCTCGTTGCAGATTGGCATGAATGACCTGCTCCAGAACCGCACGGTAGACGCCTTTAGAATAGATTTTAGGGCGCTGTTAAGCCTGTCTACCAACATGGCCAGAAAAAACGCCAAGAAGGTGCTGGTACTCACTATCCCAGATTTCAGTGCTTTGCCTTCTGCGTCTAGCCAGAACAGAACTCAAATAAGTGGGCAGATTAAGAAGTTCAATGACATCATCAGGGCAGAGGCGCAGGCCGCCGGTATTGCCGTGGGAGACGTGAACGACCTGTCTTTGAAAGTGGTGCAGGACCCCAGCCTGCTCACCCCAGACGGACTCCATTACAGCAGCGCCATGTACCTGCAATGGGCCCAACGCGTGCAGCCCCTGGCCAAAACCATTATGTTGAATTAATCTTTCCTGTTGTTAATCTGAAATTGGCTTTCTGTTAGAAAAACCTTTTTCAGCTTTTAGAATCAAACATTTGGCACCTTTCTTTAGAGCAGCCGTGGGGCTTCCTGAAGAAAGGTGTATTTTTTTTCAGGCAATCAGGCGCGTGCAAAATTTTTGGAACGAAAAGTGCATAGAGCCTTTCAGCCGCCGGTGCGGTGCGTGTTTAACCCCAAACTAAAGGTGATATGAAGCTGAAATTTAACTCTGTAAACAGCATGATGGTGGTAGTTGGCGTAGTGTTCATGACAGCCACAACCCTGCAGGCCCAGACCCAAACAGCGCCAAGGGCAAAAGGTACTACCATTGCTATGGCGGCGGCCAGAAAAGCTGCCCCCGTTCGGCGCGAGACGCTTTCTGGCATTGACCTGTTCCCCAAAGCCAAAAACAACGACGAGTTCCTGCTTTCCTTCCAACAGAACATGACCGAGGCCGGCGTGCTGGAATTTACCAACGCCTCCGGCAAAGTGCTGTTCAGCAAACCCATCTCGGTGGGCGACCATACCTTGGCGGCCCCAGACACCTTGGGAAAACTAAAGCCGGGCATTTACATGGTAGAAGTGAAAACCCCCACCACTGTGTACTGGAAAAAAATGCGCGTTCGCCTGAGATAACGTTTAAAATCTGTCTATAAAAAAAGCATCGGTCTGTGGGAAATACGCCACAGACCGATGCTTTTTTTAGGACTAAGATATTATTTCGGCTATTTAAAAACGCTACTTCTTACCACGAAAACGTAAGAAGCACCAGCTCAGAGAAACCATCGTCATTGTCGGCTACGGCTACGGCCTCCAGGTGGCGCCGGTGCGTGTCTAGTATACAGATAGATTCAATCTTGCTTTTGTAGGCCGCGCCGTCCTTTTCCGTGATGGGCACAATTACTTCGGGTTGCAGGGGTTGGGCGCTGGGCCTGGGGTGCGCTTTGAGCCAACCCACCATGCTGCCGTACACTTCGCCGTCCAGCACGGCATTGGGTGTTTCCTCGGCAGAAGATGTGAACAGAAGTTTTCCGCCCAAGGCCGGGGCCATGCCCGAGAACCCAGTCTTAATGGAAGCCAAATCTGGCAAGGCCCATTGTTGAACCGATGTTGGTTTGGGTGCCGGCCGTTTGCCCAGCAGAAACTGCTCAATAGAAGACAAGGTGTAGGTGATGACCACGTTCTGCCCGCCTGGCGCAAACCGCTGCAACAAATAAAGATAGTCTTCATCGGCCGCCAGGCCTTCCAGGTTAAGCGTGGCCTGGCCCACCACGTTCTTATCTTCCCTGAAATGCTGATAGAGCGGCTGCAACGACAGACTGATGGGTTTGCCAAGTCCACTGCGCCCCACCGGCACCAAGAACCCCTGGTTGCGCGCCGGCATGGAGCCTGAGCCAATGATGAACAGATACGGCATGCCTTCCAGGGTGATGGAAGTGATGGCTTCCAGGTCAGGTTTCACGGGTTTGGGAATGCGGCCCGCCGTGAGCGAATCAGTCTGCAGCAGTTGGATTTTGTCAATCAGCTTGAAGTCCTGGTCAAGGCAGAAAAGGTACGGCGAATCATCTCCAATCACATAGTACCGGTTGCCCACGCGCTCAATGCCAGACGCCGAGGGAATTCCCTTGAGCGATACTTTCTTTGTGATGATGGCGGCCGGTGGGTTGTTGGCGGTTTCTGCAGAAGACTGGCAGCCGGTGGCGAAAAAAGTCATGGTCACAAACGCGAGACAGGAAAAAAACGGAAGTACAGGTTTCATAAGGAGCGGCAATAGGGCCCAGCCAAGATGTTCTTTTAAGTGACGGCAGGCCGAACGTTTGGTTCTATACGCAGACTTTCCGTTTTTGGGCTCATTTCTGAAAACGAAGCCAAAAACGCCTTTACACCAAGGCCAGCTCCTGCAGCACTTGCCGCGCCCGCAGGCAGCTGGCTTCTTTGTCTTTTATCTCCAGCATAATGTCCACATCCAGCCCGTTCAAGTGCGTGAGAAACTCCCGGAACAAGTCCGTGTCCATGCTGCTGGTGTGCTTGCCTTTGCGCTCGCCGGTAGATTGGGAGCTGTAGTCCATCATCAAGACGCCGTCTTGCTGCGGGTGCCAGGTACCGGCGGCTAATTGTAGAGCCTCGGCCATGGGTTCGCCGTTGTTCAGGCATTCATGGTGGAAATTGTCGAATAAAATAGGGATTCCGGTTTCGCCGTGTAACTCCAAACAATCTCTGAGGCTGTAGAGTCGGTCATCGTTCTCTACTACCAGACGGGCTTTCACTTCTTCAGGCAGCATGGTGTGGTACGTGTGGATGAAGCGTTTGAGCGCGGCCGGTTTGTCGCCGTACACGCCGCCGGCATGAATCTGGAGTTTGGCCGTAGAGTCCAGTCCCATCAAATCCATCACGCTGCCCTGGTAGATTAATTCTGAGATGCTGTTGCGCACAATGCGCTCGTCGGGCGAGTTGAGTACCACAAACTGGTCTGGGTGCATGGAAATACGCATGTCGTGCTTCTTGATGAAATCGCCCAGGCGCTTGAACGTCATCTTAAAATGCTCCTGCCAGTTGTATTTGCACACTTCATGACTGGCGAACGGCACCAACCCAGAACTCATTCTAAAGAACAGAAAGCCGTGTTCTAAGTTATATTCCAGAATTCGCCGCAGGCAGGCCAGGTTTTTCTCCACGTTTTCTATCAGGCGCTGCTCAGAGTAAGACGCCAGCCTGAACGTGGTGGACGTGCTACAGTCCAACGATTCATTTACACAAGGGTATCCTATTTTCATGTGCTACAGTTTAGGGCAGAAACCTGAAAGCCGGTCTAAGGTTTTCCCTTTTGTAAACGGAAGGAAAATAGGAGTGTTGGCTGAAACTGGGCTTATGGCAACGAGGATTTTCCGTTTTCGGGCTCATTTCTGAAAATGAGCCCCAAAACGGAAGAGAAGAAAAGAGATAGTGATTGTGTATGAGTAAACTAAAGGTGCACACTCTCTCGCTGGCGCCCCGCGAGTGAGTAAAAAATATCCGCCAACTACCAACTACTTTACTTCCACGGTTTTCAGTGCTTCCCGCCCGAAGAACGTGGGGAAATACATCAGTTCCGCTTTGGCGGGGTTCAACGTGTAGGTGCCTTTGTAGCGCGGCAGCAGTTTGATAGTGAAGGTGTAATGGCCCTGGTACAGGTAGTTGGAGAAAATACTGACTTTGTCCCGGAAATACTCGCGGTGCGCTTCATTGGATCCCCACTTGGTTTTGGTGTCATAAGAACAGCCCGCCGGAATGGGCACTTCAATCATCACATAAGAAGCATTCCCTTTTACATCAACGGAAAGAATTTGCAGCTGTTAAACATTAATTTATCAGCTACAAGCATGACTATGTAATGTTATAATTCTTTGAAGAAAATAAATACCATATGCTTGCCTTCATTTGTATCAAAATTAGTGAGAAGTTCAAGCCTCCTAACAAATCCTTGTGAATTTTCTTTAATGGATTCAATAGTTTCTATTGTAGATTTTCTAACGGTACTGTCATTCTTTTGCTCAGTAGTTTTAATGATTAAATCAGAGGTTATTGTTGAGCCATTAAAGAAAGTATTAGCTAAGGACTGCCCTTTGGTTTGCGCAACACGCATCATAATGCTGTTGCTTGGATATTTCCCTTTATTTAAAGAGAGAACTGAAACAAGATATTTTTTTTCATAATCTTCAATGACCTTTACTCCTTCAAAAGGAGAGTATAGATACATTCTTTTTAAAAAAAGTCCCAAGTTGTTCCTTTCTTCGTTAAACCCTTGAGCATTAGAATAATTAGTAATAAAAATTATAGAAATATAAAATATTAAATTTATTAATATTTTAAAGGTGTGTTTTTTAGCCATTTTAATATTCTTAGTTATAACTAGAGGACTTAATAAGGTCTGGTGATTAGGCTTAAGGTGAATAGAATAATTAAAAAATTATTTACATTATTTTATTTAATAATTTTTTAATAATGCTTCTTTATTAGTCTTCATAAGGCTTTATTTCTGGAATAACTTTGTATCCAGTTATTTTAGCAAGTTTCTCTTCGGTCAATACATTTCTAAAAGAAAATATCATCTTAGATTGTGAAATTTTTGTTAAGTCAATTAATGTATCAATATTAATTCTTTCTGAGCTGCCAGCTTTATCAGTAAGAATAAATGAGGCGAAAGGCTTGTCGTATTTATTATACTTGTTATACAGTTTTTCTATTGTACTTCTGTCATACATATCTGATTCTTTGCGATTTAAATCACTTAAATTAGTTATTATGTTGTAGAAGTTCAAATACTTGACATCCATTAATAAGTGCAAACCTTCTAATCCTGCATATTTAACTCCAATTAGATTATTGAGGTTTCTGTCATAAGCATCTAATGCGTAAAAATCTGTTGATTCACTTGTAACTCTAAAATTTACTGATTTTGTAAATATTCCTTGATGGATTAAGTGTTGAATCATATTTAATGAGTATAGGCTTCTTAATGTAAAATAATAATATTTTTTTCCTTTAAAAATGCTGCTATTACTTCCTTCTAATACTGGTATATTTCGGTAGTTGTTAAGAGTACTTTTTGCGTTCTCTGTGTTTTCTAATTTATTTTTTTTATTTTTGGGTTCGTTTTTAGCTTCTTCTAGTTTTTGGGTATCTTCTATCTTGAATAGAATGGTATATAACTGTTTGTTTTGTCTTTTGTAAGATTCAATCTCTACCGATGTAAGACTAACACCAGCCAGTGTATTTAGCATAAGGGGATACATGTTGTCTAGGTTCTTGTTATATCTAGCTTCAACATCTAATTTAATTTCCCAACTTCCTTTAGTTGAACTACTTTTGCTTTCTACTGGCTCACTCGCAGTAATAGTATAGTCATAGCCACTCTTGGCCATTGTGGAAATAGTGTTACATAAGTTCAATATGGCTTTTTCTTCATTCTCCTGATTTAATTTTTGCAGTTTAATATTTGCAGCAAACAAACTTCCTTTAAGTTCCACTTGTCCACCCTTGCTTTCAATAAAGCTTGTAAGCTTAGTCACAGAGACTACTGCCTTGACTGTGTTTGTGAATGTGCCATCTAAAGCTTGCGTTTCTGTTAAAACTTCATAGTTCTGAATATTGCCATTGCTAACAGAAACGATTTCATCTTTAATTAACTTGTCATTTAATATTTCTGTTTTAGATGAAATAAAAGCACCAAAGGCCTGTTCAATTGCATTTCTAAGTGCGTTCTGAGTTGCTTCATCCTTTGTTTTGCCATCTCCTGTTACAGTAAGGGTCACAGTATTATTCTCTTGTGCATTAGCAAATTGAGCAAAGAGAAGGGTGATAAGTAAACTTAGTAAGTATTTAGTTTTCATTTTTGTAAATTTATCTCCAATAGATTCTATTATAATACACTGCTTTAGGCTGTTTCTCAGCATACTTTACAGCTATGTCACGATAAGCTGTTATGCGAGTGCGTTCTGTTTCTGATTGCTCTCTTGCGTTAATTATTGTTAACTGGTGATTCCTCTGTGCTTGTCTTTCTTGTAGGCGAAAGCGTTCCCTATCATCTGAAGCTAATTTAGTCTGAATTGACTTTATAAGTGGAGCTACATCTGGGTAAGAACTAGAAGAAGGATTAATCTGAATAGTTAATTCTAAAGCTTTTTCTGCTCCTCCATAGTTTTGATTAGATGCCCATAATGCTTTAGCCTGCGTTAATTTTTCTTTTCCTTCTGCATCTATCAGCTTCTGGTATATGACAGCAGAGTTGCTAAGGCTATTGAAATAGCATTCTTTGCAAACTTCAGGTACCAGAGACAATTTATAGATAGCCTCTTGGTACTTGCCTTGATTGGATAAAGCTTTTGCGTCCTCCGTAATAAAATCACATTGAGTATTATAATAGGCAATTATTTTATTTTTTCCTTCCTCAATGAGAAGGGCTAAGTTCTTGTTCTTAGGATTTATCTTTTTAAGCGCGTCAATAAAGGCTTTGTTTTCATTAGTGCCAACGCCTTTTAGTGAGACAGTGGAGTTGCTAAATATTTTGTCTTCTATAGCATCTCCTATAAAGAAGGTTATATCTACATTCTGTGCAACCATTTGAGGCGGTCCAGCAATAATATCTTTTGTGCCAATATTAATGGATGCCGTTAAGATAAATCTTGGGTTTGCTGAACTGCCCCCCATGCCGTAAGCGGTAGCTATTTGGTTTAGCTTGTTTTGGAGAAGTTGTTTTGATTCTTGGGGTAGGCTTGCCTTATCTGAGATATAGGTATTCAATACAATCCTGCCAAAATCATCAAGTTTTGGTTGTACTTGCGCATTTGTATAGAATGCTACAAAGAGTAATAGTGCTGTTATAAATCTTTTCAAAACCAAGTCTTTATTTTTCTCCTACAACTATTATAGCTTCACCAAGCCCTCTTGTCATTAATTTTGCTTCTGAGGTAATGGGGTTGCCTTTAATATACTTCTGTAATCCTTTTGCAAACTCCCTGGCATCTACAGGTCTATTGTTTTTGTCAAATAAGGGTATGCGCACCTGTTCAAAGCTTATCTTGTTTTCAGTTGCATCACTTAGGTTAAAGCGGCCCGCGACTGTGTTTTCCTGCATCCATCTCTGAATTAAATCAGTGATTTCGTCACCATTAATTTCTGTTTCAAAATTTCTGTCCCAATTATCCCAGCGTTTTACTGTTAGTATAATTTCTCTGCCATTTTTAAACATATCATTAAAATGGGTCTGGAGTTGTGCTGCGAAAGGGTCAATGTTAGTAAGTATTGCTTTCTCTAACATGACTGGCACTATCTCAGTATTTGATGGAGGACTTGTGCCTGTTGATGAGGCAATACGTTTACTAGAATAAGAATCAAAAGCTTCTAGTATAAAGGATACTGATTTGCCTTGATCCGTTTTATTTACCTTCCACCATATTTGAATTAGGATATCAGCTTTAGCCCTGTTTTTTAATTTGTCAAGTGGGCTTTCTGCAATAGATGACCCGCTAGTATTACTCGCGGTTACATTATCTTCAGCTGTTCGAGCTTCAATATTCTTTAGTTCTTGTTCTGCATCCTTTAAGGGGAAGCCTCTGTCAATCATTAAAGCTCCTATTTTACTTATAACTTGTCCGAGTTCTGTGTCCTCTTGAAATGCCATTTTATAGTCAGGAACTTTCTGCTTAGTCCCCTGATTATTAAATTCAGTCATGAAATAACGTTGATTGCACCAGTTGTCACTAGGCAAAACAATAATTGTTGGCTTTTTGGCTTGGCTCAAAGCCACATAGGAGTAACAAAGAAGAAATAAAGCTATTATGTATGTGATTATACGTGGCATATTTAGAATCCAGAATTGAGAGGTTTTAAAATTTGTTGCTCCTGTAAGTCTTTTCTTAGTAAGTTTTTGGCAACACTTATTGTGTAAACCTTCCACTTTTTGCTATCTATAGGTGAACAAGAAGTCACCATCTCTGTAGATAGTCTGGAATATTTAGACCATGAGCCTCTTTTACTAAAGAACTCAGATTCTATTTTCTTATATTTGTTAATTTCTTCTTGGTTGTACAAGATAGGCTTCTGATTACTACCTCCATTATTTATAGCTATACCAGAAAAAAGAATAGCATGTATGGCATCCTTCTGAGCTTGTTGCTGCTGGTATCCTTTCCCGTCCTTAGTGTCATAAATTTGAAGAGTAATATATTCGTGAGTATCTAGAGTAGCACATGCTATCTGGTATGAACCTCTATTGTTTGTAAAGGAAGATAAGAGAAGGAACAGGAAAATTATAGTTATGAGGTTAAGACTACAACAATTGTAAGTCAGCTCTAACAAAAAGATTTTATAAGTCTTCATATTTTTCATACACCTGTTTTCCATCAATACTAAGAGTTGTACCACAAGCGCTTGTTCCACAATGTGATGAAGTGCTTACAATCTTACCCGAGTATGATGTAATAGTGCCAGAACCGTGTAAAGCAGTGCCGGCATTAAAATTATAACTTATAGTCACATCCTCGTCTTGGTAGGTGATTGGTGTATAGGTCAAAGTATAAGAAATGTACTGTTCACCAATTAAACCTTCTTCGCTTGAGTAGATGAGTTGATTTAAAAAATGTTCTGGCTCACCTTCCTCTGTTCTGTAATATCGCTTTACACTATCTGCTAAAACTATTGATTCTTCCATTTTAATAAGATTTTTGAAGAGTTTCTTCTCTTCCTCACTAAGGGCTTCAACTTTTATTGTAGTGCCATCAATCTTAATTGCTTCTTTTGAGGGTACTACTTCTTGTTTAGAGGTCTGAATAGCAGGTTCTTTAGAGTCAATTTTACAACTCAAAAATACAGAAGCCACCAAAAAAGGTAGAATCATAGATTTAGTGTTTTTAATAATTGATTTCATGGTTGATTAAAGTTATAATATAAAAGTAATTAAATATAGTGAAAAGTCATTTTTGCTTATCGTATTGTGTTTTCGGCCTCGTTTCCAGAAATGAGCCCCAAAACGCCGGTGCTTGGCCAGCTAGCTTATTCCGGCTTCTTAGTTTGCAAGCGCGGCAAAAAAGCCTATTTTTGCGTACAGTTTCAAAAAGCTTAAACCAGACCGTTCATCTTTCACATAATCCACTACACATGAGTGTTTTAGTAAATAAAGATTCCAAAGTGATTGTGCAGGGCTTCACCGGCTCAGAGGGTTCCTTCCACGCACAGCAAATGATTGAGTATGGTACCAACGTGGTAGGCGGCGTAACCCCGGGCAAAGGCGGTGCCATGCACCTGGACCGTCCCGTGTTCAACACCGTGGCCGAAGCCGTGCAGAAAGCCCAGGCCAACGTGTCTATCATTTTCGTGCCGCCGGCGTTTGCCGCTGATGCTATCATGGAAGCCGCCGATGCCGGGATTGAAGTGATTGTATGCATCACCGAAGGAATTCCGGTGAAAGACATGGTGGCCGCCAAAAACTACATCAAAAACAAAGCGGTTACTTTAATCGGGCCAAACTGCCCAGGTGTGATCACGCCAGGAGAGGCGAAAGTTGGTATCATGCCTGGTTTCGTGTTCAAGCCGGGTAGAATTGGCATTGTTTCTAAATCAGGTACGTTGACCTATGAAGCCGCTGATCAGATTGTGAAAGCCGGTTTGGGTATTTCTACCGCCATCGGTATCGGGGGTGACCCTATCATTGGAACGCCAACCAAAGACGCGGTGCAACTGTTGATGGAAGACCCGGAGACCGATGCCATTGTAATGATTGGTGAGATTGGTGGTAACTATGAGGCCATGGCCGCAGAGTACATCCGCTCTACCGGCAATAAAAAGCCAGTGGTTGGTTTCATTGCCGGCCAAACCGCTCCAGCCGGACGTAGAATGGGCCACGCCGGTGCCATCATTGGCGGTGCCGATGATACCGCTGCTGCCAAAATGCGCATCATGCGTGAAAACGGCATCTTCGTGGTAGATTCTCCCGCTGAGATTGGCGACACTATGCTGAAAGCCTTGAAAGGCGAAGCCACCAACGCGTAAGTTCTAATAACCTATAAATGTTGAAAGGCCACTCTGTAAAGAGTGGCCTTTTTTTTGCTCCAGTCCCCGGCCCAAAGGAGAGGCGAGAAATCTGTAGAAGCGTTCCAAAAAGCAGTTGTGCGAAGAGTTAGCAATAGCGCTCTTTGCACGTACCGGGCAGCCAATCTCCAGATTGGCGTGAAAAGAATGGACATCGGCGGAGACGCTCGTAGGTCTTGCAGACGCTACGAGGTCTTTGGAGCAAGCGATAATACGAGTTCAACCGCAGGAGACAAGGCTGTGCCTGGTCTCTACAGAATCTGGTTTTACCTTCATTTCCAATTCAGAGCCCGAAATCAGCATTTACTGCCGCAAGTTTAGCGCCAGCGTAACTTGTGGCTTACAACCGAGTGAGTTTGTTAACTCACGTATAAAGTATACATATGTAAGTTTATAAACTTACTCAGTGAAAAACCACAAGTTACGCTGGCGCTAAACTTGCGGTAGGTATAAATTCTGGTTTTGCTCTCAATTCAAATCTGGAGCCCGAAAACGCTAAAACAGACGCACTAATTACTTAATCTTCACCACCCGCACCGGGTTGCGCTCCCGCATTTCTAAGGGCACGTGCGCCAGAATCACATTGCGGAGCGATTCTATCATTTTCTTCTTCAGGAAACTGCGATGGACAACCAGACTGACTTCGCGCAGGGGCTGCGGTTCTGCGAAAGGTCTTACCAACGCAAATTTCTCCGGGGACAGCTCCCGCACCGATAGTTCTGGTAGCAGGGTCATGCCGCTCTGGGTTTCCACAATGCGCTTGAGGGTTTCCAGGGAGCCGCTTTCATAGTCAATGTGCACGTTTCTGATGCCTTTGGCGCGGTTGCAGAGTTGCAGGACCTGGCTCCGGAAGCAATGGCCGTCGTTGAGGAGCCAAAGGTCGGTGGGGTCAATGGTTTCGGGGGTGATTTCCTGTTGGGCGGAGAGTGGGTGGGAGGGGTGGAGGTACCCTACAAAGGCTTCGTAGAAGAGCGGTACCTCCACCATAGTTTTGTCATGCAGGGGCGTCACCAGCAAGCCCACGTCCAGGAGTTCCAGTTTCAGTTTTTCTATAATGTTGGCCGTCACCAGTTCCTGAATGGAGATGTGCACGTCTGGGAATTTCTGGATAAAATCTGTGATGAACAGCGGAATCAGGTACGGTGCCAGGGTGGGAATTACGCCAATCCGGAGTTCGCCGGAAATGCCGTCGCGCTGCGTTTTCACCAGTTCGGCAATTTTCTTGAACTCGGCCATGGCCACCCGCGCCTGCGCAATGATTTCCTTGCCCAGTTCGGTGGGCCGCACGGGCACGCGGCTTCGGTCAAAAACCTGCACGCCCAGCTCTTCCTCCAGTTTCTGCAGCTGCATGCTCAGGGTGGGCTGGGTCACAAAGCATTTCTCGGCGGCCGTGGCGAAGTGGCGGTACGTGTCAACGGCCAGCAGGTATTCCAGTTGCGTGTGGGTCATGGGCAGTGCGTTTTTGGCCTCTGTTTCCCAAACGGGCGCCAAACCGACGGATCCAGGAAGCAGGGTAAAGATAATAGATTTTCTCTATGGCCGGTGGGTGCTTATCAAGCGGTTGAATGTAATCGTTTCAATCGGATTCCCGTATGGGAAGTACAATCGTTTTACTCTACTAATTAAAATTCATGGAATCACATAATGAACTGGGCCTGGCCCGCCGCGACACCAAAGACCTGGCCGTGAAATTGAACGAACTGCTAGCCAATTACCACGTGTATTACCAGAACCTGCGCGCTTTCCACTGGAACATCAAAGGCGGAAACTTCTTCGCGCTGCACGCCAAATTTGAGGAACTCTACACCGAGGCCTTCGAGACCATAGACGAGATTGCCGAACGCATCTTGACCCTGCGCCACACGCCCATGCACAGCTTCTCAGATTTCCTGGCCACTTCTACCGTGCAGGAGCGCAAGGGATTGAGTTCTGACGTAGACACTGTGGCTGCCACCGTGGAAAACATTGGCCAGATTATCCAACTGGAGCGCGACGTGTTAGCCTTGGCCGCTGAACTGGACGACGAAGGCACGCAAGGTCTTATCAGCGATGACCTCAATGCCCTGGAGAAAAACCTTTGGATGCTAAATGCTTTCCAAGGATAAATAATAACCTCACCTCCGACCCCTCTCCCGTAGAGAGGGGAGCCCCAATTTCCGTTTTCGGGCTCTGATTTGGAAAAAAAGCAAAAACCGCAGTTCTGGTGATAGCCCGAGCTGCGGTTTTTTAATGGTATTTCAGATTTGTACGGACAGGGCTTGACCTGTCCCGAGCGCATTGCTTTCTGTATTTGATAATTTATCTGCTGGTGTAAACATCCCCCTTCGCCCCCTTCAATGGGGGAATTTGCGGTTGGTAAACGTTCTTACTTCGGCCACCGTTCAGGACAGGTCGCGACCTGTCCGTACCTTAATAAGCAAAGGCAAAAATAAAAAAACGCCCTTCACTCCACAGAGCAAAGGGCGTTTTTGGCTTCACTTCCAGTTTAGAGCCCGAAAACGGACTAATCACTGAACACAAATAACTAATTACTATTTAGCGTAAGAAACCGAGCGCATTTCCCTGATGACCGTGATTTTAATCTGGCCTGGGTACTGCATCTCTTTCTCAATCTTCTGCGAAATATCAAACGACAACTGTGAGGCACGCTCGTCGGTGACGTTATCAGCGTCAACCACTACACGTAACTCACGGCCGGCCTGAATGGCATAGCACTGGTTTACGCCTTCAAACGAGTGGGCAGTTTCTTCCAGTTCTTTCAGACGTTTGATGTACGACTCCATGATTTCGCGGCGGGCACCTGGGCGTGAGCCGGAGATGGCATCACAGGACTGGATGATTGGCGAAATCATAGCGGTCATCTCTACCTCGTCATGGTGAGCACCGATGGCGTTGCACACGTCTGGGTGTTCTTTATACTGCTGGGCCAACTGCATACCAATTATAGCGTGCGGTAATTCTGGCTCCTCGGTGGTCACTTTCCCAATGTCATGGAGCAAACCGGCGCGTTTGGCGTGTTTCACGTTCAAGCCTAGTTCGGCGGCCATGGTGGCGCAAAGGTTGGCTACTTCGCGGGAGTGCTGCAGCAAGTTCTGGCCGTAGGAAGACCTGAAACGCATGCGGCCCACCATTCTGATTAGTTCTGGGTGCAGCCCATGAACGCCGAGGTCAATGGCGGTACGCTCGCCAATCTCCACAATCTCGTCGTCAATGCTTTTCTTGGTTTTGGCCACCACTTCCTCAATACGGGCGGGGTGAATTCTGCCATCGGCCACCAAGCGGTGCAAGGAAAGGCGGGCAATCTCACGGCGCACAGGGTCGAAACCAGAGATGATAATCGCTTCTGGCGTGTCATCCACAATAATCTCTACGCCAGTAGCTGCTTCCAAAGCTCTGATGTTCCGGCCTTCACGACCAATAATCTTCCCTTTGATATCGTCTGACTCAATGTTGAAGATAGAGACGCAGTTCTCAATGGCGTGCTCGGCGGCGGTGCGCTGAATGGTCTCAATCACTACCTTTTTGGCTTCTTTGGTAGCGGTGAGCTTGGCCTCGGCCACAATGTCTTTGATGTAAGAAGAGGCGCGGGTAGAGGCTTCTGATTTCAGGTTTTCTACCAATTGCTCGCGGGCTTCATCGGCAGACAGATTCGCGATGCGCTCCAGGCGGCTCAGGATTTCGTGGTGGTCTTGCTCTACCTTGGTCAGCTTGTCTTTGTACTGGGCCTCCAGGTCTTCTTTGCGCTTGTTGAAGCCTTCCAGCTGTTGGTTCAGCTTGTTCTGGAGAACGTCTGTGTCCTGCTCTTTTTTCTTGAGGTCTTCCAGCTGTTTGTTGATCTGCTGCTCGCGCTGCTTGACCTTGTTTTCATTCTGGATGATGATGTTCTTCTTGTGGTTGGCCTGCTCCTCGTGCTCGGCTTTCAGCTTCAGGAAATGTTCCTTGGCTTCCAGCATCTTGTCTTTCTTCTGGGTCTCGGCTTTTACTTCGGCCTCTCTAATGATAAGTTTGGCGCGCTCGGTGGCTTGTTCTTCTTGCTCTTTGAAGAGCTTGAGCAGCAGCACGCGGCCGGCGTAGAAACCCACGCCCAAGCCCACAACGGCGGCTAAAATGATATAAATAGTCATGACTACAACTTTAAAGGGTTATAAAGTATAGCAATGACACTTGGCTAACAGAACCGGTTTACCCGAGCTGCAGGGAAGAGAGCAATTGGTTTAAAGAAGAGAGTTTCTGTTCCAGCGTGAGCTGGGTTTCTACGGCGGCGTCTTCCGTTTTTATCTTGTCAGCGGCGGTTTCCAGCGCAATCATGGCCAGCAGATCCTGCTTGTCATGAATCCCGAACTGCTCCCTGAACATGCGCAGGCGCTCATTTAGAAACTTTCCGGCTTGCCGCAGCCTTTCTTCCTCGTCCTCGTTTACCCGCATCGGATATTCGCGGTCTGCTATCTTGATTCTAATAGATAACTCACTCATGTCCAGATGCTATTTAAGGGCGGCCTTGGCGCGTTGGTTCTTTAAAAGGTTGTTCTGCAGTCTCAAAATTGTGTAAAAATGCTGCATGGCATGCCTTGGGTTCTATCTCTATGGTCAGCGTGCGGGGCACGCGGTAAAATGTAAAGAAACAACACGCGAACAGGACCACCCGTTCTTCTATTCCCGTAAATAAGCGATGCACTTGTCAATCTCGCGCAAGTACTCGTTTATCTTCAGCTTCAACTCCGTTGAATTAGTAGTGTCTACTGCTATGGTTTGTACAATTTTACTAATATTATCTTGATTCTGAAAATTTTTTATCTCCGCGTCCTTCTCCTGAATGACCTGCTGCAGCCGCGCAATTTCCTGCTGGGCCGCCAATAGCCGTTCTTTGCCCGCCTGGTACTGCTGTACCAACTGGTGCACTTTGCCCTCAATGGCCTGTATTTGGTTAAGGTAGCTTTTGTTGGGCATCTTATTTCCTGATAACGGCTCCTAGCTGGTGCTCAAACTGTTGCATCAAACGCCCCATGGTGGCATCAATCACTTTGTCGGTGAGCGTTTGGTTCTGGTCTTGCAACGTGAAGCTGATGGCGATGGCTTTCTTGCCGGCTTCAATCTTGTCGCCTTCATACACGTCAAACACGTTCACGTCTTGCAGCAGTTTGCGCTCCACGCGCTGGGCCACTTGTTTAATCTGGTCAAAAGATACACTTTTTTCCACCACCAAAGACAAATCGCGGCGCACCTCCGGGAATTTAGACAGTTCAGAGAACACCAACTTGTTTTTGTAGTTGCGCAGCAGGTAATCCCAGTTCAGCTCGGCGTACCAAACGGGTTCTTTTACGTCTATCTGCTTGCACACACTTTCCTTCAGCAACCCGATATGGCCCAAGACCACGTCGCCTTTCTGGTACGTCACGCCACCGGCTAAATAAGGATGCTCGGTAGGCTTGGTGGTATAGTTCGGCTGACGGCACAGCGTAAGTACCTGTTGCACTTGTCCGGCTAAATCATGGAAGCTCGCCTTCGCCGTGGCCTGCTGCCAGCTTTCGGCGGCTTGGTTGCCCGTTTGGAAAAGTGCTAAGAAATTATTCTCCTTGAATTTCTCGCCGTCTTTGCGGTACACTTTGCCAATCTCAAACACTTTGAGGTCGCGCTGGCGTCGGTTGATGTTGTGGCGCAAAACTTCCAAGCCAGAATACACCAAGGTCAAACGCATGGCATCTAAATCTTCTGAATTGTAGTTCAGGATAGGCACCAGTTCCGGCGGCGTATTGCCTTCGGCGTCTTTGTAGTAATTGGAGTTGGTGAGCGAGTTGGTGATGATTTCCAGGAAACCGTTGGCGGCCAACGCGTCTGCCACGCGCTTGGTGATTACCTCTGGGTCTGGGTTGGGGAACTGCGCCAAATAACTAGCCGCCAGATTGTCGCTCAGCGTGATGTTGTTGTACCCGTAAATACGAAGCACTTCCTCCACCACATCGGCCTCACGGGTCACATCTACTTTATACGCCGGAATAGTCAGCAATAAATCCTCTGCGGTTTCCTCGGCTATTTCAATGCCTAAATCCGTGAGAATTTCTTTGATTCTGGCTTCGCCGATATGCTGACCAATCAGTTGGTGTACCTTCGCGTAGCTTACTCTGATTTGCGTTGGCTGCACCGGCGTTGGGTACACGTCTACAATCTCCGACGAAATTTCGCCCCCGGCTACTTCCTGAATCAACAGCGCTGCCCGTTTCAAAGCCGTGATGACCATGTTAGGGTCGGTGCCGCGCTCAAACCGGAACGAAGAATCTGTCTTAATCCCGTGCGTCTGGCTCGTTTTCCGGATGCCGGCTGGGGAGAAGTAAGCGCTTTCCAAAAAGATATTCTGCGTCTCAGCCGTTACACCGGAGTTCAACCCGCCGAACACACCGGCCAAGACCATAGGCTCCTCGGCGTTGCTGATGGTTAAATCTTCAGCGCGCAACGTGCGTTCAATGCTGTCTAAGGTGGTGAACTTGGCTCCTTCAGAAGCGTTTTTCACAATGATTTTACCGCCTTTGATTTTGGCCGCGTCAAACGCATGCAACGGTTGCCCCAGTTCATGCAGCACGTAATTGGTCACGTCTACCACATTGTTAATAGGTGACAAACCAATGGCCCTTAACCGCTGCTGCAACCACTTGGGCGACTCCTGCACTTTTACACCAGAGATGGTCACGCCCGCATAACGCGGACAAGCCTCTGTATTCTCAATCTCAACTGAAATAGGCAGATTGGTATTGGCCACGTTGAAACCGCTCAAATCTGGCAGTTGGTACGGTGTTTTCAGCAATGCCTGCAAGTCGCGGGCCACGCCCAAGTGGGAGGCTGCATCTGCGCGGTTAGGCGTCAAGCCAATCTCAAACACCTCGTCAGACGCCAGCCCGAAATAGTCCGCAGCCGGGGTTCCGTTGGGTAAATCGGTGTCCAGCACCAAAATTCCGTCGTGGTCGGTTCCCAAGCCAATTTCATCTTCGGCGCAAATCATGCCTTCAGACAGCGCGCCGCGTATTTTCGATTTCTTGATTTGAAAAGGTTCGCCGCCCGCCGGGTACAGGGTAGCGCCCACGGTGGCCACCACCACTTTCTGGCCCGCCGCCACGTTGGGCGCGCCGCAGACAATGTGCTTGGGCTCGGCTTCGCCAATGTCTACGGTGGTCACGCTCAGTTTGTCGGCGTCTGGGTGCTTAGCGCAGGTGAGCACCTGGCCAATGACCATGCCTTTCAGTCCGCCGGGCACTACTTCCACGGTGTCAATGCCTTCCACCTCTAGACCGGCATCGGTGAGGAGTTTGCCTACTTCTAAGGCGGGTTTATCTATGGTAATTAAAGTCTTGAGCCAATCTAATGATATGCGCATGGTGTTCTGTGGGTTACGGGTGCAGCCTGTGCCGCGCTAGACGGCCATTTCTGGACTACAATTTTCAAAATTACCAAAAACTGGTAAACATGGTGCTGCCGGGGGAATTTTTATGACCTCACCCCCGGCCCCTCTCCCACGGAGAGGGGAGTGGATTTTCCGTTTTCGGCCTCAATTCTGGAAATGAAGCCGAAAACGGCTTGGCGCAGACGCTCGCAGGTCCTCCGGACGCTACGAGGTCTTTTGAGTCAGCGGTTTTACAAACGCAGGATTATTTGAACTCCTTCTCGCCCGCTGGGATTTTTACTTTCAAGCGGTTTTCTGCCGGGGGCATGGGGCACGCGAAGGCCGGGTTATAGGCGCAGAACGGGTTATAGGCCTTGTTGAAGTCCAGCACAATGGTTTTGCCGTTGGGGATGGCGTCTAGGTAGCGGCCGCCGCCGTAGGTCTCGAACCCGTTGGTCTGGTCTGTGAACGGAATGAACAAAGTGTCTGAAGCGGCTCCGGCTTTTTGGTACAGCGTGAGCGTGTGGGTGTTTCCATCCAGCTCAAATTCGGCTTTGCCTTTGATGAAGTAGGGCTCTTTGGTACCGGTGGTCATGGGCATGGATACGGGCTCTGCGCGTTCCTCCGGTAGAAAATCTGCGGTGACTTCGTAATCGCGGGTGGGGTCGTAGTAGGTGAGTTTCCGGAACAGGCGGCGTAAAGAATCTGGCAGCGGCGAGCGGGTCACGCTGGAGAAGGAGAGGTCTTTGCTCTCGCGGAATTTCAGAAGGGCCTGGTTGTAGCTTTCATCATTATAGAACAGGTCCTTTACCAAATATCCGAAGATGACCAGGAGCCCGAAGAAGATGACGTATTTAATTCTTTTCATGGTTTGCCAATTGACGGGCAAAGGTCGGAAAGAAATTGATATGACGTTGGGGTTTGTTAAAGGGGGGGGATTATGTGATTCTAAGTATTCGTTAGCTGAAAACCCAAAACGGTCATCCTGAGCATTCTTGCTGTGAGAGCCTAACCGGTCATCCTGAGTATTCTTTAACCGAAATACAAAAACGGTCATCCTGAGCCTGTAGAAGGATCTAACGAAGATTCTTTCTTTCCTTTTCGCAATTTTTATAGTAGTGCAGATAATTCTACGCCGTTGTTGTTATCACCAACGACCAAATCTGCGGTTCATTCATCTTTTGTGCACGCCATTTGCCTTCCTTCCAAATGATCGCTTACTCCTGAGTTCTACAAGACGGCCTTTTGCATAGCCGGGCTCCGAGCGCTCACGGCCGCGAGGCCCCGCCTTCCCCTCTCGCACTGCCCGTCTTGGCCATAACCGCTGTCTGCATTTAGCTTCTGCCATACAAGGCCAACCCGCGAGGCGCTCGATGGAAAGGCTGGAAAAGGTGCGGGTTCAAGCGCAGTCTGCCAGGTAAGACCTCACAGGTTTCCAAAACCTGTGAGGTCTAGAACGTTTTCGGGCTCTGTTTTGGAAATGGAGGCGAAACTGGGCAATGCGTGGTAGAGACAAGGCAGTGCCTTGTCTCTACGGTTGAGGACCCGACAAACGCCTGCTCAAAAGACCTGTAGTGTGCGCAGCTCCTACGAGTTTCTCCGCCTTTTCCCGTTTTCTGCTCCATTTCCAATCCAGAGCCCGAAAACGCAAAAGGCCGATGTCACCCCACATCGGCCTTGCAAAAAAAACAATCAACAATGAACAATCAACAATTACAAAAGGTCTTCATCGGCGAAGCTATAATAACTGCTATCCGTGAAAATCAAGTGGTCCAAAATAGGCAAGTCCAAAACCTTTCCGGCTTCCTGGAGTTTTTTGGTCAGGGAAATATCGGCGGCGCTGGGTTTGAGTTGGCCCGAAGGATGGTTGTGCACCAGAATGATGGCGCTGGCCAGGTTTTCCAGGGCGTGCTTGAAAATGAGTTTGGGGTCGGCCACGGTGCCGGCCACGCCGCCGCTGCTGATCTGGATCTTCTTCATGATGGTGTTGGCGCGGTTGAGCAAGATGATCCAGAATTCCTCGTGGGGCAAGTCCAGCAGGTGCGGCTTGATGTAGTCGTAAATGTCAGTGGAGCAGGTGATGCGGGTTTTGACGGCGGGCGCGGCTTCTTTGCGTCTTCGGCCCAGTTCCAGGGCGGCCACAATGGAGATGGCCTTGGCTTCACCAATACCTTTGTGCTTCTGCAGTTCCTTTACGGTGAGGCGGGCCAGGGCGTTGAGGTCATGGTCCACGGCGCTTAAGATTAGTTTGGCCACGTCTACAGCGCTGAGTTTGGGCGTGCCGGAGCCAATGAGAATGCCAATTAATTCGGCGTCTGAGAGGGCGGCGCGGCCTTTGAGCAGGAGTTTCTCCCTGGGGCGGTCTTCCTCGGCCCAGGATTTAATGGTGAGCGGCGCGGCGGCATACACAACTGACATACGGTGAAGGGTTTACGGGCTTAATTCTGAAATAAAATTGAACCTACAAGCCCCGCGCCCCTGAAATAGTTCACCAGAGGCGTACAATTTCCCGTACACCCCACGTTGTAGCAAATTATCTTCGGCCGTGAACGGAAGGCCTCTTGCTGAATGTTCAGCGGAGCAGCCTCCTGAAATCTGGCCCACGCCCTTGTTGTAAAAAGAAAAATGATTCGTCTGATCCTTACCTTAGTAGTTGTCTTCCTGATTGATTTATATGTCTTCCAGGCCATCCGGACGGTGGCGGGGGGCATGTCGCCCATGGCCAGAAAAGTGGTGTACTTCCTGTATTGGGGCATCAGTCTGTTCACCTTGGGTACTTTGTTGCTGGCTTTGTTGACCCGGGGCACCGCGCCCAACCCGGTGCGCATGCAGGTGGCCAACGTGCTGTTCATCCTGTTCGTCTCCAAGTTGGTGGTGGTGCTGTTTCTGTTCCTGGATGATTTGGTGAGAATGGGCCAATGGCTGTCAAACGCCATGCGCGCACCGGAAAAACCGAAGTTCGATTTGTCACGGCATAAATTCATGAGCCAGTTGGCGCTGGTGGTGGGGGCTATTCCGTTGGGGACCATGCTGTGGGGCATGGTGAAGGGCGCATATGCCTACCAGGTGAAGAAAGTAACCCTCAAGTTCCCTAACCTGCCGCCCGCCTTTGACGGGTTCAAGCTGCTGCAGATCACAGACATGCACGCGGGTAGTTTTTACTCAGGCGAACCCTTGCAGGAAGCAGTAGCCTTGATCAACAAACAGGCCGCTGACGTGGTGGTGTTCACCGGGGACATGGTCAACAACATGGCCACTGAAGTGGAACCGTACGTGCCCATTCTGGCCCAGATCAAAGCACCCAGCGGGGTGTACTCCATCTTGGGCAACCATGACTACGGCGATTATGTGCAATGGCCCAGCCCCGAGGCCCGCAAGAAGAACATTGACGACCTGAAGAGCCACCAACGCCGCGCCGGCTTTGACTTGCTCCTGAACGAACACCGCGTGCTGGAGCGCGACGGCCAGAAAATTGCGCTACTAGGCGTGGAGAACTGGGGCCACCGCATGAACTTCCCAAAATATGGTATTCTGTCTAAAGCCTACGCAGGTACGGAGCAATACCCGTTCAAAGTGCTGCTGTCGCATGACCCATCGCACTGGGACGGCGAGGTGAACCAGAAGTACCCAGACATTGACCTTACCTTGTCGGGGCACACGCATGGCATGCAGTTTGGCGTGAACATACCCGGGTTCAAGTGGAGCCCGGTGCAGTATGTGTACAAGCAATGGTCTGGCTTATATAAGAAAGGCAAGCAGTACCTGTACGTGAATGTGGGCCTGGGTTTCATTGGCTACCATGGTCGCGTGGGGTTCTTGCCAGAGATCACGGTGTTTGAGTTCAAGCGCGGGTAACAAGGCTGTAAAAGTTAAGCAGCGGCTAGATTTTTTTACAGCCGTTGGTGCAATTCCTGTTTTCGGGCTCATTTTCAGAAATGAGCCCGAAAACAGGAATTTTTTTGTCACAGGCTGATTTTGCAGAACTCTGGGCTTTCCGGCGTCTTTTTAAAGTACAACCCAACGGGAACATGGTGTCTGGCAATACGTACGTATGGGAGGCTGCCTTTGCAACGCGCGGCCGGTACATGTTAAACTGAAAGCAGAAAGCATATGAAAAAGCATTTTTTAATGGTAATGGCAGCCGGAGCCCTGGTTTTCTCCAGCTGTAGTGAAGACCGCGGTACCTCCACAGAAACCAATGAAAACGACAGCAGCACGCCAGACAATGCCGCGGGCAGTACCAATGACAGCACCACTTCCTACAACTATGAGACAGAGTACCGCGAACGCGCCAACCGCATGGCCACCCAGGTATCGCAGGACTTAACCTTAGACACCGCTGCCCAAGCCCGGTTGCGCACCGTTTTCTACAACCGCGCCCGCCAAATGGCCGACCTGGAAACCCGCTACAGCAGCACCAACCGCAGCGCCGGCATGACCGCAGACAACGGCGATAGCCGCACAGCCAGCTCCACTATTCCGCCAGACAATGACATGGCCATGCGCGAGAACAGCACCCGGTCTACCAGCACGGTGGGCGTGGCAGATTCGTACCCGGCGGGATATTACAAAGAAATGGAATCCATCAACTCCAACGTAGACATGGAAATGCGCGGTTTTTTAACGCCCCAACAATACCAGACCTTTGAGACCAACCGCACCAAATACTATGATGCAGACATCAAATACAAGATGGAAAACGGCGGAAAGATGAAGATTGACGGCGATGAGGCCAAAATGGAGATAGGCGACACCAAGATTAAACATGAAGGAGACGAGTCTAAGTATAAGTCTGACAACCTGAAAATCAAGAAAGACGGCGACGAGACCAAAATTAAGACAGACAACACCAAGATTAAGAAAGACGGCAATGAAACCAAGATGAAGTCTGGTGACACCAAAATAAAAATCGAGAATTAGGCGTTCTCTAGCTACTTTTGAAGGCTTGCCCGGTTATAAAGGCAAGCCTTCTGTTTTTATATTCGCTGCGCCGCCGTCTCTATGCTGAAAACCTTGTACCTGTTGCTTTTTCTGTGCTGTTCTCTGCTTTGGGCTAGCGTGGCGCTGGGGCAAGAACAAACCCGAAGTTTGGTGATCAGCGGCCAGGTGCTCAAAGAGAAAGACAAATCTCCCATTGCGGGCGTGTCTGTGTACCAGAAAAGTACCGGCCAGGGCCTGGCCACCGACGCCGCGGGCCGGTTCAGGATTCAGATTCCGGCTTCAGATACCTTAGTGTTTAGAGCCTTGGGCTTCAAGCAGAAACTGTACGTGCCCTCATTGCGCAGCGTGACCGAGATACGGGTGAACATTCTGCTGCAGGAAGAAAGCGTGCAGTTGCAGGAAGTGAAAGTGTCGCCGTTTGCTACGCCAGAGAAAGTGGACCGCGTTTTGCGCAACATGAAACCTAGGCCCGCGCCGCCCAAGCCCCGCATGAACCCCACCGTGCCGCGCATCATCATTCCGCCCGGGCCACCGGCAGAACCCAACATTTTTGAAAGCCCGCTTACGTTCTTGTGGGAGCAGTTTTCCAAGGAAGGCAAGCAGCGCGCGCGGCTCAAACAGCTCATGGAGGCCCGCGAGCGCGAAAAGGAATTGCAGCGGCTCATGCTTCGGCAAGACTCCATCAGGCAGGCCCGCATCAGGTATAACCGTTTCTTCAGAGACACCACCAGTTACTTTGACCCCCGCTGGTAAGCTAACCGCCGTTAGCCACGTCTGAAATATTTTAGTTACCTTTGCACCTGGTTCTCAGAGCTTGTTTATAATTTGATTTCGCTTGCGAAAGACACCTATATACAAACGCTCATAGCCCTGAATTTTAACGCATTGACTATGTATTTCAACAATATTGTAGAAGCCATCGGTAACACGCCCCTGGTGAAACTAAATAAAGTGACGGACGGCATCAAAGCCACCGTGTTGGCCAAGGTAGAATATTTCAACCCGGGCAACTCCGTGAAAGACCGCATGGCCCTGCGCATGGTGGAAGACGCTGAGAAAGCGGGCATCTTGAAACCGGGCGGCACCATCATTGAAGGCACCAGCGGGAACACCGGCATGGGTCTGGCCCTGGCCGCCATCGCCAAAGGTTATAAGTGCATCTTCACCATGTCTGACAAGCAGAGCCCTGAGAAGGTGAACATCCTCAAGGCCGTGGGCGCCGAAGTAATGGTTTGCCCCACCAACGTGCCGCCGGAGCACCCAGATTCTTATTACTCGGTGGCCAAGCGCCTGAACCAGGAAATCCCCAATTCGTTCTACCCCAATCAGTATGATAACCTGAGTAACACCGCGGCGCACTATGACACCAGCGGCCCCGAGATCTGGAACCAGACAGATAAGAAAATCACCTGCTTTGCGGCGGGCGTGGGCACGGGCGGTACCATCTGCGGCATCTCCAAATACCTGAAAGAGCAGAACCAAGCCATTAAAGTAGTGGGCATTGACACCTACGGCTCAGTGTTCAAGAAATACAAAGAGACCGGCATTTTTGACGAAGAAGAAATCTACGCCTACGCCACCGAAGGCATTGGCGAAGACATTCTGCCCAAAAACGTGGACTTCGACCTTATTGACACCTTTATTAAAGTAACCGACAAAGACGGAGCATTAATGACGCGCCGCCTGGCCAAGGAAGAAGGTTTGTTTGTGGGTTGGTCCTGCGGTTCTGCCGTACACGGCGCCCTGGAATATGCCAAGGAACACCTCACCGAAGACGACGTGTTGGTAGTAGTCTTGCCGGATCACGGCACCCGTTACCTGGGTAAGATTTACAATGATGACTGGATGCGCGCCCAAGGCTACATAGACTAACCTGGGCGGCCGTTTTTGCCCTCATTTCTGAAAACGAAGCCAAAAACGGCCGACCGTCTCTTGCGGTTGGCCGTTTTTGGCTTGTAGCTATCCTAAAAATGTCTAGTTTTGAAACAGTGGCCCTCGGGCCGATGATAACTTTCTGACGGTTATCGGCGTTCTTTCCTCAGACAGGACTTGACATGACCTTACCGGTACTTCTTTTTCAACTTCAAACGCAGATGACCACAGGTGCCGCTTCGGCAGACATGGGCTGGATGTACTGGGCCGGCGAGCTGCTGGCCGCCGGTGCGTACAGCCTGGTGGCGGTCCTGCTTTTCTTTCTGGGCGCCAAACGTGATGAATGGCCGCGCCGCCTGCTGTTCTTTCTGTTTGGGGTGCTGGCCACCATGGGCTCCTCTGTGCATTTCATCAACTTGCTGGGCACGCAGGAGTGGCTGGGCGTGTTGCTGGTGGTCAAACTGTTCTTCGGGCTGATTGCGGTGGTGGCGGCTTTTCTGCTGTTCAAGGCCATACCGGGCGTGCTGGCTATTCCCAGCACCAAAAAGCTGGAGAAAGCCAACGCAGACCTGCAGGCCCTGGTCCTGGACCGTGAACGCATAGAGCATGACCTCAAAGAAACCCAGGCCGAACTGGAGCGCCGCGTGCGCGAGCGCAGCAACCAACTCACCAAAGCCAACCGTGACCTGGAAAGGGAGGTGGAGAACCGGAAAAGCACTGAAAAACAGCTCATCGCCAAGAACTATGAACTGGTGCGCATCAACGCAGACTTAGATGACTTTGTGTACTACGCCTCGCGTGACTTAAAAGGCCCCGTGCTCAACGTGGCCGGTTTGGTAGACGCCCTCAGAGAAGACCTGCCGGCCGGAAATCCAGAATTCGCGCAGCTTTTTAGTCGGTTAGATGGGGCCGTGGCGCAGATCAACCAGAAATTGAACAACCTGGCCGAGGTGAGCCGCATTCAGCGCCCCGCCGAGGAAGCCCAGCAGACCACCGTTGCCTTTGACGAAGTCCTGGCCCAGGTGAAGGGTGATCTAACCGAAGCCCTGCAAATATCCCAGGCCCAAATTATCACTGATTTTTCGGCCGCGCCTACTCTTTCCTATTCCAAGGAGAACCTGCGCAGCCTGCTCTTCCACCTGCTTTCCAACAGCTTGAAATACCGTGACCCCGAAAGGCCTTTGACCGTGACGCTGAAGACGGAGGTGCAGGAGAAATTTGTGCGCCTCACCGTGCAGGACAACGGCATTGGCATGGATTTAAGCCGGCATGAGCAGCAGCTGTTCTCGTTGTTCCGGCGGTTCCATGACCACGTGGAGGGCTCCGGCCTGGGCCTGTACATCATCAAGCGCATCATAGATAATAACAGGGGCAAGGTGGAGGTGCAAAGCACCCTGGGGCAGGGAACTACCTTTTTCCTTTACTTTGTTAACCACCAGATAGAGACTGGAACAACTGTATGAAAAAAATAGAGGGCATTCTGCTCATTGACGACGACGATACGAACAACTTTTTGAATAACCGCCTGCTTTCGCGCATGCAACTCACTGACCGGATCAAGGAGTTCAGGAACGGCAAGCAGGCCTTTGATTACCTGTATAACATTAGTACCGGGCATTATGATGCCAGCAACCCAGAGTATTTCAAGCCGGCCCTGGTGCTGTTAGATATTAACATGCCGGTCATGGACGGGTTTGAGTTCATTGAACTGTTTGAGCGCCTGGATGCTGAATTCAGGAAAGACGTGGTGCTGGCCCTGCTCACCACCTCAGAGCACAACCAAGACACCGAGCGCGCCGCCGCCAGCAACATTGCCTACCTCACCAAACCGCTTACCTCAGAGAAAGTACAAAGCCTGCTGGAGCAATATTTTTAAGCGAAGCGGTTGAATTGATGTAGATTATTACGAAACGATGAAGGCGTTTTGGGGCTCATTTCCAGAAATGAGCCCCAAAACGCCTTTTGTTATTTTAAGGTGGAGGTGCTGAAAAGGAATGATGGCATCACTAAGGTTGAAGCCTTAAAACTCGTACTTCATAAAGATGTGCACTACCACGCTCAGGCCCGCCAAAATCAGACCAATGCCAATCATTTTCTCTGAGGTCTGCTGCGACGCCGCGTTTTTTCCTTTGATCACCTTCCCCAGAACGGCACCAAACGCGAAGGCCAGCATGAGCGGGAAGCTCTTGGCCCAGTCCACGTGGCCCAGCCAGTAATGCGAGGAGATGCCAGACAGACTGGTGATCACCAGAATAAACAAAGACGTGGAAATGGCAATCTGTGACGGAATCCTGAACGCCTTGATCATGATGGGTGTCTGCAGAAACCCGCCCCCAATCCCGAACAAGCCCGCCACGGTGCCCGTGCAAAGCCCCATGAACGCCATCAGGCTGCCGTTAAGCCGGTAGGCGGTGTGTTTGTTGTGGTTCTTCCGGATGAAGGAGGTGGGCATGCGGTTGAGGCGGTACATCATGCCCTGCTTGCGCTTCTGCTTTTTCTTGTAGGTGGCCAGCATGTAAATGCCCGTGCCCAGTACAAAAAACGAAAACAGGAACTGCATCTGCAGCACCGGCATGTACGCTACCAAAAACGCCCCAATCAAGGTGCCCACCATGGCCGGCAACTGCAGCAAAGAAGCCACCACGTAGTCAATGCTTTTCTCGCGGTAATTGAACACAGAGGCAATCAAGGAGGCTGGTAACAACGCGCACATGGCCGTGCCAATGGCCAACTCAATCGGGAATTTGAAGACAATGATGAGAATGGGCACCATGAATACACCGCCCCCAAACCCCACCAGCACCCCGAAGGCGCTCACGGCCACACCAATCACAAAAAGCAGGAGTTCAGTTACCAATAGTTCAGGTCAAAAAGGCTTCTCTTTCTCTACGGCGTAAGCGCAGGCAAGGTAGAGAAGAATTATAATAGGCGATGGTGCTGCTGCCCATGATTTGCGGCAAAACGCAGGTTGAAATAAGCACGAAGTTGAATGAGAACGTGGTTAAATTCCTGTTTTCGGGCTCGTTTTCAGAAATGAGCCCGAAAACAGATTAGCTGTAGGTTAAATATCTTTCCTTGATTTGTAGAACAATGAATAACCTAAATAAGAATGCTGTGGAAATAGAGATGTTCATTCAGTATCTAGGAAAATTATAGTACAGGAGAATTCATTAAATGTGGTTCTACTCTGGTAGAGTGACGAGAACGCATGTGAATTTTAACTTGCTATAATATCCCTTACTTGATTTTCTAAGTCTTCTAAGTTAATAAACTTTTGGAAGTCCAGGTTTTTGCCTTTCGCTTTAAGTTCTGTTGCTAATTCCAATACAAGATCCAAAGGATCGCTTTCATAGCCGAATAAATTTTGATCAAAATTGGTGCCTATTAAAAGTCCATCGGTATACATGCCAACACACCAATTCTCAAGGAATTCTGCCAAAGGGATTTCTGTAGGATGATAATCTTTCCAATCCTTCTGGGCACATGCCTGCGCCAATGCTTTTTCTGACCAAAAGCAAATCATAGGAATAGGATTCTCTTCATCGTCTTCATAGTTATTTGAACTTGATGTAGCAAAACCTTCTTTACCTTCAAGCCCAAATACACGACCAGACTCACATGCCTTGGTTATAAATGCTTCGTGCCTCTGTTTTACTGTGATAGAATCTTGTAACATATTAAAAAGTTATAGCTTATAGTTGTTAGATTATTGTCCTCTTTCTCTACCTAGCTTACTACTCCACTACCTCCACAAACTGGAAATGCTGCCCGTCAAACAGCCCTTTGTCTGAAAGTTTAAGAGCCGGAATCACTAGCAAAGCCATAAACGAAAGCGTCATGTACGGCGAAGTGAGCGTGCTGCCCAGGTCTTTGGCGGCTTGGTCCAGTTTGGCGTATTGCTCGGCTACCCAATACCCATCCTCGGCCGACATGATACCGGCCACCGGCAAGGGGAGGAGTTCTTCGCGGGCACCGTCTACCGCCGAGATACCGCCTTTGGCGTCAATCAACAGGTTCACGGCGCGGCACAGACTTTCATCGTCTACGCCCACAGCAATAATGTTGTGCGAGTCATGGCCCACGCTGGAGGCGATGGCGCCGCGTTTCAAGCCCACGTTATTGATGAAGGCCACGGCGGGTTCGGTGTTTTGGTAGCGGTTCACCACCGTCATTTTCAGCACATCCACGCTTGGGTCACTCACAATAAAACCGTTTTCTACCTTGGCATCCGTAGATACCATGCCGGTGATTAATTGCCCGTCATACGGTTCAATTACGCGTATTCTGGCACCTTTCTGACCCGCAAGTTGAAATTGCTCCACAGTTTTAGGCGCCGTGTTGAAGTTGTTTATGATCTCGCTGGGCGTGAATTCAATCTTGGTTTGGCCGTTCTCAGCCACTAACTGCCCGTTGATGTACGTCTGCAGAATGTTGAAGTCCTGCGGGTTGTCAATCACAATGAAATCAGCGGGGTCTTTTGGCTGGAGCAGGCCCACTTCCAATTTGTAGTGCTGCACGGGGTTTATGCAGGCGGCCTGTAGCACGTGGAACAAATCATGGCCTTTAGCCAGCCCGCGTTTCACCAGTTCATTGATGTGGCTTTCCACCAGGTTGTCGGGGTGCTTGTCGTCTGAGCAGAACATGATTTTTTCTGGGAATTCGCTCAAAAGCTCAATCAAGGCCTCAAAATTCTTGGCGGCGCTGCCTTCCCGTATCAGGATTTTCATGCCGGCGGCCAGTTTGTCGCGGGCCTCGTCGGCGGTGAAGCATTCGTGGTCGGTGGTCATGCCGGCGGCGGCGTAGGCATGGGCATCTTCGCCGCGCAGCCCGGGCGCGTGGCCGTCAATCTGCTTGTCGAACTTCTGCGCCAGCGTGATTTTCTGCATGACCAGGTCATCCTGGTTCAACACGCCGGGCCAGTTCATCATCTCGGCTAAATATTTTACTTCCGGCCGAAGAAACAGTTCCTCAATATCCTCTGGGGTGATTTCGGCGCCAGCCGTTTCAAACGGCGTGGCCGGCACACAAGACGGTGCCCCAAAGAAGAATTTGAACGGTACTTTCTTGCCATTGTCCAGCATGTATTCCACGCCTCTCAAACCCAGCACGTTGCCAATCTCGTGCGGGTCAGAGACGGTAGCCACCGTGCCATGCGGAACGGCCAGACGCGCGAACTCAGACGGCACCAGCATGGAACTTTCCACGTGCACGTGTGCGTCAATGAACCCGGGCAGAATGTACTGCGTTTCTGAAACCGGTTCCCGAATAATGGCCGATATGCGGCCATCAGTGATTTCAAGGGTGCCCTGGTAGGTGTCATGGTTCAGCACGTCTAGGATGGTACCGCTCACTTTGAAAAACCTGCGTGTTGCCATGGTATGTTTTGGGGTTCGTTTACGATTTGGAGGCCAGAAACAGAAAGGTACGTAAAAACACGTGGCGGTTCCGGCAGATAACGTGTATCTTTGCGCCCAAAGTTAATGGTTTTGAGAAAGATTTTTTCCCTTGGGTTGCTGTGGTGCGTGTTGTTGGGGGCGGTGAGCCCGGCCTGCACGCGCAAATCCACGTCATTGAGTAAGAAAACCAAAATTTTCCAGCGCCAGCAGCGCAGCGGCAAGGGAATTCCCTGCCCCACTAAAGATTGTTAATTTCTATTCCCAAGGCACTGGTATGAAGAAGATTGTTGTAGCCCTTGACGGGCACTCTTCGTGCGGTAAGAGCACTACCGCCAAGCAAGTGGCACAAGAACTAGGCTACGCCTACATTGACACCGGCGCCATGTACCGGGCCGTTACCCTCTATTTCCTGGAGCATTACATTGACCTCACCAACCCCAAAAAGGTACAGGAAGCCCTGGACAACATTGAGGTCACCTTTCACCGGAATGACAAAACGGGCCGCAATGAGGTTTTTCTGAACGGGCTCAACGTGGAGGACGAAATCAGGAAGATGTACATCTCCAACAAAGTGAGCGAGGTGAGCGTGCTGGCCCCGGTGCGCCATGCCATGGTGGCCGAGCAGAAGAAAATGGGCAAGCGCCGCGGCGTGGTCATGGACGGCCGCGACATTGGCACCGCCGTTTTCCCTGACGCCGAGGTGAAAGTGTTCATGACCGCCGATGTGGAGACCCGCGCCAAACGCCGCCAGGAAGAACTGCTGGAGAAAGGCCAACTGGTGCCCTATGACGAAATTGTAGAGAACCTGCAGAAACGCGACCACATAGATTCCACCCGTGCCGAAAGCCCTTTAAGACGTGCCGAAGATGCCCACCTGCTGGACACCTCACACATCACCATTGACGAGCAGGTGGACTTTGTATTAGATTTAGTGGCCACAGCGTTACTCCACAAAGAACTAGCCGACTAATCTGTTTGTTTAGAAGATGACGTAAGAAGAGAATCCAGAGGGAAGAGCCCTTGTTGGATCTGGCTTGTGTCTTTTATCTTGATACTTGTGTCTTTCATATGAATGTTACCATAGATCAGAATTCGGGGTACTGTTTTGGGGTGGAGTTTGCCATACAAATGGCCGAGGATGAACTGGAGGAAGTGGCAGAACTTTATTGCCTAGGCGATATTGTGCACAACCGCATGGAAGTGGAACGCCTCTATAACAAAGGCCTGCGTATTATTGACCGTGCCCAACTGCAGGAACTGCATGACTGCAAAGTCTTGATACGGGCCCACGGCGAACCACCAGAAACCTACCAAACCGCTTTAGAAAACAACCTAGAGCTGATTGACGCGTCTTGCCCCGTGGTACTCAAATTGCAGAATCGCGTGAAACATGCCTATGACTCCACCAAAGCCATCAACGGCCAGGTGGTACTCTACGGCCAGCAAGGCCACGCCGAGGTCATTGGCCTGGCCGGCCAAACAGGCAACGAAGCCATTGTGATTACCACCGAGGAAGACCTGGACCAACTGGATTTCACGCGCCCCATCACCTTGTTCAGCCAAACCACCAAAAGCACCAAAGGCTTCTACAAAATGAAGGAGCTGATTGAGCAGCGCGTGGCCGTCGCCAAGGCAAGTGGTGTGGAAGTGATTGATCTGGACGCCAATGACAGCATCTGCCGCCAGGTGTCTAACCGCGAGCCCCAACTGGAGAAATTCGCGCAGCTGCATGACGTGGTGGTGTTTGTGAGCGGCAAGAAAAGCTCCAACGGCAAAGCCCTGTACGCCGTGTGCCAGCGCGTGAACCCGCAGAGCTATTTTATAGAAAATGAAACCGAACTAGACAGGAGCTGGTTTGCCAACGCAACTTCCGTGGGAATCTGCGGCGCCACCTCCACGCCCATGTGGCTCATGCAACAGGTGGCAGACGCCATTCAAGCCCAGCAGCCGGTGGCCGTATAAAAGACACAACCTATATAGTAGAATATCAGTATTTTTGAAAGCCCCGCGTACCGGGGCTTTTTTCTATTCTCCATCCCTATGAAACGGATCTTACGCTATTTCCTGAACGGGTTCCTGATCATGGCCCCCATCACGCTCACTATGTACATCATCATCGCCACGGTTAACTGGCTAGATGATCTCTTCTTCCTGACATACCCGGGGGTGGGCCTGGCCATTATCTTGATCTTGACCACGGTGGTGGGTTTTATTGGCTCTTCGTTTCTGGTGAAACCGTTTCTGGTGCTCACTGAGCGCGTGCTCAGTCGTTTGCCGCTGGTGAGCATGATCTATTCGTCGCTCAAAGATTTGTTTGATGCCTTTGTGGGCGAAAACCAGAAGTTCAACCAACCGGTGCTGGTGAAGATGACCCAGTTCCAGGATACCTACAAAATGGGCTTCGTGACGCAGACCTCCATGGAAGCCGTGAATATGCCAGACAAAGTAGCCGTCTATTTCCCGCACTCCTACAACTTCTCCGGGGAGATGTTTTTGGTGGCGCGCGAAAACCTCACGTATTTAGACATTCCAAGCGGCGAAGTCATGAAGTTCATAGTC
Organism: Rufibacter sp. LB8; assembly: GCF_014876185.1. Lineage (NCBI taxonomy): Bacteria > Pseudomonadati > Bacteroidota > Cytophagia > Cytophagales > Hymenobacteraceae > Rufibacter > Rufibacter sp. LB8. Next base: position 2,389,952 of record NZ_JADALJ010000001.1, on the reverse strand, counting down.
TCCGGCGGCGTCTCAAAACTGTAACAGATTTTCTGCCTTGCAGACTCATTCCCGTTTTGGGGCTCATTTTCAGAAATGAGCATGAAAACGGGAATCTTCTTTTTCCCTGCCGCAAGTTTAGCGCAGCGTAAATGTGGTAGCCAACATGGTGAGTTTATCAACTCACGTAAGTTTATAAACTTACAACGTGTTTAGCCACAAGTTACGCTGCGCTAAACTTGCGGCAGAGAGAGGCCGAGAAACTTCTAATATCCTTATCATGCCGGGCCTTAAAAGGATGACGGAATGCGTACGAACCTATCTCCGCTGTTAAAGCCATTTTCAAAGGGTAAAGACTTCCGTTTTTGGCTTCATTTCTGGAAATGAGCCCGAAAACGGAAGTCTTTTTGAGGCGTCATCTTTTTAAAAAAAATTAGGTAAGGCCAGCCGTCTCGTGAGAAAGAGGTATATTAGAACTTTCAACAGCCGCTGGGCGCTAGCCGCCTGCCTGGGCCTCTGACTTTAATTTTTCCCCTGATGAAATCCATTTTAGCCACGTTTCTCTGCGTTTTTGTTCTCTGCATATCGGGCTCCTGCCAGAACAGCAGCAGTCCAAAACCAGCGCCGCAGCAAGCTGCCAATGCCACTAAGTTTGACGCCAACCACCTGCAACTCACTTGGGAAGTGTTGGAAGAAAAATTCCAGGGGAAAAACCAGACCCGGTCAGTGCTTACTTTCAAGAACACCGGTTCCGTGGCCCTGCCCGCCAGCGGCTGGAACCTGTATTTCCATAGCAGCCCTTCGTTCAAACCCAAAGAAGAAGGCGCGCCCCTGAAAGTGGAACCCATCAACGGCGATTACCTGCGCATGTCGCCCACGGCTGGGTTCACGGCCTTGGCGCCGGGTGCTTCTGCGCGCGTGGAATTTGTGGCCGCCGGCCAGATTGTGAACGAAAGCCGGGCGCCCCGCAGCTTCTACTTGGTCTGGGACAGCGAGCCCGGCAAAGGCTACACCCTGGAAAATTTTTCCATTACAAAACCGGCCCAGAACCAGATTGGCTGGATTGAACCCAAAGACATTTTTGAGCAGAACAAAAGCATCAAAAACCTGCCAGACGCGCAACTGACCAAGGTATTTCCCACGCCGGCGCAATACAAAGAAACCGGAGCCACCTTCGCCCTGACCCCGGCCGTGGCCATAGTCACAGACAACGCATTCCAGCGGGAAGCCGCGCACCTGGCCGAGCATTTAGGCCTTATTTTCGGGCAGAAACCGGCGGTGAAAAACGCAGGAACCGGCAAAGTAATCAAACTGCAGAAGAAGGCAGGCTTGGCCGCTGAGGCCTATGAACTGAATGTGACACCGCAGGAAATCGTGATTTCGGCTACCACCCCGGCGGGCGTTTTTTATGGAATTCAGTCCTTGAAAACTTTGATTCCGGCTTCGGCGCTAGCCAAAAAACAAACGTCTGTGACCATTCCGGGTGTGCAGGTGGCAGATGCGCCAAGGTTCGGGCACCGCGCCTACATGATGGACGTGGCCCGTAATTTCCAGCCGAAAGAACAGGTTTTGAAAGTGCTGGATTTAATGGCGCTCTACAAACTGAACGTGTTCCATTTCCACCTGAATGACGACGAAGGCTGGCGCATTGAGATTCCGGGCTTGCCCGAACTGACGGAAGTGGGCGGCCGCCGTGGCCACACCGTGGATGAACGCCACTCGCTCAACCCGGCCCTGGGCTCTGGCCCAGACGTGGACAAAAGCAGCGGCAGCGGTTTTTACACGCGCGCAGACTACGTGGAGATTCTGAAATACGCCCGTGACCGCCACATAAAAGTAATACCGGAGATTGAGACGCCCGGCCACGCCCGCGCCGCCATCAAGTCCATGGATGCCCGCTATGACCGCCTCATGAAGGAAGGCAAGAAAGCCGAGGCCGAACAATACCTGCTCCGTGACCCCGCTGATAAATCGGTGTACCGCTCGGTGCAGTATTTCAATGACAACGTGATCAACGTGGCGCTGCCATCGGCCTATGATTTCCTGGAGAAGGTCACTGATGAACTGCTGGGCATGTACAAAGAAGCCGGAGCGCCCATTGAAACCATCCATTTCGGGGGTGATGAGGTACCCAACGGCGTGTGGGAGAAATCGCCGGCGGTGCAGGAACTCATGGCCAAAAACGCCACTATCAAAGAGGTAGATGACCTGTGGTATTACTACTTCAGGAAGCTGAATGACATGCTCAAGGCCCGCAGTTTGTATCTTTCTGGCTGGGAGGAAGTGGGCCTCAGAAAAGTGCGCACCAACGGCCGCCTGACCTATACCGCCAACCCAGACTTTGTGAAAGACAACATGCACATGGATGTCTGGAACAACCAGGGCAACAACATTGACCTGGCTTACCGCATGGCCAACGCCGGCTACAAAGTGATTTTGACCAATGTGAGCCACCTGTACATGGACCTGGCCTACCAGAAATCTTATGACGAAATGGGCCTCTACTGGGGCGGCTACACAGACGTGGACAAAGCCTTCTACTTCAACCCGTATGACTACATGAAGAGCATGCGCGTGAACGATGACAACCAACCGCTCAGCGCCGCCGCCTTGGCCGACTACGCCACTAAAGAACAACTCAAGCCCGAAGCCCGCGCCAACATTGTTGGCCTGCAAGCCCCGCTCTGGAGCGAAATGGTGAAAACCCCGGAACGCCTGGAGTACATGTTGCTGCCTAAACTATTGGGTTTAGCAGAACGCGCCTGGGCTCCGGATCCAAGTTGGGCCACCAATCCAGAATCGGCTCAAAGCAAAGCGGGCTATGCGCAGGCGTGGTCTCAGTTTGCCAACGTGTTGGGCAAGCGCGAACTGCCGCGCCTGAACTACTACGCCGGCGGCTTCAATTACCGCATTCCTACCGCTGGGGCCGTGGTAGAAAACGGAAAAGTGCTAGCCAATGTGCAACTGCCCGGCTTCAGCATTAAGTACACCACCAACGGCGCTGCCCCCACCGCTAAAAGCAAAACTTACACTGGGCCCATCACTGAGAAAGGAACCGTGAAACTGGCCGTGTTTGACGCCGCCGGAAGGTCCAGCAGAGTGACCACAGTGGAAAATAAGTAGGTAGATTTTTTCGTCCCGAAAAAAAAAGTCCGTTTTAGGCCTCATTTCTGAAAATGAAGCCTAAAACGGAATATAAAAGAAAAGCCTCTCCAATCTGGAGAGGCTTTTTTGTGCTTTTAATTGACTGGCAGTTTAGTTGCTGTCAGACTTGGCCTTGGCGCGTTCGGCTTTTCTGGCGCGTTTGTCGGCTTTGATTCTGTTCTTCTGGGCTTTGGCCTCCAGGCGGGCTGCGTGCTTGGCTTCTTTGGCGGCGTCTGCGGCATCATCATTAATGCGGTTCGCTTCTTTGGCGGCGAGTTTGGCGGCCTTGGCTTCTTCTTTGGTAGATTTCCGGAGCGTTTCCAGGTTATCTATGCGGGTTTTGGCGGCCAAAATCTGCTGTTTGAGCGAATCCTGGGCGGTTTCCTGCTGAGTTACCTGGGCGCTTGCGGGTGAAAGTAGCAACAGGAACGAACCGGTAAGCAAAATAAAGAATAACGTATTGGTTTTCATGGGTTTAAAGTAAGCAAGCTGTGGTGGGTATACGTAGCTTAGGTGAAAACAAATGGATGTGCAGGAGATAAGTGACATTAATCTTCTGCCCCTTTGGTGAACTTGTGATTTATAAGAGAAAGTTGATGCCAGACAGTCAGGAATTCGGCTGAAAATGAACAGCCTTACTGCTTCTGCAAATGGTCTACGTTGGCAATGCCCAGGCCAGCCAGCACGCGGGTCTGCACGGTTAAGGCACCAATCAGGCGCACTTCCGGCGCGGGCCATTTTCTGATAAGGGTTGGAATAGCCAGAATTCCCGCCTCTTCGGCTTTGTCTGGGTCTTCCATAATGTCAATAATCTCAAGACGGAACTCGCCGGGGTAATATTTCTTGAGGATAGCGTTTAAATTTTCTTCAGCACCCATAGACGTGATGCTGTTTCTATTTATAAAAAGTTGTATCCAGTAATCCATGTTGGTCAATTCTAAGTACTTCGCATTTTGTCTCTTTCACGGTTATTGGCTCTTGGTAAAAGCCAGCGTTTAGTGGGAGATTTGGCTGCTAATGCCGGTAATGGGTGCGCCAATCTGCATGCCCTGGCCGTCAATCAGGATTCTTCTAATGGCGGCATCATGCCGGGAGCCGCGCATTTTGAGTACCGTCACGCTGCGCTGCATTTCGCCGGCCAGCTCCGCGTACCGGAGGAGAATGATGGTGTCTGTGATGGTGGCAAAGTCACTCTCAGTGATGGAGGCGCGCCCGGGGAGCATGTTGGTGGTGGCTGTGAAGAGGGTGGTGATGGCCTGGTGCTTTAGGTAATTGGTGAGAGCGGCCACAAACTCCTGAAAGCCTTTGTCTGTGGGGTTGCGCGTGAGGGCAGAGATGCTGTCAATGGCAAGGCGCTGCGGTTGGTATTGCTCCACCAGGTCCTGGATGTTAATCAGGTGGTCTTCCAAGGATTGCACTTCGGGGTAGATGGAGATTACTTTCAGCAGGCCCTCGGCCTCCAGTTGCTCCAGGTCCTGGCCCCAGCCTTTGGCATTCCTGAAAATCTGTTCCTTGCTTTCCTCAAAGGCCAGCAAGAGGCAGCGCTCGTTTTTCTCTTTGGCGCCCTTCATGAAATTGGAGGCCAGCAAGGTTTTGCCGGTGCCCGTTGCCCCAGAAACCAAGACAATGGAGCCCTTGAAAAATCCGCCGCCGCACATGTCATCTAAGGCCGGGTTGCCAGAGGTAATGCGTTTCATAGAGGCCGATTGAGTAAGCGTGAGGCTGGAGATGGGCACAATCACCACCCCTTTTTTAGGACTGATGGTAAAAGGTGTCTCGCCCTTCACATGGTTGCTGCCCCTGAATTTGAGGATTTCAATGGTGCGTCGCCGTCTTTCCTGGCATAGCACGTTGCGCAGAATCATGACATTGTCTGCCAGAAATTCCTCTACGCCGTACCTGGAGATGGCCCCGTATTCCTCGGTGCGTTCTGTAGTGATGATAGCCGTGGCTTTCACGCGGCGCAGCGACATGGTCACTTTTGACATTTCCTGCCGAATGATGTTGTGCTCCGGAAAGTGGGTGAAAATGCTGCCAATGGAGTCAATGACCACGCGCTGGGCCTGGTTTTTGGTCACGGCCCGCTCCAAGCGTATTCTGAAGGCGCTCAAGTCAAACTCGCCGATGGTAATCACATCTTCCTCTTTAGGCGACGCATCTATAAACGTCCACATGCCCTCAGACTCCCACTGGTCAATGTCCCAGCCGAAGCCCTTGAGGTCATTCCTGATGTCTTCCACCTGTTCCTCAAACGTGACGAACACGCCTTTGTGGTTGAATTTTAGAATGCCCATGGCCAGAAACTGTGCCGCGAACAAGGTTTTGGCACTGCCTGAGCTGCCGGCCAGCAACGTGGTGCGGCCTATGGGCAGACCGCCCTCAGAGATAAGGTCAAAGGCATCAATACCGGTTTTCAGTTTGGGGACGGTCATAAATAACAGGCTAAAAAAAGTGGAGGCAAGGCCCAACAGGCCCAGCCCGTATGGGTGGTGAAAGAATGTTTTCTGAAGGAGGGAAAACAGAAGCGGTAAGGGAACGTCAAAAAGGAGAGGTAAGATGGGTTAGGTTCCTCTCAGAGATTGGTGTCTAGTAAAGGTACATTTTAAACGAGCCGTATCCTAGGTATATTCCTGGCGGCGGCCCCTGGCGGTAATGGTCTTTTGCTTGCCTTTCAAAAGGCTGCGTCAGGGGGCAGCAGGTGGCATTCTGGCGGTTAAGAGCTAAGTCCGTTTTCGGGCCCGTTTCCAGAAATGAGCCCGAAAACGGAAAGTGCCTTCGCTTTCTTACCTTTGGTCTACTGTCGGGTTTTCTGGTTTGGGCTTCATTTGAAAAATAGAGCCCTAAAACGGACTTACCGAACGTGTTTTTCCGTAAAAGACCAACCTGTACCAACACCGCTGCGCTGTGCCCATCCTTCAACTCAAATCATCTAAGCTGCATTACCGCACGCTGGGCCACGGACCCAAGGCCTTGCTGGCGTTTCATGGGTACGGGCAGGAGAGTGGCTATTATGACGCCATGGCGCGCACGCTGCAACCCGGTTACACGGTGTATGCCATTGATCTGTTCTTCCATGGCAAGAGTACCCTCAGCAAGGCAGACCAACCGCTCTCCAAGAAAAAACTGCAGGAGTTCATTCAGCACCTGCTGGAGAAAGAGAAGATAGACACGTTCTCCGTGATGGCGTTCAGCATGGGCGGCAAGTTTGCGTTGGCCGTGCTGGAGAAGTTCCACCCTAAGATTCAGGAATTGTATCTCATAGCCCCAGACGGCATTAAAACGCATATGCTCTACAACCTGGCTACGTACCCCGGCTGGTTACAGGGCCTGTTCAAACGCATTGTGCTGCGCCCCAGTCCGTTTTTCAAGACCTTGAACTGGCTGGAGCGCAAGCGGTGGGTAGCGTCTGGGGTGGTCAAGTTTGCGCAGTGGCAGATGGACTCGCCACAGAAGCGCCTGCGCGTGTACCGCAGCTGGATCGGGTTCAGCCACCTCACCTTTGACACGCGGCACATCGCCAAGATTCTGAACCAAAGCCATATTGAGGTCACCGTTTTCCTGGGCAAGTATGACCAGATTATCTCGCAGCAGCGATTGCAGACGTTTTTGAACGCCCTCAAGAACCATAAACTGGTAGTGCTGCAGACCGGTCACACCAACCTGCTGTATTCGGTGGCGCAGCATATCAGGAAAGGAGATACTAAGTAATGCTAGTATTAATAAGCGGCAATAGCTTTTTTAATAAGCGTCATTTCATAAAATGCCGAAGCCATAAGGCAGAGCCATATGAAAACATTTGCCGGTAAACCCAAGTAGTCATAATGCACAAAAGATATAATCATAGCCGGGAACGCAAATGAATACACAAACAGTTTGAAGACAATGCCTAATTTTTGACCTATCATGGGTTTAATTGTATAATTGGGGGATTATAGAAATTTCATCCTTTGCGTGTATAATGTAAAAGATATATTTTATAAAATATATATTGTCATCAATATATTTTGTTTGAAAAGCGTGAGGCTGTATTTTGCTTAGAATTAATTGTAATGCCTGTATGAAATTGTAGCGGAATTGAAATATTATAAAATGGCACTTAAACTAGTTTAATTTGATTTTTATTTAAACCACGATGATAAATTATAAACAATTTTTGCTGGTAGGAACCTTGGCAAGTATGATGGCCTGTTCTTCCAATTCAGACAAGCCCAATGCTGATGACAAAGGCGAGCGCACGTCCACCGCCGCCAAAGACACGCTCTCTGAGGAAGTCACCGAAAGCCCGGCCACCGACGGCAACCTAGCCAACATCACCTTGCCAGACGGTTTTGAAATCAGCTATTACGCCCGCAACGTGGTCAACGCCCGCTCCATGGCCTTGGGTCCCGACGGCACGCTCTACGTGGGTACCCGCCGAGAAGGCAACGTGTACGCGCTCCCAGACAAAAACAAAGACGGGAAAGTAGATGAAGTAATTACCCTGGCCAAAGGTCTGAACATGCCCAACGGCGTGGCGCTTAGGAACGGTTCTTTGTATGTAGCAGAAATCAGCCGAATCACGCGGTATGACAACATTGCCGAGAACCTAAAAAGCGTGCCCAAACCGGTGGTGGTGTATGATAAACTGCCCACCGAGGAACACCACGGCTGGAAATACATCGCCTTCGGGCCAGATGATAAATTGTATGTGCCGGTGGGCGCGCCCTGCAACATCTGCCTTTCAGAGAAACCGGTATACGCTGCCATCAACCGCATGAACCCAGACGGTTCGGGCTTTGAAGTCTTCGCCAGCGGCGTGCGGAATACTGTTGGTTTTGACTGGCACCCCACCACCAAAGAACTCTGGTTCACCGACAATGGCCGTGACTTGATGGGCGATAATATGCCCCCAGATGAACTGAACAAAGCGCCGCGCAAAGGCATGCACTTCGGGTACCCGTTCTGCCACGCCGGCGAGACGCTTGACCCCGAGTTTGGCAAAGGCAAGAACTGCGCAGACTACACCGCGCCCGTGCAAAAACTGAATCCGCATGGCGGCACGCTGGGCATGGAGTTTTACACCGGCAGCATGTTCCCGGCCAATTACAAAAACCAGATTTTCATTGCCGAGCACGGCTCCTGGAACCGCACTGAGAAGATTGGCTACCGCGTGAGCCTGTACCGCGAAGATGCCCAGGGCAAAGGAAGTTTTGTGCCGTTTGCCGCTGGTTGGCTGCAGAACGGCAAGGAGTGGGGCCGACCAGTAGACGTGGAAGTGATGCCAGACGGCTCGCTGCTGGTCTCAGATGACATGAACGACGCCATTTACCGCATCACCTACACTGGCAAAAAGTAATTTCTAATCTGCGTTCTTTTTTCCAAATTGGGGCTTCCTTGCTAAATAGGAGCCCTAATTTTTTTGATATGCCCCAGACTTCCAAAGCCTATTCTGTCTTGTTCTTGCTTTCTGCCCTTGTGCTGGCAGCGGTAGTTGGTTTCTTTTTCATTGTACAGGCCAATGACCACCAAGAATGTTCTTCCACCACCACAACCACAACAGACGCTGCCGGCTGCACTACCGTTACCACGTTGCATGAATGCAAGGAACGGTTTAGTATTTAGGCATTCAACCTTATAAGAATCAACGAAGGCAGTTTGGCTTCGTAAGTTCTTTAAGTAACTTTTAGTTAATCATATGACAGCCAAAGACCTTAAAATAGAGATTCAGAAAGTATTGGAAACCGTTCCGGAAAACCTGCTGGAAGATGTACTCTTGTATTTGAAGGAAGTCCAGAAAAAGTCAGGGGCTGGATTTTCCAATGCACAACACTTAAAGAAAATACTGTCAGAAGATCGCAATCTTCTGCAAAGGCTTGCCCAATGATTACTTTGCAGGAAGTTGAGAAAATACATCAGCTTTTAATTGAACAGTTTGGCGGGGCAACAGGAGTTAGAGATGCAGGCGCGTTAGATGCAGCACTCAACCGTCCGTTTGCCACTTTTGACCAGCAGGAACTTTACCCAGAGCCTGCAGACAAATCCGCGGCCATCATAGAAAGCCTATTGATCAACCATCCGTTTGTAGATGGAAATAAGCGGACGGGCTATGTCTTGATGCGTCTTCTGCTCTTGCAATCCGGTCAAGATATTCTAGCGGAGGAAGAAGACAAATACCAATTTGTGATCTCTATTGCCAGCGGAAAATCTTCTTTTGACGAAATACAAAAGTGGATTGTAGGCAGATTGAAAAAGTAGACGTCTTTGCCTATAGTGCATCCTTCGACTTAGCATAAGTGTAAAGAGCGGATAAGTATTCAGCCTATAATTGTAAAAGTATGAAAATGTATAAGATACTTTTATTAGCTGTTCTAATGATTGTTTGCCGATTTGGCTATGGACAAGAGCTAAATAGAATTGAGTTATTAAACTTTTATGACTCAGTAATTAGTGACTATTACTCGCGAGGTCTCTTCAATAAGACTTCTCAAGAAAATTTACTATTGAGCGATAGCCTACCGAATGGTTTGAGACTAAGGTACCCAAACTTCACCCTTAAGCCTGTGACTGAAGAAGCAGGTCTAAATATTATTGAAAGCACGAAGGGGAAAAGCGGAAGATTAAATAAAATATCGTTAAAAAAAATTAGTCCAGATACTTTGGATTTAGTTATTGTTGGATGGGGCGTAACAATAGAAAGAGTATTCAAAATTCACAAAGGCAGGGTTATTACAAAGAGCATTAATATGGCTTATGGCTGTGGCGGCACGATGGGTTATATACCAGACGGGAGATTAGTATATAATAAAAATAGAGACAAGTGGGAGTATCATCCCTATTCAGTATTATTAGAAAAGAAAAGAGAAAAATTAGAAGCGAACCGGTAAAACAAGCATATTACTTAAACGCTGCCTTAACACTCTTTTTCAAAAACCAACCCATTTCAGTTTTCGGCTTCATTTCCAGAATTGAGCCCGAAAACGCAACCCCTTTCCTTACCAATGCGCACTGTATGAAGGAAGTGATAGAAAAGAAAACCATTGGCCGGCGGGAGATAGTTGATTTCCCCGGCCTGGAATTGTTTGAGATTGAGGCGAAGATAGACACGGGCGCGTACACCTCGGCCATTCACTGTGACAACATCAAAGAAGTTAATCTGCCTGACGGTCAGCGCGCTATCCATTTTGAGTTGCTGCACCCCAATAATCCGGCCTACAACCATAAAGCGTTTGAGTTCACAGATTTTGACTTGCGGTGCGTAAAAAGTTCGTTTGGCGATGTGCAGGAGCGCTATGTTATCCGTACAACCATCATCATTCATGGGCAGGAAGTGGAGACAGAATTCTCGCTTTCAGACCGAAGCGACCTCAAATACCCCGTCTTGTTAGGCCGCACGCTGCTCCGGAAGCGGTTTGTGGTAGACGTGGCCAAGAAATACCTGTCGTTGAAGGCCAAGAACAAATCCCAGAAGAAAAAGCGTACCACACCCAAGAACTCCCCTTTATGAAAATCGCGATTCTCTCCCGGGATCCTAAGTTATATTCTACCCGCCGCCTGGTGGAGGCCGCCCAACAGCGGGGCCACGAGGCCGTGGTACTGGACCACCTGCGCTGTGACCTGGTCATGGAGAAAGGCGACCCACACATTCTCTACAAAGGCGAACTGCTCACCGGCATAGACGCGGTCATTCCTAGAATTGGGGCATCCGTTACGTTTTACGGCACGGCCGTGGTGCGCCAGTTTGAGATGATGAAGGTGAAAAGCGTGGTGGCCAGCCAGTCCATTGTTCGGTCCAGAGACAAACTGCGCAGCCTGCAGATTATGGCGCGTGCAGGACTGGGAATGCCTAAAACTGCCTTCACCAACTATTCTAAACAAGTTAAAGAACTGATCCATGAAGTTGGGGGCGCGCCGTTGGTGATTAAACTGCTGGAAGGAACCCAGGGGCTGGGCGTAGTCTTAGCCGAAACCCAGAAAGCCGCCGAGTCTGTGATTGAAGCCTTCCACAACCTCAAGGCCCGCATTATTGTGCAGGAATTCATTGCCGAAAGCAAGGGCGCCGACATACGCGTGTTTGTGGTGAACGGCGAGGTGGTGGGCGCCATGAAACGGCAGGGCAAAGAAGGTGAGTTCAGGTCTAACCTACACCGCGGCGGCAGTGCCAGCCTGATTAAACTCAGCCGCGCCGAGAAAGCCGCCGCTTTGATGGCTGCCAAATCTCTGGGCTTAGACGTGGCCGGCGTAGACATGCTGCAATCCAAGCGCGGCCCGCTCATTCTGGAAGTGAACTCCAGTCCCGGCCTGGAAGGCATTGAGAAAGCCACCCAAAAAGACATTGCCGGTAAGATTATAGAATTCACTGAATTGTTGGTGACGAAGGCCAAAAGCAAGAAGACCAAGAAAAAAACGACCCCAGATGGAGGAGATGATCATCAATGACATTCCCATCTACCCGGGAGACAGAAAATTGATTAGACTGAACATCTCGCGGCTGCCCAGCGGCACCGAGATTGACATTCCCATTCACGTGTTCAGGGCCGAAGAGCCGGGGCCGGTGCTGCTGCTCATGGCCGGCCTGCACGGCGACGAGGTGAACGGCGTGGAAACCATTAGGCGCATGATCAGGCGCAACATGCTCCACCCGCAGCGGGGCACCATTCTGGCCATTCCCATCCTCAATATCTACGGATTCCTGAACTTCTCCCGTGAGGTGCCCGACGGCAAAGACGTGAACCGCAGTTTCCCGGGCAACGCCAAAGGCTCACTGGCCAGCCGCGTGGCCGCTCGGTTCACCAAGGAAATTCTGCCGCTGGTAGACGTAGGAATTGATTACCACACCGGCGGCCGAAGCAAGTCTAATTTTCCGCAGATACGCTGCATTCTGGAGACGCCCGGCAACCCAGAGCTGGCCCACGCGTTTGCCGCACCGTTCATTCTCAATTCCAAACTACGGCCGGGTTCCCTGCGCAAAGAAGCCGCCAAATACGGCAAGTCCATTATTGTGTATGAAACCGGCGAATCTTTACGGTTTGACGAGCCGGGCATCAACATCGCCATAGAGGGCACCTGCCGGGTCATGCACCACTTGGGCATCATAAATTCCTCCACGCCGCCCTCGCAGAAATCCATCATCTGCCTACGTGATACCTGGATTAGAGCCCTCAGGGCGGGTTTGTTCCGAAGCTTCGTGCGCAACGGCCAGGCCGTGAGCCGCGGGCAACAGGTAGGCACCGTGGCAGACCCTTACGGCTACGCCAGTCACCCCATCATCTCTCCCGTGAGCGGCTACGTGGTTGGCGTGAACAACATGCCCGTGGTCAACCAAGGCGATGCCATTCTCCACATTGGGTATTAGGTGAAATTTCCGTTTTAGGCCTCATTTCCAGAAACGAGCCCGAAAACGCAATTCAGAACCGTAGCGTAGTTTCAGAGAAATGACGCTACGGTTCTCACTCATTTCTCTGTCGCAAGTTTTTAACTTGAAGCAGGAAATTGTTGAACAGCTTTATGAAAAGGACTTCCCGTTTTCGGGCTCATTTCCAGAAACGAAGGCAAAAACGGAAATTAGAATATTTCTCTGGCCACGGCGGCAGTGGCTTCAGACTTACTCATGGTATAAAAGTGCAGGCACGGCACGCCAAACTCCACCAGCTCTTTGCACTGCTGAATAGTCCACTCAATGCCCACCTGTTTTACGGCTTGCGGGGTTTTGGCGGCCTCCACGGCGTTCACCAGTTCCTCCGGCAAGTCAATGTTAAAGTAGCGGGGCAACACGTTCAGTTGGTTGCGGGTAGTGAGCGGCTTCAAACCCGGAATAATGGGCACGGTAATGCCCACCGCGCGGCAGGCTTTCACGAAGTCACAGAATTTCTTGTTGTCAAAGAACATCTGCGTGATGATGTACTCGGCGCCCAGTTCCACTTTCTGTTTCAGATACTTAAGGTCAGTGCTGAGGTTGGGTGCGTCCATGTGTTTCTCAGGGTAACCGGCCACGCCAATGCAGAAGTCGGTGGGCACGGGGTTTTCCATTTCCTCGTCCAGATAAATGCCTTTGTTGAGCTGTACCACCTGCTTGATCAAGTCAGAAGCATGCAAATGTCCGTCTTTGTGGGGCCGGAACCCGGGCTCGGTTTTCACGACATCGCCGCGCAGCAAAAGCACGTTGTCGATGCCCAGGAAGTTGAGGTCCATCAAGGCGTTCTCGGTGTCTTCCCGGCTGAAGCCCCCGCAGATAATGTGCGGCACCGTGTCTACGTGGTACTTGTTCATGATGGCCGAGCAGATGCCCACCGTACCCGGCCGTTTCCGGATGGTGATTTTCTCCAGCAACCCGTTCTCGCGCTCCTTGAACACGTACTCCTCACGGTGATAGGTCACATTGATGAACGGCGGCCTGAACTCCATCAAAGGATCAATGCCTTCATAAATTGACTGAATGCTGGTGCCTTTCACCGGCGGAAGTATCTCAAAAGAGAACAGGGTCTTGGTGGCGTTCTGTAGATGATGGGTAACTTTCATTGACGTTTGTCAGGTGTTAATCTTTGGTTGGCCGGCGGCCGATGGTGTAGCGTTTTCGGGCTCATTTCTGAAAACGAGCCCGAAAACAGGTATTCCTAGTAATTCAAATTCGGTGATAGCCAGCGCTCGGCTTCCTCCACGGTCATGTTTTTACGGCGGGCGTAGTCTTCTACCTGGTCTTTCTCAATCTTACCCAGCCCAAAGTATTTGGATTGTTTGTGCGCGAAATACATGCCTGAAACCGCCGCGGTGGGGTACATAGCCAGACTCTCCGTTAAGGTAATGCCAGTGTTTTTCTCCACGTCTAGCAATTGGAACAGCGTGCGTTTCTCGGTATGCTCCGGACAGGCCGGGTAGCCGGGCGCCGGGCGGATGCCCTGGTATTTCTCTTTTATTAGCTCGTCGTTGGTCAGGCTTTCCTCTGGTTCATACGCCCAGATTTCCTTCCGTACAATCTCATGCAACTTCTCCGCGAAGGCCTCAGCCAAACGGTCTGCCAGGGCTTTGGCCATGATGCTATGGTAATCGTCATGGTCGGCCTCAAACTGTTGCACCAGTTCATCTAGACCAATGCCAGCCGTCACCGCGAAACCTCCGGTATAATCTGCCAGACCCGTTTCTTTAGGCGCCACAAAATCTGCCAGTGCGATGTTCGGGACGCCCGGGCCTTTCTGCCCTTGCTGGCGCAGCGTCCGGAAGTGGGTCAAGATTTGAGTGCGTTGTTCATCTGTGTAGATTTCCACGTCATCATCACCCACAGAATTGGCAGGGAACAAACCGGCCACGCCGTTGGCGGTGAGTAGTTTTTCATCTACTATGCGTTTGAGCAGGGCTTGCGCATCAGCGTACAGTTTAGTTGCCGCTTCGCCTACTATCGGGTCTTCCAGCAGCTTCGGGAATTTACCGTGAAGTTCCCAAGCTTGGAAGAAAGGCGTCCAGTCAATGTACGGCACCAGTTCTTCTAACGGGAAGTTGTCAAATACTTGCACTCCGGTTTTGGTGGGCGTGTAGACGTCTTCGGGGTTCCATTCAATAGGCAGTTTGTTGGCGCGCGCTTGCGGCAAAGGCAGGTATTTCTTGTCTTTCTGGCGGCTCAGGTAGCCCTCACGCATCTGGTCATATTCCAAACGCGTGTCCGCGGCGAATTTCTCTTTGTTCTCAGGGCTCAACAGATTGCCCACCACCGGCACGCAGCGCGAGGCATCCAATACGTGCACGACGGTGCCGTGGTAAGCCGGTGCCACTTTCACGGCCGTGTGTGCCCTAGAGGTAGTAGCGCCACCAATCAGCAATGGAATGTTGAAGTTCTGCCGCTCCATTTCCTTGGCCACATGCACCATCTCGTCCAGCGACGGGGTTATCAAACCGCTGAGGCCAATCACGTCTACGTTGTGTTCGCGGGCGGCATCCAATATCTTGTCAGCGGGCGTCATTACGCCCAGGTCAATCACTTCGTAGTTGTTGCAGGCCAAGACCACGCCCACAATGTTTTTCCCGATGTCGTGCACGTCGCCTTTCACGGTGGCCATCAAGATTTTGCCGTTGGTTTGGCGGGTAGACGTGTCTCCGGAGGCGGCGGCGCGTTCTTTTTCAAGTTCAATAAACGGCAACAGATACGCCACTGCTTTTTTCATGACACGGGCGCTTTTCACCACCTGCGGTAAGAACATCTTGCCTTCCTGAAACAGGTCACCCACCACGTTCATGCCGTCCATCAACGGGCCTTCAATCACTTCCAGCGGTTTCTGGTAGAGGTGGCGGGCTTCTTCCACATCCTGGTCAATGTATTCCACCAGACCTTTCACCAGTGCGTGCGTCAGGCGTTGCTGAACCGGCTCCTGGCGCCAGGCCTCGTCCCGAACAATCTGCTTGCCTTTGTTTTTAATGGTTTCGGCAAATTCTACTAGGCGTTCGGTGGCATCCGGACGGCGGTTGAGCAGGACGTCTTCCACCAGTACCAGCAAATCCTTCGGGATTTCCTCGTAGACTTCCAGCATGCCCGCGTTCACAATGCCCATGTCCAGACCAGCTTTGATGGCGTGGTACAGGAACACGCTGTGCATGGCCTCGCGCACGGGGTCGTTGCCCCGGAACGAGAACGAGATGTTGCTCACGCCGCCGCTCACTTTGCAGCCCGGAAGGTTTTGCTTTATCCAGCGGGTGGCTTTGATGAAATCTACGGCGTAGTTGTTGTGCTCCTCCATGCCCGTGGCCACAGTGAGGATGTTGGGGTCAAAGATGATTTCCTGCGGCGGGAACCCAACTTCTTGGGTCAAAATAGTATAGGCGCGCTGGCAGATTTCAATGCGGCGTTCGTAGCTGTCGGCCTGGCCTTGTTCGTCAAAGGCCATGACTACCACGGCGGCGCCGTAGCTGCGCACTTTGCGGGCCTGTTCCTTGAACTGTTCTTCGCCTTCTTTCAGTGAAATAGAATTCACGATGGCTTTGCCCTGCACGCACTTCAGGCCGGCCTCAATCACGCTCCACTTGGAGGAGTCAATCATGATGGGCACCTTGGCGATGTCAGGCTCTGAGGCAATCAGATTCAGGAACAAGGTCATGGCGGCTTCTGAGTCCAGCATACCTTCATCCATGTTCACGTCAATAATCTGGGCGCCGTTTTCCACCTGCCCGCGGGCGATGGCCAGGGCTTCCTCGTACTGCTCGTTCAGAATAAGTCGCTTGAATTGCTTGGAACCCGTGATGTTGGTGCGCTCGCCAATGTTGATGAAATTGGAGCCTTCAAAAACGGTGAGTGGTTCAAGTCCTGAATAGGTGGGCACCGCGGGAATTTGCGGCAAGGGGCGGGGAGGGAATTCTTTGGCAATCTGGGCAATAACTTTGATGTGCGGCGGCGTGGTGCCGCAACAACCCCCCACAATGTTCACGAAGTTGTTCTCCAGGAAGTCTCTGATGTGTGCGCCCATCTGCTCGGGGCTTTCGTCATAGGCTCCGAACGCATTGGGCAGACCGGCATTGGGGTACGCGCTCACATAAAAGGTAGACGCCTTGCTCAACGATTCTATGTGCGGACGTAGCTGCTTCGCGCCCAGCGCGCAGTTAAAGCCCACGCTCAACAGCGGCATGTGTGATACTGAGTACAGAAACGCCTCCACAGTCTGACCGGAAAGCGTTCTGCCGCTGGCATCAGTGATAGTACCAGATACCATTAAAGGCAGGCGCTTGCCGGTTTTCTGGCTGTATTGGTCAATCGCAAATAGCGCCGCCTTGGCATTTAACGTATCAAAGATGGTCTCCACCAACAGCAAATCCACGCCGCCATCCACCAAACCTCTTACTTGTTCCGTGTAAGCTTCTACCAACTCGTCATAGGTGATGGCTCTGAAACCAGGATTATTGACATCCGGAGAAAGGGAAGCGGTTCTATTAGTTGGGCCGATGGCCCCGGCCACGAAGCGGGGTTGGTCTGGCGTTTTGGCCGTCCATTCCTCGGCGGCTTCCTTGGCGATGCGCGCTGATTCATAGTTCAGTTCGTACACCAGGTCTTGCATGTCGTAATCGGCCATGGCGATGGAGGTGCCAGAGAAGGTGTTGGTTTCGGCGATATCGGCGCCCGCCTCAAAGTAGAGGCTGTGGATTTCTTTGATTATGTGGGGTTGCGTGAGGGAAAGCAAATCATTGTTGCCCTTCACGTCTTTGTGGAAGTCTTTAAAGCGTTCGCCCCTGAAATCGGCTTCGGTGAGGTTGTACCGTTGCACCATGGTGCCCATAGCACCGTCTAAGACTAAAATTCTCTTTTGTACTTCTTCCTCAATACGGGTCATCATCTTTGCAAACCAAAAGGGTTGGGTTGCTTCTCAGGAAAGGGCAGGAGGAAGGGTGCAGGGTAGGGTAAGGCAAGGCCTGCACTCATCTCCCCATCGGCCGCAAGGGCCTCAGGTAGGAAGTAGCACCCAACTGAATTGGGTTGCTAAGACATCATAGGGCCTAATCCCTCCGTCTTTCTTGATAAGCCCTGCAAAGGTACGCGGTGAGGGCCGAAGTTGCAAGGGACAGAATTGTTGATTGCTATTTGCTAGTTGTTGATTGATTTTGGTAAAGGAATTTCCGTTTTCGGCCTCATTTCCCAAAACGAGGCCGAAAACGTAGCGTCGTGGCACTGACACGACGTGGCTCTACGCAGCAAAACAAGTTCAATTAATCAAAGCACAATTTCGCAGCTTTGCTTTGGCTGTAAGTCTGTCGGTTAGAGAACCGTTCACGTTTCATAGACACACGTCGTGTCGGTGCCACGCCGCTACGGTTCTGGAATGCGTTTTCGGGCTCATTTCTGAAAACGGGGCCGAAAACAGAAAACGCCTTAATAGAAAAAGCCCCGCACTAGGCGGGGCTCTTCTGGTAGGTTTGGGGAAGCATTAGAAACTGTACCTGACGGTGAGAGACCAGTCGGGTAGCAGAAACAGTCCGTCTCGGTTCACATCTAAAAATGGCTTAAAATCAGTGCTCACCTGAATCGGAATCTCCGCAATCTTATATTCCAAACCTACAATGCCGTCTATCCCCATGGTGGTGAGGGTTTTGTCATAGGAGTCATTGTAGCCGGCGTACGTGCGCTCATGGTAATAACGCCCTTTGTACGACCCCACGTGCGCGCCCGCCCCGTAAAACCACTGCAAGTTGCGCACATTAAACGCGGGCGCGTGCAGCTCATACAGGCCCAGCAGGTGAAAACCCTTTCGGCCGAAATTGGTGCCCACCACGCCTTCCAGCGCCACATTCTCGCGATAAAAATACTTGACAGAAACGCCGGAGGAAAAACCGCCCACCCGCGCGCCCACACCCAGGTTGGAAGCCTGCTGCGCTTGGGCCGTCTGGCCGAGGCAAGTCAAAACCACCGCCGCCGCAAAAATAAGAATCTTGTTTTTCATGGTAACCTGTTTTCAAGCGGTAAGACAGTTGCCGAAGCGCGTGCTCCTATAAAACTGTTTAACCCCAGAAAATATTTTACCGGCGCGGGTGTGTTTTTGCGTGGCACGGTTCCGGTTGAAACGTGCTTGCGGCTGCAATTTAGGCTTTTTTGTAAGACTGTAGGTAGGCTTCTTTGCTGGTGCGCTGGCCAATCATCCTGAAGAAACTGATAGTCTGCTGGTTGTCTTTTTTGAGCGCCCGCGCGAAAGGGTCTTTTTTTTGCCCGTGCTCCTCAAAGTCCTTCACGTAGTGTTCGCGTATCAAATCGGCGGCGGGCAGCAGGCTGGCCTCCGTGATGTGCACCAAACCGGTTTTCTCCCACAATTTTCGCCACCAGGCCACCGAATGGATGTAATACCAATATTCCTGAAAATCCTCGCGCAGAAAGTCCGGCACCTGGTCAATGGTCTCAATTTCCTCCTTGAAACAGACGTCCACAATGCCAATGTAGCCTTCAGGTTTTATAAAATGGCAGATGTAGGGCAGGTACTTGTCATCGGTGCCAAAATAGGTGTAGGAGTCGATGACCAGCACCACGTCGAAGAATTCCTCCGGGAAAGGCAAAGAACGGGCATTAGCCTGCAGCGGGAACACCTGGTTTTCAAGGCCTTCGTCCAGCACGCGCTTGTAATTGGCCGTGGCCGAAATAGCCTCATCCACGGCCCACACCTGTACTTCATATTCCTGAGCCAGAAAGATGGAACTGGCCGCTTTTCCGCAGCCCAAATCCAGCACGCGCAGGCCTTTCTTGAGTGGCAATAAAGACGTGATGCTTTCCAAATTGAAGAGCACGTTTTCACCCATAGAATGCTCGCGCACCCACGTGGGGTCATACTGGGTACTTCTGGGGAAATGGTGTTTAATGCGGTGCTGGGCAGAATCCATAAAGCATTGTTGGGGGTTGGTACTGCCTCTACGGACTGCGAATGGTGCGGGTTGAAACTTTCCGTTTTCGGGCTCATTTCTGGAAAAGGAGCCTAAAACGTATCCAGAAAATCCCCTCTCCCTCTGGGAGAGGGCTAGGGTGAGGGTGTATTTTCTAAAAGTAGGGTTTTGTGCGGGCGCCAGTTTCCAGATTCCTATTATTTGTGGTACCCGGCGGGTCTGGAGACTCGCTTTATCCCCAAGCACAAGTTTTGAGACTCGCGACAGAGAAAGAAATCACCCTCATCCTAACCTTCTCCCAGAGGGAGAAGGGACTGCGCTTTTCTGTTGGGAGATTGCTTGGCTCGGAATTTTACTGTAGAAACTTACCGTTTTCGGGCTCATTTCTGGAAACGGAGCCGAAAACGGGAATTCACAATCAATCATTCAATTGGTGCATTTGCTCATTGGAATGGACCAGTACGCCGCCGCCGTCTTGTTTGGCGGCTTCCAGCATGGCTTTGGCCACGGTGCGGGCTTCAATGGCTTTGTATTTCCTGAGCGGCCCGCTGAACACAAACCCGAAAGTTTTGGCAAACCCGCTGGCCACTTTTTCGCCTAACCTGAATTCCTCACGCTCACCTAGCAGCAACGAAGGCTGAAAAATATGCACGGCAGTGAAGGGCAGGGCTTTTACGGCTTGTTCCATTTCGCCTTTCACGCGGTTGTAGAACACGCCGGCCTCTGGGTCTGCGCCCATGGCTGAGACTACAAAAAACTGTGTGGCGAAGTGTGTGGCGGTGATTTTAGCCAGGTTGACCACGTAGGAGTAATCTACCTTTCTGAAGTTTTCTTTGGAGCCCGCCTGCTTGATGGTGGTACCCAGGCAGCAGAACACGTCATCGGCTACCAGGCTGTGGCGGTGCTTTTCCAGGTGGTCAAAATCCACTACCAGTTGCTGCAGTTTGGGGTGCTTTACGTCCAGCTGCTTTCGGCCTACGGAGATGACTTTGTGGTAGCGGTGGCTTTGCAGCAGCAGGTGCAGGCAGTGGTTGCCCACTAACCCACTGGCACCGGCAATCAGCGCAACTTTAGAGGAGACCATAGAATGAATAGCTTAAGATTTTAAGGCACGTCTGAGCACCTGGTAGTCCAGGTAGTACAGAACCTTAACGGAGAAGCTATTCAATTGTTTGGCCTGCAGAATGTTCTGGAAGTTGCGTTGGTAGTTGTTGCGCTCCGTGGGGAAGAGGTCACTGTCAATGGCGTTTTTCCAGACAATGCTCAGCTCACTGCCGGGCGCAAACCGCCAGCTGTACACCAGGTCAATGTTAAAGGCGTTGAAATTGCGGCTGTTGGTAAAACCCGGGGCGGGTTTGAAGTCCAGTGCCTGCAGGTTGCCGTCTTCCAGCAGCAGAAAATAGTCATGGAACGTGTAGGTAGACCAATAATGGCGCATGTTCACGTTGAGCGCCGTGCGGGCGTTGAAAATATAGGTGCCGCTGAGCGTGTTGTTCACCGTGTTCACGTCACGCACGCCAAACACAATATCTTGGCCAGACCGGGCGGCATACCCAAAGTTGCGGTAGTCCAGGTTGTAGTTCAGGCGGTACACAAACTGCAGGTGGTCGTTTACGCGCACGCGGGGGCTAATGCTAATCCAGGTGGTGCGCTGGTCATACTCAGCAGACCGAAAAATGCCGCTGTTAATGTCAAACGCAAATTTCTTGCGGTAATCTGAGGACAGGTACCCGCTGATTTCCCAGCCGCTGGGTGTCCTGAACTTGCGGTTGGGCACACCGTCTTGGTAAGACCTGGGCTCAAAGTAATTGTAGTTGTCCAGAGGAAGCCAGGCCAGGGTGGTGCCCAGGGAGATGAAGTTTTTGGTAGTAACGTTGCTCTCCAGGAAATACACCACCTCTCTATAAGCCCACGGTTTGTAAAGCATGCGCTGCTGCACGCCCAGGGTATTGTACATGTTGTTGAGTTTCCAGAAGGGCTTGTAAATGTTGTACCGCACGTTGGCCGAATTCTGGATGTTGTTGTTGTTGCTCAGGTAACCCAGGTCATCAATGTCATAGGTGTGGTTTTCGGCGCTGTGCGCCACGGTGAACTGAAAATTGCCGCTGGTTTTCCCGAAGTTGGCATAATAGGCATGGCCCAATTCCACTTTCTCGCCGTCTGGGGCTACTTCACCTTTGTTGTAGCGCTGGCTCAGATTGCCGCGCAGGTTCAGGGCATAGCTGTTTTTCTTGTTGGCGAGCCTTGTCATTAAACCGGTCACGTTGGCGTTGTAAAAACCGGCCCCGCGGGTTACGTTGGTGTTGGTGAACGTGACAAATGACCCGTACGGCAAGCTTTGGTCCAGCACCAGCACGCTGTAATTGGTGATAGGGTCGGTGAGTACCTCAAATTTCTCGCCTTCGGGGGTTTGCAGCGTGGCGTAGGTGTTGCGGGTCACGGCGTTGAACAAACCAATGCCCAGGCCCTTATTAGTCCGGCCCGAAATCTTGGTGGCGTTGACCAGGTTGGTTTTCTCTGGGTTCTCCAAAATAGTAGTTCCTTCAGTGTAATTGCCCAGGTTGACGCCCTGAATAGGCGCGCCGCCAATCCTTCGGGAATAAAAAAGGCCCGCTTTGTTGAACAGCTCCGTTCCTTCGGTGAAAAACTGGCGGTTTTCGTTAAACCTGACTTCAAACGGCGACAGGTTGAGCACCCGTGCATCTGACTGCGCTTGCCCAAAGTCCGGGACCAGGGTCATGTCCAGGGTGAAGGCGTCATTGATGCCGTATTTAATGTCCATGCCGCCGTTGAGCGTGGTGGTGAGGTTCTTCTTGCCGGGCTGGTTTTCGGGGTAATGATTGGCGTAGCCAGAAATGTAGGGCATTAAGGATAACCGAAGCGGCGCTTTGAGGCCACTGATGCCCGTGATTTCGCCAAACTGGTTCACGAAGCCCTGCTTGGAACTGTCAATGAAATTCCAGAAGGCGTCTTCGCGGTAGCGGCGCGTGCCCCGCCAGAAGTTGATGCCCCAGGTTTGCACGTCTTGTTTGGGAAATCTTATGGCGGAATAGGGAATTCTCAGTTCCACGGCCCAGCCTTGCGGGTGCCGCGCCACGCTGCTTTGCCACACGGCATCCCAGGAGCGTTCATCGCCGTTGCTGGTGAGTTTAAAATCGGTTTGCACGCCGGAGGTGGAAATCTCAAACCCAAACGCGTTCTGCTTGTCTTGGTAAGTGTCTAAATAAACCCCGAACATATCTGCGTTCACCTGCCCGCCGTCGCGCTGGCTGAGTTGCGAGAGAATGGAGTCTGGGGCGGTGTCAAAGAGCATGGCGCCAATGTACACGGCTTCATCGTCATACAACACGCGTACCTCGGTGCGCTGCCGGGCGGGTGAGCCGTTGGCCGGATTGCTTTGGATGAAGTCAACGGCGGCGGGTGCCAATTGCCACATTTCCTCGTTGGGAAGGCCGTCTAGTTTTGGCGGCGTGGCCGTTCTCACCGCCCCGGTTTGTTTTTTGACAGGTGTTTCTGACTGAGCCCTGAGCCCAGAAATGCTTACAGAAAGGGCAAGCAGCAAGAAAAGGGTTCGCATGTAGGGTGGGCGGGCTTGAGGTGCGGGTTTAGTCTTTCTGTGAAAGACTAAGGTGGTCTGGGAACAGTTGCACGTCGCCGCGTTTATATAAGGCGCCAATGGCTTTTTTAAAGGTCTTTTTGCTCATAGCCAGCTGGCGGTAGATTTCCTCTGGGGCGCTTTTGTCTGAAAGGGGCAGTTGGCCGCCTTCGGCTTGGAGGCGTGCCAGAATATTTTCGGCGGCTTGTTCCACTTCGTCATAGCCCTGTTTCTGCAGGCTCACGTCCAGGCGGTTGTCTTCGCGCACTTTCTTCACGAAGCCTTTGGTCAGCTCACCGGGCTCCAGCTTTCTGAACACTTCATTGCGGTAGAGCATGCCCAGGAAACCGTTGTTCACCATCACCTGGTAACCCAGCGCTTTCTCCGGGCCTATTAAAATGTTCACTTCGTCGCCTTCCTGGGGCGGCATGGCATCATAATTAAGATAGGGGGCCAGTTTGGTGGCGCCCACCAGGCGGTCTGAGTTTTCGTCTAAGTACACGTACACCAAAGCCCACTGGCCCACGTGCAGGGGTTCATGCTGGTTTTTGTACGGCACGAATAAATCTTTCTCCAGGCCCCACTCCATGAACGCGCCAAAATCTGTGAGGTCGCGCACTTGCAGGCAGGCAAACTGGTCCACCTTGGCTTTGGGCTCCAGCGTAGTGGCAATTAATCTGTCCTCAGAGTCGCGGTACACAAACACAGAAATCATGTCGCCGGGCTGCACGCCGGCGGGCACGTACTTGCGGGGCAGGAGCACATCGCCGTCATCAGAACCCAGGTACAGGCCGTGCTCCAGGTCACGAAGAATCTCAAGGTAGTTGTAATCGCCTAGGTGCAGCATGCCGTTCAAGTTTTAGGATTTAAAACAAAGGTAGAGAATTGGCGCGGCACCTATCACCCGTTAGGCAAAGTTTCTGCGCATTTCCGTTTTAGGCTTCGTTTCTGGAAATGAGCCCGAAAACGGCGGCAGTTTCAAGGGTAACGATGCTGCTGGTTCGCCGGAACGGAGTTCCTGCTGGCCATTGAAATTTTGGAGTTGGCCAGGCGGAAGGCTCCAGACGGTTGGAACGTGTTTGCCATTTCCGTTTTCGGGCTCATTTCCGGAAATGAGCCCGAAAACGGGACTTTCCTTTTCTTTCCTAAATGATGTTGTGTTAAAGTTTTGTTAAGGTTGGCGTTAAGGCTTGGCCGCTTTGTAGATGACAAATCTGTTGCCTATCTTTCTAGTAGAATTGGTGATGCCCTCCTTTGCTGTTTCTCCTTCTCTGCCTTTTTCATCAGAACTATCTTATTTTATACTTTACCCTAAACCCTAATGAACAAAAAAGTAGCCACTCTTCTGTTGGTGAGCCTGCCGCTGCTCTGCTTTAACGCAGAGGCACAGAAGAAAAAAAAGAAAGGCAAAGAAGCCGATAAACCGGTGGCCGCCGCCGCTGCCCCAGAAGCACCTAAAAAAGCCTCTGTTGCGGAGAAGACCAAGACCAGCAAGAAATCTGACGGCCTTTTCACCATTTACCAGGATACCCTCACCGGTTCTGTGCAGCTGTTTGTGCGCAAAGACCAGTTAGGCCAGGAGTTTGTGTACCAGAGCTTTGCGCTGAACGGACCTACCAGCCTGTTCCTGAACCAAAGCATGCACCGCAACACCGCCGTGTTCAAGATTGTGAAGGCCTTTGATAAACTGGAGTTCCAGCAGGTGAACACCAACTTCTATTATGACAAAAACAACGCGGTGAGCAAAACAGCCGGCGTAGACGTGCCAGAGGCCGTAATGCTGTCTGAGAAAGTGGCCGTGGAAGACGCCAACGGTTATTTAATCAGTGCCGATGCCTTGTTCCTGAGCGAGAAAATGGACCCGGTGAAGCCGTTGGCTCCTATTGGCGCGCCGCCCACCATGTTCTTCAACCTGGGCACGCTCAACGCCTCCAAGTCTAAATACCACAAGGTGAAATCTTTTGCCGGTAACACAGACATTCAGGTAGACCTGGCTTATGACAACCCCGCGCCTTACAACCAAGGTGGCAAAGACATCACAGACGCCCGCTACAACCGCGTGCGCATGCAGCACAGCTTCATTGAGATGCCTAAAAACGACTTCCGGCCAAGAATGGATGACCCGCGCGTAGGCTATTTCACCCAGGAAGTAAACGACCTCACCAGCGTAGACGCCATCAATTATCGTGACATCATCAACCGCTGGCATTTGGTAAAGAAAGACCCAACGGCCGCTTTGAGTGAGCCCGTGGAGCCAATTACCTGGTGGATTGAAAACACCACGCCCGTAGAATTCAGAGAGACTATTAAAGTAGCCGGCGAAAAATGGAACGAGGCTTTTGAGAAAGCCGGTTTCAAAAACGCCGTGGTCATGAAAATGATGCCAGACCAAGTGGACTGGGACCCAAGTGACATTAAGTACAACGTGATCCGGTGGGTTTCTTCGGCCAGCCCGCAGTACGGCGCCATTGGGCCCAGCTTCGTGAACCCGAGAACCGGTCAGATTTTAGGCTCAGACATCACAATTGAGTGGTACAGCGGCAACGCCACGCCTATCTCAGATGAATTGTTCAGTGGCCCCACCGCCGCCGAGTTGCAGTTCCCGGGCATGAACCACGCCAACCACACTGCCTGCACCATGGCGCATGAACTCAAAGCCCAGTATTCTGCCGGATTGACCACGCTGGAAGCCACCGAGGCCGCGCCCGCCGACATCAAGAAAATGCACCAGCAATTCCTGTACTATTTGGTGCTGCACGAAATGGGCCACACGCTGGGCCTGAACCACAACATGAAAGCCAGCCAGATGCTGAAGCCTTCTGAAGTGCACAACCTGGCCATCACCCAGAAAAAAGGCCTGATGGGCAGCGTGATGGACTACCCGGCTATCAACATCAGCCTAGACAAAAGCAAGCAAGGCGATTATTACACCACCAAGCCAGGACCGTATGACCTGTGGGCCATTGAGTACGGCTACACGCCGGTAGCTGCTTCTGACGAGGCAGCATTCAGCAAGAAAGTGTTGAGCCGCAGCACTGAGCCAGACCTGGCCTTCGGGAATGACGCCGATGACATGCGTGCCCCGGGCAAGGCCATTGACCCGCGCGTGAACGTGAACGACATGAGCTCAGACGCCATTGGCTATGCCCAGGAGCGTTTTGCGCTGGTGAACAACATCATGCCCAAACTGAAAGACAAATACAGCAAAGATGGCCGTGGCTACGCCGAACTGCGCGCCCGTTACAACGTGCTGAACGGTCAGCGTTCTGGCATGGTGAGTGCCGTAAGCCGTTACATTGGCGGGGTGTATGTAGACCGCAGCTTCGTGGGCCAGAACAGCGCCAACAAGCCCTACACACCAGTAGCCGAAGCCACGCAGAAAAGAGCCATGGCCGTGTTAGCCAAGAATGTGTTCGCGCCAGACGCCTTCGCCGCTGATGCCTACTTGATTCCTTACCTGCAAATGCAGCGCCGCGGGTTCAACCTGATGTCCGGTACCGAGGATCCCAAACTGAGCGGTTCTTACACCGGCTTAGGGGTTTCTGCCTTGGCCCACATCTTGCACCCCACCACCACGCAGCGCATCACCAACAGCTCCATGTACGGCAATCCCTACAGCCTGGCTGAGGTAATGGCCGACCTGACCAAAGCCATCTTTGATGCGGACCTAAACGGCAACGTGAACACCTACCGTCAGTACCTGCAGACCGCCTATGTGAAGCAACTGGCACTTTTGGCAGACGCCAAAACCCCGGCAGACGACGTGACCAAAGCCGCCGCCCGCTACACGCTCAAAAACCTGAAAGGCAAAATGGCCACCGCCGTGTCTGCCAACGAGGAAACCAAAGCGCACCGCCACAACCTGACCTATTTGGTAACAGATGCCCTGGCTGTGAAGTAAGTCTAAGTATTCATTTATTGAAAAGGCTACCTCTGTTTGGAGGTAGCCTTTTTTGTTTGGTATGGTTGCGAAGGTTGAGTTTCCGTTTTCGGGCTCGTTTCTGGAAATGAGGGCAAAAACGGGTCGGAGTTATAATTAGCTACTTTAATACATTTTACGATTTAATATACTGAAACAAAGAAGAATTATTTTATATAACAGTAGACAATATAAAGCTGTCGTTTTTTCTATATTTAGATTATGATAAAACAGTTTATATCGATCTTAATGGGAATTTTATGCTTTATGATAAATGTAAAACAGTAGATGAAGGCTTGAAATTTTTAGCAACAGAATTATGCTTACCGGTTAGCGTAATCGATGAAGAAAGTAATTGTCATCTTGCAATGCTTGAGAATGTAAATTATAGTCCTTTTTTTTTAGCAAAAACTGTGCATGCTGAATTAGGTCTGTATTGTGACCAATATTTAACTGGAGCGACCGTGTATAGAAAAGTAGATTTACCTGAAATGGTAGTTAAAATTGCTATTAGATTAGGAGCGATAAGATAAGAGGTAAATAGGCGATCTAGGCCGCATACAATACTTCTGTTTTCGCCCTCATTTCCCAAATTGAGCCCGAAAACGGGAATCTACCGGAACTCGGTAATCAACGGCTGGGTGAACCGGAGGTCATTGAAATCATAATACCGCCGCGTGGTCTGGAAGAGCTTGAAGTCCTGCTGGCCGGGCACGTCGGGGAGGCGGGGATAGTAGCCCAGCAGAAACTGAATGGTGTTGAACGTGAGGTATTCGTTCCGGAAACGGAGCCCGAAGCCGAAGCCCGTGTACGGTTTCTCTTTGAAAGGGGAACGTTCGTTCACGTTGGTAAGCCAGGCCACATCGGCGAAGCCAATGAGCGCTAACCTAAACCCGAACAGCGTGAGCGGCGTGAACAGGTTGGATTCATAGTTGAGCACAAATTTGCGGTAGCCCCGCACCGTGGGCGAATTGAACCCGCGTATGCCTTCGTCCTGGTTAATATTGAGCGCCAGCAGGTCTGGGCGACGCAGGCCAATGTTGGTGCGGTTCCAGAGAAAATGGCGCAACAGCCAGTTGTTCATGCGGTGCAAGGGCGTAAAGTACAAAGCCTCTGCCGTGAACACGCCTTGTTCCCACCTGTTGTCATAGCGGTAGGTGCCGTATTCCAGGCCGCCGTACAAGTAGCCAAAAGACGGACGGTATTGCCCGAATGCGCCTTTCACGCCTACGTACGGTCGGTTTTTAAGGGAGCCGTCTTCAAACCCAGCCGTGAACGCCAGCAAGGTACCCGCCGGAATATCCTCGGTTCTACCAAACCCAAACAAGTACTGATCTTTGTAATATCTTCTGAAGCTGTAGCCCACCGCCGCCAGGTACAAACGGGCGCTCTGAATGGTGGGGCCGCTGCCCTGGGTGTAGGCCACGCTGCGCGCCCTGATGGCGGTGATAAACTGCCCCGCATTGTCCTGTGACAGGTCATAGGATTTGAGTTGGAACGCGCGGCCCAGCCAGACGTCTTGTATGTTGTAGTCCAGGGGGCTGTGCGTGATAAAGCCTTCGGGCAGGTCCTCGTCACGCAGGTAATAATCTGGTTGCATGGTCTGGTACCAGCCCACCGAGGCGCCGCCCGCATACTTGGTGGAAGTAGAGAAGAAATCGCGGCGCAGGCTAAGGCTCTGCTGGTTGTAGTAATAGGTGTTCTGGTAAAAGAGCTCCGCCGAAATATAACTGCGCGACAAGTTCTCAATAAAGTAAGACCCCTGGAACTGCCAGGTCTGCGGCTCTTTCAACCCAAACCGGTACGTAGTGCGCACCTGGTGGCCCATGCCCATGAAATTGATTTCGCGGAGCGACAAGCGGGTGCCAGAACTGCTCATGGAACCGGAACCACTGATGCTGAACACATCGCGGGTGATGACGGTAATGTCCAGGCTGTCTTGCGTGGAGGTGGAGTCATTGACCAGTACGCGGGCGTCTAAGATATACGCTGTCTGCCTTAGCAAACGCTCAGACTCAGACAAAGCCAGCGGCTCCAGCAATTCTCCTTCCCTGAAAAGCAGCGTGTTTTTAATGCGGGCGCGTTTGGTGCGGCTGTGCAACCCGTTCCCCAGTTTCTCCACGTTGTCTGGCACGCGCATGGTGTCGGTCACAGAAAACCCGAACGCATCTAGCCGCTTGTAATAAATGCTCCGGACTATTTTGTAATTATGCTGGGCGTAGGCCTCGGGGAGCAGTTCGGCGTCTATGGGTTGGTTGGCCTGCCGGGGCTTAAAGACAATCATGGCCCGCACTACGCGGCCAAAAATGGTCTTGCGCTGACTCATGCGCCGCAGGAACTGCAGAAAGCGTTTGGGATCTGTGGTGTCTGGCGGCGTGCTCACCACGGGGGCGGCAATGGGAGCGGCACTGCGGGTAGAGTCTGTCTGGGCATGGGTTTCCAGCTTGCCCAAAAGGCAAACCAACGCCAACAGCAATTGCGCCAGCCGCTTTTTCTTTCTATTCATGCCTACCAAAGACCCCATGCCTTGAACTCCATCCTTTAAAAATACGGCAAAAACTTCTGATTCAAGAGAATGTGGATAAATGCTATTTTTGTTAGTAAATCTGTGGATAAAAATACTAAATATATTAGTTTTTTAGTTCAGGCTGTGCTACCTTGCTAACGCATTCAAAACCAGATAGTGTACAGCCAATGCAGTCAACTCTCATAGAAAAGCTAAGTATTTTGGCAGACTCTGCCAAGTATGACGTGTCTTGTTCCTCTAGCGGCGGCAAACGCAAAAACGAGAACAAAGGCCTGGGCAACGCCGAGGGCATGGGCATTTGCCACAGCTACACTGAGGACGGTCGCTGCGTGTCTCTGCTCAAGATTCTGCTCACCAATTTCTGCATTTTTGACTGTGCCTACTGCGTATCGCGCAAGAGTAATGACGTGAAACGCGCCGCTTTTACCGTGCAGGAAGTGGTGGATTTAACTATCAATTTCTACCGCAGAAACTACATTGAAGGCCTGTTCCTGAGCTCGGGCATTTTCAAGAACGCCGACTATACTATGGAACGCCTGGTGCGCGTGGCCAAGAAACTGCGCCTGGAGCACAACTTCAACGGGTACATCCACCTTAAAACCATACCAGGCGCCTCTGAGGAACTGATTCAGGAAGCCGGCCTGTATGCCGACCGCCTGAGCGTGAACATTGAGTTGCCCTCTGACGCGAGCCTGCAGCACCTGGCCCCTGAGAAAAACTTCAAAGACGTGCTCACGCCCATGGGCAACATCAAAGACCAACTGGTGCTGGTGAAAGAAGATAAAAAGCTGTTCAAATCTACGCCCAAGTTCGCGCCCGCCGGGCAAAGCACGCAATTGATTGTAGGCGCTACGCCCGAAACTGATCGCCAGATTCTGACCCTCGCCGATGGCCTGTACAAAGACTATAGCCTGAAGCGCGTGTATTATTCGGGTTACGTGCCCGTGTCTGGCGATAACCGCCTGCCCATCATCAGTACGCCGCCCATCATCAGGGAAAACAGATTGTACCAGGCCGATTGGTTGGTGCGCCTCTACGGTTTTGACGTGCATGAACTGCTGGACGAGCAGAATCCACAGCTGGACTTACAGATTGACCCGAAGTTAGCTTGGGCATTGCGCAACCGGCATTTGTTTCCGGTTGAAGTGAACACGGCTGAACTGGAGATGATTAAGCGCATTCCGGGCGTGGGTTTGAAATCTGCGCAGAAAATAGTGGCGGCCCGCCGCTTTGCGCACCTCACCTGGGAGCATCTGCGCCAGATTGGGGTAGTGCTCAAACGGGCGAAGTATTTTATGACCGCTGGTGGCAGAAGTTTGGAGACGAGAGAATGGGACGAAGAAACCATCAGAAGAAGAATCCTTTTCGGGGAGAAGAGCAGCCGCGGCAGCCTATGGGGAAGCCAACTGGACTTGTTCAGCCAGGCCAGCTAGCCCAGAAAAAGCACTTCAGAAAAAACAGAAAACAGATAAAACTTGTTAACTATCAAATCAATAAGACCATGCAATCCATCACCCTTCCGCAAACTGTAGCACCTTTGTCTGTTCGTTGCAAGCTCAGCACCTTGGTGCCGTATCTGCGCCAACTGTCGGCCCAGCGCCAGGAAGCCGCCGCTAACGCCGGTTTGTCCCACATCAGAATTGCTTCTTAGGCAAGCTTAGATTTCCGTTTTCGGCCTCGTTTTCAGAAATGAGCCCAAAAACGGCAAAAGATTGCCCAGAAGTTTCATTAATTCTATATCGCGCAGCTATGCACTTTTACACCTATGACGGTTCTTTTGAGGGATTGCTCACGGTGGTGTTTGAGGCATTTGAGCGGAAGGCCTGGCCCAGCCAGATAGGCAAAGAAGGGGAGGCGCCGCCCGGCATCTTCGCGGAGCATCATTTTGTGCCTACCCAGGAAGACAAAGCCCGCCGCGTGTGGGAAGGCCTGGGCAAGAAACTCTCCACAGCCGCTTGGGAAAACGTGTATAAAGCCTACCTCTGGGAACAGCCGGGGTTTGAAATGCTGATTTTCCAGTTCGTGCGGTTGGTGTTCAGCAGCGAGCAGAAAGGCATAGAAGAGAATTTCGCGGACCCGTATGTGCAGAAGATGGCGCAGGTGGGCAAGCAGATGTTCCGGGAGAAGCACCGTATGGAGGCTTTCATCAGGTTTCAGCGCACGCAAGACGGGTTGTATGTGTCGCCCATCAGTCCAGATTTCAATGTGTTGCCGCTGGTGGTGCCGCATTTTGAGAAACGCTACGCCGACCAGCCCTGGTTGATCTATGACGTGCGCCGGCAGTACGGGGCCTATTATGATTTGCAGCACGTGAACATAGTAGCCCTGGAAGAAACACCCTTGGGCCTGCGGAAAGGGCAACTTGCCCCGGAGATTCTCACATCGGTGGAGCCTATGTACCAACAACTCTGGCAGGCCTATTTTGACCACGTGAACATTCCTGAGCGGAAAAACATAAAGCTGCACCAACGCCACATGCCCAAGCGCTACTGGAAATACCTCACCGAGAAAAAGCCCCGCGTGCAGGCGCACCAACCCATCCAGAACAAACAGATTCCCGGGTCGCAGCCAAGGTTGGGCGCGTAGTCTTTTCCGTTTTAGGCCTCATTTTCAGAAATGAGCCCGAAAACGCACTGTTTTGGAGTGGGCAATTCTCGCTGAAATTTCGAGCTGCAAAGAAATAGTAATCTCTTTTGGTAATTTCTATTCTGCAAAAAGGCGACAACACCAAAAAAGCCCATTCGTACCACTAAAGGCGAAGGCAGACACCTGCATCAACTTCTGGGAAAATATACCATATGGCAGCAATTTCATCATCTACTATCTGGACCGTAGGGCACTCTACGCACCCTATAGAAGAATTTCTGGCGGCTCTGTTGTCTTTTCAGATTGAGGTGTTAGTAGATGTCAGGCGATACCCGGGCTCCAAGAAATATCCGCAGTTCAATATAGAGCCGCTGCAAACAGCCCTGGCAGAAGTTGGCATAGTCTACCAACCTGCTTTAGAGTTAGGCGGCCGAAGAAAGCCTAAGCCAGATTCAACCAATACTATCTGGCGAAGCGACTCATTCAGAGGCTACGCCGATTACACCGCGACGCCGGAATTCCAGAATGCCTTGGAGAACTTGAAAGCGTTGGCCTCAGAAAAACGGGTGGCCTACATGTGCTCAGAGGCGGTTTGGTGGCGGTGTCACCGCGCTATAATTTCAGATGTGTTAAAGGAGCAAGGCTGGCACGTGCAGCATATCATGAAACCAGACACTGCCGTGGAGCATCCGTTCACTGCGGCCTACCTGGCCACGCACCCGCAGCCGTAAGTCGGTCGTCAAATAAAAAGCACGTTTTTGCCCTCGTTTCTGGAAATGAGCCCGAAAACGCTATATTTGCCCTTCCATTGACGCACCGGCCATTTTGGGTACCTCTTCCAAGAAAAAGAACATCGTCATCTTTGCTTCCGGCTCCGGAAGTAATGCCCAGCGCTTGCTGGAGCAGTTCGCAGACCACCCGCGCATTCAAATTTCGGCGCTTTTCTCTAACAATCCAGACGCTTTTGCGCTGCAACGCGCCCAGAACTATGGCGTGCCCACGGCGGTGTTTGACCGCGCTACTCTAAAAGCCGGCGAAGTACAGGCGCAAGTAGAAGCGTACGAACCCGATTTAATTGTACTGGCCGGGTTTCTGTGGTTGTTGCCCGCGGCGTTTGTGCAGGCGTTCCCTAACAAAATCATCAACATTCACCCAAGTCTGCTCCCCAAGTTTGGCGGCAAAGGCATGCACGGGCAGCACGTGCACCAGGCGGTACTTGACGCGCAGGAAGTCGAAACCGGCATCACCATCCATTACGTGAACGAGCACTATGACGAAGGCGCGCCCATTTACCAGGAACGCTGCCCGGTGCAACCTGATGACACGTGTGAAACCCTGGCCGCGCGCGTGCTCACGCTAGAACACCAGCATTTACCCCGCATAGTGGAAGAACTGCTGACGGCAGACGCCTGCCAACCTGAAACGCCCGCCGCCTAACCAAGACCAAGACATGAAGCGACTGCCCCGGCCTTTTCAACTGCTTTTGCACCCGCTGCCGTGTCGCTTGTCGCTTTTTTTTCGCCCGCTTTCCCTGCGTTTTTCTCTAAGTAAGAAACGTTACCGTTCAATAATTGGTGGCTGCCTGGCTGCACCTATATTTCGGCGAAGCCTTCCCTTTTTTGACTTTCCTACTCACATACAATTTTCAGTATTTATATGAATTCCGTTAAAATCAAATCTGCCCTTATCTCAGTTTATTACAAAGACGGCCTGGAACCGCTGGTGCGCGAACTGCAGAAACAAGGCGTCACGTTTTATTCCACGGGCGGCACGCAGACGTTTCTGGAAGGCCTGGGCGCCGAAGTGGTGGCCGTGGACAGCGTGACTGATTATCCGTCAATTTTTGGCGGACGCGTGAAGACCTTGCACCCTAAGATTTTCGGGGGAATTCTGCACCGCCGCAACCACGAGCAGGACCAGCAGGAGTTGCGCCATTTCCAGATTCCGGCCATTGATCTGGTGATTGTGGATCTGTACCCGTTTGAGGAAACCGTGTCTTCCGGGGCAGCAGAGGCAGATGTGATTGAGAAAATCGATATCGGCGGAATTTCCCTTATACGGGCCGCAGCCAAGAATTTCCAGGATGTGATGATTGTGTCTTCCCGCGAGCAGTACAGTGACGTGGTGGAACTGCTCCAAAGCAAAGACGGGAGCACCGACCTGACCGACCGCAAGAAGTTCGCGGCGAAGGCCTTTGATATTTCGTCGCACTATGATACGCACATTTTCAATTACCTGAGCCAGGAACAGGACCTCGCGCCCGCGTTCAAGCAGAGCCAGCGCCAAAGCCAAACCCTGCGCTACGGCGAAAATCCGCACCAGAACGGCACCTTCTACGGAGATTTAGACGCCCTTTTTGACAAACTGAATGGCAAGGAATTGTCTTATAACAACCTGGTAGACGTAGATGCCGCCGTGTTGCTGATGGCCGAGTTTTCTGCTCAACCCGCTGTGGCCATTCTCAAGCACACCAATGCCTGCGGCGTGGCCGTGGCAGATTCCCTGCACCAAGCTTACGTGAACGCCTTGGCCTGCGATCCGGTCTCGGCGTTCGGCGGCGTGATCATCACCAACACCCCCGTAGATTTAGCTACCGCCGAAGAACTGAACAAACTTTTCTTCGAGGTTCTGATTGCCCCAGCCTTTGACCAAGACGCGCTGGACCTTCTGAAAAGCAAGAAAAACCGAATTTTGCTCCAGCAGAAACCTGTGGCCTTGCCCACCAAATTATTCAAGACATTGCTGAACGGCGTGATTGAGCAAGACAAAGACCTGGCCACTGAGACCGCCGCTGATTTCAAAACCGTGACCGAGCGTGCTCCTTCTGCAGAAGAAATTGAAGGTCTGGAATTTGCCCTGAAAGTCTGCAAACACACCAAGTCCAATACCATCGTGCTCGCCCGAGGAAACCAACTGCTTGCCAGCGGCGTGGGCCAAACCTCCCGCGTAGATGCGCTGCGCCAGGCTATTGAGAAAGCCAGAAGCTTCGGGTTTGACTTGCAGGGTGCCGTGATGGCCTCAGACGCGTTTTTCCCATTCCCGGACTGCGTGGAGATTGCCGCCGAAGCGGGTATCACAGCTGTAGTACAACCAGGAGGTTCCATCAAAGACCAGGATTCTATCAACGCCTGCAACGCCCGCAACCAGGCTATGGTCTTGACCGGCGTGCGTCATTTCAAGCACTAGCAGCTGATTTGATTAATTGAAAAATCCCGATGGTTCTCACGTGAGCCATCGGGATTTTCTGTTTTCGGGCCCTAAACTGGAAATGAAGCTGAAAACGGGTGACCACCCCCAACCCCTCCTAGGACAGGAGGGTCGTTTCTGGAATGTGTAAGTGTGGGAAGTGGGAGCCTTTGGCAGAGACACTCGTAGGAGCTGCGCACACTACGAGGTCTTTTGAAAAGGCGTCTGTTGGGACCTCACCCGTAGAGACAAGGCAGTGCCTTGTCTCTACAACCAGTACAAGCATTGCCCAGTTTCGCCTCCATTTCCAATTTAGAGCCTGGAAACGCAATTGGCGCAGACCTCACAGGTTTCCAAAACCTGTGAGGTCTTTTGAGCAGGCGGCACTGCTGATGCCCTAAACGCAGACTGCCTATCGACGCGCACCTTTCCCAGCCTTTCCATCGAGCGCCTAAGCAGGTTCCGTCGCCGGCAGGCGGGTGGCGAAGGCACCAGGAAGCTGGTACAGCGCGAGAGGGGAAGGCGGGGCCTCGCGGCCGTGAGCGCTCGGAGCTAAGCTATGAAAAGAGCCGTCTTGTGAGGCAAGGGATACAGCGGTCATTTGGAAGGAAAGCAAACTGCGTGCACAAAAGCCGCTAGAGACGTAGACTTGGTCGTTGGTGAGAACACCAACAACGGCATAGGGAATTGCTTGCATAATCAAGTAAAGTATCTTCGTTAAATCCTTCGAAAAGCTCAGGATGACCGTTTAGGATATAATCTCAAGATTGCTCAGGATGACTGAGGAAATTCATTTCCGTTTTTAGGCTCATTTCCAGAAACAAGGCCAAAAACGCAAAGCTTTGAGGCTTTCAGAATTTATTGGTGGGAAATACCTATTTTTGCGGGGAAGTAGTACCTTGTACAGAATTTGTTTTTACTATATAGTCCTCCGTCACCGGAGTACAACACACATACCCAATGGGATTATTCAATTTTTTTACTGCCGATATAGCGATAGATCTGGGTACGGCCAATACCCTTATCATCCATAACGATAAAATAGTGGTGGACGAGCCGTCCATCATCGCCATGGACCGCACCACCAACAAGGTGATTGCCGTGGGCCGTGAAGCGATGCAGATGCACGAGAAAACCCACGAGAACATCAAGACCATCAGACCTCTCAAAGACGGTGTGATTGCGGACTTTACCGCCGCCGAGCAGATGATCAGGGGCATGATCAAGATGATTGACAAAGGCAAGAAACGCCTGTTCCAACCGTCTTACCGAATGGTGGTGTGCATTCCTTCGGGCATCACAGAGGTGGAGAAACGCGCCGTGAAAGACTCCTGTGAGCACGCAGATGCCCGCGAGGTTTGGATGATTCAGGAGCCCATGGCCGCGGCCATAGGTATTGGCATTGACGTGGAGCAACCCGTGGGCACCATGGTGGTGGACATTGGGGGCGGAACCACAGAGATTGCCGTGATTGCCCTTTCTGGTATTGTCTGTGATCAGTCTATCAGAGTAGCCGGTGACACGTTCAACAAAGACATTCTGGACCACATGCGCCGTCAGCACAACCTGCTCATTGGCGAGCGTTCCGCAGAGAGAATCAAAATTGAGGTTGGTGCCGTGTTGACTGAATTAGACAACCCACCGGCAGACTTCGAGATCAGAGGCCGTGACTTGATGACCGGTATTCCTAAGGTGATCAAAGTAACCTACCAGGAAATCGCCATTGCACTGGACAAATCAGTTTCCAAGATTGAGGAAGCGGTACTGAAGGCCTTGGAAATTGCCCCGCCAGAACTGTCTGCCGATATCTATGACAACGGTATTCACCTGATTGGCGGCGGAGCCATGTTGCGCGGTCTGGACAAACGTCTGGCTGCTAAAACCAAACTGCCTATTCACATTGCCGAGGATCCGTTGCGCGCCGTGGTGCGGGGCACCGGCGCGGCCGTGAAAAACATTGAAGGGTTCCGTAACGTGCTGCTCAGCTAAGAAGTCGCGCCCATGCGGAAACTGTTTATTTTCATCTTCCGGATACGGGCATTTCTGGTGTTTCTGCTGTTGGAAGGCGTGTCTCTGTACCTGCTGTACCGCAACAACACCTACCACAACGCGGCGTTCTACCAGTCTTCTAACTACTACGTGGGACGGGTGCTGGAAATCCAAAGCCAAGTGTCTGAGTACTTCCGGCTGACGGATGTGAACACGGCCCTGGTGGCGGAGAACGCGCGACTGCGCGCAGAACTGACCAGAAGGCTGGAGCAACAACTGAACGACAGCTTGGGCCAAACGGCTGACTCGCTGTTCCTGGCTTCAGACTCTGTAGCGGCGGCGGTGTACAGCTACCGGCCGGCCCGGGTCATCAACAATTCGGTGCGGCGCTTGAACAACCACCTTACCTTAAATGTGGGCTCAGAAGCAGGCGTACGGCCGGGCATGGGCGTGCTCACGTCTAAGGGCGTAGTGGGCCGGGTGAAGTCGGTGTCTAAGCACTACGCCACGGTGACGTCTTTGCTACATTCCCAGACGCTTATATCAGTAAAACTGAAGCGCAACCGGAGCTTCGGGTCTATTAAATGGGACACAGAAGACCCCGGCACGGCCAGTCTGCATTACATACCGTTGAGTGAGAAAGTGTTCAAGGGAGATACCGTGGTGACCTCGGGGTTCAACGCCATTTATCCGCAGGGCATCATGATTGGCCGTGTGGAGCGCGTGCGCAAGGAACTGGACAAGAGTTTTTATACCATTACCGTGCGCCTAAGCGTTGATTTTACAAAACTGTCTTACGTGTACATTGTAGAAAACAAACAGCAGCCTGAGCTGGATTCGCTGCAAACGGCGGCTGGCATACGAGAAGAGAATGAATAATTTCCGGTTTGTCCATTTGGTGCAGTTTGTGGTGTTTATGGGGCTGCAGGTGCTGCTTATGCGCAATCTGGTGCTCTATGAACGCGGCTTTTGCTTTGTGTACATCGGGTTTATCTTGTTTCTACCCATTGACTTAGACAAGGTGCTGTTGCTGGTGCTGGCCTTTATCTGCGGCATTACCATTGACCTGTTCTATGACACCGCCGGGGTGCACGCCGCAGCCACGGTGCTCATGGCCTACCTGCGCCCGTCAATTCTTAATTTGCTGACGCCCCGCGACGGCTATGAACCCTCAGACAATGCCAGTTTGCCGTCAATGGGTTGGCGTTGGTTTCTGGCCTATGGCGTCACGCTGATCTTGGTGCACCATTTCACGCTGTTCTTTTTAGAACTGAACGGATTTAAATTGATAGGATTTACGTTGGCCAAAATAGTTGTCAGCACCCTCTTCACGGGCACTGTGTTAGTAATTCTGCAGATGCTATTCTTTGAGAGGAGGGCCAGAAGTTTTAGATGAAGTACTTAGAGAGCCGGAAATACGTCATTCAGGCCATTTTTTTAATTATTGGCGCGGTCTACCTGATCAAGCTGTTCTACATTCAGGTACTGGATCACAGCTACAAAACCGCCGCTGAAAACAACGCCATGCGCCGCGTGGTGCAGTACCCGTTCAGGGGCCTGGTCTATGACCGCGATGGCAAGCTGCTGGTGGAGAACACGCCCGTGTATGACCTTATGGTGGTGCCCAAAGAAGCCAAAGCTA
Organism: Rufibacter sp. LB8; assembly: GCF_014876185.1. Lineage (NCBI taxonomy): Bacteria > Pseudomonadati > Bacteroidota > Cytophagia > Cytophagales > Hymenobacteraceae > Rufibacter > Rufibacter sp. LB8. The sequence goes on along the minus strand of NZ_JADALJ010000001.1, from coordinate 2,351,077 downwards.
TTGACACGCTCAAGTTCTGCCAGGTTATGGGCATTACCCTGGAGGATTACCGCGAGAAGATAAAAGCCGCTAAGGCGTATTCGTACGTAAAATCCTCGCCGTTTCTGCAGCGCCTCACCAATATTGAGTTTGCCGCCATTCAAGACAATCTGGTCGATTTTCCGGGGTTTTACATCAATGCGCGTACCGTACGCGGCTATCCGCACCAAAGTCTGGCGCATGCCTTGGGCTACATTGGCGAAATCAGTCCGCGGCAACTGGAAGACAGTTCTTACAAAGGCTACCGCCAGGGGGATTATCTGGGCGTGAGCGGGCTGGAGCGCGAATACGAGAAGTTTCTCATGGGCCGGCGAGGCGCCAAGTACACCATGGTGAACGTGCGCGGCATTGAGAAAGGCTCCTTCAAAGACGGTGCGTATGATACGCTTTCGGTGGCCGGCAAGAACCTGGTCACCACCATTGACCTGGAATTGCAGCAGTACATAGAAACCATGATGGCCGGTAAAACCGGCAGCGTGGTGGCCATTGAACCCGCCACCGGCGAAGTGCTGGCCCTGGTTTCGGCCCCATTTTATGATCCTTCGCAGTTGACCGGGAAAGAGCTTGGCAACAATTACATGAAGCTCTTGCGGGACCCCGTGAAGCCCTTGTTTAATAGGCCTTTAATGGCTACGTACCCGCCGGGCTCCATTTTTAAGCTGGCGCAGGCGCTCATTGCCATGGAGGAAGGAACGCTCACCCCTGAAACCGGTTACGCCTGTAATTGGTCTTTGGTGCGCTGTTCCCACCGGCACGCGCATCCGGCTAACCTAGGCATCGCCATTGAACAATCTTGTAATCCTTATTTCTACCAGGTGTTTCGGTCAGTGGTGAACAAGGGGCGCTCCAAGAATATTTTTCAGGACAACCGGTTGGGGTTGGATGCGTGGCACAAACACATCCAGAGCTTCGGGTTTGCGAAGACGTTGGGGATAGACTTGCCCAATGAAAAGAAAGGGCTTATGCCCAACGCCAAATTCTATGACCGCATCTACGGCACCAACGGCTGGAAATTCCCCACCATTTACTCAGTGAGTATTGGGCAGGGCGAAACCGGCGTGACACCCTTGCAGATGGCCAACTTTGCGGCTATTCTGGCCAACCGTGGTTATTACTACACGCCGCACATTGTGCGTTCCGTGGGCGAAAAGGGCAAGCCGCTGCCAGAATATTCCGTGAAAAACTACACCACCGTAGACCCCAAACACTTTCCGGCGGTGGTAGATGGTATGCAGCGCGTGGTGCAAAGCGGTACGGCCCAATACGCCAAGCTAAACCATATTGGCGTAATCCTCTGCGGCAAGACAGGCACGGTGCAGAACCCGCACGGCAAAGACCACTCAGTGTTTATCGCGTTCGCGCCCAAAGATGATCCCAAGATTGCCATTGCGGTGTACGTGGAAAATGCCGGCGGCGGGGCCATTGCGGCGGCGCCCATGGCCAGCTTAATGGTGGAGAAATACCTGACAGACACCGTGAAGACCGCCAGCCGCAAACGCTGGGAAGCTGACATGATCAGTGGGGCGTTCTACAAATGGGGCAAATAGCCAATCACCTATGCGGACTACCTATAAACTCACCAATAACATTGACTGGATCACCATCGGCCTGTACGGGCTCATGGTCACGCTGGGCTGGATGAACATTTACGCCGCCGTCTATAACCCCGAAGACGTGACCAGCATCTTTGACTTCACGCTGAACTCCGGCAAGCAGCTGATGTGGATTGGCACTTCCATCATCATCATTGTGGTGCTCTTTGTGATTGACTACAAGGCCTATGACTCCCTGGCCTACGCCATTTACTGGTTTTTTATCTTGCTGCTGCTAGGCACGCTGGCCTTCGCCTCAGAGATTAAAGGGTCCCGGTCCTGGCTGGTGATTACAGATACCATGCGCCTGCAACCCGCTGAGTTTGCGAAGTTTGCCACGGCATTGGCGGTTTCAAGGTTCATGAGCAGCATTAACCTGCGACAGCAGAACTGGAAAGACCAGGCCAAGCTCATGGGTCTTGCGCTGTTGCCGCCCATCATCATCATCCTTCAGAACGAAACCGGTTCGGCGTTGGTGTTTGGCGCCTTTATTCTGGCTTTCTTCCGCGAGGGCATGTCGCCGTTGATTTTGATTATTGGTGCGGTGGGCGTGTTCCTGTTCGTGCTGACGTTGTTGGTGCCGCCTCTTTATCTGGCATTGGCGGTTACGGTGCTGATGGGCGCGTACTTGTGGTTCAATTACCACCGCATCAGGCGCTACCTGTTCAATTACATTGGCGTGTGGGTGGCCGTGCTGGTGATGGTGTTCAGTGTGACCTATTTCATTGACAACGTGCTCCAGGAACACCAGCAGAACCGCATCAAAGTGTTGGTTGACCCCGAAATTGACCCCTTGGGCGTGGGCTGGAACGTGACGCAGTCCAAAATTGCCATCGGGTCGGGCGGGTTTTTGGGCAAGGGTTTCCTGGAAGGCACACAGACCAAATTTGACTTCGTGCCGGAGCAAAGCACTGACTTTATCTTCTGCACCGTGGGCGAGGAGCACGGCTGGCTGGGCAGTCTGGTCATTATTGGCTTGTTCATTGGCCTGCTGCTCAGAATCATTCACGTAGCCGAGCGGCAGCGTTCCGTGTTTGGCCGAACCTACGGCTACTGCGTGGCCTCCATCATCTTCTTCCACTTTCTCATTAACATTGGCATGACCATTGGCCTGGCGCCGGTGGTAGGAATTCCGTTGCCGTTCTTCAGCTACGGCGGTTCCTCATTGTGGTCGTTCACCATTCTGCTGTTCATTCTGCTGGCCATTGACGCGCACCGTAAGCTGGATTTGGGCCGATAAGTGGATATCAAATAGCCGGTAAAAACTAGCAAGATTTCCGTTTTGGGGCTCATTTCTGGAAACGGAGCCGAAAACGGAAGCAGTTTTAATTCACAGGTTTTAAAAAATATGTGAGGTATTTTCTACAGCTATTGAAGAGACACTCGTAGGAGCTACGCACACTACGAGGTCTTTCTTTTGCGAAGCAGGAAGTCTTAGGCAAGCTGTTTATAGCCAATGCCCCGTATTTTCAAGATTTCTACGGTGGGTTCTAGATTTGAGCCTTTGGTGGTGAAAACACCGCCAAAGGTGGCAATTTCTGCGCTTTATTATATTTTACTACTTTCTGCTTTTTCTGCTGTCCCTGATTTTCTTGAGGCCATAGCCTGCTCCTGCCGCTAAAAGTAGACTAGCTCCTCCATCTATAGGTACGCCCGTGGGGGGTGGGGTTTCTTCTTCTGGGTCTTGTTCTTCAAAAGTGGGTGGCCCACCACCACCAGGGCCTTGCGCCCAAGTTCCTTCTATTGGTAAAGAAGATAGAGAAACTGTTAAGATGCTACTAAGTAGGACTGTTTTTAAGTTTTTATACATATTGGGGCTGCTGGTAATGAGCTAATGATTTGCGGACTTTCTAAGTTTACTGTACAATTACTTTCCTGGTAGTCTCAGACAGTCCGTTACTCAATTTGAGCAGATACATACCAGCTGGCAACCCTTGAGTGCTTATTTGGCTTTGGACAGTGCCGCCTTTAATTTCTGTTTCTTGGTAGCTTACCAATTTGCCTACGCTGCTGTAAAGGGAGGCCATTAATTTTTTGCCTTTCGCTTTTTCAAGGCTAATGCGGAGGGAACCAGTGGAAGTGGGGTTGGGGTAAATGACCACTGTTGCCTCCCGCTCAAGGTCATGTAAACTGGTAAGCCTAGCATTTTGAAAGTGAAGCACAAACCTACTTTGGTCATTAGCTGAGGGGGTGAAAGAATATTCAGGCTCACGAGTAAGGTTTTTTAAGATGCCCAATGATTTGTCCTCCAGAATCACGTGGGTCTCCTCTTCAAAATTTAGCAACTTGACTGCCTTGAATGTGTGCTGCCCCACTTGGCTGGTCTTTAGGCCAAGCGGCACTATCATAGCTTGCCCCTGCATGGGTGGCAGCCCGGTCACAGATAATTTCTCAGAGGCCGCAAAAGAATAAAGGGTAGGCTGCCCTCCGTAATTGTCCTGCACCTTGAAAGCGTCATAGCCCCCGTCAACGCCTAGTGTGGCTCCTTCTTCCAGATAGAAAAACGCTTCGTCACGCTGGCCGTCTGCCGCTGACAGGTGCAGTTCTAACAGTGGCCTGGTGGTGCCCGTACGGAAAGAGGGGTTTGCATACTCTTTTAAACGGGCGGCGTTGGTGAAGGTGAAAGTGGCTGGACCAGACGCTCTCACAAAGAAGCCCTGCATCATGGGGATGGTGCCGTTGGTGAGGTTACCCACCCCGTTGACATAGTAAGCATATGAACCGTTAGAGCCCCCAGAGGTTCGGAACGCGTACACCGCATTACCCACGTTCGCTGGCAAGGTAATGTTGCTCCAAGTGATAGGGGAAGGGTAAGGATTACCTAGTAAGTGCCATCCTGACTCAGCCACTGGGCCGCGGCTTAGGCTCACACTGACAGGCCCGTTGTTTAAGGTGCCGTTTAAATCTACAGTAGCAGTTGCGGGTATGTTTACACTGTAGCCTCTGCCGGGGGTAAGGACGGAGGAAAGGGAAGAGGGCGAAGCCCAGCCAATACCAAAGCCAGGGAAATCTGAACTGAGGCGACTCTCTTCATAGGCGAAAATAGTAGGGTAGGTAACCGCGGTGTAGAAACTAATGGGCGGTGTGGGCAATGCGTTGTACGCTGGGTTCACAATGGGAGTAAAACCCGCCGTGGCTAAGTCTGCCACCGTAGTGTTGACCACCGGCGATGCATAATGCCGGTAGCCTCTTCCGCCGTTGGCAGACGCATGAATGCGCCTTTGCACAGTGACCGTTCCGTTTACTACGCCCCCGCTGTTCACCACCATGCCCGTGCCCGAGGCATCAGAAATGACAGTGAACGGGTTGCCATTGGTAGTTAAATTGCCCGTGAGGGTAAGAATGCCTTTTAAACCTGCCGCTGAATTCAAGCTTAGGCCCTGGCTGCCTATGGTCAAGTTACGGAAAATGGTGGAAGAGCTGCCCGAAACAGTCTGTGTGGTGGCACCCGTGAACGAGACTAAGCCATTTGTGTGAGAAAATATTCCGCTATTGATAAAATTGCCGAAGAGAGAAAGGTTGCCGCTTGTTATGGTTAGACTGGCACCCGCTTCCACTGTCAGGTTCTTAACCGAAGCGATGCCCAATGCGACGCTCGAAGATAAAACTGGGTAAAGTAAACGCCCAGCAGGAATTACCACATCGTCCGCAGAGGTGGGAACTGTATAGCTACTCCAGTTGCGGGAGTCATTCCAGTTGTTGGTTACTCCCCAAGTGTTGGAAAAGGGCCCCATCCAAGTAAATGTAGTTTCTCCTCCGAAAATACGAGCGACGCGGTTGCGGCCCCTGCGGTCATAAGAGGTGAAATACCCGCCTACAAGTATTTTTCCGTCAGGCTGCAGAGCTAGAGTATTAACATCACTATTAGGGCCTTGGTCGGTGTAGAAGGATGCGTCTGGGGAGCCGTTTGGGCCCAAGCGGGCAATTTTGCTGCGTGCCATGCCGTTGTAGATGCCAAAATTACCGGCTATGATGATTTTCCCGTTGGTCTGTATCACCAAGGTATTAATAAAACCATTGGTTCCGGAGCCTGGATCGAAGGAGGTATCTAAAGAACCATTTGCATTGAGGCGGGCGATTCGGTTGCGGCCCGTGCCGTTGAAGGATGTGAATGAGCCGCCTACAATCACCTTACCGTCAGGCCCTAATATCAATGCTTTAATTTCAGCATTAAATCCTGAGCCAGGGTCGAAGGAGGTGTCCAAGGAGCCATTTGCATTGAGGCGGGCGACTCGGTTGCGGCCCGTGCTGTTGAAGGATGTGAATGAGCCGCCTATTAGTACCTTGCCATTAGGCTGCACCACTAGGGCTTTTATTTCATCATTAGCTCCAGTGCCTGGATTAAAACCAGTGTCTAAAGAGCCGTTAGAATGTAAACGAGCTATGCGGTTCCGAGTTATTCCATCATAGGAAGTAAATGAACCACTTACAATTATCTTGTTATCTGGCTGCACAATCATGTTGTAGATTGGGCCATTAGTTCCTACCCCTGGGTCGAAGGATGTGTCCAGTGTGCCGTCTGCGTTCAGACGGGCGATGTGGTTACGGCTCGTACTATTGTAAGAAGTAAAATGTCCGCCTATTAGTATTTTATTATCAGGCTGTTTTAATAGGAAATTAACATAATAATTTGGACCTATTCCTGGGTCGAATGATGTATCCAAAGTACCGTCTGCGTTGAGACGTGCGATCCGGTTCCGGCTTATGTCTTCGTAGGATGTGAAATCACCGCCTAGAAGTATTTTGCCGTCTTCCTGCACTGAAAGGGTTGTTACAGTATTATTGGCACCGGTCTGAGGATTAAAATTAATGTCTAAAGATCCATCAGAGTTTAAACGAGTGCCGTATTTGCGTTCCTTTCGGTTATAAGAAGTGAATTGCCCTCCAATGAAAATCTTGCCATCTGGCTGAAATGAAACAGTGTTTACAAAATTGTCTACTCCATCCCCTTCAATATTAAAGGTTACATCAGGAGTGCCATCAGCATTTAGTCTAGTAATTACATTAGGGATATCGCCTTCATCAAAGGTTAAATTCATGCTGACTACAATTTTTCCATCTAGTTGTAGTCCTATGGTTAGAACACTAATCCACATAGTTCGATCATTAAAGCTGGTATCTCTAGTGCCATCAGAGTGTAGACGAACTATATTTATTCCCCCTCCTCCTCCAACTAAAATTTTGCCATCGGGCTGTAGAACTATTGTATATATATAACTTCCCACATTAATTGCATTGAATGAGTGGTCTTGGGAGCCATTAGGATTAAGTCGGATAATACGGTTACATGCAGTGCCATTATATGAGGTGAACTGACCACCAATAAGGATTTTGCCATCAGGTTGTATCGCTATTGATAAAAGCTGACCGTCTTCTACACCAGAGCCAGTCTCAAAGCTATTATCTAATGAGCCATCAATATTCAGGCGAACAATGCGCTTATGCATTTCCCCGTTAAAAGTAGTAAATTCACCTCCAATTAAAATCTTACCATCGGGCTGCACAACTAAGGTTCTTATAAGTGTTTCATTAAAAATGGCATCATTAGGACCTATGCCAGAATTAAAAGAATTGTCCAGGGAGCCATCTACATTCAAACGCGCAATGTGTTTGCGGCTGATGCCATTATATGAAGAGAAATCTCCGCCGATTAGGATTTTTCCATCTGGCTGTATTGATAGAATTAGAATTCCACCATCTACTACTCCAGCACCGGGGTTAAAGCTATTGTCAATGGAACCGTCTATGTTTAATCGCGCAATACGATTACGGCTGATGCCATTATAAAAGGTGAACGACCCTCCGATAAGAATTTTTCCATCTGCCTGAACGGCTGATGTATTTACGCTGCCTCCGGCTAAACCATCACCAAGACCAAGATCATTGGGATTAAATGTTAAGTCCAATGTTCCTGGAGGCTGCTGGGCTTCGACAGCAGAAAATGAACCTATGATTATGAAGACTGTTAGCCAAAAAAATACAAGTGATTGTTTTTGAAAAAATCGTAGTGATAGATATTGCATAGTAATTTTGTTAATAGGCTATCTGATATCTGAGTTGTTGCTACTTTCTGCTTATTAATAGGATAATGGCACAATCTACCAAATATCTTAAACAATATAGGAATAAGTGAATAATTGCTGGGTTGGTGGTAGGCCTAATTCATAAGTTATGTTACTTGAAAGTCAATTGAGTAACACTAAAGTTGTTTAGATTTTAGGATATGAAAGTTATTTTTCATTGCCTTCGCGCAGAATATCAGCTTGGGCTAGAAGATTAGTAGCGCTAAATACTTCCTCATCCATAGGAAGCCATTCGTAGTAAAAAGGTAACTAACTTCAGATAACTTTCATAGCCCTTTGCCCAAAACGCAAAAAAGCCCGGCCTTTTCTTAAAAGCCGGGCGTTTTGGGGCTCATTTCCGGAAACGAAGCCGAAAACGGGAATTACACAAATTTGCGGTCAATCAGTTTAGTCAGTTTCTGCACGTGCTCTTCTTTCTTGCTCCAGTTGTATTTGCTGCCCAAATCCTGTAACAGGAAGTTCTTGGCGGCATCAGCGGATTGTTGTTCATCCAGTTCTTTGATGGCGCTGTGGTAGGCCATGTTGTCGCCGTCAAAGAGTTCATTGATGAAGGAGAAGCGCTGGTTAATGGAAATGGCGTCTCGCAAAGATCCAATTTTCTGGTCCTGCTGCCGGTCGGCCAACGTGGCGCTCACGGGTTGCTTGAGGCGGTCGTTGAGGGTAGGTTTTTGTTCGGTTTGGAAACGCTGGGTTAGGGCTGGTTCCGGCGAGCCCACAATGGGTCTGAACGAAGGAGCCGGCGCGGCAGCGGGCGCTTCAACAGGCGTGTTGGTTTGAACCGGGGCCGCTTCAGGGGCCGAAGAAGCCGTGACAGGTGCAGCTGGTACAGGAGCCGCGGCGGGCAGCAAGTCATCTACAGACAAGGTTTTCAAGTCGCTGAACTTAGCCACTACCTCGGCCAACGACTGGCGCTCCTGGGCATGTTTTTCCAGGAAAGCCTGGAGTTTGGTGCTGAGGTGGGCGCGGTCCAACTGGCTTTCAGAAAGAGTGTCCAGAAATCGGCGGTAAAGGTCTTTATCCACGTCCTGGTACTTGAGGCTTTCCTGCAGTTTGGCCAGTGACAGGTCTTCTACGCGCAGGTATTTCTCCTCAAACACCGCCACCGGTTCTAAAACCGTGCGCAGCGTGTCATGAATGGCTTTCTGCAGCAAAGGCTCAAAATGCGGCCGCTTGATGGAGATTTTCCGCGACAGCACGTTCATGAACTGCACTAAGGCGTCTTTCACATCGGGGTGCTCAAAGTCGAAGTACGGGCTGCGCAGGTTGGCCATCTCGTGGTTCCAGAGCGTGAGCAGTTCGCGAATCATGTACAGGTTCACCTGTTTAATGGGCGTGAACGTGACCAGCTGGGGCGCAGTAACGGTCTCTTGCTGAGCGAAGTGCTCCTGGCTCAGATGTTGGGCAAGTTCCTGGCTGTACTGCGCCAGGCGTATTTGATTATATTTGTCTTTCATTTTAAGCAGGACTACGCTCGTAAATATAGGCAATAATGGGGGAAATAACGGTGCAGAACTTAGGCAATCTCACTCTAAACGTGGCCGCGGGGCAAACAGTTTTGGCCGCCCTGCAAGCCGCCGGCATTGACTGGATGCACGCCTGCGGCACCAAAGGCCGTTGCACCACCTGCCGCATGATTATCATTTCAGGTCAAGAGAATCTAGCCCCAGACACCCCCGCCGAAACCAGGTTCAGGGCCAACGGTCGCCTGCAACCCAATGAACGCCTCACCTGCCAGGCCCAAATCTCTTCGGGTGCCGTGGTGTGCCGCGTGCCCAGGCAGACGCAACTCCCGCATATGGTGTATAATGATGGAAGGTGAGAATGAGGGGAGGAGTGATTGCAGTTTAACCTGCTTTTAACTTTTGTTATCCAGCAAGGAGCTTGTGGGCGAATTATACCTTCATTTATGTCACGCATTTCGTCCCCCTTTGAAGGGGGTAGGGGGATGATTTTTCGTGCTGATATTTAATTCATAAGAATCACCATTATTAATTCCATAGCTTTCGCTTCCAGGTCTTCTACTGACTTTATCATCCCCCTACCCCCTACAAAGGGGGACGAAATGCGTTTTTCTAGAATTACATCTACACCGCACTACCAAAATAAATACAAAGCAATGATGTCCTAACTTTCTGATTGTCTTTTGATTGGATAAGTCTGTGGAAAAGTTGTGCATTAGCGAAGGACCCTCATGGCGTAACTTCGTTCTGAGATAAAGTGGTGAATCATTCACACCTTTCCTCATTCACACCTTCACTCATTCAAAAATGTTCATAGAACCCCGGGTAGGAAACCGTCAAACTGGTCAGAAGCGTGGATGGATAGAGGTGATTTGCGGCTCCATGTTCTCGGGGAAAACCGAAGAATTGATTAGGCGCCTTAACCGCGCGAAAATTGCAAAGCAGCGCGTGGAGATTTTCAAACCCGCCATTGATACCCGTTACCATGAAATAGACGTGGTCTCGCACAACGCCAATGCCATTAGGTCCACGCCCGTGCAGTTCGCCAATGACATGTTGTTGCTGGGCAGCGGCTGTGACGTGCTGGGCGTAGACGAGGCCCAGTTCTTTGACGAGGCCATCACCGAGGTCTGCGTGCAGCTGGCCAACTCCGGCGTGCGCGTGATTGTGGCCGGCCTTGACATGGACTACCTGGGCAAACCTTTCGGGCCTATGCCCGCCTTGATGGGCGTGGCCGAATACGTGACCAAAGTACACGCCATTTGCGTGCAGTGCGGCGAAATTGCTTCCTATTCCTTCAGAAACGCCGCCTCCCAGGAGAAAGTCCTCTTAGGCGAAACCGATAGTTACGAAGCCCGCTGCCGCCATTGCTTTGTGGAAGGGCTGAAAGGGAAGCTTTAAAGAAGTTCTGAGTCTATAGCCCTGAGTCCTGAGTTGCAATCCCGTTTTCGGCTTCAATTCCAGAAATGAGCCCGAAAACGGAAGTTTCTTTTGTAAATCTCCAAGCCACGCCAACTCCGGTTCAAGGTAAGAACACGCAGTCCCTTCTCCCCCTGGGAGAAGGGTAGGATGAGGGAATTATTTTATTTGTAAGCTGTAGAGTCGTTTAGAGCTTGTTTAAATTTTAACTTTCTGGTTATCAGCCCAAACGATTGAGAATGACTTGGCAGTTCTGCCAAAGCACCCAACTTTCGGCGCTTTCGGTCGTTTTCTCGTGGTCTTTGTCGAGCCTGCGGAAGAAGGAGAACATGCCGAAGGCCCGCTCCGTGACCCACCTCCACCTCACAGGGGCGAAACCCTCCGTTCCCGGCGGCTTGGATGACACCTCCAACTCCACGCCCAGCAAACTTTCCTCCACCCAGGCCATGAAGCCCTTCTGGTAGGCGGCGTCGGCCAGTATCTTCTCCATGCGGTGCAGGTAGCCCTTCATCGGCTCCACCACCCTGCGGGCCAGGGCCCCGTCCGCCCTGTTGGCCCCGTGCACCACCACGCCCCACACCAGGCCTAGCGTGTCGGTGACCACGTGCCGCTTCCGCCCGTTGACCTTCTTGTTGCCGTCCACGCCTGTCTCCTGTGAGATGAACGGGCCTGCCTTAACCGACTGGCTGTCAATGCTGACCATGCTGGGCGAGTCCGCCTTGCCCTGCCTTCTCCGCTCCCGCATGTTCAGGGCCCAGTTAAGCCTCTCCAGCGTGCCGTCCGACTTCCATAGGCGGAAGTAGTAGTACACCAGCTGCCACTTGGGGAAACACCCCTGCGGCAGGTTCCGCCACTGGCATCCCACGCGAAGCACGTAAAATATGGTGTCCGCTATAACCCGAAGGCTGTGCAGACGTTTCCTATCAGTGGGCAGCGATGACTTCATCGCCTCCCATTGCGAGTCAGTCAATTTCCTGTACTGGGATTCCATAAGCACCGAAGTTTGGTCACTTAATGCTTACGGGCTGACTCGCTTTTTTTATCCCTTTCCAAAATTTAAACATGCTCTTAGTTGAAAGGATTGCAACTGTCTGAATATTCATTCCTGCTTGTAGGGGCGTATCGCATACGCCCTAGACGGTGGCTTTTTCTGGCCGTCAACCATTGGAAAAATGCCTCGGAATTCGCTTTTCTGCGTTGGCTACGGCAAAGGGCGTATGCGATACGCCCCTACACCCAGAATGGCGTGGAGAACAGGTCCAGCCCTGTCCCTATAGAATCAAATATACTTACCGACTTTCGTTTTCGGCTCCGTTTCCAGAAATGAGCCCGAAAACGCAAAGTTGCATTCCGCCGGGTTTTCGCTACATTTAATCTACCATTCTACCAAACAATAAACTACCCATGAAAAAGAGGTTCTTCGCCGCTTTGGCTCTCTGCTGCGCCAGCAGTCTAGGCGCCAGCGCGCAAACCCAAACACCGCTCTGGATGACCACGCCAGCCATTTCACCCGATGGCCAGACCATTGTCTTCAGCTACAAAGGCGATTTATATAGAGTACCCGCAGCTGGCGGAAATGCTACGCCGCTCACCATGCACGAGGGCTATGAATACATGCCGGTTTGGTCTCCGGACGGAAAACAGCTGGCCTACGCCTCAGACCGCCACGGTAACTTTGACGTGTTTGTGATGCCGGCGCAAGGTGGTGAAAGCAAGCGGTTGACCTTTAATTCCAGCGGAGATTTGCCGTCAGATTTTTCTGCGGATGGCAAGAGTGTGCTCTTTACGGCGGCCAGACTAGATGCGGCCAGTAATTCCATGTTCCCCTCGGGGGCGTTCCCGGAATTGTACAGCGTGCCGGTGAACGGCGGCAAAAACAGCATGGTCCTGACCACGCCCGCCGAAGCTGCCCGCTACAACTCCGCCGGTGACATGGTGGTGTACCAGGACCGCAAAGGACCCGAGAATGCGCTGCGCAAGCACCATGTCTCGTCCATCACGCGGGATATTTGGGCTTACAACGCCAAAACCAAGCAGCACACTAAACTCACTGACAACCCCGGCGAAGACCGTCAACCCCTGTTTTCGGCCAACGGCCAAGAGGTATATTACTTGAGCGAGCAGCCCAACGGCACGTTCAATGTGCGCAAAATGAACCTGCAAAACCCGAAACAGAGCACCGCGGTCACCAACTTCACCAAGCACCCGGTTCGGCATTTGAGCGGCGCGAAAGACGGTACGCTTTCCTTTACCTACAACGGCGAAATCTACACCCAGAAACCGGGCGCGCAGCCGCAGAAAGTAGCCATTCAGCTGTACTCAGACATAAGAGCGAACCAGGAAACCGTGTTGCCCATCTCAGGCGGCATGACCGAGATGGAAGTATCGCCGAACGGTAAAGAAGTAGTGTTCGTGAATCGCGGCGAGGTGTTCGTGTCCTCAGTGGAAGGTGGCATTACTAAGCGCATCACCAACACGCCGGAGCAGGAGCGGAGCGTGAGCTTCTCTCCGGACGGGCGCAAGATTCTGTACGCCGGTGAGCGCAACGGCAGCTGGAACGTGTATGAAACCAGCATCGCACGCAGCGCCGAACCTTATTTTTACGCATCCACTATTCTCAAGGAAGACGTGGTGATAGCCAACCCGAAGGTAGAGGAATTTCAACCGGCATATTCACCAGACGGGAAAGAGGTGGCGTTTCTGGAAGACCGAGTGAAGTTGCGGGTGGTGAACAAAGCCACCAAGCAGGTGCGTGACATTATGGTGAACGCCAACAACTATTCTTATTCAGACGGTGACCAGTACTATTCCTGGTCGCCGGACGGAAAATGGTTTTTGGTGGATTTCAACCAGCCCAAGCAATGGATCAGCGAGGTCGGCTTGGTATCTGCCAGCGGCAACGGGGCAATCAGAAACCTGACCCAGAGCGGCTACAATGAAGGCGACCCCAAGTGGATGATGGGCGGCAAAATGATCGCCTATTATTCTAACCGCGAAGGCCTGCGCGGCAACGGCAACAACTGGGGCACGGGTGATGTGTTCGCGCTGTTCACCACGCAAGACGGCTTTGACCGCTTTAAGCTGAGCAAGGAAGATTACAGCCTGATGGAGGAACTGGAGAAGCGTGAAGCCGAAGCCAGAGCGCAGGCCGAGAAAGCCGCACCCAAAGGCAAAAACAAGAAAAACGAAGTGGTAAAAGTAGCGCCCGCCGCCCTGGCTTTGGAACTGGACAACTTGGCTTACCGCAAGGCCCGCCTCACGGGCACGTCCTCAGACCTGGCAGATTTTGTGGTCACAGACAAAGGCGACCGTATGTTTTACCTGTCCCGGTTTGAGAAAGGCTATGACCTGTGGGTGACCAACCTACGCGACAATGACACCAAATTACTGGCCAAATTAGGTGCCCGCGGGGGCAAAATGGTCATGAGCAAAGACGGCAAAAACCTGTTCGTGCTCACCGAAGGCAAAATCCTGAAACTGGACACCGACAACGGCAAGCAGGAAACGCTGCGCGTGAACGGCGAGATGAATTTGAACGCCTCCGCCGAGCGCACCTACATGTATGACCACGTCATCAGAGAGCTGGAGCAGAAGTTTTACGTAACGGATCTGCACGGCGTAGACTGGAAAGCCAATACTGAGAATTACCGTCAGTTCTTGCCGCACATCGCTAATAATTACGATTTTGCAGATGTGCTGAGCGAGTTGCTGGGTGAACTGAACGCCTCGCACACCGGCGGCCGTTACAGTCCCCGCTCCACCAATCCAGATGCCACCGCTTCGCTTGGTTTGTTTTATGACGAAAACTACACCGGCAAAGGGTTAAAGGTGAAGGAAGTGGTGAACATGAGCCCGTTTGACCGCGCCAGTTCCAAAGTAAAGCCGGGCATTGTGATTGAAATGCTTGACGGCCAGCCGTTGGAAGAAAACACAGATTTGGACCAACTCCTCAACCGAAAGGCCGGCAAGTACACCTTGGTTTCTCTGTACAATGAAAGCACCAAACAGCGCTGGGAAGAAACCGTGAAACCCATCAACGGCGGCGAATTAAACGAACTACTGTACCAGCGCTGGGTAGAAAACCGGAGAAAAGAAGTTGACCGTTTATCGGGCGGCCGATTGGGTTATGTGCATATACGCGGCATGAACGACGCCAGCTACCGCACCGTGTACGAAGACGCCCTCGGCAAAAACGCCGGCAAAGAAGCCCTGATTGTGGACACCCGTTCCAACGGCGGCGGCAACCTGCATGATGACTTGATTAGCTTTTTGAACACAAAGCGCTACGCCGAGTTCATCCCCCGCAACCAGCACCTCTCAGACGAGCCCCGCAACAAATGGACGAAGCCGTCTATTGTGGTCATGAACGAGAGCAACTACTCAGACGCGCACATCTTCCCGGTACTCTACAAAGAATTGGGCATTGGCAAAACCGTGGGCATGCCCGTGGCCGGCACCGGTACCTTTGTGTGGTGGGAAACCCTGATTGACCCCACCATGGTCTTCGGGATTCCGCAGATTGGCTACCGTACGTTGGGCGGCGGAAAATTTCTGGAGAATACCCAACTGGAACCAGATTACCTGGTAGCCAATGAACCGGCCCTCGCCGCCCAAGGCCGCGACCAACAACTGGAGAAAGCCGTGGAGGTTTTGTTGCAGGAGCTGCCTAAGAAGTAGGTTTTATTTCGATGTAAAGACAAGAAGCCCTGCCAGATTTGGTGGGGCTTCTTTTGTTTTTTATGTAGGTTGCTGATAAAGCCACAAACAGCATTGATAAATATGAAATTTAAGCAAATGTCATTATTTAAAACCCTGCACTTAATTCTCTGCGTGGGTATTGCTTGTGTCTTTTCAAGCTGTTTAGTTTCTAATCACTTATTTATTCCTTTGGATGCAAAAAGCAAATCTGAAGATGTAATTAAAGGGAAAGGTTACACTTTAGAGTGTTACGCTCCTTATTATAGAAATGATTTTTTGGAGGTTAACATCCGGCAAGCAGATAAAGATACTTTAGATAGATTCAAGTTGTCAAATCTTACTATTTCTTGGAAGAAAAACGAGGATTCTGTAACGCTGCATCCAGAAAAAATAAAACAAACGTTACATTACAGTTACGATTTTACTGAACCCAATATCAAGAAAATCAAAAATTTAACTATCCGTGTGGAAGGATATTTAGTTAAGGGAAGAGATTCGGTAGTAATAAACCAAACTTATCATTTAAAGAAAGAGCGTGATTACTTCTTTACCATACATTAAAATAATTTTCGTTTTCGGCTCCGTTTCCAGAAATGAGCCCTAAAACAGACATCTTACTAAAAAGTTTTAACGCCGCCGCAAACCAAATCTCTGGAAGCCACCTGGTAGCAAAATTAAAATTTAGGTAAACCCTCGCCCGTGTTCTACGTTTTCATAGGATATTTCATTACCTAAACTGATATAAAACTATGGCAACTGCACAAGACTTAAAGAACGGCGCACAAGATTTGAAAAACGCCGCAGACAACTACAACCCAGAACACAGAGAAGGACCGGTAGCTAGAACCATTGAGGAATATACCGCCAAATTGCCGTCTGACCTGTTCTTATGGGCAGCTTTGGGCTCCATGGCCGTGTCGGCTACCTTGAAAATCATGAAGAAAGACGAGGAAGCCCTGTTTGTAGGTCAGTGGCCAGCGCCGTTCCTGCTGTTGGGCTTGTACAATAAAATTGTAAAAGTGAAAGGCCACGAAGGCGAAAAAACCGGTGGCTCACGCAACGGCGGCGGATTATAATCTGACCCAGCGTATTGAAAGGAGAGGGAGGCCAAACGGCTTCCCTTTTCTGTTTTTAGCCCCATTTCCAGAAATGAGCCCGAAAACGCACCGCAGTTTTTGCGTATAGCCCAGTCAGACCAAGTTTTGCAGCCATGGCCAGAATAGAGAACAACCTCACCATTTTCGGCGAAGAGATTATTGACCAAAGCGCCATTGACCAAATCAAGCGCTGCGTGGGCCCAGAAGATTTGGGCGTGCTCACTGCTGATGCCCATTACGGCTACAACCACCCCATTGGCGGCGCGGTGGCCTATAAAAACCAGGTGTCCTTGTCGGGTGTGGGGTTTGACATTGGTTGCGGAAACAAAGCGGTGCGCACCAACATTTTGGCCCAAGACGTGAAAATTGCCCGCGCCATGGATATGATTGTGAAGAACATCGGCTTCGGGGTGGGACGGCCCAATCCCAAAAAAGTGGACCATCCGGTCATCGACCACATTGCCAAAGCCGACTTTAAACCGCAGCGCGAACTTTGCAAACTGGCCGCCGAACAACTGGGCACCGTGGGCAGCGGCAATCATTTTATTGACTTGTTTGAGGACGAAAAAGGCTTTCTCTGGATTGGCGTGCACTTCGGTTCCCGGGGCTTCGGGCACCGCACCGCCTCCGGGTTCATCGCTCTTTCTCAAGGCGGCAGCTTCACCGACAAAGCCCGCGAAAGCGCCATGGATGGTTCGCCCATCTTGTTCGATATCAACTCCGGAATTGGCCAGGACTATATTGCCGCCATGGCCCTGGCCGGGGAATACGCCTACGCCGGCCGTGATATTGTGGTAGACACCGTGCTGGACATCTTAGGCGCACAGGCCACCGAATCCATTCACAACCACCATAATTTCGCGTGGTTTGAGCGCCACCAGGGCGAAGATTACTGGGTGGTGCGCAAAGGCTGCACGCCCGCCTTCCCTGGTCAGAAAGGCTTTATTGGCGCCAATATGTCTGATAACTCCGTGATTATTGAAGGCGTGGAAAGCGAATTGGCGGTACGCGGCTTGTACTCCACGGTGCACGGCGCGGGCCGCGTTTTGAGTAGAAGAGCTGCCGCCGGCAAAACCAAATGGATACGAGATGCCAAAGGCGTCAAACGAAAAACGGTTGTCAAACCTGGCCTGATTGATTTTGAAGCCGTGCAGCAGCGCATGAAAGAAAATCGCATTGAACTCCGCGGCGCCGGAGCCGATGAAGCCCCAGAGGCCTACAAGAAACTGGAAGACGTGCTCAAGTACCAGGGAAATACCATCAAGATTCTGCACACACTCAGACCGCTGGGCGTGGCCATGGCCGGGGAAGATGTGTATGACCCGTACAAGGAATAAATTGACCACCCCCGGCCCCTCCTAAAACAGGAGGGGAGCTTTTTGGCTTTTTGCGTTTTCGGGCTCTGTTTTGGAAATGGAGGCGAAACTGGGCAATGCGTGGTAGAGACCAGGCACTGCCTGGTCTCTACGGTTGAGGTCCCGGCAGACGCCTGCTCAAAAGACCTCGTAGTGCGCGCAGTGTCCATGCCAATTGCGTTTTAGGGCTCTATTTCAGAAATGGAGGCGAAACTAGAAATCGTTTGCAGGTGGTAGAGCCCAGGCACTGCCTTGTCTCTACCAAATTCACTTCTTTTGCTACTACGCATTCCAGATAGCTCCCCTCCTGTTTTAGGAGGGGCTGGGGGTGGTAAAACCTTCAAACGGCATCTTCCCACTACCAGCGCCTGGCACCGTGTTTCTAGTCACCGGCAGGCTTTCTGGGTAATGCTCGCGCACAAACGTTATCAATTTCTCCCGTACCCAGCAACGTAAGTCAAACGCGCTCGCAGAATCAGCGGCACTGACTAGAATCCTGATTTCCAGGGTGCGTTCCTTGGCCTCGGTGACCTGGAGCACGGCTACGCGGCCATCCCAGAGATGGTTTTCGGGCAAGATGCGGTTGAGTTCGGTGCGGAGTTCGTCCAGGGGCGCGGTGTAATCTAAATGTAAATAAACGGCGCCCAGCAGTTCGGCGGTGCTGCGGGTCCAGTTCTGGAAAGGTTTCTCAATGAAATAATTGAGCGGCAGAATGAGCCGGCGCTGGTCCCAGATGCGGAGCACCACATAAGTGAGCGTGATTTCCTCCACGCGGCCCCATTCGTTTTCCACCACCAGCACATCGTCAATCCTGATGGGTTGGGTGAACGCAATCTGAAAACCCGCCAGCAAGTTGGCCAGGGACCGTTGCGCGGCAAAACCCAGAATCACGCCCAAAATCCCCGCCGAGGTAATCAAGCCCGTGCCAATCTTGCGTACCGTGGGGAAACTCATCAAGATGAGCGAAGCCGTGAAAAAGACAATCAGGATAATGACGATTTTCTTGATGAACTGCAGCTGCGTGAAAAGCTTCCGCTCTTTGATGTTGTCAGATTTGTCTAACTGGTACTTCTGCCTGATTCTGTACTGCACCACATAGACCCAACCAATCAAAACCCAGGCAAAGGCGCAAGTGAGGGCAATCTCCACCATTCTCCGGAGCACCTCAAACGGACGGGGCGCCAGCGGCACCAGGGGCAAGACCAAAGACAAGGCCAGCAAGGGCAGAAAATATCCCAACGGTCTAGGCAGATACTTCAACACGCCTCCCAGCCACGACTTGGGCGACCGTGCGTGATATGCCGCCGCAAACCGGAACAACAGCCATTTCAGCAGAAAACCAAGCATCAATCCGCCGGCCACCAGGCCCAGGCCTTGCAGGAACTGCGGAAAATGATCTCTGACTACATGTGAAAGGTTTTGGAACATGGCACCCATTGGGGAAGCGTTGACAAGTTCATGCGTACCCCATTTGGCCAGGAAAGGTTATAAACGGAGCGCTTTCGCCGCCAAACCGCAGCACCTGGTTTTATAACCATTCAAGGGAAACTTAACCTAAGCGCCGCAAACAAAGTACACCTACTATACGCTTGCGGCGGCGGCAAGCCAGGCACCAGTGCCCCAGATTGACTAATTCAACTATGCCCAAAACCATTATTATCTCTAACCGGCTGCCCATCAAAGTACAGCAGCAGCCAGACGGCACCATCACCTATGAAACCAGCGAAGGCGGCCTGGCCACCGGCCTGGGCTCCATCTACAAAGAAGGCGACAACCTCTGGATAGGCTGGCCCGGCATGTACTTTGACGACGAGGCACAGCAACAGCAGGTCACCCAAGACCTGGCGGCGCAGAGCATGTTCCCGGTTTTTCTCACGGAAAGCGAAATCAGGGATTTCTATGAAGGCTTCAGCAATGAGACCCTGTGGCCTACGTTCCATTACTTCAGCCAATACGCGGTCTATGAAGATGCTTTCTGGGATGCCTACCAAAGTGTGAACCAGAAATTCTGCCAGGCCGTGCTCCAAAACGCTGAGCCTGAAGACACCATTTGGGTGCATGACTACCAGTTGCTGCTCTTGCCGGCCCTAATCAGGGAACAGATGCCGGGCAGCACCATCGGGTTTTTCCAACACATTCCGTTCCCGTCTTATGAAGTGTTCCGGTTGTTGCCCTGGCGCCAGCAATTGCTGCACGGCATGCTGGGCGCCGATTTAATCGGGTTCCATACCTATGATGACGCGCGCCACTTCCTGAGTTCGGTAAGTAGAATTATAGGTTTCAACACCGCCCAGGGCTTAATTGACAACGGCGACCGCAATATTATGGTAGACGCGTTCCCCATGGGCATTGACTATGACAAGTATGAACAACTGGCCACGCTGCCCCAAACCCAGGAGAAAATAGCCGAGTACCGTAAAGCCCTGCCTCAGCAGAAAATAATACTGGCCATTGACCGGCTGGACTATTCCAAAGGTATTCCGCAGCGGCTGCTGGCGTTTGAGTTGTTTCTGAAGGAGAACCCAGAATTCCACGGAAGTGTGACGCTCTCCATGGTGGTGGTGCCCTCCCGCGACCAGGTGGACCAGTACCGCCAGCTCAAGGAAACCATTGATGAATTGGTGGGCCGCATCAACAGCGCCTATCGCACCATCTCCTGGAACCCCATTCAGTATTTCTACCGGTCTTTCCCCATTGAAGAACTGTCGGCGCTCTACTGCATAGCTGATATTGCCATGGTCACGCCTATGCGCGACGGCATGAATCTGGTCTGCAAAGAATTCATAGCCAGTAAAATAGACCAGAAAGGCGTGCTGGTGCTCAGCGAAATGGCGGGCGCGTCCCGTGAGTTAGCCGATGCCCTCATGGTGAACCCCAATGACCTGGGGCAGATGGTGCGGTCACTCAAAGAGGCGCTCACCATGCCAGAAAAAGAGCAGATCACCAGAATGACGCATTTGCAAGATTTGGTGCGGCGCTACAACATTCACCACTGGGTCAAGATTTTCATGAACAGATTAGACTACATCAAAACCAAACAACAGGCCATGGCCACCAAAACGCTCTCCAGAGAAGAAAGCCAGCTGCTCCAGGAGCGTTTCAACCAAGCCCAGCAACGCCTTCTGTTCCTGGATTATGACGGCACGCTGAGTCCGTTCCACCGCGAGCCGCAGCAGGCTTTCCCAGACCAGGAACTGCTGGAAACCCTCACCTGTCTCACCCAGGAACCCAAAAACCAGGTAGTGATTGTGAGCGGCCGCGACCGCCACACGCTACAGAACTGGCTGGGCCATCTGCCCCTTGATATTATTGCCGAACACGGCGTCTGGTCCAGAATGCGCGGCCATGACTGGGAGATGCTGCAGAACCTGAGCGGCACCTGGAAAGAAGAGGTTCGGCCCATTCTGGAACTGCACGTGAGCCGCACGCCGGGCTCCTTCATTGAGGAAAAAGATTTCTCGCTGGTCTGGCATTACCGCAAAGTAGACCCCACCCTGGCCGAACTCCGGGCCCGCGAACTCAGCAATTACCTCCTGTTCATTGCCGCCAACATTAACCTACAAGTCATGGAGGGCGATAAAGTGGTGGAGATCAAGAACATTGAAGTAAACAAAGGCGTGGCCACCGCCCGCTGGCTAGAAACCAACCCTCAGGATTTCATTCTCTGCATTGGCGATGACCGCACCGACGAAGACATGTTCGGGGCCATGCCCGAAGAAGCCTTCACCATCAAAGTAGGCCATGAACGCTCCCGCGCCCGCTTCAACCTGGAGAATTCGCCGCAAGTCAGAAAGTTGCTGAAGTCTCTGTGTTAAGAAGCTCGTTTCAGGAGCAAGTGTTTAAATTTCGTTTTCGGGCTCATTTCCAGAAATGAGCCCGAAAACGGAAGCTGGTATTTATTGGGAATTCGTTGACCACCCCTAGCCCCTCCTAGGACAGGAGGGGAGTTTGGGAATGCGAGAGCAATACCTAGAGACAAGGCATTGCCTTGTCTCTACAGGTTTAAATTCCGTTTTCGGGCTCATTTCCATAAACGAGCCCGAAAACGGAAAACAGAAAAGCCCACCGTTACCAGTGGGCTTTTCTGTTTTAGAAAACGAAAGTCTAAATCCTACAAGAACGAAGGCCGGTCTAACCGTTTAGAGATTCTATAGGCGGCATTCAGCAAGCCCACGTGGCTGTAGGCCTGCGGGAAGTTACCCCATTGGCTTCCGTCTTTGGAGTCCACGTCTTCGCTGAGCAAGCCCAGGTGGTTAGTGTACTGCAGAATGCTCTCAAACTCTCTAATGGCGTCATCTACACGACCCACGCAGGCCAGGGCCTCAATGTACCAGAAGGCGCAGATCAGGAACGTGCTTTGCGGCACGCCAAAATCATCGGCGTGTTTGTAGCGGTAGAATAAGCCTTCGGGGGTTTTAAGCTCGCGCTCCATGGCTTCCAGGTGCAGTTTGGCGCGCTCAGAGGCGGGGTCCAGGTAATGCATCATGATGAGCTGGAGCGTGCTGGCGTCCATGTGGTTTTTGCCGATGGCCTGCGTGTACACGCCCTGCGCGGGGTCAAAGCATTCCTCAATCTTGACGGCTGCCTGTTGCATTAAGTCATTGGCCAAGGCACCCAATTGTTCATCGCCCATGTAGCGGGCGGCGCTGCGGGCGGCGGCGGCCCCGGCCCAATGGAACAGGTAGGTGTAGCAATGGTACTGCGCAAAATCCCGGAACTCCCACAGACCGGCATCGGGCTCGTTCATGGTGTCGCGAATCTTGTACAGCGTTTTGTAAATCAGTTTCTGCGATTCAATGCGCTCGGCGTCATTGAACCGGCGGTCAACATATAAGGGCAGCAGCGCGACCAGAATCTGGCCGTAGACATCGTTCTGAATGTGGGTGTATGCATCGTTGCCAATTCTAACCGGTTTGTTGCCCAGGTACCCGTCCAGTTCCAGCTCAATCTCGGTGAGTTTGCTTTGGCCACTAATGGAGTACAGCGGTTGGTAGCGGGGCGTGTCTTTGGCCGTAATGTTGGCGATGAAGTGGAAATACCGCTCCATCTCCTCAAAATGCCCAATGTTGTTGAACGCATTGAGAATGTAATAGGTGTCGCGCATCCAGCAGAAACGGTAATCCCAGTTACGCCCGCTGCCCGGGTGTTCCGGTAAACTGGTGGTAGGCGAGGCAATGATGGCGCCCGTGTCTTCGTACTGATGGATTTTGAGGGCCAAGGCGCTCCTGATGACTTGTTCCTGGAAGAAATTGCTGATGCTGGTGTTCTTGACCCAGTTGCGCCAGTAGCGGCGGGTCTGGCTGATGAACGACTCCACGGTGCTTTCAATGTTGGCTTCCAGCGGCGCGCCGTAGGTCAAGACAAAGTACAGGGTCTCGTTCAAGACAAAATATTGGTCCTCCAGAATATAGCTCAACGAGGCATTGGTAGTCAGGCGCACTTCTTCGTCAAGGCCTAAAAACGCGATGTGGTTGCTGCTGCGTCTCCTACCAAGCTCCAGCTGCCCGTATTTGCCCACCGGCCGGCACGTGGCCTTAATGCGCGGCGACCCGCTGATGGGCTCCACCTTTCTGATGAACATTAAAGGCTTGTAATAGCGCTGGTGCTGCTTGAAACGCGGCGCGAAATCAGTGACGCGGTAGGTGCCCTCCTGGCAGGTAATCTCCGTGACCAGAATGTTGGTATTTTCCTCGTAATACTGGTGCGAGGTGAAGTCCTCGGCGTCTGGTTTGAGGGAGAACTCGCCGCCTTTCTGGCGGTCCATTAAGGGGCCGAAGATAAAGCTGCTGTCAAAACGGGGCCAGCAGAGCCATTCAACGTTGGTGTCTTTGTGAATCAGGGCCAGGTAGGCGCAGTTGCCAATCAAGCCCAGGTCATAGGTGTGCTTCGCCATACGGTTAGGGTCTGGCGCCGGGGGTACCTGCCGGCGCTGGATTTACATGTACCGTTTTAGACGGACTGAGGTTTCCTGATTTTTAAGACAGCGCCGCGCAGGAGGTTCCGTTTTTGGCCTCAATTCTGAAAATGAAGCCGAAAACGGAGTTGGTAAATTGCCCGCATGTCTTTGAACCGGCAGAGAATCTTGCGCTGGCGCGAATGGTGCGCAAAGCGTCAGGAGTTATTGACAGATGATGCCAATTTCCCTGGCCACCCACGCTGTATCAGTCTCTTAGATTTTCAATTTTGCGCTAATTTCTGAACCCTATTTACCACGGAATCAAACGTAGGCCGCTGGTGAACTTCTGGTTGCAGGCAATCTTGCATCAACGCCTGCAACTGCTGCCAAGCCAAGGTTTCTGCTGGCGCTGATGAACCGTGATTTAATACATCTTCCAGCAGACAGCCAAACGCCCGCACTTCCAGTTTCTCCAGCGCCGCGGCGTAGGTTTCTGCTGTGCCATACACGGTGGCTGCGCCGAAATCACTTAGCAACGGGTGTGCCGATTCATTGATCAAGGTGTTGTGGGCGTACAAATCGCCGTGCAGAAGGCCACGTTGGTGCAAATGTGCGGCCACAGAGGCAATGCCAGTGACTATCTGGATAATTTCCTTCAAACTGAAGGACGTTGCAGCCGGAAACGTATCACGCGTGCAGGTTTCAAAGGTGGGCGGGTTTCCCAAAATTTTGTAACCAGCCGGAATCAACGCCAGCACCAAGCCTTGTTTCTGCGCTGGATGCCCTGTGATTTTGCCCAGCACTTGCACCAGATTTGAATGCTGTCCGGCGGCCACGCTCGCCTCCATTTCGTCTTGCGGCAACCCGTCGCTGGTTACGGCGCCTTTGAACACTTTCACGGCCACTTGCTCCGGCGCTTGCCCGTTTCTGCGCCAGGTGGCCAAAGAAATCAACCCCGAGGCGCCTTCGCCCAGAACAGAACGTACTTCCAACTCTGCCCACGGAATTTCCTGTAACTGCGGTTGGGTTAGCCGCTTCGCCTGGCAAGGATTTCCTGAGAAGGCCAACCAGGAAAGACGCGGCAACCTGAACAGCCATTCGGGTAATTCTGTCAAATTATTGGCGGAGATCCGTAGCAATTCCAGGTTTTGCAGCGCGGCCATTTCCGGCGGTAGTTCTGTCAATCTATTGCCCGCCAACATCAGTTTCTGCATGTTGGTGCAAAGGCTAATAGAAGTCGGCAATTGGGTAATCTGGTTGTCGGTGAGAATAAGCCAGCGCGTGGTTTTGGGAATAGCATTTTCTGGAACCGTTTGCAGCCGACACGCCTTGAACCCGATCATCTCCAACTTTGGGCATTGCGCCAACACCGCCGGAAACTCAGTAAAGGGATTCTCTGAGAAGAACGCGATTTTCAGGTGCTGCAGCTGCGCGAATTCCTCTGGCAAATGGGTGAGTTGGTTGCCAGACAAATCCAGAATTTCCAGAGTGTCTGCTAAGTCCAGAATCTCCAGCGGGAACTGGGTGAGACCGCCCGAAAGTTTGAGGCTTTTAGTGCCTTTGAGTTCGCCGGAAGTGAGTTGCGGAAGCGTGTGCATGGGCTTGGGTTGAACCGCAAAGGTAATGCGTTTGGCCGTTTTTGGCTTCATTTCTGAAAACGAGCCCGAAAACGGAAATGTAGCGTTGTGGCACTGACACGACGTGGTTCTACGTAGCAATGCCGGTACACTTATCCATAAATCTGTCTTCGCAGCTTCCCCTTGAAGTTGGGCTTATTGCGGCAGAGACATTCCCGTTGCATGGAGACACGTCGTTACGATGTAATGATGCTGCATTTTGATAAGGATAAACTCTGTTGTAGGCTCAGATTCTAAAAATGAGGTTAAAACTGGTGAAGGAACTGATATGAGTTATTACACATGATAAGGCATACCACCATCCTTTCGTTATAAGAAACACACTGCCTCAAAAAGTATAATTCAGGCCTCCCACCACGTACCTCCTGAAAAGGGAATTAGAGAAAACACTGGTAGAGAATTCTGTTGAGTAAACCTGTGTGAACGCGGGTCTATTCAATAGATTTTTGGCAAGCACGAAATACTCTATCTTCTTAGTGAAGTGATGGAATGAAAAATCAAGAAAAACCTGGTTTATGTCAAGTGTTGCGTTGCCAGGGAGCAATAATTCCTTCCCTACCTTGCAATATGTCTTGCTGGAGAGTTTCAAGATAGATTCCAAGCGGCCAGTAAGGTTGGTAGTGGTGATAGGGGTAGTGTTTTCCTGTTCGCCAATGATATGCGTTATGCCCCATGAGCTCTTGTAATTGAATTTGCCAGAGAATGCACTGTTCAGTTCTACGGTGGAAGTATGCACCTGTAGCCAGGTTCTCTGGGCAGAGGTGCCGTTGAGGGCGTTGTAGAATTGGTTGATATTGGTATTGGCCATAAGATTCACCTTGTGGCTGATAGCATCTATCAAGTAGCCTGCTGAGGCTGAGAGGTTCAGGTCTTTTCTGGTGAGTGGGGTTTGGAAGTAGGTTATCAGACTGAGGCCTTCCGTGATGGTTTGCTGGGCAAGCCACGTATTACGGGTTTCTTGGTAACTGGCAAATAAGGTGAAGTTGCGCTGCTCAAAAAGGTTGAAGTGTGAATAGCTTGCTGAGGAAATCCAAGTATCCTCCAAGTCTAGGGAGGGTATGTTGTTTAGAACGGTACGGGAATCCAGTAACAACGGGGTGGCGATTAAGTAGCGGTTTTCTACAGGTTTGCTCTCTTTCCCGGCCTTTAAGGTTATGCTGTTGCTTTCATTGATTTTGTATCTAAGCTTTACCTCACTGTTTATGTAAAAGTCGTTTTGCTGTAATCTATCTGGTTCCTGTGCGGTGGCTGCTGCACGTTTGGCGTAGCTCAGAGTGATGAGTCCAGAGAGAATAACAGTAGGTTTTGGATTAAAGCCCACCCTTGTGTGCAGGGCAGTGATGCTATTTCTAAGTTGGAACTTGTGTAAGGGGGACGCGGCGGCCATCACTATGTTTTCTTGGTCTAGTGCTTGTGTCAATTTCAATTGGGTGTCCACCTTATTTATTTTCACTAGGTAGGCAGCCTCCAAAGTTCGATTGCTTCTTTCACTGGTTAGATTTTGCAAATTGACTTCTTTTCCTTCCACAAGAATTGGCTGGGGGCTGTCTAGCAGGAAGGTTCTGTTAGTCTGGTCTAAAGCGTTGTATGCCGTGAACTCTAGCAATTGGGTAGGAGACAATTTGTTGGAATAACTGATGTGTTGGTGGTAATACCTTTTTCTTCCTGTAAGCGCAGTGTTAAATAATTGGGCGTTGTTCTGTAGATTGTTTTGGTAATAGGTATCTGCTTGATACGCGTACCTGTTGTTGATCTCCAGAGAAGAAGAAACAGATGGTTTGTAACTGAGTTTGGAAGTCAAGGCAGCGTACGTAGGCAGTGCCCGGTTTGAAGTCTGGTTGGAGATTTCCACAGAATTTTCTCCTAGCAGAAAAGAGGAGCGGGAATCATACTCAAACGTACTGACATCACTGAACAGCGAGAACTGATTTGTAAGTGTCACCTTTTTATGGGGTTTGTACAATAGACTCAATGCCCCAAACTTGAGTCTGTTGGCGTAGCTTCTGGCCATGGCGGGTGCTTGCGCCACGCTGCCCTCACGTAATAGGTCAACGCCGTAATTCTCCATTTCCAGGGAGTTCTCTGAGCGGTAAGTTTCTTTTAGGTAAGGCGTTTGGTTAAGTGAAATGTTATTGGCGTGCGCCACCCCCAAGGCCTTTACCTTTTCTGATAACAGGATGCTGTTTACATTAGCCAAGTAATTGCCAACTCCAGCCCCCGCTGAGGCATCACCAGAAACCTTAGCCACATTTCTTTTGAGTTTGAGGTTAAGAACTACTTTCTCAGATTTCTGCAGCCCTTTTTTCAGAGTGTTTTCTTGATAGTCTTCAATGGCCTCCACTTGGTCCACAATGTCTGCTGAAATACTGCGGGTTCCCACTGAATAACTTTTGCCAAATAGGTCATCGCCGTCCAGGAGAATAGTTTCAATTGATTTTCCCTTATATTTTATAAGTCCCGTTTGGTCATTAACTTCCATGCCGGGCATTTTCTTGAGCACGTCAGCAAGTTTTCGATCCTCGGAGCTTTTGAATTTATCTACCGTGTAGGTGACGGTATCTTCTGTGACCGCTATGTTCTGACGTTCCCCCAGCACCACCACCTCCTTCATCAGTTGCGGATTTTCTTCCACCACAAAATCAAGGGTATAGAACTCTTTACTGGGTACTAAGTGTAATTTCTTTGCCTGCGGATAATAAGCAAGCCCTTGCACTCTTATAAGCAATGTTAGGGTATCTTTAGCTTTAAGGAGAAGGTCATATTTGCCTTGGAGGTTGGGCACCACATAATCCACCACTTCTTGCGTGGTGTACTTTTCTACCAAGATATAGCAAGAAGTGGCGGGTTTGCCACTTTGGGTGGTAACAGTGCCAGTTATGCGTTGAGAATATGTGGTGAGTTGCGTGAAAAAGAAGAAAATGCCAAGAGAAATAAGACGGAAAAACATAGCCTAGTATCTGCTGTACGCATAGGTTTACAAAGGTATTATTTCTACCAAATTGGGTTTTATAGTGAGTTCTACATCTGGCTCTGCATTTGCCTGCATTGATTTCTTGATTCGGCTCATAGCCTTCTTGTATTGTAGACTATAAGCATCCCAAGTGATGGCCTCGTCGGCTTTAAAAGTAGAGACAGGTAATGGTTTCAGTGGCTTTTTCTCAATTTTTGTGGCCTCAATAGATAGTACACCGTCATCTGAGGCTACTGCCAAGATGAGACCAGGCAAGCCATCAAATTTCCAAGGGCCGCCCATTAATGAAATATCTGTGGAATACCAAGCAGTATACTTACGGCCTCTGAAAGTAGTAGTAGCCTTTTTGCACTTAAAGGATTTTATCTGTTTAGTTTCACTGGCTAGTTTCCATGTTTGCAATGGAAGTTCATCTTTAATAAAAAATACTTTGTTAATCATGGGTTGGTTGTACCGAGTTTGTTTTTGGAGATAGTCTTTGTAAACAAAAGGTATAGCCCCCGTATTAGCATTTATTAATTCAGTACCGTTTCTAGCTTCTTGCTCACTTTTAAGCTTAATGTAGTAGCTAGCCTCATGTGTTGCAGTGAGTTTATAAACAGCCCTAGTGACCAAGTCATCGAATGTAATAGTATGATTATATTCTATTTCGTATTGCTGTGCATTTGTGAGAAATGAATAAAAGTAGATTGTTAATAGTGTTAATAATAGTCTCATATTATTATAGTATTTTATTGATAATTACAGTATTAAATAGTGTTATTTATATATTTGAGATTAATATATAAATAACACTATTGTTTTTTGATTTATACTCTAAATGTAACCGTTAAAATTCCATTAAATCCATCATAATTTCAAATGCATTTCGGGTTGCTTCTTTACAAGCCTTCTCCATTGCAGTTTCACAACTTGTAAAGATGTTGCCTGCTGTTCCAGAAAACCCATAAGATCCTCCAAAGCCGTCAGGAACATTAATTGTGCAAGTGACTCTGCAAAATGGATTGTTTGCCTTTGGGTAAGATTTTACATTTGAATTAATAAAAAAACAAAATACTAAAATGACAGGAAATATACGTTTCATATTTATTATTATTATTATTATTAGTTTGAATAAGCTTCAATTGCCTCTCTGGTTTTTTCACATGCTCTAGCATAAGCCGCAGCGTCATTTGATAGGAACCAACCTGCGCATGCAGTTATGGTGATGGAATTTCCATCCTCTAAAGGAACAGTTTTTGAACAACACTGTCTGTCAAAAACTTGCTCAGTTTCTGAAGATTTAGCAGATGTTAGTGAAAAGCATAAACATACTACTACTGCTGATAATAATTTTTTTCTCATAAAATTAATGAATTTAATAATTGCCTACTTGGTAAAGGCATCAGCACTCCTTTTTTATTATTCTAGTTAAAGTAGAAGGTTAACTTGTTTTTCATAAGTAGTACTTCTGTTATCAATAGAAAACCTACAGGCAAAATCTCCATTGTTCTGTTCATATAGAAACTAGTACCTCTAAGTGCATAATCTATCATTCAGTAATGCAAACACTCAGAACAAGGGTGTCCTTGGTAACTATATTAAAAGTATGCAAGTGGGTTTTCTAAAAATAGGAAACATTGCTCTTTTTGATAATCTTAATCATTTAAATAAAAATTATAATTATATCTATAAATTAATTCAAATAACGCTTAACTGCGGTATTTGAATTAAAAAAAACAGCTATTTTCCTCATTTGGTAACATCTGACTTTATAGAATCCTAAAAATGATTTTGCACAGGCTTTACTTAAGTAATGAACCAGAAATTAATTATTCAAGTTTAGATTGACCCTTTCGATTTATTGACTTTGCAAGTTTTTTAATGAAATTTTATATAGAAATCAACATTTTTATATTTATGCATCAAAATTTGATAATATGTTCATATTTTTTAAAACTTGGCTACGGTCCATGTGAATACTCTTTTGCTCCATATTTTTTTCGAAATTGCATGAGATAGTGAAGTGAAGTTGGAAAAGTCTACCCCTTCTAGGCAATGGTTACTTTTTTATTTTTGGCAAATTTCCGGAAACGAAGCCAAAAACGGAATGTAGCGTCGTTACACAGTAGAGCTACGCAGCCAAACTGCTTCAGACAAACTAGGACCCGTGCTTCGCAGCTTTGCCCTGGAGTTGGGCCTGTTGCATATAGAACTGTTCTCGTTCATGGAACCACGCCGTTACAGTGTAACGACGCTACATTTCTGGTACAGTAAAAATCTATTTTAAAGCCTATTTTGAAAAACGAGCCTGAAAACGAAAACACAGCTATTGAAAATACGTTAACCTTGCAATGCTATTGTTAAAATTTATACACATAAATAATGTTTGGGTTATTTAATTTTCATAAACAAAACTCTACTAAATTGATAGGAAAACTTGATTTATAAAATTCGGTTTCTATATTTGCGTCATCTTATCTTAACAGCCAGAACAAGACTACATGGTCTACTCTTCTCACACAAAGCGAATGCGCTTCTGTTGTTGCAGCTCTGGCTGCTGTTGTTGCTAACCCTCGGCTTCAACAAAGTCCCTTTGCCCAGGCGGCAACCCAATTTTAATTTCTTTACCAGTATTTTCTTGCAATGGCCTCTTCTACCCAAAAGCTGGTGTCTCTCCTTATTCAGGAAACAGCAGGCTTACCCATAGACCAAACCCTTGCCTTGCTGGCTGGTCGGTTCCCGGGCGCGGTGACGTTTTCCTCTAGTTTCAGTTTTGAGGACCAGGTCATCTCGCACCAGATTCTGGAAAACCAGCTGCCCATCTCTATTTTCACGCTAGACACCGGCCGCCTTTTCCCCGAAACCTACAGCGTTTGGAGCAAAACCAATGCGGCCTACCACACGCGCATCAAGGCCTATTACCCCAATCATGAGAGCCTGGAGGAATTTGTGCAGGCCACTGGCCCCAACTCCTTCTATGAATCTACCCAGAACCGGAAAGACTGCTGCCACATCAGAAAAGTAGAGCCGTTGAGACGCGCACTGGCCGGGAATTCTATCTGGGTCACGGGTTTACGCGCCGAGCATTCGCCAGGCCGGGGAGATTTGCCCCAGTTTGAGTGGGACGAAGGAAACCAACTCATCAAGTTCCACCCGCTCCTGCATTGGTCTACCGACGAGGTGATGGCCTTCATCAAACAAAACAACATTCCTTACAACTCGCTGCATGACAAAGGCTTCATCAGCATTGGGTGCGCGCCGTGCACGCGGGCCATTCAGCCGGGCGAAGATTTCAGGGCCGGCCGCTGGTGGTGGGAAGACAGCAGCAAGAAAGAATGTGGGTTGCACGTAACGGAAAAGCCAGGCGTGGCCAATTCATTAGCGAAGATTGATTAGACAGAAGTACCGATTATGGGTTCCTATACATTAGATTACCTGGATCAGCTGGAGTCAGAAGCGATTCATATTTTCAGGGAAGTGGCGGGTCAGTTTGAGCGTCCGGCCCTGCTGTTTTCGGGCGGAAAAGATTCTATCGTGCTGGTGCACCTGGCCCTGAAAGCGTTCCGGCCCGGCAAGTTCCCGTTCCCGCTGGTGCACGTTGACACCGGCCATAACTTTCAGGAAGCATTAGATTTCAGAGATTACTTGGCAGATAAGATTGGCGAAAAACTGATTGTGCGCCACGTGGAAGACACCATCAAAGCCAAAGGCCTCACCGAGCAGAAAGGCAAACTGCCCAGCCGCAACGGCCTGCAGACCTACACCTTGCTGGACACCATTGAGGAGTTTGCCTTTGACGCCTGCATTGGCGGTGCCCGCCGCGACGAGGAGAAAGCCCGCGCCAAAGAACGCATTTTCTCCGTCCGTGACGAGTTTGGCACCTGGGACCCCAAGCTGCAACGCCCCGAGCTCTGGAACATCTACAATGGCAAAATCAACAAAGGCGAAAACGTGCGCGTGTTCCCCATCAGCAACTGGACTGAACTGGACATCTGGAACTACATCCGTCGCGAGAACATTGAGCTGCCCAACATTTACTTCGCCCACGAGCGCGAGGTACTGGAGTTTGAAGGACGCCTGGTTGCCACCAACCAATTCATTACCCTCAACGGAACCGACGTGGTGAGCCGCAAAGTAGTCCGTTACCGCACCGTGGGTGACATGACCTGCACCGCCGCCGTAGAGTCCAGCGCCTCAACCCTAGATGATATCATCAATGAAATCATCGCGACCAACACCAGCGAGCGCGGCCAGACCCGCATTGACGACCGCGCCTCTGAAGCCGCTATGGAGGATAGAAAGAAGAACGGGTATTTCTAATGAGTGAAGGATGGAGTGAGTGAGTGAGTGAGTGAGTGAGTGATTTTTTCTTTCACTGTAAACCGGATGTAGTGACTAAACTTCTTGCTATTTGTCATTCTGACTTTCTTCCTCTATGTCATTTTGCTTTCTCCCTCTTTGTCATCCTGAAAGGATCTTGTGGGCGAGCTAGAAAAGCAGTTGCCACGCAGAAATAAAGTTTTTCGGCACAGCCGATGTGGAAAATAGAAATCAAAAAGGTGAGTAGTATTTCCGTTTTCGGGCTCAATTCTGAAAAAGAGGCCGAAAACGGATAGTACATAAGCACATTGCTTCATTAGCACATTTCAAAATGGATATTCTAAGATTCTTAACCGCCGGAAGCGTAGACGATGGCAAAAGCACGTTGATTGGCCGCCTGTTATATGACAGCAAATCCATCATGGTAGACCAGTTGGAAGCCATGGAGCGCAGCACCAAGAACCGCGCCGCCGGCGAAGTAGATTTGGCGTTGCTCACCGACGGGCTCCGGGCTGAGCGGGAGCAGGGCATCACCATTGACGTGGCCTACAAATACTTCTCTACGCCCAAGCGCAAATTCATCATCGCAGACACGCCGGGGCACATTCAGTACACCCGCAATATGGTCACCGGCGCGTCTAACTCTGATTTGGCCATTATTTTGATTGACGCGCGCCACGGCGTGGTGGAGCAAACCAGAAGGCATTCTATCATTGTATCATTGCTCAATCTGCCGCATGTGGTGGTGGCCGTGAACAAGATGGATTTGGTGAACTTCTCTGAAGACAAGTACAATGACATCGTGATTGATTACGCGCAGGTGGCCAAATCTTTGGGCCTGAAAAACGTGACCTTCATCCCCATCAGCGCTTTGAACGGCGACAACATCGTGGATAAATCTGCGGCAATGCCGTGGTACGAGGGCGAGTCTTTGCTGCGCGTGCTGGAAACCGTGGAAGTGCACGAAGACATCAACCTCTCTGAAGGCCGTTTCCCGGTGCAGTACGTCATTCGTCCGCAGACCGAGGAACTGCCAGATTACCGCGGCTATGCCGGAAAAATCATCAGCGGCATCTATAAGAAAGGCGACAAAGTGGTGGTGCAGCCCTCGGGCGTGGAAAGCACCATCTCGGCGGTGGAAATAGGCGGCGAAGAAGTGGAAGAAGCCTTCGCGCCGCAGAGCGTAGTCTTGCACCTGGCAGATGACGTGGACATTAGCCGCGGCGATGTGATAGTGAAGCAAGACGCGCCCGTGCAGGTGGCCCAGGAATTTGAGGTGGTGTTGTGCTGGATGGGTAACACGCCGCTCTTGCCGCGCAACAAATATCTGCTCCAAATCAACAGCCGCACCGTGCGCGCCGTGGTGAAAGAACTGCACTACAAACTCAACGTGAACACCCTGGAGAAAGAACTGTCGCCGGTCTCGGCGGGCCTGAATGACGTGGTGAAAGCCGTGATTAAAACTGCCTCGCCCATCGCGTTTGACTCCTACAAGAAACTACGCGCCAATGGCGGCGCCATCTTGATTGACGAAACCAGCAACGTGACCGTAGGCGCCTGCATGATTTCCACCGAAGCCAAACAGGAAGAATTCTGGGCATTTAGTTAAAATCATTTTCTGATTTTAGGAATCCCCGTTTTAGGGCTCATTTCTGGAATTGAGCCCTAAAACGGGAATGAATTCAGTCCTTCAAACTCTACCATTCGGGCAAAACTAAAATGCGCAGCCAAAGGACAATACCAACGTGCTACCCGTGCCACTTGACCGTCACCGGCCTATGAATTTAAAAACCGAGCACCGGAAAAAGATGTCGCTGGGCGGCGCGGCAGCGTTGTTTTTGATGGTGCTGGGTTACGGCGTTTCTTTCTTTTTTCCGCTGGCCGAGGCGGCGGCGCGCACCCAAAACCTGTTGCTGAATGTTGAGCCCCTGTTCTACTGGATGATTCTGGCCGGGTTTGCCGCGCAGATGGTAGACGGTGCCTTGGGCATGGGCTACGGCGTTACCTGTACCACCATTCTCATGTCATTAGGCGTGAATTTGCCAGCCATCAGCGGAAGCATTCACACCGCCGAGGTGTTTTCCAGCGGGGCCTCGGGCTACAGTCATTACAAGTTCGGGAACGTGAACAAGAAGCTGTTCAAGGTGCTGCTCATACCGGGCGTGCTTGGGGCCATTGCGGGCGCGTATCTGTTAAGCGTGGTGGGCGAAGAGTACGGCGATTATGTGCGTCCGGTGCTGGCGTTTTATACTTTGATTCTGGGTTCCCGTATTATGTACAACGCCTTCCGGAAGAAAAAAGCAGCCAAACAGAAGATTAAGAAGGCTGGTCTGTTGGCCGGGGCCGGCGGTTTCCTGGACTCGTTTGGCGGGGGCGGATGGGGGCCTCTGGTAACCAGCACCTTGATTGCAAAGGGCCGCGCGCCCCGCTTTGTGATTGGTTCGGTGAGCATCACTGAGTTGTTTGTGGCGCTGGCCAGTTCGCTCACGTTCTTCGCCATGCTGGGCCTGAGTCACTTGCACATCATTTTGGGCCTGGTGATTGGCGGGCTGATTGCCGCGCCCATCGCCGCCCACCTGGCCGGAAAACTGCCCATGAAAACCATGTTCATCGCCGTAGGCTCACTGGTGATTCTCTGGAGCCTTAGAATTCTGCTGAAGACGTTGTAGACCTCACCCCCGGCCCCTCTCCCACGGAGAGGGGAGCTTTGCGGTAAAGCGTTTTTGGCTTCATTTTCAGAAACGAAGCCAAAAACGGAAATTGGCAGAGGCAAGTTTACTGTTCGCAGATTCCCCCTTGGAAGGGGGTAGGGGGATGTTTACACTGGAGGGAACGCAATGTTGAGGTATTCTTTATTGGAAACCGGTTAACTTTTAGCCAGCGTTTAGGACAGGTCGCGACTTATTCCTACCCAGACGGCATTGTGCCTGAAACTGGTTTTGCTTTCTAAATCTAATCTAACCATTCTGTGAAATGCCGGGAAATTTTCTCGCCTTCAATGATAAACCCATCATGGCCGTAGTTGGAGTCAATCTCCACGTAGGTGGCGTGGGGCAAGTGCTGGGCCAGGAATTGTTGTTCCTGCACCGGGCAGAGAATATCACTGCTGATACCAATAATAAGCGTTCTTTGATTTATTTTCTGCAAGACGGGCTCTAATTTTCCGCCACGGCCACGGCCCAGGTGGTGGCTGTCCAGGGCTTTGGTCAACACCCAGTAACTGTAGGCATTGAAGCGGTTGACCAGTTTATCGCCTTGGTAATTCAAATACGATGACACGCGGTAATTGTCCAGTTTCTCAGGGTCGGGGTCGGTTTGGTTTTGGGCCAGAATCTGGTAGTTGCGGTAGGTGAGCGTGCCTAACGCGCGAGCGGCTTTGAGACCTTTCGCGCCAGCGGTAGGAGAGGGTTCGCCCCAGGTACCATCGGCTTCCAGCATTAAGCGTTGGGTGGTGTGAATGCCAATGCTCCATGTACTTTCGGCGGCCGAGGTGGCCAACAGGAACAGGTTTTCCACTACTTCCGGCTCGGCCAGCGCCCATTCCAAGACCTGGAAACCGCCCATGCTGCCGCCCGCCAGAATCTGTATTTTCTCCAGCCCCAGGTGTTCGCGGAGCAAAATGTGCGCCTTCACCATGTCTCTGATGGTCATGGCCGGGAATGATGCGTAATAAGGTTCCTGGGTTTGAGGGTTCACGCTGAGCGGGCCGGTGGTGCCGTAGCAGGAACCCAGAATGTTGGCGCAGACAATGAAGTGCTTGGCCGGGTCTATGACTTTATTTTCGCCCACCAGGCCATCCCACCAGTCCATGGCGTTGGAATTAGCGGTCAAAGCATGGCAAATCCAGACCACATTGCTTTTCTTTGCGTTCAGCTGACCAAACGTGTGGTAGCCCACCGTGATTTCTGGAAGTGTTTGCCCGCCTTCTAACGCAAAAGGCTGGGCGTTTTGAAAATAATTCATGCAGCACCGTTATCTTTTGCAAAGTAAAGGCCTGCAGGCGTAAAACCGACATAAATATGATAAGAATTGAGATGAACAGAGTGGCCGGCGACTACGGTTTTGAGGCCAAAGATGCCAATGGCCACTCGTTAACCACCGACACCAGCCCCGAAGGCGGCGGCACCAACGCCGGCGTGCGCCCTATGCAAATGCTCTTGATGGCTTTGGGCGGCTGCAGCGGCATTGACGTGGCCATGATTCTGAAGAAGAAGCGCCAGGAACTCACCGGATTCAGAATGGATATTTCCGGGGAGCGCGAAGCCGGCAGGGAACCCAGTCTCTGGAAAACCGTGCACGTGATTTTCGACTTGCAAGGCCACAACCTAGACCAAGCCAAAGCCGAACAAGCTTGCCAACTCTCCATGGACAAATACTGCTCCGTGGCCGAAACGCTGAGAAGGGCAGGCGCGGAGATTACCTGGGAAGTGCGGGTTACGGCGTAACCAGTTCTGAGTCTCTAGTTCTGAGTCCTGAGTTGGGAAATGTAAACCCACCCCTAACCCCTCCGAGGAGGGGAATATACTGGCTAGCATTTTGGGACTCATTTCTGGAAATGGAGCCGAAAACAGGACTTGAACCTGTAGAGACCAGGCACTGCCTTGTCTCCCACGCATTCCAGATAATTCCTTTTCTGGGAGGGGTAGGGGTGCATGCAACTCAGTGTAGGGACCGCTTCAGCGCTTGCTCAAAAGACCTCGTAGTGCGCGCAGCTCCTACGAGCGTCTGTGCCATGAACGTTTCGCCAATCTGGAGATTGGTTGCCCGTTACTGCGAAGAGCGCGTTGCTAACTCTTCGCAGAGCGTATTTCTATGTAGAACGCATTTCTTCGCAGAACGCATGTTTCTAAGCAGCACGCGTTTTTCTTAGCCGAACTTGTACAAATTAACATCACGTGTCTTGCTACTTGATACCTGCTTCCTGATACCAACTTGCACATTCAAAAATTAGCACATTAAATAATGGACTACCATCCGCTGACCCAAGCCATAAGAATACAGACTGAGCGCACCCAGGAAATGGAGCATTCCACGCCTCTTTTCCTGACCAGCAGCTTCATGTTTGACAACGCCGAGGACATGCGCGCCGCCTTTGCCGATGAAACCGATGACAACATTTACAGTCGGTTTTCTAACCCCAGCGTGCAGGAATTCACCGACAAAATGTGCGCCCTGGAAGGAGCCGAAGCAGGGCACGCCACTGCCTCTGGCATGAGCGCGGTGTTCGCCTCGTTCATGGCCTTGCTCAAAGCCGGAGACCATCTGCTGGCCTGCAATTCCATCTTCGGGAGCACGCACACCATCATTACCAAATATTTGCCCAAGTACGGCATTGAGTACAGTTACGTGCCCGCAGACAATCCCGAGGAATGGGAAGCCGCCATCAGGCCGAATACCAAAATGCTGTACCTGGAGTCGCCTACTAACCCGGGGCTGGACATTCTGGACCTGGAGGCCGCCGGCAAACTCTGTAAAAAGCACAACATCATTTACAACGTGGACAACTGCTTCGCGACGCCCGTGAACCAGCGGCCCATTGAGTTTGGGGCTGATTTGGTGGTGCATTCGGCTACCAAATGGATTGACGGACAGGGCCGCGTGTTGGGTGGTGTGGTAGTGGGCAAGAAAGAACTGGTGAAAGAGATTTTTCTTTTCTGCCGAAGCTCGGGCCCCGCTTTGTCGCCGTTCAATGCCTGGGTGCTGAGCAAGAGCCTGGAGACGCTGGATGTGCGCATGGAACGCCACGCCAATAATGCCTTGGCCATCGCCACTAAACTGGAAGGACATGAAAAACTCAACTGGGTGAAATATCCGTTTCTGCCCAGCCATCCGCAGGTGGAAATCGCCAAGAAACAAATGAAAAACGGTGGCGGCTTGTTCTGTTTTGAACTGAAAGGCGGGCTGGACAGCGGCCGCAAGTTCCTGGACAGCCTGCAATTGATGTCGCTCACCGCCAATTTGGGAGATACCCGCAGCATCGCCTCGCACCCCGCTAGCACCACCCACGCCAAACTCACTGAAGCCGAGCGCCAGGCTGTGGGCATTACGCCGGGTTTAATCAGAATTTCCGTGGGCTTGGAGTACGCCGATGATATTCTGAATGATATTCTGCAGGCGCTGGAGAAGTGCTGAGGTAA
Source organism: Rufibacter sp. LB8 (assembly GCF_014876185.1). NCBI lineage: Bacteria > Pseudomonadati > Bacteroidota > Cytophagia > Cytophagales > Hymenobacteraceae > Rufibacter > Rufibacter sp. LB8. Next base: position 2,312,391 of record NZ_JADALJ010000001.1, on the reverse strand, counting down.
TTAGTGGTTTTTCGTTTTCAGTGGTTAGTGATTCGTTATTGCTGGTCCGGATTTATCAATCCGGACTTACTCCTCAGGGGATTTATAAATCCCCGACAGACTACTTTCGGATTGATAAATCCGAAAGAGCGGTAACTATCAAAAAACTGTTTCAATCAACCATCTCTCTTTTGTCATCCTGAAAGGATCTTGGTGGCCAACTAGACAGGCTTTTACCAAACGCTTTTCTAACTTGCCCACAAGATCTTTCCAAGATGACAAAAGAGAGATGGTCTTATTGCATTTCCGGGGATTTATAATTCCCCAACAGAATACAGCCGGATTGATAAATCCGGATGAGCATTTTGCGTCATCTGGATTAAAACAAAAAGCGTTTTCGGGCTCATTTCTGTAAATGAAGCCGAAAACGCCTTTTTATGAACGGTAAAGAAGTCTATTTCACGTTCAAGTTTCCTTCAATGGAATCATCCAGGGTTACGCCAATGGTGGCGCCTACGGCCTGTTTCATGAACGCGATGGCGTTGCCGTGTTTGTTGTCCCAGTAATAGCCGCCGGTGGGCACCACCTGCAAAACGGTGATGCGCGGGTCGTCAATGCCTTCGGTGAACCAGGTTTTGAGCATGGGATTCCAGAGTTCCTTGATTTTTTCTTTGTCTTTGCTGAGGCGCGCGTTGCCGTGCACCGTGAGGAAGTCTGAGTATTTGGAGCCCTGGAAGAATAACTGCACAAAAGGGTCTTTCTCCAACTCCTCTACCTTGTGCGAATCATCTGAGGTCAGGAACCAGAAACTACCAGTATCATCGGCTTTGAGCACGGCCATGGGGCGCGAGGTGATGGGCTGGCCAGCCTGGATGTTGGTGCAGAAAAAACAGCTTTCGGCGTTCTCTGCCAGCTCTTTCATTTTCTTGGCTGCTTCCTGGCCCTGTAAATCCTGGTGGTTGTCTTCGGGTTGGTTTTGGTTGATGCTATCCATGTTCTGGTAAAGTTCTAGGTGAACCTAGATGTACTGGTTTTACCGGCAAATGGATTTGGCGAGGCGTTAATTCTGTTTTCGGCCCCGTTTCTGGAATAGGGCAGGAAAACGGAAAAATTCACCCTTGGGCCAGCTCAAAAATAGTGATCTCCGGCCGCACGTTAAACCTGACCTGGAAGGAATGCCCAATAGCCCGGTTGATGTAAAGCGTTCGGCCGTCCTGTAAATCTATTTCGCCCTGGGCGTATTTTTTGTTTTTGACGGGCAGGATGGGTGCGGGCAGAAAGGGAGGCTTGCATTGGCCGCCGTGGGTGTGCCCGGCCAGAATCCAGCCTTGGTAACCGTTCCAGACGTCCAAATCGCAGACATCGGGGTTATGGCAGAGCAGCAGGTTGGCTTTGGAGGCGTCATACTGCTGCATGACCTGTGCTGGCGCGAAGTTCAGGGCCCAATAATCGTCTAGCCCAATAATGTTGAGACCTGCGAAATCTGCTTGCCGGTTGCTCAAGACGGTAATACCGGCTTGCTCCAGCTGCGAGGTAATCTGGTCGGCTACGGGTTGCTCTGCCCAGTTTTTGCCGTAGTCATGGTTTCCCAGAATGCCCACGGTGGCCAGCTTTCCTTTCACGGCGTGCCGCAAAACTTCGTCTAATTGCTGAAACTGGGTTTCATCTTCATAGCTCACAAAATCGCCGGTGTAGACCACAAAATCCGGTTCCCAGTTCTGGGCGTCTTTAAAAGCCTTAATCAGATAATGGTAGTCAAACCGGTTGCCCACGTGCAGGTCGCTGATTTGCATCACCGTTTTGCCCACTAAGTGGCTGGGAAGGTGTTTGATGGGCATTTTCTTCCGGACAAACTCCAGCCAGAAAGGCTCCATCTGCAGGGTGTACCAACTGCCCACGGCGCCCAGGCCCAGCGTTCCCAGCAGCGCGTGGTTCAGAAAATTACGTCTGTTCATGCGGTAAAACGCGAGGCCTTAGAAACTGTTCTGAATGCTGTTGTACAAGCCCTTGGTGCTCCAGTAACCGCTGGCAATAATGCGCCGAATGGTAAACAAGGGGTCATTTGGGTCACGTTTGGTAGCCAGAATATAAGCCGCCTTGAATCCGCGTTTCTGCAGTTCCGGAATGGCCTCTGGCCGCCACAACCCGAACGGATACGCGAAATACTCAATAGGTTTGCCGGTGATGGCTTCCAACTGTTTGGTGGGTTTTTCAATCTGGCGCACCCAGTCGGCGGCTTCATATTTCTTCACGTTGCCGTGGTCATAAGTGTGCGAGCCAATCACGTGGCCTTCGTCTGAAAGCTGCTTGATCTGCTCTTTGGTCATGTAATTGGGCCGACCAATAGACACGGTCATGATGAAAAACACGCCCTTGAAACCGTATTTGTCAAGCGTGGGTTTGGCCACGGTGTATTGGTCCAGCTTGGTGTCATCAAAGGTGAGCATGATGGGTTTGCTGGGCAGTGGCGTGCCTTTGGTGAGATAGGCCTGCAGTTGGTCGGGCAGAATGGTGTGGTAGCCGCTGTCGGCCAGCATTTTTATCTGGGCTTTGAAGTCATTGGGCTTTACAATGTAGTCTTTGCCCACTTTCCCGTCTTTGGCGGTCCACTCGCGTATTTGGTGGTAGCACAAAATGGGCACCTGTTTTCTGGCCAAAACGGTCTCAGCGGTGGCGGGTGCGGTAGATTCTGAAGTGGTGGCTGGGGCAGGAGTTGGCGTCGTTTCCGGGGTGGTTGCGGCTGGGGAAGCTGCCCCTGCCACAGTGGCGGTGGCGGCAACTGGTGCGGTTTCTGATTTGGTTTCAGCTGCAGAGGAGCAGCCACTTATCTGTAAGCAAAGAATGGCCGCGCACAGCGCACCAGCCCAAGATTTGAAAGACATAGACAACATGAAAAGGGTTAAAAAGCCCGAATCCGCATTCCCATCACTGGGCACATGCGTTCAGTGTTCTAAGCTACTCAAAAAAGAAAGACCGAAGTGCGTTTTGGGGCTCATTTCTGAAAATGAGCCCCAAAACGCACTTCGGTCTTAAAAGTGGGGACAAGAAAAAGGGCCTCGTAATACTACGAGGCCCTTTCCTGAGAACTGATTTATATTAAAACTTAAGCAAGTTTCACATTTACAGCGTTCAAACCTTTGTTACCTTCTTTCAGGTCAAAAGTTACTTCATCGTTTTCTCTGATTTCGTCCACTAGGTTAGACACGTGTACGAAATACTCCTCATTTGATTCTGAGTCCTTAATGAAACCAAATCCTTTGGAGTCATTGAAGAATTTTACTTTACCGTTTTTCATTTTGTGATATTAATTGATACTCAAATATACGAGAATATTTTTGACTAGGTGCGTTTGTGCTAAAAAAAGATGACAGCCTTAAAAAGCAAAACGCCAGAAGGTTGCCGTGCAGATAATAGAGGCACTTTTTACGCAGTTTTACTGGTGATGAAAACTGGTTCAGACTGATAGCCCTACGGCCAAGCTGGCCGGGTTTTACACCCCAAAACCAAAAGACGAATTCTTTTTTGCAGACCCAAAGCCAGCCAGGTTACTTTTCAAAAGCCAGTGACGTACAAGTAGAAACTAAAAATAAGGGAAGAACTGGCTATTTTGCCACAGCCGGGCTTACCAGCAGAAAACAGCAGCATTATGACTAAAGACAACATACGCGTAGGGCTTATTGGGTTTGGCATGGCCGGCAGAATTTTCCATGGGCCGTTCATTCACGCCGTGCCGGGGTTGGAACTCACCAGAATACGGGAGTCTAAGGCACCCAACATCCAGATTGCGCAGGATCGCTACCCCAAAGCCGCCATCACCGCCAACGTAGAAGATATTTTTGCAGACGCTGCCATTGACCTGGTGGTGATTGCCACGCCCAACGCGTCGCACTTTGAACTGGCCCAGAAAGCGCTCCTGGCCGGCAAGCACGTGGTGGTGGAGAAACCATTCACGCCCACCTCTGAGCAAGCCACCCAATTGATTGAACTGGCCCAAGCCCAGGGCAAGCTGCTCACCGTCTACCACAACCGCCGCTGGGACAGTGACTTTAAAACGGTGCAGAAAGTAGTGGCCAGTGGCGTGCTGGGCAATGTGGTGGAATACAAAGCACATTTTGACCGGTTCCGGCCGGCTGTGCGCGAGAATACCTGGAAAGAAGAAGTCGCGCCCGGCGCGGGCATTGTCTTTGACCTGGGTTCTCACTTAATTGACCAGGCGCTGGTGTTGTTCGGGCGGCCTATAGAAATTTTTGGGGACATGCGCGTGCAACGAAAACACAGCCGGATCATAGATAAATTTGAGGCCACCTTGTATTATGAAAACTGCACCGTCACGCTGTCGGCGGGCTTGCTGGTAAAGGAACTCAGTCCCCGCTACACGCTCCACGGCGACCAGGGCTCTTTCCTGAAATATGGCCTGGATGTGCAGGAGAAAGCGCTCAATGACGGCCTGTTGCCGCACCAATCTGCCAACTGGGGCGTGGAGCCTGCCTCTATTTGGGGCCACCTGCACACCGAGCACCAGGGCCTGAAACTCAAAGGCACCGTAGAAAGCGAAGTAGGCCATTACCGCGGGTTCTATGAAAACGTGTACCAGGCCATTACCGGCCAGGCGCCGTTAGTCGTTACCCCAGAACAGGCCCGGGATGTGATTACGGTCATTGAACGCATTAAGCAGAGCAGTGATGAGAAACGGCGCGTTTCGTTTTAACATTTCTGGTAGAATTGTTTCTTCCCGTCTTCGGGCTCATTTCCAGAAATGAGCCCGAAAACGGAAAAACTTTTCACTCAGATGGCACCCTTTTTATGTAGCGAACATAGGCCGAAGTAGAATTAGGAACTGCCTTGGCGAAGCTGAATGCCAGCGTATTACAACCCTTCTGTTTTAACTTCTGAATTTATTTTACAAAGTGGGCTGGCAAAGGTTGCTTCTTGGAAATATTCTGAGAAATTGCAGTAAAATAGTAACTCCCTTCCCCATGTCCCGAAGCGCAGCCTGCATCTTTCTGCTTATTTGTGTCTTCGGCACAAACCCGGCAGCCTTTTCCCAGAACCCAACTTCTGCCAATGCTCAGCCTTCTGCCCTGGAACCGGGAGCCGGGGCTTTGAAACTGTACCATACAGCGCTACGGATACAAATGCCTGTCTTTGTGGGGCCGGAATACACGGGCTTCGCAGGCAAATTAAAAGGCCATCCGTTTTATGGCTCAGACCTTTGGGAAGATGGCACGCTCACCTTTGACGGCATCACCTACGCGGCAGTCCCCTTGCTCTATGATATTGCCAATGATTTGGTAGTGGTGGTGCAGCCCGGCGAACAGGGAACGCTGCATAAAATTCAGATAGCGGTAGAGAACGTCCAAAATTTCAGCACCAAGGGCCATTCATTCACCAGATTAGATTCTACCATACAAGACATGCCGGGTGGTTTTTATGACCAGTTGTACCTGGGTCAGGTGCAAGTTCTGGCCAAACGGACCAAGACCACCCTCAAGCAGTCTACCGGCCTTACTTTCAATCAGAAAGACACTTATTTCATCCACAAAAACGGACAATATTATCCCGTGAAAAGCAAGGGCTCCGTGCTCAAGGTGTTCGCAGATAAAAAAGCCGACCTCCAGAAATTCATGAAAGAACAGGGCGTGGATTTCGCTCAAAACCCGGAGGCGGCCATGGTGCGGTTAGCGAAGGCGTATGACCAATTAACGTCCCGGCCATGAGCATCCGTTTTATTTTGGGGCTAATTACGGCTCTGTTCATCAGTACGTTGAGTTCAGTTTCTGCCCAGAACAAGCTGCCTGTGACGGTTTCAGGTACTTTTGCGGGGCTTACGTTTGAGCAGTTTGTCAAGCAGGTAGAAGCCCAGACGCCTTATAGGTTTTTCTTTGATCCACGGCAGCTAGACAGCCTGCGGGTACAGTTGCCTCAGGTCAATCAGCAGCCCATTGCCGTGGTCTTGGAGCAGTTATTCAAAGGGTCTGATGTGACGTTTGCCATAGACTCAGAGAACAGGGTGTTTGTGGTGAAAGGAGCCAGCTTGCAAGCCTCACTTCCCGCAGATTTTCTCAACGGCTCCCAAGATTCTGAAGCCAGCGTGCCCAGCGTGCTCGCGCAGCGTGATGCCCGAAAGCAAACCGCCGGCTCAGAAACCAAACTCTATGAAATTGGCATCAAAACGAACAAAATCACACCCGGCAACGCTACCATACGGGGCACGGTTGTAGACGGAAAAACGGGTGAGCCGGTGGTGGGAGCCATTGTACTGATTGAAAACCCCATGACCGCCGTGAACACCGATGAGAACGGCAACTACGCCTTGTCTTTGCCCAAAGGTCGTCACACCTTGAAAATCAGGAGCATTGGCATGCGCGAAACCAAGCGCCAGATCATGCTCTACTCAGACGGCCGCCTGGGTGTGGAACTTCAAAGCAGCACGGTGTCTCTGAATGAAGTGCTGGTGCGCGGCAACCGCGATAAAAACGTGACCTCAGCGGGCATGGGCGTGGAGAAACTGGACATCAGAACCATTCGGCAGGTGCCCACTGCCTTTGGTGAGGCCGATGTTTTGAAAGTGGTCTTGACCTTGCCGGGTGTGAAAAGCGTGGGCGAGAGTTCCACGGGCCTGAACGTGCGCGGCGGAGCCACCGACCAAAACCTGATTCTTTTCAATGATGCGACCATTTACAATCCGTCGCACTTGTTCGGTTTCTTTTCGGCGTTTAACCCAGACGTGGTCAAAGGCGTGGAATTGTACAAGAACAGCATTCCGGCCAAGTACGGCGGCAGACTGGCCTCAGTGCTGGACATTACCACGCGGGAAGGGAACAAGCAGAAATTTGCGGGTGCAGGTGGTATTGGGTTGATTGCCGGTCGGTTGTCGTTGGAAGGGCCTATCATCAAAGATAAGACCTCGTTTTTAGTAGGCGGCAGAACGTCCTACTCAGACTGGCTTTTGAAACAATTGCCCAATGAAACCCTGAACAACAGCAAAGCCGGGTTCTTTGATCTCAACGCCACCGTGCACCACACCATTAACGCCAACAACGCGCTTAGCCTGACGGGCTATTTCAGCAATGATAATTTCAAGCTGGGCAGTGACACGCTGTACCAATACCAGAACCGGAACCTGATTTTCAAGTGGGGCCATTCGTTCAAGGAAAATCTGTTCGGGACATTCACTACGTCTTACAGCGGCTACAACTACAACGTCACCAGTGAGAAAAACGAAGTCAACGCCTATGGCCTGTCGTACAACCAGGAGCAGGTGAATGCCAAGGTAGACCTTACCTATAACCTTGGGCAGAAACACACCCTGGACTTTGGCGCCAGCAGCACCTTCTACAAAATGAACCCGGGCAACTACCAGCCCCTGGGCGAAACCTCCCTGGTGGTACCAGACAAAGTGGCGCAGGAGCAGGGCCTGGAAAGTGCCATCTACCTTTCTGACCAGTATGAAATTACGCCGCGGTTAATGGTGTCAGTGGGGCTTCGGTATTCCTTTTTCAATTACATGGGCAGCAAAGAAGTGTTCACGTACGCACCGGGTGTGGCCAAGAATGAAAGCACTGTGATTGATAAAACCCAGTACGGCAGCAACGAGGTCATTAAAACCTACCATGGGCCAGAGTACCGGGCAGCTTTGCGCTTCAGTTTCACGGAGAGTTTTTCTGTGAAGGCGGGCTATAACCGCATGCGCCAGTACCTGCACATGCTCACCAACTCGGCCATGATTTCCCCCACAGACATCTGGAAACTGAGTGACAGCCACATCAAACCGCAGCTAGGTGACCAGATTTCCCTGGGGCTTTTCAAGAACTTCAAGAGCAACACCATTGAGACATCGGCGGAGGTCTACTACAAAACCATGCAGAACGTACTGGACTATAAAAGTGGCGCCAAACTACTGCTCAACCACCAGATTGAAACCGATGTGATCAACTCCAGGGGTAAAGCCTACGGCGTGGAACTGATGGTGCGCAAAACCGAAGGCAAACTCAACGGCTGGCTCAGCTACACCTGGTCACGGTCCTTGATTCAGTCAGATGACGAGGAGTTTGTGGAGAAGATCAACCTGGGGAAATTCTACGCCAGCAACTTTGACAAACCGCATGATGTGACCTTGGTGGGCAATTACCGCTTCAGCCGCCGCATCAACACTTCGCTTAACTTCACTTACAGTACCGGTAGGCCTATCACCTTGCCGCTTTCCATTTTTGAAATTGGCGGTTCCAAGCGCATTTACTACTCAGAAAGAAACCAGTTCAGGGTGCCAGATTATTACCGCGTGGATTTTTCTTTGAACCTGGAAGGCAGCCACAAAATCAAAAAGCTGGCGCATAGCTCCTGGACCCTGGCGGTTTACAACCTCACGGGCCGCAAGAACCCATATTCCATTTACTTCAAGTCTGAGGAAGGCATGATCAAAGGCTACAAACTGTCCGTCTTCGGTCGCCCGATTCCTACCGTGACCTATAACTTTAAATTCTGATGAAATCATCTTTTAAGTTTCTTTGGTTGGGTCTCTTTTGCCTGGTGTTGGCCAGTTGCGTGGAGGAATACCTCTTGCCGGAGACCGCCGCCGGCGAAGGTTTGCTGGTGGTTGACGGAGCTGTGGAAATAGAGGCGCGCAAGGCGTCTGTCCGGTTGACCCGCACGCAGAGCCTGGCCAACAAAGCCGCCGCTAAACCAGAGACCGGCGCCACCGTCTGGCTGGAATACGGCAACGGCACCAAAATCACGTTGGCAGAAAAACCTGCGGGTACCTACTCAGCCACCGGTCTGGCAGTAGATTATGGGGTAGAATATAAACTTCGAATTAAGACCAAAAACAACCGGGAATACACGTCCACCGCCGTGAGCACGGGCAAAACACCGCCCATTGAGTCCATCACCTGGGACGTGGAAGGCAGCAACGTGAACATACGCGTCAACACCAGTGACCCTGCCAACAGCACCAAGTACTACCGCTGGACCTATGACGAGACCTTTGAATACACCGCCCCCTACTACACCAGACGCATTTTAGACAAAGACGGCAAAATGCGCCTCAGAACCCCCGAAGACAGCACCTACCAGAACTGCTGGAAATACGGGGCTTCCACCAATATCTTGGTGGGCGCTACCACCAGGCTGGCAAATGATGTGGTCAACGGATTCCGGATTGCCGCCATTAACGGGAATTCAGAGAAATTGAGCATGCGCTACAGCATCTTGGTCAAGCAGTATGCCATCAGCCGCGAGGAGCATGACTTCTGGGAAATCCTGCGGAAGAACACCGAGGAAGTAGGCTCTTTGTTTGATGCCCAGCCTTCCCAGATTAGAGGAAACGTGACCAACATCAGAGATGTCAATGAACCGGTGTTGGGATATTTCAGCGCGCGTTCTTTGGCAACCAAGCGGTTTTTCCTGGAGAGGGCTCAATTGAACCCCTGGGAGTTTCAGTATACAAGAACTTGCACATTTGTGCCGGTTCCCATTATTCCAGGGGTGGGGCCAGATCCTAATTTTATCAATGATTTTGTCAAAATGCGATATGTACTGGTGGACCCATTAGATGAAATAGACTTCCCGCCACCCAGCCCTAGTGCAGATGGTGACAGTGGGCCGCCCTGGATGTTGAAGTTTAGCTGCGCCGAATGCCGGGACAACGGCGGAAGTGGCAAGAAACCTGATTTTTGGTAACCGTGCCCATGACTAGACCTCATCTTCACAAGTCGTTTGTTCTGACAGCTTTCTGTCTTTTGTTCAGCATCAAGGGTTGGGCCCAAAATGTACTTCTCTCAGATATTGGGCAAAAACTGCATGCTGCCGCTAGCCACGCCACGCCAGAAAAGCTGTTTGTACACACAGACCGTAATTACTATTTGGCCGGTGAAACGCTTTGGTTTAAAATCTACCAGGTAGACGGCATCACCCACCAACCCTTTAGCCTCAGCAAGGTAGCCTGCGTGGAAGTGCTGGATTCTGAAAACGTGCCTGTGGTTCAGGCCAAGGTGGCCATGGACCAGGGCGGGGGCGGGTCCCTGGCCTTGCCGTCTTCCATGGCAGCGGGAAAGTACGTCTTGCGGGCTTACACCAACTGGATGAAGAATTTTGACGCCGCCTACTTTTTTGAGAAGTCAATCACAGTGGTCAACACGTTTAAGCCTCTCGCTCAAAAAGAACCAGAGGTGTCTGTGGATTACATGGTGCGGTTTTTCCCGGAAGGCGGACACTTGGTGAACGGCTTGCAGAGCAAAGTGGCGTTTCAGGCGGTAGATGCGCAGGGCAAAGGCGGCAGTTTTGTAGGCGCAGTGGTCAACAGCAAAAATGACACGGTAGCCCGTTTTTACACCCATAAGTTCGGGATTGGCACCTTTCAACTCACGCCAGAGGTTGGGCAGCAGTACCGTGCCGTGTTCAAAGGCAATCAAGGCCAGCTGATGACCAGGCCTTTGCCAGAAGCCCAGGGAAGCGGGGTAGTCTTGCAACTCACAGACACGCATCCAGACCATGTGTCAGTGGCGGTGACCACGGCAGGCGTGAACAAGGCCTCGTACTCGCTGTTGGTGCACACGCGCCAAATGGTGCAATGGGTGCAGACCCAAAGCGTGGACCAGCAAGGAACCGCAACCTTTCTACTGCCTAAATCGAAATTGGCCGAAGGTATCTCGCACCTCACGTTGTTCAATGCCGCCAATCAACCTGTAAGCGAGCGGTTGTACTTCAAGCGGCCCCAGGCCCAGGTCCTGAATATAAAAGCAGATACTGACCGCCGGGAATACACATCTCGCAGCGAGGTAAACTTGCAGGTGACTGCGCAAAGTTTTCTCAACGCGGGCCAGGCCGCTCAACTGTCGGTGGCGGTGTACAGGCTTGATTCCTTGCAGGCGCCAGAGACCGAGGATATTCTTTCCTGGTTCTACCTGAGCTCAGACCTGAAAGGTGCCGTGGAAGACCCGGGTTATTATTTCCTGGACATGGGCCGTGAAGGCGAGATTGCCGCCGACAACCTCATGCTGACCCACGGCTGGAGCCGCTTCACGTGGGCCGATGTGCTGCAAAATCCGGAGAAGCCCCTGACCTACATACCCGAGGTCAACGGCCATTTGGTGAACGGGAAAATCACCGACCGCAGAACGGGTGCCCCGGCCCCGGGGGTGATGACCTACTTGGCGGCACCGTCTTTAAAAGTGGGCCTTGCTTTGGTTAAAAGTGACCAGAACGGGAGACTGCTGTTCCAGATGCCAAATTTGTACGGCACCCGCGACGTGGTCCTGCAAACAGACACGCGCCGCGACAGCACCTACCAGTTTGAGATTCTGGATCCATTTTCTACTGAATCGGCAACGCGCAAACCGCACCCATTAACGGTAACTTCCAATCTGTTGCCGCGCTTAGAGGCTGCTAGTCTGCATCTGCAGGTGCAGCGTTTCCATGCGCCAGATTCCACGTACATCTATAATTTCCCCAGGGTAGACAGCACCGCTTTTTACGGGAAACCAGACCGCCAGTATCTGCTGGATGACTTCACCCGATTCCCGCTCATGGAAGATGTGCTCCGCGAATACGTGCCGCCGGTGTTGGTGCGCAAGCGAGGAAAACGGTTCCAGTTTGCGGTAGTAGACCAGTTTAGGAAAGAGTCTTTCAAAGATGAACCTTTGGTGTTGTTAGACGGCGTGCCCGTGTTCACCACAGATTCCATCATGGCCTATGACCCCAAGAACGTACGCCAGCTGGACGTAACGGCCCGTAAATTTTACATGGGCGCCACAGAGTTCCCAGGCATTGTGAGCTTCACCACGTACGCCGGCAACCTGAAAGGCTTTCAGGTAGATCCCAGGGCTTTGCTGGTGGAGTATGACGGCCTGCAGATCCAGCGCGAATTCCACAGCCCGCAGTACGGCACCTCAGAGTTGCAGACCAGCCGCCTGCCCGACCTCCGCAACCTGCTTTACTGGAACCCCACCGTGCAAACAGATAGCCAGGGCAAGGCGCAGCTTCAGTTCTTCACGGCAGACCAGAAAGGCAGATACCAAGTGGTTATCCAAGGCCTCGCCCCAGACGGAAAAGCCGGCAGCGCCACCCACGCATTTGAAGTAAAGCAACCAGACTTATAGGTGTTTTCCGTTTTCGGGCTCATTTCTGAAAATGAGCCCGAAAACGGAAAATCAGCATTGCGTGTTGAGACCAGGCACTGCCTGGTCTCAACGGGTTCAGAAACGCACCAGGCGCTCGCTCAAAAGACCTCGTAGCGTGCGCAGCTCCTACGAGTGTCTGTGCCCAATGCCGGTGCTGAAGCATCAAATCCAAATAAATTCAGACCCTCATCTAAAACCTCTATCCCAGAGGGAGAAGGAATTGCGCTTTCCCGTTTTTAGCTTCATTTCCGGAAATGAGCCCGAAAACGGAAGCCAACAAAAAAGCCCGACCAATTGGCCGGGCTTTTTTGTAAATGTATTGTTTCAATTAACCTTGGGAGTTGCCGAAGCGCTTGCGCTCGTTCTCGTCCAGGTAAATCTTACGCATTCTAATGCTCTTAGGCGTGATCTCCAGCAATTCATCCTTCTGGATGTATTCCATGGCTTCTTCCAGAGAGAACTGTTTCTTAGGAACAATCTTCACGTTGTTGTCAGAACCAGAGGCACGCATGTTGGTCAACTGCTTTCCTTTCTGGATGTTCACGGTCAGGTCATTCTGGCGAGAGTGCTCCCCAATTACCATACCCATGTACACATCTTCGCCCGGATCAACAAAGAACACGCCTCTGTCTTGCAGTTTGTCAATAGAATAAGCCGTTCCCGGACCAGTTTCCATAGCGATCAACGAACCGTTGATACGGCCTGGGATAGCGCCTTTGAAAGGCTCGTAGCTGATGAAACGGTGGTTCATGATGGCTTCACCGGCGGTGGCCGTCAAGACATTGTTACGCAGACCAATCAAACCACGGGCCGGAATGTTGAACTCCAAATGCTGAAGATCGCCTTTGGGCTCCATAATGGTCAGGTCACCTTTACGCTGGGTTACCAATTCAATCACTTTACCGGCAGATTCCTCAGGAACGTCTACCACTAAGTGCTCCATTGGCTCATGCTTCTGGCCGTCAATTTCTTTGAAGATAACCTGCGGCTGGCCTACCTGTAATTCGTAGCCTTCGCGGCGCATGGTTTCAATGAGTACAGACAAATGGAGAATACCACGGCCGTACACCAGGAACGTATCTTCTTTGTCAGTTTCGTCAACTCTAAGGGCCAGGTTTTTCTCCATCTCCTTGAACAGACGGTCACGTAAGTGGCGCGATGTCACAAATTTGCCCTCTTTTCCGAAGAAAGGAGAGTTGTTGATGGTGAACAGCATGTTCATGGTTGGCTCATCAATAGAGATGCGCTCCAACGGCTCTGGGTTTTCAAAATCAGCAAGCGTGTCGCCAATCTCGAAGCCTTCAATACCGGTTACGGCACAGATTTCGCCGGCAGAAACAGATTCTACCTTTACGCGGCCCAGGCCTTCAAACACCTGTAATTCTTTGATTTTCACTTTCTTGATAGAGCCGTCACGCTTGCAAAGGCTCATGTTGGCGCCTTCCTGCAAGGTTCCGCGTTTCACGCGACCAATAGCAATACGACCCACAAAAGAAGAGTAGTCCAAAGACGTGATTTGCATCTGCGGCGTGCCTTCTTCAGAAGGAGCCGGAGGAATTACGTCAATGATAGCATCCAATAAAGGAATGATATTGTCAGTGGGTTTCTGCCAGTCGGTGCTCATCCAGCCGTGCTTGCTGGAACCATAGATGGTCACAAAGTCCAGTTGGTCTTCGGTGGCATCTAAGTTGAACATGAGGTCAAATACCATTTCATGTACTTCGTCTGGGCGGCAGTTTTCTTTGTCTACCTTGTTCACCACCACAATTGGCTTCAAGCCTAACTGGATAGCTTTGCCTAGCACAAAACGGGTCTGGGGCATGGGGCCTTCAAAGGCATCTACCAACAGAAGAACACCGTCGGCCATTTTGAGCACGCGCTCCACTTCTCCTCCAAAGTCGGCGTGACCAGGCGTGTCAATGATGTTAATTTTAACACCGTTGTAACGAACCGATACGTTCTTGGAAACGATAGTGATGCCGCGTTCCCGCTCCAGGTCATTGTTGTCCAGGATTAAGTCGTCGAACTGTTGGTGGGCGTCAAAAATTTTTGAGGCGTGGATGATTTTGTCTACCAGCGTGGTCTTACCGTGGTCCACGTGGGCAATAATCGCGATGTTGCGGATACTTTGCATTCAGAGGTTGTTTTCAGCCCGCAAAGGTAAAGGTTTTCTTAGACTTTTTTAAGTTTTAATTTAAAATAGCCTTCTGCCCAAACAGTTACAGACCTGGTGTTGTTAGAGTGGCAACAGCTTTGGTGCCCAGGAAGTTCCTGCAGAGGCCTTGGGGCGGGGGCGTACATCCGCCCAAGGCGTTTTCTGCGTATGTGTTCCCAATGAAAATAGATGAGCAATCCATGAAAAAAATAAACGTAGTGGCCGGTCTGTTCCTGAGTTTATGGCTGGTTTCGGCCTGCGCCCAGAAAGATGCCGGCACCACCGCCGCCACCGGCGACAGCGCTTTGTCGGCGGCCCGCACCCGCGCGCTCAACCGCACCACTTTTGGAGATACTTTGGTGAAAACCGATGCCGAGTGGAAGAAAATCCTGACGTCTGAGCAATACTATGTGCTCCGCGAAAAAGGAACCGAGCGCGCCGGCTCTGGCCAGTACAACAAACACAAGGAGAAAGGCACCTACACCTGCGCCGCCTGCGGGCACCCGCTGTTCAGTTCGCAGACCAAGTTTGAGAGCGGCACCGGCTGGCCCAGTTTCTGGCAACCTCTCAACTCCACCGCCGTGCAGGAAGTGCCCGATGACAGCGACGGCATGCTGCGCACCGAGGTGCTCTGCATTAAGTGCGGCGGCCACCTGGGCCATGTGTTTGATGACGGTCCCAAGCCCACCGGCCTGCGCTATTGCCTCAACTCCGTGGCGCTTAATTTCGTGAAAAACCAATAACCTGTTTTCGGCTCCGTTTCCAGAAATGAGGCTAAAAACGGAAACCGGCTTTTGGCGTATGGTATCTTCCCGGCGGCCGCTGCTATCCAGTGACCGCGGGGAGGTGCACACCGGCTGGTAGAAGTGAAATCTCCGGCTTTCTGTGTATCTTTAGAGTACACAACCCAAGACCGGCACTCTGCCCTTGAGAGGCTTGGTCCCAGAGCCCTACCGCCATGCCTATCTGTGTTGAAAAAATTGACTGGTTGCAGCAAGAACTGCGGCCCCACCGCCAGGCCCTCATGCAGCACGCGCTGTACCAGAACGTGGCTGCGCTGGCAGATTTGCGCGTGTTCATGGAGCACCATGTGTTTGCCGTCTGGGACTTTATGAGTTTGCTCAAGAGCCTGCAGCGCCACCTCACCTGCGTAGACGTTCCCTGGACTCCGCACGGCCACCCCGCCAACCGCCGCCTCATCAACGCCATTGTGCTGGAGGAAGAGACAGACGTTGACGTGAACGGCGAGCCCATCAGCCATTTTGAGCTGTACGTGCGGGCCATGGAAGAATGCGGCGCCGACACCGTCCTCATAAAGGAGTTTATAGCGGGCCTGCAAAACGGGAAGGCGGTCTACACCATGCTAGAAGATCTGCCGGTGCCGGGCAAGGTGCAGGACTTCGTGAAACATACCTTCCAGACCATTAACAGCGGGCAGCCGCACCGCATTGCCGCCGCCTTCACCTTCGGGCGCGAAGACGTCATCCCCGGCATGTTCCGGTGCCTCATTTCAGACATCAGCCAGCGTTACCCCGGCACCCTTGACACCTACCAATACTATATTGAACGCCACATTCATTTAGACGAAGAAGTGCATTCGCCGCTGGCCATGCACATGGTGTCTGTGCTTTGCGGAAATGATGACCAGAAATGGGACGAGTGCCGTGAGGAAGCCATTGCCTGCTACCGCCAGCGCCTGCACCTCTGGGACGGCATTCTGGCCAACCTGCAGCACCGCTAGCCGGGCAAATCTTTTGCCTTAGTCTTGCCGTACACCAAAGCCACGAACTTAACCTACAAGACTATGGATTTGGAAAACCTGAGCTCCAACAGCGCCAACATAGAGAACACCGGCCTTCTCATTCTCAAAGCCTTCAAAGAAAAAGGCACCCAAGCCGAAGAAGTGTTGGCCTGGACCGAGATTTACCCGTTCCTGCACCAGGAAGACGAGAAATACCACTACAAAGACGTGCAGCAGCGCGCCGAGGAACATTTAAGAAACCAAGGCTACGCCACCCCAGACCCCGCCGGCTTGCGCCTGACCCCCGTGGGCTACAAAGCCGTGCAGGAATTAGACGGCCAAGACCTGAGTCAAAGCAACGTCTATGAACAATAAGATGAAAACGATGCAAACGTTTTGGGAAAGTGGAGCAGGAGCGAGGCGAAGAACGTTTGCAACGCTTTCAATTATCATCACCATGGGGTTAGCGGTAAGTTGCACCTCATCAAGAGACAGCCCAGCCCTGGAGACCACTGAGCCGCAGCGCTCCTATCGGCCAACGCCCACGTCCCGGGACATGAACAACCAGTCCAGCACCACCAACCGCAAGGTCAACATTGAGGAACGCCCCAATGACCCCGCCAACCAGCCGCCCGAGGTCCGTTCCCAGCGCGTCTTGCCCGGCCGCCAGCCCGTGGTGGTAGATACAACCAGCACTCGTGCCCGCCGTGACACCACGCACCGGAAAAAGCAATAACATAAAATCCTGTTTTCAGGCTCATTTTTGGAAATGAAGCCGAAAATAGGATGATTGCGACAAAGCATTGCAGACCTCACAGGTTTTTAAAACCTGTTAGGTCTTTCCGTTTCTTAACCTTTTCTGTTTTGCGCGTATTCCGTCCCCCTTTGAAGGGGGTAGGGGGATGATAAAGCCAGGAGGAAGCACTCCCAGCCAAAGCAATGAAACTATAGCTACCGCAAGTTTAGCGTAAGCGTAACTTGTGGTTACCTACATAGTGAGTTTAGCAACTCACGTCAGTTGATAAACTGACCAAGTGTATTCCCACAAGTTACGCAGTCGCTAAACTTGCGGTAGAAATCACAAATGAATAATCTACTCAAGCCATCATCCCCCAACCCCCTTCAAAGGGGGACGAAATGCGTGGTTGCTCCATGATTCAAGAAATAGAAATTTCCGTTTCCGGGCTCATTTTCAGAAACGAAGTCAAAAACAGTAAACCGTAAAAATTCACATATCACTTCAGACCTCACAGGTTTTTAAAAACTGTGAGGTCTTTCTGCTTCTTATCCGTTTTCGGCCTCATTTCCAAAAACAAGCCCTAAAACGGCAGCCCTTTACTTCCTGAAAGCGTAGCCTACTATTTTACTATATTTGCAGCACAACCCGTTTTCCATGGCAGATTCCACCTACCCTCAAAGATATACCCTTACCGCCGCGCTTCCTTACGCCAACGGCCCTGTGCACATCGGGCATTTGGCCGGCGTGTACATTCCGGCAGACATTTACGCGCGGTATTTGCGTTCGCGCGGGCGCGATGTCAAGTTTGTCTGCGGCTCAGATGAGCATGGCGTGCCCATCACCATCAGGGCCAAGAAAGAAGGCATTACGCCGCAGCAGGCCGTTGACAAGTACCACGAGCTCATCAAGCAGAGCTTCGCTGATTTCAATATCTCCTTCGATATTTATTCGCGCACCTCGTCCAAGACGCACGCCGAGGTTTCCTCCGGGTTTTTCCTGAAACTCTACAATGAAGGCAAGTTCATAGAGCAGACCACCCAGCAGTATTTTGACGAGAAAGCGCAGCAATTTCTGGCCGACCGCTACATTGTAGGCACCTGCCCCAAGTGCGGAAATGACGGCGCCTATGGCGACCAATGCGAAAGCTGCGGCACCTCCCTGAGCGCCACTGACCTGATTAATCCCAAAAGTACGCTCAGCGGTGAGCAGCCCGTCATGCGCGAAACCAAGCACTGGTATTTGCCGCTGGACCAATACGAGGCCTGGCTGCGTGAGTGGATTGTAGACGGCCACAAGCAAGACTGGAAAACCAACGTGTACGGCCAGTGCAAAAGCTGGATTGACCAAGGCCTGCAGCCCCGCGCCGTGACCCGTGACTTGGACTGGGGCGTGCCCGTGCCCGTAGCTGGTGCCGAAGGAAAAGTGCTCTACGTCTGGTTTGACGCACCCATCGGTTACATCTCGGCCACCAAAGATTTGACTCCGGATTGGGAACTGTACTGGAAAGACCAAGGCACCAAGTTGGTCCACTTTATCGGAAAGGATAATATTGTCTTCCACTGCATTATTTTCCCGGCTATGCTCAAGGCCCACGGCGATTATGTGCTGCCCGACAACGTGCCCGCCAACGAATTCCTGAACCTGGAAGGCAACAAAATCTCCACCTCGCGCAACTGGGCCGTGTGGTTGCATGAATATTTAGAGGCGCTTCCCGGTAAAGCCGATGTGCTCCGCTACGTGCTCTGCGCCAATGCGCCAGAGACCAAAGACAATGACTTCACCTGGAAAGATTTTCAGGCCAGAAACAACAATGAACTGCTCGCCATCTTCGGGAATTTCATCAACCGCGCGGTGGTGCTCACGCATAAATATTACCAGGGCGCCGTTCCGAAACGCGGCGAACTGACCCAGTTTGACCAGGAAGTGCTGGCGCAGCTGGCCGGTTTCCCGGAGAAAATTGCCGCCTCGCTGGAACTGTACCGTTTCAAGGAAGCCTTGGGCGAATTAATGAACCTGGCCCGCCTAGGCAACAAATACCTGGCCGATACTGAGCCCTGGAAATTGATCAAGACCGATGCCGCGCGCGTGGAAACCATTATGAACATCTCCTTGCAGATTTCGGCGAGCCTGGCTATTCTGTCAGAACCGTTCCTGCCGGAGACTTCGGCTAAATTGGCAGCTATGTTGAATTACACCGCCGGAAAATGGGACGTTGCCGGTTCACCGGATTTGCTTCCAGCCGAACACACCATCGGTGAAGCCGCGCTGTTATTTGAGAAGATTGAAGACGCTGTGATTGAAGCCCAGGTGCAGAAACTACTGGATACCAAAAAGGAAAACGAACTGGCCAACGCCGTGGCCGCGCCCGCCAAAGAAGACATCTCGTTTGAAGATTTTTCCAAGATTGACATCCGCATTGGGACCATTCTGGAAGCCGAAAAAGTGGCCAAAACCAAGAAACTTCTGAAGCTGAAAGTAGATACCGGCTTGGACCAACGCACCATCGTGAGCGGCATCGCCGAGCACTTCAACCCTGAGGAAATCATCGGGCAGCAAGTGTCTGTCTTAGTGAACCTTGCCCCGCGCGAAATCAAAGGCATTGTTAGCCAGGGCATGTTGTTGATGGCCGAGAACGCAGATGGAAGTTTGGCGTTTATGCAACCGTCCAAGCCCGTGGTGAACGGGGGAGGCGTGAGTTAATTAGGAATTGAGAATTAGGAATTAAGAATTGGACAAAGTGGGATTTTTCTGAAATTTTTCCTGTTTCTTATTGGTAAGCTGGAAGGATTTTTCCTGCTTTTGTCAATTTTCTCTCTTTTGTCATCCTGAAAGGATCTTGTTGGCGAGCTAGAAAGGCATAGTAGTAAACGCTATGACAGCTTGCCCACAAGATCCTTTCAGGATGACAAAGTGTGTGGAGTTCGAATTAGTAATCCAGGCTTTCCTGTTTTGGGGCTCGTTTTCAGAAATGAGCCCCAAAACAGGAATTTTCAATTCAAGAAAGCAATCCATAAAAGAGAAAAGCCAGCCGATTGTATGAACCAGACTATTTCTGAGCAGGTCCCGGCGGTTAAATTCTTGCTTCTTCAGGTATTGCGGGGCGTTGCCGTGGTACTGGTGGTTCATTTCCATGCCATAGAGGCACAAACGCTGTACCTAGACTCTTCCAACCACTCTTGGCAAGAGGGTTTTGTGCATTTGAAAACCTTCGGGGCCGTGGGGGTTGACCTGTTCTTTGTGATCAGTGGGTTCATCATTGTCTACACCTCCAGGCGGTATTTGCAGCGGGGAGCCGGCGGGGAATTCTTTTTGAAACGATTGCTTAGGATTGTGCCGCTGTATTGGTTGGTCACGGGTCTGGTGCTGGTATCACAATGGGCCTTGAAGCAACCGGTGGCCGGGGTAGAAGTCTGGAAGAGCCTGTTGTTTTTCCCTTTCTTTGATGAAGAGCGGTTCATTATGCCGGTGTTGGCCGTGGGCTGGACGCTTTCGTTCGAACTTCTTTTCTATTTACTGACCGCCTTACTGCTTTTTTCAAAATCGCGCCATTACATGCTGTGGGTTATTCTGCTCCTGCTGCTTGCCATTAGCGCCGGATGGTGGTTTCCCTCCCCAGAATCCTGGTTGGTTTTTGCCACTAACCCCATGTTGTACGAGTTTGTGTATGGCACCGTGATTGGGTTGTTGTACCTTAAAACAAGCCAGCAAAAAGGCTTTACATCTGGGTTATTTCCAAAAAGACTGGTGCTGGTGGGCGCGGTGGGCTTTCTGGCCACTTTACTGGTTGGGTATGAACACATGGGCTTTCTGGCAGCCACGCTCTCTGGCGAAGGCGCTTTTATGCGGGCTTTGCTCTGGGGCTTACCCAGTGCTTTTGTGGTAGCAGGTTGTGTGTTCCTGGAAACCAGCCAGGTAATCACCGTACCCAGATTCCTGCTTGCCCTAGGTGACGCCTCATTTTCAATTTACCTCATGCACACGTTTCCTATCAAAGCCTTAACGGTTTTTTGGAACAAATTTGAACTGCCCTTTTTAGATTGGTTTGTGCTACTGGCCACCCTGCTTTCTGTCTTAGTTGGCTGGTTTTTTCATGTGCTGGTGGAAAGAAGAATGTTAACGTGGGCGAACAGTGTTTTCCTGCCCAAACAGCCATTGTCCAGATAGAATAAATTCTCAAGTAGGGAAGAGAAGTTTCCGTTTTCGGGCTCATTTCTATAATTGAGCCCGAAAACGGAAAAACAAAATGCCTCACAGAGATTATCTGCGAGGCATTTCTGCTTTCTGTCAAGAAAGAACTTTCAGCCTAAATACTAATCACTAAAATCAACCACCTTAATCATCATCGCGCAAACTGAAACTGTGCTGTAGTTCTTCGGGAAGTAGGGCGAGGCGCTGGGTGATTTCATGGTAACAGACCACGTCTTGGCAGAAGTAATGGATCACCATGCTTTTGCGGGTGGCCTGCGGGTTGAGAATGGGCAGGCCGCCGTGCAGCAGGTTGGCATGCCAGACAAAGACATCGCCTTTCTTAGCGTAGAAAATCTGTTGCTCCAGATTGTTTTCATTCACCACTTCCTGCACACGTTTCTCATAGCCGGCGTAGGCGTTGTCGCCGATGCGGTGGGCGGTGCCGCCGTGGTCAAAATTAGGGTTGAGCACGTAGGGAAGTTGGTGGCTGCCGGGGTAATAAAAGAGCGGTCCGTTCTGTGGGGTGATGTCTTCCAGGGCAATCCAGACGGCCACCAGATAGCCCAGCGGATAGGTGGTCATGTGAATGGAATCTGAGTGCGCCTTCTGCTCGCTGCCTTTGAGAAAGTTGATGGTCTGGAACGGCACCACCTTTTTGCCCATGAGAAAGTTGAGGATCTGCAGCAATTGCGGCGTGTACACCACCTGTTTTATGGCCGCAGACTGCCTGAACGCGAACATGATTTTGCGGTTGGTGTAGTTGAAATCCACCTGTTTCTGCTCCAGCAGCAAATCAATTTCCTGGTTCACCAAATCAACGGTTTTATGGTCAAAAAACTTATCCAGAATGAGGTAGCCGTTGGTGGGCCACTGTAAAATCTGCTCTTTTATTTCGGCTGGAAATGTGTCTAATTCTTGAGTTTTCTGCAGTTTAAAAGTTGCGTCTGGCGCATCTAACCATGGCCCTGGCTGCGGCGGAAGTTTCTCAAAGTCAACGCTGGACACAGAAGCATACACCGGTTTCTTCAGCCCGAATTTCTTATACAGCGGGCGATTGTGTTTGAGTTGTTTGAGGTGCAGCAGGTTGTTGAGCACGTACACCGCTTTGAACGTGCGCAGCAGGCCGGTATATTTCTGGAAAAACTTCATGTGGTAAAAGTAGAAGAACTAAGTTAGCTACTTTTTGCCGTTTTCGGGCTCATTTCCAAAAATGGAGTCGAAAACGGGAATTGATTACTACGCATTTCGTCCCCCTTTGAAGGGGGGAGGGGGATGATGACTCATGCTGAGTTTTTTTCCTTTTCGCCTGAAGTTTAGCTCCTGTTTTCGCCTTCATTTCCAAATTTGAGCCCGAAAACGCACTTATAACTTAGGTGTTTCTGGGAAGGCGGGCACCACCTGCACAAACACCGGCGAGGGCACTTCCAGGGAGTTGCCAGTGTAAGTCAGCTTACCGGTTTTGGTGTCTACCTTGAACGTGGTGATGGTACCGGAACGTTGGTTGGCTACCAACAGCGCTTTGCCGCTGGGGCTAAACCCGAAGTTCCTCGGCCAGTTGCCTTCCACAGACACATGCTGCACCAAGGTCATTTTTCCGGTGGCCTCGTCTATTTTGAACACCACCAGGCTGTTGTGGCCGCGGTTGGAGCCGTACACAAAACGCCCGTCTTTGGAGACATGCACATCGGCGCAGAAGCTTTCTCCTTTAAAATCTGAAGGCAATGTAGAGACGGTTTGGTTTTCTGTGAAGGTGCCTTTGGTAGGGTTATAAGAAAGCGAAACCAGCGTGGAGTTCAGTTCATTGATCAGGAAGGCCAGTTTTCCGTTGGGGTGAAAGGTCAAATGCCGGGGCCCGGCGCCTTTGGGCGTCTCAAAGGCAGGGGTGGGCTGGCGCCGCAATTCGCCCATTTCCGGAAGAATTTCATAGGCCACCACCTGGTCAATGCCCAAATCCACGGCCAGCGCAAACTTGTGGGCCGGGTCTGGAATAATGCAGTGCGCGTGCGGACCTTCTTGCTGTTTTTTAGGACCGGAGCCTTTGTGCTGCTGAGCACCTAGTGAATTGGCTAGCTCACCGCCATTCACCGGATAAGCCGTCACGTTGCCGCCTACATAATTGGCCACCAACGCCAAGTTGTTTCTTGAATCTAGACTGATGTAACACGGAGCGCCACCCAGGCTGAGCTGTTGGTTCAGGAAGGTGAGGTTGCCGGTTTTCTGGTCAATAGAGAACACACGCACCGCGCCGGTTTTCTGGCCCTGGAACTCGGTGGTTTCATTCACGGCATAGAGGTGCTTCCGGTCCTCAGAAAGGGCCAGAAAAGAAGGGTTCTCCCCGCCCTTCACCCCGAAGGCCTTGGTCAACTGGCCGGTTTCCTCATTCAGGTGGTAGGCAAAAATACTTTCGGCGTCTGCTTTGGCGTAAGTGCCCACGTACACTAGCATCTCGTTTTTCATTATGCCCTGTTTAACGGATGTACAGCTAGCCAGGGTTAGGCAAAACAAAATTAGGAGGAAGTGTTTCATAAGTTATTTTTATCTAAAAAGCGGCAAGTATCAGAAATGTAGAGACGCAATACCTTGCGTCTCACGCGTGCAGATCCAGAAATTCCCATTCGTGCAGATCCAGAAATTCCAATTCGTGCAGATAAAAACCAGCAATGCGTGAGACGCAAGGTATTGCGTCTCTACAAAGGGAAAATCACATCCACAGGTTTTCTGGATTATTTTTCTCTGCTTCCCATTTTAGAGGGTTGTCGTAAATATAGGCTCTTATGTGTTGTAATTCCTTTTCTGAACGAATGACACGGTC
The DNA here is from genome assembly GCF_014876185.1 of Rufibacter sp. LB8. NCBI lineage: Bacteria > Pseudomonadati > Bacteroidota > Cytophagia > Cytophagales > Hymenobacteraceae > Rufibacter > Rufibacter sp. LB8. The sequence goes on along the minus strand of NZ_JADALJ010000001.1, from coordinate 2,288,661 downwards.
ATAAAATCTGCTTTGCCAGGCAAAAGGAATTTGATAGGTAGTGGCATATTTTTTCACAGCGGCTTTAAATCCTCTAATCACAGACGCCAAATTCTGTGATTGCGGACCAAAAGTGTTAGGCTGCCATTGCTGGTAATTAGGTTTGTTCAAAAACAGAATACCATGAAGGTGGTTGGGCATGATAATGAACGCATCTACTTCCACATAAGGCGAAAATTGAGGAATCTGCTGCCAATAGCGGTGCACTAATTCGCCGATGGGCGTGTATTTCATAAACTGAGCAGCAGGTAGATCAAGGGATAAAGCGCTGCTATCTGGGGAAGGCACGATTACCTCGCCAAAGAAGTGTTCCCGGTTTTGGGTGCAGATAGTAATGAAATAAAGACCGGGAGAGCCATAGTCCCATTGCTGGAGACGCGCTGAGGGTATTTTGTAGGTATCCCTGAATTTGTCCATGCCATCATTTCTCTTGTAGAGACGCAATACCTTGCGTCTCACGCATGCCAGATTATACGTATTTCAGCAAACGAAAGAAATTAGAAAATTTTCAGCAACGCGTGAGACGCAAGGTATTGCGTCTCTACAGAATCAGTCCCGTTTTCGGCCTCATTTCTGAAAACGAGCCCGAAAACGGAAAATCAAAACCGACGCACCACCAGGTAAAAGCCCAGCGCCGTCACCAGGCAGAGCGCGGCACCGCCCCACCACAGGGCACCAAACCCCAACGCAGCAATAGTGGTGGTGCCCAGGAACGGACCCAGAATGTGCGCCACCGAGTAAGACAGACTGTACAGCCCCATGTACGCCCCGCGGTTCTGCGGGCCGGAGCGCTGCACGGTGAGCGTGCTCATGAACGGCATGGCCAGCATCTCAGACAAACTCATCAAGAGCACCGACAGCAGCAGAATGCCGAACCCGTGGAACAGGTTAAGAATGGCGAAACCAGCCGCCAGCAAGAGCAAGCCGGCCACAATCATCTTCCAGACCGCAAATTTGTCAGCGATCAAGTACACAATGATCATCTCCAGCAGAAACACCAGCAGCCCGTTAAAGGCCAGCAAACCGCCAATCTGCAGTTCAGAGAGTTGGTACACCTTTCTGTAGTAGAGTGGCATGGTGGAGAAAAACTGGAAAAAAGCCACGGCAAAAAAACAGCACAGCACCGTGAACACCAGAAAAAGCACATCGCGGTAGGGGGAACGAAGGGCCGGGCCTTGCGCCTGGTTTTCTGGGGCAGAAATGGCGGCTACCGAGACGGGTTGGTGACCCTGCCGGTGCCGGAAATAGAAGTAGAAAATGGCCCCGGCAGCTAGGCAAGTGAAACCGTCTGCCATGAAAAGCCATTGGTAAGACACCGTGGCCAGCACGCCGCCCAAGGCCGGCCCAATGGAAAAACCCAGGTTAATGGCCAGTCTGTTCAGTGAGAAGGCGCGCGTCACGTTCTCCGGCCGGGCGTAGGAACTCACAGAGGCTGCGTTGGCGGGCCGAAGGCTTTCAGTGAGCAGACTGAGCACGAAAATGCCGGCCGCAAACCAATGGAACTGCTGCAGCTGCACCATCACAAAAAACCAACTTCCGCCCAGCACCAGACTGAAGAACTGCACCTTGAAATGCCCAATCTTGTCGGTGAGCCAGCCGCCCAGAAACGTGCCGCACACAGAGCCTGCCCCAAAGATGCTCAGGAGCAGACCCGCCTGTTTCAGGCTGAAGCCCATGGACTCAGTGAGGTACACGCTCAGGAACGGCACCACCATGGCCCCGCTTCTATTGATGAACATGACGCCCGCCAGCAACCAAGCCTCTACCGAGAGGCCGCCAAACGCATTGGCGTACAACTTGAAGATCTTGTTCATGCTGCGAAGGGAAAAGCGACGGCGACCCGATTCTGACCTTTGGTGGAGAATAGGCGGGCGAAAAGCGTTTTCGGGCTCTAAATGCTAAACGGAGCCTAAAACAGCCTTGGTTATTTGTTGAAGAAGTTCATGGTGCGCTCCAGGCCATTAGCCCCAAACGAAAGGCACATTTCGGCGGCTTTCTCAATGTGCGTGCTCAGGTCAATTTTTTCGTCTTCTGAGAACGGACTCAAAACATAATCTACTTGTCGGCCCTTAGAAAATTGTGAGTCCACGCCAAACCGAAGCCTTGGGTATTCATTGTTGCCCAGCGTCTGTTCAATGTGTTTGAGGCCGTTGTGCCCGCCCGCGCTGCCCTTCGCCCGCATCCTGAGTTTTCCGTAAGGCAAAGCCAGGTCATCAGTAATCACCAGCATCTGCTCCGCCGGAATCTTGAGGGAGCTCAGCCAGTGCGCCACGGCCTTGCCGCTCAGATTCATGAAGGTGGTGGGTTTTACCAGCGTGAAGTGCTTGCCTTTGTGCTTAAATTCTGTAACGAAGGAATGGCGCCCGGTGTCAAAGGAAACCTCGTGCTTTTTGGCCAGGTAATCCAGCACCATAAAGCCTATGTTGTGCCGCGTCTCCGCATATTCCGGCCCAATGTTGCCCAGGCCCACCAGTAAATATTTCATATCAAGAGAAGTGTCCTCTACCGGTACCGTTTCCTTGTTGCCGGTGAAGAAGCTCATTAAACGTTTGAACATGGGGCAAAGGTAGGGGAATTGTTGATTGCTACTTGTTGATTGCTGTTTCCTTTTTATATAATGTCTTTAGAGCCAGAAAGCACTAATTTTAAGGAAGTATTTTCTGGTGACTTTTAGGATTTGGAGTGATTGGACCCAATGAGTAGGTAACTGAATACCATGGCAGCACCAGAGGTAGGATTTTTTTTATTCTCAGGAAAGTATCTAATTTTAAGTTGTTACGAAAGAATAATGCACCTTTCATAATAGGGTTTTGTTCAGGGGGAGCAATTTGTTTTTCAGTATCAAGTATAATTTTCAAATATTTCAGCAGCCTGTATTTAATAAGATCTAATGAGAAAATCTACAAATAATTTAATTCTGCTATTAATTCTAATATTCCAAACTGGATTCTTGCCCAATCTTGCTACAGGGCAAACAACCAATGCTTGGCGAACAGTAGGACAGCCGGGTTTTTCTAATCGTCCGATAGGTGAAGATGTTTCCATGGCTATAGGGCGGGATGGTACGCCTTATGTGGCTTTCATAGACAACATTAACCTTTCGAACGATGCGACGGTAATGAAATTCAACGGTAGTAACTGGGTCTTGGTGGGTACAAGAGGGTTTATGGTCGGACCGTCATATGGCTTTAAAATAGTGCTAAGCCCCTCAGGCACCCCATATGTTAGTTTTAGGGGCCGTTTCGGCGCTTCAGTCATGAAGTTCAATGGCTCCGAATGGGTTAATGTAGGGGGTGAAAGAATTTCGGCCGGTGCCGTTAATCATATATCCTTGGCCTTTGATTCAAACGAAGTCCCCTATATAGCCTTTCAGGACAATACTTTGGGATATAGGGCCTCAGTCATGAAGTTCAACGGCACATCCTGGGAAGTAGTGGGGAAGGAAGCTTTCTCACCTGGACAGGCATTTGAAACTAACATAGTTATCGGGCCGCAAAATACGCCTTATATCGCTTTCAGGGATGGCAGGACTGACAACTGGACGACTGTAATGAGATTCAACGGCACTGAATGGGTAAACGTGGGGCCGGGTCCTTTCGGGGCTTTTACCTATGCCCCTCAGTTAGTAATTACGGATGCTGGTATACCCTTTGTTGCTTTCAGGGATGGTGATAGAGATGGAAAGGCGTCGGTCATGAAATTTAATGGAACAGGGTGGGAGTACTTTGGACAAAGGGCATTCACAGCAGGCGCGGCCCGATTCCTTTCTTTAGCCCTAGACTTTACCGGCAAACTAGTGATAGGCTTCGCCGATGAGAATTTACAAAGGAAAACTTCTGTAATGCGGTTTAGCGGCACCCGCTGGGAAACTGTAGGGACCCCTGCTTTCTCCGCGGGCGAGGCTATTTATACCTATTTAGCACTTAATCCTTTAACAGGGGAACCTTACATTGCTTATAGTGATGAAACCGAACTGGGTAGGATTACTGTGATGCGCTATGGTCTACCTTCCACGGTCACTAGCCTTAGAGAGGAGGATGCAGCCAACGGCATTGTTTTATCCCCCAACCCCGCCACTCATAATCTTCGGATCCAAGCTCAAGAAACTATAGAGTCTGTTTCCTTGATTAATAATTTGGGGGTAAAAGTACTAAGCCGTAAAGGGGGCAAAAAAGAATTACATCTCAACTTGGAGGGATTAACACCTGGGGTGTACAGTGTTTTGGTTAGTACCAAAGGCAAAACCTTTAACCGACGGGTAATTGTAAGGTAAGGTCTTGGTACAGATGTGTACATTACTGCCTTCAGTAGCTGCACCAAACCTAGGATTCTCCATTTAAAGAAAAATACTACTGCTTTCTACAGCTGTAGAAAGCAGTAGTATTTTTCTTTAAAAAATTAATGGTTATTGTTTTAGTAGTTCTTATTTAATTGGTCTCCTTGTGGGCCAAAGGTTAGCCTAGCCACATGCGTTCAGCCTTTTTATTGCCAGTATATTTAAACCGCTGCCAACGCTTTCCCCAAATCAACCTTCAATCCCTTTACTTCCTCAATACCCACAGACAACCGTATCAAGCCCACGGTAATGCCTAAATTCTCGCGCTGCTCAGCGGTAAGTCCGCGGTGCGAGGTGCCGGCAGGGTAGGAGATAGAAGTAGTCACGCCGGCCAATGACGGCGCGAAGGGAATATGCGTGAGCGCACGCATGAACCGGTTCACGGCCTCCGCCTCATCTGCCAGCCTAAACGACAGCATGCCTCCATAGAGACCGTTGCCTTGGGATTTGGCGAGTTCGTGCTGCGGGTGGTCGGGGAGGCCGGGGTAGAAGACGGCCTGAATTTGTGGTTGCTGCTGGAGCCACTGGGCCAGGGCCAGGGCGTTGGCGCTGTGCTCGCGCATGCGCAGTTTCAGGGTTTTGAGACCGCGTGCGGCCAACCAGCCTTCAAACGGACTCAGGTTCAGGCCCCAGGTGCGCATAATCTGGGCAGCGCGGGTAGCGGTTTCGGCTTCTTTGGTGACCACCACGCCGGCGGTCACGTCACTGTGGCCCGAGAGGTATTTGGTCACGCTATGGATCACCACATCGGCACCCAAACCCAGGGGCCGCGTGATCACCGGAGAGGCGAAGGTGTTGTCGATGACAAGTTTGATGTTTTTCTGCTGGCAGGTCTGGGCTAAGCGCTGCAAATCCATCACCATCATCATGGGGTTGCTGATGGTTTCGGCTAGCAGGAGTTTGGTGTTTTCCTGCACGTAACCTTCCAGGGAGTATATGTCTACGGTAGGCACGTACGTCACCGAAATGCCTACCCGCGTGAGTTCCTGGCTAAGCAGAGACGAAGAACCGCCGTAGATTTCCTCGGCGCACAGCACATGGTCACCAGCCTGTGCATACACCAAAACCGCCGTCAAAATCGCCGACATGCCCGAGGACGTGACCACCGCGCCTGCGCCTTTTTCCAGTTGGTTAATTTCCTGGGCCAGTTCATCGGTGTTGGGGTTGCCGTAGCGCGTGTACATATATTGCGGGCCTGGCTCGGCGAAGTAGTTTTCCAGCGCGTTCAGGTCGTCAAACGTGAACACCGAAGTCTGGTAAATGGGCGTGGTTTTAGGCGATATAGACAAGGGAGGAGAATTAAGAATTGGGAATTAGGAATTAGAAACAAAATCTGCTTGCAACATCTAAGATAACAAACCAAAGGAACTGCCACAGGTTTAGGCGCTCAATTTTTATTTAGGGCGCTCTGCTACGTTGAAGCGCTGCAGCAGCCGAAGGTACCGGGGGCGGTTGTATCGTTGCAGCAGCACGGGATACACATTGAGTAGAATATTCGTGAACCAGAGCCACTTTGCCTGTTTCAAAGAATCTGTCATCACAACGGTGACCACCAGCACTAGCAGAAAAATAAGCGTGTGGCCCGTTTCTGAGACTCTGGTGTTGTATTCCAGTTGTTGCAGTGCGGCGGCATTTGGTTGTACGGTAACTCCTTTGGGCATCATCTTGTCCCAACGTAGCAAGGCCAATAGTTTCCGGTAAGCCAGAACGCCTGCGTATTTGTAAATCTTGCCGTCTTTCTCAAAAGGTTTCGGGAGGAAATAAGACGCGTCCAATTTAGGTAATATGGCACTAACCAGAGAAGTAAACCATGCCATCAGCAAAAAATTAAGCGTCCAGGCGAAGGCGAAACTATGGTAGCCCAGGAATTTGGCCACTCCGAAGCACACCAAGGCTACGCTGCCTGTGGCCAGCAGGCCGGTAAGCCAGATTTTTAGGGAGGACTTCTCTTTCATAAATCAGGCGGTAATTGAAATCTGACTGCTTCTCCAGGTCAAGGTAACTAAAATTCCGTTTTCGGGCTCGTTTCCGGAAATGAGCCCGAAAACGGAGAAAGCCCGCCTTCTTTGCAGAAGAACGGGCTTTCAGAATGAAAAACAGGAAAGTACTTAGGCGGTTACGGCTTCAGCGAGGACAATGATTTTATTGTCTACCACTTCCACCACGCCACCGTCAATCTGAAACACCAGTGGAGTGCCAGAAGTGGGTGTTACCCGCACCGGGCCGTTTCCTAAGGCACTAATCAAAGGGGCGTGGTTGTTGAGAACCTCAAACCCACCGTTAATGCCAGGGAACTGCGCCGACGTGATATCGCCTTCGTACACTCTTTTATCTGGGGTAATGATTTCTAGATACATCTATTAATGTGCTAATTGGCTAATGTGCTAGTGTGCTAATTAAACCATCAGCACATTAGCACATTAAAATTTATTTCGCTTCGGCCATCATTTTCTGACCTTTGGCAACCGCGTCTTCAATGGTACCAACCAAGTTGAAGGCTGCCTCAGGCAGATTGTCATGCTTGCCTTCCATGATCTCGTTGAAGCCACGGATGGTGTCTTTGATGTCAACCAATACACCTTTCAAGCCGGTGAACTGCTCGGCAACGTGGAATGGCTGCGACAAGAAACGCTGTACACGACGTGCTCTTGACACGACTAATTTATCTTCTTCAGATAATTCGTCCATACCCAAGATAGCGATGATGTCTTGCAGTTCTTTGTAACGCTGCAGGATCTCTTTCACGCGCTGGGCAGTGTTGTAGTGCTCTTCGCCTACTACGTCTGCGGTCAAGATACGGGAGGTAGAATCCAGAGGGTCTACCGCAGGGTAGATACCAAGCTCAGAGATTTTACGGGAAAGTACCGTGGTAGCATCTAAGTGAGCAAACGTTGTTGCAGGAGCAGGGTCAGTCAAGTCATCTGCAGGTACGTAAACGGCCTGTACAGACGTAATGGAACCACGCTTAGTTGACGTGATACGCTCTTGCATGGCACCCATTTCAGACGCCAAGGTTGGTTGATACCCCACCGCAGATGGCATACGACCTAAAAGAGCCGACACCTCAGAACCTGCCTGGGTGAAACGGAAGATATTGTCAATAAAGAAAAGGATGTCGCGGCCGGCACCAGTACCGTCGCCGTCACGGAAAGACTCAGCAATGGTCAAACCAGACAAGGCCACACGGGCACGTGCCCCAGGAGGCTCGTTCATCTGACCAAACACGAAAGTTGCCTTAGACTCTTTCAAAGCCTCTTGGTCCACTTTGGATAAATCCCATCCGCCGTGCTCCATAGACTCCATGAACTCGTCACCGTACTTCACAATGCCAGACTCAATCATCTCGCGCAGCAAGTCATTTCCCTCACGGGTACGCTCACCTACACCGGCAAACACAGAAAGACCACCGTGGCCTTTGGCAATGTTGTTGATCAGTTCCTGGATCAATACGGTTTTACCAACTCCCGCACCACCGAACAAACCAATTTTACCACCTTTAGAATAGGGCTCAATCAGGTCAATTACTTTGATACCGGTGTACAAAACTTCAGACGAAGTAGAAAGATCCTCAAAACGCGGGGCGTTTCTGTGAATAGGAAGGTCGTTCTCACTTACTGGCTGCGGAATACCGTCAATGGCATCACCAATCACGTTGAACAGACGGCCTAGCACGTTGTCGCCGGTAGGCATAGAGATAGGAGATGCCAGGTCGGTTACTTCCATGCCGCGGGTCAAGCCCTCAGTTGCGTCCATCGCAATGGTACGTACCCGATCCTCGCCTAAGTGCTGCTGCGTCTCCAGTACCACGCGGGCACCGTTTGACTTCACCACCACCAGGGCATCCATGATTTTGGGCAACTTAGAATTCTCACCCGAGAAGCTTACGTCCACTACGGGCCCGATCACCTGGGTAATTCTGCCAATATTCGCCATTTGGTTGGTTTATAATTATTTATAAAGATACTCACTTCTTTCAGGGTGCAAAACTACGGCATTCTCCTCTGATTTCCATAGAAGTACCAAAAAAGTTTTAGCGAATACGGCCCAACCAAATTTACCGAAGCGCCCGTGCCGTTTTCGGGCTCATTTTCAGAAATGAAGCCAAAAACGGCGCGGGCGCAAAAGAAGCGTAACCAGAAGAAAGTAAACCTGTTAGGCCGCTGACGAAACCTTGCGGGCAGGTGCCAGGTCTTGCAGGAAGTAGTGCGCCCGTTCCCACTCAAACTGGCTGCGCAGGTGAATAAAAATGGTATTCCCGTGCCGCACCATGCGCACATCTTCCAGCAGAGGAGCCAGCCGTTGGTCTTGGGCAGGCAAAGTGCAGGTGAACACCGGGGAGGCAGATTTCAAATAAAACCAGAGGGTAGTGCTAGCCGCTTGCATGTTAGCCATTGTTCAAGGAAAGCTGGAAAAACGATTTCACCCAACCCCACTTAAACCCCAAAATAGCCGCCGCGCGTGACGAGATGGCCGGCTGAAACGTATAGGTTTCTTGGAATTGGTTGGCGGTGGGCACGGCGGTGGTCATGCGTTTCTGGGCTTTTTTCCGGAGTACGCCGCGGTAGCGCAGGTGCCGGTTCACGCGGCCAATAGCCGGGAAAATGCGGCGCACCTGCCGTAGTTCCTGGGCTGTGGTGAGGCGTAGGCAATAATAATTTCCGCAGGGAATGGCGTTGGTGCTGTCCACCAGCCAGGCTATGTAGTCATCGTCTTCCTGTAGCGGTAAAGTAGCAATGGGTTGGAACGAGTTGTAATAGACTACCAGTATTATGTCTTTCTTGTCTGTGGTTACGCGCATAGTGGTACGGTTTTATGTAGAACCTGTGTAATACTACGGCGTCTTCTTCAATCAATCCAGTGCCGGGGTCAGGCTTAACTTAATCATAATCTGTTGGTTACCGTGCTGTAATGTTGGCGTAACAATCTGTTCATTTTAGGCTCCATTTTCAGTTTAGAGCCCAAAAACGGAAAATGTAGCGTCGTTCCGCGAAACGACGTGTCTCTATGCAACTGAAATGTCTCCATTTTAAACAGACCTTACACCAAGGCGGAACAATTGTAAGAATTATTGCAAAGGAAGGTTTTTGTGACAAATGATGATTCATTAATATGCTATTCGGGATTGGTAAATCTGCTGTTCGGGATTTCTAATCCCGAACCACTCTGTCGGGGATTTCCTAATCCCCGTTTTGAGCCAATGTAAAAGCGGGAACACGAAGATTGATAAATCCCGGACAGACTACTTCCGGATTGATAAATCCGAAAGAGCTTTGAAAAGCTGCGAAAACAGTCTTTTGGTGAGATTAGCTGGTTAGCTGTGAAGAACCACGTCTTTCCGCGGGACGACGCTACATTTTTCAATAAATAACGGCTATCGCTTTAAAAGAAAAATCAGCATACTGGTTTGAGCCGAACTTTAACCCCGCGCGTGTCAAAGAAATCTTTATTTTTGCCTTCGTCTTACCAAATCCATATCCGTCTTGGAAACCCAGACCACGCTTACCACCGTTGACACCGCCCAGAAACTGGGTCTCCTCCCCGAAGAATTCGACCGCATCAAAGAAATCCTGGGCCGCACGCCCAACTTCACCGAGCTGAGCATCTTCTCGGTGATGTGGTCTGAGCACTGCTCGTATAAAAACTCCATTGTGTGGCTGAAGACCTTGCCCAAAGACTCGCCGCGCATGCTGGCCAAAGCGGGTGAGGAAAACGCGGGTCTGGTAGATATTGGCGGCGGCTTGGCTTGTTCCTTTAAAATAGAATCACACAACCACCCATCAGCATTGGAGCCGTACCAAGGCGCGGCCACGGGCGTGGGCGGTATTAATAGAGATATCTTTACCATGGGTGCCCGGCCTATTGCGCAGCTCAATTCATTGCGCTTCGGGAATATCAAATCAGAAAAAACCAAAGGTCTTTTAAGAGGTGTGGTCAAAGGAATCGGTGATTACGGCAACGCCTTCGGAATCCCGACGGTGGGCGGCGAGCTATTCTTTGACGAGTGCTACAACATTAACCCGCTGGTGAATGCGTTCTCTGCAGGTATTGTGGAAGTGGGCAAAACGGCCAGCGCTACCTCGCACGGCGTGGGCAATCCGGTGTTCATCATCGGTTCCGCCACCGGCAAAGACGGAATCCATGGCGCAGCCTTCGCCAGTAAAGACATCACCGAAGATTCTGTGAACGACTTGCCGTCTGTACAGGTAGGTGACCCGTTCCAGGAAAAACTCTTATTAGAAGCTACTTTGGAAGTGCTGGCTACCGGAAAAGTGGTAGGCATGCAGGACATGGGCGCGGCTGGCATTACCTGCTCTACTTCTGAAATGAGCGCCAAAGGCGAAAGCGGCATGGAAATCTGGCTGGACAAAGTGCCCACGCGCCAAGCCAACATGCAACCCTTCGAGATTCTGCTTTCTGAAAGCCAGGAGCGTATGCTGGTAGTCATGGAGAAAGGCTCTGAAGACCTGATTCTCCAAATCTGCGACAAATGGGACATGACCTGCGAGCAGATTGGTGTAGTAACCGATACTAAACGCCTACGCTATTATGTGAAAGGCGAATTGGTGGCTGATGTTCCCGCTGATGACCTGGTGCTAGGCGGCGGCGCACCGGTGTACCACAGAGAATACAAAGAGCCCGCCTATTACGCAGAATCCAAGAAATTCACCATCGACTCTATTAAAGAGCCTGCCAATTATAAAGAGATAGCCGAGTTTCTGGCCACGCACCCCAACATTGCCTCCAAGCGCTGGGTGTACAAGCAGTATGACTCCATGATTGGCACGGCCACCTTGACCACCAATCGCCCGGCAGATGCGGCCCTAGTGAAGGTGAAAGGGTCTGATAAAGCCATTGCCATCACCGTGGATTGCAACAGCCGCTACGTAAATGCCGACCCCGAGGAAGGCACCGCCATTGCCGTGGCCGAAGCCGCCCGTAACATTGTCTGCGCCGGCGGCGAGCCTGTGGCCATCACCAACTGTTTGAACTTCGGGAACCCGTACGTGCCGGAAGTCTACTGGCAGTTTGTGGGCGCTATCAAAGGCATGGGCAAAGCCTGCACCGCCTTCGGGACGCCCGTGACCGGCGGTAACGTAAGTTTCTACAACCAGTCTTCAGACGAAGGCCCTGTGTTCCCTACGCCAACCATTGGTATGCTGGGCATTGTGGAAGACAAAACCAAGACCATGACCCTGGCGTTCCAGCAGGAAGGCGATGCCATCTATTTATTAGGTGACCCAGCCAACTGCATCGCATCTAGTGAGTACCTGTATTCCTACCACGGTGTGAAATTGTCGCCGGCCCCCATGTTTGACATGGACAAAGAGCTGTTGCTGCAGAAAACCGTGGCTAGCTTGATTGCTGAAGGCCTAATTCAATCTGCCCATGACTGCGCCGATGGTGGTCTCTACATCACGCTGCTGGAATCTGCCATGCCGAACGACCTCGGTTTTGAGGTGGTCACCGATAAAAATTTCCGGAAAGACGCGTACTTGTTTGGCGAAAGCCAGGGCCGTGTGGTAGTGAGCATTTCTGCCGCACAACAGGAAGCTTTTGAAAAATTGGTATCCGCTAATAACCTGACCCTCACGAAACTTGGCGCCGTGACCGGCCAGAACTGTGTGGTGGACGGCGAGAACTTCCATGCCCTGGCTACTATCAAAAACAGCTATGACACCGCGCTGGAGCGGATTATGGAATAATTTTTCTGAAATTTTTTACCCGGTGCTATTGCGCTGAATAAATTCTTTCCTACCTTTGCATCACCAAACGACGACAACCTGTTTGTCGTGAGAGATTGTCCGATGGTGTAACTGGCAACACGTCTGATTTTGGTTCAGAAGAGTCCAGGTTCGAAACCTGGTCGGACAACCTGGAAAGCCCCTTAGAGAAATCTGAGGGGCTTTTTCTTTTCAGGTGGTTTTGTATCCGTTGAAATTCGTGCAAAGCTGCCGCATTTCTGTAGAGACGCAATACCTTGCGTCTCCCACGCATTGCTACTCTTTCTGATAATTCAATTTCTCGGCTATCACTATTTCCTGTTTTCGGGCTCATTTATGAAAATGAGCCCAAAAACAGGAAAAATTGTCCCCACGGTTAGATTTTGACTCACCGCTTTTGTCATCCTGGAAGGATCTTGGTAGCAAACTGTAATAGCCTGCAGGAAACGCATAGCCGCCTTTGTTGGTGTTATCACCAACAAACCCAAGGGTGCCTTGTTGGTGAAAACACGACAAGGGCGCAAATTCCCACCTAAGGCAGCTTTCATGGAAGGCAGCCTAGATGTTGCATGGCGCCAAGACGCAAAGTATTGCGTCTCTACCTTCTTCGGTCAAGCCTTCATTGACAATTGTGACGCTGCTATTTCCAGACAGAGACCTGTAGAAAGCACCGCGTAAAAATCTTGGAGCGTCCGTTTTTGGCTCCATTTCCAGAAATGAGCCCGAAAACGGGTTTAAATTCTGGCGCAGAACGGTTGTTGGCGTCTTGGCTTTTAGAAGTGTATAGACCATTTGCGCTATCACGGTTTGGCTTTCCGAAGAAGTTCAGACCGTACCAGTTTGCCCGAGGGGGTGATTTGGTCTTCGGGCCAGTTGCCGGTCTTGCTGGCGCCTGGTTTAAGGGCAGAGGCGGTTTCCTCTTTATCGGCTACTGACCAGTTGCACCAGGAGATGTTATGCTCGTCTAAAAAGGCCTGCCTATGTTCTGGAGGAACAGGGCAGGCGCTACCTATTAAATAGTGGTTGTTGGCGTAAGCACATTTGATTTTACAGTTGGCACGTCTGGGCTGTTTTGCCACAGAGATTCCAGTTCTTCCAAAGACTTGCCTTTGGTTTCTGGTATCATTTTCCAAACAAACAGCAGTGACAGCACACTCATGACGCCGTAAAAGCCATAGGTAAAGGCACCGCTGAACTCCATCATGGAAGGGTAGGTGGCTGAGATGAAATAGTTGGCCGCCCATTGTGCAGCCACGGCCACCGCCACCGCTTTCCCTCTTATTTTATTAGGGAATATCTCTGAAATCAATACCCAGCAAATAGGTCCCCAGGACATCATGAAAGAAGCCGTGTAGATAATGATGAAGACCAATGTGCTAATGCCTATCACTTCATAATAGGCAAGTCCGGAGATGGCAAACATGCCAATGGCCATGCCTACAGATCCTACCATTAAGAGTGGTTTTCTACCCCATCTGTCCACGGTCATGATGGCCAACACCGTGAATAGCACGTTGACCACGCCCATTACCACCGTCTGTAGCATAGACGCATCTTTCCCGGCACCCATGCTCTCAAAAATGCGGGGCGCATAGTACAAGGCTACATTGATACCCACAAACTGCTGGAAAACCGAAAGAAGAATACCAATGATGATGACCGTTTTGCCATAAGAATACAGCTTGCCCGAATGGTGCTCCACAGTCTGTTTAATCTCCGCGAAAATGGTTCTGGCGTTCACGCTTCCGTTTACTTTGGTCAAGATTTGCAGAGCTTCCTCATCTCTGTTCACCATGCTCAAGTACCGGGGTGATTCTGGTACGAAAAACAGCAGGACACCAAAAAGGGCGGCTGGAATAGCTTCTGACAAAAACATGTACCGCCAGCCGGTTTCGTTTAACCATTCAATGTTTTGGCCATTGGCAATGCCCCAATTCACGAAGTACACAATCAGCATCCCGAAGATGATGGCAAACTGGTTCAGAGAAACCAGGCGCCCCCGCAGGTTAGCCGGGGCAATCTCACCTATATAGACCGGGCACACCGCTGAGGCCAGCCCAACGCCAATGCCACCTATAATGCGGTAAAAATTGAACATGTACAGCAGACCCATGGTGGGTTTCCCTTCTTCAAAGAACAAGAACTCAGGATAGCCAGAACCCAGGGCCGACAATAAGAAAAGAACCGCGGCAATGATCAGCGTTTTCTTGCGGCCAAGCCTGGAGGAGAAAAGGCCAGACACCGCCCCGCCTAGAATGCAGCCAATCAAAGCACTGGAGATGGTGACCCCGTGCACCCAGGTACTGAGGCCCTGGCCGGTAATCAAATACGCTTGCACAGATTTTTCTGCACCAGAGATAACCGCAGTGTCATACCCAAACAACAAACCGCCTAACGTGGCAATCAAAGTTATTCCGGCTATGTAAGGCAAGTTCTGGCCCGTTGTTACTTTTTCGTTCTTGATCATAGGAAAAGAAAAAAGGGTTTGTGAGTGAAAGGCTTAGATAAACCGGTTGATCAGATTCTCCAGGTATTCCTGGCGGCCGCTGCGGACTTCTGGCTCACCGTTTTCAACGGCATAGGCTCGCAGGTCTTCCAAAGACAATTTGCCGTTCTCAAACTCTTTTCCCTTGCCGTTGTCAAAGGAAGAGTAACGCTCTTCGCGCACTTTGAGGAAGTCAGAGTTCTGTAGGATGTTGTCTGCAGTGATCAGGGCGCGGGCAAATGTATCGGCTCCGCCAATGTGGGCGTAGAACAGGTCTTTTGGGTCAGAGGAGTTTCTTCTGATTTTGGCGTCAAAGTTCACGCCACCGCCTTGCAACCCGCCCGCTTCTAAGAAGACAAGCATTGCCTCCGTTAATTCATTTAAGTTGTTGGGGAACTGGTCGGTGTCCCAGCCGTTCTGGTAGTCGCCGCGGTTGGCGTCAATGGAGCCCAGCACGCCGGCATCTGCGGCCACCTGTAATTCATGCTGGAACGTATGGCCCGCCAGGGTTGCGTGGTTAACCTCAATGTTGATTTTGAAGTCACCTAAGAGGTCATGCTGGCGCAGGAAGCCTATCACTGTGGCGCAGTCATAGTCATACTGGTGCTTGGTAGGCTCCATGGGCTTGGGCTCAATAAAGAAAGCACCTTTAAAGCCTTGGGCGCGGGCATAATCTTTAGCGGTATGCAGGAAGCGGGCAAAGTGCTCTTGCTCCCGTTTCATGTTGGTGTTGAGCAGGGTCATGTAACCTTCTCTGCCTCCCCAGAATACATAATTTTCGCCATCTAGGGCAATGGTGGCATCTAAGGCGGCTTTCACTTGGGCACCGGCGTGGGCCAGCACATGGAAATCTGGGTTGGTAGAAGCCCCGTTCATGTAGCGCTGGTGCGAGAACACATTGGCCGTGCCCCACAGCAGTTTCACGCCGCTGGCGGCTTGCTTTTGCTTGGCGTACTCCACCATGGTCTGCAGGCGGCGCTCGTTCTCAGCAATGTCATTGCCATAATCCACCACGTCTACATCATGGAAGCAGTAATAAGGCATGCCTATTTTAGTGGTGAACTCAAAAGCGGCGTCCATCTTGGCTTTGGCGCGGGTAATCACATCTGAACTTTCATCCCAAGCAAAATTGAGGGTAGGGCCACCGAAAGGGTCAGAACCGTTGGCATTGAAAGAGTGCCAGTACGCCACGGCAAACTTCAAATGGTCTTTTAATGTCTTGCCGGCCACCACGCGGTTTTCGTCATACCACCGGAAAGCCAGCGGGTTGTCAGACTCCAGCCCTTCAAATTTTATTTGTCCAATTCCTTTAAAAAATTCTTTGTCTCCTAAAGTCAGATTTGCCATGATAAAAAGTATTGATTGTAAAAGATTAGTTCTGTAAGTGTTTCTCTAAAAAGGTTTTCCAGTTTTGGTAGGCGGGTTCATACTGGTCTATAAGAGTAGGCTCCACCAATTCTACCGGCTCAAAATACTGGAAGGCTTCTTCTGGGGAATCGAAGATTCCGGCGCCAATGCCAGCGCCCAGGGCGGCCCCCACGCTGCCGTCATTCTGGTAAAGTTCTACCGGTACATGGGTGGCATTCACGAAGGCCTCGGCAAACAGCTTGCTCTGGAACAGGTTGGCTTTTCCGGCTCTGATTACCTTGGGGTTCATGCCATTCTCCCGCATAATGTCTAGGCCGTACCGAAAGGAAAAGGCAATGCCTTCCTGAATAGCCCTAAAGATATGCGCCTGGGTGTGCAGGTTCAGGTCAATGTTGTGGAAGTGCGTACCAATGATTTTGTTGTTCAAGATGCGCTCGGCCCCGTTCCCGAAAGGCATGATGCGCAAACCGTCGCTGCCAATGTTAATTTCGCTGGCTTTGGCGTTCATGTCATGATAAGACTGCCCGGCGGCCAGGTTGTTCTTGGACCAGCTATTCAAGATGCCAGTTCCATTGATGCACAGCAACACTCCAACCCGTTTCTGATTGGTGGCATAATTGACGTGCGCAAACGTGTTCACCCGTGACTGCGAGTCGTGCACCAGTTGGTCACTTACGCCATAGATGACACCGGATGTACCTGCTGTTGCGGCTACTTCCCCAGGGTTCAACACATTCAAAGACAAGGCGTTGTTGGGCTGGTCCCCGGATTTATAGGCCACCGGAATTCCCTTTTTTAGATTAAGTTTCTCCGCCACCGCGGCGGTTACTTCACCGTGAGAGGAGAAAAGCGGCCTGATGTCTGGAATGATGTTGTGGCTGAACCCGAAGTAGTCCAGGACATCCTGGGACACTTCATCTTTCTGAAAATCCCAGAAAATGCCTTCCGAGAGGGCAGAGGCGCTGGTGGTGATTTCGCCGGTGAGTTTCATGCTAATAAAGTCGCCGGGGAGCATGACCTTGTGAATTTTTTGGAAGGTCTGCGGTTCCTTGTCTTTCACCCAGGCCAGCTTGGCGGCGGTGAAGTTGCCGGGAGAGTTTAAAAGCCGGGAAAGGCTTTTCTCATGCCCAATGTGGTCAAAGGCGCCAGTGCCGTAGGGCACCGCCCGGCTATCACACCAAATAATAGAGTCGCGGAGCACTTGCTGGTTTTGGTCAACAATGACTAGGCCGTGCATCTGGTAGGCAATGCCAATGGCGCCAATGTCCTGCGGGTTGTAGGTGCCAGAAGCGTTGACCTTTAAAATAGCCTGCTGTGCATGTTCCCACCACATCTCCGGCGATTGCTCTGCCCAACCCGGCTGCAAGGCGGTGATTTTAGACTCTTCGTCTGGGTATTGCGCGGCCGCGAGGCTTTTCTGCGATTGTGAATCCACCACCGAGACTTTGATTGAAGAAGTACCAATGTCGATTCCAAGTAAGAGCATAGAATAAGGTTGGTTAAGGTTGTGTTTCGGGAATTTGGGTAAGGTTTCCTTCTGGTAATTTTCTTTCGTTTTCTTCTTTATGCCAACGTTGGCATAACTTTATCTAAATTTTGGGAATTCGAAAATTCCCAGTGCCAAAGCAGGAAGATTTTATAAGATTTAGTTGAAAGTGCGTCTTTCAGTCAAAAATATTAAAAGTTATTGAAGAACCAACAGGTTTTGCAAAATAATTGCAATCGGTTTCATTTACCTGATTACTTATTAAAATTATTAAATAATCAGCATCGGGTATAAATATGGAAAGACCACGGCCAAGTTCATGACTATTGTCTTCCGCTGCCTGCACTGTGTGGTTTTTGATTAATTCCTTTTTCGAAATTAAAGCGAGATGTAATTTTCTGGGAAGGACGTTTTAGGAGAGCGGTGGCTTGCTTGTGATTTCCGTTTTCGGGCTCATTTCTGAAAATGAGCCCGAAAACGGAAACGCATAGAGGGGAAATCTTGAGTAAAATAGCTGCGTGAACCAATTCAAGAATATATGTTCCACCATAAGGCAGACATTCATGAAAGTTTTCTTGTAAGGCCGCAGGTTGGGTTACGCTTTCTGTTGCCAAATCTTACCTTTACATTTCAATACCGGTTTCTTCTCCTATCATACTATAGAGTCTTGTGAAAAAAACAACCATACATGATATCGCCAATGAATTGGATGTTACTTTCTCAACGGTAGCGCGCGCCTTAAATGACCACCCAGGCATTAGCGTGGCTACCAAGGCGGCGGTGTTGGAGATGGCCAAGAAGTTAAACTATCGGCAAAACAAACTCGCCTCCACGTTGCGCTCCGGCAAAAGCCACGTGATCGGCATCATCATCCCAAGTTTAGATACCAGTTTCTTCAGTTCGGTGGTGCATGGCATTGAAAAAGTCATGAATGAAAACGGCTACAGCGTGCTGTTGTACCAAACTGGCGAATCTCTGCAGCAGGAACAGAAAGGCGTGGATACGTTCCTGAAATCTATGGTAGATGGCATTCTGGCGTCTGTGTCAGCGGAGGAAAGGCAAACCGAGTTTTACGGAGACCTCAGAAAACGGCAGATTCCGCTGTTGTTCTTTGACCGGGCCATTCAGCAGTTGTCGGTTCCTTCGGTCACCATCAATGACTTTCAAGGCGGGTATTTGGCGACGCGCCATTTGCTGGAGCAGGGCTATAAAAAAATCGTCCATATTACCTCAGAAAAAGAATTAACCATTTTCAGCGAAAGGAAACGGGGCTATGAGGCTGCCTTGCTGGAGTTTGGCGTGCAGCCCCAGGCGGCGTGGGTGTATGCAGGAAACCTATCGTTGGAATTAGGGAAAACCACCGTGGCGGCGCTGCTGGAAAGCAACACGTTGTTTGATGCTATTTTTGCCGCCGAAGACTACACTGCCATGGGCGCACTGCAGCAATTGCAGGAGCTGGGCTATAAAGTGCCACAGGAAGTTGGGGTGATGGGTTTTGCCAATGAGGCGTTCGGGGCGTTCGTGAGCCCGTCTTTGTCAACCGTTGACCAACAGACCATTAAAATGGGCGAAGAGACGGCCCGGCTGTTTTTATCTTTGATTGAAGGAGATTCGTTCTATTCCAAAGTGCCGGCCCGCATAGTGCTGGACCCAATCCTGATTCCCAGAAATTCATCTAAACGGAACGTGGAAGGCGCACCAGCAACATCAGGCGAAAAACTGTCCTCGGGAAGGCGTTCCGGGTAAATTGCTGGCGTGTTCAACAGAATACATTCCGCACGAATTCTATTCCGCTCTCAGCCATCCCAAACTACGGATTATAAATAGCAGGGCCACCGAAGACTATTTCCGTTTTTGGCTTCATTTCCAGAAATGAGCCCGAAAACGGAAAGCAAATCCAGAAGTGTTATCTTGCCGCATGCGATTTCTTCTTTTGCTTTCTGTGTGCCTGGCTTTTTTGGCGGTTCCCAGCTTTGCCCAAACGTCAGGTAAACCGGCTGCCCCGGCGGTATCCTCTACCTACGGCAAAGTGTTCACGCCCAAAGGCGATCTTCGGTTTCTGATTATTTTTGCGGGATTTGACTCGCCGGAGGGCAAACAAAATGCATCAGATTGGCCCGCGGAGCCCATGACCGCCATTCAATCTGGGTTTGACCCGCCCAGAGGCGGAAATCAAAATGCGTTTTTCTTCAGTCAGAACAGCCAGTTCCCCAATAACCAGGACCCCAACAACACCTCGGTCTCGCGCTACTTCTATGAAATGTCGGGCGGAAAATTCAGGGTTACGGCAGATATTCTTTCCAATCCGGCCACGGGCCAGCCGGAGCGTATTAATGTAGACCCCACAGGCTTAAATTCCTTCGCAGAGGCCAACCAGCGCGTGATGGAGAAAGTGAAAGAGCTGTACAACGGCAAGATTGACTGGTCTAAGTATGACCGCCGCACCAACAAACCCAACTATAAATATGACAACAGCGCCTCGGCCCCAGACCAAGTCCCAGATTATGTGGTGATGGTGTACCGCCTGAGCACGCACTGGCAGAAAGACGGCAAAATGGTGTGGCCGGGCAACATTCCGTACGGCGGCAACGCATATTCTATCTTCAACGGCACCGGCCAGGAACTCTCCATCAAAGGCACCGACGGCAAAGACTACCAATTCTTCCCCAAGAACGGCACCAACGCCGGCTTCACCTACATGACGCCCGCTGACACCGGTCCCAGCCACTGGAAAGTTCTGTTCATCCATGAGCTGGCCCATGAGTTGTTTGACAGTCCGCATTCGTTCAACACCAACAGCGTGGTAGGCAACCGGTTTCAGGTGGGCAACGGGCACGGCATGATGAAACTGGGTGAACTGTCTTTCAGCTGCAACGCCTGGGAAGCCTGGTATTTGGGTTGGGTGAACCTTCTGCCCGGTCATGACATTTCGCCCGCCACGCCGCCAATCAAACCCGTGGTGCTCCGCGATTTTCTCAGCTACCAACAAGCCCTGCGCGTGGCCATTCCGCATACCAACCCCGTGCAGTATCTCTGGATTGAGAACCGGCAGGGCGTGAGCATCTTTGACAAGCGCAACCATTACGGCATTGACGGCCTCTCAGACACTATTCCAAACGTGCCGAAGGGCCTTTTCATGTACATAGAAGACATGGCGCCCACCCGCCACTCCCATTACCTCCAGAACCCCGGTAGTTTTGTGCAGCGCGCCAACCGTATTCAGATGCTGCACGCCGCCGGAAACCATGACTACACCGTGCAAAGCTTCATGCGGGACCCGCGCTGGTGGAACAACTGGATTGCCGACCTCAGCCTGAAACAAACCCCCAACCCGCTGAGCGGAGGCAATGACTTGGGCATTGTACCGCATGACAACCCAGAATGGGCCGCAGACGGCAGCAAAATCCTGAAACCCTCGGATGGAAACTTGTCTTACAACACCAACTGGAACCAGCGCGGGCAGCTGGAAGGCTTTCAGGTGAACAAGAAAAACGGCCGATGGACCTATGGGCACGTGGGCGCCTATGACCCCAAGGTGCCAGGCTCCACGTCGGTGGCATTCAACCAGGTGGGGCAGGGGGTGGGCCTTTCATATAACCCGGTGGTGGTGCCGCTGCAAACCTATCAGCAATATGACCCCAACCTGACCCTGACGCCGCTCTACCTCAATGGCATCTCAGTGGTGATTAAAGCGATTAGGCCAGACGCGGGCGGCAAGAATGCAGGGCAGGAATACGAGCTGGAAATCAAATACAATGATACGCACATCAGGAAAAACCAGCGCTTCACTGGCAATGTGGTGCAACGGCCCGTGCCCGGAGCACCCAACGGCTATGATGTGAATGTGGCCCAGGGCGTTACCTTGCAAATCAACAAAAGCGGTACCCCCAACCGGCATCGGCCCTTGCCCGGCACCCAGGAATTGGTGAACCCCACAACCTACACCTGCGAAGGCAAAACCATTTTCCACCAGGAAACCAATTCTACCGTGGTCCTGGACCAGGGCAGCACGTTTATTCTTAAACCCCAGGCCAAAGCGGTGCTGGAGAGCGGCGCCGTATTTCTGGTGAAGGGCAAAAGCCAGCTGCAGCTGCAGAAAGGAAGTCAGTTCCAACTGAAAGGCAAGTCTCTCGTGGCATTTGAGGAAACAAATGTGTCCTTAACTGGTCCTACCTTGGCGCTGGGCAACGGCAGCCGGATTGAAGTACGGAAAGGCACCAAACTGAAACTAACCCAAACGCTTCTGGCCACCGGCACGGCTGATATTGTGGTCTTGGCCGGCGGAACCCTGGAAGTCCCCACGGCGCAGGTGAGCAATGTGCGCATCACCGTGCAGCGCGGCGGCGTGTTGCAGGTGCCCGCCAAAGCGCAGGTGCAGTTCAAAGGCAGCAGCACAGTGACGGTAGAAGCCGGTGGTTTTCTCTGCGTGGCCAAAACCGCCAAACTGGTATTGGTGGAGAAACGGAACACCTTCAAAGTACACAAAGGAGGCATCATGGGCGCTGGTCCGGGCAAAAGTGCGGCGGCGGCTGGCTGTGCTACGTCGGTGAAAAGCATGGTGAAAACCGGCGCCGGCAGCATGCAGCAGTTGTAGGGCGCAGTATAGGAACCCACCCGAGGGGAAAACCTGTAAAAGTAGAAGTCATTGTAAATAGCACGCATTCTAATTCCCCTCCTGGGAGGGGCAGGGGTTGGTTCTTTGCGAAAGGGCAGTCGCTTCAGTTTGCCAGCTATTCCTGTTCTTTTTTGGGACTTCGTATTACTACGGATGTCTGTTTTTGGCTTCATTTCCGGAAACTAGGCCAAAAACGGGTGCAACTAAATGTATTTCAGGGATTTAATTATTTCAAAGTTCCTGCGCATTTTTTGCCTTAGTGGTTTGAGGGTAAGGAATTAAGCCCTAATTTTGCACCTTCATTCAGCAACCTCACCTGCCACATGAACCCTACGGTCAAGATTTTCTCTGGAAGTGCCTCCCGTTATTTCGCTGAAAAAGTGGCTGATGCCTACGGGCTTCCGCTTGGTGACATCACGGTTCAACGTTTTTCTGACGGGGAAATCTCGGTCCATTTCAACGAGAGCGTGCGCGGTTGTGAGGTGTTTTTGATTCAGTCCACGTTTCCGCCCGCTGACAACTTAATGGAGTTGATGCTGCTGGTAGATGCGGCCAAGCGCGCCTCGGCGCACAAGGTGATTGTGGTGATGCCGTATTACGGCTATGCCCGCCAGGACAGGAAAGACAAGCCGCGGGTTTCCATTGGCGCCAAAGTGATGGCCAACGCCATTCAGTGCGTAGGCGCTGACCGCCTCATGACCTGTGACTTACACGCCGGTCAGATTCAGGGCTTCTTTGACATTCCGGTGGATCATCTGGATGGGTCGGCCATTTTTGTGCCCTACCTGCGCAGCCTTAACCTGGGCCAGGATTTGATTTTCGCCTCGCCAGATGTTGGGGGCGTGGTTAGAACCAGAAGCTTCGCCAAAGTATTTGGCGTGGAGATGGTAGTCTGCGACAAGCACCGCAAGCGCGCCAACGAGATTGCCTCTATGCAGGTGATTGGTGACGTGGAAGGCATGGATGTGGTATTGGTAGATGACCTGGTAGACACTGCTGGTACCATCACCAAAGCCGCTGAGCTATTGAAAGGCAAAGGCGCGAAAACGGTACGCGCAATTGCCACGCACGGTGTGTTGTCGGGCCCGGCCTACGAACGCATTGAGAGTTCTGTGCTAGAGGAGTTGGTGATTTCAGACACTATTCCATTGCGCCAGCAGAGTGATAAAATCAAGGTGCTTACGTTCTCAGACCTGTTTGCACGGGCCATCAGCAACGTGGTCACGCATGATTCCATCAGCTCGCTGTTTATTTAATTGCTTGTTGATTATTGCTGATTGTTTAAAAGAAGTCTTGTGTCTTGCTACCTGATACTTGCTACTTCAAAAGAGTTTTTTCATTTTTTATTTATAACCATTTTTTATGCAAAGCTTAGAGATTATAGGGTTTAAAAGAGCAAATCTCGGTAAATCCGAAGCCAAGGCGCTTCGTGAGGAAGCTCAAGTTCCATGTGTCCTTTACGGCGGCTCGGAGCAAGTTCATTTCTCTGCCCCAGCCATCTTGTTCCGTGAATTGGTGTACACCCCAGATGTGTACCAGGTGAACCTCAACGTAGAAGGCACTATTTACAAAGCCATCATGCAAGACCTGCAGTTCCACCCCGTGAACGAGCAGTTGTTGCACGTAGATTTCTTATTGTTGCAAGACGAGAAAGAAGTGAAAGTAGACGTTCCGGTACGTTTTGTGGGTACGTCTCCAGGAGTTATGGCCGGTGGTAAATTGGTGACCAAACTGCGCAAACTGCGTGTGAAGGCGCTTCCTGCCAACTTGCCAGATTCTATTGCGGTTGACATCTCTGAACTGGAGTTGGGTAAGTCTATCAAGGTGAACAAAATCACGCCTGAGAACTACACCATCTTGTCTAACCCATTGGCCCCGGTTGCCACGGTAACCATCCCAAGAGCCCTGAAGAGCGCTCAGACCGAGGAGAAAAAAGGCAAGAAATAAGCCTGGCTTTTTTCAAGCATTTAAAAATCCTGCCTGGCTTTTGCCGGGCAGGATTTTTCTTTTTCTGGCGTTCCGTTTTTAGGCTCTGACTTGTAAATGACAGAGAAACTAGGTTTGATTATTTTTTGATTATCCTTAGCATTCCTGCGACGGGAGTCTCTAATCGGACATCCTGAGCCTGTCGAAGGATCTAGCGAAGTCTTGTTAATGCCTGATTTGTGCACGCAGTTTGCTTTTCTTCCAAATGACCGCTGCATCCTGAGTTTTACAGGACGGCCCTTTCTATAGCCAAGCTCCGAGCGCTCACGGCCGCGAGGCCCCGCCTTCCCCTCTCGCGCTGTACCAGCTCCTTGGCGCCTCCGGCACCCGCCTGCCGGCGACGGAACCTGCTTAGGCGCTCGATGGAAAGGCTGGGAAGGGTGACCACCCCCAACCCCTCCTAAAACAGGAGGGGAGCCTTTCTGTCAATTGCGTTTTCGGGCTCTGTTTTGGAAATGGAGGCGAAACTAGGAAATGCGTGTGCCGGTTGTAGAGACCAGGCACTGCCTTGTCTCTACGGTTGAGGTCCTGACTGCTGTTACTCAAATGACCTCGTAGTGTGCGCAGCTCCTACGAGTGTCTGTGCCAATTGCGTTTTTGGGCTCATTTCTGGAAACGAGCCCAAAAAAGGAAATGCCAGAGAAGAAGATTACCCTTTGAACACCCGCTTGATGACCTCGGCAATCTTTTCCTGCTGTGCGAAGGTCAGGCTGGAGCCGGAAGGCAGGCACAGGCCACGGGCAAACAAATCGTCGCTGACGCGCTCCCCGAAATGTGCACATTCTTGATACAAAGGCTGTTGGTGCATGGGTTTCCAGAGCGGGCGGCTTTCTATATGGGCAGCCAACAAGGCCAGCCTAATTTGGTCAGGGGAAATGCGGCAGCCTTTCTTTAGCGTGAAACAGGAAAGCCAGCGGTTGCTGGAAAATCCAGCCGGTTCCGGTTGCCATTGAATTTCCTCTATGTCTTGCAAAAGTTGGCGGTAGTTGTCAAAAATGGTGCGTCGTTGCTGTACGCGTAAATCCAGCACTTCTAACTGTCCGCGGCCAATGCCGGCACTCACATTACTCAGGCGGTAATTGTAGCCCAGGGTGGTGTGTTCGTAGTGTGGCGCTGGTTCTTTGGCTTGGGTGGCCAACCAGCGCGAGGTCTGGATCAATGCTTCATCCGCAGACACCAAGGCCCCGCCTCCCGAGGTAGTCACAATTTTATTTCCGTTGAAAGAAAAAGCGCCCAGTTGACCAAAGGTGCCCAGCAACTGGTTTTGGTAACGGGACCCCAGGCCTTCGGCGGCGTCTTCAATAATGGGAATGCCGTAGTGCTGGGTGATTTCCTGGATTTTCTGTAGCTGAGCAGGCATGCCGTAGAGATGCACCAGTATTAGTGCTTTGGGTAATTTACCGACACGTTGTCTGGCTTGAAGAGCTTGTTCCAGGGCCGTGGGGCAAAGGTTCCAGGTGGTGGGTTCGCTGTCGATGAAAATGGGCGTGGCGCCTACGTACCGTACAGGATTGGCGCTGGCTACAAACGTAAAACTGGAGCACAAAACTTCGTCTCCGGGGCCAATGCCCAAGGTCAGCAAAGCCAGGTGCAGCGCAGCAGTACCAGAAGATAGCGCTGCAACGTCAGGCACCTGTAAATATGCGCCCAGTTCTTTTTCAAAGCCATCTACATTGGCGCCCGCGGTCGTGATCCAGTTCTGCTGGAAAGCCTGCTGCACGTAGAATTCCTCGCGCCCGCCCATGTGCGGCGGCGACAGGTAAATGAAGTCCTGGGGCTGGTTCATGCGGTCTGCCGGATTACGCGGGCCGGAACGCCCACAGCGGTGGCATAACTGGGCAAATTTTGCGTGACCACCGCGCCGGCTCCTACGGTTGTGAATACGCCAACATTCAGATTCTGCAGAATAGAACTGTTGGTTCCAAAATATACGCCTTTGCCCAAACGTACGCCGCCACTGATGGCCACCTGGGGCATTAGCGAGCAGAAATCGTCTAAAACGGCATCATGGCCAATGGTACAGGCCAAGTTCACAAACACATGCTTGCCTACCTTGATGTTGGTGGTCAAGATGGAGTTTTGGCAAATGATGGTGCCTTCGCCCAGCTGGTTTTCCTGCTCAGGTTGATGGATGACTGAAGGGTGAAGCAGCACCGGGAATTTCAGGAAAGGATTGGTCAGGCGTTGCACTACGTGGCTTTTGGCCTGGCAACTGCCAATGGCCACAGCTACGTGCAACGTCTTTGAGGTCACAATATTCAGTTGGTCAATAGTGCCGAGGTACGGGTAGCGCAACAAACCACCCACGGGAACGGCATCGTCATAAAAGCCCATTATTTCCCAGGTTGGGCGCGTATGGTTGATTTGGAGGAGGAGCATCAGGACCTCGCGGCCCAGGCCTCCGGCCCCAACTATGACAATGGGTTGTTTCTCTGTACTCATGATTTAGAGGATGAACCGGTAAAGCGTTCCATGGTGGCCGTGCCCGGGGCAGAAATCCCTCTGGGTTGAAACAAATGCCGCACGGTGAGCCACAAGATACGCAGGTCCAGCCGCAAAGAGATGTGGGTCACGTACCACACATCAAAGGTAAACTTTTCTTCCCAACGCAGGTGGTTTCGGCCGTTGACTTGCGCCCAGCCGGTGATGCCGGGTTTTACGTGGTGCCGCCGGGCTTGTTCTGGGCTGTATAAGGGCAGATAGTCCATCAACAAAGGCCGCGGGCCCACCACGCTCATATCGCCTTTCAGCACATTGAACAGCTGCGGCAACTCATCTAAAGAGGTTCTCCGGAGGAACTTGCCCAGGTTGGTTAACCTTTGGCCATCAGGCAGCAGATCTCCATGTTGGTCCTGGGCCTGGGTCATGGTGGTGAACTTGTAGAACGTGAACGGCTGACCGTGAAGCCCAGGCCGGAGTTGCTTGAACAGGACCTTCCCGTCAAACCCAAACCAAACCACTACTGTCACCACTAGCATCACCGGCCAAAGCCACAGCAAGGCCGAAGCCGCCAAGGCAAGGTCCAGTATTCGTTTTCCGGTGGGGTGGTACATAAGGGTGCTTAGCGTTTCTGGCTGGGGCCGTTCTTCTGGAAATAATTGGCCAGGAAGGCTTCCTGCTGCTGGGCCTGGGTCATGACTTTGCCCAGGTTCTGTTCCAAAAGTACAAGGTTTTGGCTACTCTGGTGCCATCTGGTGGCCGTTAATTGCTGTTTCACGGTGTTGAACGTGGCCACGGTGGTAGATAGCATTTGGCTGAGGGTCTCCGGGCTTTTGGTGTTCAGCAAGCGGTTGTTGCGGTAATAAATGAACTGGTTCAGCAAATCCACGCCCTGGTTAAAGGTGTCGGTCAACTGGTTGTAGCGCTGAATGTCTAGGCCCTGTTTGAGGTACGTCAACCGTGACACTATAAACGGATTGTCGGCGCCGTGGGCCTCCATGCGGCGCACGGTGCCTGCTAATTGCTGAAATTCCGATAAACCTGCATGGGTCTTGAGCGTGTCTGCAAATAGAAAAGGTTTCTTTGCCTTAGGCATTGGCTGGCCTGTGTTGAACTCCCGGGCTTTAATGGGCGAAGTAGAAAACTGCCACAGCGGGTCAAACGGGTAATGCGATTTAATCATCTGGGCGGACGTGACCTTAAAGTAATTTTCATTGAGCTTCTTCACAAACAGATTCCCGTTCACGTAACCCGCGCCCCAGGTGGGGTCAAAGAAAAGCCACTGGCCGTTCAGCTGCGCGGCCACCCAAGCGTGCGCCACATAGTCCACCGTGCCCTGCTGTTTGGTATAGCCCGAAACCAGGTAATTAGGAATGCCCGCGCGGGTGCAGAGCGCCTGAAACACCTCGGCGTAGCCCTGACAAACGGCTTTGCGTTGGGCCAGCGTCTGTGCAATGACTTGCTGGGCCGGCACCGGCGGCGCGGCTGAATTGAACGCCACCACATCATAGGCCACGTTCTGCGCCAGCCACATAAAAGCCGCCCGGGCCCGGTCTTCCGGGGATTTAAACTGCTGGTTGATAAACCCAGAAAGCGCCTCCAGGGTGATTTCTTTCTGCGCGGGCATTCCCAATACCTTCTTGTCAACGTGCGCAAATGAGGAGACGGCTTGCGCCGAAAGCGCCAGCGGCAATAAAATCAAACTAAAAAAGGAAACTAGAAAGCGCATCTGAAAAATGAAAACGATGAAAGGGCAAGCCCGTGCCAAGACAACGAATGAACAACGGTTTCTGGTAAATTGAAAACCCGTTTTTGGTCTCATTTCTGAAAACGAAGCCAAAAACGCCACTCGGTTTCTGTTCAACAAACTATAAACCGAGTTTAGTTCTTGCCCTTATTCGCCGTCAAATTCTGAGTGAAACAGTTTTAAAGGGAATGTTTCGGCAACCTTCGTAATTTGCGGGCATGATCCTGTTCCCCAACGCGAAGATAAACCTGGGCCTGCAACTGACGGAAAAACGCCCCGACGGCTTCCATAACCTGGTGTCCTGCTTTTACCCCGTGCCCTGGACCGATGCCCTGGAGATGCTCCCCGCCGCTCAAGCCGCAGAAAACTCCTTCACGCTCTCCGGCCTGCCCGTGCCCGGCGACCCCAAAAGCAACCTCTGCTGGAAAGCCTATGAACTTCTGCGCCAGGAACATGATCTACCCAACATTCAACTGCACCTGCACAAGGTCATTCCCATGGGCGCGGGCTTGGGCGGCGGTTCCGCAGATGCGGCCTTCACGTTAAAGCTGCTAAACCAGGTTTTTGCATTAGAACTTTCAGACGAAACCCTGCAAGCTTATGCCAGAAAATTAGGCAGTGACTGCGCCTTCTTCATCCAGAATAAACCCGTGCTGGCCGTGGAGAAAGGCGATGTCTTTGAACCGATTGCCCTAGAATTAGCCGCCTACCATCTGCTGTTAGTTTATCCCAACCTGGCCATCAGTACCGCCGAGGCTTATGCTGCGGTTTCGCCTGCGTTTCCAGAATTGAGCCTGAAAACGGCTTTGGCCCAGGATATTTCTACCTGGAAAGAAACAGTGGTGAATGATTTCGAGAAGAGTCTGTTTCCAAAGTACCCGGTGTTGCACGCCTTGAAGGCACAACTTTATGAAATGGGCGCGGTGTATGCGTCTATGTCGGGGTCTGGGTCTACTATGTATGGGCTGTTTAAGCAAGCGCCCGCACAGCCGTTGCCTTTCCCGAAGGAGTACTCAGTTTGGCAGGGCGTCCTTTAGTTTCCGCTGTCTTCTAGCCAAAACGGCTTCAATGATGGGGTGGAGGAACACGCTGAGCAAGATAATGGCTGCGCCGTAGTAAAACCCCGCCGACATTACTTCGCCTTCCTTGAAAATAAACCAGGCCAGCAGAATGCCATACACGGGTTCCAGATTCACGGTCAGGTTCATGGTATAGGCACTGAATTTCTGCATCAAGCGCACCGCCGCCGTGTAGGCGTACACCGTGCAGACCAAGGCCAACACGCCAATGCAGAACATATCTACCCCAGAAAGGGTAAACTGCAGTTCCCCAGATTCGGTCATAAACGCACGGTAAAAGGGCAGAAACAGGCACGTCGCCAGCCAGGCGCCGGCCATTTCATAGCAGGTGATGGTAGTGGCTGCGTGTTTTTTGGTGAGGCCGCTGTTGATGATGGTGAACACCGAGGCCAGAAACGCTGAGCCCACCGCCATGGCAATGCCCACCGCGTGGTCAAACTCAAACCGGAAGATGATGTACAGCCCCACCATGATCAGCAGCGCCAAGGCAACTTCGTGCGGTTTGATCTTCTTCTTGGTGAACATAGGTTCCAGCAGCGAAGTCCAGAGACTTGCCGTGGCCATGCCCGCCAGACAGATAGACACGCTGGAAACCCTAGCCGAGGCGAAGAACAGAATCCAGTGCGCCGCAATTAGAAAACCCACGCCCAAAATCTTAATGATGTTCGCCCGGCCAATCTTGAGCGACTGCCCCCTGAATTTTATGATAATGGCCAGCGCCACCGCCGCCAGAATGGTCCGGTAAAACACCAGCTCCACCGCCGGAATAGAAATAAACTTGCCCAGAATAGCCGTAAAGCCCCACAGCAGAATAATTAAGTGTAATTCCAGGAAGTCTTTAAAGCGAGGCGTCTCCAAGGGTGAATTGAGAATTAAGAATGGGGAATTAAGAATTGAAAGGTATGAATTTTTCCGTTTTCGGGCTCATTTCCAGAAATGAGCCCGAAAACGGAAAATTGTTAATCTGTAATTGGTTTGATTTCGAGTTGACAAAAAAACAATCAACAACCAACAATCAATTACCTCGGTACGGTTCTATAAAGCACAATGCCAATAATGGTGAACACGAAGAGCGGCACAAAGGCGGCCAACTGCGGCGGAATTCCGCCCACCGAGGCCAGGCTCCTGGACATCATCACGAAGATGATGAACACAAACGCCAGAATAAAGCCCAAGGCAATCTGCAGACCCACGCCGCCTCGCACCTTGCGGGAACTCAGAATCACGCCAATAATGGTCAGCACCGTAATGGCGAAGGGATAGCTCATGCGCTCATATTTTTCGGTCATGTACATCTCCACATCGGTGGCGCCGCGCAGGACTTTTTCGTCAATGAGGGCGTTGAGTTCGGCGTTGGTGAGCGTTTCTTTGAGGCGGTAGGTGCTGGCGAAGTCCTTGGGCAGCATGTTGATGGTGGTGTCCAGGGCCCCGCCCTGGAAGACTACTTCCTTGTCGCCTTTAAACGTGCGCAGGGTGTAACTGTCCATGTGCCATTTCTGGGTGAGGCTGTCCCAGCGTATGCTTTCTGACGACAGTTTGCTGAACAGTTCCTGGTTTTTAATGGTCTCCAGCGTGAATTTGTAGCCCACGTTGGCGTGGTTGTTATAGCTTTCCAGATAAGCGAAAGTCTCCGGCCCAATCCTAAAATGCACGTTTCGGCCTTCAAAGGTGTAGGGGTTTTTTACGTATTTGATCTCAAACGCCACGCGTGTTTTGTTGGCCGTAGGAATCACGTAAGACGCGAAGAAGAAGATGAAAATTCCAATGAGAATAGACCCGATGATGTAGGGCACCAACATGCGCTTGAATGATACCCCGCTGCTCAGAATGGCCACAATCTCAGTGTGTGATGCCAACTTGGCCGTCACAAACACCGTGGCAATGAACACCGTTATGGGGCTCAGCAGGTTAATGTAGTGCGGAATAAGGTTGACGTAATAATCAAAGATGATGGTCTTGACCGGCAGGTTGTGCTGAATGAAGTCATCATTCTTCTCCACGAAGTCAATCACGCAGATGACCGCAATGAGAATGAGCACCACAAACACAAACGTGGTCAGGAACTTGAAAAGAATGTACTTGTCTAAAAGCTTTAACTTCACATTCGTTTAATTAGGAAGTAAGAATTAAGAATTAGGAATTGCTTTGCAAATGATAGACACTTGAAATGCACGTTTACCTAATTCTTAATTCCTAATTCTGAATTCTTAATTATAATCGGTCTCAATTATAAGCGGGTCATCAGTTTCTTCACCATCTGGTCTTTCCAGGTGCTGAACGTGCCGGCCAGAATCTGCTCGCGGGCCTGGCCCACCAGCCACAGGTAGAAGGTAAGGTTGTGCACGCTGGCAATCTGGGCGCCCAGCATCTCAGTGGCGTGCATTAAATGGCGCAGGTAGGCTTTGCTGTAGAAGGTACTCGCGTAGCCGCCTAACTCGGCGTCAATGGGTGAGTAGTCTTCTTTCCAGCGTTCGTTCCTGATGTTGATAATGCCCTGCGTGGTGAACAGCATGCCGTTTCTGGCATTACGGGTGGGCAATACGCAGTCAAACATGTCTACGCCCAGGGCAATGTTCTCCAGAATATTGGCCGGCGTTCCCACGCCCATGAGGTAACGCGGTTTGTCTGCGGGCAGTATATCACAGACCAGTTCGGTCATTTCGTACATCATCTCCGCCGGTTCACCCACACTCAACCCGCCAATGGCGTTACCTGGGCGGCCTTTGCTGGCAATCATCTCGGCAGACTGAATGCGCAGATCTTTGTAAGTACTGCCTTGCACAATAGGGAAAAGCGTCTGCTCGTATCCGTATTTGGGGTTTGTGCTGTCAAAGCGGTCAATGCAGCGCTGCAGCCAGCGGTGCGTGCGGTCCATGGAGTTCTTGGCGTAATGGTAGTCACACGGGTACGGCGTGCATTCGTCAAAGGCCATGATGATGTCGGCGCCAATGGTGCGCTGTGTGTCCATCACGTTCTCTGGCGTGAACAAATGGCTGCTGCCGTCAATGTGGCTCCGGAACTTGACGCCGTCTTCAATGATCTTGCGCGTACCTGACAAAGAGAACACCTGGTACCCGCCGCTGTCGGTGAGGATTGGGCCGTCCCAGCCGTTGAATTTGTGCAGTCCGCCGGCTTTTTCCAGCACGTTCAGGCCCGGTCTCAAATACAGGTGGTAGGTATTACCCAGAATAATCTGCGCTTTTACGTCTTCTTTAAGTTCGCGCTGGTGCACGGCTTTGACGGTACCGGCGGTGCCCACCGGCATGAAAATAGGAGTTTGTATGGTGCCGTGCGCCGTGGTCAACGTACCGGCGCGGGCTTTGGAAGCGGGATCTTTCGCTACTAAATCAAAAGTCATGTGTACTAGGTAAAGTGCCGGAGAATGTGCCGTTTGCCGTAGCAACCCAGGTGGAAGAGGTGCCTATGCGCCCTTCGCCGTTCTCCAAGCCGCAAAGATACAGATTGCCCTGCTGATTACCGCCGCGCATGAAATTTTGTGCTACTTTTGGGTTCCGTTTTAGATTTGCCTTGGACTACCGCCTACTTCTAGAATATCTTCCGCTCGCGCTGCTCGGCCTTTTGGTGCTGATCCAGCTTTTCTATGAGCTTTATTATTTCCTGCCGCTGGCGTTTCACAAAGATCCGGTAGAAAACCCGCAGCACTTGCCGCCGCTCTCAATCCTGGTCTGCGCGCATAATGAAGTGAAGAATTTGCAGGAACTTCTGCCCTTACTGGTGCAGCAGGAATATCCCGCGCCCTGGGAAATTATTATCATTGATGACCGCTCCTGGGACGGCACGCACTTGCTGGTACAGGAATACCAACTAGATCACCCGGAGGTGAAACTGGTGCGGGTGAAGGAGCAGGCCCGCTACATGAGTCCCAAAAAAGTGGCGCTGTTCCTGGGCATTAAAGCGGCGCAACATGAGCACCTGCTGCTCACAGACGCAGATTGCAGGCCGGTTTCTGCGGTGTGGGCGCAGGGCATGGCCGCGGGTTACGCCAACAATTCTGACATCATTTTGGGCTTTTCTCCGTATATGCGTATATATGGATTTTTAAATCAATTAATCCGGTTTGAAACCTTCTTGACGGCAATGCAGTATCTGTCGTTTGCCAAGCGGGGGCGGGCGTACATGGGCGTGGGCAGAAACCTGGCCTACACCAAAACCACCTTCCTCCGGAACAAAGGCTTCGCCAGCCACATCAGGTCTTTGGGCGGTGATGATGACCTTTTTGTGCAGGAAGCGGCAAAACATTCAAGGGTGGCAATTGTCTTAGACAAAGACGCCCAGACCCAGAGTTTGCCAGAAACCAGCTGGCGCGCCTGGTGGACCCAGAAACGACGGCATTTATCGGCGGGGCGCCGCTACAAGAAAAGTGAACAAGCCAGAATCGGACTTTTTGTCCTGTCTAACATACTATTTTATGTAATATCACCCATTCTTTTGAGCTTGCAGTACCAAGTGCCCTGGGTTGGCGTTATTATTGGGGCACGGTTTGCGGCGCTGTATGCCACCTACCTGCCAGTGGCCAGTCGGCTCAAAGACCCGCTCAACTGGTGGCTGCTGCCTGTACTGGAACTGGGGTATTACCTCAATTATATAGGGATCCTGATCTCTGTTTTAAGAACTAACAAGGTAAGATGGAAGTAAATAAGCAATTCTCCGCGAAAGCGAAACACGATTTTAAACTAATCCAGTCAGCGGTAGAGGATGGGGACGAGAAGGCGTACGCTGAATTGATGCAGATCTACAAAAAGCCGGTTTACCACGTGGTTCTCAAGATGGTGCGCAACGCCGATGACGCCGAGGACCTCACCATTGAAGCCTTCGCCAAAGCCTTCCGCAACCTGCACAAGTTCAACCCAGAGTATGCGTTCTCTACCTGGCTGTTCAGAATTGCCACCAACAACTGCATTGACTTCATCCGGAAGAACAAGATCAAGACCATGAGCATTGACTCAGCCATCAAGATTGACAACGGCGATGAAATCACCATTGACTTCAAAGACAACAACCTCAACCCGCAGGAGACGGCCATCAAGAACCAGAAGATTGAGATCATGCAGTACATTGTGAGCAAGCTGCCAGACAAATACCAGCGCCTGGTCACGTTGCGTTACTTTGATGAGCTTTCTTACGAAGAGATTGCCACCGAACTCAGCGCCCCGCTTGGCACCGTAAAAGCCCAGCTGCACCGCGCCCGTGAATTGCTCTATGACATGGTGAAGAACAAGAAGCACTTGATTTAGTATCAGGTAGCAGGTATCACGTAGCAAGATATAAGATTTTTAGAAAGCAGCCCCAGGGCTGCTTTCTGCGTTTTGGGGCTCATTTCTGGAAATGAGCCCCAAAACGGCATTTCTGATTAGGCATTCCTGATCATGTACGGACAGGGCTTGACCTATCCTCGGCGGTGGCTTAATCAAGAAAGCCAGCCACACGCAGATTTCCCCATTGAAGGGGGCGAAGGGGGATGTTTACATAGGAGAACACGCCTTGCTTTTCCGCAAGAGTATAGCGCTGACTTTATTAGATTTGAACTCCAAAGAACCGGTAGCAAGATGAAACCTCTTTTTCGTGCGGTGTTAAGTGTCGTTCTCACAATCTTAATTGAATTCCTG
Source organism: Rufibacter sp. LB8 (assembly GCF_014876185.1). Classification (NCBI taxonomy): domain Bacteria; kingdom Pseudomonadati; phylum Bacteroidota; class Cytophagia; order Cytophagales; family Hymenobacteraceae; genus Rufibacter; species Rufibacter sp. LB8. The sequence goes on along the minus strand of NZ_JADALJ010000001.1, from coordinate 2,253,733 downwards.
CTTCTCAATACCTTCGGTTCTGACTTGATCAGTTCACTGCTCCCGGGTTGGCATACCAGCATTTATTCTGCTGGTTGGGTGAATTGTCTTTTGCTCTTCCTGATATTTGTGGTGCCTTTTGTACTGATTATGGCAGTGAATCTTAAATTGCTGAAAAAATATTTTTAACAGCTTTAATTCCTAACCCACCGAATCGTTTTCGCCTTCATTTCCAAAACAGAGCCCGAAAACGCCTTCCAAAACTCAGGACTCAGAACTATTGACTCAGAACTCCTTTTCCTATCTTTGGGCCTATGAACCAGAATTCCGCAGACCTTCTCCTTCAGTATTTCCCTGACCTCACGCCAGAGCAACAGCAGCAGTTTAGCCGCCTGGCCGCGCTGTACGTGGACTGGAACGCCAAAATCAACGTGATTTCGCGCAAAGACACGGAGAATATCATGGTGAACCATCTGCTGCATTCGTTAGGCATTGCCAAGGTGGTACAGTTTCCGGCGGGTACCAGTGTGCTGGATGTGGGCACGGGCGGCGGTTTGCCCGGAATTCCGTTGGCTATTCTATTCCCCGAGGTGAAGTTTCACCTAGTAGATTCCATTGGCAAGAAAATTCATGTGGTGGAGGAAATTGCCCATGAACTGAAACTGCACAATGTGAAAGCCTCGCACACCCGCGCCGAGCAGGTGCCGGAGAAATATGATTTCATTGTGAGCCGCGCCGTGGCCAGATTGGCTACTTTTTACCAATGGATTCAGTTCAGCTTCAAGAAAGAAAGCGTGCCGGAGCAGGGCTTGTATTACCTCAAAGGCGGCGATTTGTCTGAGGAGCTGGCCGAGTCTGGCTTGGTCCACCAGGTCTATGACCTGAACACGTATTTTAAGGAGGAGTTTTTTGAGACGAAGAAAGTGGTCTACGTGCCGCAGCACCCAACGGCCTGATTTCTGTTTTCGGGCTCATTTCTGGAAATGAAGCCGAAAACGGAATGTTTTGAATAGCGGTTCGTCTAAATAGTTACTTATAAAACTTTCTAGCCACAGATACTCCTAAATTCCCTGGCTACTGGATTATATCTGCTTTTTTAAATACATTTAGAGGAAAGTAGTATTCTTCCTCCCCATGGCTGCCCTTTTCAGATGTCTTTTTTTGCTGTGTGTGCTCTTCGGAACGCAGGTGGCCATGGCGCAGCAGAAAACCAAATACCCCATCTACGGCGATTTTACCGGCTTCACGTTTGAGGAATTCGCCAGAGCCGTAGAAGCCAAAACACCCTACAGATTTTACTTTCAGCCAGAGGAACTAGACAGTATTGTGGTGCAGTTGGTGGTGCAGGAAAAGCCCCTGGAAGACGTGCTCCGAAGCATTTTCCTGAATACTGACATTTCTGCGGCCATTGCCCCCAACCTGCGGGTGTACGTGACCAAGGGCTTGCAAGTACAGCTCGCGCTGCCGCCCTCTCTGCAACCGGCTTCTTCCTCACCAGCCACTAATAATGCCGTACCCGCCATGGCGGGCCGCTTGGTGCCGCCTGCCCTCCAGATAGAAGACGGAGCGGTGAAGACCACCTCATCAGAGAAAAAGCTTTATGAAATAGGGTTTAAAGGGGGCAATGGCAACAAAAGGCTGGCCACCCTTTCTGGACAGGTGCGGGACGTGGAAACGCAGTCGGCGGTAGTGGGTGCCGCGGTTTTTCTGGCGGCCTCGCCCACCACGGGCGTCACCACAGATGAAAACGGAAACTACCAACTCGCTCTTCCGCCCGGGCGGCATGAACTCAGAATTCGGGTGGTGGGCAAACGGGAAACCAGCCGCCAGGTGCATCTGCTCTCCAGCGGCCAACTTAACATTGATGTTTTGCCAGACGCACTGGCCCTGGGCGAGGTGCTGGTGAAGGCCGACAAGTACAAGAACGTACTGGGCCAGCAGATGGGCATGGAGAAATTAGACATCAGAAACCTGAAGATTGTACCCACGGTGTTTGGCGAGACCGATGTGCTACGCGTGCTCCTGATGCTGCCTGGCGTGAAGTCTGTGGGTGAGGGCAGCACCGGCCTGAATGTACGCGGCGGCAGCGCCGACCAGAACCTCATTCTCTACAATGATGCCGTGATTTACAACCCTTCACACCTGTTCGGGTTTTTCTCTGCCTTTAACCCAGACGCGGTGCAGTCCGCTGAGATTTATAAAAGTGGTATTCCGGCACGGTATGGGGGGCGCCTGGCCTCAGTGGTAGATGTGAAAACAAGAATTCCGTCGGCTAAAACGTTCACGGGCGCGGGCGGTATTGGCTTGCTCACCAGCCGCCTGAACTTAGAAGGCCCCATCATCAGAAACAAGACATCATTTATGCTGGGTGGCCGAACCACGTATTCAGACTGGTTATTTGGTTTGTTGCCCAGTGCTTACCGCCAAAGTACCGCTTCTTTTTATGACGTGAATGCCAACATCAGCCACGCTTTCAATGACAAAAGCACGCTGGATATTTCGGGGTACGTAAGCCAGGACGCCTTCACCCTCAACGCCGACACTTCGTTTAAATATGCCAACAAACTGGGCAGCGTAAAATGGCGCCATGAATTCACCCCAGACGTGCTGGCCACCGTAACGGGCAGTTACAGCCACTACAAATACAAAGTAGCCAGTGAGAAAAACGCGGTCAGCGCCTCTGAGTTAGCCTACAGCATTAACCAGACCAGCCTGCAAGCAGGTGTGGCCTACCAGTACAATGAAAAACATGCCCTGGAAGCAGGGGTACAGGCCACCCATTACCAGGTAGCGCCGGGCAGCAGCCTGCCCCTGGGGTCTGAATCTATTTTGTTGCCAGACCAATTGCCCAGCGAATACGGGTTGGAACATGCTTACTACCTCTCAGATAAATATGAACTCAGCCCCAGGTTAACCATTGAAGTGGGGCTGCGCTATTCTTTCTACCACGCCTTGGGACCTAAACAGGAAAACACCTACTTACCCGGCGAGATACGTTCTGAAAACACACTCACCGGGGCCAGGGCATATGGTTCAGGCGAAACGGTGGCCACCTACCACGGGCCAGAGTACCGGGCGTCTGGTAGATTTGCGCTCAATGAAAAGTCATCGGTGAAAGTGAGTTATAACCGCATGCGCCAGTATCTGCACATGCTGTCCAATACCGCTGCCATCTCGCCCACAGACACCTGGAAATTGAGTGACTCCAACATCAAGCCCCAGGTAGGCGACCAGGTGGCCCTGGGTTTTTACCGAAACTTTGAGAACAACAACATTGAGACCTCCATAGAGACCTATTACAAATGGACCAAAGATTTCCTGGATTATAAAAGCGGGGCGGTCTTGCTCCTGAACCGGCAGATAGAGGCAGACTTGATGAACGTAAAGGGCAAGGCCTACGGCGTGGAGTTCATGGTGAAACGGGCCGCGGGCAAGGTGAACGGGTGGTTTTCTTACACTTATTCCAGGTCTTTGGTGCGGTCGCGGGGCGCGGGCATAGAACTCATAAACCGGGGCGAGTACTACCCCAGTAATTTTGACAAGCCCCATGATTTTACGCTGGTAGGCAATGTAAAGGTAAGCCACCGGTTCAGCGCTTCCATGAACGTGACCTACAGCACCGGCAGGCCCATTACGCTGCCCATTGCCAAATACATGTACAACGGCGCAGAGCGGTTGCTGTACTCAGACAGAAACCGGCACCGCATCCCAGATTATTTCAGGGTAGATGTGGGCATGAACATAGAGGGCAACCACCGCATCCAGAAGTTGAAGCACAGTTCCTGGACTGCTGGCGTGTACAACCTGCTGGGCAGAAAAAACCCGTACTCTGTGTATTTCAAAACCGAAGGGCGTTCCATTGGCGGGTACAAACTCTCCATCTTCGGGAACCCCATTCCTAATGTGACCTACAATTTTAAGTTTTAAATCAGATGGCTTCTGTTATTTCTATTCGTCTGAGAAAGTGCCTGGTGTGGCTGTTGGTAGGTTTATGTGCGTGCGTGGAGCAGTACACCCCAGACGTGGAGGATGTGACCACCAACTACCTGGTGGTAGACGGGTTCATTAACAGCCAGGGTGCCACTACCATCAAGCTTTCCAGAACGCAGCCTATTAGCCAAGAGGAAAACGCAGCCGTGGAGCGCGGCGCCACCGTGCAGGTGCAGGAGCTAGATGGACCCAGCCATGCTTTAGCGGAAGTAGCCGGTGGTACCTATAAAGGAGCGGCCGGCGTCATAAATCCCGCCAAAAAGTACCGGCTCTACCTCAAAACCTCGGCTGGAAAAGAATACGCCTCTGACTATGTGCCCGTCATGGTCACGCCCCCCATCGACGCCGTTACCTGGAAAGTGGAGTTGGATGGCGTGCAGATCTACGTGAGTACCCATGACGACCAACAGAATACCCGCTATTACCGCTGGGATTTTGAGGAAACTTTTCAATTCTCCTCTGCTTTCTATTCGCAGATGGTATTTCAGAATAACCAACTCACGTATAGGAAAGACAATATTTTTATGTGTTGGCGAGATGCCGCCCCAGGGTTGTTTTACCTAGGGTCTAGCGTGAAACTTGCCCAAGATGTCATTCATGAAGCGGCACTGGTGAAACTCAATTCATCCAACTTTAAACTCAAGCATAGATACAGCATCTTGGTGAAACAGTACGCACAGACCAAAGAGGCGTTTGCGTATTGGGAGAAGCTCAAGAAAAACACGCAGGATATTGGCTCTCTCTATGACCCCTTGCCCACCGTGCTCACCGGAAACGTGCAGTCGCTCTCTGACCCCAAGGAAACCGTGATTGGCTATGTCAGTGCCACTTCCGTGCAGGAAAAACGAATTTTTATTGACAGGTCACAATTGCCTGCCACCTGGCAGTTTGAAGACGAATACAGCAACTGCCGGGGTGCAGTAGATTCAACCTACTTAGGTAGTATGAACATGGCCATAGGAGCAGATTCTGAACAGTCTGAGATCCGGTTGTTAGGGCCAATTATTAAGCAAGGGTTTTTAGTAGGGGCCTATTTTTATAGGGCAGATTGCGTGGACTGCCGTTTCAGGGGCACCAACATCAAACCAGCGTTTTGGGAAGATTAGCACTACAAAAGATAGCAAAAAAGGTCATGGCGCTCACAAAACTGCAAACCTTAATATTGTTCAAGCAAAAGTGGCTGGCGCTGGTCTTGGTGTTGCTGCTAGGGAGTAACCCTCGGCAAGTATTGGCGCAGATAGATGTGTTAGGCACCGCTGTGCAGCAGCTTTACCAGTTCAAACGCCACACGTACAATGAAAAACTGTTTCTGCACGTAGCCCAGGAGTCTTATGTGTGCGGCGAAGTGCTCTGGTTCAAAGTCTATTGTGTGGAGGGCACCAATCATACGCTAACCGACGTGAGTTCTGTGGTGTATGTGGAGTTATTGGCCGCCGACAGAACACCCGTGATGCAGGCTAAAATTGGAATGAAAGACGGCCTGGGCAACGGTTCTTTTCTGTTACCGTTTACCTTGCCCTCGGGCCGCTATCTGTTGCGGGCCTACACTAATACCCTAAAGAATTTCAGCCCAGATTTCTTTTTTGAGAAGCCGGTTGCCATCATCAACACCTTCACTGGTTATGAAGACAGTCTGGCTACTGCTGCCTCTGAAGAACCCACCCTGGATTTGCAGTTTTTCCCGGAAGGCGGCTATCTGGTCAATGGTCTGGAAAGCAAAGTGGCGTTTAAACTAACAGATGCCGCTGGCAAGGGAATACAAGCTACCGGAGAAATAATAGACGGAGCAGGCAAGCGGGTGGTCTCTTTTCAGACACAGAAATTTGGCATGGGCAGCTTTGTCTTCACACCAACCACCGGTACCACCTATACTGCCAGAGTAAAAACCAGTTCGGGGAGATTGATGACGCAGGAACTGCCCCAGGTAACGTCGCAAGGCTATGTGCTCCGGCTGGAAGAAGCAGAAAATCAGCAGTTACTGCTGCGCGTGCAACAGAATATAGACGCAGGTGGCAACGCACCAACACAACTGTACCTCTTGGGCCACACCCGGCAGAAAATCTCGGCCCTGGAAACCGCAGCATTGACCCCTGAAGGCGAGGCCGTGTTTACCATAGACAAACGCAAACTCCCCGAAGGCGTGACCCACTTCACCGTCTTTGACGGCACCCAGAAACCAATTGCCGAACGCTTGTACTTTGCCCCGGTCACCAACCATCTGCAGCTTCAGGTTAACTCGTCTAAGCCAATCTACGGGCACCGTGAGCCAGTGCAGTTAACTCTGGCTGGTCAGGGAAATGGGAATACCGCCGCCGCCGACGCACAGGTTTCCTTGGCCGTGTTTAAGAAAGAAGACACCGGGCAACCCACGGGGGGCGACATGAAAACGTATTTTTATCTGGAGTCTGAGGTGAAAGGCCGAGTAGAGGAGCCTACGTATTATTTTTCGGCGGCCAAAAGTGCAGACATAGCCCAGGCCGCCGACCTTCTGATGCTCACCCAAGGCTGGAGCCGATTTTCCTGGGACAACATTTTCACCCAACGGTACGCCCTCCACCTGTTCCAGCCAGAATACGCGGGGCATACGATCAAAGCCAAACTAACAAACCAAACCACCGGCGCGCCGGCCCCAGAAGGGATTGCCGCGTATTTGGCAATCCCCACGTTTAACCCGCGGTTTTACAAAGCCCAGACCCAGCCCAACGGACAGTTAAATTTTGAAGTATGGCATTTTGACGGCCCCAGTGACCTCATCTTGCAGACCAATTACCTCAAAGAAAAAGGCTATATGTTCACCGTGGAGAATCCGTTTTCAGACGCGCCTTCTTCTACCAAGGTGCCTGCGCTCCAACTGACCAACGCCTGGAAAGAAAGTCTGGCCCAGCGGCACTTGCAGGTACAGGTGGAGAACGCTTTTGTCGGAAAACAAATAAAACGTTTCAAGCAGCAGTATTTAGATACCATTCCGTTCTATGACACACCAGACAGTCGCTATTTTCTGGACGATTTCACCCGTTTCCCCACCATGGAGGAAGTCATGCGCGAGTACGTGCTAGGCTTGCGCGTGCGCAAAAGGAAAGACGGGTTCAAGTTCCATGTCTATGAAAAAGGCAGCCGGCGCATGTTCAGGCAAAACCCTTTGCTAGTGCTGGATGGCGTGCCCGTATTTTCCGTGGACAGCATCATTGCCTATAATCCTTTGAAAGTGAAACGCATTGACTTGCTGGAGCGGGAATTCAAATACCTGGGTGACACTTACCATGGCTTGGTCAGCTATACTACCTACCAGGGCAAGGCCAATGACATCAGGCTAGACCCCAGCGCGCTGATCCTACAATATGAAGGCATGCAGCTGCAGCGCGAGTTTTACGCCCCGCGTTACCAAACCCCGGAACAGGCCAAAAGCCGCATAGCCGACCTGCGCCACCTCCTGCACTGGGAACCCAACCTGACCCTAGATGCCAAAGGCCGCCGAACCGTGGAGTTCTTCACCTCAGACCAACCCGGCACCTACCAGATTATTGTGGAAGGCCTTACCAAAGACGGCAAGCCAGGCAGCGCCGTGCACACCATTCAGGTAAAAAGCAGCCTTTAATCTTCTTTAGAAAATAAAAAGGGAGGATGAATTTTCCGTTTTCGGGCTCATTTCCAGAAATGGAGCCAAAAACGGAATGTTGAACGCGTTTTTTGGAGTGGTTTTTAAGTGCAGCTATCGAAGCTTAATAACACTTTCCCTTCTTGTACCTTCTTTATTTTAATGTCCTGGGCGGCATCTGCGTCAACCAGCATTTGTTCTATAAGCCAGTACGCCTGGTTAAAAGTTGTTTTGAACGTGAAGTTGAGTTCGTAGCAGCCATCAAAAAAAGTGGATTCTTCCACCATCCCCTTCGGGTAGGTTTTAATAACCGTTTCATAGGGAAACTTTTTCCCTTGTAAGACAGTGGTCTTTTGCAACGTCTTGGTGCTGGGTTTCCCGAAAAGAGAAGCGTAATACGCATCATCCTGCTCCTGAGATAGGTGCGTAGGAGCCATGGGCTGGCCTTTAAATGGCGAGAGCATGCCATCAAACACATAGCCCGTGCGGTTGCCGGCTTGTACCTTCACCCAATGCCCTTTCAGCTCCAGTTTCCCATTGTCAAAATTTGTAACCGAAACCTGATAAGGATTCTCCGGCACAGAGTCAGGCAGAACGGTGACCATGGTATTGTAATGGAGTTGCTGTAGCACAGGAGCTTTTCCGGAAGGATTCGCCCGCAGGTTTACGCCTGAGGTTGGCGCCACATACAACTTGTCACCTGCTGAATACCCATCAGCGGCCACCCGGAGCAAAGGCGAAAAGACGAGCAGGGCCATGATCAGCAATTTCCAATACCTGTGTTTCATAAAATGGGGAGTTGGGTTTTCCGTTTTGGGGCTCATTTCTGAAAATGAGCCCCAAAACAGAATGTTGGAATATTGATTCGGCACAAGATTTATTCTAGTTGACGATAAGAAAATCTTGCGTCTTGAATCTTGTGTTCCCAAAAATCTACTTCACCAAGGTCACCTTCTCAATGGTATCGCCAATGTTCAGTTTATGCACCACGTCCATGCCTTTGACCACGCGGGCAAAGATGGTGTATTTGCCGTCCAGGTGCGGGGTGGGCGAATGGGTGATGAACCACTGCACGCTCTCAGTGTCTTTGCCGGCGCTGGCCATGCCCACGTAGCCTTCCAGGAAGTTCAGATCAGCAAATTCTGACCGGATGGAATAGTCGCTGCTGCCCCAGCCGTCACCGCGCGGGTCGCCGCCCTGGGCCACAAAGTTGGGCACCACGCGGTGGAAGTTCTTGCCGTCATAAAACTTTTTCTGCACCAGCTCCACAAAATTGGCCACGCTGGCGGGAGCTTCCTCTACAAACAGCTCAAAAGTAATGTTGCCTTTAGACGTGCGCAGCTGCACCTGCTGGTTTTTGCGAAGGCTGTTGACCGTGGTCCAGTTGGTAGGGTGCGTGAACGGGGTTTTGGTGGCCGGGGCTGTGGTTTTCCCTTCCAGGAAGTCAATGCTGCGCTGCAACTCCTGGTACGTCTCCACATCACGCGGCAGCTGCAGTTTGTCGCGGGCCTGGGTTAAAAACGAACGGTCTGGGTAGGCGTCTTTCAAGCCCAGGCTCGGGTTTCTGATGGCGCCCGCGGCAATGCCCACCAACGCAATCTCGCCGCTCTGAATGGCTTTCTGGAAATACTGGTTAAACGCCGGAATATCGGCCCCGGGGAAATCTTTTTGCCCGCGCATGCTCACCAGTGCCTCTAAACCGGCGGTGCCAATGGCAGGGTGACTAGCCGAAAAAACCTGTTGCTGAATAAACGTATGCTGGCTCTGATCTTTGGCCAGGGCGGTGAGCAAGGCCGCTTTTTCATAGGCATTGCTGCTGGCCGTGAACCGCTTCTGAATTTCCTGCGATACACTGGCTTTCTGGCTGGCCGGCGTGGCGGCCAAGGCAGCCCCAAACAAGGTAGCCCGCACGCGCCAGTCAGGCTGTTTGTTGGCGGCTTCGGCTAATCTGTTGGCTTCTGTGGCGGGGGCTTTGGCAGTTAAATAGTCGGCGGCGCTCAATGCTACGTGCGGATGAGTATCTGCCAAGGCTGCCCAAGCAGCAGTTTTCACCTGCTCATATGGGAACGCGTTGAGTGGTCGAACGGCGTTCACGCGCACGCGGTAATCAGTATCGTTTTTAAGTGCAGCCATGGCCACGGCCGCCACTCTGGAAGTGTCGGTCATTTTGCCCAGCGCCAACACGGCGGCCATGCGCACGTTGGCGCTGGGGTCTTTCTGAACCACGGCAAAAATCTGCTCTTTAACCGAGCTGGCATCTAAACGCGGGGTTCTCCCTAAGAAATGCGCCGCGCCTAAGCGGGCTCCTTCTTCCGTGGATTTCAACAGTTCATTCGCTTTTTTGAGGGCGGGGCCGTAGTTCAGGCGGCGCTGTCCGGCGCGGTACAAAGCCCAGGCCTGGCCCACCTGCAACTGCGGTTGGGCCGTGCTGAACATGGCCAGCATGTCCAATCCGCGCTGCGAGGCGCATTTTCCCCAGGCTTCCAGTAGTTCGGCCCGCAACCCAGGGTCTGTGTTGCTGCCGTAGGCGGTGATCAAGGCTTGCTCGGCCTGGGGGCTATACGTCTGGCCCAAGGCGTAGGCGGCGGCTTTCTTCACGCCCAGGTCAGAGTCCTGCAGCAAGGCGCTGAGCTGCGGAATCACGGTGCTGTCCTGTACAGAGCCGAACGCCATGGCAGCCTCCTGCCGGTACATGGCTTCGGGGCGTTGCAGAAAGGGGAGGAGTTCCTGGGTTTTGCGTTCGTCTTGCAGGGTGTAGATGTTGCGCAGGGTGGCGTCTGAGAATTTATGGACGGTGCCGCCACTTTTCTGGCCGGGCTGACCACAGGCCGCAGCAAAGAGCAGCAGCGCGGTGGCGGTGCGAAGGGTTTTTTTCATAGGGAGCGTTAAAGGCAGGAAGATACAAAAAAATGCGCCGGCAAGGGCAGTTGGTTCTGCTGGAAGCTGGGTCATACGGGCGCCGTGCCGCTTACGCAGGGGCGGGCGCTTATGTTTTGGGGCTCATTTCTGAAAACGAGCACAAAAACAGAAACGGCGTTGTGGCCTAGCGGAATCTTTCTGACCTTTGCGCCTTCTTTTCTAATCGCATGGCAACAGCTTCCCAACGGGTCTATTCCTGGCATTTCTGGCTTATGTGCCTGAGCTCGTTTCTGTTTTTCGCCAGCTTTAATTTATTGATTCCGGAGTTGCCCGCCTATTTAACCCAACTGGGCGGCGCCGATTACAAAGGCCTGATTATTGGGCTGTTTGCGGTCACGGCCTGCCTTGCACGCCCGTTCAGCGGAAAATTGGCCGACACCTGGGGTCGTCTGCCGGTGATGTACGCGGGCGTGCTAGTCTGCGTGCTCTGTGGCTTGCTGTACCCGCTGTTCGCCACGGTGACGGGTTTTCTGGTTCTTCGGTTTCTGCACGGTTTTTCCACGGGGTTCACGCCCACGGGCAACAGCGCGTACATTGCAGACGTGGTGCCGCTGGAACGCCGCGGCGAAGCCATCGGGATTTTTGGTTTGGCCGGAAGTCTGGGCATGGCGGCGGGTCCGGCCCTGGGCGGTGAGATGGCGAAGTATTTTCCGGTGGAGATTCTCTTTTACACGTCTTCGGCGCTGGCCGCCATTTCTGTTTTGGTCTTGGCGGGCATGAAGGAAACCTTGCCCAATCCGCAGAAATTCTCCTGGAAACTGCTGCGCGTGCGCCGCCACGAACTCTTTGAACCCAACGTGTTGCCGCCGTTTATTGTTATGATCTTGACGGTATTCTGCTTTGGCGCCGTGCTCACCCTCACCCCAGATTTCAGCGAACATTTGAACATGGGCAATAAAGGGCTGTTCTTCACTTGTTTCACCGTTTCCTCGCTGGGCATCAGGTTTCTGGCAGGCCGCGCCTCCGACAAATACGGGCGCGTACAAATCCTGCGGGTGTCGTCTTTATTATTAGTGATTTCCATGGTGATTCTGGCCACGGCGCAGACTAAGTTTCAGTTCCTGGCTTCGGCGGTGTTGTTTGGGATTGGGTCCGGCATGAATTCGCCCACGCTCTACGCCTGGTGCATTGACCTGAGCCACCCCGAGAGCCGCGGCCGCGCCATGGCCACCATCTACATTGCCCTGGAACTGGGAATTGGCCTGGGTGCTTTCTTATCTGGTTGGTTATATGGGAACAATGCGGCTAGATTACCTCTGGCTTTCTGGACCGCGGGTGCGCTTTGCTTTGCGGCGTTTCTTTATCTGATGTTCGGGTCACATGCTAAATACAAGTCACAGGAAGAATTGGTGTGATTTCCGTTTTTGGGCTCATTTTCAGAAATGAAGCCTAAAACGGGATAGGAGAAAATCCCCCTCTCCCTTTGGGAGAGGGGAAGGGAGTAATTTTATGAGGAAGTAAACTTTGGCTTCTCCTGGCTTCTTCTGGCGCGAGTCTGGAGACTCTCGCCAGCGAATTTACAGGAAAGGCAAAACAATTCGCCCTCATCCTAACCTTCTCCCAGAGGGAGAAGGGACTGCGCTGTTGGTGGCGGGAAAGCTTTCGTTTTGGAGCTCAGTTTTTGAAATGAAGGCAAAAACGAGGAAAGGAAAATGCGCGCCTTTGTTCTCTTTCTATTTTTGATAATTCGTTCGCGATTGATTCTGTAGAGACGCAATACCTTGCGTCTCCCACGCATGCCAACGTTCCTGTTCCATAGCGCCAAGACGCAAGGTATTGCGTCTCTACAATCAGGCCTTGTCATTATCCCCAATCCCTTTAAAGGGGGACGAAATACGTGTCCTCCTTTGCTAAAACCCTCTGCAGAGCTTCGCTCGCTGCCTCAAACTCTCGTTTGGGCAATCCTCAAGGGGGGAGAATCCACTCCTTTCTTACATGTATCCCTTCGCTTGTAACCTAAACAGTTCTGCGTAGCGGACGCCTTTGGCAATCAAGTCTTCATGTGAGCCCATCTCCACGAATTGGCCGTTTTCAATGACCAGAATCCTGTCGGCCATGCGCACGGTGGAGAAGCGGTGGGAGATTAACACGGCGGTTTTGCCGCGGGTGAGTTCTGAGAAGCGTTGGAAGACTTCGTGCTCGGCGCGGGCGTCCAAGGCGGCGGTGGGTTCGTCCAGAATAAGCAGTTGCGCATCTCGCATGTAGGCCCGACCCAGCGCTATTTTCTGCCATTCGCCGCCAGACAAATCCACGCCTTTGTTGAACCGGCGGCCAATGATCTGGTCATAGCCATCGGGGAGTTTGGCCACCACGGTATCTGCCAGGCTTTGCTGCGCCGAGGACTCAATGCGGGGCCGGTTCTCTTTCTGGTCAATTCTGCCAATGGCGATGTTGGTGCCCGCGCTCATCTGAAACCGCACAAAATCCTGGAAAATCACACCAATCTCGCTGCGTAAATCGGCGGGGTCGTACTCACGCAGGTCAATGCCGTCCAGCAGAATTCGGCCTTCTGTGGGGTCATAGAGGCGGGAGAGAAGCTTGACCAACGTGGTTTTGCCGGCTCCGTTTTCGCCCACCAAGGCCAGTTTTTCGCCGGCGTGCAGCGTAAAGTTGAGGTTCCGGATGGCCCATTTTTCAGCGTTGCGGTACTTGAAACCCACGTTCTCAAACGTGAATCCGTGCCGGATGGGCTTGGGAAATGGAGGGGCCGAGGCCTTGCGCTTGATGCGTGGCTGCAACTCAAAGAAATCGAAGAAATCCTGGAGGTAGAGCGCGCCTTCGGCCACACTGGTGAACCGGTTGAGCACAGCTTCTAATAATCCGCGAAGGCGCATAAAAGAACCGGCCAAAAAAGTGAGCTGCCCTAGGGAAACCTGGCCTTGCACGGTCTGCATCACCAAATACCCGTACGCGCCATAATAACCGGCACTGCCCAGCGCCGCGAACACGGTTCCCCAGCCGGCCCGTTTGACCACCAGCTTTTTGTTATCAAGGTAAAATTGCGTGGAAAGTTCTCTAAACCGGTTGGTCAAGAAATCTGACAGCCCGAAGATCTTGACTTCTTTGGCCGTGTCATCGCTGGCGCCCACCTGGCGCAGGTAATCCAGTTCACGGCGTTCAGGCGTCCAGCCATGCACCAGAGAATAGCTGCGTTCGTTGAAATGTGATTCGCCCAGAAATGCGGGCAGCACGGCCACCAGCAAAAGCATTAAAAGCCAGGGGTAGAAAGAAATCAAGCCCACGGCCAGAATGACCATGGTGAGCATATCCTGCATCTGACCCAAGACCTGGCTCATCAAGATGGTTCGGCTCAAAGTCTGCCGACGGGCACGTTCCAGCTTGTCATAAAACGCCGAGTCCTCAAACTGATCCAGGTCCAGATCGGCGGCGTGCTCCATTAACCTGATGGACGATTGGTTCGCGAAGAGATCACCCAAAAGCCCGTCTAGCAACGCAATGCCTCGGTTCAAAATGTCAGAAACCACGGCCAGCCCAAATTCTATGGCCACCAAGGTTAGCAATTGGGTGAGGTCTTTGTCTGCAGCATTGGTGAGGCGCACCACTTCGTCAATGATCAACTGCCCCACATACAGCATGCCCAGCGGCACCGTGGCGCGCAGAAGCCGCAGCACCACGTTAGCCATGGCCATTTTGGGGTTGGTCTGCCAGACCAGTTTTAGAAAAGGCGGAAGGTGCTTGAGCGCGCTCACCCGCTGCTGCACAGACAGCGGCGGCTTGCCCTGTACTGGGGGCTTCTTCCCGAATATATTAGACCAAAATGCCATGGCGGTAAAGGTAGACAAAGGTTCTTAAACGGGGATAGGGACTTACTAGGTTGTGGGATGGTGAGGCAGATGGCGTTTTAGGCCTCATTTTCAGAAATGAGGCCTAAAACGAAAGCAGGTAGAAATAAAAAAAAGCCTACTCGTGTGAGTAGGCTTTTTAACGTGGAGAATATCGGAGTCGAACCGATGACCTCTTGCATGCCATGCAAGCGCTCTAGCCAGCTGAGCTAATCCCCCGTTTGGATGATGATGCAAAAGTAAGACGGTTTTTAATAACTGCCAAATTTTACAAAGCCATTCTGTTAAATATTTCTCTATTGTGTTGTAAGCGCTTGTCTTCCATGGCAAAAGAATTTCATGAGCCCATAGCCGCCTACGGTCTTTCTGCTCCCATGGTAAAATTCGTAGTGGGGCAAATTCTAATAGAAGCCATGAACCGGCAGATAAAAAATTTCGGCTCTTATAAAAGCTTGTTTAAATTTTGATTTTGCAAGCGAAAATTGGGAGCGAAAGGTTCTGGCGAAGCGTTTTTCTTGCAGCATAGCAGCGCTATGGTGCGAGAAAATGGCAAAGTCAGGTTCTTTTGATGCCAGTTTGTAGCGTGAAAGACAATTTTAAACATGCTCTAATATAGCGTCATAAAGGGCAAGGGGGAGAGGCTGCGGAATGGAGAAGATTGTGAGGCGTATCTTCTTGTAAAAATTTTAGGGGAATCAAGAAAGGGAAGGGAACTGCAGGCCTGTTGGCGGTGGTTTGAAAACTCACAAAAAACAAGGAGTTGCCTGATAAATTTGACAAGGAAGTGGGAAGTTGTAAGAGAGTTTAGCGACAGAGAAACAGCGCAGTAGCCCCCATATCTTAAAGCAAGACAGGACCAGAGCAAGATTTAACTGTTTAATAATGTCAAATTGGGAGAGGCGCTAAAAAATATGTGAAATGGTTGTTACCTTTGTGTCAAAGAACAACCAACCAAATATGAAAAACTCTTTACAACGGAAACTATTCTCAATAGTTGCCTTAATGCTTCTTGTTGCGTCCTCGGCCTTCGCGCAGCGGACTATTAGAGGAAAAGTGATTGATGCGGTTACCCAAGAGTCTTTGCCAGGGGCTTCGGTGTCTGTGAAAGGGACCACTGACGGCACCACAACAGAGGTTGACGGGTCGTTCACCCTGAAAACCAACGCAGAGAACGTAACCTTGGTGGTAAACTACCTGGGTTATGGACAATTGGAGTTTCCGGTGTCTGGTTCTAACGCAGGTACCCTGCGCTTACGGGCTTCAGAAAACAACATCAATGAAGTAGTGGTGACTGGTAACAGCTTCGCTATTGAGCGGGAAACCCCGGTGGCCATGTCAACCATCACCAGTGAGGTGATTGTGGAGAAAGCCAGCCAGCAGGAATTCCCTGAGTTGTTGAAGTCTACGCCCGGTGTATATGCCACCAGAGGCTCAGGCGGTGGTTTTGGAGACTCCAGAATCAACATGCGTGGTTTCCAGAGTGCCAACATTGCGGTATTGATCAACGGAATTCCGGTGAATGACATGGAAAGCGGCCGCGTTTTCTGGTCTAACTGGGCCGGTTTGACCGACGTGACCAAATTCATGCAGACCCAAAGAGGATTGGGAGCTTCTAAAGTGGCAGTGCCTTCTATTGGTGGTACCATCAACATCCAAACCAGAACCACAGATGCCAAGCAAGGCGGGTTTATCTCTCAGTCTTTCGGTAACAACAACTATAACAAAACCGCTTTCTCGCTTTCTTCTGGGTTGTCAGAAAAAGGCTGGGCATTCTCTATTGCCGGCTCTAAAAACACCGGTGACGGTTGGTTTGAAGGATTAGCCTACGAGGCGTACACGTATTTCTTCAACGTGTCTAAAGTGATCAATGAGAAACACACGCTTTCTTTGACTGGTTTTGGCGCGCCACAGTACCACGGCTCAAGATTTGAGAGAAGAGGCATTCAATATTACAAAGATGCTCCACAGGGCATCAGATTTAACCCTAACTGGGGTGTGTTGAACGGCGAGAACCAAACCATTAGCGGTAACTTCTACCATAAACCACAGGTTTCTTTGAACCACTACTGGACCATCAATGAGACTTCTTCTTTGTCAACGGCGGTGTATGGTTCTTTGGGCCAGGGTGGTAATGAATTCCCGAACAATGCTAACTTATTTTTAGGCACTAGAACCGCTGGTGAGTATTCTCCCGTAGATATTGACAAACTGGTTGACATGAACGTGGCTTCTACAGACGGAAACGCCGTGGCATATTTACAGTCAAACAGAAATGACCACATATGGACGGGTGTGTTGAGCACCTATCAGAAATCATTGACTGAAAACTTTGACTTATTGGCTGGGGTGGATTTGCGTTACTACAGAGGTATTCACTACAACTCAGTACGTAACTTGTTAGGCGCTGAGTATGTGCTGGACCGTTATACTGGTGGCCGTGGTGATATCAACAACCCAAATAACATTGCCAGAACCGGTGACAAAATTCAATTTGACTGGGATGGTATTGTGAACTGGGGCGGTGGCTTCCTGCAAGGGGAGTATAAAGTAGGTCCTTTGGCCGCGTTTGTGTCCTTGGCCGCTTCTAACACGTCTTATCAGCGTTTAGACCGTTTCAGATATGCTTCTAATGACCCAGCCCGTAAGAGCGAGAAAGTAAACTTCTTCGGGTTCCAGACTAAAGGTGGTGCCAACTATAACCTGACAGAGAACCACAACGTGTTCGCCAACGTGGGTTATTTTGAGAAAGCGCCTTTCTTCACCACCGTATTCCCAGGTCGTGATTTGTCAAGAAACCAGAACGTTCCTAACGCAGACGCAGAGAATGAGAAAATCTTGAGCTACGAGTTAGGCTACGGTTTCAGGACCGCTAATTTCACGGCCAACGTGAACTTGTACCGCACCACCTGGAAAGACAGAACACTCTCTAGAAATCTTACTGGCCAGGACGGGAACCCTTTGTTTGTTAATTTGTTAGGAGTAGACGCCCTGCACCAAGGATTGGAGATTGATTTCAGATATGAGCCTATCAGAAGAGTAACCCTAACCGGTATGCTGTCAGTAGGTGACTGGACCTGGACCAATGACATTAGTGAAGTAGTGGTGGAAGCTTCTCAATTAAGCAGCAACAGACCAGAAGTGATTGGACCATTCAACATTGCCGGCCTTAAAGTGGGAGACGCTCCGCAGACCACAGCTGCTTTGGGCTTGAACATTAACGTGATTGATGACTTGAAAATTGGAGCAGACTATAACTACTATGCCAACTTCAGCTCAGACTTTAACCCAACCAGCTTACCAGTGAACAGAGACCCGTACACCTGGAAAGTACCAAACTACTCTTTGTTGGATTTGAACGCGGTGTTCAGATTTAAATTTGCAGGCATGAACGCTTCTTTGATTGGCAACGTGAACAACGTGTTAGACACTGAGTACATCTCAGACGCGCTGGCCAACTTTGTAGCTCCTGGTGAGAACCGTCCTGCGGTAAGCAACGCCACTAACTCCTCTGTGTATTTTGGCGCCGGCAGAACCTGGACAACTACTTTAAGAATTAACTTTTAAGTCTCTAGTAAGATGAAAAAATTATTTTATTTAATCTGTTCCGTATTGGTGACGGCTTCGGCCTGTGAGCCCCTGGAAGATGTATATGATGAAGTGGAGGCTGCGGGTACCACGCCCAGACGGGAGATGGAGATTACGTTCACTGTTCCCAACTATGAGTCTTTGAGAGGTAAAACAGGGGTGCCGGCATATGTGGGCACCAGCTATTACTTCGCGTCTGAGAAAGAGGCCGGTGATTTGATTCCGTTGTACCTGAACGCTACCTTCGGCCATTTGAGAGATGGTGACGTGGTGGACGTAACCTACAACACAGCGTCTCCTTCAACGGTAACTGAGCGTGTAGCTTTCACCTTGGCTACCCAGGAAGATTACAACATGGGCGGCGTGACCAACAACAGAATGCAGTTTGAAAGCATGGGGCAGATTGAGACCTTCCTCAACGCTAAGTTTGGCGCTCCTGTTGAAGGCAGGCTGGCTACACTTACCTATACTTGGTTCAACACCAACGTAGGTGATGGTAGCGGCGGGGTAGTAACCAGAACCATGACGGTTCCTTTCTACTACACCGGCGGAAAATGGTATAATACCTACGCCATGACCCCAGCTGATTACGCAGCCGTTGACCGTAGCCGGAACAATGCGTTTGCTTCAGGGGATGAGGGAACGTTGGTTCCTGCGGCTTTCAACCAGATTTTCAAGCGTAACATTGTTGGCGCCAAAGTAGGCGACATTCAATATGGTAGCTTCCTGGTAAGGTTAAGTGCCTCTTCTACCTTAATGCAAGTGATTCCGTTGTTCTATGATGGAAACAACTGGCAGCGCACCACCCCAGCCACGCTTTCCTTCGTGAAAAAGCAAGGCGTGTGGGTAGCTAACCCAGTGACCAGATACACCTTGAAAGATGCTGATTATGAGTGGATTGGCAACAATGAAACCTTGACAGCCTCTAAAGGCAAAAGAGACAACCTGAAACAGTTCAAGAACTTCTACCAGCGTTTCACAGACAACGTGAACTACTGGAAACAAGATGAATTGGTAGAGGCCCTGGCTGCCTTGGTACAGGACCGTTTCCCTACGGCCACTGAAGGTCAGAGATTCCAGGTGACCTATATGCTGCACACCGGTCCTACCGGCCCGGCCAGCGTTATCTTGGTGAAAGAAAATGGCAAGTTTGTAGTCCCTGCCAACTAGTACTCTTCACCTGTAAAAGGAAGCCCCGCTTGGCACTTGCCAGGCGGGGCTTCCTTTTTTATATCATCTCCAATCAAGGATATGTAATTCTGCCATCTTCTGTTTTGGGGCTCATTTCCAGAAATGAGCCCCAAAACAGAAGACTTTTTATGTGAAGGAAAACCAACCGATAAACCCTTTGGTTAATCTGAAAGCGTAGGAAGCAAATAGCCATCCTGCCTCTGGGCCGCAGCATCTTTCTTTTAAGCGTGGTTTTCAATTGATTTTACCTTAAGTGACTGCCCATACCAAATAGACTTGGGCGGCACATACCGCAGCTAAAGCAAGAAGAAGTTGAAGGAATAGACAGACCACCCGGCAGTTTTGGCAACCAGTAGTTTCTGTTTTTGGCTTCGTTTTCAGAAATGAGCCCGAAAACGGAAAGGAAGATTCTGGAAGAATAACCATCAATCCACCCTTACCAAACACCAATGGAGGTAATGGTTGAAAGGATGTTCTGAGTTACAGGAAGCGGGAAGTTCTAGATGTTCGGTCTTACCGCTTTTACGAAGATTTTCTGGTAATAAGGGGCGTAGAGGTTGTCTTCGGTTACGCCCAAGGAGGTGGAGGAATGGATGAAATAGACTTCATTGGCGCCTTTTACTTCGGTGACCATGCCCACATGCGTGATGTTGTTCACGTTTCTGGACGAGCTGAAGAAGACCAGGTCGCCGGCTTTCAGGTCACGGGTAGAGACAGATGGGCCGAATTGGCTCTGTTCCCCGGAGGTGCGCGGCAAGGTGACGTTAATAGCCTGGAACGAGGTGCACAACAAACCAGAACAGTCCATGCCAATGCGGGTGGTGCCCCCAAACTTGTAAGGCGTGCCGCGGTAAGAACGGGCCGTGGAAATCACTTTCTGAATGTTTTTGTCAGCGCTTCCCAAATGAATGGAAGACACGCGCTTGCGCCGGTCCTTACTTGGCTTGGCGGCCATTTTCTTTTTCTCAGTGGGCGTGAGCAGCCCAGATTTACGGGCCAGTCTGCGCTGCTGGCGCTCGGTGCGCTTGAGTTCGGCAATTTCCTGGGCAGACTTGTATTGGTCGCCGGGCTTGCTGAACGTGGCATATGAGGATTTACCGCAGGAACTCACCAGAAAGACAAGGCCCAGCAGCAAAAGAGAAAAATGGTAAAAAGCGCGGTGCACAGCCATAACGCAAGGTTGGGGTAGGTCTGGATGATAAATATACTTCTTTCCGCTTTCAGATGAAATGAAAAAAGCCTGAATCTGGAATCTGCCCTAGCCCCAGAAGTGGCTGGTGACTTAGTTGCCAAGCTCCTTACCCTGCGCAGACAGACAGTAATTCTTGAACGCGGCCTTGCCAGGCTTAGTATTCCGTAGGCAGTCCAAAAAGATTAGAAGGCTTGGCTTAAAAATTCCACCGCCCGGCGTTCTGAGTAATAGTGGCCCTTCGCGAAATTCTCTGCAAACCCCACATGGCCGCCCGTGGCAGGCATCTCCAGGTAGAAATGTGGGTTTTGCCGGGCCTGCTCCACCGGAAAACACTCCGGTGACAGAAAGGGATCATTCAGGGCGTTGACCATGAGCGTGGGAATCTCAATCTGGTGCAGGCGCTGAACAGAACTGCAGCTTTCATAATAGTCATCGGCGCTTTTGAAGCCATGCAGCGGGGCGGTGTAGCGCTCGTCAAACTGCTCAAAAGTCTTTATGCGGTCATACTGCGTCAGGTCCAGTTCAAACCGCTGGGCTTTCTCAGAGAGTTTTAGGTGTAGGCTTTTCAGGAAGCGTTTCATGTAGACCCGGTTCTGGGGCTTGGCCAACTGCAGGCAGGAACCTTTCAAATGGCAGGGCACAGAAAACACCGCGGCCCGCTGCACCTGCTCGGGGAGTTGACCATTGCCCTGCGCCAGGTAATTAAGCGTGAGGTTGCCGCCCATGCTGAAACCTACCAGAAAAATGCGGGCATACGGCTTGGTAGCCAACGCATGGCGCACCACCAAATCCAAATCCTCAATGGCGCCCATGTGGTAAGACCGAAGCAAGTGGTTGGGTTCGCCGCTGCAACTCCTGAAATTCCAGGCCAGGGCATCCCAGCCAGCGGAGTTGAGCGCCCGCACCATGCCTTTTATGTACGGCCTATGGGAATCGCCCTCCAGGCCATGAGACAGTACCACCAATGTGTCTGACCCCACTTTGGACCAGTCCAGATCCAGGAAATCATGGTCTGGGGTGGTGAGGCGCTCCCGCGTGTAGGAAATCACCGGCGCGCGGCGGGCCATGCTTGGCAGAATGGTTTGCAAATGCCCATTGAACAGGTAATACGGCGAAGAAAAGGCAGGCGTGGGAAGTAGCGGCATGGCAAAGGCTGGAACTACCGCAAATTTACGCTTTAATGGCAAGGCCGTCAAACGCATAAGGTGGAAAGGCATAGCTAGCTGACGCAGAGGTTCATCGGGAGTTTGGGAGCATTCATCGGTTAGGCCACGGGTTAAGTCTAAAAGTGAAAAGGTCTGTTTTAAAAGGGGGTACCTTTGCATCAGTTCAGAACAAACACATGTGCGTATGCTGTATTCAAAGGTTGAGGTGAAGAATGAAAGTTGCCTTGTGGCAAAGGCCCAGGAAGAGACCGTTGACCAAGAGGAGAAGTTTGAACACGCAGACCAAATGGTGCTGTCGGCGCAGGCCCGCTTAGCCGCGTTGAAAGAAAAATACCGCCAGAAACTAGAGTTGGAGTTCTAAGCTTCCTTTTCCTCTGCATTGGTTTAAAAACCCGCTCTGTCTATATAAAAAACCGCCGATGACCCTTCGGCGGTTTTTGCTTTTACAAGGTTTGCTACTTCGGTTTGGCTGGCATCAAGAATGATTTCCGTAGAGTATGACATAAAAAAAGAGGCCGCCCAGCTGGGTGGCCTCTTTCCGTTTTCGGGCTCATTTCTGAAAATGAGCCCGAAAACGGGAGTTAGAAGAATATTATTGCACTACAATGCGGCGTACCAAGGTTCCTTTGTCAGTTCTCAGGTGCAGGATGTAAATGCCTTTGGCGGCATTCTGCAGGTTGAACGTGACAGGTTGGTTAGCCGAAGCAGGTTTCTTAGCAGTGATCTGTTGACCTACCGCATTGAATACCGCCGCTTCCAGCAACCGCAGGCCAGCTGGGGCTTGCACCGTGAAGGTGCCCGTGGTTGGGTTAGGGTACACCACAAACTGCTCATCTATTTCCTTGGGCAAGCCAGTCACAGTAGAAGTACCATACAAGGTCACGTCATCAATGTTTAGGACTTCATTGGGTGCGTTAGCAGACAATACCAGTTTCAATTGAACAGAGGTAGTGCCAGCCGGGACTCTAATAATCATTCGGGAAGGCGCAGCGTCACCAGAAATGTCTCCAGGCGTGCTAATCGTTTTGGTGACAGGGGTTCCTGCGGTTGTTTCCACAACGCCTGTTCCGTTCATGCCATAGCGTACGTTCAACTCAGAAGAGGTGATTTTAAGGTCTGGAGTGTTAGAGAATTCACTGCCGTTCAACGTAACATAGGCCTCAATAAAATCACCGGCATCCATACCATTGCCCGAAGTGACAGATATTGAGCTGTTGAAAATCTCTACGGTTAAGTCTTTGAAGTCAGTGGTGTTGATAGGTGCGAAAATCAGCTGACCTAAAGTAGGCACGCCAGTGGTGGTAGGAATGTGTTGGAAAGATTTGGCTCCACTCTTTATTCTTTGACCATTGGGTGTGCCCGTGTTATCTGTGGAACTGCTGAAGCCCGTTAAAACCTCCCAGCCATCTTCAGAACCGTTCTCAAAATCCTGTCTGGCTACTACACCTTCAGGCAGAACGCCACCGGCTACGGTAGTTGCCACTTGCAAAGGCACCGAAGCCGTGCTGTAGCGCCAGCCGTTAGAGCAGGCTTCCAGGGCTACCACATAATACGTAGTGTTAGATCTCAAACCAGTGATGGAGGCTTGTAACCCAGTGCCGCTGTATACCACACGTGACCCGTCTGACAACATAGGCGCAGAGGCATAGTTGGCATTGGCGGTGGCGGTGTAAGAGGTGCCAGTAGTAGGCAAAGCTGTTGGGGCGCTTCCTTCTTTCACCAAAAGCAGGCGGCTGTCGCCGTTACCCGCCGTGAACGTGGCCATAAAACCAGAAGAACCAATCTCAGAAGAAGTAAGGTTGGTCACGGTCTGGTTTGGCGCGTTGAAGCAGTTGTAATCTGGCAAAGTCACTTGGGCAGCCGGCACGTTGGTGGTGTTGAAGGCATTGTCTGTGCTGCAGTACTCAAACACCTGTACATGGTAGGTCCGCGCCGCAATCAGGCCGGTCACGGTTACGTTGGTGGCGGTGCCACTGTACACAATCTTGTTGTCGTTGGCCTGGGCGGTAGCCTGGGAGAAATCTGCGTTGATGCCGGTGGTATAAGCACCACTTGGGCTGAAGTTAGCCGCTGCGCCTTCTTTCACCACTACCAACCGTCTGTTGCCGCTGCCGTTGGTCCAGTTAACGGTAAAGGTAGTCTGCGTGGCACCGGAGATGGTTACCTGAGACGCCTGGGTGGCAGGAGAACAGGCCGTCGTTGGTGTGAAGCCCCAGGCATTGGCCACCAACTCCGGATAATCAATGTAGGGGTTACGGTTCCCCTGCGAACGTTGCACACGGTTGTTGCGCTCAATTTCGCGGGCATCTACGGGATCTTGTAAGTGCCACTGGTACAGGGTCTGCAGGTTGGCCACCGCGCTGATAGTGCCTTTACCTGGGTCAAAGGTTTGGCCGTCATGCATGGTGTAGAAATAGAAAATGGCGCGGGCCAGGTTGCCTTTGTGCACTTCGCGGGGCTCAAACTCAGAGTTGGTGTCCTCGCTGTAATCATCAATATTACTGGTAGGAATGGAGGTCTGGGCGTTATTAAGGCCGATGATCCATTTCTGGGTCTGGGCATCTGGGATTTCCGCGAAAGGGTCTGAGCCACGGTCACTGTTCCACTGGTTTACAGTAGGGAACAGGTGGTGAATGTCTGAGCGCATGCGTTCCGCCTCATTAAACCAAGACTGCGGCACGGTGTGCTCAGAGTTAATGTTGGCGATGGACGTGGACGTGCTGGTCTCACTGTAGCTAAACGGCTGCTGGTAGCCAGAATACACGCAGGTTACTTTGCCGTTGTCATTGTCAATGTAGTTGTACATTTTGCCGCGGGCGGTGCTGTAGCTGAGCACCTGGCGTTTGCCGTCATACCAGTTCTGTCTGAGCCAGGTACGTAACTCTGTGCCACTCAGGTTGGCAGGAGGAGCCGTTTGGGCAAATGTTGCCGTCAGGCCGCCCCAACCTAGAAGCAGGAAGGTAAACAGGGACCGTAAATTCTTGTTCATAAAAAAGCGTTGGATTTGAATTACAAAGGTACGAAGCCCAACTGGCTTATGGTAGGAATTTGCTGACCCTGACAGAATTATCCAGACATTTTACAATTATTTAATAAGTATTCGGTCAATTGTAGGCTTATGTAAAGCAGCCTGTCAGCCCTTCGGTTTTAAGAAAAGTGCTTTTTCCGTTTTCGGGCTCATTTCCGGAAATGAGCCCGAAAACGGAGGAAGTGCCGCAAGAAATCAAATGAATTTCAACTGCAGGACATTGAAAACTGACAAAGCACCCAGTGGTTAAAGGCCGAAACTGCTTTTGCCATATGATGCGCGTCACGCAAGTGTCGGCTAGTTATTCGGGCCTTCGGTCTTAACATAAAGGCTATTCCAGGCGCTTGGCTGTAGTTTTTCTGGAAGGGAAGACGAGTGGTGATGATTTTACAGAATTGAAATTAAGCGTTTATGTTTCTGGCCATCAGCAATGACAGGATCCTATTACGAGCTTGTTTAGTATAGAAGAATGGGTGAGTAGAAAAGCAGCCCTTGTTGGTATTATCACCAACAAGGGTGACGGCACATAATTATCCGTTACTAAACAGGTTCACTTTTTATAATTGGTTCCTGAATTCTTGCCGCTGCTACCAGCAGGTGTTCAGATAATTACCTAATTATAGGTATTGCGGCCCTACCTATCTCTTGCTATTTTTGACTGCCAAAACTTATCATTTCAAGACTGTTTCAATTCATATCTGCTACATAAGACAGCCCAAGTAAACATGAGCCTTTTATAAGTTGGTTCTAGGAAACTCTAGAGTGCTGGGTTTTTGAGGCGCTCCGAAAAAAGGTAAAAGACATCTCCATCTCTTGGGTTGTCTACTTGATTTTTACAACAGAGCCAATGGCAGCAGGGCCACTGTGGTTGAACAGCAATGAATTCTATTTACATCATAATGAAAAACAACATTACCCTTAAAAGCCTGTTGCTCCTTTTCTGCGGGCTGTTCGCGTTTGTTTCCTGTGAGGAATCTGAGGAGGAACCTACCGGCAAAGTCACCTTCGTCATTAACCCCCCAGAAGAGATAACTGCCACCAGCGCTGTTTTCTCCGGAGAGGTCACCGCTGAAGGCAATTACGAAGTAGAAGGCAAAGGCATGGTCTGGAGCATAAATCCTAAACCAACTTTAGCCGATGATAGCTATGCCTTTGGCTCAGGGCCCGGGGAAATCATGATCACTGCCCATGATTTGTCATCTTCCACCACCTATTATGTGCGGGTCTATTCCGTGGATGCTGACAATGAGGTGACCTACAGCCAACAGGAAACATTCACCACGTTGGCGCCACCCTCTAATGCTTTTGATATTATCACCAACCCGGCCACTGCTGTCACCGCTTCATCGGCTACCGTGAGTGCTTCTATTGTAGGAACGAGTACGGTGATAGGCAGGGGAATCTGCTGGAGCAAGGATGTGACGGTGCCTACGGTTAATCATTTCGTGTCCACCAACGGCTCGGGGCCTGGGGTTTTCTCTGCGTCGCTGACCGGTCTGACCGCCAATGCGGTGTATTATGCCCGGGCATATGCAGTTACTAGCGTAGGAACCGTGTACGGCAACACCATCAGTTTCACGGCTTCCAGCAACAGCACGCCTACCATTTCTGTAACCACAGACCCGGCGCAGTCTGTCACCACCAATTCTGCCATTGTGGGCGGCGTAGTGACTGGATCAGCTATGGTAACGGCGCGCGGCATCTGTTACAACACAGCTCCTAACCCCACCACCAGCAACAGCAAGACTACGCTGGGCAGTGGCACCGGGTCTTTCAACAGCAATCTTACGGGATTAACAGCCGGAACCCTGTATTATGCGCGGGCCTACGCCACCACTAGTGCGGGCACCACGTACGGGAACTCAGTTTCCTTTACCACCGTCTCCGCTGCTACGCCCTTGGCCATTTCCACGGCACCAGTGACAGGAATCACCACCACAGCGGCGGCCTCTGGCGGGACTATCACGGGAACTGGAACAGTGACTGCCCGGGGCGTTTGCTGGAGCACGTCTGCCAACCCAACCACCAGCAACTCAAAAACCAGCAACGGGACCGGAACGGGATCTTTCGCCAGCGCCATCTCTGGGTTAGAAGCCGGGAAAACCTATTACGTACGGGCCTACGCCATCACCAGCGCGGGCATCACCCTGTACGGCAGCAGCGTGTCCTTTGCTACCCCCGCCGGCACGGTCACCGTGGTCACCAATGACATGAGCTTCTTCCAAACCAATTCATCGGCGAGTATTAAACTAACCGGAACCGCTGAGCTGCAGTCTGCGGGAGTCTGTTGGAGCAAGTCGCCCAACCCCACCATCAATAATTCCAAAACCCAGGTGCCAAATTTCAGGGGGAACAACTTTACTTACAATGGCATTTTGGTGCCCTCGCTGGAAAGCTGCACCAAGTACTATTTGCGCGCTTACGCCATTACGACTGCGGGCGTGGTAACGTATGGCAATGAAATCAACTTCAAGAGCCCGGCACCTATTTTAGGCGACTGCAGCCCGTTGAACGGCGTTTGGGAAAGAAGCGGCGGGGCGTTTGTCTTGAGCGGTAGCGTGAACGGTTTTAAATTCACCTCCTTTGCCACCAGCACAGATAAGCTGAGTTGGTACAATGCCTTTAGCAAAGGCTTGGTGGGTCTAGGCGGCTATTACATCTCCAACCTGGTGCCTCAGTCCAGCAACACCTGGAAGTGCTCCAGCCTTTGGTTGAACGGTACCACTACCGGCGGGGTGACCGAAGTGAAATACGGAACCGGTACTTTAACCATGAGCGCAGATGAAAAATCGTTCACGGTAGTTTCAACCAGTCCTTTCTCCGGAACCACGTCTTCGGCTACTTTCACAAAGAGATAAAAGTACACATTGATAGCATAAAAAAAGCCCGCTCTGTTGAGAGCGG
Organism: Rufibacter sp. LB8; assembly: GCF_014876185.1. Lineage (NCBI taxonomy): Bacteria > Pseudomonadati > Bacteroidota > Cytophagia > Cytophagales > Hymenobacteraceae > Rufibacter > Rufibacter sp. LB8. Next base: position 2,226,381 of record NZ_JADALJ010000001.1, on the reverse strand, counting down.
GCTTTTTTTATGTTTTTAGAGCATGTTTAAAATTGTCTTTCGCGCTGCAAACTGGTATCAAAAGAACCTGTCTTTGCCTTTTTTTCTCACCATAGCGCTGCTATGCTGCTCAAAAAACGCTTCGCCAGAACCTTTCGCTCCCAATTTTCGCTTGCAAAATCAAATTTTAAACAAGCTCTTAGGTGTCCTGCAACGGCGAGCCGGAGCCGCCTTTCTTCTTTTTCTTTTTGGCTTTCTCTTTGTGCTTCACCACTTTGGCGTCTACATAGAAGATGATTTCCTCAGCTATGTTGGTGATTTGGTCGCCAATGCGTTCCAGTTTTCTGATGATGCCAGATACTTTCAGGGCCTGATTGATGGCGTCTGGGTTCTGCCGAATGTATTTGATGATGACTTTGTCGGTCTTTGCGTGGATCTTGTTGAGCAGCTTGTCTTGCTTGATGATCTGGCGGGCCAGCTCAGTGTCTTCTTCATGAAAGGCGCGCTGCACATCGGCCAGCATGGCTTCGGCGGCGTTGTACATCTCCACCACGCGCGTGACCTCCAGCAAAGCGGGGGCAATGGGGCCTTTGGCTTCCTTCACCAGTTGGGCCACGCCTTCGGCAGAATCTCCAATGCGTTCAATGTTGGCGTTGATTTTCAAGATGGCCATAAGCCAGCGCAGGTCCACGGCCACCGGGTTGTACAGCGCAAAGATGTTCTCGCACATGCGGTCTATCTTTATGTCATAGGCGTTCACCTTGCGGCCGGCCTTGAGAATCTTCTTGGTCAGGTCCTCTTCCTGCTGGTGTAAAAGCGCGTCTTTGCCGGCCAGTACCTGGAATTCTACCAGCGCCCACATTTCCTGCACTTTCACTTTAATGGCCAGCAACTCTTTGTCTAAATAATTCATGTTTCCCGCTGTTCTGTGGTACTAACGTACTTATTTTAAGCCGATTTTTTTCTGTTTTTGGCTTCGTTTTCAGAAATGAGCCCTAAAACGGAATTCTAATACTCAACCAAACCTACCCGTGATGTAATTCTGGGTGCGGGTGTCTTTGGGGTTGGTGAAAATGGTCTTGGTCTTCCCGAACTCCACCAACTCGCCCAGGTAGAAAAACGCCGTGAAATCGCTCACTCGGCCGGCCTGCTGCATGTTGTGCGTCACAATCACAATGGTGTATTGCTCCTTGAGTTCATGAATGAGTTCTTCGGTTTTGGCCGTGGAAATAGGGTCCAGCGCCGAGGTGGGTTCGTCCATGAGCAGCACGGTGGGTTCAATGGCCAGCGCGCGCGCAATGCAGAGGCGCTGCTGCTGCCCGCCGGAGAGTTCAAAGGCCGATTTCTTGAGCTTGTCTTTTACTTCGTCCCAGAGGGCGGCCTGTTTCAGGGAACGCTCTACGCGCTCCTCCACGAAGGTTTTGTCATTGTTGCCGTTCACGCGCAGGCCATAGGCCACGTTCTCAAAGATGGACTTGGGGAACGGGTTGGGCTTCTGGAACACCATGCCCACGTGCTTGCGCAGGTCATCTACCTGAATGTTGCTTTTGTAAATGTCCACGCCGTCAATGAGAATGTCGCCGGTGATTTTTACGCCGTCAATGAGGTCGTTCATGCGGTTGAAGCAGCGCAGGTACGTGGACTTTCCGCAGCCCGAGGGGCCGATGAAGGCCGTGACGTGGTTCTTTTTCATGTCCATGGAAATTCCCTTGAGCGCATGGAAATCGCCGTAATATAAATGGACGTCTTTGGTTTCTACGCTGTTCATATGGTTGTAAAAAAGGCGTTTCCGCCAGCTTTCCTGTTTTTGGCCCCGTTTCTGGGAATGAGCCCCAAAACGGCTTTCCTTTTCTTTTTAATGCTCCGGATGGTTTCCACCGAATTCCTGTTTTTGGCTTCGTTTCCAGAAATGAGCCCGAAAACGGCCTTAATTCATTTTCACTTTCTTACCGAAGTAACGGCGCAGCCAGTTGGCTAGCAAATTCACTAACAGTACAATCATAATCAGCACGAAGGCGGTGCCGTAGGCCATGGTGCGCGAGGCTTCAATGTTGGTACCGCTGGTGGAGATCACGTACAAGTGGTAGGGCAGGGCCATGACCTGGTCAAAGATGCTGCCGGGCAGTTTGGGTAAAAAATAGGCCGCCACCGTGAACAGAATGGGCGCCGTCTCCCCGGACACGCGGCCAATGCTCAGGATCAGACCCGTGATGATGTTGGGGAAGGCCATGGGCAACACCACGCGGCTGGTGGTCTGCCATTTGGTGGCGCCCAGCGCCAGAGACCCAATCCTAAAGGAGTTGTCAATGGCTTTCAGGGCTTCCTCCGTGGTTCTGATCACTACCGGCAAGGCCAGGAGCCCCAGCGTGAGCGAGCCCGCCAGAATAGAATCGCCAAACCCGAACTGGTTCACAAACAGGGCCATGCCAAACAAACCGAACACAATAGACGGAATGCCCGCCAGGTTGTTGGTCATGAGCTTGATGAACCGCTTGAACCAGCTGTCTTTGGCGTATTCGTTGATGTAAATACCCGACATGATGCCAATGGGAAACGCAAAAATCATGCTGCCCAGCACTAAGCACAGCGTGCCCACAATGGCCGGGAAAATGCCGCCCTCGGTCATGCCCTCTTTGGGCGATTCTGTGAGGAATTCCCAGCTGATCACCGAAATGCCCTGCACCATGATAAAGCCCAGAATGATGAGTAAAATGGCCACCACCGAGAAACTCAGCAGCCGGAAAACCAGAAACGCCGCGCCCTGCCTGAACGCCTTGCTTTTGTTGTTGGAAGTTTTTTCGCCGAACGCCATACTTATCTATTCGCTTTCTTTTTGGCAGACACAAAATCTACGGTGAGGTTAATGGCAAGCGTCATGAGGAACAAGATGCAACCCAGCGCAAACAGAGACTGGTAATGGATGCCGCCCTGGGGCGCCTCGCCTAATTCTGCCGCAATGGTGGCCGGAATGGTGCGCACCGGCTCCAGAAACGTGCTCGGGATCACCGCGGCATTACCCGTCACCATCAAGACCGCCATGGTCTCGCCAATAGCCCGACCAATACCCAAGATGGCCGCCGTGGAAATACCCGAGATGGAATACGGAATGATGACTTTGTAAATGGTCTGCCACTTGTTGGCGCCCAGGGCCAGGCTGGCTTCCTTCATGGCGCGAGGCGTGGTGCGCATGGCATCTTCAGACACCGAGATGATGGTAGGCAAGGCCATGATGCCCAAGACAATGCTACCCGCCAACGCCGTCTCGCCCACCGGCAAACCAAACACACTTTGAATCATGGGCACAATCACCACCAACCCGAAGAACCCATATACCACTGACGGAATACCCGCCAGCAACTCAATCACCGGTTTTAGAATTCCTCTGATTTTGGGGTTGGCAATCTCAGCCAGGTAAATAGCCGTGGCTAAACCCAGCGGCAAGGCAATGATTATGGCGCCCAAACTCACCCAAAGCGTTCCCAGAATGAGCGACAACACGCCCATCTGCACGGCCGGCTGAATAGTTGGATACCACTCTTTGCCGCCCAAGAAGCTGCCCAGGTTGATTTTCTCCAAGGCCAGTTTCTTGCCCGTGAAGTCCTTGGCCAGGTATTCATCTGGAAAGAAAGCCAGAATGTGCGGGTCTTTGGCCACTACTTCGTTCAGGCGCTGGGGCAGGTGTTCAAAGTTAGCCCCAATCTGTTCCTCAGAATAATAGTCTGTGATGTCATCTACCTGAAACAGTTTGATGGGCGCGTCTGGCCCGCCCACATCTTTCCAGTTGGTGATGTTCTGGTCAAAGATTTCCTTCACCTGGTTGGCAGACAGCTCCGTGACCGGGTTCTGGCGGTTCACGGCCAGAACAGATTCCTCGGCCACGGGCGTGTGGCTGAAAATGCCCAACCCTTCTTTGAACAGGTAGAACACAATCAGGAGCACCGTGAGGCTGGTCACCGTCCCGCTGATGGTAATCAACCCTTCAATCAATTTTTCGCCCAGGTGGTGGAGTCGCCGTTTCACAGGTAATTGGTAAGGTTAAGCAGAGGTAAAACTTATTTGCTCAAAGGGATGTAACCGGTTTCCTGCACGGTTTTCTGGCCTTCGTCAGACAACACGTAGTCAATGAATGGCTTCACTTTGCTTTCTGACGTGGCGTTGTAGAAGAAGAAAAGCGGGCGGGAGATTGGGTAAGTTTTGTCTTTGGCAGATTCCATGCTGGGGGCCACAAAGGTTTTGCCCTGGTCATAAGACACTTTCAAAGATTTCACCTGGTTAGACTCGTAGGCCAAGCCAATGTAGCCAATAGCGCCCGTGGTCTGGCTCACCGACTGCACAATGGAACCGGTGGCGGGCATCATGAGAATGTTGTTGGCATAGTTCTTCTTGTCCAGCACGTGCTCTTTGAAGAATTCATAGGTACCGGAGCTGGTCTCACGGGAATAGGCCACAATTTTCTCGTCATTGCCGCCCACTTCTTTCCAGTTGGTCACTTTGCCGGTGAAAATGCTCTCCAGTTGCTCGCGGGTGAGTTGGCTTACGTTGTTTTTGGGGTGCACAATGATGGAAAGCGCGTCATAGGCGATCAAGGTTTCGCGGGTGTCTATCTTGGCGCCTTTCAGTTTCAGTTTCTCCTCGGTTTTCAGGCCGCGCGATGCCATGGCAATGTCAGTGGTGCCTTCCTGCAGGGCAGACAGGCCTACGCCCGTTCCGCCGCCCACTACCGTAAGCGAGGCACCGGAATTCTTGGCCATGTACCTCTCGGCTTGCTGCTGGGCTAAAGGCAACACCGTGTCGCTGCCCTTGATGGTGACAGAAGACGTGGCATTGGCAGAAGATTTGTCATTCTCTACGTTCTCTTTTTTGCCGCTTTCGCCGCAGGCGCCCAACAGTAAAGTAACTACCAATAAGCTGCTCACCTGGGTCTTGATGGAGTTGAATGCTTTGTTTTTCATGGTTTTATGGAAATTCTTTTATGTTAGAAGTTGAATTGGGCCTGCAAGCGCAGAAATTGCCCATGCTGGCGGTTGTCTTTGGCTTTGCCGTCTGAAGTGGTGCGGTCAGAAATGGTGTATTGCGCCGCGAATTCAAAATTCTGGATGGGTTGCCATTCTACGCCAATTTCGGTTTCATACACCTTGCTGTAGCGGGCATCGGTTTCGGTTTTCTTGCCGCCGTCATAATACTGGGCTTTCACAAACGGAATGAAATCATGCTCCCCAATGCTGAACGCGTACATGGCCTGCGCATAGCCGCCCTTCAATGATTTGGTCTGAATGGTGCCGCTGGCTGTGTCAAACTCGGGCCCTTTGCCCACGTTGTACTCGGCCACAAACCCGAACGGCTGCGGGTACACCATAATACTGGCTGCCACGCGCTGGTCCCTGAAATCGCCGCCCGTTACGGCATCACTGCTCAATTGGTCTTTGGTCACGGCGTATAAACCAGTGTAGGCCTGTATGCCGGGCTCAATGATCTGGCCGTTTTTAAACGCGAAGGGGTAGGAGAGGCGAGCCACCACGTGCTGGTTGTTGTTGGCCTCCGGGCGGTTCACGGTTTGGCCGTTGTAAACACCCAGCCCGAACACGCCGTAGTCGCCGGAGCCTTTCATGCGGCTGTTAGCCAGCTCATTGAATCTTTTTCTGATATGGGCTGGCGCCCAGTAAAACATTACCCCTAAATCACGCTCGTTGGGCAGGGCGCTGTTCAAGGCATCGGCGCGGTCTTGGGTGAGGCGGTTAGAGCTGGACTGCATGTTCTCAAACCCGAAGGGAATCTTGCTCTGGCCCACGCGCAGCCGGTATTCTTTTTTCTTGTCAAGCGAAAGGTCAAAATACGCGTCTCTTAGCTGCGCGAAATGAATGGAAGACCCCCCCGAAGGTGTGGAAGCCAAATCTACTTGTATATAGGCCTGCACACGCTCATGCACATCTCCGCTGAACACCAGACGGGCGCGTCTGATCAAGAAACCGCCTTTGTCGCCCACAGATTTGTCATAGTCGGTTTTTAGGTTGGGGTTGGTTTCCAGCAGGCGGTTGTATCTGAACTGCACGTAGCCGCGCAAGGATATTTTCTCATACCAAGGGGCTTTGGCCGGTTCAGCGTTGCTGGCCGTTTCCGCCACCGAGTCCTGGGCCACTGTCTGTGCCTGCGCGTTCGCCAAAGGGGAGATCAAGAGAATAGTTGCCAGGGCGCTTGCTTTTACAAAGGAAGAACAGGCCGCTACTTTGTTTATGGGTGAGAACATAAGCAAATGGTTAGCTGAAGGTTAAGATTCGTGCTGCTTGCCGCGCTGTAGTCAACAGCTCTGGCCGCCGTACGAAGTGAGAAAGAGGGCCTGGCTTCTGTAGTCAGCAGGTACAAGGCTGTTCTTTTTCAGTGCAAAACTACCTAGGGCTTATTGCCTGAATATTATGGCCGTGTTATGGAATTGTTATGAGATGACAGGGTGCCGTTTTTGGCCTCGTTTTCGGAAACGGAGCCAAAAACGGAAAAGGAGGACAGCTTTCTGTTTTGGGGCTCATTTCCAGAATTGAGCTCCAAAATGGAATGTTTGATTTTTATTTCGAATTAGAATAAAGATAGATATGTGTAAATCAGTATGTTAAAATTGTCAAGGACAGCCTAGCGGGTGCAGGTTTCATTTTTTTTCGGGCCAATCAAAAAACAAACTAAGCGCTGCTTTGTTGCTAGCATTGTATTACCTTATTTTGTGATAGTAATACTATTAATTGTAAGCGTAAACAGATTATACAATCTCTCATGAGTGCAGCCTTACAGATTGAACTGAACCAAAAGCTTTTCTTACGCAACCCAGACCAGACAGAACTGGGCCGGACCATTATCAAAGAAAGCATCAGGTTGATAGATGACTTGGGGTTTGAGCATTTCACTTTTAAGAAGCTGGCCAACCATATTCAGAGCACGGAGGCGTCTGTGTACCGGTATTTTTAGAACAAGCACAAATTGTTGCTGTACCTGGTGTCTTGGTATTGGAACTGGGTAGATTACCAGATTGGGTTCCATACGCACCACATGACCAATGCCCAGGAGAAACTCCAGATGTTCATCCATCTGCTGGCCACCCACCAAACCAATTCCACCTTGACCACTTACCTAGACGTGGAGGTGTTGGCCCGGTTGGTAATGGTGGAAGCCTCCAAAGCCTACCTCACCAAAGAAGTGGACCAAGACAACAAAGAAGGTTTGTTTCAGGAATACAAAAGCCTGTGCCACAAGATGGCCGAGACGGTCCTTGACATACAACCTGCCTATCCTTATCCGCATGCTTTGGTGAGTACCTTGATTGAAAGCGCCCGCAAGCATCGGTTTTTCGCGCAGCACCTGCCTTCCCTCACTGAGGTGAAAGACCAAGGGCAAAACCAAAGTAGCCTGGAAGCCTTTCTGCGCCACATTGCCTTCTCTTCTTTGGGCTTAGGAGATTTTTCATCGCAGAAACCATCTTAAACACCTCAGGTTATTCAACTATGGCAACTACTTCTACTGCTGGCACCAAAGGCAAGGCCACTCCTTTCAGGCAGTTCCTTGATTTGCTGTCCTCTGAGAAAAGGGTGATTGGGTATATTTATCTGTATGCCGTTTTCTCTGGGTTAGTCAGCTTGTCTTTGCCCTTGGGCATTCAAAGCCTCATCGGGTTTGTGTCTGGGGGGGAATTGGTCACGTCTGTCACGGTGCTTATCTTTTTCATTGTGGTGGGGGTGTTGGTGGTAGGGGCGCTGCAAGTGATGCAACTCTCCTTGGTGGAACATATTCAACAGCGCATATTCGCCACCAAAGCGTTTGAGTTCTCCAGCCACCTCACGCAACTCAAGAGCAACCAGATGGCCCTGCAAAACCTGCCGGAACTCATGAACCGGTTTTTTGACGTGATTTCCCTGCAGAAAGGAATCGCCAAGATGCTCACAGACTTTTCTGCGGCGGCCATTCAAATTGTGTTCGGGCTGATTCTGCTGTCTTTTTACCACCCGTACTTTATCATTTTCGGGGTGCTGCTGATTTTAATTCTGGTCCTTATTCTCAGGCTTACCGCGCCCCGGGGCATGCACACCAGTTTAGAGGAATCTACCTACAAATACCGGCTGGTGAATTGGCTGGAAGAGATGGCTCGTAACATCACCATCTTTAAAGTCTCCACCCACGAGAACCTGTCTCTGCAGAAAACCGATGCCTACACCAGCAACTATTTAAAAGCCAGGGAAGCGCATTTCAAGGTCTTGATTACCCAGTACATTGGTTTTGTGGGATTTAAAACCGTTATCACCGCGGCCTTGCTGTTGATGGGAAGTTTGTTGCTGGTCAATCAGGAAATCAACCTGGGGCAATTTGTAGCCACCGAAATCATCATCATCTTAATCATCAACGCCGTTGAAAAACTGCTTGTGAAGTTAGATGTGGTGTATGATGTGTTGACCAGCCTAGTGAAACTGAGCGCCGTCACAGATTTGCCCATGCAGGAGAAGCAGGAAGCCAATCTGCCTGTAGTAATGGAGCAAGAAGGCGTAGCGGTAGAGGTTAGGAATGTGTCTTTTACCTATGGCGGTGCCACCCGTGAAGCCTTGAGCCAGATAAGTTTCACGTGCGCGCCCGGCGAGAAAATTTGCCTGGCTGGTTCAGAGGAAGCCGGCCGGTCCACGCTTCTGCAAATACTGGCTGGCATCCAAACCGAGTATGCCGGTACCGTGGTGCTCAACGGCTTGTCTCTCCAGGATTACGGGGCGGCGGGCATGCAAGGTCAGATAGGGTTTTACCTTTTGCCAAGCCTTTTGTTTGAAGGCACCGTGCTGGAAAACATGACCATGGGCCAGCCCGAGGTGACACTGCCAGAAGTGCTGTGGGCCTTGGAACTGGTAGAGTTGTCTGAGTATGTGCAGGCGCTGCTCAATGGCTTGCAAACGGTCTTGTACAGTAATGCGCTCAACGTACCGGTGGGCGTGGCCCAGCGGCTGGCCCTGGCCCGCAGCATAGTCCGGAAACCCAAGTTACTGTTGCTAGACAGTTTTATACCGTCTGTGAGCCGGGTGCAACGCGAGCGCATTGCCAAACGCATATTGCAGCAAGACTTGCCCTGGACCGTGCTGCTGCTCTCCAATGATGTGGGCATCATGCAGTTGTGCCACCGGGTTCTGCTGCTCCAAAAAGGCCAACTGCTGCAAGATATTCAGGTACATCAAACTTCTAAAGAAGCGCTTCAAACGTTAGTGTAATGGCAAAATCAACTACCAAACGCCCGTACCCCGCCTCGTGGGAGCAGTTTCAGTCTTTCCAGCTGGTCAGCAAGCCCCGCCTAGGCCGAGTGATGGCCTATTGGGTAACGGGCATATTTGCGGGGCTCTTCATCTTCACCTTGCTGCCCTGGACCCAGAACATTCGGTCCGCGGGTTCTGTGACCACTTTGCAGCCCCAGGACCGACCGCAAACGGTGCACAGCACTATTGCCGGCCGCATTGAAATTTGGAAAGTACAGGAAGGCCAGCGGGTGAGAAAAGGTGATACGCTAGTAGTGTTGTCTGAAGTGAAAGAGAAGTATTTTGACCCGCAACTACTGCCCCGCATACAAGAGCAGGTGCAGGCCAAAGAAGGTAGCCTGCAGGCCACCCAAGCCAAGGCTGGGGCCCTTGAAAACCAGATTGTAGCGTTGCAGGAGGGGTTGCAGTTCAGTCTGGAGAAAGCGCGTAACAAAATGCGGCAAGGCCGCTTGAAAGTGCAAAGTGACAGTGCCGAGGTAGTGGCGCTCAAGGCAGAATTCGCGGTGGCGCAGGACCAGTACCGGCGGCAGGAAGTCTTGTACCAGCAAGGGCTTAAATCACTCACAGAATTAGAGAGCCGCCGTCTGAAACTACAGGAGGTGCAAGCCAAATTCCAAGGGGTGCAGAACAAACTGAGCATCAGTAGAAATGAAGTGCAGAACGCGCGCATTGAACTCTCTTCCCTAGACGCCGAATACCAGGACAAGATTGCCAAGGCCCGGTCAGAATTAAACGCCACCCGAGCGTATCTAGGTGATTCCCGGGCCGACATCTCCAAGATGCAGAACGAGTACGCCAATGCCCAAATCAGGAATTCATTTTACCAAATCACCGCCCCGCAAGACGGCTATATTGTACGGGCCTTGAAATCTGGTTTAGGCGAGACGGTGAAAGAAGGCGAAGCCATCTGCAGCATCATGCCGGCCAACCCGCAGCTGGCGGTCCAGTTGTATGTAAAACCCATTGACATGCCGCTGCTGGATGTTGGCCGAAAGGTGCGGCTGCAGTTTGAAGGTTGGCCCACGCTCGTCTTTTCAGGTTGGCCCAACGTGGGCTTCGGTACCTTTGGCGGTGTAGTGGCCGTGATGGACAACATTGACAGCGCCGGCAAATACCGTATTCTGGTGGTGCCAGACCCGGCCTCGGGGCCATGGCCGGAAGCCGTCCGGATTGGGTCTGGGGCCTACGGCTGGGCTATGCTGAATGACGTGCCCATCTGGTACGAGTTGTGGAGGCAGATGAATGCCTTCCCGCCAGATTACATGGGCCCAACCACCTCCCCAAAAGAAACCCAAGCCAAAACCAGCGTTCCTGAGGAAGAAGGCAAATGAAACAGGTAAGTAAAGCCTTCCTTTTCTTGATAGCCGGTTTTTTGTGGTTTATGCCTATACCGGGGTTGGCGGCAGACAGTACTGCGGTTTTCACGGTCAATGCCCTGCTGCGGCAGATTACTACGCACCATCCGGTGGCGCGGCAAGCCGCCTTGCTTTCTGAACAGGCCAAGCAAGAAATCAGAATGGCCAGAGGCAGCTTTGACCCCAGCGCCGCGGTAAAAGTCTCTAACAAAGAATTAGACGACAAGCATTATTATACCCTCTGGGACAATGTCTTGAAAGTGCCCCTCTGGGTGGGCGATATAAAAGTAGGGTATGAACGCAACACCGGGCCCAACGTTAACGGCGAAAATAGCACCCCAACACAAGGTCTGCATTATGTAGGTTTCTCGCTGCCCCTGGCGCAGGGCTTGCTCATAGATGAACGCCGGGCCACCTTGCAATTGGCTCAGCAGGCTCAGGCTTTGGCCGAAACAGAGCGCGTGAAACTCATCAACAAACTTTATTTTGAGGCGGCCAAAGCGTACTGGGACTGGGCCTATAGCTACCATCGCTGGCGCTTGTTGCAGGAAGGTTCTCAACTGGCCCAGGTACGGTTGCAGGCTATTAAAGAGCGCGTGATACAGGGAGATTTAGCGTCCATTGATTCAGTGGAAGCCTTGATTGAAGCACAGAGCCGGTTGGTGTCCGCTAATCAGGCGCAGGTAGAAACCCAGAATGCCGCTTTGCTGGTTTCTAATTTCCTGTGGCGTGAAAACAACGTGCCAGTTGAGATTCCCGGCGGCGTTGTTCCTTCCATGGTGGGCACTGAAATAGAAGTCCTGTCACCGGCGGCGCTGGCTGATCTGCTGGAAACTGCGGGCCAGCAACATCCGGAGCTTTTGAAATTAGAGGTGAAACTCAACCAACTGGACATTGAGCGGCGCTTTGCGCAAAACAAACTGCTGCCCAAAGTCAACCTAGACTACAACCTGCTTGGCAAAGGCACCACCGTGGGCGAGGGTTGGCTGCAGGACCAATACTTCCGGAACAACTATAAAATTGGGGCCAGTGTGAGTATGCCCTTGTTTCTGCGGCAGGAGCGCGGCAAACTGCAACTTACCCGCCTTAAAGTGACCAGCACGCAACTAGAACTAACCCAACGCCGCCGCGAAACCCAGAACCAGATACAAGCCACCTACAATGACCGGCTGCAACTGGAAACCCAGCTTGCCCTGCAGGAACAGGTGGTGGCCAACAGCCTTGTCTTACGCAATGGGGAACAGCAACGGTTTGAGAACGGCGAAAGCTCTGTTTTTCTGGTGAACACCAGAGAGATGAACCTGCTCAACCAACAGATAAAACTCTATGAACTCAAGGCCAAATACGGCAAGGCCAAATACCTGTTGCAGTGGGCTGCGGGGAGATTAACGGAGGGAAATTAGAATGGACAAGGAATGTCTGATTCTCGTTTTGGGGCTCATTTTCAGAATTGAGCCCCAAAACGGAAACCAGGTTTCTAAAGCCCACAAATGACATTCATCATACCCATGCTACCTTGAAATTCGTATTTTTGCCTTAGCACCCAGAACTGAACCGGCATGGCCCCAGACAACCCGCAAGACGTTACCCCGCAGAACATAGATGACAGGACTCGCCTGCAAGCCATCATTGACACCGCCATTGACGGCATTATCACCATTGACGCGCGCGGCACCATTGAGAGCGTGAACCCGGCGGCGGCCCGCATCTTCGGGTATTTGCCAGACGAAGTGATTGGCCAGAACATCAGAATGCTCATGCCCGAGCCCGACCGAAGCCAGCACGACCAGTACATTGAGAACTATCACCAAACCGGCGTGGGCAAAATAATCGGTATTGGACGCGAGGTTTTGGGCCGAAGAAAAGACGGAACGGTTTTCCCGTTTCTGCTGAGCATCAGTGAAGTGAAACTGCAGGACAAGCAGATTTTTACGGGCATTGTGCATGACATTTCCAACCTCAAGAAAGCAGAGGCCGCACTTCGCGAAAGCGAAAACAAAATCTCTTCCATCATTCAGGCGGCCGTAGATGGCATTATTACCATTGACACGCGCGGCACCATGGAAATGATCAACCCTTCGGCGGCCAAACTGTTTGGCTATGAACCGCAGGAACTGTTTGGCAAAAGTATCAACATGCTCATGCCGGAGCCCGATAAAAGCCAGCATGACGGTTACATTCATAATTACCAGGCAACCGGGCACCGCAAGATTATTGGCATTGGGCGTGAGGTGACGGGCTTGCGCAAAGACGGTACCACGTTTCCGTTTTTCCTGAGCATCAGTGAAGTGCAGCTGAGTGACCGCAAGGTGTACACCGGCTTTATCCATGACATCACGCTGCAGAAAATAAGCGAGGAACGCCTGCGCCGCTACGCGGCAGAATTGGAGCGAAGCAATCTGGAATTACAGGATTTCGCCTACGTGTCTTCACATGATTTGCAGGAGCCGCTGCGCAAGATTCAGGCCTTTGGCGATAGGCTGAAAAGTAAGGAACTGGACAACCTGAGTGAGCAAGGAAAAGATTACGTAGACCGCATGCTCAACGCGGCTTCGCGCATGCAAAACCTGATTAATGACCTGCTGGCCTTCTCGCGCGTGACTACCAAAAGCAAACCATTCGTGCGCGTGAACCTGGATCAGATTCTCTCAGAAGTGCTGTCAGATTTGGAAGTGACCATTGAGAAAACGGGCACGCAGATTATTCGATCGCCGTTGCCGGAGATTGAGGCAGAGCCCACCCAAATGCGCCAGCTGTTCCAGAACCTGATCAGTAACGCCATGAAATTCAGGAAAGAAGATGTGGCACCCATCATCAAAATCACCGCCCGCCTGACCCAGCGCCAGGCGCACCTCACGGCCACCCCCGGCGACGAGAAAGTGGAGATTGAGATTCAGGACAACGGCATCGGGTTCCATGAAAAATACCTTGACAGAATTTTTAATATCTTTCAGCGGCTAGACGGCCAGAAGTACGAAGGCTCGGGCATAGGCCTGGCCATCTGCCGTAAAATAGCCATCAGACACGGCGGCGACATCACCGCCAGAAGCCAACCCGGCCTGGGAACGCAGTTTTTCATCACCCTCGCCACCAAACAAACCACCGAGTAACCGCGCCTATGAACAACCCTAAAAAATCTATCCTGATTCTGATAGCCGATGATGACGCCGAAGACCGCATGTTGCTCAAAGAAGCGCTGGAGGAAAACCGGCTGAAAAACGCCCTGCAGTTTGTGGAGAACGGCGAAGTGCTCATGGACTACCTGCACGGCGAGGGTCAGTACCAGGACCGCGAGAAATTCCCGCTGCCCGGCCTTATACTGCTGGATCTCAACATGCCCAAAAAAGACGGTCGCGAAGCGCTCAAAGAGATAAAGGAAGACCCGCACCTGCGCATGATTCCCATTGTGGTGCTCACCACCTCCAAAGCCGAGGAAGACATCATCAAAACCTATGACCTGGGCGTGAGCTCGTTCATCACCAAACCCGTCACTTTCGTGGCGCTGGTAGACATGATGAAAACCCTCACCGACTATTGGTTTGAACTGGTGGAACTGCCTAAGGTGTAGCTGATTTTCCGTTTTCGGGCTCATTTTTGGAAACGGAACCAAAAACGGACCTCACCCCCGGCCCCTCTCCAATGGAAAGGGGAGCTTGCAGAAGTGGTTGAATTTTTATCATTCACTTATGGCAGACACCTCTGGCGCGGATTTACTTGCTGATATTATGGTTAGTCACGGAAGTAAATCCGCGCCATATAAAGGAAATCCAAATAAATAGAAATTCCCCTCTCCGTGGGAGAGGGGCCGGGGGTGGGGCTGTTTTTCGCCTCATTTGCCAAAACGAAGCCAAAAACGGAAACCCACATCATCCACACAAAACCACACGGCGCACGCGTATGTCAGACCCTATCAAAATCCTGCTAATTGATGACGATGAAGACGACTACATCATCACCCGTGACATCATCTCAGACATTCCGGCGCGCAAATATTCCCTGGATTGGACCGCTTCGTTTACCGAGGCATTGGAAATCATTGCTGAAAAACGGCATGACATTTACCTGGTAGACTACCGGCTGGGCGCGCATGACGGGCTGGAGCTCATTACGCAGGCGCTGGAAAGCGGCACTACTGCACCACTCATCCTACTCACCGGTCAGTCTGACCGCGAAACTGACGAACGCGCCATGCGCCTGGGCGCGTCTGATTACCTGGTCAAAGGCACCATCAGTCCGTTTGATCTGGAGCGCTCCATTAGGTACAGCATGGAGCACGCCAAGAACCTAGCCGAAATCCAGAAACTGAACGCAGAACTGGAACAGCGCGTGGCTGACCGCACACAGGAATTGGCTCAGGCCATCAAAGAACTGGAGAGCTCTAACCGCAGCCTCTTCAAAGCCCAGCAGGAAATCAACAAAGCACTGCAGAAAGAGAAAGAACTGAACGAGCTGAAATCCCGGTTTGTGACCATCGCCTCGCATGAATTTAGAACGCCGCTGAGCACGGTGCTGTCGTCGGCGTCTCTGATTGGCCGTTACCAAACTGAGGAAGATGATGACAAGCGCCAGAAACACGTGCACCGCATCAAGAGCGCGGTGAGCAATTTGACCGGCATTCTCAATGATTTCCTGAGCCTGAGCCGCATTGAGGAAGGCAAGATTTACAACGTGCCCACCACCTTTGAGCTGGAGCCGTTCGCGGCTGAGGTGGTAGACGAAATGCAGAGTTACATCAAGGTAGGCCAGCAAATCCACTACCAGCACCAGGGCGCCGCAGATGCGGTTACGCTGGACAAGCAACTGCTCAAAAACGTGCTGCTCAACCTGCTTTCCAATGCCAGCAAGTACTCTGCAGAAGGAAAAAATATTTATCTTACCACCCAGACGTCTGCCAAAGAAATAAAAATTACGGTGAAAGACGAGGGCATCGGCATTCCTGCCCAAGACCAGCAGCACCTTTTTACGCTCTTTTTCAGGGCGCAGAACGCGGCCAACTATGAAGGCACCGGGCTGGGTCTCAACATCGTGAAACGGTACGTAGACATCATGCAGGGCACGCTCACCTTTGAGAGTGCACTGCACCAAGGCACCACGTTCACCGTTGAACTTCCTAAAACCACTGAGCTGTGAAAAAAATCCTTTTGATAGAAGACAACACGGAAATACGGGAGAATATTTCTGAAATTTTGGCATTGGCCAACTATGATATTCTGGAGGCCGAAAACGGGAAAGTAGGCGTGGAACTGGCCAAACAGCACGCCCCAGACCTGATTATTTGTGACATCATGATGCCCCAGCTAGACGGCTACGGTGTGCTGAATATCCTGAGTAAAAACCCCGCCACCGCTACCATTCCGTTTATATTTTTAACGGCCAAATCTGAAAAAGAAGACTTTAGAAAAGGCATGAATTTGGGCGCCGATGATTATCTGATTAAGCCGTTTGATGACCTGGAACTGCTGGACGCGGTGGAGATGCGCCTCAAGAAAAACGAGATTGTGAAAGGCGACTTCCAGAAGAACGCCGCCGGCCTGCAGGAGTTTATGCAAGAGGCCAAAGGCCTGGAAGACCTGAACAAATTCATCTCGCAAGACCAGAAAATTGTCACCTACAAAAAGAAGCACCAGCTGTTCGCTGAAGGCCAGTACCCGCACACGCTTTTCTTTTTGAACAAAGGCAAAGTCAAAACCTACAAAACCAACGAGGAAGGCCGCGAATTTATCACCAACCTCTACAAAGAAGGCGATTTCATTGGCTACCTGGATCTGCTGGAAGACCAAGCCTACCGTGAATCAGCCGAAGCCCTGGAAGACACCGAAGTCTGCCTCATCCCCAAAGATGATTTCTTCTCCTTACTCCACAAAAACCGCGACGTCGCCAACAAATTCATCAAAATCCTGTCAGACAACCTGGCCGAGCGTGAAGAACGCTTGTTAAAACTGGCCTACAACTCCGTCCGCAAACGCGTGGCTGAATCTCTGCTGCTAGTGGAGAAACAATACCAAAAAGAAAACGGCGTACACGCGCCGGTGAGCATTTCCCGCGAGGATTTGGCCAACATTGTGGGCGCCTCCAAAGAGACTGTCATCAGAACCCTATCAGACTTCAAAGACGAAAAACTCATCAACATCTCCGGCGGCAAAATCACCATTTTAAATTCAGACAAACTCACCCGCATGCGGAATTGAGTTTATAGAGAAAAACTGCAGGCGATAACCCACCCCTACCCCCTCCGAGGAGGGGAATTGAAATGTGTACTTGGTGGATTTGGTAAATAAAATAAGTTTTCAAAACCACGCATTCCTGATAATTCCCCTCCTCGGAGGGGTAGGGGTGGGTTTCCGTTTTTAGCCTCATTTCCCAAAACGGAGCCAAAAACAGGAAATTGCCTTTTCGCTGGTTCAAGTTTTCAACTTGGACCCACCCACGACCTGAAGTTTGTAACTTCAGTGAAGCGCCAGCTTCAACCCACGTATTCCTGAAATTACAGCATCTAAATCAAGTCGTGATTCAGGGGCAATTTTTCCCGTAGGGATAGGGCTTGACTGCTCTTCTGGAGTTCTACTCCAGAAACAAACTGATTGGGAGTTCTACTCCCCTACGTCTGCGCGTGGTTCCCGGCGGAGTGGAACTCCGCAGCAGGAAGGTTCGGGAGTAGAACTCCCGAACAGCAAACTTATATTTTTCCCTGCAAGATTAGCCGTTGGGGAGGGGCCAGGGGTGGGGCTGTTTTTGCCCCCATTTCCAAAACTGAGCCCAAAAACGAACGGTCCTCTCCAAAGAAATTGAAGCTTTCGCTTCACTGAAGTTGAAAACTTCAGGTCATGGATAGGTCCAAGTTGAAAACTTGAACCAGTTGGAGTAGAGTGTTTGCGTTTTCGCCTTCATTTCCCAAAACGAGCCCCTAAACGGAAAACCTGACCAACATCTTTAGGGAAACTGACCTTCGTCATCTTTTGCAAAGGGCCCTGTGCCGAACTTTGTCCTAGATTTAGACGAAGCCATGCACGTTCCATTCAAAGCGCTCACCCTTTCTTACAAGCACGCCCCCATTGCCGTCCGAGAGGCTGTGTCTCTGAATGAAACCGCCAGCCGTAACCTGTTGCAGAAAATACAGGAATTCACGTCGGCCAAGGAAGTGCTGGTGCTTTCCACCTGCAACCGCACCGAAGTCTATTACGCGGCAGAGAAAGACCTTT
Source organism: Rufibacter sp. LB8 (assembly GCF_014876185.1). NCBI lineage: Bacteria > Pseudomonadati > Bacteroidota > Cytophagia > Cytophagales > Hymenobacteraceae > Rufibacter > Rufibacter sp. LB8. The sequence continues at coordinate 2,208,585 of NZ_JADALJ010000001.1, read as the reverse complement.
CCCGCGAAATCATCAAACTGATTGCCCTGGAGAAAGGCTTCATTGCGTCTAAATCCATCAGTCCGTTTTTCCGGCATTTAACCGACCCCAAAGAAGCCATGCAGCACCTATACCGGGTGGCGCTGGGCGTGGAGTCGCAGGTGGTGGGCGATATGCAGATTCTGAATCAGGTGAAAAGCGCCTACCAATGGTCTACAGACGCTAATTTGGCTGGCCCAATTCTACACCGCTTACTCCATTCCGTTTTCTTCGCCAACAAGCGCGTGGTGAACGAAACCGGTTTTAAAGACGGCGCGGCCTCAGCGGCCTATGCTACGGTGGAACTGGTGGAAGAACTCACCAAAGACCTGAACCGTCCGCGGGTGCTTATGATTGGCCTGGGCGATATTGGCGCCAACGTGTGCCGCAACTTCAAGAAATCTGCCGGCATTGATCTGGTGGTAGTCAACAGAACTTTCGCCACTGCCGAAGCTTTAGCCCTTGAATGCCACGCGCAGGCCCAGCCCTGGGAAAACGTCTGGACCGAAATCACCAAAGCCGATGTGGTCATTTCCTCGGTACCCGGCGATGCGTTTTTCATCAGCAAAGCGCAGGTAGCGCCCCGCATGAAGGCCGTGAACAAATTCTTCATAGACCTTTCCATTCCGCGCAGCGTGGACAGCACTATTGAAACGCTTCCGGGCGCCTGCGTCTATAACATTGACGGCATCCGGAACCGCGCCTCTGAGGCCCTGGAAAAACGAATGGCGGCCTTGCCAGAAGTGCATACCATCATCGCTGAATCTCTGGAAGAATTCCTGGCCTGGACCCAAGAAATGGCGTTCTCACCGGCCATTCAGAATTTCAAGAAGCGCCTGGAGGAAATTCGGCAGTTAGAGATGGCCCGCCACCTCAAGCACCTGAACCCTACTGAGAAAGAAGCCGTGGAGGCCCTCACCAAAAGCATGCTCCAGAAAATCATCAAACTCCCCGTCCTGGAACTCAAAGCCGCCTGCAAACGTGGCGATTCTGAGGAGTTATTGGCTGGTTTGAGTGCGTTGTTTAATCTGGAGATGAAGCAGGAAGTGTAGAGGATTTGTACATTCATGATGATGTAGGGACAGGTCGCGACCTGTCCTTTCGCATTCCTGGTCCTACGGATTCCCGAAGGCGCATTCCATTTGGTTGCATTGCCTACCTAATGGGAGGGCCACCGTTCCGGACAGGTCAAGCCCTGTCCCTACATTCTCTTGGATGCCAGCGTGATGTAGGGGCGTATCGCATACGCCCTCACGCATTCCTGATTCAAGAATATTTGGTTCATCCTCTTCCAGGAATAAAAGATACCACAGCGGCCACCGCAAGGGCGTATGCAATACGCCCCTACAGATCAACATCTACACACCTTCAAATTCCCGCATCTTCAAATCTCCAAATTCATCAAGGCTTCACCAGCAACATTTTAAAATCAGTAACCGCCGTTAAGGCGTGCGGCACGTTGGCGGGAATGTAGATGGCGGTGCCTGAAGTCAGGTCATGGGTTTGGTCTTCCATCATGAAATGGGCGGTGCCTTCCAGCACTACCAAAACTGCCTGGTTGGGCGTGGTGTGCGTTTTCAGGCCTTGGCCTTGCGCGAAGGCGAAGAGAATGGTTTTCTGCCCGTCTTGGTTCAGGAGGATTTTGCTGTTGAATTTCTCGGGGGTGTACGGTACGTGGTCGGTTAGATTTTCCATATTAATAGCGATAAAAGTTTAAGAAAGCGCAGTTGCGCGGACAGATGCCAACTGTTGGCGGTAAACGGTAAAAGCGGTGAACAAAAGCAGCATAACTTTCAGGAGTTCCAGTGCCACGTAGCCAAAATGCAGGTTACTGGGCGGAGGCGTGTGGCCAGCTATGATTTGAACGGCCCTCACGTCAAGGGCAGGCAGCAGCCAGAAGGTTTGAAACAGGAGTATAGTGGCCAGAATGATGGCTGGTACCCAAGCCTTTCCATAGGCGCGGTTGAAGAGCAGACCAATCAGGAGAATGGCGCAGAAAACCAGTTCGCATTTGTTCAGCCACCCGAAGACCAGACGGCCAATGCCCAGCCCCAGGGCCAAGGTAATGTTAGGGGCGGTGAATTTGACGGGCGCCTCCAAGAAAGAAATGCCCAGGATCATGCCGGCCCACAACAACAGAGCCAGTAAGAGAATAAATGTTAGGGTTGCGTTTCGCATAAACGAGAGATTTAAGTGCTGCGAAGTAGAATATGACTTCCGTTTTTGGCCTCGTTTTCAGAAATGAAGCCGAAAACGGGAATTGCCGGAAAGCCGGATCTCTTTGTACAAAGATGAGGGAAGAAGTTTACCTGTAAAGCGGTAAGAATCATCTAAAAGAGTGATGTGCATCATAATTTCAGGGGACAAGCCAGGGTAATTTTGTGATTGATTCAAAGGCCGAAGACCCATGATTGAAACCGCCTGCCCCCAGATAAAAGAGCACTGCTACCACTGCGGCGATGAATGCACGTCTGAACCGCTGCACGTGGAGGAGAAAGCCTTCTGCTGCACCGGCTGCAAGGCCGTGTATGAACTGCTCTACGCCAACAACCTCTGCACCTACTACAACCTGGAACAGGGCGAAAAACCTGGCGTTGCGGTCAAAGAGGAAGAGGTGACCATGGGCCAGTTCGCGTATTTAGATGCCACGGCCGTGCGCAGTCAATTGCTCACGTTCCAGAGCGAGGCCCTGGAGAAAGTGCATTTCAAAGTGCCCAACATGCACTGCAGTTCTTGTATCTGGCTTCTGGAAAACCTCTATAAACTAGACCAGGGTGTGCTGGAGTCACGCGTGAATTTCCCCAGAAAAGAGATTTCCATTTCGTACCACCCGGCGCAGACCAAACTGAGCGCGGTGGTCACGCTGTTGCATAAAATTGGCTACGCGCCCACGCTTAACCTGGACAACCTCTCGGTTAAGAAAGAGAAAAACACCTTGGGCATTAACCTGCAGTTGGGCGTGGCGGGCTTCTTCTTCGGGAACATTATGCTGTTCAGCTTTCCGGAATACTTCGCGCTGGCAGATGAAATCAAGGAGACGTTTGGGCCGTTTTTCGGGTACCTGAGCATTGTGCTGGCCTTGCCGGTGCTGCTGTTCAGCGCGAAGGGGTTTTTCACGTCGGCCTGGCAATCTCTAAAGCAGCGGCACATTAACCTGGACACGCCCATCAGTCTGGGATTGGCGTCTTTGTTCTGTGTGAGTTTATATGACATCATCAGCGGAAGCGGCCCCGGCTTTCTGGATTCGTTTACGGGCTTGGTGTTCTTCATGCTGATTGGCAAATACGTGCAGCAGACCACCTATGACGCCCTCACCTTTGACCGCGACTACAAAGCGTATTTCCCTATTTCGGTGACCGTGCTGGAGAAAGGGCAGGAGCGCACCATGGCTGTGAAAGAACTCACGCCCACCAAACGCATTAGAATCAGAAACCAGGAATTGGTGCCCGCAGACGCTATTCTGCTCCGTGGAAACGCCTTTATTGACTACAGTTTTGTCTCGGGTGAATCTGTGGCGGTGCCCAAGGTGCCCGGCGAAATCATCTACGCCGGTGGCCGTCAGGTGGGCGAAAGCATTGAGTTGGAAGTGATTAAAGACGTATCGCAGAGTTACCTCACCCAGCTCTGGAACAATGACGTTTTTCAAAAGGAGAAAAGCTATTTCGGGGTGGGCACGTACGCCGACAAAGTGGGCGGTTGGTTTATCTCGGTGACCATGCTGATTGCCCTGGGCGCGCTGGTGTACTGGGTGCCCCGAGATACGGACATGGCCATCAAAGCCTTCACCTCGGTGTTGGTGATTGCCTGCCCGTGCGCCTTGTCGCTGAGTACGCCGTTCACGCTGTCTAACGTGCTCAAAATCTTCGGAAAGCAGAAGTTCTACCTTAAAAACGGCGATGTGGCCGAAACATTGGCCAAGGCCGATGCCGTGGTCTTCGACAAAACCGGAACCTTGACGGAAAGCGCCCAAACCGATATTCTGTTCACCGGAAACGTGCTGAACGCCCCGGAAATTACCGCCGTGAAATCTGTGTTGCAGCATTCCACGCACCCTTTGAGCCAGAGTCTATATCAGCAACTGCTGGGGCCGGTGTTGCCCGTGAGCCAGTACCAGGAAGTGGCGGGCCAAGGCATTACCGGCGTGGTCAACGGTCTGGAAATAAAGGTCGGTTCCGCCGAATTTGTGGGCGCGCAGCTTAACCAGACTACTAAAAATACGCTGGCCACCCGTGTGTACATTGCCCTGGAAAATGCAGTGGTAGGCTTTTACACCTTCAGCAACCACTACCGGCCAGGCCTGCAAGAATTGGTAAGGGAACTGCAAAAGCAAGGCAAACAACTGGCCGTGCTTTCCGGGGACAACGCCGCCGAGGCTGAGAACCTGCGCGTATTATTCGGCCCTGCCGCTGATTTGAACTTCAACCAAACCCCCGCCAATAAACTGGCCTACATTGAGAAACTGAAAGCCGAAGGCAAGAAAGTCATCATGGTGGGAGATGGTTTGAACGATGCCGGTGCCCTAAAAATGAGCGATGCGGGCATTGCGGTTACGTCGTCGGTAAACGGGTTTTCGCCGGGCTGTGACGCCATTCTGGATGCCGGTTCTTTCACGCAACTGGCCAAATTTCTGGTGTTCTCCAAGCGCGCGCTGTACGTGATTCTGGGTTCTTTTCTGGTGTCGTTTGTGTACAACATTGTGGGGCTGAGCTTGGCGGTGACGGGGCAGTTTACGCCAGTGGCTTCGGCCATTTTAATGCCCATCAGTTCCATTAGTGTGATTCTGTGCTCGGTGCTGGGCGTGCGCTGGGTGGCCTGGCGCATGGGCTTTTTGACTTCTACTTCTAACGCGTAACGCTATGACCATCATCTTTTTATTAATTGGCATCAGCCTCACGGTGGCGCTGTTTTTTCTGAGTTCGTTTATCTGGGCGGTTAAGTCTGGTCAATATGAAGACGACTACACGCCCGCCGTGCGCATGTTGTTTGAGGAAGAAAAACCTGCGGTGAAAGAAGAAGGAGGAGATTGATTTCCGTTTTCGGGCCCGTTTTCAGAAATGAGGCTAAAAACAGGAATTGGCAACTATGGCTCACCTTCTATGGCGCGGATTTACTTTCATGACTTTTAAGTGGCAAAAAGGCAAGTCACGGAAGTAAATCCGCGCCATAGTTTGCTCTAAATCCATTATCAAAAGCTACATATTATTAGAAACCATGAAACATCTCACCTTATATGCGCTCGCTTTTGTTTCGTTGCTGGGCTTTTCGGGCTGTCAGTCAGAATCGGCAGATGGCCGGTACAAGACCGCCGATGAAGACGTGATTGAAACCCAGATTGACGAAGACGCCAAAGCCTCTATTGACAGTTTGGCCAAAGCCACCCGCAAAGGGAAAATCACCTTCGCGCTGCCCGACACGCTCACTGACTTGCTCACGCAGCAGCGGCCCAAGGCCAAAGTAGCCGCGTTACCTGACCAGATTCTGGCCCAGAACCAATCGTTCGTCAAAGATCCGCTCTACATCATCGGGGATTTTAACGGTGACCAGAAACGCGACTACGCCGTGCAGGTGCTGGAGAATGATTCTATTCATGTGCTGGCGTTCCTGGATTTCGCGCGGCAGGCTAAACTGGTGAAGGTGGCCACGTATCCGGCGCAGAAACTGGCCAACGGTTTGTTTAGCGTGTATCAACTGCGCCTGGCGCCCAAAGACTCCGTGGTGACTGACTTCCGGAACCAGAAAAAAAGACCGCTGGGCTTGGATGGCGTTTCGGTGATTGAACAGACCCGCACCATTCTGTATGTCCTGAAAAACAACCGCTTCCTGCCGTTTGACCAGCAATTGCCTCCAGACCAACGGTAAGTAATTCTGGGGATAGGCAGCGTTGTGGTTGCTTTCTCTGAAGAAGCTGAGAGTAGTTTTGTGGATGGAAGAAGCATTCCCGTTTTCGGGCTCGTTTTCAGAAATGAGCCCGAAAATGGGGATTTATTTTATTTCTTGGAAGGATTTTGCCGGTTATCAAAAAAGGCCAGCAGGTAAATCTTTTCGTTCACTGATTTGTACAGCAGCGTGGTGTGGCGGTGCAGGACAAAACCTCTGATGTTCTTTTCTGGGTTTTCAATGGTACCTAGCGTGGGAAATTGCTGGAGTAATTCCAGAAATTGGAAGCTATGAAAAGTAAACTCCTTGGCTGCTTTCTTCCCAAATTCCTCTAAAAGGTAGGTTTGAATAGCCTGAAACTGTTGGGTGGCGCGTTTATGCCAAATTATTTGAGCCATGGGGCATTGGCTTTCACTTGGTCTTCATGGCTGAGCCAGGCTTTTGGGTCGTCAATCTCGGCTTCATTGTCCAGCACTTGTTGCCGTTGTTCTGCGCTTAAACTTTCCCAGATCTGGCCGGCGGGTTGCTGTGGGTTTGACAGCAGCATGAAAATGTTCTGCAGCAGCGCTTCGTCTTCGGTGCTTTCAATCAGTTTATGCAAGTCTTCTTTCAGGGCGCCCATGGTCTGCAATTTCTTAAAAGATACGGAGAAAGTGAAAGAAAAGTGTTTGGTAAGTAGTTTGGAGGTTGGCGTGGAAGTGTAAACAGAAAAAGACATCATTCCGTTTTCGGGCCCATTTTCAAAAATGAGCCCGAAAACGGAATTAAGATCTAAAATACTCTACCAACAGAAAAATTCCGTAAATCCAGCTGTTGTACAACAAGGTATAAACCAAGCCAAAGCCCAAACTTGCCAACAATCGGCCCTTGGTCTGGTGACTGTGCCGAAACACCAATCGCAAGGCCCTAAAGAAGACCCAATAGAGCATAGCCATAAACGCGAACACGGCTACCAACAGAACTTCGCCAAAGAGAAAAAGCACAACGCTCAGCACCACCGCCGCCAGTATCCAAAGCAAGATGCCAGCTAGCACTACCAGACAGCCTTCATCTCCACCGTCTAAGTCGCCCAAATCAAAACCACTTTTAGAAGAACCAGATGAATTACCGCTAGGGAAGGTGGGGGATACATCTAGAAAATTTGACCAACCGGTGCGTTTCTTGCTTGCGGTTGTCTCTCGCCGGAAGGGAATTCTGTCTGTGATGTTGCCTACTGTATCTTTTAATTTCACGCCTCTATAAAGCCCCGCGCTCACAAACCCAAAGAACGCCAACGACAACAGCGAAGTGGAAAGCAACGAGTTCTGGAAAAACGTATGGTGTCGGCCAAGGCCGAATAAATACACGCTTAAGACGGTAAGCCCCAGAACCAGCAGCGTGAGCGTGAAAACGGTGGAAGAATTAAGAAATGGGCGCGAGGTTCTGATGGTAGGAGCTTTAGGTTGAGTGCGAGAGTTATTCAAAATAAATTGAATTTCCAGACTTCACCTGTTAAGTGATGTATTAATTTTTTCTGGGCCTTTAATTGTACGGCGCTAGCTCCACTTTTTAATCGTTTTAGCCCTTTCGCCTTTACCTCCCTTTTTGACATCAATCACCCGCGCAACTGACAACCGTCATCTTTTTCCCTGGCGGTACTCCTGACATTTGTAGTGTTCAATAAACACCACGTACATGTCAACGCTAACCCTCACCAAACCCAATCCGCCGCTCCGGAAAACCGACGACCCCAGTTGGGTAGATACCTTCTTCTATGACAACAAGATTGTCAGGGACTTTGCGTACGCCACCTTGTTCTGGGGAATAGCCGGTATGATGATCGGCGTGCTGATCGCTTTCCAGCTGGCGCGGCCAGAACTGAACATGGGCACCGAGTACACCACCTTCGGGCGGGTACGGCCCTTGCACACCAACGCCGTGATTTTCGCCTTTGTGGGCAACGGTATTTTCATGGGGGTGTATTACAGTTTGCAGCGCCTCTGCAAAACCCGCATGTATTCAGATGTGCTCAGTAAAATCCATTTCTGGGCCTGGCAGTTGATTATTGTAGCTGCCGTGATTACGCTGCCCTTGGGCTACACCACTTCTAAAGAATACGCTGAATTAGAGTGGCCCATTGACATTGCCATTACGGTAGTGTGGGTAGTGTTCGGCTGGAACATGTTCGGAACCATTCTGAAACGCCGCGAGCGCCACCTGTACGTGGGTATCTGGTTTTACATTGCTACTTTTTTGACCGTGGCGGTGCTACACATTGTGAACTCCTACGAGATTCCGGTGACGTTCATGAAAAGCTACTCTGGTTACGCCGGGGTGCAAGATGCGCTGGTGCAGTGGTGGTATGGCCACAACGCAGTCGCATTCTTTTTGACCACGCCGTACCTGGGCATGATGTATTACTTCCTGCCCAAGGCGGCTAATCGTCCGGTATATTCTTATAGATTATCCATCATCCACTTCTGGTCCTTGATTTTCATTTACATTTGGGCCGGTCCGCACCATTTGCTGTACACGTCTTTGCCCGATTGGGCGCAGAGTTTGGGCGTGGTGTTCTCGGTGATGCTTTTGGCGCCTAGCTGGGGCGGGATGATTAACGGCCTCCTGACCTTGCGCGGTGCCTGGGACAAAGTGCGCGAAGAGCCGGTGCTTAAGTTCATGGTAGTGGCTATCACGGCCTACGGTATGGCTACGTTTGAAGGCCCTATGCTGTCGCTGAAAAACGTGAACGCCATTGCTCACTTTACAGACTGGATAGTAGCACACGTACACGTAGGCGCACTAGGCTGGAACGGGTTCCTGACCTTCGGGATTATCTATTGGCTGTTGCCGCGCATTTTTCAGACTAAACTATATTCTAAAAAACTGGCCAATGTGCACTTCTGGTTAGGTACGCTGGGGATTCTGTTCTACGCCATTCCTATGTACTGGGCCGGTTTCACCCAAGGCTTAATGTGGAAACAGTTTAACCAAGACGGCCTGTTGCAATACTCTAACTTCTTAGAGACCGTGCTGCAATTGGTGCCTATGTATTACCTGCGTGGTATTGGGGGCGTGTTGTACCTGGGCGGTGTGTTTGTGATGCTCTACAACGTGATTAAGACCGTGAAATCCGGGTCTTTGCTCGCCAACGAAGAAGCCCACGCCGCGCCAATGATGCCTATGATTAAAGGCGTGGAGCATAAAGGACACTGGCACCGCTGGATTGAGCGTCGTCCTATTCAAATGGCGGTATGGGCCACCGTGGCTATCCTGATTGGCGGGGCTGTGGAGATGATTCCTACCTTCTTAGTAGAATCTAACGTGCCGACCATTGCTTCAGTGAAGCCTTACACATCACTGGAATTACAGGGCCGCGACGTCTATATCAAGGAAGGCTGTGTGAACTGCCATACGCAAATGGTTCGGCCGTTTAGGTCAGAAACCGAGCGCTACGGCGAGTATTCCAAAGCCGGCGAGTTTGTGTATGACCGTCCGTTCCTGTGGGGTTCTAAGCGCACCGGGCCAGACTTGCACCGCGTAGGCGGAAAGTACCCGCACAGCTGGCACTACCACCACATGTTAGACCCCACCAGCATGTCGCCGGGTTCTATTATGCCCGCTTACCCGTGGTTGTTTGAGAAAGACTTAGACACCTCAGACACACCGGTCAAGATTGAAGCCCTGCAGAAACTGGGCACACCATATCCCGCCGGCTACGCCCAACAGGCCAACGCCGACCTGCAGAAACAAGCTGCCCAAATCTCTGCCGAGCTGGCCAAGGAAGGCATAGAAGTGAAACCTGAGAAAGAGATTGTCGCCCTCATTGCCTACCTGCAACGCCTGGGCACTGACATAAAAGTGAAAACTGAAAAGTAGACACAAGATGTAAGCCGCAAGACGCAAGAGATGTGAAGTGGAATTTGAAGAGTTGAAGTCTTGCGTCTTGTATCTTACATCTTGTGTCTCAAAAAGAAAAGTAGGAATTCCCATTTGCATGGGGAAAAAGGGAGGGTGCTGTTTTTGGCTTCGTTTGGGGGAATGAGCCCGAAAACGCCCCTACCTGTTCCTGCTTCTTTTACAAAAAAAAATTAGTCAAGCCCCAGGGGTGCTTCAAGCCAGGGAACTGGAACGAGCCCAACTTTTAACTCATAATTCTCAACTCTTAACTTAACATAAGAGCCATGTATAAAAATATACTGCAATCCATTGACGGCATCGCCATTTACCCAATTATCTCGTTTTTAATCTTCTTCGTGTTTTTCATCGGGTTGCTCTTGTTCGTGATTTTCTCAGACAAGCAGCACATTGCCGCCATGAGCGCCATGCCCCTGCAACAGCCTGAGGGCGAGGAAGTAGCCACGCCGTTAACCCACCTGCGTTATGAAAACTAATTTTACGCTCTCTTCTAAACCGGCCCTGGCGCTGGCGGGTGCCTGGCTGCTGAGTTTGCCCAGCTGGGCGCAGGAAGCTGCAACCGCCGCTGCCCCAGAAGCCGCGCCTGAAAGCATGTTCGGCATACCGGGCTTGTCCACGGCGGGTTTGCTGGTGCTCTGCCTCACGGGGCTGCTGTTAACGGCGGTGCTGGTGTTGGGCGGCATGGTCTTCGTGCAGAGTTTGCCGTTGCTGGAGAAACTGTACGCCCGCCCGGGCCTGGAGCACTCGTTCATGGCCCGCCTGATTGCCCTTTTGCGTGGCGATGCCCAACTGCTCACCGGCAAAGCCACCGACGTGGTGCTGGACGACCATGACTATGACGGCATCCATGAATTTGACAATGACCTTCCGCCCTGGTGGAAATACAGTTTCTACGCCACCATTGTGTTTTCTGTGGTGTACCTGCTGAACTACCACGTGTGGGGCGGCAAACTGCAGGACGCAGAATACCAACATGAGATGCAGCAAGCGGCCCTGCTTCAGCCCAAAGACGGCTCGGGCAATGCCCAGGAAGTCACCAACTTCAAACCGCTCACAGACGCGGCTCTGCTGGAAGCCGGCCACGCCACCTACACCCAGAACTGCGCGGCCTGTCACGGCCAGAACGGCGAAGGCATGGTAGGCCCCAACCTCACCGATGAATTCTGGCTCCACGGCGGCGACGTGAACGATGTGTTCAAAGTGATCAAATACGGCGTGACCAGCAAAGGCATGGTGGCCTGGCAAAGCAAACTCTCAGATGACCAGATTCTGGAAGTGTCCAGCTACCTCCTCAGCCTGCAAGGCACCAAACCCGCCAACGGCAAAGCCCCGCAAGGCGAGAAATATGAAGGAAAGAAGTAATTATTGTTAGTGTTTAATGGGAGAGATGCGGAATTTCCGCACATCTCTTGAACGAAAGGGAATGCTCAATGGGCATTCCTTTTTTGTTTTGGGAATGTTCATTCATTGCTTTTTACGCATTTCGTCCCCCTTCAAAGGGGGACGGAACGCGCCATAAAACGTATGTAATTAAAGTTTTCCAAGTCTTGAAATTTGGGTCGAAAAGGTAAGGGCTAGTTTCCGTTTTCGGCTTCATTTTCTGAAATGAGGCCGAAAACGCAAGTCACCCAGCTCTTTCGGATTTACCAATCCGAAAGTTATCTGTCGGGGATTTCCTAATCCCCGTTTTCTAGCAGCGGGGATTAGGAAATCCCCGACAGAGTGGTTCGGGATTGGTAAATCCCGAACAGCATAGATAGCATAAAAAAACTCCCGCAAGTTTAGCGCCAGCGTAACTTGTGGGAATGCACCGAGTCAGTTTATCAACTGACGTAAGTTTATAAACTTACAACGTGTGCTGCCACAAGTTACGCTAGCGCTAAACTTGCGGCAGGTGAAGCCCTTGTGTTATCAACATCCGTTTTTGGCTCCATTTCCAGAAATGAGCCCGAAAACGCTTTTTACATTTTTATGTCTTATTTACACGCATTCCGTCCCCCTTTGAAGGGGGTAGGGGGATGATTTCTTGTGCAGGTAAGGGCACTTCTGGATTCCTTCCGTTGTCTGGAGTCTTCCGCAAGATGACTCCAAATATAGGACAAAGGAGCAATGCGTGGTAGAGACAAGGCACTGCCTTGTCTCTACAGGTGGAGGTTCCGACAAACGCCCGCCCAAAGGACCTCGTAGTGTGCGCAGCTCCTACGAGTGTCTCCGCCAACGTCCGTTTTCGGCCTCGTTTCCAGAAATGAGCCCGAAAACGCACGTCATCGTTTTTACATCCCCACCTCTCCACATCGCCTTTGACAAGAATCACTGCGCTACATGACCGGCGTCATCTTCTGGCTGGGGCAAAACCCTGAATTTTGTAGGGTAGAAAGGAGAAGACCCTTTCTGAGTGCAACCCCCAAACAGAGAAAGAAATGAGCCAGGTAGTAGTAGATCATGACGCCTTCCGGGATACCATTGCCACCGTTGACAAAGACGGCAAACGCGTGTGGGTGTACCCCAAGAAGCCCAGCGGAAAGTTCTACAACTACCGCAAGCTGGTAAGCTATGGCTTTCTGGCGCTTCTGTTCATAGGCCCGTTCCTGAAAATCAATGATTTGCCGGTGTTGATGCTCAATTTGCCCGAGCGCAAGTTCATCATCATGGGCATGATTTTCTGGCCGCAGGATTTCTTTATTCTGCTGGTGGGGTTCATGGCCTTTGTGCTGTTCATCATTCTGTTCACCATTGTGTTTGGGCGCGTGTTCTGCGGCTGGGTGTGCCCCCAGACCATTTTCATGGAAATGGTGTTCCGGCGCATTGAGTACTGGATTGAGGGCGATTTCAACAAGCAGAAAGCCCTGGACAAAGCCCCACTCACCTTTGAGAAATTCTGGAAAAAGAGCTTGAAGCACCTGGCGTTCCTGGCCATTTCATTTGTGATTGCCAACACGTTTCTGGCCTACATTATTGGGGTAGAGGAACTGCAGAAAATAGTGACAGACGCCCCCGCCAACCACGTAGGCGGCTTGTCTTCCATGGTCATTTTCACGGGCATTTTTTACGGCGTATTTGCCCGGTTCAGGGAGCAGGTGTGTACCATTGTGTGCCCCTACGGGCGGCTGCAAGGCGTCATGATGGACAAGAAAACCAGCGTGATTGCCTATGATTACGTGCGAGGTGAACCCCGTGAGAAACTCCGCAAAAACGTGGAACGCACCGCCGGCGACTGCATTGACTGCCACCAGTGTGTGTCTGTGTGTCCCACGGGCATTGACATCAGGAACGGCGCGCAGCAGATGGAATGCATTAACTGCACCGCCTGCATTGACGCCTGCAACAACATCATGGACCTGATTGGCAAGCCGCAGAACCTGATCAAATATTCGTCAGAGGAAAGCATTGCCCTGGGCACGCCCACCCGGTTCACGGCCCGCATGAAAAGCTACACCGTGGTGCTGGTCTTGTTAATGGCTGGGTTTGTAGCGCTGTTGGTGACCCGAAGCAACGTAGACGCCACCGTCTTGCGCACACCGGGCATGCTCTACCAGAAAAAAGAGAACGGCCACATCAGCAACCTCTACAACATCTCAGTCATCAACAAAACCAACGCGCCCATGCCCATCACCGTGAAAGTTCTCCGGCCCGCGGGTAAGGTGAAACTGGTGCGCAACGAGATGGTATTGCCCGCGCAGGGCATCACTGAAGGCGTGTTCTTCGTGGAGATTGACGGCCAGAAACTCAGCGGAATGTCTACGGAGATTGAACTGGGCGTGTATAGCGGCGATGAACTGATTTCCAAAGAGAAAACCAAGTTCCTGGGCCCGGGCAAATAAAATAAAAGACAGCAAACAAGCATAAAAATAACTGCTTCTGGTCAACGGGAGCTTACCCCTAGAAATCATGACAACAACTAGTCCAGCTAAGAAAAGTGGCGCCTGGTGGCCCAGGTTGATCATCACGGCCTTCGTGCTGTTCATCTGCTACATTGCCTTTATGGTGCGCGGCGCCATGCAGAGCGAAGTGAACCTGGTGTCAAAAGACTACTACCAACAGGAACTGGAATACGGCCAGCGCATGGACCAATTGAGCCAAACCCAGGCCTTGGCGCAACCGCTTACCATTGTGCACGCCGCCGCCGCGGAGCAAGTGAGTCTGGTATTTCCAGAGGCATTTAAAGGTCAGAAACTGAAAGGAAACGTGCGGTTTTTCAGGCCCTCAGACAGCCAGCAAGACATAGAAGTAGCCTTGGCTTTGAACAGTGATTTGCAGCAGCACATCAGCACCGCCCAACTGGCCAAAGGTTTCTGGCGGGTAGAAGTAAGCTGGCAGGCCGAGGGTCAGCAGTATTTCATGAAACAAGACCTTACGCTGGAGTAACATGATCTGGGCAGGGTTTTTATTCGGGATTTTGGGCAGTTTTCACTGCGTGGGCATGTGCGGCCCCATTGCCATGGCCTTGCCCATGGGCAAAGGCGCGGGGTTTTCCTTCCTTTCAGGCCGGTTGCTGTACAATTTGGGACGCATTATCTCTTATACTGCCTTGGGGGCGGTGGCCGGTTTGCTGGGCCAGAGTTTCCAGTTAGCGGGTTTTCAGCAGGGGCTTTCCATCTTCTCCGGGGTTTTGATTCTGGTGTTGGTGGTGGTACCGGCTGCCGTGTCTGGGAAGTTCAGACAAGTAACCGGGGTGGAGGCGCTGCTGCAAAAAAATCAGAAAGCCATGGGCCATTTTTTTAAGAATCCGTCTTGGTGGTCCATGGGCGCTATTGGTTTGTTGAACGGACTGCTGCCTTGCGGGTTTGTGTACTTCGCCATGGCGGGGGCGGTAAGCATGCCTAGCGTGCCGGCCGCCATGGGCTATATGGCGCTGTTTGGGTTGGGCACGTTTCCGTTGATGTTTTTGCTCTCGGTGTCTGGCAAATTGGTAGGGCCGGGGCTACGGCGGTTCTTTAAGAAGTCTATCCCGTACGCGGCCACGTTCATGGCGGTGCTGTTCATTTTGCGGGGCCTCAATCTGGGCATTCCGTACGTGAGCCCGCAACTGGCGCAAACAGAAGCAGGGGAGAAGCCCATTGCCACCTGCCATTCTCCTAGATAATAACTGCCCTTAACCGGGAAATAAAATACGTGTTCACGCTTAACCTATTGAAGATGAAAAAGATATTAGTACTCACAGATTTGTCTGACAACAGCGTGAACGCCTACCGCTATGCCGTGGAGATGGCCTGTCACCAAGGCGCCGATGTGTTGTTGGTCTTCAGTTCCAACGGCGCGCCCATGTCCATGACGGATCATTACCAGTACTCGCAGCGGCTGCATAGCTTCGCCAAGCGGTATGCCTGCCCAACCCGCCAGCGCGCCCAACCGCAGCACCTGGAATGCCTGCTCAGTCATGACCGTTGGGCCGAGGCGCTGCCGTTGCTGGTGCAGGTACATCAGCCGGATTTAGTGATTGCCGGTTCTGAGATGTTGGAAGTGGTGCAGGGAGAGCAACAGGCCTGGTCGTTGCAATATTTTGAACATTGCCCCGTGCTGTGGGTGCCGGAGAAAGCCGAATACAAACCCATTCAGCATTTAGTCTACGCCACCGACTTCACCGACCAGGACCCTGCCGTGGTGAGCCAACTGAAAACCCTGGCAGATCTGTTCCGGGCGTCTGTGTCTTTGGTGCATTTCTACCCCAAGTCTGACCGCAACCACCTGGCAGAGATCAAGCGCCAGGGCGAGGAATTACGGGGATTGCTGAAATCTTCTGGTGCCACGTATTTGCTGATGGAGGAAGAAGACCTGATTGAAGGCCTGCAGGAAGTGCTGGAGAAACAGCCCGTGGATTTATTTGTGATGGCCACCAAAGACACGCACCTGGCTCAGCAATACACGCAGCCCACCTACCGCAAAACCCAGTCGTGCCAGACAGCCATTCCGCTGCTCAACCTGTACCAGCAGAAACTGAAAAGCTGCGCCGGTTCTTGTTCTTTCTGCCACCATGAACATGAGTCAACGGCGCAGGCGGTTCCCGTGGCGTAAGGAGACTTTGTGAACGAAGCAAGACCCACCCCTAACCCCTCCTCGGAGGGGAATTTTCAGCACAATTAGTTGAAGATGATGTTAGTAAGTAATGGTCCTGATTTTTTAATACTTACGCATTCCATTCCCCTCCTCGGAGGGGTAGGGGTGGGTTAGTTTAAGTGAAGAATTCATCACATTTTTTATATCATCACGCAGGCATCCCAATTCGAACTCAGAAATTTTTGCCTATTGAATTAACATTCCAGCAACTCCCGTTTTCGGGCTCATTTCTGAAATTGAGCCCGAAAACGGGAGTTGGTTTTTCCGCTCAGTTCATCTTTCAACCAATAGGGTTTCCGTTTTCGGGCTCCAAATCTGAAATGTGACCAAAATCAGTGCGCGGTATGGTGTAGGTCATGTTTCTCAGGAGAAGGGGGCTGTAGCTTTGCAGTATAATTAGCTGAGCATGAACGCACTTCCCCTGAACACCGGCCTCACAGAGATCCAACGCATCCAGCAACAACTGGTACAGAAGTATGATGTGCCTGCGCCGCGGTACACCAGTTACCCTACCGTGCCTTTCTGGGATGCCACACCGCCCACGGCCAGCCAGTGGTTTGAGGTGGTGGAGCGCGTGTTCACGGAGTCTAACCAAGAGAAGGGCATCAGTCTTTATCTTCATCTACCATTCTGCGAGGCGCTGTGCACGTACTGCGGTTGCAACACGCGCATCACCAAAAACCACAGCGTGGAAGGTGGTTATATTGAAAGCCTGCTGCAGGAGTGGAGCTTGTATCTGCGCCATTTCCCGGAGAAACCCATCATCAGGGAATTGCATTTGGGTGGCGGCACACCTACATTTTTCAGCCCAGAGAATTTGAAACTGTTGCTGGACGGCATTTTTGCGCAGGCCGAAATTCATCCTGACCACGAGTTCAGTTTTGAGGGCCACCCCAACAACACCACCTCGGCCCATTTGCAGACCTTGTTTGACCTGGGCTTCCGGCGCGTAAGTTTCGGGATTCAGGATTTTGACCCGCTAGTGCAATTGACCATCAACCGCGTACAGCCCTTTGAAAACGTGGAATTTGTGACCCAGGAAGCCCGAAGGATCGGGTACGAGTCCGTGAACTTCGATCTGATTTACGGCTTGCCTTACCAGACCCTGACCAGCGTGTCTGACACCATTGACAAAGTGGCGTTGCTTATGCCAGACCGCATTGCGTTTTACTCCTACGCGCACGTGCCGTGGGTGAAACCGGGCCAGCGAAGTTATACGCACAAAGATCTGCCCAGCGGTTCTGAGAAACGGGCCTTGTATGAACTGGGCCTGCAGAAATTCAAGGAGTTGGGCTACTCAGACATCGGCATGGACCATTTCGCGCTGCCCCAAGACGCGCTTTACAAAGCCATGGAGAACGGCACCCTGCACCGCAATTTCATGGGCTACACCACGTGCCACACAGAACTGTTGATTGGGTTGGGCACGTCGTCCATCAGTGACGCCAAGTACGGCTACCTGCAGAACCAGAAGAAAGTGGAAGACTACAAAACTGCCGTTGCCAGCGGAGAACTGGCCATTTTCAAGGGGCATTTGCATACCCTGGAAGATCTGCGCACCAAAGAAATTATCTTGAACCTCATCTGTAAAGGCGAGCAGCCCATAGACCAAAGCCTGCTGGGTTCCCTGGATTATGATTCCAAAATTGCCCTGGTAGAAATGATGGAGGAAGACCTGCTCACCCTTACAGACCATGCGCTCAAAGTCAACCAATTGGGCAAAGCCTTCGTCAGGAACATCTGCATGGTCTTTGACCAACGCCTGCGGCAATCTTCCCAAGCCAACGAAAACACCTTCAGTAAAGCCATTTAAGCCATTCTGGAACGGTTTTCTACTCCATGTCCTGGTGGGCCATGTCTACGGGCTTTGACTCCGGCGAGCCTTTCTGCCTGAGGTAAATGGACAGCACCACAATAGAGAGAATGGCGATGAACTCACTCTGCCAGTTCTGTAAAGACTCAAACCAGAATCTGGACGTGGCCATATAGCCCCACAGGTCTACCGTTGGCTCCCCATGGTGCTGTTGTTCTATGTTGTAGACTTCCATTCCGCCGTAGGCGTGCAAAAAGAACGAAGCCAGAAACAGCAGAAAAAAGGCGAGGCTCAGCGAGTTTTTATAGAGCGTTTTCCAGAGCCCGCCGGCGCGCACGGGCCACGGTGCGTCTTTGTGTGGCTGGGGTTCGCGGTCCACTTCGTCTTCCTCGTAGGGCTTTTTAGACTCGGCAGATCCCTTCTGCCTTAACCACACCGTGAGCAGCACATAGAGGCCCATTTGCAGAAACTCGCTTTCCCAGTTCTCAAAAGTGGCCTCAATAAAATGTCCAGATTTTAAGTAGGCTCCCAACGCGAGCGGCGCCAGCTCCATCTGCTCCAGCTCGTCATTGTACTCATGCCAGCCAAACACAATCTGCCCCACCATAGCCAGCAGCACCAGACCCAGCGTGACCAGGCTCAGGCCGTTCTCATACAGAAACCTTTTAAGCGGCGAGGAAGAAGGCTGTGACGGCATGGCGGTTGTGTAAGTGAAACGAGTGAGCATACGCGTTTCATGCCAGTAAGTGACAGAGGCCCAAAAGAAAAACCCGTTTTCGGGCTCATTTCTGAAAATGAGCCCGAAAACGGGTTTTTTGACGAATTCCGGAAAGTTAGTCCTGCTCTTCTACGGGCTCAATGGTGGCTTCGCGCAGCAGGAAAAGAATGGTGACCTTGGTGAGTTGCACACTGTCCTCGGCGTTGTCATTGAGCAGCAACTGCTTGGCATGGCTCAGCTTTATTTTGCAATAGTTCATGATCTGCTCCTGCTCACTGGAATACCCCGACGACAGCAGCATGTGGCAGCTATTGATCACAGAATCTATGTGCTCGGTGAGCAACGGGTAGTTGGCCCGGTAGCTAATGTCCAGGGCGTTGATTTCCTCCAGCACCTGCCGCAGCTCCTGAATGTATTCCTCTTTAGTGGCCATTGCCTGGTGGTGGTTAATTTGAAAATGGTGGAAGCACCCGTGGCCTACTGCCTGCCAGCGCCTTTTTTCTCTGGTTGACCGCTTGTTTCTAGCGCTGGTAACGGCCAAACTCCGGAAAATATTCGCGCGGGAACCTCCCGGAACTGGCTCCCTTTCCTTCGGCTGCCATTCCAAAGGAAATGTACGAAGTTATCTGCCACACTTGCAAGCGGTGCGAGGCAATAGATTTTTCTGGTTCTTCAGGTAGATGCAGAAAACCAGAATTGTTGGGCGGCTTGCGTAGGCCAGCACCATCCGCAGACCCCACGGAGCATAACCACCTAAGGATTGTGGAAGCTTTGCCTGAAACAAGTTTTTTCTGGGAAACGTGCTGAAACACAGGCTTCCGGGGCAAGAGGATGATTTTTTCTTGAAAATATTTGCCTGGAACTTGCGTATAAAGGGGAACCCTGCTACCTTTGCATCACTAAATAACTGGTCACGTAGCTCAACTGGATAGAGCATCTGACTACGAATCAGAAGGTTAGGGGTTCGACTCCCTTCGCGACCACCATTTATCTTAAAAGGCCCTTCAGCTACAGCTGAAGGGCCTTTTTGTGTTTCTATAGCCCGTTGGTATGGCGCAGGGAAGCCGCGGCTTGTTTGTTGGCCACCACCCGCAGGGTAATGTACCCCAGAACCCCAGAGGCAACCGAGGCCACCAGAATGCAGAACTTAGCCTCAGTGTGGTAGGCCGGGTCTGAGAAGGAGAGCAAGGCAATGAAGATGGACATGGTGAACCCAATACCGGCCAGCAGGCCCAGGCCCACTACCATAGGCCAATTAACGCCCTGCGGCAAAACGCTTATTTTCAGTTTGACGGCTAGCCAGCTGGAGAGCAAAATGCCAACCGGTTTTCCCACGCACAAACCCAGAATCACACCCAGTCCCAGAGGGTTGAATATGCCTTCCACCATGCCTTCCTCAAACCTGATGTTGGTGTTGGCCAACGCAAAAATGGGCATGATCAGAAAGTTCACGGGCTTGGTGAGGGCATGTTCCAGTTTTTCCAGCGGTGACTCCGTGGCGTCTGGGGTGGTGGGGATGGCCAGTGCAGTGAGCACCCCGGCAATAGTGGCGTGTACCCCAGAATGGTGAATGAAATACCAGATGAAGAAACCGGGCACCAGGTAAAAAATCAACGATTTCACGCCCAGGCGGTTCAACACCAACAAGCCCAGAAATATGCCCAGGGCATATAAAAGGTTAGACACTTGAATGCCGGAAGAATAGAAAAACGCAATCACGGCAATGGCGCCCAAATCATCTACAATGGCCAGCGCCGTGAGGAAAACCTTTAAACCAATGGGCACCCGGCTCCCCAAAAGGGAAAGCAAGCCAATGGCAAAGGCAATGTCGGTGGCCATGGGAATGCCCCAGCCGCTGGCCGTATCAGTACCCGCGTTCACCAGAGCATAAATACCGGCGGGAATGAACATACCACCCATGGCGGCGAAGACCGGCAGGGCCGCTTTTCTGAAGGAAGACAATTCGCCTTCCACCATTTCGCGTTTAATCTCCAGGCCCACCAGCAGAAAGAAAATAGCCATGAGTCCGTCATTCACCCAAAGCAGGATGGGGTATCTAAGATGGATTTGGTCAGATTCATACCCCAGTTCTAGGCTCAGGAAATTGGCGAAAGCCGCACCCCAGGGAGAGTTGGCAATGAGAAGCGACACCACCAAGGCAATGATCAGAATGATGCCACCGGCTGAAGCGGACCTGAAGAAATCTGGAAAGACTTTTAAGTTTATGTTCATGATAGGGAATGGTTGATGCAAGGGGATTTAGGACGTGAAAAGAGGGTTTCCTTGGTAATACGGCAGGGAAAAACAAGGTGTTAGAAACCGCCTGGCCAGACAAACATACCCAAACTAGCCTTGGATTGCCAGAGAAAAGGGCATAAAAGACCACTTGAAGGCTTTAAAATCGCCCAAAATTATAAGCAGAAACGGCAGCTTAGGAGACTTGGAAACGGAAAGATGCAGTCTGAAAATTATTCCTGATTTATCGGAAAAGTCTTGTGTTATTTTGGGAAGTCAGGTTATAAAAAAGCGATTTAATATATTACCCTTTTTTTCTGGACAGTGCTTTTTTAATGGCCCGGTTCAGCACCAGGTACAGGCCGGCAAATGAGATAAGCACCAACGCCCCCATGAGCAGCTTGCCAGAGGTGCCGGCGTTGGGGTCCTGCAACAGGGCCAGCAAGTCCTGGGCCTGGGTGCCCACCCAGAAGAAGAACAGCGTACGCGGCAACATGCCCACCATGCTGGCCAGCAGAAAGCGGGTGCGCGGCACCTGCACCAAAGACAGCACAAAGGTCATGAACGCAAAAGGCAGCACCGGCGAAATACGGGAGAGAATGATCAGGCCCCAGCTCTGCTGCTGTAATTCATCGCGCACGCTTTGGGCTTTGGGGAACTGCTGCAGCAGCTTCTCCATCTTGCCCTGGTCAATAAGTTGCGCCATGCTGTAGCCAATGAGCGCGGCCACGCCGTAAGAAACCACCACGCCCGGAAATCCTTCCCAACCCAGGAAAAAGCCGGTGGCCAGCGCCACAAACGTGGTAGGCGTGAGGGCAAATGCCATGGTGAGCGAAACCAGGAAGTAGTACAGCAGCATTTGCGCCCACGTGAGCGAATGCATGAGTTCCTGGTTGTTGTACAGCCAAATAGCCAGGCCAGAGCTGGCCAACACCGGCACCACTACCAAAAGCAGCGAGTAGAGCACCGTGCCCGAATTCTGTTGCAGGAGTTTCTTCCACATAAACGTTAGCTATAACTAGGGCGGGGGCAGTTTTCCCTCCGTTTCCTCGCCGTGAATTATCATTTTAAAGCCAATGCGGCTCGGTTCGGTAGGATTGCCACCTGTTTTTGTAGGGAGTCTGTTGGGTGCGTGAAAGTAAGGAGTAAAAGCAATACGTCAACAGACTCACAGGGAAGTACGGCAAAATTGGTTGTTGGGCTGAAACCGGGCCACTGGAAACTTGTCGGCAATATCCTTAACTTGCGGACCATCCTTCGTATAACACACTATGAAATTCGGAACCAAAACCATACACGCGGGGGTAGAGCCAGATCCTACCACCGGGGCCATCATGACGCCCATCTACCAGACCAGTACCTACGTGCAGCGCTCCCCCGGCGACCACAACGGCTATGAATACAGCCGCACGCACAACCCCACCCGCACCGCCCTGCAGAACGCCCTGGCGGCGCTGGAGAACGGCAACCACGGCCTCTGCTTCGCCTCTGGCATGGCCGCCACTGACTGCATCATCAAAATGCTGAAGCCCGGCGATGAGGTGATTTCCACCAATGATCTGTACGGCGGCACGTACCGCATCTTCACCAAGGTGTTCCAGAACTACGGCATCAAGTTCACCTTTGTGCCCATGGGCGATATTGCCAGCATTGAGCAGTACATCACAGAGAACACCAAAATGATCTGGGTAGAGACGCCCACCAATCCGCTGCTCAACATCATTGACATCAAAGGCGCCGCCCAAATCAGCAAAAAGCATAACCTCACGCTGGTGGTGGACAACACCTTCAGCACGCCGTACCTGCAAACGCCCTTAGATCTGGGCGCCGATATTGTCATGCACTCGCTCACCAAATACATGGCCGGTCACTCAGACGTGGTCATGGGTGCCATTGTGGTGAAAGACCAGGAACTGGCAGACCAGTTGGCCTTTCTGCAGAACGCCTGCGGCGGAACGCCCGGCCCGCAAGATTGCTTTTTGGTGCTGCGCGGCCTCAAAACCCTGCACATACGCATGCAGCGCCACTGTGAGAACGGGAAAAAAATTGCCGAATACCTTAAAGGCCACGCCAAGGTGGAAAAAGTCTTCTGGCCCGGGTTTGAGAGCCACCCCAACCACCAAATTGCCAAAGACCAGATGCGTGATTTTGGCGGTATGATCTCATTTGTGCTGAAAGGCGACAAGCAGGAAGATGCCATCAAAGTGCTGGAAAAATTGAAATACTTCGCCTTGGCTGAATCTCTGGGCGGCGTGGAATCATTGTGCGGGCACCCGGCCACCATGACCCACGCCACCATTCCGCAGGTGGAGCGCCTGAAAGGCGGCTTGTCAGATTCCTTGATCAGGCTCAGCGTGGGCATTGAAGACGTGGAAGATCTGATTGCAGACCTGGAGCAAGCCATCGGGTAATTACTAGGAATTTCTCTTTTCAGAATCCCCGTTAGCAGAAGTGCTGGCGGGGATTTTCCGTTTTCGGGCTCATTTCCAGAAATGAGCCCGAAAACGCCTTGGTTGTTGGCTTCCAGATTTTGGGGCCGAAAGCATTTAATTCAGTTAGAGCTTGTTTAAATTTTGATTTTGTAGGCGAAAAAAGATAGCAAAAGGTTCTGGCGAAGCGTTTTTGCAGCGCAAAAGACAAATTTAAACATGCTCTTAGAGAGCAACCGGTAGAAAACCTTCCAAAATGCTAATCCGTTTTTAAGTAGAATTCCAGAATGGCCTGTGGTGCTATTCAGAAGTCAATCTGAAGAACAAAATCCCAACTCAATAGAAAGGAGTAGGAGCTATGGTTTTAGCCAATTGCCGGGCCCAGTTCACCGCCCAGGACTTTGAGTTTGTGGCCCGCGTGTTAGCCCAGAAACAAGGCAGCAGCGTGAGTCTGGTAGAATTGCTCTCTGACCCCGAATGCCGCGATGAAATGCTGGACCATCAGGCCCTGGTGCAAGTTCTGTTGTCGGGGAAAGGGCAGTTGTTTGTGTCACAGCACCTGTATTTCTACGTGCTGGCCCGCACCGTGCTCAAGCGCCAGGGCCTGGACGACCGCGAACTCTCTGACTACATTGCCGCCTTGCTCTGGAAATTTTCCCACACCCAGCGTCTGCATACCGTGCATGAAAAATTGCCCCAGAACTACCAGTACATGGTAGAAATGCTGGAAGCCCTGGAGACCGCCACCGCCGCCGAAGCCTTTTTGATACGGGTGCACATGGGCAATTACGCGCTCTTTCTGTCTGGCATGTTCAAAGCGTTCATTGAGCGGAGGCAACGCCGGGGCGCGCCAGATTTCTCGTTCTATGAACAGATTGGCAAAAGCAGTTTCAGGACCGCCTCTGAGCACAAACTGGCCTACCAACTGGAACTAACCCAAATCTACCACCAACTGGCCGACGGATTCCAAGTTGCCCGCCAGGCGCTCAATGAACTGGCCAGCCGTGTCTGGCGCCCAGACTCAGAGCCGCCGCTGGCGTGGTAGTGCCCAATGATTTTCCGTTTTCGGGCTCATTTCAGGAAACGGAGCCGAAAACGGAAAATTTAGTTTGGCCTCTGAATTGAAAACAGTTTCTGGCAATTTAAGTACCTTCCGGAAATATCAGCAACATCAACGTTTATGAAAAGAATTGTCTGCCTGCTGGCGCTTTGTCTGGCATTTATAGGTTCTGTGGCCGCGCAAACCAAGGATGAACGCAAGGTAGCCGCCGCGGTGGAGGCCCTGAAAAACGCCATGCTTTCCGGCGAAAAACAAGCCCTGCAAATGATTGTCGCCGACCAACTAAGCTACGGCCACTCCAGCGGAAAAATAGAAGACAAAGCCACGTTCATAGAAACCCTGGCGAGCGGGAAATCAGATTTCGTGACGATGGAGTTGACCAACCAAACCGTTCAGGTCACCGGGAAAACCGCCGTGGTGCGGCACCAAATACAGGCCACCACCAATGACAGCGGTACTCCCGGCACCGTGAAACTGGGTATTTTGCTGGTCTGGCAGAAACAAGGCGGCCACTGGAAACTGTTGGCCCGGCAGGCGTTTAAGTTGTAATTTATCTAACGAGTATCAAGATTTCCATTTCGTGCTAAAGCCAAAAACGCCCGCAGAACCAACGGGCGTTTTTGGCTTCGTTTCCGGAAATGAGCCCGAAAACGGGTAATTAAATGCTACAAGGAAGTCAAGGTAAACGGAAGTTCCTGCACGTCGCGGGAGTTGCCACCCACCATCACTTTGAAATCACCGGGCTCGGCGCCGTAGGTCATATCACGCCGCCAGAAGGAGAGGTCGGCGGTGGTGAGGGTGAAGGTGATGGTCTTTTTCTCACCCGGCGCGAAGGAAAGTTTCTGGAATTTCTTGAGTTCTTTCACCGGCCGGCCCGTGCTGCCCACCATATCTCGGGTGTAGAGTTGTACCACTTCTTCGCCGGCTACTTTCCCGGTGTTGGTCACGTCCACGGTCACGGTTAACGTTTCTTTGCCGGTGATGCTGCTTTTGCTCAAGGTTGGTTTTCCGTAGCTGAAGGTAGTGTAGCTTAAACCGTAGCCAAACGGATACAAAGGCGTGTTAGGCACATCGCGGTAGCGTGATTTGTACACGCGCTCGCTGCCAGGCTCAGAATGGTCGCCTTCATACATGCGGCCGGTATTTTTGTGATTGTAATACAAGGGCAACTGGCCCACGTGGCGCGGGAAAGAAAGCGGCAATTTACCGGCTGGGTTGTACTCCCCGAACAACACGCTGGCGGCGGCGTTTCCGGCCTCAGACCCTAGTGACCAGGTGGCCAGAATGGTAGGAATATTCTGGTCCAGCCACGTCAATTCCAACGCCCGACCGCTGCTCACCATAGCCACTATCGGCTTGCCGGTTTTATGGATTTCCTTCACCAAATCCAGCTGTACGCCCGGTAAACCAATGTCGGCGCGGGAACCGCCTTCTCCGTTCATGACGGCGCTTTCGCCAATGGCCATGATCACCACATCAGCATTGCGGGCGGCGGTTACGGCTTCGGCAAATAGGGTGGTGGAGTTGGTGTACAAATCGCAGCCTTGGGCATAGGTTACTTCGGCTCCTTTGGCGTATTTCTTAATGCCTTCCAGGAAACTCACGGCGTGCTGCTCTTCCCCGAAGAACGACCACGTGCCGTTCATGTCTGCTTTGTTGTTGCCCAGCGGGCCAATGACCGCAATTCTTTTGGTAGCCGCGGTTAGAGGTAGCACGTTGCCCTGGTTTTTGAGCAATACGATGGATTTGCGCGCCATGTCAAAGGCGGCACCCAGGTTTTCTTTGTTTCTTATTTCGTTTTTCTCGCGCTTGGTATCTGAGTACAGGTACGGTTTATCAAACAAGCCCAATTTAAACTTGAGCCACAATACGCGGCGCACCGAGGCATCCAGAACCTTGACATCCATTTTGCCAGACCGTACCATTTCCGGAATGAAGTTGAGGTAAGCCTCGCCCATCATGTCCACATCTGTTCCGGCTCTTAAGGCTTGCTCAGCGGCTTGGCCGTGGTCTTTGGAGTAGCCGTGGTGCACCATTTCTGTGATGTTCTGCCAATCTGAAATCACCGCGCCGGTAAAGCCCCATTCTTTGCGCAGAATCTGGTCCATGGTGAACATATTGCCCGTGGCCGGAATACCGTTGAATTCATTAAACGACGACATTAACGTAGCGGAACCCGCATCTAAAGCCGCTTTGAACGGCGGAAGGTAAATGTCCCGCAGCACGTACTCAGACATGTCGGTGGTGTTGTAATCGCGCCCGCCCTCAGCGGCACCGTAGGCCACGAAATGCTTCACACAGGCCGCCATGGTTCTGGGGTCAGCCAAGTCTTTCCCCTGGAAACCGCGCACGCGGGCAGCGGCAATGAGGGAACCTAAATAAGGGTCTTCGCCGGCACCTTCGGCGGTACGGCCCCAGCGGGAGTCGCGGGCAATGTCTACCATAGGCGCGAAGGTCAGGTTGATGCCGCCGGCCGTAGATTCAATGGCCGCCACGCGGGCGCCGTTCTCAATGGCCGCCAGATCCCAACTGGCAGACTCGCCCAAGGGAATTGGGAAAACAGTCTTGAATCCATGGATAATATCGGCGCCAATCAACAATGGAATGCCCAACCGAGATTCCTTCACCGCAATGCGCTGCAGTTTGCCAATGTATTCGGCCCCGTGAATGTTGAAGATGCCGGTGATCTTGCCGCTTTTAATATCTTGGTTGAATTTGTCTGACTGTGACGTTCTCACCGTGGGGCCGGTGTTGAACAAATCACCCACTACAAAGTTGAGCTGTCCTACTTTTTCTTCCAGCGTCATTTTGGCCAGCAGGTCTTCTATGCGTTTTTCAATGGGAGCCTGTTTTTGGGGCGGCGTAAAGGAAGAAAATGTTCCCAGGGAAAGTACAAACAGGAGGAGCGTAGCGGTAAACCTTTTCATGGGTTTTATTTTAGGGTTGTTGAAATCAGGAAGAAAAGCTTCCTGTAAAAATTAAAGAAAGAATACGGGCTGCAGGCCATCCTTTTACCAGGTTAATGGCTGCTTGAAATGCGTTTTGTACTAGATGTAGTCTTAATCTGGCGAAAGCATAGCTCACTGGGTCCATGTTCATCATTTACAGCTAATTTATTTCGTAGGAGTCCCTTGCGAACATTCACCTGGAAGTAGAAACCACACTAAACCATTAAGCAAACTGAACTGCTACCCAATACCATTTCCGGTTTTAACGTCCATGGTTTTGGTATAGGTCTGGCCGTTGTGTTGTACCTGCACGCGTACTTTCCCAGAAGATTTTCCCCAGTTGATCACTATTTCTGAGGTGTTATGACCCCTCACAATGGTGGCACCCTTTGGCAAAAACCAGGTATAAGTGGCATTGGCCAAGCGGCTGGTTTTGAACAGTAGGTTTTGCGCGGCAGGCCTCACCACAGCCGGACCCGTGAGCGTTAAATCTTTGAATTGTTGGTACACCCGCACATAGTCTACCTCCATGCGCGTGCTGGTCAGGTTGGGGTCAACGCCGTTTTTCTGCCCGTTGGTTTCAAGCGTCGGTTCACTGCCCATGTTGCCGCCCACGGCTATGTTCATGATAAGGAAAAAATTGTCATTCAACGGCCAGGTCTTGGCGTCTTTCACGGCAGGCGCATAGGTGTAATACAGCGTGTTGTCTACAAAGAATTTTATGTCATGGGGCGTCCATTCTGCGGCATACACATGAAAGGCGGTAGTAGCGTCTGGTACTTGCGTAGCGCCAATGTTCTGGGTGTTGCCGTAGCTGGCAGGCGTGTGCATGGCACTTTGTATTTTACCCGGAAGCCTGTCAATGTATTCCACCACGTCTATCTCCCCGCAGGCAGGCCAGCCTTTGGTAGAAACGCTTTCGCCCAGCATCCAGAGCGCGGGCCAGGTGCCCACGCCGGGTGCCATCTTTGCCTTGAACTCAACACGGCCATGGGTAAAGCTGAACTTGCCCTGAGTTTTCACACGGGCAGAAGTCCAGGTGCCGTTTTGTTTAATGGCCTCAATCACCAGGTTACCATTGGCCATGCGCACGTTGGCTGGTTGGTTGGTGTAATGCTGCAATTCACGGTTGCCCCAGCCATTTTCACCGGTACCCAAGTCATATGTCCACCGCGCCGGATTTGGAGCACCATCGCCCTCAAATTCATCGTTCCAGACTAATTCATTGAACGTACTGGTCTGGGCCACTGCCGGTGCGCCAAAGGCCAGGCAGAGGGTAAGGGCCAGATATTTAAATTTCCGCATTTTAAAGGGGATTCAGGAAAAGCGGGCCAGAAACAAGAGTGTCTCTGGCCTATTTCCCTATGAAAAACTAAGGCATCAGACGGAAATCGTCTAAATAGAAAATGCCTGGGTTAAAATGCGCTTCGCCACCAAATTGAATAACGATCTTGTCAAAGTCCTGGCGTTGGTCAAAATTAGAGAAGTCAAAGGTGAGCTCTACCCACTGGTCCATCACGGTCACTTGTTGAATGATCTCAGCCTGGGTAGTCCAGGAGTTGCCGCCCAGTTCTGAGTTCTGCAGTTTAACGGCCAGCTGCTTTTGCAAGGTTTTTACCGGTGACCAATCCTCTGCACCCCCCATGGTGGTGTAGTCATTGTAACTAGGCAAGAAGACCTTCACTTTAAATACTTTGCGCTGTCTGAGGTCTATTTTATAGGGAAGTTCAATGAACACATTAGAAAAAGCTTTCCCCTGGCCGGCCTCTTTAATATAGCGGGCCACTTTATCAGATGGGTTAGCGGCTACCTGGGCTGGGTTATCAAAGCTTTCATTGAACAAGGCGTTGTCCATTTTCCAGGTGAAGTTGCCCGGCGAATCAAAGTCATCATTCAGGTCAGCGGCCTTGTATTCTTTGGGAGGAACAGGTTTAGAGAATCCCTTGGGAACCAGGCGCTGGTACCAGCCGTGTTCTGCATTGGCTGTGCTGCCAAATTTGATGTACAGCTCGGTTTCTGTGAGGCGTAGGATTTCATAACGTGACACACCGGTGTAATACCCAATGAACCCGTTTTTGGTGATTTCCAGAAACTTCTTGTCTCCTTCTTCCACAATGTTCCACTGCATGCCGGTAGGCGGGGTGTACACTAACGTGTGGTCTCCACCAGGTACGCCACCTAAGCCAGCTGCTGAAGCGCCGTGCGTAAAAGTGGTACCCTTGTTGTCATAGGTATAAGCCAAGTTATTGTTCAGGTTGAACACCATTTCGTCATCATAATACCCTTCAGAGGCTTTTTCATTAGGACCCGCGGAGTACCACTCTGGGGTGCTGCTGGTAATTGGGCCCAGAGCCAGGTGTCCGCCGTTTTCACGGTCAATCACCCAGGTCTTGCCTTGTAAGTTACTGATACCACCGGTCAGGAAGTTGTAATCTTCGCGGTTGAGCATGGCGGGGTTGGTGGCGGCAATGGGAACAGTCTTGGTACTGGAAGCTGAGCCCCCAGGGGTTGAAAAAGTCATTTTGACGGTGTATTCACCTTTTAAGGGATAGCTGCGCGTCACTTCGCGGCCTTGCACGGTAGAACCGCCGTCAAATTCCCATTGCACGGCTGCCCCTTCTGGAGCGGTGCTTTTAAAGGTGACAATGTTAGGGTTGGTGCCGTAGGAGTAAGTAAAGGTGGCTTGCTCCGCCGAAGGAGTAGGCACTGGGCCCAGCTCAGGGTCTTCCACTTCACAACTGGTCCACGCAAAGGCTGACAACAGCAACAGCGTGATGTATGGAATTATTTTTCTCATCTCTTTCATGGTGAATGCTTTAAATAATTAGTAACCGGCATTTGGTTTCAGAACCCCAGCAGACAAATCAATCTCACTCTGTGGAATAGGAAGGAAGCCTTTTCTGGCAGTATTGAATTGTATGGTGAAGTCGCTCTGGGTACCCACATAGGTAGGAGGCAATGGACTAGGCGTCACGGTGATGGCGGCACTGGCCGTGCTCAGGCCGTAACGCAACAAATCCCAGTACCGGTGACCTTCAAGAGCTAGTTCTAACCGGCGCTCTTTTCTAATGTTGTCTAAGGTGGCGGGTACGGGGTCTAAGCCTACCCGGGCTCTTACCCGCGTCAAAGGGCCTTGCGCGTCTCCGCCGGTGGTCAGAGCTAATTCAGCAGCCATTAACAGGACATCTGCAAACCGGATGGAACGGTAGTTGTTTCCCCAGTTCAGTTCCATTTGCCCGAATTCTGGCTGGTATTCTTTGGTGGTGGTGTATTTCTGACTGAAGTACCCGGTGTGCTGGTAGCCTAGGTCCAGGTTGGCCCTTCCGCCCGCTTCATTCTCCTCTAAAATAGTGGAGTCTCTTCTTATGTCATTGGCGGCAAAAGCGTCATACAATTCCTGGGTAGGGGTGCCTGTGCTCCAGCCACGAACGTACAGCAGACCCGTTGGATTGATGATGCGAGGCCCCTGTTGCTGCGGCTGCATATTTCCTTCGCCACCGTGAATGTAGCCCCAGTCAAACCACGGGTTTTCATCTGAATAAGAGATTTCCCATACAGATTCAATACTGAACTCATTGGCTTTGGTAAAGATGCTGCCGTAGGAAGGAAGCAAATCATGGCCACTTTGGGAAATGATATCTGCAAGTTGTTGCTGCACATAAGCTGCGTTCACGGCAGTGGTGCCGGCTTGTAACTCTTGGTTGTACACGCCTTTGTGGAACAGATAGGCTCGGGCAAGTAAAGCTTTGGCGGCCCATCTGGTGGCCCGGCCCTGGCTTCCTTTGAGGTTGGTGGCGGGCAGGTCTACCATGGCTTCCACTAAATCCTTGGCAATCTGGTCAAAGACCGCCTTGGGCGTGGCAGCGGGTTGGTTGTATTCAGAGGGGCTTGGCGTTTTCAAAACCAGCGGCACATTCTCAAATAACCGTACCAAGTCTAAGTAGAAGTGGGCACGCAGGAATTTGGCTTCGGCGGCTACGCGTTTTTTAAAGTCATCTGGTGCCGCCACGCCGTCAATTTTCTCCAGCAACGTGTTGGCCCGGGCAATACCTATGTAGTGTTTCCTCCAAAGACCATGCACCTCACCGTTGGTAGGCAAGATTTGGTGCCGGTCCATTTCTAAAAGAGATGGCTCTGAGGTGGCCTGGCCCGCAGAATAAGAATCATCTGACATGATATCCAACACCAGCGGTGTGGTATGGTAGCCCACTACGGTGTTCCATTGCAAGATATCATAGACTCCCACCAGGGCTTCACTGGCGTCTGCCTGGGTTTTGTAGAAATTGTCTGCCGTTCTGGTGTCTAGGGGAGAGCGGTCCAGAAAGTCCTCACAGCCGGTACCCGCGAACAGAAAACTGGCCAAGAGAAGCGTAGAAGTTTTTTTAACTATATTTTTCATAGAGAATGTCAATTAAAAAGTAGCGTTGAATCCTAACCTGAAAGTCTGCGCTTGTGGGTACACGCCCCGGTCAATGCCAATGTTCAAGGAACCTGCCGCGCCAATCTCCGGGTCAAAACCTGTGTAGTTTGTAAGCGTGAGCAGGTTGTCAGCGGAGATATACATGCGCAGTTTCTGGACGTGTATTTTGTTCAGCAGGGCACCTGGCAGGCTGTAGCCAAGCTGCAAGGTTCTCAAGCGTACAAAATCAGCGTCTTCCACGTAGAGGTCAGAAATGTTTTTATAATTTCCGTTGGTGTCATTCCAGGTGAAGCGCGGATACTCATTGGTGCTGCCTTCGCCGGTCCAACGGTTGAGGTACCTGGTTTGCATGTTGGCCTGTGGCAAGTCAAAACGACGGGTACCGTTGAACACCTGGTGCCCAAAGGCGCCATACAAGAAGGCACTGATATCAAAGTTGAGGAAGTTGGCGCCCAGGTTGAAGCCCACCACGGTGGTAGGCGTGGGGTTGCCCAGTTTGGTGCGGTCTCCATTGTCAATTACTCCGTTGTTGTTTAAATCCACAAACCGCACGTCGCCTGGTTTAGCCAGGGGCTGAATCAGCTGGCCGTCTTTGGAATAAGCCGAAACCTCAGCTGGGTTCTGGAAGATGCCGGCCGTTTTATAGCCGTAGAAGTAACTGATAGGCATGCCTACTTCTGTTCTGGTCACCGCGCCATAGGTAGAGAAGCCAGCACCGCCAGGTATTACACCTTCAGCGTTTCTCACTTCGGTTACCTCATTTTTATTAATGCTTCCGTTAAGGCCCAGATTATAGCCAAAACGACCTATGGTACCGTTGTAGTTAAGCGCCAGTTCAAAGCCAGTGTTTCTTACCGAGCCGGCGTTTTGAGGAGGGGCAATGGGCAACCCGGCAGACCCTGGAACCGGAGGGTTCAACAGCAAGCCTTTAGTGGTTTTGATGTAGTAGTCTGAGGTAACCGTAAAGGCATTGTTGAAGAAGGAAAGATCAAGGCCCACGTTGGTTTGTTCAGAAGTTTCCCAGCGCAACTCGCGGTTTTCAGCGTCTTGCAGAGCGGCACCACTGGTGTAGCCCGGCTCTTCTGGGTTGGCGCTGTAGAAAGAATAGCCTCTGCCAGTGCCAATGGTAGCTCTGGAGGCATAGAAGCCGCCAATGTTTTCATTGCCATTCTGCCCCCAGGAACCTCTCAGTTTAGCTAAGCTCAATACATTGCTCTGCGGGAAGAAAGATTCTTCAGACAATATCCAGCCCAGGGAGAAGGAAGGGAAGGTTTCATACTTATTGTCTACAAACCTGGAAGAACCATCACGTCTTACCGTGGCCGAAAACAGGTACTTCTCTTTAAAGGCGTAGTTCACCCTTCCAAAGAAAGAGAGGATAGCTCGTTCTGCGGCACCACCCAACGCTCTTTGGGTTCTGGTGCCTACGGCGGTGTTCAGGTAAGCCATGGCAGGATCTGTCACCACCAGGTTGTTGTTGGAGCCATAAACCCCTTCATTGCTTTCTTCCAGGGCACTGGTCCCGGCGGTCAAGCCCAGACTGTGGTCACCGAAGACCTTGTTGTAATTGAAGTAGTTTTCGGCTTGCCATGAGAAGTACTGCGTGGTGCCTCTGGACACGGCAGAAAGGCGGTTCTGGGTGGCCGAGTTCAGGTAAAATACCGGAGAATAGTCAGTAGCGGTAACAAACGCGAGGTCAATGGAGAACGTGGACCGGAACGTAAGTCCTTCCAAAAGTTTTACTTCGCCAAAGACGTTTCCTACCAGTTTGTCTACATTGGTCAGGCCGTTGCTTACCTGTAAGCGCGCCAGGGGATTGACCACTTCCTGGCTTACATATCTGGAAATCCCGAATACTCTACCGTTGGCATCAAACACCAAAGGGCTAGCGGCTCCGCCATATTGCGGCTGCGCTAAGTCCTCTGGGTTGGTCACATACACCGGCGTGATGGGGTCCATGTTCAAGGCATTGCTCAAGGCCCCGCCAAACTCGCCGTTGGCGTTCACGGTTCTTCTGTTAATATGGGTGTAAGCCAGGTTGGTGCCAATTTTCAAAAAGCTTTTTACCTGGTTGTCTGCGTTGACTCTGGCGGTGTACCTCTGAAAGCCAGATTTCTCGCCGCCCACAATGCCTTCCTGGTCAAAGTAGGAGAAAGCCGCAGAATAGCCAGATTTCTCGGTACCACCATTAATAGTGAGCTGGTGATTTTGGATGGGGGCACTTTTCTCAAAAAGGGCATCTTGCCAGTTGGTACCGCCGCTTATCTGGTTCACATCTGGGAACAGAATGGCAGAACCTGCATTGATAGCCCCTTCGTTCATCATGACGGCGTATTCCCGGGCATCCAGCATCTTTAGAGTGCGCCAAGGTTTCTGAACACCTACATAGCCGTCATAAGAAACAGTCATCTGCCCGTCTCTTTTTCCTTGTTTGGTGGTGATGATGACCACGCCGTTACCGCCTCTGGCGCCATAGATGGCCGCGGAGGCTGCGTCTTTCAGCACGTCAATTGATTCAATATCACCGGGGTTGAGGTAGTCAATGCCGCCCACTGGAAACCCGTCTACCACATATAAAGGATCTGAGGTGCCCGTAGAGCCTATTCCCCTGATTCTGATGGTGGGGGCGTCACCGGGTTGGCCGGTCACATTGGTGGCCTGCACACCGGCTACTCTTCCTTGCAAAGCCTGTTCAATGCGTGTGATAGGCGTTTGGGTGATTTCCTCTGGGGTAACCGATGAAATGGCCGTGGACACTTCCCTTTTCAATTGAGTGCCATAGCCCACCACCACCACTTCTTCTAGGGCCCGTTGGTCTTCTTGCAAGGCCAGGTTAATGGTAGTTCTGCCATTGATGGCTTCTTCTTTGGTAACAAAGCCTATATAAGAGAATACCAAAGCACTTGAGGTGGCGGGTGCCTGAATCTGATACCGGCCGTCTACATCTGTTGACGCACCAGCGGTGGTTCCTTTCACCACCACGCTAACGCCTGGCAACGGCTCACCGTTCTTAGCCGAGGTGACGCGCCCAGTAATGGTGCTCTGGGCGAAGGCTATTCCGCAGGAGAGGAACAGCAAAAGAGTGAGTAATTTTTTCTTCATAGGTGATGGGTTTAGGGGTAGCGATTCCGCTGATATAAATGTAGGTGGGCAGGGGTGGCGTAACCTAACAATCTACTACATCAATACTACATCATAGACTGCCAAGCCACTACATCAGGATTACATCAAATAGGCTAAATGGGGTATTCTGGCAGAATAATGAGGTTTTGTTAAAAAAATTATCCTTAAAATTAACTTTTACTAAATACATCGCTACCTTGAAAAGGTATTCTGTCAAAATGATATTTCCCATGAAACGAGTTGGTGTTCTGTGTGCCGTGGTTTGGTTGGCCTGCCTGGCCTTTGTCAACACTACACTGCAGGCGCAGCACTACTTCTTTGGCAACCCGGTCATCAGGAATTTTAAGCCGGAGGAATTCAAGGGCGGCATACAGAGCTGGGGCATTGTGCAAGATGACCGGGAGTTGCTGTATGTGGCCAATAACTTCGGGTTACTGGAGTTTGACGGGGCTACCTGGTCGTTGCATTCGCCCAAAACCGGTACCAAGATCAGGTCAGTGCATGTGGGCAAAGATGAGAAAATCTACGTGGGCGGCCAGGGCGATTTTGGCTATTTCCAGGCAGATGCCCTGGGCAAGATGCAGTATGTCTCCTTGGCTGACAGTCTCTCTCAGAAATACCGCAATTTTGACGAGGTGTGGCGCATCTATGAGCAGTCTGGGCGCATCTATTTCTTTACGTTCAAGAACATATATACCTATGTGGCCGGCAAACCTATAGAAGTCATTCAGTCTGCTAGCCCGTTGGAGTTTTCTTTTCAGGTGAACAAGAACCTGTACACGCAGGTGTGGACCAAAGGCCTGGCTCAGTTGGCCAACAAGAGTTTGAAAGTGTTGCCCGGCGGCGAATTCTTTGCCTACAAGCGCATTGCCTCCATTTTGCCCTTTGATAAAAACCAGTTGATTGTTTTTACCATTCAAGATGGGGCTTTTTTGTATGACGGTCGCGAGGTAACGCCTTTCCTCATGCCCCAGGAGCCCATCTACCAGGGCGTGATCATCAA
Organism: Rufibacter sp. LB8; assembly: GCF_014876185.1. Taxonomy (NCBI): domain Bacteria; kingdom Pseudomonadati; phylum Bacteroidota; class Cytophagia; order Cytophagales; family Hymenobacteraceae; genus Rufibacter; species Rufibacter sp. LB8. The sequence continues at coordinate 2,172,993 of NZ_JADALJ010000001.1, read as the reverse complement.
CCAGGCCATTTTACTGAAGGACGGAAATTTTGCATTGGCTACCCAGAACAAAGGCCTCATGCTCATTGACCACAAAGGGCAGTTGGTGCTCTCCACTTCTGTGCGTGAAGGTTTGCTGGATAACACCGTGCACACGCTCTACCAGGACAGCCAGGAGAATCTATGGCTGGGTCTGAATAACGGCTTGTCTTTGGTGGAGTTGAGTTCGCCGTTCAGCAGGCTAGACGGCACCATGGGTTTGTCTGGCACGGGGTATGCCGCCTTGCAGAAAGGCACCAATCTGTATGTGGGTACCAACAGCGGCTTGTTTGTCTCCAGCACAGAAAACCACAAGAAAAGCTTTGTGCCCGTGGGCAACAGCAACGGCCAGGTGTACCACTTAAACCAGATAGGCAGGCAGATCTTGATGGGGCATCACAACGGGCCTTATCTGGTGAACCAAGCCAACTCCACCCTCATTCACCCCGAAAACGGTTCCTGGGAATTTGTTCCGGTGCCCAACCACCCAGACAAAGTGATCATGGGCTCCTACAACGGCATAAGTCTATACAACGTCACGGCGCAGGGCTTGCAATTCGTGAAGAAATTTAAAGGCCTGGACGAATCTTCACGGGTGCTGGAGTTTGACAAAGACGGCGAACTCTGGATGGCCCACGGCTACAAAGGCCTTTTCAGGATCACGTTTGACGCCGCTCTGGAGAACATCACTTCTGTCAGGTTCTACAATGCCCGTCACGGCCTGCCCTCCAACCAGCTCATTAACATGGAGAAGTTGCACGGGGAGTTGGTGTTCCCGGCCATGTACGGCATGTTCACCTTTGACAAAACCAAAAACCGGTTTGTCAAGCACAAGCAGTACACGGCTTTGTTCGCGGCCAACGAGCACATCATTGAGATGGAGGAAGACGTGCAGGGCAATATCTACTTCATCTCTGACCAGCGGGTAGGCAAAATTACGTTAGACAAATTCGGGAAACCCACATTGGACGACAAGCTTTTCAAAAACATACGGGAGCTGTTAAATGATGACCTGAGCTATATTCAAGTGCTGGACATCAACAACGTGCTGTTTGGGGCCAAGGAAGGTTTTATTCATTACAACGCCGCCAAAGCCAAACGCATGGTGCCTTACCATACCCGCCTGGCCCAGGTGCTTACCATCTCCAATGAATTGGATTCACTGCTACTCTCGGGCCGACAGCTGGACAAAGCCTCAGACACAGAACTGCCGTATGCGCTCAATTCCCTTCGGTTTGTGTATGCCTCCACTTTTTTTGAGAAACCGGAGAAAACGCAGTACCAGTATTTCCTGAAGAACTTTGACGTGGCCTGGTCTGAGTGGACAAACAAAACTGAGAAGGAATACACCAACCTGCCCGAAGGAACCTATACGTTCCACGTGCGCGCCCGCAACATCTACGGCATTGTGAGCAAGGCCCAGGCATTTACTTTTGTGGTGAATCCGCCGTTTTACCGCAGCAAATGGGCCTACCTGTTCTACACCTTGCTGGGCGTGCTGGTGCTGGGCGCCGCGTTTTACCAGGTAGACAAGCGGTTTAAGGTAGAGAAACGCCGGTTAATCCTGGACAAGGAACGCAAACTGGGGCAGAAGGAAATTGAGATCAGGCACATCACCAACCAGAGCGAGCTGGAGATTGACCGCCTGCGCAATGAAAAATTCCAGGCCGAACTGGACCACAAAAACCGCGAACTCACCTATTCCACCATTCACCTCATCAATAAAAACGAACTGCTCAACAACGTGAAACTGGAGCTTCAGGACATTCTTAAAGGGGGCGGAAAAACGGCTCCGCAAGAAGAACTCCGCAAGATCATCAGGAGCATTGACCACAACATCACTAGTGAGGTAGACTGGAAGCAATTTGAGCTCCATTTCAACCACGTGCACGGCGACTTCATCCATCGGCTGCAATGCAATTTTCCCAACCTCACGCCCCAGGAAATCAAACTCAGCACTTACCTGCGCCTGAACCTCACCACCAAAGACATCGCACAGCTGCTCAACATCTCGGTGCGAGGCGTGGAGATCAGCCGCTACCGCCTCCGCAAACGCCTTCTCCTGGACCGCAGCGAAAACCTCACCGACTTCATGCTCAAGTTTTAACCAGAAAGCCGAATTGAAGAAGTGGGCTGGAGAAGATGTTTTTCCGTTTTCGGGCTCATTTCCAGAAATGAAGCCGAAAATGGAAAGCTAAAGTCTCATATCATAAAGACAGGCAGCGCCTCATCTTTGCAATTCATGCTACAGAAATTATCACGCATTTCGTCCCCCTTAGAAGGGGGTAGGGGGATGATAAAGTTTGCAGAAATGTCTTTCCTACCACAAGTTACGCTGCGCTAAACTTGCGGCAGTAGAAGTAGGAAATGATGTTCTTAGTTTGGCCTCCATTTCTAATCTAGAGCCGGAAAACGCAATTGGCGGAGACACTCGTAGGAGCTGCGCACACTACGAGGTCTTTTGAGCAGGCGTCTGTCGGGACCTCGACCGTAGAGACAAGGCAGTGCCTTGTCTCTACAACCGGCAACCGAATTCCAGTTTCGTTACCATTTTCAATCCAGAGCCCGAAAACGCAGTTGGCGCAGACCTCACAGGTTTTGGAAACCTGTGAGGTCTTACCTGGCAAACTGCCCATGAACCCGCACCTTTTCCAGCCTTTCCATCGAGCGCCTCGCGGGTTGGCCTTGTATGGCCGGGGCTAAATGCAGATTGCAGAGTTGGCCAAGACGGGCAGTGCGAGAGGGGAAGGCGGGGCCTCGCGGCCGTGAGCGCTCGGAGCCCAGCTATGCAAAAGGCCGTCTTGTAAAACTCAGGATGAAACGGCGGTTTGGAAGGAAGGCAAATGGCGTGCACAAAGGCAGCTGGAACCGCAGATTTGGTCGTTGGTGATAACACCAACAACGGCAATTGCTTGAACAGTCCAAGAAAGAATCTTCGTTAGATCCGTCGGTAGCTTCGCTCGCTCTCTTCGGCTCTCGCCTCAAGAATGCTCAGGATGACCGTGAAAAATAATTTCTGTTTTGGGGCTCATTTCCAGAAATGAGCCCCAAAACAGAAATTCTAATTCTTGGCGCGTTGGTATTGCAGCGGCCATTCCAAATCCACACCCAATTCTTGGGCGGCGTGCAACGGAAAATACGGATTACGGAGCATTTCACGGGCCAATAGCACCAGATCGGCTTGGCCGGTGGCAATGATTTCCTCGGCATGGGCCGGGGTGGTGATCATACCTACGGCCCCGGTCATGATACCCGCTTCTTTCTTCACTTTCTCTGCAAAAGGCACTTGGTAACCCGGCCCCACCGGAATCTTGGCTCTGGGCACGTTTCCGCCGGTAGAGCAATCCACTAAATCCACACCCTTTTCCAGCAGCACCTTCGCCAATTGCACCGAGTCTTCATCCGTCCAGCCGCCTTCTGACCAATCTGTGGCCGAGATGCGCACGAACAGCGGGAAACCGGTAGGCCAGACTTCCTGCACGGCCGCAATCACTTCCAGCAACAGCCTGATCCGGTTTTCAAAAGAGCCGCCGTAGTGGTCCTGGCGCTGGTTGCTGAGCGGAGAATAAAACGAATGCAACAAATAGCCGTGGGCCGCATGAATTTCCACTACTTTGAAACCGGCAGCCAGGGCGCGGGCAGCGGCCGTTTTAAAATCAGCAATGACTTTCTGAATACCTTCCTGGTCTAATTCCTGGGGCATAACATCTGCTTCATGAAACGGAAGCGCGCTGGGTGCTACCGTAGTCCAGGCGCCTTCCTGACCGGGGAACAGCGGCGCGCTGTTTTGCCAAGGCGGCAAGTGGCTGGCTTTTCTTCCGGCGTGGGCCAATTGTATGCCGGGCACGGCGCCGTGGGCTTCCAGAAACTTTGTGATGCGCGAAAGCTCAGAGATGTGGGCGTCTTTCCAGATGCCCAGGTCAAAAGGCGTAATGCGCGCTTCGGGGGAAACGCCGGCGGCTTCCAGAATAATTAAACCGGCGCCGCCCACCGCCCGGCTGCCCAAATGCACCAAGTGCCAGTCATTGGCATAGCCGTCCTGGCTGGAATACTGGCACATGGGAGAAACCGCAATTCTATTTTTTAGTGTGATGCTTTTTATTGTAAGTGGACTGAAAAGTGCGCTCATAAGGTGGTTTTTACTTCTAACCTATTACCCTGGTTATAGGCTGAAAGTTGTGCAAGAATACAAAACGCCAACCTAAGAGGCTGGCGTTTTGTTTACAGTAATATGGCGTTTGATTCAATTTTCAGGCATCATTAGAACAATGTAAGATTCTAATCTTAGCCAAACCAGAAGAATGCAATGCGATTCTTCCTCGAAATTGAAGCTACAACCTGCCGGTAAAGGTTTTCGCGGCATTACCCCGGGTGAGCCCGTAATGCTGCAGCCATTGTTCCTTGGCTAGTTGGGCCGCCTGCTGCACGTGCCAGAACTGCAGTTTTTCCTGCAGGCGTTGGCGGGCTTCCTCCTTGTTTTGGTGCTGCGACCTTCGCTCTGAGGCCACTACCATCAACCCAGACGGCACATGCCGGGCGCGTACCGCCGACTCGGTTTTGTTCACATGCTGTCCGCCGGGGCCAGACGCCCGCATGCTCTCATACACCACGTCTTGCTCGCGCCATTGGAACGTGCCCGCCACCTGCACCGCTTGAAGGCCAATAAACCAGTTTTTGCGTTTGTGGTATTTCCTGAACGGGCTAGGCGCAATCCATTGAATGGTGCCTTGCCATTGATTCGCAAACGCTTGGGCGCCTTTCCCTTTCACCAGCACCAAGGCAGACAGAAACGTGTGTGGCAAATGACCGGGCACGGTTTCCAACACCTGGGTTTCCAGCTTTTGGGCCCGGGCCTCTTTCAGGAATTCGTCCAGTACCCGGGCTACTGCGCGGGCGCACTCCTCGGGCCCTTGGCCCGCCGTGAGTTGGATTAATTGTTCTTCCATGGCCGGTCTATTCTTTGTGCATGCGTACCACCTTGGGCAGAAACTTGCCATGAATGTCCACCAACTGGTGCTGGGCCTGCATGACGGTGTCAATGTCTTTGTAGGCCAAGGTGTGTTCCTCTGTGGAGCCGCCAATCAAGGTGACGCCCGCGCCAGAGAGCCGTTTCTTGAGGTCAGACATGGTGAAGCTTTCCTTGGCGCGGCCTCGTGACAAGCGGCGGCCGGCCCCGTGCGAAGCCGAGAATAATGCGTCGGCCACACCTTTCCCACTCACCAGATAACCGGCCGTGGTCATGCTCCCCGGAATAAAACCCAGTTCCCCGGCATGCGCGGGCGTGGCTCCTTTGCGGTGGACAACCAATTCCTGCCCATTGCCGGATACTTCTTTCCAGGCGAAATTGTGGTGGTTCTCCACGCGGGCCACGGGCTTCTCGCCAATGGCTTTGGCCAGGTTCAGGTGAATGCGGTCATGGCAGGCTTGGGCGTAATCACCGGCCAGTTGCATGCTCAGCCAATATTCCTGCCCTGCTTCGCTGTCTAAAGAAAGCCAGGCCAACGACTTAGCTTCCCGCGGAAGCTCGCAAAGGTCCATTGCCAGCGCCGAATAATGTTTGGCCACCGCCGCCCCAAAACCTCTGGAACCCGAGTGCGAAAGCAAGGCCAAATAAGTGCCAGCCGGTAAACCCAGGGTGTTCTGTTCCAACAGCTCCAGCGCTCCGAACTCAACAAAATGATTACCGGTGCCCGAAGTGCCCAACTGTTTCACCGCCTTGCCATGCAGTTTCCGGAGCAAGCTGGTAGCCTGGAAGTCTGGGTGGTCCAACACGTCATGTTCCTGTGCAAAGTCCAAGCCTCCCTCAATCCCGAAGTGGGTGAATTCCTTCAGAGCTTTCTTAAGCTGGAAGGCATTGGTTTGCAGGAATTTCTCCGGCACATTAAACACCGACATCGCCATTCTACAGCCAATGTCCAAACCTACCGCATACGGAATCACGGCGTTGTCCACGACCAGCACGCCGCCAATAGGCAGCCCGAAGCCCGCATGCGCGTCTGGCATGAGCGCGCCCTGCACAGCCACCGGCAGACGAAGCGCCAACTCCATCTGCTTTTTAGCGATCACTTCTATTTCCTTGGCCCCATAAATTTTTAGCGGCGCACTTTCCGGCTTCAAGTCAAAAGTCTCAAAGGGCTGTGTGGTCACCGGCGGGGCCAATTTTAAGGCCAACGGCGCCAGGGCGGGGTGTTGCAGGTACTTTTTCGGCTCCAGCAACACGTCTTGCAGCTGCGCTAGTATTTCTTCTTTGGGTACGTGCTTGAAGTGCCGCGCCGCCAGGTTCATGGCCAGGCCGCGGGTAACATCATGCCGATACCCGAGTTTGCTTAAATCCTTAGATTTGATTGATTGTTTGCCCATGGGCTTGTATGTATTCTGTTATTTTTCAACATTTTATAAGAGGGAACTCTAAAGGAGTTGCCCAAAAAAGTCCGGCTTCTTTCTGAAAGATTGCAGGTGTACTGGTTGTTAAAGACCATCATAAGAGTAGAAGTAAACATGTAAAAAAGGGAAGGAGCCCAGCGCAAATGCGGGACCAGTTTATTCCCAGATAAGAAAAACCAAACGTGCGTAGCAGGCAGCTTTTAAGCCGCAACTATTAGGGGAGAAAGAAGAAATTGGTGGTGAAGGATTCACTGGAAGGAGCTAAGCGCAAAAGCGACAGAACTCAAGCAGCAGAATCTGCCCGTAGCGTGCATGGCACAGGACTACAACTTCGGCTTAGCTACAAAAAGGCAACGCGGTAACGGGAACGGGGCAGTCAAAAGACTTCGCGCTCGCAGTATTACTTTCTAAAAAAGAAAAGGGTGCTTGTCTTTGCTGGCTTAAGCAAAAAGCGGAAGGGGCGATATGTGGGAATTGGCTAACATATTGAAAACCTCCCATGTTTAGTGAAACATGAGGACCAATGAATGGGGCAAAGCTAGATGCTTTTTCTGGAGTTGGCAAGAAAAGGTTACCCGCCAAGGTAAAATAGTTGCGGAAAAGACCTTCCTGTAGCTGTGCGCCTCGCAAGTTTTAGGTCGAAAAAAATCCGTTTTCGGGCTCATTTCTGGAAATGAGCCCGAAAACGGAAAAGTTGAAGCGGTGCTTAGAAATTTTTTAATCGATGCTTAATTGAAATGGTACAGGAACGTGATTACGCCGGTGAAAGCTGGTTTTTTTACGCCTTCCACTTCCATGGTCACTTCCAGGCGGGCCTTGATCACGCCGCGCAGGTCTTTCGCGCTGAGCAGTTTCACGCGCAGGCGCACGGCGCTGTCCACCAGCACCGCTTGGTTAAACCGGAGGCTCTCAATTTCATAGTTCACCTGCATCTTCAGGTTTTCTATGGTGATGATCTGGCCCCACAAATACGGCAACAAAGACACCGTTAGATACCCGTGGGCAATGGTGGCCTTGAACGGCGATTCTGTCTGGGCGCGCGCGGCATCCAGGTGAATCCATTGGTGGTCAAGGGTGGCGTCTGCGAACAGGTTGATCTGCTCCTGCGTGATGGTGTGGTAGTCAGAAACGCCTATTTCAGCGCCTTCATACTGCAACAGGTCTTGGTAATTCTGGATGATAACTTGGCTCATGGGTACTGGTTAAGGAAACGCGGGGCGTTTTTGGCTTCGTTTTTAAAAATGAGCCCGAAAACAGGAATGCTGCCTGGGCCGGTTGCGTGGTTAGTTGGCCTCCAGAATCTGGAAGAGTTCGTCTAGTTTTGGCGTGAGAATAATTTCGGTACGGCGGTTTTTCTGGCGCGCCTCGGCGGTTTTGGCAGCATCCAGAGGCACATTTTCTGCTCTGCCCGACGGCGTGATTTTGGTGCCGGCCAACCCGGCGGTGGTGAGAATACGGGTAATCTCAGTGGCTCTGAGCACGCTCAGATCCCAGTTGTCTTGCATGCCGGCGGTACCGCGGGCCACGGGCACATCATCTGTGTGGCCTTCCACCACCACGTTCACGTCTTGCTGGTCTTTGAGGGCGGCGGCCAGTTTCTTGAGGGCGTCCTGGCCTTTGGCATCTACTTTGGTAGAGCCGGACTTGAACAGCAGTTGCTCAGATAAAGACACATACACCTTGCCGTTGCGCACATCCACTGACAAATCTTTGCTGTTGAAACCCAGGAGCGCGTTGCTCACTTTGGTTTTGAGCGCGTTCACGGCTTTGTCCTTTTCGGCTAGAATGCGTTCCAGTTCGTTCAGGCGCTCTTCGCGTGATTTCAGGTCGGTGCTGAGTTTGTCTAGCTGGGAGCGGTTCTTGGTGAGGGTCTCGGTGAGGTTTTTCATCTCCTCCTCGCGGCGGGCCAGGTCTTTGCTAAGCTTGGAAGACTCCAGCGCGCTGTTGGCCATGAGCCGGTCATGGTTCTTGATGAGCTTGTCATAGGTGTCACTCAGTTCGCCGTACAGTTTCTGGGTTTTTCTTAAGGTGCCGCCCAGCAAGGTGGTGTCAGCGGCCAGGTTCTGGCGGTAGTTGTTCAGGTCGGCTACCTGTTGGGTGAGGTCTGTGCGGTCACGGGTCACTTTGGCGAGGTCGGTCTGGCAGTCGGCTTTCTCGCGCTCCAGCCGTACTTTCTGGGCAAGCAGGTCATTGTATTTCTTGGCGGTGGTGCAGGAACTGAGCAGGCAGGTGCCCAGTAAGACAACGCCCGCGTGGCGAAGGAAGCGGTTCTCAAGCATGACGGTAGGCAATAAAGTAAAAGGGTTGGCAGATATTTTGGCATTCGGCCCGCTTCGCGCCGCGAAAAAGGCTTGTATGCAAAGATAGAAAGCTGGCGTGTTTGTCAAAGCGCAAAAAGCCGTTTTCGGGCTCATTTATGAAAATGAGCCCGAAAACGCAGAAAGCCAGACCCAAGGCCCGGCTTTCTGTAGAAATTCAATTTAAACAAGCTCTTAGTTTGTTTGAATCAACTGCAGGATTTTCTCAAAGTTAGGCGCCAGAATAATCTCGGTGCGGCGGTTGCTTTGGCGCGCCTCCGGGGTGCGGGTCATGGCCAGCGGCGTGTATTGGCCGCGGCCGGCGGGCACTACCATCTGGGGCGGAACCCCGTTGTTGATGAGCAGGCGCGTTACTTCAGTGGCTCTGAGCACGCTCAGGTCCCAGTTGTCTTTGTAAGTCACGTTGTCGGCGGCCACGGCTACGTCATCGGTGTGTCCTTCAATCATGATCTCCGTGTCACGCTGTGATTTCACGGCGGTGGCCAGTTTGCCCAGGGCGGCCTGGCCGTTGGGGTTCACTTTGGTGCTGCCGGTGGCAAACAGCAATTTCTCTGGCATGGTCACGTACACTTTACCGTCGCGCACGTTCACGGTGAGGCCTTGCTCCTGGAAACCCGCCAGGGCGTTGTTCACGGTGGTTCTCAGTTCATTGAGGATTCTTTCTTTCTGGGCTATCTGCTGCTGGTACTGGGCCAGTTTAGATTCACGGTCTCTCAGGTTGGCATTGGCTTCTTCCAGGCTGCGCTGCGCGGCGGTTTTCTCCTGCTCCAACGCGTTTTTGCTGGCTTCCAGTTCTTTGTATTTCTTAGATGACACGCAAGAACCCAGCAGGGCAACGCCCAAAGCCAGCATAACGGTAGAAGACGCGAAACTTGATTTCTTCATAGTGGTTTAGTTTTTTAGGAAGGGTGGTTTGCCTAAGCGGCCGGCGTAGCGGCCTGCTCCCTTCCCGCAGATGAATAACAGATGGAAAACGGCTGCAAATAAGGAATAATTGCCTTAACTTGAAAAACAATATTGAATTCCCCGCTTTAATTACGTGCTTTATTTCTATAATGCGTTAAATGACAAAAATTTGTATTTATTTTAAATACGAATTAAATGCTTTTTAATTCCTGATTAAATTCAGGTTAAAAAACGCCTGTGTTGCTAATTGCCGCACAACAGTGAAAGATAAAACCAGGCAAACACTTTCCCTTCGCCAAATTTAGGTCCGCCGCCTTGTCTTGGCAGGCATCTGAAACCCCATTCGCCTGAAAGATTCCTTAAAGAAAGGGGAGAAGGTAGGGCAACCTCTGCATGGCCGGGCGGGTACAAGCAAAGAACGGGCGGGCGTCCTTTCTACTTGCCCCAAAGTAGGGCGCTACCTTTTCTTTTTTATCTTTGCACGTTTTAACAGACAACCGCAGACAGAAGATTCACCCCGTTAGGGCGTAGCATAAAAAATTAGAAGCAGCGTATGGCTTGGTTTAAGAGAATAGAAAAAGGCATTGTCACGCCCACGGAGCAGAAAAAGGAAACCCCAGACGGCCTTTGGCACAAATGCCCGGAATGCAAAGCGGTACACAGCACGGCAGAGCACCGGCAGAACCTGTACACCTGCCCTAAGTGTGACCACCATGACCGTATCAACTCGCATGAGTACTTTGAGATTCTGTTTGATGACAACGCCTTCACCGAGCTGGACGAAAACCTTAGTTCCTCAGACCCGCTCCACTTTGTAGACACCAAGGCCTACCCAGACCGCATTGTGGCCACCCAGCGCAAAACCAACTTGAAAGACGCGGTGCGCACGGCCCACGGCAAAATCAATGACCTGGATCTGGTGGTGGCCTGTATGGATTTCAACTTCATTGGCGGCTCCATGGGCTCTGTGGTGGGCGAGAAGATTGCCCGTGCCATTGACTACAGCCGGGCGCACCGCGTTCCGTTTCTCATGATTTCTAAATCTGGGGGCGCGCGTATGATGGAGGCCGGGTATTCCCTTATGCAAATGGCGAAGACATCGGCCAAACTGGCGCTGTTGTCTGAGGCCGGCATTCCGTATTTTTCATTGTTGACGGACCCTACCACGGGCGGCGTGACCGCGTCCTTCGCCATGCTGGGGGACTTTAACTTCTCTGAGCCGGGCGCGTTGATTGGGTTTGCCGGACCAAGGGTGATCAAAGAAACCATAGGAAAAGACCTGCCCAAAGGCTTCCAGAGCGCTGAGTTTGTCTTGGAGCACGGCTTCCTGGACTTTATTGTACACCGAAAAGAACTGAAAGATCGTTTGGCCAACCTCATCACCATGCTGGCCCAGCCTGCCGTGAAAACAGAGAAAACATCTGCTAAAAAGGTAGTTTCCAAATAAATAAGAAGCACTACTTGAAATCGGTCTTTCTAAAATTTTAGGGAGACCGATTTTTTTATGGGCTTTTGGCACGATTCTTACAGTAAAGAATATAGATTTGCTACTATATCTGAACATTTTGTGCTGATTCTAGTATGTAAGTCCAGACTAAACTCTTTTAACTATCTCTATTTATTACCAAAACCCAAGACTATGAAACTATTAAAAGGAACATTTACCGCATTGATAGCCGGCACAATGCTATTCTCTTCTTGCCAGTCTAGCCAGACCGGCACCACTTCAGACACTACGCAGAACAAAGGCATGAGCAAGACCGCCAAAGGTGGTATTATTGGTGCCGGTGGTGGAGCCGTACTAGGTGGCATTATTGGTAAAGTAGCAGGTAACACCGCAGCGGGCGCTATTATTGGTGCAGCCGTGGGCGGAACCACCGGTGCCATCATCGGTCGTAGAATGGACAAGCAAGCCGAGGAATTGGAGCGTGAGATGAAAAACGCCCAGGTAGAACGTGTGGGCGAAGGTATTAAAGTAACCTTTGACGCTGGTCTCCTGTTTGCTACCAACTCTGCGGATTTGCAGGCTTCTGCTAAAACAGACATCCAGAAATTGGCCGAGACCCTGAAAAAATACCCAGGCACCAACATTCTGGTAGAAGGTCACGCCGATAACACCGGTTCAGACGCCATTAACCAGCCGCTTTCTGAGCGCAGAGCCCAGGCTGTTTCCAACTATGCCATTTCACTGGGCGTGGAGCCAGGCCGTATTCAGACCCGCGGGTACGGTTCTACCCAACCAGTAGCTGATAACTCAACCGCCGCTGGCCGTCAGCAGAACCGCCGCGTAGAGGTGGCCATCTTCGCCAGCGAGGAGCTGAAGAAAGCCGCTGAGAACGGTGAGATCAAATAATTTACAATTCAATATTGTCTAGAAAAGGGCTGGCCGGTTGGTCAGCCCTTTTTGTTGAATCAGGCTACGTTGTAAACCTGTGGCCCAAATGCCCGTTTCAGTGGATATTACCCAACCCAAGAACTATGAAAAAGATAACCAAATCCATATTCCTGTTCGGCCTGGTGGGCCTTTTAGGGGCCTGTGAACGCGTGAAAGACCAGGAGGCGGTGGCCGCACTACCGGAGACCTCCAAAGAAGACACGCTGGTGTTCACCCCAGACTCCGTGGAAATTGACACCACGTATTATGAAGGCAACGCCGCCTATACAGATGATGACGCCACCTATGAACCAGCACCTGAAAGCTATGCCGACCAGCGCGAGTTTGCCACCAGTGACGGTTCTGCCCCCACTAATGGTGCCGGCACGGCGGTGACGTCTTCCACAGAAACAACTACTACCACCACTAAAACGACCACCTCGGCCACTGCCGTTAAGAAAAAGTACGTGCGCCCCACCAAAAGTCAACTGCAGAGCGCCCTGGCCGCAGATGCGAAACGGTCTAGCCGCATGAGCTTGAATAACCTCCGTAATTACTGGTTGCAGCGCCAGCATTACTACCGGAGAGCCACTAAAGAAGTGAAGTTTGTGGCCGGCCCCACCAAAATCAAAATCAACCAGGAAGAAACCAAGATTGAAACTTCGCGCGGAAAAGTGAAGATTGAAGGCCAGGACATCAAAGTGAAACCTGACTAAACCAGAATGCCTCCAGGATTTAATGTCTGGAGGCATTTCTGTTTTTGGGCTCATTTCCGGAAATGAAGCCAAAAACGGTTTTTGAGAAATGAAGTGCGTTCCAGAAATGTAGCGTCGTGGCACCGACACGACGTGGCTCCATGAAACGAGGAAGTCTCTGGTTAAATAAACCTTGCTTCTGGACGAAATTGTGGAGAGAATTGTAGCAGAAGATTTGGGACGTTTCTGCTGCGTAGAACCCCCGTTGTGTCAGTGCCACTACGCTACGGTGGAATCCTACGTTTTCGGCTTTATTTTCAGAAATGCAGCCGAAAACGGAAATGCTTAGCGGTTTCTTACTTTATTCCTGACCAGCGCAAACACCGCCGCCATGGTGATGGCCGCGCCCAGCAGCGCCAGGGCAATGTCTTTCTGGGCATCCCAGACATCGCCTTGCGTGCCTAAATAGGCCATGCCTTGCGCGGGGAAAAAGATATCGGCCACGGCCCATTCCACCAGTTCATAAACAGCGCCCAGGCTCACCGCCAAATCAATGGGCAACAGGTAGGTGAAGCGTTTCTGCATGTTGGTGCGCCGCCAGAAGACCTCATGCATGGGGTAAGCCAGCAAAAAACCAAACCCGAAGTGCACCAGCCGGTCATAATGGTTGCGTTCCAGGCTCAGCTGTTCCTTCACCCAAAACCCGAAGGGGTTTTCGGCATAGGTGTATTGGCTCCCGTACACGTGCAGCATCATGAACACAAAAATGCACAGGTAGCTGAAATCTGAGAACCTAAAGTAGCGGTAGAAAACCACCAGCAAAATAATGGCTGTGAACGTGAGCGTGTTCTCCAGCCACCAATTGCCCAGGTCTGGCGTGTTGAAGCCGGTGTACGCCCAATACACCCCAAAAATAAGGGCCAGGGCAATTAAAAGTGGGTTTTTACTGAAATGCGTGTGTTCCTTGTCTTGGGCGAAGGAGAAGCTCATACGTTGCGGCTGTTTAACCTGAAAGATACGGATTTTACCACAGCCCGCACGGGTTGGTTTCTAGTGGTTGCCATTAAGTCAGTTGGCAAAGTGACTCACCTCCTGCAAGGTTTCTTGTAGCACAAACTCAGGTTGGTGGTACACCAGCGGGAATGGGTTGTCCTCGGGGCTTTTGGTGGGGTTGCAGTGATAGCCGTATACCTGAAAGCCGTCGGCCACAGGAATGAGTTTCTTGTAGAAGGTATGGCCGGGGTTTTCTTCGTTAAAAGTAATGTCATGGAACACGGTGGTGCGCTTGGGCGGCATGCCCCGCAGGTAGGCGAAAAAGACTTCGGGCTTGCCCAGATCCCCGGAATAGGCAACTCGCTGACCGGTTTCCTCAAAGATATAGGCGTAGGTCTGCAGGTTCTCCACGTGCTGGCCAAACGTGTCCACCGCGGTAATGCCCCTGAACTCAGACAGCGGTACAAAATCTACGTAGGTCTCGGGCTTTTGCACCTGCAGCCGCAGGAACTCATAGACTTCATCCCTGAAATCATCATCTGGGTAGAGAATGGCGGGACGTTTGCAGCTGGTGTTGTAGAAACTGCAGTGCAGCAAGACATTGGCCAGGCTGCCGGTGTGGTCATTGTGCAGGTGCGTGAGCAGAATATAGTCTACGGTGCGGGTAAGCTGGTGCTGCCGCAAGATGGGGTAGACCGTGAACCCGCAGTCCAGCAGAATGGTGTGGCCGTTGATCTCCACAAGCGCGGCAGAATTCCCGTAATCTATGTCAAAGGCTCCGCCTGTCCCTAAAAAAGTAAATTTCATGTCAATAAGCTGCAGCGTTTTGGTCTCTGTGCAAAAGCTTTTTACGTAAACGGCCACAAATGGGCATTGCGTGAATACAAGAAAAAACGGGATTGTTTGAATAGAAATCTGAAACCATGGCTGACACTGAGCAACATTTACCGCCGCAAGAGAAAATCTGGCAAGTGCACCTGCGCCTGAAAGAAGTCTTCGGGGAGCTTTCTGGGCATGCGCGCTTCAGCCCCATGCACGAACTCATCTCCACCATGCTCAGCCACCGCACCAACCGCGCCAATGAAGTAAAAGCCTACGAGCAGATGGTAGCTACATTCCCCACCTGGGAAGAAGTCATGGCCGCACCCGTAGAAGTACTGGCCGATTTGCTGGCGCCCGCCGAGTTTCCCGGGGCAAAGGCGGTCAACATTCAGAAAGCCCTGCGCCTCATTCAGGCCGAGCACCCAGACTTCAACCTGGATTTCCTGCGCGACCTGGACGTACCACAGGCTATGGAATGGTTGATGCGCCTGCCCGGCGTTGGTCTCAAAACGGCCACGCTCTTGCTGCTGTTCAACTTCCAGAAACCCGTGTTCCCCGTTGACACGCACGTACACCGCATCAGTCAGCGCGTGGGCCTTATAGGCGCGAAAGTCACCCATGACAAAGCCCACCAGATTCTGTTGGACCTATTGCCTAAAGACGCGCTGATTCTCTACAACTTGCATCGCCACCTACTCAAACACGGCCAGCAAGTCTGCACCTGGCGCGCCCCCAAATGTGAAGTCTGCGTACTGCAGTCTCTCTGTAATTATTTCCATGACGTACGGTTGAAAGGCTTGGGTTGATTTTTCCGTTTTCGGGCTCATTTCTGAAAACGGAGCCAAAAACAGAAACAAAGGCAATGCGTGGTAGAGACAAGGCACTGCCTTGTCTCTACGATATCAATTTTAACTACCGTAAGTTTAGCGACAGCGTAAATGTGGTAAAACCCTCTATGGCGCGGAAGTTACTTCCGTGTCTTTTTAGTAAAGCCAGGAAAGTCACGGAAGTAACTTCCGCGCCATAGAAAATATAG
Organism: Rufibacter sp. LB8; assembly: GCF_014876185.1. Taxonomy (NCBI): domain Bacteria; kingdom Pseudomonadati; phylum Bacteroidota; class Cytophagia; order Cytophagales; family Hymenobacteraceae; genus Rufibacter; species Rufibacter sp. LB8. The sequence continues at coordinate 2,157,447 of NZ_JADALJ010000001.1, read as the reverse complement.
GTTATTGGCAGACGCTATCCTGCTTGTTGGTGAGAACACCAACAATGGAAAAGGAGGCAAGAGCAATCAATGCGCCAACAGGATGAGAGATCATCCCCCAACCCCCTTCAAAGGGGGACAAAATGCGTGAGGCACTTTCGGCTTCATTTCCAGAAACGAAGCCAAAAACGGAATCCACAGTTTTTACTTATGAAACAAAAACCGGCGCTGCTGGTTTGCATCCTGAAACACGAAGTCCTTTCTTTACCCAACATGAACAAACTCTGTACACTTCTCACCACGCTCTTTTTTCTGATAGCCTTTCAAGTGGCCGCCCAAAACACCGGCCGTATCACGGGCGTGGTGCGCGATAGAAATACCCAGGAACCCATCATCGGCGCGACGGTTACGCTGGAGGAAACCACCCTGGCCGCCGCCACAGACGTGCAAGGGCGTTATAGATTAGAGAATGTGCCCACGGGAAGCTACAACATCAAGGCCACCTATCTGGGCTACGACGCTGTGACGCGCTACAACATTCCCGTGACCTCAGGCAACGCCGTGACGTTGAACCTGGAATTATCGCCCAGCCAAACGCAGTTGCAGGCCGTGGAAGTGACCTTTGACCGTTCCATACGCGTAGCCACGGTAGAAACGCCGCTGTCTGTGCAGAGTTTGAGCAGCGAGGAAATCAAGAGCAACCCTGGCGGGAACTTCGATATTTCCAGAGTGATTCAAACCTTGCCGGGCGTGGCCGGGGCGGGAAGTACGGGCGCTGGTTTCAGAAATGACATTGTGATACGCGGCGGCGGGCCCGGCGAGAACGTTTTTTTCCTGGATGGCATTGAGATACCGGTCATCAACCACTTCTCTACGCAGGGCAGCAGCGGCGGGCCGCAGGGCATTTTGAACGTGTCCTTTATTGAGGATGTGACCTTGAGTACCAGCGCTTTTGACGCGAAGTATGACAACGCGCTTTCCAGCGTGTTCCAGTTCAAGCAGCGCGACGGCAACCCAGATAGATTGCAAGGCAATATACGCCTGAGCGCCACCGAGTTGGCTGCTACCCTGGAAGGTCCGTTGGCGCCCAAGACTACTTTTCTGGCATCGGCGCGCCGTTCTTACTTGCAGTTGCTGTTCAAAGCCATTGACTTGCCCATTCGGCCGAATTATTGGGATTTTCAATACAAAGTCACGCATCAACTCAACGCCAAAACCACCATTACGGCGTTGGGCATTGGCGCGATTGACGATTTCAGCTTTGCCGTTCCCAAAGAATCAAGCCCCGAGAAAGAGTACGCGCTCCGGTCTAATCCTTTGATTAACCAGTGGAATTACACCGTGGGTTTGAGTTTGAAGCGCTCGCTGGAAAATGGGTTTGTGCAGGTGGCCCTCAGCCGAAACGTGTTTGAAAACCGCCTGGACCGTTTTGAAGATGCCCAGTACGGAGATGAATCCAGACGCGTGCTCAAAGCCCGGTCGCAGGAAAAGGAGAACAAGCTGCGGGTTGACGTGAACAAGTTTGTGGGTGGCTGGAAGTTCGCGTACGGGGCCATTGGCCAATACGTGGGCTATACCAATGATTTCCTGAGCCAGATTCGGCAGGAAGTGCGTGACCAGAAAGGGACGGTGGTGCAGCCGCGCGTGGTGCTGGACTTCGACTCTGATTTGAATTTCTTCCGGTACGGGCTCTACGGGCAAACGTCTAAGAGTTTTTTTGAGGACAAACTGAGTCTTTCACTGGGCGTGAGAACTGATATGAATTCGTTCACCACCAACGGCAACAACCCGCTGGAAACCCTGTCGCCGCGCGTTTCTGCGTCGTATGCCCTGGCCGAACGCTGGAAACTAAACGCCTCGGTGGGCACCTATTACCGCTTGCCTATTTACACCGTGCTGGGCTACAAAGACGCCGCCGGCACCTACGCGAACAAAAACTCAGATTACCTCAAAGCCACCCATTACGTGGCGGGTCTGGAGTTCTTGCCTACCATCGCCAACCGCATTACCGTGGAAGGTTTTTTCAAGCGTTACGGCAATTACCCGGTTTCTGTGCGTGACGGTCTTTCATTGGCCAACCAAGGCATTGAATTCGGGGCAATTGGGAACGAGGCGGTGGTCAGTGTGGGCAAAGGCCGGGCCTACGGCGCCGAGTTTTTCTTCCAGCAGAAGCTCACCAACGGCTTGTACGGCTCTGTTTCTTACACCTTGGTGCGTAGCGAATTCACGGGTTTGAACACAGACAGCTACATCGCCTCGGCGTGGGATAACCGGCATTTGGTGTCGGCGTTGCTGGGTTGGCAGTTTGGCAAGAACTGGGAACTGGGCGGGAAATACCGCTTCGCCGGCGGCTCACCTTATACACCTTTTGACTTAGAAGCCTCGCAACAAAACTACGCCTCTTTGGGCACCGGACTGCTGGATTATGACCGCCTGAACACGCTAAGATTGCGCTCTTTCCAGCAGCTGGACGTGCGCCTAGACAAGAAATGGAACTACAAACGCACCACGCTTGATGTGTACGTGGACATCCAGAACATCTTCCGGTTCAAAGGCCCTTCGCTGCCGCAATACACCTTCCAGCGCAACGCCGACAATTCCGGTTTTGCCACTACAGACGGCCAGCCGCTACAGGCCAACGGTTCCAACGCCATTCCTTTGCTTTTGGACGAAGATGACGTGACGTTTCTGCCCTCAATTGGATTTGTGCTGGAGTTTTAGGCCTCACCCCAACCCCTCTCCAACGGAGAGGGGCTTTTCCGTTTTTGGCTTCGGTTTGGAAAATGAAGCCAAAAACGGAATTTGATTTCACGCATTCCGTCCCCCTTTGAAAGGGGTAGGGGGATGATAACTTTTGCTGTTTTTTTATATTCCTGATAATGTACGGACAGGTCGCGACCTGTCCCACGAATTCCTGATTCTAAACATTCCTGATTCCACGTAGGACCGAAAGGGTTTTTGAATTGCTACGTGGCAAGCCTAGTGCTCAGGCCACCGTTCAGGACAGGTCGCGACCTGTCCGTACTATATCTGCAATGCATTATCATCCCGGGCCTTCAAAGGGGGAAGGAATGCGTCTGAAAACTAGGACAAACATGACGTCTATGGTCATGGCCGCCGCAAATCCGTATGCAATGCGTACCTTGCAAGGGCCAAGGTATTCCGTTTAGAAAATCAGCATGCGCTTAATCCATCACCCTGTTCTGGCCAATTATTACGTGACGTACCGGTGCAACGCCAAGTGCTCGTTCTGTGATATTTGGGAGAAGCCGTCGCCGTACATTCAGTTGGAAGACGTGCGCCAAAACCTTAAAAACCTGCGAAAGCTGGGCGTGAACGTAGTGGACTTTACGGGCGGCGAACCGCTGCTGCACCGGCAGATGGACCAGTTTCTGGGAGTGGCGCAGGAGTTGGGTTTCATCACCACACTCACCACCAACGGCATGCTCTACCCCAAATGGGCCGAACGCCTGAAAGGCAAGGTGGACATGCTGCATTTCTCCCTGGACTCCGCCGATAAAACCGAGCATGACACCGGGCGCGGCGTGGCTTGTTTTGACTTCGTGCTACAGTCTATTGAGATAGCCAAAAGTCTGGGCGAACGGCCCGATATTCTTTTCACCGTCTTCAAGCACAACCTGGCCCAGATAGAGCGCGTGTACCATGAAATCTGCCTGCCTAACAAGTTGATGCTGCTTTTGAACCCGGCGTTTGAGTACAACCAGGTAGAAACCGGCGAACAACTATCTGAAGCGGAACTTGACTACCTGGTGAAATTCAGCAAGCAGAAATATGTGTACCTGAACGAGGCCTTCGTGCAGTTGCGCAAAGATGGCGGCAACCACATTGACAAACCGGTCTGCAAAGCGGCCAGCACCACGTTGGTGATTTCGCCGGAAAACGAATTGGTGTTGCCGTGTTACCATTTAGGCGCCCAGAAATTCCCCATCAACGGCAACTTGTACGACCTCTACAAATCCAAGGAAGTAAAGGAACTGATTGCCCTGGAAGGTCGGCTGCCCGCCTGCGAAGGCTGCACCATCAACTGCTACATGCAACCCAGCTTTGCGGTGGAGATGAACAGCTACTGGTGGAAAGCCCTTCCCAGCACGCTCAAATACAACTTGCGCAAAGGCACCTGGAAGAAGATGCTTTCTTAGTTGGTAGCAAGTAGTAGGTATCAGGTAGCAAGTAGAAGGATATTGTATTCAATGGGTTTTGAGGCGTTTTTGGCTCCGTTTCCAGAAATGAGCCCGAAAACGGAAATATTTCCTGCCATGCTTCTCCGCCGCGCTTGTTATCTTGCCATTCCTAATTCGTAATTCCCAATTCCTAATTAAAAATCTATGCCTGTTATTCTTCCGGTCAAAGGAGTGCACCCCGTTATTGGTCAGGATTGTTTTATCGCGCCCAATGCCACCATTGTGGGGGATGTAGTTTTAGGAAATCAGTGCACCGTCTGGTTTAACGCCGTGGTGCGGGGAGACGTGCACAGCATAAGGGTAGGAGACAAGACGAACATTCAGGACGGGGCCGTGATTCATTGCACCTACCAGAAAGCGCCCACCGCCATTGGCAGCAACGTGAGCATTGGCCACAACGCGCTGGTGCACGGCTGTACCGTGGAAGACAACGTGCTCATAGGCATGGGCGCCATTGTCATGGACAAGGCCGTGGTACAACAGCATTGCATTGTGGCCGCCGGAGCCGTGGTGCTGGAGAATACCATTTGCGAGAGCGGCTATATCTACGCGGGTGTGCCTGCCAAAAAAGTGAAAGCCCTGAGCCCGGAACAGATTGCCGGCATGGCCCAAACCGCCGACAATTATGTGCTCTACGCCAGTTGGTTTCAGGATTGAGAAGGAAGAAGCAGTAAATAATGCAGAGGGGCAAAAGGCTCTTTAGGAGTTGACAAAAACCAAAGGAATATTTTTTTCTTTGTCAGGCCAGCCACAGGCGTATTGTACAGAACTTCTCCAAAGTAATAAATTTGCTGTTCTTGTCTTGCCTGGCAAGTTTTTGTCCTTGGTTGTCCTTAAAAGGAATTCTGAGAAGCCTGCCCTTCTTGCTTTGTTATGATCACAACATGATGATTGCCAGAAGTCAGGAGTTTTCTGTTTTGGGGCTCATTTCCAGAATTGAGCCCCAAAACGGAGAGCAACCTTCAAACATATTTGCATATTAGCAGCCCAATTCTGCCATACTACTTTACGCCCTTTGCATCTTTTAGCTTTTATTCAAGAATGAACCAGAACAGACTGCTTTTTATCTTTTCTTTTCTAGCCATCACCCTGCTTTTCCATCTCTGTTACGGGCTGGAGGTGTTGGTGCCTACCAATATCAACTGGCTTCTGCAGGTCAAGCATGATTGGGGCGGGCATTACCTGGGCTGGTACAATTACCGGGTAGATGAATGGCGATTTCCGCTGGGGCAAATGAACAACCTCATGGCCCCTATGGGCACCAATGTGGGCTTCACAGACTCCATTCCGCTGTTTGCCCTCTTCTTTAAAGTGCTCTCGCCGGTCTTGCCAGAGGATTTCCAGTATTTTGGTTTGTTCATGTACCTGAGCCATTTGCTGACGGGCTACTTCACTATTCTCATCTTCAACAGGTTTGGGGTAAAGCCCATCTACACGTTTCTGGCGGTGTTGTTTATTGTAGCCAATCCGGTGCTGGTGTACAGGGGCATGCACCCTTCCTTAACAGCCCAATGGCTATTTTTAGGCTCCATTTACCTGTATTTTGCAGATTCAACTGTGATGAGCGCCAGAAAAGTGCTCCAGTACCAGTTGATTCTGTTGTGGCTGAGCGCCTTGATCACTCCTTATCTGTGCTTTATGGTGCTGGGGTTCACGTCCTTCATCGCCCTGAAATTATGGTGGTATGAGAAAAGCATCAATGCCGTTACGTTCCTGGGGTACCAGGTTTTGTCTGTAGTGGCGTTGCTGGTGACCTGGTTTCTGGTGGGCATGATGTTCCATAGCACCGGCGAAGACCTGGGGGTTGCCAACGCATTCGGGCTTTACGGCCTCAACCTTAACGCCCTGTTCAACAGCTTTGGTTTGTCTGCTTATCTGCCGCAGTTGCCTTGGGTGAGCGGCTACCAGTATGAGGGATACGCTTATCTGGGCTTGGGCATGATGGCCTTGGTACTTTTCGTCTTGGTGTACCTGCTGATTCAAAAGCTGCTCACAAAAACCGATGGGGTGAAAAACAGCCTGCAACTGAACGGTATTGCCCTGACCCCTCTGGTCATTTTGGTGGTGCTTTACCTGTTGTTTTCCATTACGCATGTGGTGAGTTATGGTGACAAGGTGCTGTTCACGGTTCCGCTTCCCCAGACAATTCTCAAGATAGGCGATATCTTACGGGCCAGTTCCCGTTTTTTCTGGATTATCTATTACCTCATTTTTATCTTCTCTATTGCCATTCTGGCGAAGAGTACCTTGAAACCCGCTGTTAAAATAGGTTTGCTGGTGGCCGCACTGGCCTTGCAGTTCCTAGACACCAGAATCTTGTTCACCTACCGCAACCTGGCTCATGGCGCCTACCAGGCCGAAGTAGATATGAACCATTGGCAGAGCCTGGTGGGGCAATTTGACGAAGTGGTCCTCTACCCAGGTTATCAAACCACTAACCTAAAGGCCGCTGATTACCAGCATTTCACGTTTTTCACTGCTAAAGCCCGCAAGAAAATCAACACCGGGTACGTGCCCAGGGTAGATGCCAAACGCATGACTTTTCTGGCCGACAGTCTTAAAGATGAGCTGCAGAACGGCCGCCTTTCGCCCAAGGCGCTGTATATCACAACCCCAGCCAACTTACAGGCCTTTTCTATGGTGATTCTAGGGGGAGACGCGCAGCTGAATTACGTAGACGGGTATTATTACCTGTTCAGCAAAAAACGTTTGAACCCCACCTTACGCGCACTGCTGGCAGAACCTGGAGCCAATTCCAAAGCGCCGGTTGGCTCAGCGGCGTATGAAAACCAATTTGCCAAGAAACGGGCGCACCTAGATTCTGTGGCGGTGGCCATAGGCAAAAGGCAGGAGTTCAAGAAAGTAGCCAACCTGCCTTTAAGCTCCGGCTCGCCCATCAGGATTGCGGTGGACCAACTGGACATGCGGGATAAATTCATCTTTGTGAGTGGCTTCGCCTTCTTGAACGCAACAGACAACAACAGAGGAGATTCTGTGTACGTGTTCCTGCAGTCAGAAAAGAACAACTATCTGTCTGCGGTAAGCGTGCTACTGCGGCCAGATGTGACGGCGGGCTTCAAGAAAGCCTATTTAGATGATGCCGGTTACCGAGATTATGTATTCACCAACAACGTGGAGCGCGGGTATTACAAACTGGGCATAGCCATCAAAGACAAAAAAGGACAATGGAAATACCAGCTGTCTGATGAAGTGGTGCGGGTGGATGTTCCAGAATACGCCCCTGCCGTTGCCGCCAACCCACTCAAGGCCACCAATGACATAACCCAGTACCTGGAGACGCTGGAGGAAACTGAGAAAGTGATCAAGGCTGGGGGCTGGGCTTTCCTGAAAGACCAGGCCAGCAAGGGCAATGAAATCTACCTGGCCCTCAATGACGGTGACCGGTTTTATCTGTTGGAGACCATGCCCATCAACCGCCCAGACGTTACCGCAAACAACCCCGCTAAATTAAACGTGGACAACTCTGGGTTCAAGGTGCAGTTCCTCCGGACGGCCCTGCCCAAAGCCAAATACCAGATTTCCATCCACATCAAAAACAAAGACACCAAACGGGTCAGCACCGTGAGTACGGGCCGCGAGATACAGTTGTAAGCCCGCGCCATAGCAAACACAGGTTCCCTGTTTTGGTGCTCATTTCTGGAAATGAGCCCCAAAACAGGGAACCTGTGTTCTAAGCCAAGCCCATTGCTTTTCTGCGCTGAGTTCTAAATGCTAAAATGGAGATTGCGCCTAACGGAAATTGTTTCTATGGCTGTAGGTAGTATCTTCTGGTGAAAGAAATTCGCGCTGCACCACGTACAGAGGCCGGCTTTTTACTTCGTTAAAAATCTTGGAGATATACAAGCCCACCGTGCCAATGCTGATGATGATGACCCCGCCAATGAACAGAATCACAATTAAGGTGGAGTTATAACCGGGCACGTCAATGCCGTTCACCAGTACTTTAATGAAGGTGATAACGGCATAGATGAATGAGGCCAGAGTCACGCCCAGGCCCATGAGCATGATCAGGCGCAAGGGCGCGTCTGAGTAAGAGATAATGCCGTCAAAGGCCAGTTTGAACAGCTTGTTGTAGTTCTGTTTGGCTTTTCGGTTGGCTTTGGGGCGGCTGTATTGAATCTCAGTGGTCTTGAAACCGGGCCAAGACAGCAGACCTTTCATGAACCGGTTGCGCTCCGGCATGCGCTTAATCACGTCGGTCACGGTGCTGTCCATGAGCCGGAAGTCGCCTACATTTTTATGGATGGGCGTTTCTGAGATTCGGTTGATGAGCTGGTAGAACAGCTTGGCGGTCAGGTTCTTGAAAAACCCGTCTTCGCGCTGAGACCTCACGGCCAGCACCACGTCAAAGCCTTTTTCCCATTCTTCCAGCAGGCGGGGCAACAAAGAGGGCGGGTCCTGCAGGTCGGCGTCCAGGGGTACCACGGCGTGGCCGGTGGCGTAGTCAATACCGGCGGTGATGGCCACTTCCTTCCCAAAATTACGGGAGAAGGAAATGATTTTCATGGCATGGGTCTGAATGCTCCTTAATTCTGCCAAGGTGGAGTCCTGGCTGCCGTCATCTACGCAGATCAACTCAAACTCATAGGGCAGCGCCTGGATAATGGGGAACAGCGTGTCAAAGAAGGTTTTTACCCCAGCGCCTTCGTTGTAAAACGGGATAATGAGCGAAATTTTTTTCATTAATGAAGATAGGTGCCTTGGCGCATGGTTACGGTTAGCGGCGGCAACAGGCAAACCTGCGCGCACTCGCCAGCCACGGCCCAGCCATTACCGGTAAAGAAAGGCAAGATAGAAAATTATCCTTTTTCTTTCAGGCGCTTTTTGGCCCAGAACCTCCAGCACATTCCCTATTGGTTCCTGAGGGAACCAGAAGATTTTTTTATTTTATTGGAAAGAGAAAGGCCTGTGTGGGAAAACAGGCGTTTTGGGGCTCATTTCCAGAAATGAGCCCCAAAACGGGAAGTAGATATAAGGAAAATGGGAATTTCAGGTGTATTGCCTGGCACGAATGGCAGGAAAAACCTTAGAAGATCTGCGTGGCCACAAAGGAAACCACAGACACAATAAAGCCCACCATAAAGAAGATGTACGCAAAGCGCAGGCTGGTGTATTTTTTCTGGAGCACCACGCCCAGGTGGTAATTGTCTTTGATCATGCTGCCGTACAAGGTTTTGTTGTCGGCCATCATCTCAGAAAAGCCCTGCTCATATTGCGCCAGGCTGATGTCATAAAAATCACCGAAGAAAAGGAGGTTCACTTTTTCATTGGGATCTGGTACTTCCTTGGTCTCCTTTTTCTTGATGCGGGGCATGGTCACCAGAATAGCCAGTACAATGGTCACCAGGGCGGTCACCAGGAACATAATGCCCGGGATGAGCAAGGCCGGCTCTTCGCTAATCTTCCGGAACAGCACTGACAGCAAGATGGAGACAATGATGGAGTTGATGGTCAGGAGAATGTGCGCCTTCTTGTCGGCCATGTCACTGAGGCGCATCTGGTTGGCAGCCGTAATCCGGAAGAGCGTCTCTACGCCGCGCTTCGATTTATCGGACTTGTCCTTTTTCTTCTTTTCTTTTTCTTCCGGACGGTTGTCCTGGGGTGCCTCAGTCATTGGAATGTGGTGTTTGGGAACGTGAGAATGTTCTTCTCTTGCCGGGCGCTGCTCATAGGAGATTGTTGGGGCAGCTCCGTTACCGGCTATGTACGTACTGATTGCCGCCTTATGTTACACTAGAGCAAAAGAATGCTGCCATTTAACAATTGTAGTCCTGGCCATGACCCAACCGAACCGTGCCCAGAGACCCCTTTGCCGGGCCCAGGGAATTTCTGTTTTTGGCTCCGTTTCCAGAAATGAGCCCGAAAACGGAACGTTAGAGAAGCCGTTGTTTGCCGTTTGAATCAATTTACCTGCAGGAAAGGTGCATCCTGAAACCGGAGTGCCTACAGCAGATTGTCGCGCTTGTCTTCTGTTACGGTCAACAGCACGGTTTCCACGTTGCGGTCGGTTTTCTCCAGCACTTTGAGTTCATACACGCCATGGATGACCGTGTCGCCAATCTCTGGGATGCGGCCGTAGATCATGTTGAGGTAACCGCCCACGGTCTCGTAGTCTTCGCCCTCCGGCAAAGGGTAGGGCAGGAAGTCGTTGGCATCCTGGATAGAGGCACCCGAGCTTACCTTGAATTCAAAGTCGCCCAGTTTCTCCACAATAGGAATCTCCTCATCATATTCGTCCTGAATTTCGCCCACCAGTTCTTCCATGATGTCTTCAATGGTGACAATGCCAGACGTGCCGCCAAATTCATCTGAGACCACGGCAATGTGCATGCGGTTACGCTGGAAATCTTTGAGCAGGCGGCTGATGCGCTTGGTCTCCGGCACAAAATAGGGCTGGCGCATGAGTTTCTCAAGGCTTACCTGCTCGCCGGCACGCAAGACCACTAAAAGGTCCTTCACATAGAGAATGCCCACAATGTTGTCAATGGTGTCGCGGTACACGGGCATGCGGGTGTAGCCTTCGTTGAAAACCACACTGAATATTTCATCCTCGGTAGATTCCAGGTCCAGGGCAACCAATTTGGTGCGGGGCACCATGATCTGCTTGACCATGCGCTCGTTGAACTCAAACACGTTCTCAATCAGTTCCTGCTGGCTGCCGCCAATGTGGCCGCCCTCGGCGCTCTGTTCAAATAACAGGCGCAGTTCCTCGGCGGTGTGCACCTCAGAGCCGTGCATGGGCGTGATGCCCACCTGGCGCAGAATAAAATTGGAGAAGCCATTGAGCACCCAGATAAAGGGCAATAGCACGTAATACACAATGCGCAGTGGAATGGCAATGGCCAGCGTGGTGGACTCGGGCCGCTGAATAGCCAATGATTTAGGCGCCAGTTCACCGAAGACAATGTGCAAGACGGTAATCACCGCAAAAGAAATAGGCAAGGCAATCTTGTGGGCCAGTTCGGCACCACCCTGAAACCCGAAGCTGTTCATGATTTCGATGATAATCTCAGACACCACGCCTTCGCCAATCCAACCCAAGCCCAAAGAAGCCAGCGTAATGCCCAGCTGAGTGGCCGAGAGATAGGCGTCCAGGTGCCCAATCATGTGGTGGGCAATTTTGGCGAGTTGGTTGCCGGCCTGCGCCCGGAGTTCAATTTGGGAGGCCCGTACTTTTACCAGCGCAAACTCGGCGGCCACAAAGAAACCGTTGAGCGCTACCAGCAAGAGGGTGAGGAAAATGTTGAGTATCATAGGGAAAGGTGCCGGTGCATAGGTGACGAACGGGCACTTTGGTCAAATTTAAGGGTTTCTTGGCACTATCAAAGAAAGAATATTCGTTTGCTGTACGAGAACCGCGGCAGAAAGTAATGGCGTAGGTTCCCCACAAGAAACCGCACGCATGAGTTTGTGGGATAATTGTGTAAATTTGCCACACATGAACTTGACTTTACGTTCTTACTTGCCTATACGCTGGTTCCGCCTGCTGGGTATCTTGCTGCCGCTGTTGCTGCTGGTGGCTGCCGCCCACGGCCAAATCCTGAAACCCGCCTCCTGGACCCACGAAGCCTCTGCCAAAGAAGTGAAAGTGGGCGAGGAACTGGAACTGATTTTCAACGCCAGGATCATCCCAGACTGGTATCTCTATTCCTCTGACTTTGACCCAGACCTGGGGCCGATTGTGACCACGTTCACATTTCAGAAGCATCCGTCTTACGCCTTGGTGGGCAAGATCAAGCCCATAAACCCCAAGAAAAAGTATGATGCCACCTGGGGCGGCGACTACACCTATTTTGTGAAAACCGGGCAGTTCCGGCAGCGCATCAAAGTATTGCAGCCAGGTTTGGTGGTGAAAGGTTCTTATGAATACCAGGTCTGCTCTGAAATAAACGGCCAATGCATTCCCGGCGAGGGCGATTTCTCGTTCACTGATTTTACGGTATTGCCCGGCACCGCACCGGCCGCTGCGCCTGCTTCAGGCACTAACGCGCCCGCAACCACCAATGCCCCGCAGCCTTCTGCCACACCTACCACAGGCGTAAATGGCGGCACGGCCATCCTGAACACACCGCCCACCGAACTAACCGTAGACAATACCGCCGCCAGTGCAGATTCTAGCTTACTGGCCCCAGATTCTACCACCAACGCACAAGTAACGGCAACTGCTTTCGGCGACAGCACCGGACAGACTACAGGAACCGTAAATACCGCCATTTCTGAACCCGCCACCCCCGAAGCCCAGGAAACGCTCTGGACCTTTTTCTTGCTGGCCTTCATGTTCGGGTTGTCGGCGTTGCTCACGCCCTGCGTGTTCCCCATGATTCCCATGACGGTGAGTTTCTTCACCAACAGCAGCACCACACGCGGGCAGGCCGTCTTCAAAGCCTTGGTTTACGGGTTCTCTATTATCGCTATTTACACTTTGATTGGTGTGGTGTTCGCGCGCATTTTTGGGGCCTCAGAAATCAACTATTACCTGAGCACGCACTGGATTCCCAACGTACTGTTCTTTGTGGTGTTCGTGGTCTTCGGGATGTCTTTCTTGGGCATGTTTGAGATTACGCTGCCGCATTCCCTGGTGAACAAGATTGACGCCCAAGCCGACAAAGGCGGTCTGTACGGGGTCTTTTTCATGGCCTTCACGCTGGCGGTGGTGTCGTTTTCCTGCACCGGCCCTATTGTGGGCACAGTGTTAATCGCTTCGGCGGGCGGCGAAATTCTAAAGCCCATTGTGGGCATGTTCGGGTTCTCCTTGGCCTTTGCGCTGCCGTTTACTTTGTTCGCAATTTTCCCCAACCTGCTCAACAGCCTGCCCAAGTCCGGGGGCTGGTTGAACTCCGTGAAAGTGGTGCTGGGCTTTCTGGAACTGGCTTTGGCCTTGAAATTCCTGAGTATTGCCGATCAAGTGTACCACTGGGGAATCTTGGACCGCGAAGTCTATCTGGCGCTTTGGATTGTGATTTTTGCCTTGATGGGGCTGTATCTGTTGGGTAAACTGAAACTTTCGCATGATTCAGATTTGCCGTATTTGGGCGTGCCGCGGTTGATGTTGGCCATTGCTACGTTTTCTTTTGTAGTGTACATGATTCCGGGCATGTTTGGCGCGCCGCTGAAAGCGCTTTCGGGGTATTTACCGCCTCAGGCCACGCATGATTTTGATTTGTCGGCGCTGCTGCGCGAAAAACCGACTTCGGCCCAGAACCAAACCTGTGAAACGCCCAAGTATTCTGAATTTCTGCATCTGCCGCACGGCCTCACCGGTTATTTTGACCTGGAGCAGGCCAAGCGTTGCGCCGCTGAGCAAAACAAGCCCATCTTTATTGACTTCACCGGCCACGGCTGCGTGAACTGCCGCGAAATGGAGGCCAACGTGTGGTCGCACCCCGAGGTCTTGAAGCGCCTGCGTGAGGAATTTGTGATTGTGGCCCTGTACGTGGATGATAAAACCGAACTGCCGCAAAACGAATGGGTGACTAGCACGCATGACGGCAAGGTGAAAAACACCATGGGCAAAAAGAACGCCGACTATCAGATCACCCAATTCAACGCCAACGCCCAGCCGTATTACGTGGTTATGGACGCCAACGAGCAGAAACTGATAGACAAGCCCATCGCCTACGAACCCAACGTGCAGAAATTCATCCAATACCTAGACGCCGGCATTGCCGCGCACAAAGCTCGCCAAGCCGCGAAGTAGAGTTAGACTATGGATTGAAAGAAAAGCCCCAGAGATTTCTGGGGCTTTTCTGTTTTTGGCTCCGTTTCTGAAAATGAGGGCAAAAACGGGATTTAACTTAATTTCCCATTGTAAAGCGCCTTAATATTGACTTCTTAGTTATAAGACGCATTTCGTCCCCCTTTGAAGGGGGTAGGGGGATGATGTGTTTTACTGATTAACATTCCCGAGGATCAATTTACTTACTCCCATTTTTAAGTTAATGGTGTTTCAAGCGGCTTTGTCATCCCCCTACCCCCTTTTAAAGGGGGACGGAATATTTGCAAATTTGAAGTGTCGTTTTTGCCCTCATTTCCAGAAATGAGCTCCAAAACGCTATTTTACGTAATACCTCTCCCTGAATTCCTGCTTCTGTTTCAAATATTCCGGATGGTTTTTGGCTTTGAACCAGAAGTTTTTGAAGATGGCGGCGGCCTGTGCTTTCTCGTTGGTGAGGGCGTCCTTGGCTTGCGGTAATTGGTCATTGCCTTTGTGCGCGCTGCCCGAGGAATAGGGATAGGCCAGGCCTTGGGTAGAATCATCTTCCTCAGATTTGTATTTGCGGCCACTTTTATGGTTGGCGTAGCGGCGCGCGCGGGTGAAGCCCATCTGCAGGAACTTCCGGGCCATGTCGGCGCCCACAAAATCCTGCCGGGCCAAGTAGTCCTCAAACAGGGCGTAAATCTTTTGGGCAGAAATGGTGGCCACTTCCACGTTCTTGAAGCGCCAGTGCGGCAGAATCTCGCTTTTGTACGGTTCCACCAGGAGCACACCCTGTTCGCCCACGCCCACGCGGTACAGTTCTGGGTGTTCCCTGAAATTGGTGGTCTTGAAGTCCAGCTGGTAGGGGAATGCGTTTTTGGCCATAGGTAGCGGAACAACCCTAAGGGGGGCAGGTTTCGTATGCAAGGTTCAATCTTGTGTACTATGAAAAGACCGTATCTGTTTCCCGTATCGCTGTTCATGTTTCTGGCAGGCATTCTGCTGGGCACCATTTCCTGTGATTCCACGCCCCGCGAACGCAAGGAAACCGTGAACCGTGAAATTGACAAGCTGGATGAAACCGTGGAAAGCGTGGCCTCCAAAACCAAGGAAGAAGCCAAAGAAGCCCGCGCCGCCCTGGCCCGCAAGAAAGCCGAAGACGCTTTAAGAAAATCCCGCACTCCTGCGCCCGGAAAACTGGCGCAGATGGAACAAGAATTACTGGGCGCCTACAGCAACCTCGGCCAGACCACGCCAGAGAACCTTAAAGATGCCTACGTGAACTTCTTGCAGCAGGTGCGCGCCCGCAAAGACGCCTGGTCCATGGAAGACTGGGACTACGCCAACGGTATCTACAAACGCCTCAACGCCCGCGAGAAGGAACTGCATGACGACATCATCCTTCGGCACGCCACCAAAATAAAAGCCCTGCAAGCCGAGTACCTGGCCCTTGAAAACAAAGCCGACCTAGGCGAGTACCAACGCATCAAGAAAGAGCAAGCCGGAAATTAAGGCGCTGATTTTGAAGGTGCTGATGTGCTAGATTTGAAGGGGTAAGGAGTTGGTTAAAACCGAACCTTTTAGTGAAGCTAACTCAAAAAACTCTCGCCCTTGCTGCGTGTTCTCACCAGCAAGTGAAACGGCTCCTGCACTTGGTTTATTGGTGATAACACCCACAAAGGCAACTGACTTCTTCGGGGTTTTGCTTCACGTAACGGGGGTTGCATGAGTTTATTTTATGGCCGTTTTGGGGCTCATTTTCAGAAATGAGCCCCAAAACGGCTTTTTTATGGCCTGACTTTTTGGGGAAGGAGGAAAAGCTTCACTTTTTCATTTTGGGCAATAAGTTTGGCTCCGGGGAATGGTTTGAGAAGTTCTTGATCGGTGGGTTGGCCCAGAATTTCGGGGTTGCCCAGCAGGCCGTTGTTGATAAGCAGATACACTTTTTCTGCCTGCCGGTTTTGTATGGTCAAGGAGTCTTGGAACGAAACAGCTTTGATGGCAGCAGGAATCTCAAACCCATAGAAAAAGTCCAGATGCGCGGTAGTCATAGGGTCAGAGATCAGCAACATGGTTTGCGTAGTAGAGGCCGGTAAGTACTTGTCCAACACCTGCGCCTGCGCAAAGTAATTGTTCACCGACGGTTTCCAGATAAAATATGCAGGCCGTACCAGCTGCACCACCACTAACACGGGCAAAGCAAGGAATGCAGCCAGCGTACTAATTCTCGGCAATGCCCACGCTGCGGCAAAAAGAAGCATGAACGGCACATAGTACACTTTCATTTCGCCGTATGCCAGGAAGGCGCACATTATAAACAGACCTGCAAGCCAACCCAGAGTTCGTTTTGTAAAACCCGTAGTCTGAATAGCAAACCCCGCGCTGAGGCAGAAAGTAGGTAGTAAAGGGTGGAGCATGCGCGGCACCAGGCTCATAGGCTTGTAATGGTCCAAACTCACCGTGCCCAGCCACAGCGGGGCCAGCATGAAAACCATCGCCCAAAACCAGTACCCCTGGGCGGAATTCAATGACCACTGCTGCTTTTCAGGATGCGCCAGGAAACAACCCAAAAGAAATACCAACGGAACCGCCATGCCGGTGCCAATGAAAAAGAGCAGCGGGCCGTAGGTGAGGCGCTTCATCAGGGCCAGTGAAGACGTTCTGTTGAGATAGCCTTCCTTCAAATGCAGACTATAAGCTTCAATCTCCTCGAAGCGCCACCACAGGCCTCTTTCCGTCTGGGAATAAAAGCCGAAATACAAGCCAAGCAAAACTATGCCAACACCTACGCCAACCAGCCAGAAAGAGACCAGGCGTTTCTTTCTGAGATCCTGCACGGCCAACAATAGGCAGAAAGGCAACAGGTACACCACGGTCTCCTTCACCAGAAATGCGCAAAAGCCCAGCCCCACTAACCCCACCGCCCACCACCAGGGCACTTGTTGCTTTCCTCTGGTTTTATAAAGAATCAGGAGACAGGCGGTGGTGTAGAACAGCAGAAGGTTGTCTGGGTACAGGTAATTGACGGTGTTCAGGAGAAAATAAAAAAGCCCCAGAAAGACCAAGGTCCACGAAATAGCGACCGGGTACTCTTTCTGGAACGTCTGGTAGAGCAGGCCGTACGTGCCTAAGGTGCAGAGCAAAGGGTACAGCGTGGTGGTATAAGGCCCTACGCCCAACACCGCGTACACGGCAGCCGTAGGCAAGGTGACCATGAGCCGGTGGCAGAAAATGGAGCCGGTAGCACAAAACCGGCCCTGCAGGGCGTCATAGGCATGTTTGGCGTAGGAGTAATCGTCTTGGTGGTAAAGGCCTTCGTGCTCCAGGAAAAAGTACAGGAGGTTGCAAACCACTACCAGCCAGAACCAAAAACGCGGAGAGGAAAGAAACAAAAGTCTCGGCCAAAAAGACAAGGGCACAGCACACGGGGTTTGGTTCAAAAAGAGAAAGCTAGGCAGAAACATAACAGCAAGCAACCTTTTCCTGTTTGCTTTGGCTATTTTAGGTGCGAACTTTGTGGGAAAGGCACGAGGCACGGGATTGGTTCGTTACGTAAGTTGAGAGTTTTAGAATACATGATGAGACAAAGACTGGTTTGGTGGTGCATGGTGTGGCTGGGCTTGGTGGCGGGCAAAACGCAGGCGCAGGACATGATTGAAACCCGTTTGGGCTATAATTACCTGGACAAATTTGAGTTCACCGATGAATGGCAGTACCTCACCACCGACATGTACCTGTTCAACGCCGGGCAGTTTACCAAGGTGGTCAACGAACTGGAAAAAGGCTCGTCCAAAGCCCGCCGGCGCGATTTTGTGAACCTGGAGTCGTTGTTTATTTCGGCGCAGCTCAAGAACGCCAAGCTGTTTGGGCAGGAACCGGTGGTGTACCCGCTGTACAACTTCGCCATTGAGCCGCCCAACGCCAAGAAAGAGTACGTGACCCGCATCTCAGACAACATTGAGGCCATCAGAATCATTGACAAACTGCCCCTGGCCCAGGATGAACGCAACATTGACGCCACCATTGACGCCAAACTGTTCACCTCAGACAGCCGCGAGGTGTTCTTCAACCTCATCGCCAACCAACTCACCAACATCAGCAAGCAGGGCACGGCGCAGTTGCCGCTTTTCTCCCTGGTGGGCGAGTTCGGGAATCTGATCCGGAACGTGGCGCAGAAAAAAGAATACAAATTCAGCTCCACCATCAGGCTGTATGAAGGCCAGAATTTTGACACGCGCTTGCATTCTGTGCGGGTTTATGTGTTCGTGCCGAGTTTTGCGAAAATTCCGGCTTTGCGCACCGCCCGCCTGGCGGAGTTACTGAGCAACAGTCCGCAGGGGTTTGAGCGGCAGAAGCTGGAGGCGGCGCTGGCGTTCAAAGATTATCCGGTGCTGGTGGTGGCCAACTACAAGAGCCTGTACAAGATGGATGCGCTCACGGGCTCAGAAATCACCACTGAATCCATTGAGAAACGCCGGGTGCGCATTGAACAGGCCTACAATTCAGGTTTGGTGAATGATGACGCCTACAAGCAGGAAAAATACTATGTGGAGTTTCTCAGGAACTTCGCGGACCTTAAGCAGAACCTGAACAATTACCGCCTCAACTACAAAAACAACAGCCCCGAGGGGAACGCCAAAACCATGTTCGCGGTCATTCAGGACTACAAACGGCTCAAAGGCCTGGCGCAGCAGCGCGACCGTGAATTCTCCCGCAACCACACCTACCAACGCATTTTCAAGAACGAATACCAGACCATTCTGTCCAACGCAGACGCCTACATGGAAACCGACCATAACCTGCGCAGCGGCCGGGAACTGGTGAACACCCTGCTGGATCTGGACCAGGAACAGGACAAACCCTTCACGGCGGCCCAGCGCGAGTACTACCTGAACAAACTGTATTCGGTGGAATTGCCCAGCCAGGAGTATCTGGCCAGTTCTTTAGAGGGCGAAGGCCTGACCCGCCACGTAAAACGCCTAGAGACCACGCAGTACAATGAAACTTATGACAAAGAAGTGACGCGCCTGCGCAACGCCACGCCCACCGAGGAAAATTTGGCCCTTCGGAACAATTTGCTGGAGAAAGCCAACGCCACCAAATGCCGCAGCTGCCGCGAGGAAGTGAAAAAAGCCACCCAACTGTTCAACCAGCGCTACCAGGAACAGCAACTGGAGAAGGAACGCTCCCGCCTGCAGGAGCTCACCATGCAACTGGACCGCAAGATCATTGCCTTCCTGAAGCAAGACGCCTGCATGGAAAACGCCTTCAAAACGCAGTTCCCGTCTAACGACACCTTGCCGGCCCACATGCAGCGGCTCTATGAAAAGAAAGGAGAATTAAAAGCGCAGATCCTGGAGCTGGAAACCCTGATGAAATCTCCGCCCACCGAAGGCAAACTCAGCCTTTACCGGGAACACAGCCAACGCCTCAACAGCCTGATACGCCTGCTAGAGCAAGGCTACACAGATATCTGCGCCGCCGAAAAAGCGCTGTGCGACTGTGAGTAGCCCCTCCCCAAAGAAGAAAGGCTTTGCCTGAACTGCGTTTTCGGCCTCATTTTCAGAAATGAGCCCGAAAACGCAGGCTCTATTGTGCTGGCGCAAGACTCCCGGTTCGTGCGCTAGTATAAAGCGAGTGGCTGGTTTCGGTTAGAATTAGGAACAAGAATTAGGAACAAGAATTTTGAAACTGGAGTCTGGAGACTTCATCCATTCCTGGGCACGATTCTGGAGACTCGCGCCAGCACAGACATTTTAGATAATCTGGCAACTCCCGTTTTCGGCCCCATTTCCAGAAATGAGCCCGAAAACGAAAAAGCCGCCCCTTGTGCAGGAGCGGCTTTTCTGTTTTGAAGCGGGTGATTCAGTTTATGCTAACTGGCCATCTAGTTTCTGGGCCAACACGTTCTTGGGAACGGCGCCTACTTGCTTGTCTACCACTTGTCCGTTTTTGAAAACCAACAGCGTAGGAATGCTTCTGATCCCGAATTTGGCAGAGGTCTGTGGGTTGGCGTCCACGTCTACTTTGCCTACCACCACGCGGCCTTCATAGTCGCCGGCTAGTTCTTCTACCACGGGTCCTACCATGCGGCAAGGTCCGCACCACTCGGCCCAGAAGTCTACTAATACAGGTTTATCTGAGTTGATGATCTCCTCAAAGTTCGCATCGGTGATCTCAATTGCTTTATGTGCCATGATTTTTCGTTTTTATGTGCTAATGGAAGTTGTTGGTCAAATATAGAACCAATTCTATTTAGTTGGTAAAGCTATGCTTTTCTGTCAGGTGTGTCAATATCCTGCAGGAAACCGTTTTCGGGCTCATTTCTGAAAATGAAGCCTAAAACGTGCCTATATCTACTGATATCCGGGGAAAAGGTTAGGAACGCGCCTCCCTGACAGATTGGCTAATTCCAGAAAATGGTGGCAGAAACGGCGGCAAGGCTTCTCTCAAGATTGCCTTCAGTGGCAGAGAAACGTGAAAGGGCACACCTCAGAACGAGGCTTCCCTAAAAAAGGCAAGGCTTTTCTAGTAGAAAGAGGTGGAAGCCAACTTTAAACCGGAAAAGCCAAGAACCCGAAGGTTGAGACAAAGGTACGTATATTTTTGGAAAAGGCAAGGGGAATGGCTTTTGAATTGGGTTAATCTGAATAGCTCTTCTGGAGTTGTACTCCAGAAATATGCGATTTGGGAGTTCTGCTCCCTTTTTCTGCAACTTTCGATACTTTTGCAACCGTATTTTGAGGAATGGGCATCAAAAACAAAATCCACGAAGGCTATCTCTATTTTGTGACCTTAACAGTGGTGGACTGGGTAGATGTTTTCACCAAGCCTGTTTACCGTCACATTCTGCTCGACTCCTTAAAGTTTTGTCAGGAAAAGAAAGGGCTGGAATTATACGCATGGGTGGTCATGAGCAATCACCTTCACTTCATTGCTTCGGCACCAGACGGAAAGAATTTGGCTGACATCCTCCGCGATTATAAACAATTCACTAGCCGCAGAATTACCCAAGCCATCCAACTGGAAAACGAAAGCCGGAAAGAATGGATGCTGCCTCGTTTCCATTTCGCGGCTGCCACCAATGCCAAATCCTATCATTTTAAATTCTGGCAAGACGGAAATGAAGCCAAAGAAATTCACTCAAATGAATTCCTTCAACAGAAGCTAGACTATATTCATATGAATCCGGTCCGGGCAGAATTGGTCTATGAGCCGGAACATTACACCTATAGTTCAGCCCTAGATTATGCCGGCGGCAAGGGTTTACTGAACGTGTTGCTGGTAGAGTAAAATAAAGTATGCTACTCTATTCGCTGTTCGGGAGGTCCTTCGCTGTTCGGGAGTTCCTACTCCCGAACCTATCTGCTGCGGAGTTCCTACTCCGCCGTGAACCACGGGCAGCCATTGCAGAAGAAGGGGAGTCCTTTGGTGCCCGCATAATCTCGGGCGGAACTGTATAAATAGTGCTCTGGTTCCTGCACAATCTCGGCCCGTACTGGATTTTGATGAATGTAGTCAAGCTTCTGTTGAAGGAACTCGTTGGAATGGATTTCCTTCGCCTCGTTCCCATCTTGCCAAAATTTGTGGTTGATTACTTTGGAATGCACATTGGCCGGAAACTGGAAACGGTGCAGCATCCATTCTCTTCTGCTTTCATTTTCCATTTGGATTGCTGTCACGATGCTTCTGCTTGTAAATTTTTTGAAGTCCCTGAGAATGTCAGAAAGGTGAAATCCATCTTTAGCTGTTGCGATCATGTGTAGGTGATTGCTCATTAAAACCCAAGCATATAATTCCAGCCCTTTCCTTTCTTGGCAGAACTTGAGTGAATCTAGAATGATGTGTCTATAAATAGGCCTAGTGAAAACATCAATCCAATCCACTACTGTTAATGTCAAATAATGTAGATGGCCTTCATGGATTTTGTTTTTGATGCCCATATAAAGAGCTACGGCAAATAAAAAACTCAGTTTCTAGTTGCCATCTAGACGCTGTTCGGGATTTACCAATCCCGAACCACTATGTCGGGGATTTCCAAATCCCCGTTGCAGGCTAATAGGGAAAGCTTGAGCACGGGGATTGATAAATCCCCGACAGACAACTACCGGATTGATAAATCCGGAAGAGCGGGCTTCACTGTCTATCTTAATTTAAAAAATTGACTTAATTTTTATTCGAATTGGTTCTTTAAAAATACTTCCAGTTCTTCTACTGCTTTAAATAAATCATTCCTATTGTTTATAGCAAGAACAGTTTTTAAGGGAAAACTTTCGCCTGACCAAGGTACTATTTCTTCAGTCTTATTATCCCTTAGCAGGCAGTACAAGTTTTTATTAGGTTGACTGTAATAGATTTCTAAGATTATTTCTCCCTTCTGATGGTATATGTGAACACCCGAACGATTTAATACTACTTCCTGACTTCTAAAGGAATGATTCACAAGCCAAGCAGAAAATCTTGGAATCATCAGTTCTATAATATCAACCCATATTTTATAAATGGGTGTATCTGAATAATTTGAGCTGTCTAACTGAGTTTCCATATTAGTATTGCCTCAAATCAACTGACACGTCGCCACTTCCAAATCCTTCACGTTCTGCAAAAAAGCCTTCGGGTCAATTCTATATTTTCTAGAAAACAATTCCACCGCCAAACGTTCCCCCGGCTCTGTCAACACCAATTCCAGTTTCTTCTGCCCGGGGCTGTTTACAGCGGCTTCTTCCAGCCGGTCAATTAACAGGGCGTTGATGTTTCGGATGTCAATATCCATGCGCACACCTTTGGCCATCTTATCAGCTACATCAGAAAGCAGTTGCATAGAGAGCGGTTTCAATTCCCACTGGTCCTCAGACTTGTAGCGTAAGGTTACCTTGGCTCTTATGAACAGGTACATGCCCTCTTTCACATAAGGAGAGAACTTTACAAAATCCTCCCCAAACAAGGCCAGGCCCATGGTGTTGTCATAATCCTCCAAGGAGAAGAGCAGGAACGGGTTGCCGTTTTTACCGGTCCGCATGACCACGTTGCTGATGATACCAGCCACGTTTACGTCACGGCCTTTGAACTCCTCAATGCGGTCTAGGCTACAAGTGCAGTAGGAATCAATCTCCAATTTGAACTGGTCTAGCGGGTGGCCCGACAGGTAGAAACCAATCACCTCTTTCTCGCGGCGAAGCATCTCGGTTAAGGACCAAGGTTGTACGTCTGGCACCTTCGGCAAAGGCATATCTACCGCTCCGCCACCACCGAACAGAGACTGTTGGGCGGCGCTTTTCTCGGCCTGGTACTGGTTTCCGAAACGGACGGCCTTCTCCAGGAGGTTGATGGTTTCGCCGGGCGGGGTTTCAATGTACTGGGCGCGGTGGTAGCGTTCAAACGAGTCAAAGGCTCCGGCTTGGGCCAAACTTTCAAACGTCTTCTTGTTCACGGCGCGCAGGTTCACGCGTTTGGCAAAGTCAAAGACATCGGTGTAGGGACCGTTCTGTTCGCGCTCTTCAATGATGGCTTCCACGGCGGCCTCGCCGGTGCCCTTCACAGCGCCCATCCCGAAACGGATTTGCCCTTGTTGGTTCACGTTGAACTGATGGATGGATTCATTCACATCGGGTCCCAAAACCTGAATCTGCTGCTTGCGCGCCTCCTCAATAAAGAACGTCACTTTCTTGATGTCGTTCATGTTGTGGGTAAGCACGGCGGCCATGTACTCGGCTGGGTAATGCGCCTTGAGGTAACCGGTTTGGTAAGCCACCACGGAGTAGGCGGCGGAGTGCGAGCGGTTGAAGCCGTACTGCGCAAATTTCTCCATCACGTCAAATACCTCAGAGGCCTGCTTGGCGGCAATGCCATGAATCTCCTTAGCCCCAGCCACGAATTTCTCGCGTTCCTGGGCCATCTTCTTCATGTCCTTCTTCCCCATCGCCCGGCGAAGCAAATCCGCACCACCCAGGGAGTAACCTGCTAGAACTTGCGCCGTCTGCATAATCTGCTCCTGGTACACCATGATGCCGTAGGTGTTCTTCAAAAGCGGTTCCAGCAGGATGTGCGGGTATTCCACTTCCTCGCGGCCCTGTTTCCGGTTAATGAAGTTAGGGATGAACTGCATAGGACCTGGGCGGTACAGGGCATTCATGGCAATCAAGTCTTCAATGTTGGTTGGCTTCAGGTCCTTGAGGTACATGCGCATGCCCTCAGACTCAAACTGGAACGTACCAATGGTATCGCCGCGCTGGTAAAGGGCGTAGGTTTTCTCGTCGTCCAGCGGAATGTTGTCAATGTCAATCTCCACGCCGTAGTTGCGCTTGATCAGAGCCATGGCATCTTTCAGAATTGATAGGGTTTTCAGGCCCAGAAAGTCCATTTTCAGCATGCCGGCGCTCTCAATCACCTTGCCGTCAAACTGGGTCACCAAGAGGTCAGAGTCTTTGGAGGTAGACACTGGAATGTAGTTGGTAATGTCATCTGGCGCGATGATCACGCCCGCCGCGTGGATACCCGTGTTGCGCACCGAGCCTTCCAACTTTTCAGCTAGTTTTAGGGTTTTGGCGCGTAAATCGTTTCCGTCTCTAATGGAGGCCAGTTCCGGCGATTCTATAAATGCTTTGGCCAGCGTGGTGCCGGGTACTTCAGGTACCATTTTGGCTAGTTCGTTGGCCTCGGACAAAGGTAAATCCAGCACGCGGGCCACGTCTTTGATAGACGATTTAGCCGCCATGGTACCGAAGGTGATGATCTGGGCCACCTGCGTTTTTCCGTACTTCTCCACCACGTAATCAATCACGCGCTGCCGGTTTACGTCATCAAAGTCAATATCAATATCGGGCATAGACACCCGTTCCGGATTCAGGAAACGCTCAAACAGCAAGGCGTATTTAATAGGGTCGATGTTGGTGATTCCCACGCAGTAGGCCACGGCAGAACCCGCCGCCGAACCCCGGCCCGGACCCACGGCCACGCCCATGCTGCGGCCTTTGTTAATAAAATCCTGGGTGATGAGGAAGTAGCCCGCAAAGCCCATGGTCTCAATAATGCCCAGCTCGTAGTTCAGGCGTTCCTCTACCTCTGGCGTAATCTCATGGTAGCGTTTCTTGGCGCCTTCAAAGGTTAAGTGACGCAAAAACAAGTCTGCGGTGGGGTGCTCCGGAGGAAGCGGAAAATTGGGCAACAGGATATCGCGCTGCAGCTTAGGTGGCGTTATCTTGTCTACAATCTCATTGGTGTTGTCCACGGCGAAGGGCACGTCCGCGAACAGCTGGTTCATCTCGGCCTGGCTCTTGAAAAAGAACTGGTCGTTGGGGAAGCCGAAGCGGTCCTGCGGGCGCGGTTTCTGCTGCTCTTCCTCAATGCGGTACAACATGCGGCGCACGTTCTCGTCATGGCCGTAGCTGTTTCTGATGTTGGTGAGCGTGTCGTAAATCACCTCGCCGCTACCGCTCATCATCCGGAAGTACTGCGTCTGGAAATCGCCTACGGGTACACTTTCCTGCTCGCCGGTATTTACGCACAGGAGAATGTCATGCGCGTTCCAGTCGGTCTGCTCTACGTAATGGCTGTCATTGGTACAAATAACCTTGACATTGTACTTGATGGCAAATCTGAGCAACACCTGGTTTACGTCTTCCTGAGACAAGCCAGTGTTGTCAATGTTCATGAGCCCGTGGCGCTGAATCTCAATGTAGTAATCGTCCCCGAACAAGTCCAGCCACCACTGTAGCAGTTTTTCGGCTTCTTCTTCACCTTTCCACAAGATAGCCTGCGGCAGCTCCGCACCAATGCAGCAAGACGTGGCGATGAGGCCTTTGTGGTATTTTACCAGCAGTTCTTTGTCAATGCGGGGCCATTTGCTGTAAAGGCCGTCAATGTAAGAATAGGAGCAGAGCTTGGCCAGGTTCTGGTAGCCTTCCTGGTCTTTGGCCAACAGCAATTGGTGGTGACGCACGTCTTTCTGCTCCTTGGTAAACGTCTTTTGGTGACGGTCCTGCACCAGATAGAACTCACAGCCCACAATGGGTTTCACATTGTACTTGTTAGCCTCGGCCACGAAGTTGAACGCCCCAAACATGTTGCCGTGGTCGGTCATGGCGACGGCTTTCATGCCATCGGCCTGGGCCTTTTTCATGAGCCCGCTAATGCTGGCGGCGCCGTCTAAAAGCGAGTACTGGGTGTGGGTATGGAGGTGGGAAAAATCTGGCACGGAAGCGAAAATTAAGAATTGGGAATTATGAATCAGGAATGGAGGTAGACCAGGCCTAAAACCCGCCGGAGCGGACTACGAAGATACAAAATAAACCCCGGAGATAGACGGAAATTTGTGGTTTTGACTTCCGTTTTTGGCTTCGTTTCTGGAAATGATGCCAAAAACGGCGCGGCAGCCGGCCTTGGCTCAAAACCATTTCCGGCAACAGCAGTATGCAAGAATAATGACTACTTTTGGGGCCATGAAATACTTCTGCTTCTTTCTGGTGTGTGCGGTGGTGCTGGGTGCCTGCCAGCAGCGTGAATCAGCCAAAACCGACCAAACCGCTGCCCAGATAGGCCAAGCCACGCAGAACTTTGAATACGCCGGTACTTTTGTGGGCACCGTGCCCTGTGAAGACTGTGAGGGAATTCACATGCAACTGGTGCTGCAGCCCAACCATACCTACCAATTAGAAGAAGGCTTTATCAAAGAACAGGTGTACCCGGTCAAAACGTCGGGGCGGTGGCTGGAGATTGAGAACGGCGAAAAAGTGCTGCTGCAGCCCGCCCAGGCCGACGAGGTGCGCTACCTGGAAGTAAAGGACGAAAACACGCTGGTGCTCCTGGTGCCCGAAAAAGAACAGGTGGAGAACAAACTGGACTACGGCCTGTCACGCGTGGACCCCGAAACCGGCGAGACCGCCGAGGAAGAAGAACTGGCGAACTAAGGGATTGTGCCCATTTGGCCCTACCTTTGCCCTTCAACCGCTTCTCTTACCCATGAATATTCCGTTAAACACCTCACTGGGCCGTTTCAGGCTGGTGGCCATCATTGAAGGAATCTCTTACCTGGTCTTGTTGCTGATTGCCGTTCCTTTAAAATGGATTTTTGGCATGCCCGAAGCTGTGCGTGTGGTGGGCATGGCGCACGGCGTGCTGTTTGTGCTGTTCGGGTTTCTGCTGCTGCAAGTCTGGCTTGAGTACCGCTGGTCATTTAAGAAAGCCGCTGAGGCCTTTTTCTGGTCGCTTATTCCCTTCGGCACTTTTTACTTCGATAAAAAAATAGCCCACGACACGCCGGCCCGCTGATTTATTTTCCGTTTTCGGGCTCATTTTCAGAAATGAGCCCGAAAACGGAAATTTTTATTTAAGCTGAATGCGGGCGTAGGTGGGAATGAAATATTCGTCTTTGTCGCCTAACAGGTGCACGCGCAGGCCTTTCACCGTGAAGGGTTCGCCGTTGGCGATGTCAAATATATTGGTCTCGGTGATGCCCCGGCCATCTACCACCGTGATGAGCCCGCTGCCTACCACTTCCACTTTTCCGCCTTCAGAGACTAAAATGGCCGTGTCTTCCTCCAGCCCAATACCAATGCATTCTGGGTTGGTGGCAATGGCCTGGGTCATGCGCACAATGCGCCCGCGGGCGATGAAATGCGTGTCAATGGCTACGTCTTTCAGAAACTCCAGCCCGGTGGTCAGGCGCACATCGCCTTTAATGTAGCCACCTTCAGACTCTCCCTCAAAAATCATGGGCGTGGACATGGCCGCGGCGCCCGCGCTGGTGCCGGCAATAATGATGTTGGTGAGCGCGTACCGTTCTTTCATGGCTTCCAGCAGGTGAGTGCCGCCAAAAATAGTCGTGAGCCTGAGCTGGTCGCCGCCGGTGAACATAATGCCCGCGGCGGTTTTCACTATTTCCAGGTTTTCCGGGGTGTCACAGTCGGGCCGGTTTCTGATGTCCATGACCTGTACGTTGGGCACGCCCAGGTCTTTGAATACTTTCACATAGTCCTGGGCCGAGGCCTCCGGTTCATTTGAGGCCGTGGGAATAATGGCCACCAATGGGTTCTTGCCTTTGAGTTCGGCTA
Organism: Rufibacter sp. LB8; assembly: GCF_014876185.1. Lineage (NCBI taxonomy): Bacteria > Pseudomonadati > Bacteroidota > Cytophagia > Cytophagales > Hymenobacteraceae > Rufibacter > Rufibacter sp. LB8. The sequence continues at coordinate 2,129,500 of NZ_JADALJ010000001.1, read as the reverse complement.
CAAAGCGCTTCAGAATCTGCTCACTAATGAAGTTGATGTTCTGGGGCGCGCCTTCTTCTTTGTCCTCGCCGTTCTGGTCTTTGCTTTCCTTACCGCCAATGGCCAGCAGTTTTCCTTTAGGAATAAAGCGGCGGTTCACCGGGTGGTGCAATTCTGGGTCTTTTGCGTTGGCCATACTTTTGGTGCGTGGTAGAATTGTTGGAAATAATGTGTGCCGGTTTTTTCTGTCTGCTGTTGGCCACGTGTTTTAGTGAAAATTCTCTCCTTCCGGATTCTTATTTACTTATGATGTCGCGCTAGGTTGCAAATATTTGATTAGTAGTCTGCTACAGATGGAAGTTTATAAGCAAATGCGTTTCTAAGGTTCAATTTATTTATAGTAAGCTGATGGTCAGTAATTTCCGTTTTTAGCTCCGTTTCTGGAAATGAGCCCGAAAACGGAGTTTCTGCCAGAAACGTCAACGCTAGGCCAAGGCCGTTGCCCAAAAGAAAAGCGCAGTTCCTTCTCCCGCTGGGAAAAGGGTAGGATGTGGGAGAAATTACCACGCTCTGGCGCGTGTCCCCAGACTCGTGACGATAGATGAAGTGAGCCAGGAGATTCGCGCCAGCAGATAAATCGAAAAACACCCTCACCCTAGCCCTCTCCCAGCGGGAGAGGGGATTTTTTAGATTCCGTTTTTGGCTCCGTTTCCGGAAATGAGCCCGAAAACGGGTTATGAAAAAGGCTTGGGTAGAACACAAATAGGGCGGGGCTGCGTACACCAACCCAGCGTACACGGCAATTCTATCCATGGCACCATCTCCTTCGGCGGGCACTACTTCTAACTTGGGCGGCATGTTCCGGGCCCTGCGTTCTTACAATTACCGGCTGTTTTTCATGGGGCAGGGCTTGTCTCTGATTGGCACCTGGATGCAACAACTGGCCATGAGTTGGCTGGTGTACCGACTCACAGATTCGGTGCTGTTGTTGGGTCTGGTGAACTTCGCGGCGCAGATGCCTTCTTTTCTGTTGGGTCCGTTTGCGGGTGTGCTCTCTGACCGTTTCAGCCGCCATCGGTTGCTGTTGATTACCCAATTCCTGTCTATGCTGCAAGCCAGCACCTTGGCCACGCTCGTGCTCACCGACAACATCACCATTCCGGTAATTATGGCGTTGAGCGCGTTTCTGGGCATTGTGAACGCGTTTGATATTTCGGCGCGGCAGAGTTTTGTGGTGGAAATGGTGGAGCACCGCGAAGACATGAGCAACGCCATTGCGCTTAATTCTTCTATGTTCAACGGCGCGCGGCTGGTGGGGCCGTCTATTGCGGGCGTGGTGATTGCCGCCGTGGGCGAAGGCATGTGTTTTCTGTTCAACGCCTTGAGTTACCTGGCCGTGATTGCCTCTCTGCTGGCCATGCGCCTGAAACCGTTTGAGCGGCCCGTCACTCAGCACCGCGTGCTGGAGTCTTTGCGCGAAGGCTTTGCCTATGCTTTCGGGTTTGCGCCTATTAGAAGTATTCTGCTGTTGATTGCCATGTTGAGTTTGTTCGGGATGCCGTTCAGTGTGCTGATGCCGGTGTTTGCGCGTGATGTGTTGGGCGGTTCTGCGAGTACTTTGGGCTTAATTATGGGTGCTTCGGGCGTGGGAGCTTTGTCGGCGGCGCTGTATCTGGCCTCGCGCAAAACAGTGCTGGGTTTGGGCAAGTTGATTGTGGGCGCCGCTATTTTGTTTGGGGTGGGGCTGATGCTGTTCTCGTTCACCAGAAGTTTGCCGCTGGCCATGTTCTGTATTTTTATGGCCGGTTTGGGGATGATGCTCCAGATGGCCTCGTGCAACACGGTGCTACAAACCATTGTAGACGAAGACAAGCGCGGCCGCGTGATGAGTTTTTATTCCATGGCGTTCATGGGCATGGCGCCGTTCGGGAGTTTGCTCGCCGGTTGGGTGGCCGAACACATTGGCGTGACCTACACTCTATTGGGCTGCGGCATTCTGTGCGCCTTGAGTATTATTCCGTTCGCGCTGCAACTGCCCCAACTCAGAACCCTGGTCCGGCCCATTTACCAGCGTTTGGGGATTTTGCCGGAGATTGCCACGGGTTTGAGGGCGGCCACTAATTTAACCGTTCCACCGAGGCAGGATTGAAGTAAATTACTCAATAGAAAGGAAGACTTTACGGCCAAGGCCGATTTCAAGGATTCTGTAAAGTGTGGAGAGTTGGATATCACTGTGACCGTTTTCTATTCTTGAAATAAAGCTCTTTTTTGTCCCTGTTTTTGCTGCTAGTTGTTCTTGCGTCATCTTGGCTAACTTACGCTCTTCTTTGATAACCTCGCCTATGGCAAATGCTTTGGCTTTGATTTCAAATTCTGCCCTTTTCAAGGATCCGGTCTCACCGTACCGATTATCAAGATGTTCCTCAAACGTAATGATGCTTTTATTTTTAGTTTCCATAATCTTGTTGGTTTAGTAAATTTTGGTCCTATCTTAAGATTTACTTCTGTGCGAAGTAGTCTACCTTCAACTTTATGGCTTTTTCAATTTCTGACTTAGGCGTTTTCTGTGTTTTTTTCTGAAATCCGTTAAAAAGTACGACTAACCTGCCTTCATCAAAGCAGCAGAAAATCCTAAAGATATTACTTCCTACTTCAACCCTAACTTCATAAAGCCCATCAGTTCCTTCCATGTGCTGAAAAAATTTCCTTGGCACTCTTTCAATGATGGTAATCAGAAAGAGAACTTCATCAATTTTGTTTTTGACCTTCTCTGTCTGTTTGTCAAAAAAATCCTGAAAGTGATTCTGGTAAAAAATGATTTCTCTTACGGGTTCCACTGTGTGAAGTTAACTAATTATGGAACAAAATAAAAATGATGTGTCTTAAATTTAGAATTAGCCAAATATATGGCTAACACCAGAATCCCCGTTTTCGGGCTCATTTCCAGAAATGAGCCCGAAAACGGGGATTAAAAACTTCAGCTAAAAAGGCTAGTTCTTTGGTTTAATCAAAAGGCTTTCACCCACGGTCACGTTGAAGTCTGGTTTGCCGTTCCATTCCATAATTTCCTTGATAGTCACGCCGTACTTGCGCGAAATCTGGTACATGGACTCGCCGGTGGTTACTTTGTGGGTGACGGTTCCTGCGGCAGATTTCTGCGGGGCAGCGGTTGGCGCTACGGTGTTTTCTTTAACAGGCGTCGCCTCAGCAGGCGCGGCAACTACCAGTTTCTGACCCAAAGAGATAGAGCCGTTGGTGCCTAGGTTGTTCCAGGTCTGGAGGTTCTGCAGCGTGACGTTGTACTTCTTAGAAATGGCGTACAGCGTTTCACCAGCCACCACAGTGTGTTCAGTTGCTGCAGAAGTAGAGGAGGCAGGGGCGGCAGTTTTAGCAGGCGCGGTAGTTGCCGATGTTTTCGCGGGGGTGGCCGGTGCTGCTGATGGCTGCGCGTCAGCGGCCGGACCGGTCAAGGACAATTCCTGACCCAGGGCCAAAGGCTTGCTTCCGTCTAAGTTGTTCCAGGCCAGCAGGTCTTCCATGGACACGTTGTGCAGCTTGGAGATGGCATACAGAGTTTCGCCTTTCTCTACTTTGTGGCTGGTGGCCACTTCCACGGAGATTGGTTTGGCGGTGGCGGGCGTAGGCTCTACTACAACAGAAATAGGCTCCTCGGGGGCTTTGCGCTCAATGGGCGGCGCGGGCTTGTTAGCGACCTCAGCAGATTTGCCAGGGTACAAAGCTTTGGCGGCTACAGAATCTTCTCCCTCAGTTTTCTTCACGTTAGGCACGTAGGGCGTGTTGGCATCTTCCACTTCCACAGAAATGCTACCTTCTTTTGGTTTCACGGGCTTGGCCGGGGCTGGCGTAACGGGCGCAGCAACTTGGGCTGGCGCAGCGCTCGCAGGTTTCTGAGCGATGATGGTGGGTTCATCATTGGGGTACCGAATCTCTACCGGAATGCTGGCCGGGCGGGTGTCTTTGAGCCAGATTACACGGCCCGGCACCACAGCCTCGGTCTTTTTCATGCGGTTTTTGCTTAGGAGTTTCTTAAGCTTCACGCCGTATTTCTGCGAGATGCTGTGCATGGTTTCGCCGGCGCGGGCCACGTGGTAATCTGTTTCTGACTTGCTGGCTTTGGCTTTCAGGTAATACGTTTTGCCGGCCTCAATCTGGTCAAAGGAACGCATGTCATTCACCCGTAGGAATTTACGTGTGGAAATGCCCGCCTGCATGGCCAGCATGTCTTTGGTATCGCCGGGCTGGGCCACAATAGAACTGATGTTGTTGCTGGTGGTGAAGAGGTTCTTGATTCTAGCCGTCAGGGATTTCAGCTTTTCGCCCACGGGTGGCGTGTCTTTCACCGCCGCTGGGGCAGATTTCTCAGCAGCAGGCGCTGAAACGGGGGCTTGGGCCAGAACCGGACGAGCCGCGCTGCCCGCCATTGGTATCATCACAGTATATTCTTTGTCTGCGGGAATGTTGGAGGCCAAAAGCCATTTGTTGTAACGCTCCACTTCGGTGGCATCTGCCTGGGCCTGCAGGGCGATTTCCATCAAGGTTTGGCCGGGGCTGGCTTTCACGGGCTGCAGCGTCAGGGTTGGCTTGGGGTTTTTCCCTATGGCGTTTTCATAGGCCACTTTGTGCGCCAGAAAGGTGAGCAGGTATTTGTTTGTCTGGCTTGTCACTGCCATTTTCTTCATGCCAATGTCAGAGGTCTTGGTCAGGGCTTTGGTGCCGGTCAAGCCTTGGTAATAAGACAGCAAAGAATTGAACCAGTTTTGGTAGTACACATTGCTGCGTAGCAAATATTTGGCTGCGCCGCGGCTGGAGGCAATGATGTGCTTGCGCTCGTCTACCTGGCTGTTTACTTTAATGCCCAGCTCGGTGGCCGATGCCTCTTTGAACTGCCAGAAACCCACCGCGTTGGAGGTAGAAACGGCATCAGAGACCAAACCGCTTTCCTGCAGCACCAGGTATTTAAAATCGGTGGGCACGCCTTCCTGCTGGAACGCCTGCTCAATGAACGGGAAATATGCATCAGCCAAGTCTACTTTCTTCTGGAAATAGGCCGGGTGCTTGGTGAGCGCGTTTACAATTTTCTGGATATCTGCGCGTGCGTCTTCCTTGATTTCCAGTTGCATGTCTGCGAAGGAAATGTTGTAAGGGACCACGGGGCTTTGGGCACGGGCCACCCAGCACAACAAGCTGAGAAGCAGGAGAGATACAGTTCTTTTCATGGCAAAAAAGGGTTGAAAGGCAAAAATTGCGGCAGCGCTATGTTCTTGTAAAACTGGAGTTGATGCAGGGTAAATTGCTAACCCGTAACCAGTTGTACCGCCAAGCGCTTCTACAAAGTAGGCGATTTTGGAAGGAAGGAGAAAGCGCGGAGGCCTAGTATTTATCCACCGGGTTATCCACAATCAAGCGGTTTTACTTCTTCCGGACCACCAGAATGCCGTCTCTTATGGGCAGGAGCACATTTTCAACGCGCGGGTCCTCTTGAATTTTCTGGTTGAAGTCCAGCACCTGCTGTGTGTCTTTGTCTAGCTTCGGTCTGAATTTCTCCACCACCTTGCCGCTCCACAGCACATTGTCAGCCAAGATAAACCCGCCCTGCCGAACGCGGTCAATGACCAGGTCAAAATACAAACCGTTATTTTTCTTATCGGCATCAATGAAAACCAAATCCCATGTTTCCTGGAGCGTGGGAATAATATCGGCGGCCTGGCCCAGGTGTTGTATGATTTTCTGGCTGAATCCGGCTTTCTCCACGTACCCGCGCACCATGTCCTCCAGCTCGTCGTTCACGTCAATGGTGTGCAACACGCCGTCTTCGGTCAGCCCTTCTGCCAGGCAAAGCGCCGAATAGCCCGTGTAGGTACCAATTTCCAGCACCCGCCGCGGCCGCAGCATCCGGGAGAACATAGCCAACGTACGCCCCTGCAAATGCCCCGACAGCATGCGCGGCTTGAGCACATGCAAATGCGTCTCGCGGTTCAGCTGCCGCAGCAGGTCAGATTCTGGGGAAGTATGGGCCTCGGCGTAGGCCTGCAAGTCTGGGTCCAGGAAATCCACTTTCGGTTAATTAGGAATTGGGAATTGAGAATTAGGAGTTTCTTCCAGAGACAAAGATACACGGTGGTGCGTTTGGAAATGCGTTTTCGGGCTCAATTCTGGAAATGAAGCCGAAAACGGGAATCAGGAACACGTAGAGACAAGGCTCTACCCACTGCCGCAAGTTTAGCGCAGCGTAAATGTGGTATTCAATGTTGTAAGTTTAAAAACTTACGTAAGTCAATAGACTTACAACGTGGTAAACCACAAGTTACGCTGCGCTAAACTTGCGGTAGGTTTGTTGATGTTTCAGGCTCCATTTCCAATTTAGAGCCCGAAAACGGAGACACCTCACAGGTTTTAAAACCTGTGAGGTGTCTCCGTAAATTATCAGCAATGAACAATCAGCAATTTAAAAACGCTTGATTAAGCAGCCCGTGGCGCGTTTTTCGGCGGCGGTCACGGTTTTGTTGGCAAGTACATTATCTAAGGCAGTGCGCAGGTAGTTTTCCTTCACGTAAGATTCCATCTGCGGATTATCATCAATGGCGCCTTTGTAGCGGAGGTAAAAACCGTCGGCAGAATTCTGGAGCACGAATACTTCTGGCGCTTTGGTGGCGCCAAACTGCTTGCTTAGGTTCTGGCCTTCGTCTACTAAGTAAGGGAACGTTTGGGTGCTGGTTTGGTCGGGTTGGGCTTTGGGCGCGGTGCCTTCCTCCAGCCCGATGGCGGCGTTCACGTACACAAACCGCACGCCGCGCGCACCGTAATTCTGCGAAATGGCCTGCAACCGGGCATCATACAGTTTGGAATATGGGCATTTCACGCTGGTGAACACCACTACCACGGCCTTGGCATCACTGAAACTAGACAACGGCACCGACTGTCCGCTGGGGTCTTTCAAGGTGAAATCGGTGATTTTAGAACCAATGCGGTAACCGCCCTGGGCAAACACCGAGGCGGTCAGTAACAAAGAAAATGCGAGGGTAAAATATCGTTTCATAAAATAAGGTGCTAATGAAGGAAGGTGCTGATAGGCTATTTTCAAAGTTCTGCTTCAAGCGGAGCCAACACGTAGGTCAGCACATATTCAGGGTCTACAATATAGTGAACGTCATAGGTATGCCGGAAGTTGTGAGTCTGCACCGTGCCCTTGAACTGGCCGGTGGGCTGCACGTTCACATTTTCCAGCAGCAGATTTTCCTTGAACAGCAGCTTTTTTCGGCTGTAGGCTTTGTACAAGGTCTCTTTCGCGCTCCAATACAGGTGCATTTTCACAGGGTCAGTTTGGGAGGCGGTCAGTTCTTCCTCGCTTAGGAATTTTGCTACCAGCCGCGGCACCTTGGTTCCCCGTGTTTCAATATCTATGCCAACTTGGTAGGTGCCCGAAACCAGGGCCGCCACCCAAGGCCCGGAATGTGTCAAGGACACCTGAAAACCACCGGCAACGCACACCGGCTGCCCGGTTTCCTCACGGGTTATGATGGTTTTATCTGCTGATAATTGGTCCAACAAACTATACGCCAGCACCCGAACGGCTAGCCATTCGCGGCGGCGGCTTTCGGCTTTGAAGTCTGGCAAGGCATGGTTGGGTCTCAGGTATAATAATGCTTCTTCCAATTCTGCCACAGATTCTTTGATGTGCCAAAGGCCTAAAAGCGTTTCTGCGGAAAGAGTTTGCGTTGAAAGGAGCGGCATGGGCAAATAAAAGGGGCAGATGTCTGTTTTCGGGCTGGTTTTGGTAAATTTAGGCAAAAATAGCATCTCCAGTTTCCCAAACTCCATGGCCAGTCCGTTTCAGGTTCAGAAAATCAACACCTTCACCGGTCACCACGACTGCGTGTATACCGTGGAGCGCGGGCCGGAAAGCCATACGTTTTTCTCGTCGGGCGCCGATGGCTTGGTGGTGAAGTGGGACCTGACCCAACCCGACAAAGGCGAACTGGTGGCCAAGGTAAGTTCCAGCGTGTACGCCTTGCGTTATGTTGAGGCAAAGAATTGTCTTTTGATCGGGCACAACCATAATAGCCTGGAAGTGCTGGACCTTTCGGCGAAAGCCATTCTCAAAACCATTCCCCTTCCGCCCGCGGCTATTTTTGACATTCAGCAGGATGCGGATACGGACCAGGCTTTTATAGCTATGGGCAATGGCCTGCTGTTGCGCCTGGATTTGCAAAAACTGGAAATCACCCAGACCGTGAACTTGTCAGAGAAAAGCGTTCGGTGCTTGGCCTTGCATCCAGAGAAAGAAGATATAGCAGTGGGCCTGAGCGACCACCGCATTCTGGTGCTAGACAAACAAACCTTGGCGGTGAAAAAGGAACTCACCGGCCATACCAATTCAGTGTTCACGCTGGGCTACACACCAGACGGGGCGTTTCTGCTCAGCGGTGGCCGAGACGCGCATCTAAAGACGTGGGAAGTAAAGAATCAGTACCAGGAACATACCAGCATCATTGCCCACTTGTTCACTATTAATCATTTGGTTTTCAGTCCGAACGGAAGGTTGTTTGCCACCTGCAGCATGGACAAATCCATTAAGGTTTGGGACACGCAGACGTTTAAATTATTAAAAGTGATTGATAAAGCCCGCCACGCGGGACACGGCACCTCGGTCAATAAAATGTTTTGGTCTAGTCACTGGAATCAGTTAGTTTCGTGTAGTGATGACCGCAGCATTGCCGTTTGGGCATTAACCTTGAAGTAAAGCGTAGATATGAAGATTACACCATTAGAGATTAGACAGAAAACGTTTGAGAAAGCGTTCCGGGGGTTGGACAAAGATGAGGTGCAAGCCTTTTTACTCACGCTTTCGCAGCAATGGGAAAAACTGCAGGACGAAAACAAAGACCTGAAAACCAAACTAGACGTAGCGGGCCGCGAAGTGCAGAAACTTCGCGAGGTGGAGTCATCGCTTTACAAAACGCTCAAAACCGCCGAGGACACCAGCACCAGCATGGTGGAACAGGCTTCCAAAGCCGCCGACCTGCAAATCAGAGAAGCCCAATTGAAATCTGACCAACTGCTGGAAGCCGCCCGCCAGAAAGCCCGCAGCGTACTGGACAACGCCTACCAGCAAGCCGACAAAACCATTGCCGAGATGCAGGGCGAAGTCAAAAACCTGGAGCAGGACTACCTGCGTCTGGAAGACTACCTGGAGAACCTGGTGCGCGACCTGCAGAACATGGCCTCAGACGCGTTAGACAAAGTAGAGAAGACCAAAGCAAAACCCAAAGCCGCCATTGGCAGTATCTTACAACGGGCCGCGCAAGCCAAAGCCATGCAGCGCCCCGATGACGAAAAAGATACTCCTATGAACACATTTGCACCTGTAGCCCCGGCTATCAAATCTATGAATACGGCGTCTGCCCTGGTAGACCAACCACAGAGCTACGGCTTTGGCGAAGGCGGAAGCCGCGAAGCTATTCCTGCCACGCCGGGTACTATTCCGTCTGTGCCCACGCCTAACCCCGCGCCAGACGTACACCCGCGCACGCCGGAGATTGTGCCGCCACGCATCCCAACGCCGTCTATTGACCCGCCTAAGCGCGAAGAGCCCAAGCCAGATATTCCGCCAATGCCTACACCGGCACCGGTAGAGGAACCAGCCCCGGAGCGTGAATCGCCGGTGCCCACCACGCCAGAAGTGCAGCCGCCCATGACCACGCAGGCCAAACCGGCTGTGGCCGCCACCACCGGCGGTTCTTTCTTTGACGAAATCTAGGCCTTACGCATGGGGCAGATTGCACTGGAAGGCATGGAGTTCTTCGCCTTTCATGGGTATTATGACGAGGAGCAGAAGATAGGCAATAAATACGGCGTGGACCTGTACCTCCTCACCGATCTGCACGCCGCCGCCTCCTCAGATAACCTGGACCAGACGGTGAACTACGAGCGCTTGTATAAGCTAGTCCTCAAAGAGATGGGGCAACCGGCCCGTTTATTAGAGCATCTGGGCCACCGCATCATTGAAGGCATCTACCAGGAATTCCCCTTCGTGGAGCAGATTACCGTGAGCGTCTCCAAATTCAACCCACCGCTAGGCGGCATCTGCCACAAAGCCAAAGTCACGCTGGAGAAGCGAAAGAATTAAGATAAATGCGTTTTCGGCCTCGTTTCCAGAAATGAAGCCAAAAACGGTAATATGAAAAACGCCTCACCGGTTTTAGAACAGGTGAGGCGTTTTTTTGTTAAAGCGGAATGAAAGGCTAAGTTTTAAGGTGAATTATAAAGTTGAGTATACCGCTAACTAAATGCAGATTCTCCCCTTGAGGGGAGTGCAGAGGGGTGTTTACACAGGAGAGCGAATTTGGAGATTCTGTAGGGGCGTATCGCATACGCCCTTGCGCATTGCTGATATTTCCTTTAATATATTTTTCAGACCTTAATTTCAAAATGAAAGATACTACCTATGCCACCATATTGGGCGTATGCGATACGCCCCTACATCATAAAATGCATAATCAGCAAATGTAAACACCCCTCTACGCTCCCCTCAAGGGGAGAATCCGCGGTTAAGAAAGGGAATCCTATATTCTTGCCAGAAACATCAAATCACTTCATCTTCACATCTCCACATAAAACGCTAATCCCTTCCCCTTCCTCTGCCGCGGTTCTGTTTTTCTAGTTTCTCCTCCAGGTCTTCCTGCCAGTCACGGTCTTTTTTCTTTTTGCCTTTCCCTTTGAAGAGGTCTTTGAGTTTTCTGCCAGTCTTTTCAAAAAAATCGTCAATACCTCGGCCTCTGTCTTCTTCTACTGGGGCTGCCACCACCGGCGGTTGGTAGGGCGGACAATTCAGGTAACTGCGAAGTAAGGGAGGTACTGGCGTGAAACGGCTGTTGGCGTAGCGGCGGTAGTCGCGTTCCTTGACAAGGCGTTGGAAGAAACTGCCCCAGATGGGCAAGGCCGTGTTGGCGCCACCGCCTTTTTCCAAGTCTCTGAACCTGATTCTGCGGTCTTGGCCGCCAACCCAGGCACCGGCCACCAAGTCTGGCGTGTAGGCCACAAACCAGCCATCGGCGTGTGATTGGGTGGTGCCCGTCTTGCCAGCAATGTCCATGTTCAACGGGTAATCACGGCGCAGTCTGCGGCCGGTGCCCTCTGAGACGGCGCTCTGGAGCATGGGCCGGAGCAGTTGGGCCGTTTGCCAGCTTATGACCTGCCGGCCTCTGGTGGGTCTGGTTTTGTCCAGGAGCACGCGTCCGTTTCGGTCCACAATTCTCAGCAAATAGCGTGGCTCCACCTTATAACCACCATTCGCGAAGCTGGCATACGCGGTCACCATTTCCAACAAACTGGCATCTGCCGTGCCCAGCGCCAGGGCTGGAGTGGAAGGCAAATCGCTGGAAAGGCCTAGGCTTTTAGCCAGTGTAATCACCTGCGGCATACCCACTTGCAAAGCCGTGTTCACGGCCACGGTGTTCACCGAATGCGTGAGCGCACCCTGCATGGAATACGCCCCGCCGTATTTTTCATCAGCGTTGCGCGGCGACCAGTTGTCATGCTCCGGGAAGACGCGGCGTTCATTAGGAAAGTAGGAGCAGGGTGAAATCCCGCGTTCCATGGCCGCGGCGTACACAATAGGTTTGAACGTGGAGCCCATCTGCCGTTTAGCCCGCACGTGGTCATATTTAAAGAACGAATGGTTGATACCGCCCACCCAGGCCCGCACAAAGCCTGTCTCCGGTTCCATGGCAATGAACCCGGCGTTGAGGTAGCGCAGGTAATGCCGCAAAGAATCCATGGGGCTAAGCGTGCGGGAGACTTCGCCGCTGTACCGGAAGATTTGCATCTTGCGGGGCGTGCTGAATTCCTCGGTAATCTCGGCCTCAGATTTGCCGGCGGCCTGCGCGCGCTTGTACCGCAGAGACCGTTCCTTGGCCAGTTTCAGAACATCGGGCTGGCCCGACCATGGTGCTTTCTTTCCCCAGTGTTTGTCGAAGTCCGTTTGAAGCGCGTACATGCGTTGCTTGAGGGCGCGTTCGGCGTGGAGTTGGGCTCGGCTGTCAAGAGTAGTGTAGATTTTCAGCCCGTCATTGTAGAGATTGTAAGGCTCGCCCTCCAGGTTCTCCTGTTTGGTGGCCCATTGGCTCAGTTCCTCGCGCAGATGTTCCCTAAAATAGGTGGCCAGGCCGCTGTTATGCGAATACGGGTTGTACCGGAGCGTGAGCGGTTTCTGCTGCAGCTGGCTTTTCTGGTCTTGGGTGAGGAAGCCCTGCTTGGCCATCTGCGCCAACACCACGTTTCTTCTTTGTTTGGACCGTTCTGGAGCCAGCCTGGGATGGTAATACGTGGTGCCTTTGAGCAAACCCACCAAAACGGCCGCTTCCTCGGTTTTTAAAGAATCTGCCGAGGTGTTGAAAAACCGCCGCGCCGCCGACTCAATGCCGTAGATGTTGCCGCCCATGGGCACGGTGTTGAGGTAGAGCGCCAGAATTTCCTCTTTGTTGTAGACCGCCTCCAGCCGTTTCGCCAGAATAATCTCCCGCATCTTGTTCACCGGCATAGACAGCAAGCCCAGACTCTTTCGCGGGAACAAGTTCTTAGCCAACTGCTGTGACAAGGTGCTGCCTCCGCCCGAACTTTCTTCCTGCAAGAGCAACGACTTGATGAACACCCGCGCCAGACTTCGGTAATCCACGCCGTCATGGTCATAAAATCTAGCATCCTCGGTGGCTACCAGGGCCTGAATCACGGGTTCGGCAATGTCTTCATACTGCACATTGGTTCTGTCCTGAATAAAATAGCGGCCAATCAAGACGCTGTCACTGGTGTAGACTTCAGAGGGCATGTTGTTCTGAATGGCCTTTAGTTGGCGTTTGGTGGGCAGCCAGCCAAACAACCCAAAATAAACGGACAGGTAAAACACGAAAAAAGCCAGAAACCCAGCCGCCACCAGCTTGCCCAGCACCCGGAGCCAGCCTTTGGTGCCCAGAGACCGCCAATAGGTGCCCGTGAGTTTATGGCCGTGCCGGGCAAGCCACCGCTGGCGGCGCAGGTTGAACCATTGGGAGAACGCACCAAAATAAGAGTTGAACAGCGGCATGTAGGTTTTTAGAAAGTAACAGCGGTCAGGGTTCTGCTTACCACTTGCGAGCGGTGAAGGTTACGAATGGGAATTCTAAGGCGTGCGTTCTGCTTTTGAGTTGGTATAAATTCTTGTTGTAAGTCTTTGCAGATCTGTACGGACAGGTCGCGACCTGTCCTGAACGGTGGCCAACGCCAAGTCATTTGCCATGAAGTAAAATAGTAAGTACCCGAAAGGGAATGCGTGGACCAGCAATGCGTGGGGACAGGTCAAGCCCTGTCCGTACTGGGGAATGCAAAGCGCTGAAATTTCCGTTTTCGGGCTCGTTTTGGGAAATGAAGCCGAAAACGGAAATGGTTTACCGACCGGCAGCTACCAATTCCTGCAAGGTCATGGCGTTGGAAGGTGCGTGGCTGCCAATGTCGTTGTCAAAATACACAAAGACATCTTTCCCCTCTTCGGCCCAGGCCAGGCATAAGTTGGCCCATTCCTGCAAGGCTTCTGGCGTGTAGCTGCCCTGGTATTTTTCGCCGGGGCCGTGCAGGCGCACATAGACAAAATCTGCGGTCACTTCCAGCGGCGATTGGTGCCCGGCCAAATCATAAATACAAAAGGCATGGTTGTGTTGGCGTAGCAGGGCGTAAATCTCTGGATGGTACCAACTGGGCTCCCGGAACTCAAACGTGTACCGGAAATACGGCGGAAGCGCCTGCAGGAACTCCCGGAACCGCTCCACGTTCACGCGCCAGGCCGGGGGCAACTGAAACAAGACCGGGCCCAGTTTCTCACCCAGTCCCTGCGCGTTGCCCAAAAACTGCTGTAAGCCCTGCTGCGGCTCCTTCAGCTTTTTCATGTGCGTGATGTAGCGGCTGGCCTTCACTGAAAACAGAAAATGCTCCGGCACGCTGTCGCGCCAGGCGGCGAAGGTTTCTGGCGTAGGCAGACGGTAAAAGGAATTGTTAATCTCCACAGTCTGGAACTTGGTCAGGTAATAGGCCGTGAACTGACTGGACGGCGTGCCCACCGGGTAAAACGTGCCTTTCCAGTGGGTGTAATGCCAACCAGATGTGCCGATGTGAATGTTTCCTTTTTCCTGCATAGACTATTTATACTGGCAGCAAAAGTTGGAGGTTGTTTTCCGTTTTTGGCCTCGTTTTCAGAAATGAAGCCGAAAATAGGTTTTTGTTTTTCTATGGCTTCTCTATGGCGCGAAAGTTACTTTCGTGACTTATTTCAACAGCTTTGTAAGTCACGGAAGTAACTTCCGCGCCATAGAAGGCGGGAAATAAAATGAAGTTGTTTTACGTTTTTGACCTCGTTTTCAGAAACGAAGCTAAAAACAGATAAATGATTCACGCATTTCGTCCCCCTTTGAAGGGGGTAGGGGGATGACAAAGGCAGTCAAAGATCTTAATGCCAAACCTACTAAGCTTAAAAGATGATTCTCGGGAATGCAATTTTCTGCAAGAGTTAATCATCCCCCAACCCCCTTCAAAGGGGGACGAAATGCGTGAGGAATCTGCGTTTATTTATTCAAAAACCGATAAAAAATCCAGCCGCCCAAGGCATACAGCGCCACGTCCACCCAGTCACCGGTATAACGCGGCATGAACTTCGGGAAAAACCATTCAAAAGCCAGCGCAAAATACAGCACCGTGAACAGCACATGATACCCAGAAAACCGCACCTTCGGCCCGAAGAAAAAGCGCATGACAAACAACGTGATGCTGAGGACCAAGGGCAGGCAGAGCAAATCGTCAAGGTAATTAATGACCCACTCTGGCCTTGGGAGTTCTTGCCATCGCCAAACCAAATGCCCCACGTACACTAGCGCCAGCAGCCAAAACAGCGGCCGAAACGTGGACCAAACTAGCCGGCCAGCAGCGCGATCAGCCATAAGATAAAAGAGACGATGCCCACAAACGCCACTTGAAAACCCAGGCCAATTCTTTTGTAGAGTTGTTTGTGCCACGGGTCTGCGGGGTCAAGCTGGATGAAGTCAACGGTGAACTGTTTCTTCTGCTGCTCGGCGTGGTCTTCGCGGTCTTGCTTGCGGGCCACGGCCGCGGGGTCTAACGGGGCCTGGCAGTGCTGGCAGCGGTCCTCGGGGTTTTGGTTCCAGCTGGACCATTGGCCGCAGGTAGGGCATTTCTTGGTTCCGTTCATGGCGGATAGGGTTTAGGCCTGCGGCGAAGGATGTTAAGGAGCAGGCCGGGTCTGTTACATTTACTGTACGAAGGTAAAGCGGGAAGGCCAGCGCGCAAGCCGTTTTTTTTATCTTTGCCCAAACCCAACGTCGCCGTGTACAAAAACCTGATCAGACCGCTGCTTTTCAAGCTGGACCCCGAGAAAGTCCACCACCTCACCACCAACGCCCTCAAAACCGCATACAGCTTGCCCTTGGCCAAGTCCATCAGCAAAAGTCTGTTTCAGGTAGAGGACAAACGGCTGGAGCGCGAAGTCTTCGGGCTGAAATTCCCCAATCCGGTGGGTCTGGCGGCAGGCTTCGACAAAGACGCGCGCATGATTGACGAGTTCGCGGAGCTGGGGTTTGGGTTCATTGAGATTGGCACGCTCACGCCCAAACCGCAGGAAGGCAACCCCAAACCGCGTTTGTTTAGGTTGCCGCAGGACGGCGCCATCATCAACCGCATGGGCTTCAACAACGAAGGCGTGGACCAGGCCGTGGAACGCTTGCGCAGCCGCAAGAGCAGCGTAATCGTGGGCGGAAACATCGGCAAAAACAAAGTCACGCCCAACGAACAGGCGCTGCAGGATTATCTCTATTGTTTTGAAGCGCTGTATGACGTGGCAGATTATTTTGTGGTGAACGTGAGTTCGCCCAACACGCCAGATTTGCGCGCGCTGCAGGAAAAAGAACCGCTGCTGGATTTGCTCAGCAACCTCCAGAACCGAAACCAAGGCAAAGCCAAACCCAAGCCGCTGCTCCTAAAAATTGCCCCAGACCTGAACCACGCGCAACTGGATGACATTGTGGAGATTGCCGTGCAGACCAACCTCTCCGGCGTCATCGCCACCAACACCACCATCAGCCGGGCGGGCTTGCAGACTTCGGCGAAAGCCGTTACACAAATTGGCATGGGCGGCTTGAGCGGAAAACCGCTGACCAACGCGTCTACTGAGGTGCTTCGCTACCTTCGTAAAAATCTACCGGAGCAGGTGCGATTGGTTGGCGTTGGCGGTATTATGACCCCAGAAGATGCGCTGGAAAAACTAGCCGCCGGGGCAGATTTGATTCAGTTGTACACGGGCTTTATCTATGAAGGCCCTGGTTTGATTAAGCAGATTAATCAGCGGTTGTTGCAGAAATAGATTTCCGTTTTTGTGCTTGTTTTTGGAAATGAACCTGAAACGGGAATTTTGAATTACCCATTCCTACCTTAACTATGGCGCGGAAGTTACTTCCGTGACTTACATAGCTGACCTTTAGGCACGGAAGTAACTTCCGCGCCATAGTTTTTAAAAGAATAACGTTTTTGGCTTCAATTTCAGAAATGAGCCCGAAAACGCACGCCTACAATTCCTGCCGCAAGTTTTCAACTTGTGGCTATGCACGCTGGAAGTTTATAAACTTCCTTAGAGCTTGTTTGGCAAAGTACGCAAGTTGATAAACTTGCTCGGTGGGTTGCTCCAAGTTGAAAACTTGAAGCATGGTAAGCTTTTTTATTCTTCCAGATTTATGAATCACCGCTCTTCCGGATTTATCAATCCCCGTGTTCATGTAAATGAATTAGAACGAAGGGGATTGCAAATCCCCGACAGAGTGGTTCGGGATTGATAAATCCCGAACAGCAGAGTTTATGATTCCAAGGCAGCAGGCGAGGTATAAAAGTAAAAGTACAGGCTCTGTTTTCGGCTCCGTTTCCAGAAATGAGCCCCAAAACGGGAATTCAAATCATTTCATACTTCCCCAAGCCAACTATAGAAAATCCCTATATTTCACAAAGCAGATACACAAAGTTTCTTGACGGCAGATTGCCTGAAAAAATGTAGATTTGAGGTTTGGAGATAGTATGGCTACGAATACATATAAACGTGAAGTGGGAAATGCGCCTCGGCCTAAAAATGCGCCGCGCATGCAGAACGAGCCGAAGGAAAAGGTAGAAAGCCGCGCGCCCAAAGCGCCTAAAGAACCCAGGGCGCCCCGCAAGCCGTTTGTCGCGCCGCAGCTTTCTTTTTCGTTTCTGAAAGACCGCCGGCTGCAGCTGTTTGTGGGCTTTTTCTTTTTGCTTTCCTCGCTGTATCTGGCCATTGCGTTTGTGTCGTTTCTGTTCACGGGCGCGGCAGACCAGAGCGTGGTGGAGTCGGTGACGGTAGATGCGGTCAAAGACGCCGGGCTGGAATCTGAGAACTGGCTGGGCTTGTTCGGGGCCTGGGTGTCTGACTATTTCATCAACCGCTGGTTTGGGGTCGCCTCGTTTTTCTTCATTCCCATCATCTTTTACATAGGCTATAAAATTGTGTTCCGGCGCACGGGAGTCACATTTTCATCGGTGGTTACCTTGTGTTTGTTCGGGTTGCTGTGGGGTAGCGTGACGGCGGGTTACGTGGTCTTGACCGGCAAAGTAGCCGACAGTTTCGGGTTTACCAGCGGCGCCATTGGCTATGAAAGCGCCATCTGGCTGCAGAGTCTGCTAGGCTGGGGAACGGGTTTGCTGCTGGCTTTTCTGCTGGGCATGTTCATCATGTTCTTTTTCAACATCACCACTTTGGGCAGACCAAGAACTGCTGCAGCTTCAGAAACCGTGGACCGCAAAAAATCGCCGTTTGAGACCTCTGAGCCAGGAGTGTATGCATCGCCGTCGGTGGGTATGAATCATCTGAGCAATCCTTCGGGCACGTTTGACGAGCTGGAGGAAGAGGATGAGCAAGAAGACGAGCCGGAATTTGAAGCGCCTTTCACCGTCAGAAACCAGTTGCAGGTAGCAGAACCCCAGGAAGAACTGGTGGAAGAAACGGCTGCCCCTGAAGAAGATTTGTTCGCGGTGAACACCTTGAGTCCCACGCCCAAAGCCGCCGCTATTGCTTCGGTGCCCTTGGCTTTGGAATTGGAGCACGCCGAAGAGGAACTGTTTGAGGAAGCACCCTTGGCTGAGCCTGAACCTGAAGTGGATTTGGCCATTGCCAAGCCCGTTTTAGACGAAGAATCTGACGAACTGGTGAGTGAAAATTATGACCCCACGTTGGATTTGCCGCGCTACCAATACCCCAGCATTGACCTGCTCACTGACTACGGTGTGGGCAAAGTGCAGGTGACCAAAGAAGAACTGGAAGCCAACAAAGACAAGATTGTGGAGACGCTGGGCAACTACAGCATTGGGATTGCGAGTATCAAAGCCACCATTGGGCCTACGGTTACGCTGTATGAAATTGTGCCGGAGGCGGGCGTGCGAATCTCCAAAATCAAGAGCCTGGAAGACGATATCGCCCTAAGTTTAGCGGCCTTGGGTATTCGGATCATTGCGCCAATCCCGGGCAAAGGAACCATTGGTATTGAGGTGCCGAACAAGAAAAAGGAGATGGTCTCCATCAAATCCATCCTGAGCACTGAGAAATTCCTGAAAAGCGAAATGGAACTGCCCATCGCCTTCGGAAAGACCATCACCAACGAAGTCTTTATCACTGATTTGGCCAAAATGCCTCACTTATTGATGGCCGGTGCCACGGGCCAAGGGAAGTCAGTTGGTTTGAATGCCATCTTAACGTCGCTGCTGTACAAACGCCATCCGTCGCAGTTGAAATTTGTGCTGGTAGACCCCAAGAAGGTAGAATTGTCACTTTTCAATAAGATTGAGCGTCACTTTTTGGCCAAGCTGCCAGATACAGATGAAGCGATTATCACCGATACCAAGAAAGTGGTGAACACGCTGAATTCGCTCTGTATGGAGATGGACCAGCGCTATGATTTGCTCAAAGACGCCGGTTGCCGCAACCTGAAGGAATACAACCTCAAGTTTGTGGAGCGCCGCCTGAACCCGAAGAAGGGGCACAAGTTCATGCCCTACATTGTGTTGGTGATTGACGAGTTGGCCGACTTGATGATGACCGCCGGTAAAGAGGTGGAAACACCTATCGCGCGTCTGGCGCAGTTGGCACGGGCTATCGGGATTCACTTGGTAGTCGCCACACAGCGTCCATCTGTGAACGTAATCACGGGTATTATTAAGGCGAACTTTCCGGCGCGTATTTCATTTAAAGTAACGTCTAAAATTGACTCGCGCACCATTCTGGACACCGGCGG
Source organism: Rufibacter sp. LB8 (assembly GCF_014876185.1). Taxonomy (NCBI): domain Bacteria; kingdom Pseudomonadati; phylum Bacteroidota; class Cytophagia; order Cytophagales; family Hymenobacteraceae; genus Rufibacter; species Rufibacter sp. LB8. Next base: position 2,110,178 of record NZ_JADALJ010000001.1, on the reverse strand, counting down.
CGCCGACCAGTTGATTGGCCAAGGTGATATGCTCTTCTCACTGGGTTCAGATTTGATACGCGTGCAATGTGCGTTCGTGGATACGCCGGAAGTGGATAGAATTTGTGATTTCATTGGCGAGCAGCAGGGCTATTCAGACGCGTACCTTTTGCCGGAATTTGTGGGCGATGAATCTGGCAATGACAAAGCCGAATTCGACCCGAGCAACAAAGACGCCATGTTTGAGGAAGCCGCCCGCATTGTCGTCACGCACCAGCAAGGCAGCACGTCTCTATTGCAGCGCAGATTAAAACTGGGTTACAACCGCGCGGGCCGTTTAATTGACCAGCTGGAAGCTGCCGGTATTGTAGGCCCGTTTGAAGGCAGCAAGGCCCGCGAAGTTTTAATTCCCGACGAATACAGTTTGGAACAGTTATTGAATACCATGCAACCGTAAGCACTTTTGCATTCATTCAACCTAAATAGATACCATGAAACGAATATTCTCTATGCTGCTGGCTTTTTTCACCTTGGTGCAGGTGGCCAGTGCGCAGAATAACCCCAAAGACCCCGAGGCCCTGAAAGTACTGGACGCCATGAGCAAAAAGTACCAGGCCATGAAAGCCTACAGCGTAAGTTTTACCCAATTGCTGGAAAGCCCCCAGGCCAAAGTGAAGGAAACCATCGCCGGTGACATCACTGTGTCGGGGAATAAGTTCAGGTTGGCCGTGGCCGGTCAGGAAATCATCAACAACGGCACCACCATCTGGACCTACATGAAAAAGGAGAACGAGGTGAACATCTCAGACTTCGACCCGGAGGAGCAGGAACTCACCCCCGACCAGATTTACAACCTCTACAAGAAAGGCTATAAGTATGTGCACAGCGGCGAGGAGAAAATTGCCGGCGAAACCGTGCACGTGATTGACCTCACCCCCGATGACCGCAACAACCAGGTGTTCAAGGTGCGTCTGCACATCAGCAAGAAAGACAACTCCCTGAAATCCTGGAAGATGTTCCGCAAAAACGGCACGCGTTATACGTATACTATCAAGAAATTTACGGCCAACCCGCCGGTAAACGCCAGCACCTTCACGTTTGACAAGACGAAATACAAAGGTGTGAAAGTAGTGGACCTGCGATAGTAGTATCAGGTAGCAGGTATTAAGTAGCAAGAAAAGGCTCTCACGTAAGTGGGGGCTTTTTTTATTTTCGGGCTCTGTTTTGGAAATGGAGCCTAAAACGGATTTGGCGGAGACGCTCGTAGGAGCTTCGCACACTTCGAGGTCTTTTGAGCAGGAGTTTATCGGTTCCTCAGCCGTAGAGACAAGGCAGTGCCTGGTCTCTACAATTTAATCTGCCGCAAGTTTAGCGCAGCGTAACTTGTGGCTTTCCATGTTGTGAGTTTATCAACTCACGTAAGTTTGTAAACTTACAACGTGTTTAACCACAAGTTACGCTCGCGCTAAACTTGCGGTAGGGAAGATTTTGTTGGTTTCGCCTCCATTTCCAATCTAGAGCCCGAAAATGATAAATTGGCGCAGACCTCACAGGTTTTCAAAACCTGTGAGGTCTTACCTGGCAGACTGCCTATCAACGTGCACCTTTTCCAGCCTTTCCATCGAGCGCCTAAGCAGGTTCCGTCGCCGGTAGGCGGGTGCCGAAGGCGCCAGGAAGCTGGTACAGTGCGAGAGGGGAAGGCGGGGCCCCGCGGCCGTGAGCGCTCGGAGCTAAACTATGAAACAAGCCGTCTTGTAAAACTCAGGAGTAAGCGGTTATTTGAAAGGAAGGCAAACTGCAGGCACAATCACACTTGGAGCCGCAGTTTAGGTCGTTGGTGATAATACCAACAACGGCGAAGAAGCAGAAGCAAAAATCTTCGTTAAATCCCTCGGCGGCGCTCAGGATGACAACTGCTTTTTGCACTAAGAATGCCCAGAATGACCGTAACAAAAATTCAAATCCCGTTTTTGGCTTCATTTCTGAAAACGAAGCTAAAAACAGCTTAGCTTTGCTACACTCAACCGCTACGCAAACCTACCATGACCAGACAACAGCTTTTTGAGCAAATCCAGCGCAAGCGTTCCTACCTGTGCATTGGCCTGGACACAGACCTGAACAAAATCCCGAAGCACCTGCTGCAGCATGAAGACCCTATCTTTGAGTTCAACCGCCAGATTATTGAGGCTACAGCAGATTTGTGCGTGGCTTACAAACCCAACATCGCGTTTTATGAAGCCCACGGACCCAAAGGTTGGGTGAGTTTGGAGAGAACTTTACAAGCCATTCCGCAGGATATTTTCACCATTGCAGATGCCAAACGCGGCGATATTGGGAACACTTCTGAGTTGTACGCCCGCGCGTTTTTCGAACAAATGGACTTTGATTCGCTCACGGTGGCCCCGTACATGGGCGCAGATTCGGTGCAGCCGTTTCTGCAGTTCCCCAATAAATGGGTCATTCTGCTGGCGCTGACCTCCAATGAAGGGCACGAAGATTTTCAGTTGCTGAGCGTGGTCTCCGAGGGTAAATCGTATTTCATGTTTGAAAAAGTGATTCAAAGCAGCCAGGCTTGGGGCACCGCCGACAACATGATGTACGTGGTGGGCGCCACCCGCTGTGATTACGTGGAGCGCGTGCGGGCCCTTGCCCCCGACCATTTCCTGCTGGTGCCCGGCGTGGGCGCGCAGGGCGGAAACCTGGAGGAAATCTCCAAATACGGCATGAACGCCACCTGTGGGTTGCTGGTGAATTCATCCAGACAGATTATCTATGCGTCACAGGGTGAGGATTTCGCGGAGAAAGCCAGAGCCGCCGCCTTGACCATGCAGCAGGAGATGAACCGTTATTTGAACGAGTTTCTTCCGCAAGAGTAAGCTGTTTTTGGCTTCATTTCCAGAAACGAAGCCAAAAACGGAACAGCCCTTGGTGCCGGTTCTTCGTAGGGAAGAAGTAGCACCAAGGGCTGTTCTATGAAGGAGGATTTTCTGCATTACGTGTGGCAATACCAATATTTCCGGAAGGAGCAGCTCCTCACTTCGGCGGGCGAACCTGTCCAAATCCTGCATCCGGGCGTTTACAACAAATCCAACGCCGGCCCAGACTTCTTCAACGCCCGCCTCAAACTTGGCGAAACCGAATGGATAGGCAGCGTGGAACTGCACCTAAAAGCCTCGGACTGGCGAAAACACCAACACCAGCACGACGGCAAATACAATCAAGTAGTGCTGCATGTGGTCTGGGAAGACGATGAACCCGTGCTCCGCGAAGAAGGAACCGCCATTCCCACGCTGGAACTAGCCGGCCGGGTGGAGTTGCCCTTGCAGGCGAAGTACCAGGAACTACTCTGGAGCCAGGCCGTGATTCCCTGCGCCGAGCAGGTGCATAAGGTAGAATCTATTTTCAAGTCCTCTATGCTAGACAAAGCCCTTATGGAACGACTGGAAATTAAGGCCGAGTTGGTCTTGGAACGTCTGCAGCAGAACCGGCAAGATTGGGAAAGCACGGTCTATCAGACCATGGCCGCGGGCTTCGGGTTTAAGATTAACCAAGACGGTTTTCTGCGGCTGGGGCAGGTCGTTCCCTATACTTTAGTGCAGCGCTACAGAACTTTTCCCAAGCAGTTAGAGGCCTTGCTGTTTGGCCAGGCCGGAATGTTGAATCAAGGAGAAATTTCAGATGAACACGTTCTAACCTTAGCTAAAGAGCACCGCTACCTTTCCCAGAAACACAGTCTGCCGGAGCCGCTGCCCAAAAGCGCCTGGAATTACCTTCGGTTGCGGCCGGCCAATTTCCCGGCGGTGCGGTTGGGGCAGTTTCTGGCGGTATTGCTAAACCATGAACACCTGTGGTCTGAATTGGTGGCCTGTGAGACCAGGGAAGAATGGTTTTCCTATTTCCGGCAGTCGGTGCCCGCGTGCTGGCAACAGCACTCGCTGCCGGGCAAACCTTCGGCGCAGCCATTTCTTAAAATAGGCGATGACAGCGTGCAGGGACTTTTGATTAACGTGGCGGCCCCTTTGCTGGTAGCCTACGCTAAGAGAATGGACAATACGGCCTACTTAGAAAAAGCCATTGCGCTGTTGGAAAAACTGGGCAAAGAAAATAACCACATCACGCGCCTTTACACGGGCCTAAATTTCCCGCACACCTCCGCCGCCGATTCTCAGGCGCTTTTGGGGCTGTACCACACGTTCTGCACACCCAGGAAATGCGTACATTGCACCATCGGGCACCGCCTGATGAAACAGAACCTCCCGCGCGCATGAACCTGCTGAACTGGCTTCCCATTCCGGTCTTTCTTTTTCTGGTCTACCTGCTATGGCGTTCTGTGAAAGGAAGCAGGCAAGACCTGGTTTTCTGGTCAGCGTTGGGGTTTAAGTTGGGGTGCGGTTTGGCCTTTGGCTGGCTGTATCGAAATTATTTAGGGCTGGGCGATACCTGGTACCACCATGAAATCACGATACAAGTGACCGACTTAGCCAAGGCCGATGCTACCGCCTACCTCCGGTTTCTGTTTCTGGATGACGTGGGGGTCCTTCAATTGCCCTGGAAGCCGTTCTACAACTCGTTTTTCTTCCTGAAACCTACCAGCCTGCTGTATCTGCTTTCTGGCAACTCTTACTGGTGGGCCAGCTTTTTTTTGAGCCTTTTCAGTTTCTGGGGCTGTTGGTTTCTGGTGCAGCGCCTTAGAAGATACTTTCCTGACTATGGGTTTGCCGCCACGGTGGCGTTTCTGTTCTTCCCTAGCGTGGTGTTCTGGACCAGCGGGTTCTCCAAAGACAGTTTGTTTATGGGGAGTATGTGCTTCACCATCGGGTTGGTTCTGCAACTTGCAAGGCGCGAAGGTGGCAATAGTTGGCAACAGTTTCTGCTACTTATAGTATGCATCTGGCTTTTCTGGAGGGTTAAGTTTTTCCTGGCGGCGGTGCTGTTGGTGTTGCTTAGTACTTACGTGGTAGTGCAAGAACTTGCGCGGCGAATTCATTGGTTGCATGCAAAAGCGAGCCAAGTGGTAACGTATTTTCTGTTGCTGAGCCTTGGGGCGTTTTTGGCTTCGTTTCTGCATCCTACATTTACGCTTAACTTCTTTTTGAAGCATTTGCTGTACAACTACAATAACCTACTGGCTATTTCAGACCCTGCCAAACCAATTCTGCATTTAGCTTATTTGGAGCCTACGCTTTGGTCAGTTTTAGTCAATGCCCCACAGGCGCTGTGGCAGATGCTGTTCAGGCCGTTTGTGTGGGAACCAGCGCCTTTGTTCTATAAACTGGCCGCGGTGGAGAATCTTGGGTTGCTCGTTTTGGTTTTGGCAGCAGTCATCCATCAGGCTGTAACTAGGCGTCTGCCTAAACTTCCCTCGTTTGTGGCGGTTTTGTTACTGTTCTTTGTGCTGGCGGGTGTGTTGGTGGCCTTGCCCACGCCTAATCTGGGTTCGCTGTTCAGGTACCGTGCGCCGCTATTGCCGTTTTTTCTGCTGGTAATAATTGCGTGGGGACCGTTGCCCGGCTGGTGGCAAAAATGGACTGGTTCTACCGCAAAAGACAAGGGCTGAGTCTAATCCGTTTTCTTTACGTATTTTTGCAGACGCTTCCGTTTTCGGGCTCATTCTCAGAAACGGGGCCGAAAACAGAAATCAGGATTTCCTGAAACACATCGGGAACCGAACCAAAACAGAACGTATGCAGAATCCGGTAGTAATATTAGGGGCCCAGGAACTGGGCGTATTGGCGCTAGACGCCTTCCAGAGCAATGATGTAATTGTCTATTGTTTTTTAGATGACCAGGTGGCGCTTCAGCAGAAGGAAATCAACGAAATTACGGTGATGGGCAATACTGAGGACGAAAATATTCTTAAACTTCTGGGCAAAAAGTGCGATGTGTTTGTGGCCGCCGAAGACATGGCCGCGCGCAAAAGCCTCACCAACATGCTCAAGAATGACTACAAAGTGGTGCCCGTGAATGCCATCCACAAGTTCAGCTACGTGTCTGAGCACGCGTGGCTGGGCCACGGCAACTTCATTCAGGCCGGGGCCATTGTGAACGCCAACGCCAAAATTGGCGACAACTGCCTGATTGGCGGAAGGGCCTTGGTAGATGCCAACGCCGTGCTGGAAGACAACATCACGTTAGGTGCTGGTGCTATTATTAACCCCGGCGTGACCGTGGCCGAAGGTGCTTTCATTGGCACCGGTGCCGTGGTAGTGTCCGGTGTGAAAATCGGCAAGAATGCCCGCGTAGGTGCCGGTGCCGTGGTAGTAGCCGATGTGCCTGCTAAGCAGACGGTCTTCGGGAACCCGGCGAAGGCGGTGTAGCCCCACCCCAACCCCTCCCCAACGGAGAGGGGCTTTGCGATAAAGTAATTGACTGGTTTTATTCCTGCGTTTTAAGCTCCGTTTTCAGAAGTGAAGCCAAAAACGCATTTTCAGAATAGCCCCTCTCCGTTGGGGAGGGGTTGGGGTGGGGCTTCCGTTTTCGGGCTCTATTTTCTAAATTCGCACCAAAACAGAAACGCTGGTGTTGCAGGAAGAAGTAGCACACTAGCACATTCAAAAATTAGCACATTAACCCTACACTTAGCTTGAAACTAAGCCGTATGAAAACCTACAGTATCTTACTCTATTACCACTACACCAAGATTAAAGACCCGGAAGCTTTCCGCGAGGAGCACCATTTGCTGTGTCTCAAGTTGAACCTGCTGGGCCGCATTATTGTCGCGCCCGAAGGGTTGAACGGCACCGTTTCTGGCTTGGTGGAAGACTGCGAAGCCTACATGGCCGAAGTCAAATCAGACCCCAGATTCACGGGCATCGACTTTAAAGTGGATTACGCCGACGAGCACGCCTTCACCAAACTGCATGTACGCCACAAACCCGAGATTGTGCATGCGGGGCTACGGAACATTGACCCCACGCAAAGAACCGGCGTGCATTTATCGCCGCTGGAGTTCAGGCAGATGAAAGATCAGGAAGACGTGGTAGTGCTGGATGTTCGGTCTGACTACGAGCACAGCATGGGCAAGTTCAAAAATGCCGTCACGCTGGACATTGAGAATTTCAGGGATTTTCCGGAACAGATAGACGCCCTCAAGGAGAAGTACGAAGGCAAGAAAATCCTGACGTACTGCACCGGCGGCATCAAATGCGAGAAAGCGAGCGCGTTCTTGCTGGAGAAAGGCTTCGAGAATGTGTACCAACTGCACGGCGGCATCATCAAATACGGCATGGAGGCCGGCGGCGAGGATTTTGAGGGCAAATGCTACGTCTTCGACAACCGCATTGCCGTGGACGTGAACACCGTGAACCCCGTGGTCATCTCCAAATGCCACGTCTGCGAAACGCCTTCAGATAGAATGGTAAACTGCGCCAACCCGCAGTGCAACCTTCACGTGCCCATCTGTGAAAATTGTGGCGTAAAACTGGACGGTGCCTGCTCTACCACCTGCCAGGAACATCCCGAAAAACGTCCGTATGACGGCTCCGGTTATTATCAAAAGAACACCAATGGCTACAACCCGTACAAAGGTCTGAACCGCCGCAAGACGGAGCAACCCAAGGCCGTGTAACGCTATATTTTTATTAGTAAAGCGCCTGATGTTGCTCTAAACCGGCAGCGTCAGGCGCTTTTTATTTTACTTTCATTTTTCGCTACTGGCGAAATTTAGAGAATATTCCACCTACTAAAACGATGAACTATGGCCCGTATTCCGGAGTCTGAATTGATTTTGAACCCAGATGGCAGCATTTACCATCTCAACCTGTTGCCCGAGCAAATCTCTGACACCATTATCACGGTGGGCGACCAAGACCGCGTGGCCAAGGTGAGCAAGTATTTTGACTCCATTGAGGTGCAGGTGGCCAAGCGCGAATTTGTGACGCACACGGGCTATTACAAAGGAAAGCGCATTTCAGTGGTGTCCACGGGCATTGGTACAGACAACATTGACATTGTCATGAACGAGTTGGATGCGCTGGTGAACATTGACTTTGTGAGCCGGGAAGAAGTAAGCGTAGAGGACCGAATCTCGCTTAAGATTGTGCGCATTGGAACGTCTGGGGCGTTGCAACCGGCCGTGCATTTGGGTAGCCATCTGGCCACAGAATACGCCGTGGGCTTAGACACCTTAATGCAGTTTTACCCCTTGATGGAAACCGGATATGAAACTGAAATTGCCGTGAACCTGCAGTTGGCGTTGGGTCTCGGGTTCTTGCCGTACTGCGTGAAAGGCTCTGATTTACTGCGCGAGCAGATTGCGTTTGACATGATTCACGGCAACACGTTTACCTGCCCGGGGTTCTACGCGCCACAGGGAAGGTTGCTGCGGCTTCAGCCCAAAATTGAGAACGTGATTCAGAAACTAAGCGATTTCAAATATGAAGACGTGGCGTTCACTAACTTCGAGATGGAAACGGCCGGACTTTACAGCTTGGGCCGTTTGCTGGGCCACGAAGTACTTTCCCTGAACGCCATTGTGGCCAACCGCATCACCCATGAATTTGCCACCAACACAGAGCAGGTGATTGATGACTTAATTCTGAAAGTGCTGGATAGGATTTAAGTCGATATTCTCTAAAATAACATAATATGAAGGGCTTTGGTACATCACCAAAGCCCTTCGCTTTTTTGCTGAATAAAAGATTATCTAGAAAAACTCCACCGCCAGAATAGCCGAGGTAGGAATGGTCACGCCCGCTTTAATGGTCGCGAACTGCTTATCGGCTTGCCAGATAGTGGTGCGCACGCGCAGGATTTCGCCGGAGGCTACTTTGAAGGTGAGCTCCACTTTGCCCTGGTAACCGTTGCCCAAAAGACTGGCGCGGTCCAGGTCATGGAGGCGTTTGGTCTGGGCGGCTTTGTCAGAGAGCACGTCCTGGGTGCCGAAGTTCAGTTGCGGAATGATTTCCTTTTCTATCAGTTGGTAGGTTGAGGTGCTGGTGTCCATAGTATGCGTATTTTACCTTGTCTGTAAGCCAATGAAAAAAGTATTTGTTATAAATACAAGTGTTTACGGGTAGAATAAATTTTTAACAAAAGATATTCCAATAAGTTTAAACCCAGTTTTACCTTCATTTCTAAAACAGAGCCCGAAAACAGATTACAATTTCAGCAGGAACGCCAGCGTGTCCACGCCATCGGCGTAATCATCTACACCGGGGCACTGTGCCTGCCCAAACGCGAAGCTTTTCTCCCAAATTCCTTCCTTTGAAACCACACACTGCAGCTTTTCCTGCACGGCGGTCAACTTCTGGCGCAGGTCATTTTCATCTTTATAGGTTTCATAGAACATGACCGAGATAGGGGAGACCAATTGTTCGCTTTCGGTTACCATCAAAAACCCATTGTCTAAGTGCGGCACGCCGTTCACCAGATAGATAGACTTATTGTAATCATAGTTGTTGCGGTATTTATGGAAGTCCACAATGTCTGCCTTGTACTCAATGGCCTCAAAAAACGGAATGAAATCATAGCCTTCGGGCACATAAGCCTTTGACACATTGCGGCAGCCCAAGCCGTAATAGCGCAACAGGTCATCGCCCAGAGCAGCCAGTTCTTCCTTGGTCTCCTGTCCTGTCAGCACGGCCACGCTGGTGCGGTTTTTTCTGATGATGTGCGGGCGCTTCGCGAAATAATATTCAAAGTAGCGGGCCGTGTTGTCTGAACCGGTGGCAATAATAGCGTCTGCCTCTTTGAGCATGGGCACAAAATGTATCATCGGCGCGAAGTCAGGCTCCAACTCCACCAGTTTCTCCAATAAGTGCGGCACCAGAAACGGATCATCTGAGCTGGGTTTGGCCAGAAGAATATGCCCCGATAATAGAATACAAAGCGCATCATGGAAACCCACGGCAGGAATATTGCCAGCCATCACCACGCCTACTTTTTTAGGTGCGTCATTGGTTTCGGGCACGTCATATTTGGCTAACCAGGCTTCCAACTGCTCTGGCTGAAGCATATGAGCCAGCCCGGTGAGCGCCGCTGAAACATTTGGCCCGTCAAAGAAGTTATTGTGCTGGCCTGCCCGGCGGGCAAGGTATTCGCGTTCCTCTTTGGGCAATTGCCGTATATAATCGCCTAGTTTGATAAAGGCTGAAAGTCTTTTTTTGAAAGTTAACATGCAGGGGTAACAGCAGCTAGGTGAGAAACGTTTGATACAATGCGCGCCAATGCGTACTTTTGCGCGCGAATGGGTGTACCGGTACCGGTGCGAAAGTAGGAAAAAGAAACAGGAGAATACGACTATGGCGATAATGATCACCGATGAGTGCATTAACTGCGGCGCTTGTGAGCCCGAATGCCCCAACACGGCCATCTATGAAGGCGGCATGCAGTGGACCTGGGGCGATGGTACTTCCCTTACCCAAGTGGAACGGGACGGCGGCGTTTTAGTAGACGGAAAAGCCCCCCAACCACCCATCTCAGACGAGTTCTACTACATAGTTTCTGACAAGTGCACCGAATGCTGTGGTTTCCACGAGGAACCCCAATGCGCCGCCGTCTGCCCCGTTGACTGCTGCGTTGATGACCCAGATTACCGTGAGACCGAAGAGGCCTTATTAGCGAAGAAGGAATGGCTGCACGCCAGCTAGTTTCTTTTTGTTAGATAGTTTGAGAAACCCGCCACGTGCGGGTTTTTTGTTGTGGTTTTAGTTTTGGCCATTTTCGTTTTGGCTCCGTTTTCAATTTTGAGCCCGAAAACAGGAAATACGTCCAGCCTTAAAACTAACCTGCCGCTAAAGTCTTCTAATTTACTATTTTTGCATTCCATTTGTGGCTTATGGTCAACTAGCTGAGCAATACGTGCTACTTGATACTTGCTACCTGATACCAAAGAAGATGTCCACCATACCAAAGACCTATAACCCCAAAGAAGTAGAAGACAAGTGGTACGCCACCTGGCTAGAACGCGGTTTTTTCAAGTCGAAGCCAAATCCAAAGAAGCAGCCCTACACCGTGGTGATTCCGCCGCCCAACGTAACGGGCGTGCTGCACATGGGCCACATGCTCAACAATACCATTCAAGATGTATTGGTGCGCCGCGCCCGTATGCAGGGCAAAGAAGCGTGCTGGGTTCCAGGAACAGACCACGCGTCCATCGCCACTGAAGCCAGGGTGGTGAACATGCTCAAAGAAAAAGGCATCAACAAATCTGACCTTACCCGCGAAGAATTCTTGGCACATGCTTTTGAGTGGAAAGAGAAATACGGCGGCATCATTCTGGAGCAACTTAAGAAACTGGGCGCCTCCTGCGACTGGGATCGTACCCGTTTCACCATGGAGCCAGACCTGACCGATGCCGTGATTCAGGTGTTTGTGGACTTGTACCGCAAAGGCCAGATTTACCGCGGCGTGCGCATGGTGAACTGGGACCCGCAGGGGTTAACCGCACTCTCAGACGAAGAAGTAAATTTCAAGCAGGTAAACGGAAAACTGTATTACCTGCGCTACGGCATTGAAGGCTCAGACGAAGTGCTCACCGTGGCCACCAAACGCCCAGAAACCATCATGGGCGACGTGGCTATCTGCGTGCACCCTGAAGACGAACGCTACAAACATTTAGCCGGTAAAAAAGCCATTATTCCGTTGGTGAACCGTGCCATTCCCATCATTTTTGACGAATACGTGGACCGCGAGTTCGGTACGGGGGTGTTGAAAGTGACGCCGGCGCATGACATCAATGACTATGAACTGGGCCAGAAACACAACCTGCCCAGCATTGACGTGCTCAATGACAACGGCACCATCCATGAACGCGCTGGCCTCTACGTGGGCGAAGACCGGTTTGTGGTGCGCAAGAAAATCACGAAGGAACTGGAAGCCAAAGGCCTGCTGGAAAAAGTAGAAGACAGCGTTTCTAACGTGGGTTTCTCTGAGCGCACCGATGCCGTAATTGAACCCAAGTTGTCTATGCAGTGGTGGTGCAAAATGGACCAGATGGCCAAACCGGCGCTGGAAAACGTGCTTAATGACACCATCAAACTGCACCCAGCCAAGTTCAAGAACATGTACCGTTCCTGGATGGAGAACGTGCATGACTGGTGTATCTCGCGGCAGTTGTGGTGGGGACAGCAGATTCCGGCCTATTACCTGCAAGACGGCACCTTTGTAGTTGCCCGCACCGCTGAGGAAGCCCTGGAAGAAGCCCGCACCAAAACCGGAAACTCAGAACTGCAGCTATCAGATTTGCGTCAGGACGAAGATGTGCTGGACACGTGGTTCTCGTCTTGGTTGTGGCCAATCTCGGTGTTTGACGGTTTCAAAGACCCAGACAACGAAGACATTCTGTATTACTACCCAACCAATGACCTGGTAACCGCCCCTGAGATTCTGTTCTTCTGGGTAGCGCGCATGATTATGGCCGGCTACGAGTTCCGGAAGGAATTGCCGTTCCAGAATGTGTACCTCACTGGCATTGTGCGCGACGCGCAGGGACGCAAAATGTCTAAATCCTTGGGCAATTCGCCAGACCCGTTGGTCTTGATTGAACAGTACGGCGCCGACGGCGTTCGGGCGGGCATGTTGTTCAGCTCACCCGCCGGGAATGACTTGTTATTCGATGAAAAACTCTGCGAGCAGGGCCGGAACTTCAGCAACAAAATCTGGAACGCCTTTAGACTCATCAACGGCTGGGAAGTGGATGAATCCTTGCCAAACCTCAACGAAAAAGCCATCAAGTGGTTCGATTCTAAATTGAACGAGGCGCTGGTTACGCTGGAAGACCACTTTGACAAATTCCGGATCTCTGACGCCTTGCTCACGGTTTATAAATTGGTGTGGGATGATTTCTGCTCCAATTATCTGGAGATGATCAAGCCGGCATTCGGGTCACCAATTGACCCAGCTACGCTGCAGTCTACCTATGAATTCCTGGAGAAACTGATGAAAGTGCTGCATCCGTTCATGCCGTTCATTACTGAGGAAATCTGGAACACCATGAAAGAGCGCGCGCCCAAAGACTGTCTGGTTGTCGCCTCCTGGCCACAGAAAGGCCGCATAGACGCTGATTTGCTAAAGCAAACCGAGTACGTGCTCAACGTGGTGGGCCAAATCAGGAACGTACGCAACAGCAAGAACATTTCGCCCGCTAAAAAACTGGCCCTGCATGTGAAGCTGTCTGAAGGCAAGAACGCCATCTCTGGTTATGAAACGCTGGTGAGCAAACTCGCCAACCTCTCTGAGATTCAGGAAACCGAACAGCCGCTAGACAACGCGCTTTCTTTTGTAGCCGAGGACAGCACCGAGTTCTTCATCCCGATGGAAGGTAACATTGACGCCGCTGCCGAACGAGAACGTATCTTGAAAGAACTGGACTATACCAAAGGCTTCTTGACCAGCGTAGCGAAAAAACTCAGCAACGAGAAATTCGTGAACGGTGCCCCTGAAGCCGTCTTGAACGCCGAGCGCAAAAAACAGTCAGACGCTGAAGCTAAGATTGCCGCCCTAGAGCAAAGTTTAACGGCGCTGCCAGAAGCGTAGAAATTAAGATTAAAGTAATAATAAAAGCGGCTGCTCCAGTTTGGGGCAGCCGCTTTTTGGTTTCTGTGGCTTCAGCAAAAGAAAGCATTGCGTGTAGAGACAAGGCACTGCCTTGTCTCTACGTGACCTGATAAATGTATTTGATGGACATTTATCTGTTTTCCTGTTTTCGGCTCCATTTCCAGAAATGAGGTCAAAAACGGAAATTATTGTATATATGAATCCAGTTTAATCCAGGTAATTGCACCATTATCGACTGAATAGCGCAGGACCATATTGCCGCCAAAGTGGCCATCTTCAAAATAAGCCATCGCATACCGGTCGTTCAGAATTCTAACGTCATGGATGGCCATAGTACCGCCTTTAACCCCTACGTTGGTCAGCACACTTTTCTGTTTGCGCATGAGGTCGTTCATTAAATCTGTTTCAGGGTTTTTGAGGCCTGCGCGTTTTAAACGTTTTACATCTGAGTCAGAGAGCACACCCAATTCTTCCTCAAACGTGGTGGAGGGGGTTGGAGGCACTTTCTCTTCAATGGCAATGGAATCGCCCAACGGCGGCTGGGTAGTGGTAGGGGCCAAGGCGGTGTCCGTAGAGGCGCTAGGATTGGTGTAGCGTCTCACTTGTTCTTCCAGGCTGGTGATGCGTTCGTTGTTCATGGCCAGCTGGCTTTCGGCGTTGCTTTTGCCCCAGTAAAAGTAGATGGCCAGAAACAGCACCACCGCGAACAGAATCAGGAATAAGGTATTTTTCATAGGAATTTCGAATTGAAGCAAGATACAGCTTTTACTATATTCTGGCAGTGCGGGTTCTGTAATTTCCGTTTTCGGGCTCCATTCTGGAAATGAAGCCAAAAACGGCGGCTCACTATTAAAATCCCGCTTCAGCTATTTGGAGTCTTCCGAAGGGTGACTGCAAATCATCAATGATTAGCAGGAACTCTGTTCCGGGCAAAAGGAAGCAGCGTACCTTCAAAGCGACATAATTTGCATTAGAACCATTTAACAGTTTGAAAGGCCGTTTTTTCTTAGCAACCAGGAAGTCAGAGACTTCCACTCCATTCTGTTCGGAGTCGCCCTGCGGAAGACTCCAAACAGCGATGTTAAATCTGTAGATAAGAGCCGCCGTTTTCGGCTTCATTTCCAGAATTAAGCCCGAAAACGCAAGCACAAAAAAGCCCCTCCTTGGCGGGAGAGGCTTTTTAAATGAGAGACGCCATTTGCACATCTCCACATTTTCAAATCTTCCAATCGAAAAAATTATATCGCCGTGTTCGGGTCGAAGGCTTCTAAGTAATCAGCTACGCGGCGCACGAATTGACCACCCAAAGAACCATCTACCACGCGGTGGTCATAGCTGTGAGACAGGAACATGAACTGGCGGATTCCGATTAAATCGCCTTCAGGGGTTTCAATGACGGCTGGCTTTTTCTTGATGGCGCCCACGGCCATAATGGCTACCTGCGGCTGCATGATGATTGGCGTGCCCATCACGTTCCCGAAGGAACCCACGTTGGAAACGGTGTAGGTGGGGTCAGCTAAATCTGCCGGGGTGAGTTTGTTGATGCGGGCGCGGTTAGCCAGGTCATTCAGGCGCTTAGAGATGCCGTTGAGGTTCATCTGGTCGGCGTTGTGGATCACGGGCACAATCAGGTTGCCGGAAGGCAGGGCCACGGCCACGCCAATGTTGATGTCGCGCTTTTTAATGATTTTGTCGCCGTCTACGCTCACGTTAATCATCGGGAAGTCTTTGATGGCTTTCACGATGGCTTCAATGAAGATAGGGGTGAAGGTGAGGTTTTCGCCTTCGCGCTTCTTGTAGCTGTCTTTGGTTTTGTTGCGCCAGTTCACAATGTTGGTCACATCGGCCTCCACAAAAGAAGTCACGTGCGGACTAATGCGCTTGCTGTCTACCATGCGCTGCGAAATCATCTTCCGCATGCGGTCCATCTCAATAATCTCCACGTTGCCGCTATAAGACTGCGCCGGAGCCGGAACAGAAGGAGCCGCGGCCGGAGCTGCTGCTGGTTGCGGAGCCGAAGCTTGGGTTGGTGCGGCTTGTGCTGGAGCAGCGGCTGGTTGCTGTTGATTAGTAGGAGCAGTTTGCGAACCAGACTGCCGGTTGGCCACAAACTCCAGAATGTCTTTTTTAGAAACGCGTCCGTCTTTGCCAGTGCCGGGTATATACTCCAGTTCCTGCATAGAAATTCCTTCCTCGCGGGCAATGTTCATCACCAACGGCGAATAGAACCTTCCCGAAGCAGGTTGCTCTAAAAGCTGCGAAGTCTGGGCCGTGGCCTGTGGTGCGTCTGCCGGATGTGCGGCTGGTTGGGTAGTGGGGGTCGCGGCCGGCGCTTCAGCGGCGGCTGGGGCAGCAGAAGTCGGTTGGTCATCGCCGCCGGTGCTGATGATGGCGATGGTGGCGCCCACAGCTACTACCTGACCCTCTTGCACCAGAATCTCTTTCAAGACGCCGCCTTGAATGGCAGGTACCTCGGTGTCAACTTTGTCAGTGGCAACCTCCAGTACAGATTCATCTTGCTCAATGGTGTCACCTACTTGTTTCAACCATTTAAGCACGGTGCCTTCCATGATACTCTCGCCCATTTTGGGCATCACCATTTCTACAAGGGCCATATTGTCAGTTTTCAGTTATCAGATTAAGGGCAGCAAAGGTACGTTTGCCCGGGCAAAAAACTCGTTTACGCAATGTTACAGAAAAACCAGAAATGAATTGCTGTAAACCGCCAGAGATTATAGGCTACCTAACCTTTGTTAGGCAAAAATAGGGAAAATTACCTATTCCTCAACGGCCACGGGCAAACTCTGCCGCACCAGGTTAAGCGCCTGCAGGGTGGTGTACTCTATGTTGAGCAAACGGGTTTTGTTGTAACTGATTTTGCGGGCGATGGTCTGGTGCGCGTCTGCGTACGCAATCCAAATGGTGCCCACGGGTTTCTCTGGGGTGCCGCCGTCTGGACCGGCAATGCCGCTGGTGGCTATGCCAATGTCTGTTTGGAGCAGCTGCCGCACGCCTTCGGCCATTTGTTTGACAGTTTCCTCGCTCACAGCGCCGTGTTGGGCCAGGGTTTCTGGTGTTACGCCCAACTGCGCCTGTTTCACGTCATTACTATACGCCACCACGCTGCCTTTGAAATACGCCGAACTGCCCGGCACGCTGGTCAATTTATGCGCGATTAAACCACCGGTGCAGCTTTCAGCGGTGGCAATAGTGAGGTTTCTGGCTTTCAAAAGCTGGCCAATTGCTTCTTCTAAGGTTACCTCGCCGTGCGCGAAAATATGCGGGGCAATCAGTTGGCTCAGTTGGTTTATCTGTTGCTGCATTTCGGCTTCCAGCGCATCTGTTGAACCTGTAGCCCGCCCCGTGAGCCGTAAACGTACGCCTGCCAAATGTGGTAAGTACGCCAGTTTTAAATGTGATGGCAGGTTGTCTTCCCAATCGGCTATTATTTCGGCAAGAAAAGACTCCCCAATGCCAATGGTCTGCACTACTTTATGAATGATTTTGGGAAGGTGGAATTCTTGCTCCAGCAGCGGCAGCACGGTGTCCTGCATCATGCGCTTCATCTCAAAGGGCACGCCCGGCATGGAGACGATGATGGTGCCCTGTTCCCGGAACAACATGCCGGGCGCGGTGCCCAACGGGTTTCTAACGGGCGTGCAGGAGGCGGGCAAGAAGGCCTGTTGTCGGTTTATTTCCAGCATAGGACGGTTGTAACGCCTGAAAATAGCTTCCACATCGTCTAAAGAAGGTTGGTGCAGTTGCAGTTCGGTCTTGAAATATTCGGCTAAGGTGTGCTTGGTGAGGTCGTCTTTGGTGGGGCCCAGGCCGCCGGTAATCAAGATAACATCGGCGCGGGAGATGGCGTCGGTGAGGGCTTGGCAGATGGCTTGTTTGTCATCAGAAATGCTGGTGATTTGTTTGATTCTGATGCCGATGTTGCCCAGTTCCTGCCCCATGAATGCTGAGTTGGTGTCAATGACCTGGCCATACAGAAGTTCATCGCCAATGGTGATGATTTCCGCCGTGATTTCTTTTTTCATTCTTTTGGCTTGATTTCTGCGTAGTGGAAAGAATACGTTCAAGTTTTGGTTTCTAAAGCGAAAATGGCTTAGCCCGAAGACAAAGGTTGAACATATTCTCAACTTACCAACCATATCTAATTTCATAGACATGTACGCACGTATGAAGAAACTTGCCAGCCCCACTTTTGTTTTGGCGTTTTCCGCGATAATTGGTCTCAGCGGCTGCACCGCCAGCCAGATTCAACAGGCCGTTGACGGCGTGGCCGGCGCCACCAACACCACCGGTCGGCCCCTGACCCAGACCGAGGTTGCCTCCGGTCTCCGGGAAGCGCTGTCACAGGGCATTTCCAAAGGCGCCAACCAAGCCTCACAGACCGACGGTTTCTACGGGAACAACTTAATCCGGATTCCTTTCCCGAAGGATGTGCAGAAAGTGGAGAACAC
Source organism: Rufibacter sp. LB8 (assembly GCF_014876185.1). Lineage (NCBI taxonomy): Bacteria > Pseudomonadati > Bacteroidota > Cytophagia > Cytophagales > Hymenobacteraceae > Rufibacter > Rufibacter sp. LB8. Next base: position 2,092,233 of record NZ_JADALJ010000001.1, on the reverse strand, counting down.
GCTTCGGCAGATTGGCCTGGGTTCTGAGGTGGACAAGTTTATCTTGACGCTCAACCGCGGGGCCGAGGACGCTGCCAAAAGCGCCGTTCCTATTTTTGTGAGTGCTATCAAACAATTGACCTTCAGTGATGTCTGGAATATTTTGAGCGGGGAGAAAGACGCCGCCACCCAATTCCTGAAACGCACCACTACCAGCCAACTCACGCAGGCGTTCACTCCCATTATGCAAAAGTCTTTAGACAAAGTGCAGGCCACCAAGTACTACACAGATTTGGTGAACCAGTACAACCGCATTCCGTTGGTGCAGAAAGTGAACCCAGATTTGAAGTCGTATGCCACGCAGAAAGCCATTGACGGTCTGTTTTTGCTGGTAGCCCAGGAAGAAGCGAACATCAGGGAAAACCCCATTGCCCGCACCACTGAGTTGCTACGACGCGTGTTCGGGAGCAGGTCGTAATTTAACCTCAACCAAAAATTCAAACGCCTTCTTTGCCTTAAACTGGCAGGGGAGGCGTTTCCGTTTTCGGGCTCATTTCTGAAAATGAGCCCGAAAACGGGATTGGAAAGGTGCGTGATTTGGGAGGGCGGGGATGAAATCTTTCTAAGATATGCCCCGGTATCGCCATAGTTTTTCCAAAAATGGTGAAAATCGGGTAAACTTTCTGCAGGTAGTAGGGGTAAAAGGCAGGGAGTTCATTTTTGCTTCCGTACCCATGAATTATACAAAGCTGCCGTATCACCGGCTGGAGAATAAATCAGATTTAGATGTTTTGCTCAATGATATAGGAGATGCGCGTATTGTCATGTTGGGGGAAGCATCGCACGGAACCTCAGATTACTACGCCTGGCGCACCGCCATCTCCAAGCGGCTCATAGAAGAAAAAGGATTCACCTTTATTGCCGTGGAAGGCGACTGGCCCGACTGCTACCAAATCAATAAATTCATACGCGGCTACTGCAAGCCCGGCACCAAAGTGTCTGACATTCTCAAGCACTTCAACCGCTGGCCCACCTGGATGTGGGGCAACTGGGAAATAGCCGCGCTGGTAGAATGGCTCAAGGAACACAATGACCGCCCCAATACCAATAAAATCGGGTTCTACGGATTAGATGTGTACAGCCTCTGGGACTCGCTGCAACGCATCATGAAATACCTGGAGAAGAAGGACGGGCAGGCTGTGAAAGCCGCCAAAGAAGCCTTTAAGTGTTTTGAGCCCTACAGCTCTGACCCGCAGGAATATGCCCGCGCCGTGGCCTATGTGTCTGAAGACTGCGAAGAGGAAGTGCTCACTATGCTACAGGAACTGGGCAAGCGCGAAACCGATGCCCCCGCCAACGCCGAGGCCGAGTTTGACGCCCAGCAGAACGCTTTGGTGGCCGTGAACGCCGAACGCTATTACAAGGCCATGATCAGAGGCGGCGGAAGCTCCTGGAACATCAGGGACGAACACATGATGGAGACTTTGAACCGCCTCCTGGAATTCCATGGGCCAGACTCCAAAGTGATTATCTGGGAACACAATACCCACGTGGGAGATGCCCGTTTCACGGATATGGCCCAGGCCGGCATGGTGAATATTGGCCAATTAGCGCGGGAACAATACGGTAGAGAAAATGTCTATTTGGCAGGTTTCGGAAGTTATGAAGGTTCTGTGATTGCCGGCGACAGCTGGGGCGCGCCCATGAAAAAGATGGAAATGCCGCCTGCCCGCCAAGGTTCCTGGGAAGATTGGCTTCATAATTTAGGCGCCACAGACAAGCTGCTGCTCTCCAAAGACTTGCGCGGAATAGAAGAAGCGAACCAGCAGATCGGCCACCGAGCCATTGGCGTAGTCTATGACCCCAACCGCGAAAAATACGGCAATTACGTGCCCACCATCATTCCGGAACGGTACGATGCGTTTCTGTACCTGGATGAAACCGAGGCTCTGCGACCGTTTATCATTAAGACCAAAGAGAAAGAACCGCCAGAACTGTACCCGGCCAACGAGTAACATCGGCGGCCTTTAAAACAGGTTAGTAAAAATTATTATCCCCCGCTTCTGAAATACAGTGCTCAGGCTTGGCCAGAGCAAGCGCGCCATCTTACTACATATATAGAAAAGCCACCCGCAACAGGTGGTTTTTTTGCGTTCAGGGCGTTTTGGGGCTCATTTTCAGAAATGAGCCCCAAAACGGAAATGACTGATGGTTAGGCAGGTGCAGTAGTATTCATGTAGGTAATCGATTGCTCAGTTTTGAACCTAATAATTACCGGTGATTGAAAGTTTTACCAAATAAGGACTGGTAGATTAGAAAAAAGAAACTATATTTGGTTGTGCAATCGATTGCGCATAGCGTTTTCGTAATACCCACAAAAGCCACCCGCGTATTTCCTTACCCAAATAAACATACCATGAAACATTTCTTTACGCTTCTCTTACTGCTCTGCACCCTGGGTTCCTGGGCGCAGTCCCTCACCATCACAGAATCTGCGGGCTGGCTGGAATCAGCGTATGTGAAATGGCAACCGGTGACCAACGCCGAAAGCTACAATGTGTATTACAGCGGCGAAGGCATCACTGACCAGAAAATTGACAACCAACTCATCCGGAGCTATGGGACCTACATGCGCGCCGATGTGCTGGGCTTGAAAGCCGGTTCGTACACGCTTAAAATTAAACCGGTGGTGGCCGGGGTGGAAGGGGCCGCCACGCAAACGGCCGCCTTAACGGTTAAGGCGCAGGACCGCACGGGTTTCGCGTTCAGCAACGGGCGGGTACCGGGCGGTTACCAAGCAGACGGTACCGTTAAAGCCAACGCCGTGATTCTGTACATCACGCAGAACACCAAAAACACGGTTTCTTTGAACGTGACGGGCGCCACCGTAAATCCATGTGTGGGGCTGCAGACTATTTTAGATGGTTTTAAAAAGGGAAGAGACAATCGCCCGTTGATCATCAGAATGGTAGGTCAAATCACTGACCTGGCCACCATGCAAAGCGGCGACATAGTCATTGAAAACAACAACAACGCCAACAGCCACATCACTTTGGAAGGCGTAGGCGATGACGCCGTGGCCGACGGCTGGGGCATCAGAATCAAAAACGCCTCTAACGTGGAAGTCCGCAACCTGGGCTCCATGAATGTGAACAGTGACGAAGGCGACAACATTGGCCTGCAACAGGAGAACGAGTACATCTGGATTCACCATGTGGACTTTTTCTACGGTGACGCCGGCAGTGACGCTGACCAGGCCAAAGGCGACGGCGCCCTGGACAACAAGCGTTCCACGTACGTGACCTTCGCCTATAACCACTTCTGGGATGCCGGTAAAAGCAACCTGGTAGGTTTGAACGAAGGCACCACGCAAGGTTTGTTCATCACGTTCCACCACAACTGGTATGACCACTCAGACTCGCGTCACCCGCGGGTGCGTTATTACTCGGCGCACGTGTACAACAACTATTATGACGGCAACTCTAAGTATGGCGTAGGTTCTACCTTGGGCTCGTCGGTGTTTGTGGAGGGCAATTACTTCCGCAATTGCAAGTACCCTATGCTCACTTCCATGCAGGGCTCAGATGTGTACAGCGAAGCCAAGCAGGCAAACGATTACAACAACATGGGCACTTTCTCCGGCGAAGATGGCGGCACTATCAAAGCCTTCAACAATTTCATGATCGGCCAGCGTCGGTTTGTACCGTATGCCGCAGCCGGTTTCCCCAACGCCACCCGTGATTTCGACGCATATGTAGCCACTACCCGCAACGAAGCCGTTCCGGCCACCGTGGTGTCTGCCTACGGAACCAACACCTACAACAACTTTGACACCAACGCCGCGGTGATGTACGCCTACACGCCAGATAGCCCCGAGGAAGCTAAAGCCAACGTGATGCAATACGCCGGCCGCGTGAACGGTGGTGACTTTAAATGGACGTTTAACAATGCCGTGGATGATGCGTCATACGATGTGAACGCACCCTTGAAAGCCGCGTTGGTGAACTATAGAACCAGCCTGGTTTCTGTGCAAGGCGATGTAGCCCCGGTAACAGGTGGCGATGGAGACGGAGAAGATGAAGGCGACGGCGGCAACACCGGCGGCACGTCTGAGGAAGGCATGGTCCACAACTTCACCACGGCCGGCAGCACGAGTTCGTTCTACCGCATCACGGGCAGTTTGTCAGACTCCAAAGGAACGGTGACTTACAATGGCTTAACCCTTACACAATGCCTTAAAATTGAATCAGCCACCAACATCACCTTTACTACTACCAGAGAAAGCACACTCACGCTAGTTTTCAATAGTGATTTAAGTGGAAAGATTAAAGTGAATGGAACTGACCAGACCATTACGGCTGGTAGAATGACCATGACGCTCCCGGCTGGTACCCACCAAATCACCAAAAATTCTACCGCTAACTTGTACTACATGAGCACCGCGTACACCGGGGCGCCATTGAGTTCAAGAGAGCAATCTGAAACGGCCATTAAGGTTTATCCAAATCCTGCCACCGACCAAGTACTGGTGACCTACCAGCAGCAGAAGGTATTCTCACTGTACAACGCCACGGGTTCTCTGGTAAAAACCGGCACCACCAACCAAGCCCTTGACCTCAAAGACGTGAAAGCCGGCCTCTACATTGTGGTCATCAAAAGCGACAACGGACAAGTTTGGACGTCTAGATTGATTAAGAGATAACATGTCTTCTATTGCCGAGTTTTCGGTAGGTAGAACGCTTGATTTAAAGGAATGCCCACTATGCAAATTGCATGGTGGGCATTTCCGTTTTCGGGCTCGTTTTGGGAAATGAAGGGAAAAACGAGATTTGGCGAGAGACGCTCGTAGGAGTTGCGCGCATTACGAGGTCTTTGGAGCGAGCGCCTGTTGGAAGGCAGGCAATCGGGCAGCGTGAACCCACCCCCAGCCCCTCCGAGGAGGGGAGTATCTGGAATGCGTAGCAAAAGAGAGTTATGCCTGGAAGAAAAGGCGGTGCCTGGTCTCTACACTTGCAAACCTGATTTATCCTACATTTCCGAAATAGAGCCCGAAAACGGGATTGGCAGAGACACTCGTAGGAGCTTCGCACACTACGAGGTCTTTTGAGCAGGCGTTTGTCGGGACCTCTACCGTAGAGACAAGGCAGTGCCTGGTCTCTACAACCAGCCACAGAATTCCAGTTTCGCCTCCATTTCCAATCCAGAGCCCGAAAACGCAATTGGCGCAGACCTCACAGGTTTCCAAAACCTGTGAGGTCTTTTGAGCAGGCGGCACTGCTGATGCCCGAAAACGCAGACTGCCTTTCTACCCGCACCATTTCCAGCCTTTCCATCGAGCGCCTAAGCAGGTTCCGTCGCCGGTAGGCGGGTGGCGAAGGCGGCAGGAAGCTGGTACAGCGCGAGAGGGGAAGGCGGGGCCTCGCGGCCGTGAGCGCTCGGAGCCCGGCTATGGAAAAGGCCGACTCGTAGAACTCAGAAGCAAGCGGTTATTTGAAAGGAAAGCAAACTGCATGCACAAAAGCAGCTTGAAACGCAGTTTAAGTCGTTGGTGAGAACACCATCAATCTGAATTGCAGTTGTATGAATTGCAGTTCAGGTGGTTGGCCCCTATAAACAACGGCAGATAATAACAGAAAGAATCTTCGTTAGATCCTTCGACAAGCTTAGGATGACATAAACAAAAGAAGGGATTAGAAAGCAAAATGCCCACTCAGCCAAAGACACAACCTGCATCTCCACTAAGTGGGCATTCTAAAAAACTTATAAAGACAGAAGCCTAAAAGGCATCCATAGGCGTAAGGTTCACGGCTAAAACCGCTTTAATCTCCGGCACAGCGCGCATAATAGCCTGCTCAATGCCGCCTTTGAAGGTCATGGCAGACATAGGGCAAGAACCGCAGGCACCTACCAACTCCAGGTTCACCACAAAGTCCTCGGTGATTTCCAGGACCTTCACATCACCGCCATCGGTCTTTAAATACGGCCTGATGGAGTCCAGGGCTTGCTCCACACGCTGGAGTAAAATTTCGTTTAATGCGTTCTCTACCATATGCTTACACTTTAATTTCTACTATCTTCGTTTTGGCCAGGCTGGCGTTCCGTACCGAAATCTGGCGGGCCACTTCCTGCGCTATGTCATAAAACGCGAGGGCGGCGGGAGTACCTTCCTGCAGAATCTGCGGGGCACCGGCGTCACCGCTTTCGCGTATGCTCTGTACCAATGGCACCTCACCGATAAACGGTACGCCGTAGCGCTCTGCCAAGTCTTTGCCACCGCTTTGTCCAAAGATATAATATTTATTCTCAGGAAGTTCTGCGGGCGTAAAATAGGCCATGTTCTCCACCAAACCCAGGATAGGTACGTTAATCTGGGGCTGACGGAACATCTGCAAACCTTTCACGGCATCGGCAATGGCCACTTTCTGCGGCGTGGTCACAATAATGGCGCCGGTGACCGGTACTGTCTGCACCAACGTCAAGTGGATGTCGCTGGTTCCCGGCGGCAAGTCAATCAGCAAATAATCCAGTTCGCCCCAATCTACTTCGGTAATAAACTGCTTCAGAGCCGAGCTGGCCATGGGGCCGCGCCACACCACTGCGCTCTCAGACGGCGCCAGGAAACCGATAGACATCAGTTTGATGCCGTATTTCTCAATGGGCTCAATCAGGTTGCGGCCGTCAGGCATGCGGTATACAGCGGGCTTGGCATCTTCCACGCCAAACATGGTAGGCACACTTGGGCCCGAGATGTCAGCATCGACCAAGCCCACCTTCGCGCCAGATTGGGCCAAAGCTACGGCCAGGTTGGCGGTCAACGTAGATTTGCCCACACCGCCTTTGCCCGAAGCCACCGCAATGATGTTCTTCACGCCTTTCAGCAGGGTTTGGTTGTCTTGGCGGGCCGAGGTTACGCGCGAAGTCATGTTGACCGTTACGTTCGCCTCTTTGTCCACCATCATGTGAATTGCCCTGATACAGGCGTTCCGGATCAGGTCTTTAAGCGGACAGGCAGGCGTGGTTAGAATCACCGTGAAGGCAACGTCTAACCCATTTATCTGTACGTCCTCAATCATGTTCAGGGTCACCAAATCCTTACCCAGGTCTGGTTCCTCTACATAGCTGAGGGCTTTTAATACGTCTTCTTGGGTAATAGCCATAGAATTGGGTGCAGAATTATGCGCTTTGGCAAAGATACAAACAAACTGCCGCAAAGGGAAACGCCGCTGGATTTGCCTCGGTTTCCTAAAGGTTAGGAGTAGATTTTTGAATCTTTTATTAATAACTTAGCACGCACAGAATATAAAAAGTGGAGATGAAAATTTTATTCAAAAATGTTATCAAGAAATTTCTTTTGTTTTCAGCAGGGGTGCTTTTGTTTTCTTGTACGAACAAGGATGAACTAGAGCAACTCACAAAAGAAAAGACGGAAGTTTGGAAATCAAACCAAGCGCCAATAATCACTTTAGACGAAAATACTGATACACTTACATTTGAAAGTTACGGTGAAAATGGGAAACTAACGATAAAGATGAAATACACTGGAGAATGGAGGTCTCCACTTATAGAAACAGGACGTGTTACCTACCAAAAAACGACTGTAGGTTCTACTGTTCCCGTAGAATATAATTTACTTCCTGGTAGATGGTCATCAGTACTGCAAATGAATATGACTGATTTCACTTCACAGATAATGAAAGCTGAATTTCAGGTTAGCCTAAAAAAGTCTACATCTGGGAGCAGCCCAGAATCACCTGAAGTTCTCCATATTACAAATGGAAAACTTTTTGGGCACTATACTGTCATACCAAAAGTAATAAAGGAAGAAGTTTGGATAAGTAGTAAAAAACCTATTATTAGATATTATCCCTCTTCTCTTGGAATTGAACTTGAAAATGCGCAAGGTGAGTTGATCCTGTCATTAGGAAGTTTTACTGGGGTAAAAAAGTACACTTTTCCAATAAATTTGTTTGGTATATATAGTACCAATAAGACAGGAGAACTTTCATTATTTGACTTTTCTCCTAAAGGGGAATGTATGGTGGAAATCACTAGTTGGGATCCTGTCACGAAAAAAGTAAAAGGCCGGTTTAATCTCTATTTGGTCAACAGTATTACAGAAGAATACTTAAATTACACTGGTGGTGAATTTGAAGGAGTAGCGGAAGGTAATTAGCAAGTAAAGAATTCCTGACTATTATCAATAAGAGTTTGTTAAAGCCAGCTATACCAGCTGGCTTTTTCTTTTCGGAAAAGGGAGTGGTAGATTGTATCTTTGTCTACCGCCCCAATTTTACGCGTACCCATGGCCCTGATTAAGAAAGAAGTTGTTGACCAGATCATCCTGCAAGCCGACATAGTGGAGGTGGTGGGGGATTATGTGAGTCTGAAGCGCAAAGGCCAAAATCTGTGGGCGCCCTGCCCGTTCCACAATGAAAAGTCGCCGTCTTTTAGTGTGGCGCCCAACAAGGGCATTTACAAGTGCTTTGGGTGCGGCAAGGCGGGGAACTCGGTGCAGTTCATTATGGACATTGAGGGCACCAGCTACGTAGAGGCGCTCAAGTTCCTAGCCAAAAAGTACAGCATTGACATAGAGGAAGACCAGAGCCCGGCCGCAGTGCAGGCCCAGAACGAGAAAGACAGCCTCTACATACTCTCAGACTTCGCGAAGAAATATTTCCAGAACGCGCTTCATAAGCACGATGAAGGCGTCGCCATCGGGTTGCCGTATTTTAAGCAGCGCGGCTTGTCTGCCAGCACCATCCTGAAGTTTGAGCTGGGGTACAGCTTAGACTCTTGGGATGATTTCACAAAGGCGGCGCTGGAGAAGGGCTTCTCTTTGAAATACCTGGAGGAAACCGGCCTCACCATTGTCAAGCCCGAGGAAAGCAAGCAGTACGACCGCTTCCGGGGACGCGTGATGTTCCCCATCCAGAACGTCAGCGGCCGCACCATCGGGTTCGGGGCCAGAACGCTCAAGAGCAACGACAAAAAATCACCCAAATACGTCAACAGCCCAGAGTCGCCTATCTACCACAAAAGTGATGTGCTCTACGGCATGGCGCAGGCGAAGCAGGCCATCAGGCACGCTGACAATTGCTATCTGGTGGAAGGTTATCTGGATGTGCTCTCGCTGCACCAAGGCGGTATTGAGAACGTGGTGGCCAGTTCGGGCACGTCTCTCACGGAGAGTCAGATCAAGCTAATTGGCCGCTACACCAAGAATATCACGGTTTTGTATGACGGTGACCCCGCCGGTATCAAAGCCTCGTTGCGCGGCATCGACCTGATTCTGGAAGGTGGCCTGAACGTGAATGTGGTCTTGTTCCCAGACGGCGATGACCCCGATTCCTACATCAGGAAAGTGGGCGACACGGCTTTTAAAGCTTATGTAGACAGCCACAGCCAGGACTTTATCTCGTTTAAATCTGAGCTGTTCGCGAAGGAGGCCAAAGACAATCCTGTCAAAAAGGCCGAGGCCATCCGGGAAATGGTGGTGTCCATCGCCAAGATTCCAGATGCCATCAAGCGGTCGGTGTTTCTGAAGCAGTGCAGCATCCAGTTCGGGATTGACGAGCAGGTGCTGATTTCTGAGTACAACAAAATTCACCTCACTGAGCAGCGTTCCCAGCGGTCTTCTTCCAGTTCGTCTACGTCCAGTTATCCGCCGGCGGCGTACGCGCCCGGTTCTTTTGAGGAAATGGCCGCCGAGGCAGAAGCCGCCGCTGCTGCCGAAGCCGAAATGTACGGCGCCGAGGACCAGCAGGAAGCAGACCAAACCAGTCTGCTGCGCATGCGCGAGCGCGAAGTCATTAGGTTCATCCTCAACTACGCCGACAAGGAAGTAGAGGAGGGTGTGACTACCAGCCAGTTCATGCTGGGCGAACTGGAAGACATAGAATTCAAAACGCCCATCTACAAGCGCCTCTTTGACATGTGCCGCCTGAAACTGGAGCAGGGCTTTTTGCCGCTGGCCACCGAGTTCATGCAGCACGAGGACAAAGACATCCGGAACGAAGTCATAGACTTAGTGAGCGAGAAATACGAACTCAGCAACGGCTGGGCCACGCATGAAATCATTGTACCGCATGAAAGCGACCTGGTCACCTACGGCTCAGAGCGCGAAGTCTTGAGGTTGAAATGGCGCAACGTGCAAATCATGATTAAAGAACAGATGGACACGCTGCCCAAAATCACCAATGACGCTGATTTAGATAAGACGCTTCGGGCTATCAAAACTTTGAAGGAGTTTGAAAAGCAGATTGCTGATTTATTGGGGATTGTGGTGAGTTAGAAAGTGAAAATTTAGATATATTATATTCGTCTAATGCATAAAATATTAAGACTAAAGCACTGGCAACTGTTCTTGGCAATTATAATTACTAGTTTTATAAATGATTTTAAAACTGATCAACCTTCTGTAATTAATGAAGTTTTAACAATTGTGGAAGTTGTCGTATTAATGGGTTGGTTGATATTGACCGGGCATGAATTGTATAAAATTTTGCCGCCCAAAGTTGATCTCAACTTTACGCTGTTTATGATTAATAGCTTTCTGTGTATTGCAGCGGTTAGTAGTGCCGTTATTATACTGGGAGAAGGAGAATACTCTGGGCAAGGGTTAGTAGGATTATTGGTGTGTTATTTAATGTACGCCTATTTTCATTTGCATGCATTCACAGCCAAAGCTTTGCGGTCCATTGAACTCAGAAGAAAAGCAAGATTTGGTGATTATGTTGGTGAGTTTTTCCTGTTGTTATTTTGGCCGGTGGGGATTTGGGTTTTACAGCCTAGAATTAATAAAATCGCTATTAAAAAATTTGGCTCCATAAAACAAGAAGAAATAACTATTGATGAATTCCTGAAATAAGAATCTATTATTCTCCTTTGCTGGGGTACCACCAAAAAGGCACTTATAATATCTACCCGTTTTTAGCTTCATTTCCCAAAACGAGCCCGAAAACGCATTCTTCCAAACGAAAGTCCCAACAGAATCGTTAATTTTAGAATCACACACTAGTTTAACCAGCATGGCCTTCGAGACAATCAGCATACAGAATGAATCTGGCTCCCAAGCAATTCGTATTCCCGAGAGCCATAAAATCAACGATGATAAAGTCTATGTGAAAAGGCTGGGGAATGCCCTGTACCTTATTCCGTTTCACAACCCATGGCAGAACCTTTTTGAAAGCCTTGATAAATTCACGCCAGATTTCATGGAGAATTCAGACCAACCAGCAGATCAAACCCGGGAAGCGTTAGACTGATGGAATATCTGCTAGATACCAACATCTGCATTTACATCATCAAGAAAAAGCCTGTGATGGTGTTGGGACGGTTCAGAGGATTGGAGCTGGGTAGCGTTGGTATCTCTACCATCACCTTGGCGGAACTGGAATACGGTATAAGAAAAAGTGCCAATCCGCTCAAAAACAAAGAGGCGTTAAACCAGTTCCTTGTGCCCTTAGATATTATTGACTTTGACTATAACGCCACAATAGAATATGGCAAGGTCAGGGCTGATTTGGAGAAACTGGGCACGCCTATCGGGCCACTAGATACTTTAATTGCCGCACATGCCCTAAGTCTAAAGGTTACTCTCGTCACCAACAATGAAAAAGAGTTCTCTTGGGTGCAAGGTTTGAAAATTGAGAACTGGGCGAAGTAAGAAAGTCAAACACCTTTTGCAATTTCCCGTTTTCCGCCCCGTTTCCCAAAACGAGCCCGAAAACGCATTTTCCACGCACCCAGAGTATATTGCCCAGAACAGCCGTTAGCTTCTAAAATCCACTATCTTTGCGCATCCAAGGGCAGCAGTTCTTCCTGAGAAAGAGAAGGCTGCCTTCACTAAAGACGTAAATGTCATGCTAGACAAGATAGAAGACGCTATTGCAGATATAAAAGCCGGCAAGGTAATTATTGTGGTAGATGATGATGACCGCGAGAACGAAGGCGATTTCATCTGCGCCGCTGAGAAAATAACCCCCGAGATTGTCAATTTCATGGCTACCCACGGTCGGGGCTTGATTTGCACGCCCCTCACAGAGGAACGCTGCGATGAACTTGGCCTGGAACTGATGGTAGGCCGAAACACTGCGCTGCACGCCACGCCGTTCACCGTAAGCGTGGATTTGCTGGGTCACGGCTGTACCACGGGTATCTCGGCGAGTGACCGGGCGAAGACCATTTTAGCCTTGGCCGACCCTGCCACAGATCCAGCCTCACTAGGCAAACCCGGCCACATTTTCCCGTTGCGCGCGCGCAAAGAAGGCGTGATTAGAAGAGCAGGCCATACAGAGGCAGCCGTTGATTTGGCCATGTTGGCCGGTTTAGCTCCCGCCGGCGTGCTGGTGGAAATCATGAACGAAGACGGCACCATGGCCCGCATGCCAGACCTGGAGAAAGTAGCCGAACGCTTCGATCTTAAACTCATTTCCATCAAAGACCTCATCACCTACCGCCTGCAGAAGGAAAGCCTGATTGAGCGCGAGATTGCCGTGGAACTGCCTACATCCTGGGGGAATTTTGACTTATACGCCTACACCCAGCGCAGCAATCAAGCCAAGCATCTTGCCTTGGTCAAAGGCACGTTTGAACCCGGCGAGCCGGTGCTGGTGCGGGTGCATTCGTCTTGCGTGACCGGTGACATCTTTGGGTCTTGCCGTTGTGACTGCGGACCGCAGCTGCACCGCGCCATGGAGCGCATTGAGCAGGAAGGAAAAGGCGTGCTGGTCTACATGAACCAGGAAGGCCGCGGCATCGGGCTACTGAACAAACTCAAAGCCTATAAACTGCAGGAACAGGGCTTAGATACCGTAGAGGCCAACCTGCAGTTGGGTTTCGGGACCGACGAACGCGATTACGGCGTGGGCGCGCAGATTCTCAGAGATTTGGGCGTGACCAAGATGCGGCTGCTTTCTAACAACCCCAGAAAGCGCACCGGCCTTATTGGCTACGGCCTGGAGATTGTGGAACAGGTGCCCATTGAAATTGTGCCCAATGAACACAACCAGCGCTACCTCACTACCAAACGCGACAAAATGGGCCATACCATCCTTAAATAGTCATTATTATAGCACAACAGACGCATCGGGCGGAAGGGGTTTTCTCTTCCGCCCGACTCGTTCATAGGTGGCGCGTTTTTTGCTTAGTTCTTCACGTTCAGCAACTACCAATCAATTTTAGAAAAGGCTATCATAACATTTTGGTTAGTTATGGGTATACCTTTTGAATAGGATTATTCGTTAAAAAAGACTGGACTCAGGGAACAATATTCTCTGATTTAAGTATATTAAGAACTATATATTTAAACCGAACCTAAGCAAAGAAGAAGATGGTAAGAAAAGTGTGTGGGCTTTTGGTGATGCTTTTTATGTATGGCGCCAACGCCCTGGCCCAAGCCACCGGCTTGGTAGATGAATGGCCCCTGGGCCGTGTGTATCTCGCCTCCGGTGACTCAGTGAACGGCAGAATCACCTATCATAGAACCGAGGATTTAATCAAAATCACGAGGCCAGACGGCTCTGTGGTGGCGTTTGCGCCGGTGGCGGTGCGCGCCTTTGAGGCCGTGGAGAAAGACGGCCGGTACCGCCGCGTGTTTGTGACCCAGCGCTGGAACCTTGGCAATGACTACAGTGATTTTCTGGCCCCGGCGTTTTTTGAACAGATAGTGATTGGAAAGTACGGCCTGCTGCGCCGCGAGACCATGACCCAACGCGACATCAGCCGTGATCCTGGCTATAGAAACAGATACACTTCTTATGGCGGTATGGGTTACCCCGGCGGGCCTATGTACGTGGAACAGCGCATTGATTCATTTTTTCTGCTCTTGCCCAGCGGCAAGGTGAAGGAACTGCGCAACGTGAAGCGTGACCTGGAAACGCTCTTCGGAAAAAAGCAAAACGTGATGAAAGCCTATATCAAAGACAACAAGCTAAAGTACACCAGCCTGCCAGACCTGGCCAAGATCATCAGTTACTTCGGGAGTATTTCACAGGTGGAGGAAAAACGAACCTAACCAAAGAATGTAGAAACAGAAAAGCCGCTCTAACCCAAGAGCGGCTTTTCTGTTTTTGGCCTCGTTTCCGGAAATGAGCCCGAAAACGGCTTATAAATCGCGGGAGCGCAGCAGTGCATAGCTGAGCAGGCAGAACAACGCTATGTAGCCAATGGCCGGGGCCAGCGCCTGCATGGGCGTGAGCACTTCGGTTTCGCCCAGTACCATCTGCACCAAAGCGCTGTTGGGGTTGGGCGTAAGGCTGCCCAAGGCTTTAATGGGCAGGAATTTGTCTATGTAGTCGGGTAGTTTCCAGTGGATGAGGGGTTCCACCACCAGCGTGTAGGCCATGAACGCCAGAATGGCCAGTCCGCTTTTCTTGAACAGAAACCCGAACAGCATGGCCAGCGGCAGATACCCCAGCAGCTGCACCAGGTAATACCCCACCGACTCCAATTGGCTGAACACCTGGCCCCGGTTGGCCGCATCACCAAAATACAGCCCAAACCCCAGACCCAGCGCCACCGCGAAAAACGCGCACACCAAAGCCAGCAACACCGCCGAGGTATATTTGCCTTGCACCACTTCGGCGCGGGAGAAACCGTCTATCACCTGTTGCCTGAGCGTTCTGAACGTGTATTCATCGGTGACCAGAATTATCAATAAAATGCTGGGAATCAAGTTCAGGTAACTGCAGACGTACACCAGATTCGGCCAGATGTTGGGGAATTGATAAAGATCCGCCCCCGCCATTTTGCCGTTTATCTGCACGTGGCCGCGCACGTAGAAAAATAGGAACATAAGCAGCAGCTGCAAACCCAGAATCACCCAGAAGGTGCGGTACGGGAGAACTTTCTTGAGTTCTATGCGCAAAAGTGACATCATAGGGCGGTATCGGCTTTAATGATTTCCATGAATTGGCTTTCCAGGCTTTTCTTGCGCACGGTGAGTTGGCCCAGGGCAATGCCCCGATCAAAGAAGGCGCGGTTGAGGTCTGAACTGGTGGTGCCGTCCTGCAAAGAAAGTTGCACCTGCTCCTGCACCAGGCGGGCGTCTTTTACAAAAGGCAGCGCGCGCGCCATTTCCAGCAGTTGTGCCGCTTCGGCGCCGCCGCTGATGAACACCAGGTCGTTGGTGACCATGATGGAAGCCACCGTGCCCTGCGCTTTGAGTTTTCCGCTGCGAAGAACGGCCATGTGCGTGCAGACTTTCTCCACCTCGTCCAGCAAATGACTGGCCAGAATGATGGTTTTCCCCTGCGCGGCAATGGAAAGGATTAACTGCCGAACCTCGGCGATGCCTTCTGGGTCCAGTCCGTTGGTGGGTTCGTCTAAGACCAACACCTCGGGGTCACCCAATAAGGCTGCGCCGATGGCCAACCGTTGTTTCATGCCCAACGAATACCCTTTGAACGCCGTGCCTTTGCGGGCGCCCAAGCCCACCATTTCTAATGATCTGGCAATGTGGCGGTGGTCCACACGTTTAATGTCGGCTACAATGCGCAGGTTCTGTTCGCCGTTGAGGTAGGGGTAGAAGTTGGGCGTTTCCAGCAGCGCGCCAATGCGGCGTTTGGTGTCTTTGCCGGTGGGTTGGCCAAACCATGTGTAACTTCCGCCCGAGGCGTTAATCACATCCAGCACAATGCCCAGAGTGGTGGTTTTGCCGCTTCCGTTTGGGCCCAGGAGCCCGTAGATGCTGCCCTGCGGCACTTGTATGCTCAATTGGTCCAGGGCGTGCACGCTGCCGTAGCGCTTGCGCAGCCCCTGAATGTCTAATACGGTTGCCAAGTTGGTGAAGTATAGTGAATTGCCAATGTACAAAGCTAGAAGGATTTGCCAGATTAGCGAGGAGGCCCTTCTATTTAAACAGCAAAAAGCCCCGCTTGATGTAGCAGGGCTTTTTGCGTTTTCGGCCTTGTTTCCAGAAATGAGCCCGAAAACGGGTCAAAACTTACTAGTTAATATTTGTCTGTCAAAACAATTAACAAGTTGGGTTCAATTGGAAGGCACCGTTGTACCTAAGTGGTTGGTGACTTACACCGGCTTGGGGTTTAACCACCGGCGGCATAAACTTCACAGAGCCAGCACTATTTTTCTTTTTAGCAGGCGCAGCTTTCTTACGCACAGGTGGCGGCGGGGCCGGAAGTGAGCCGTACTTTTTCTCCAATGCGGCAACGCCTTCCTTGGTCTGGTCAAAGGTTTCTACTTCGCCGTTTTTCAGGATGATGTAGAACGTGCCCTCAGAACTGGTGAAGCCTTTCACGCTGGGGTTGCGCGCCAGGAAATCCTTCGGCCAGTCTTTTCTATAGGGTGGGGGCGGCGGCGGTGGGGGCGGAGGAGGCAACGTACCATATTTCTTAGTAGCTGAGGCTAATCCCTGCTTGGTACGCGGATAAGTTTCAGTTTTGCCAGATTTTAAATGCACATAAAAATTCTCCTTGTTCCAGCCCAGGCGCTTGACTGTGGGGTTGCGCGCCATAAAGGTGTCATAATCTTCTGGCTGGTCAGTGGCCAGGGCTTTGCTGGGTTTGTTTTGAGCAGCTTGCTGGAGCAGTTCAGCGGGATTTTCCAGAGCCAGTAATTGCAGCGAAACCAACGACAAGCCTAGCAACGGGATGGCCACCAGGAACCGTAGCGCCTGCACCCTGGCCGAGGGCGTTTTGTTCATCATCATGATTCTGTGTTTTAAAGAGTGATAACTGAAAGAAGCCGATAAAGAGAAAGGCGAGGCCCGAGCCGTTTGCAGCAAAGAGAACTGGTACCGTTTCCGGTCAATGCCCGCCTGCACGGTTTGCTGGTCTGTGAGGAATTCCAAGTTCTGTTTGAGCGCTTTGCGCAACTGCCAAATCACGGGGTTAAACCAGTGCACCAGCGTGAGCATTTCCACCAGCAGAATATCCAGGGTATGCAACTGCCTAACATGCGTGTGCTCGTGTTTGAGAATGGCTAGCCAATCTTCCTGCGGGTGCCGCTGGGCACTGAAATAAATGGTGGTCCCGAAGGAAAACGGGGGCAAATCCTGTGCAACTTCCCTAAACGCTATGCCCTGATAACTTTTCGGCGCAGATTTCCGATGAATGCTGTACAAAGATGCCAACTGCACGCAGAACCGAACGGCCATCACACAAAACCCCAGCCAAAACAGCCAAACCGGAATCAGCCCGTAATCAAACGCCGTCTCTTGGGTCACTGGCTCGTAGGCAGGCCAGGCATACACATAAATAGAAATGGTCTGGTAAAGCTGGGGTTGCTCCAGAAATAGTTTTTCAAAGTCAACCAGCGGCAGCACCGCCGTTAACACCAGACCCGCCAACAGGAAAAAGCGGTTCCAGGTGTAAAACGTAGTTTGCCGCAGGGCCAGTTGGTACAGCAAGTACAACAGCACCAACCCCACGTTCACCTGCAACAGATACAGTAACAGCTTCGGCATATCAGTCGGGTTTTTGGTTTTCAATCATCTGTACAATCTCTTTGAGCTCCTCTGGGCTGAGTTGTTTCTCCTTCACGAAGAAGGCCACTAGTTCTTTGTATGAGTTCTGGAAATAATTGCCCACAAAGCCCTTCATGAACTTCTTCTTGTATTCCTCAGCTTTAATCAGCGGCGAGTAGCGGTAGGTGTTGCCCAGCTTTTCGCCCTGCACAAACGCCTTTTTCTCCAGGTTTTTCACCGTGGAAGCCAGCGTGGTGTAGGGCGGCTTGGGCTCCGGAAGCTTCTCCAGAAAATCTTTGATAAAGCCGCCGCCCAATTCCCAAATCACCTGCATGGCTTCTTCTTCCTGCTGCGTTAATTTTTCCATAGATTCTGTCTGTCTGCGAGATGTTCGTAGTGTTACGATTATTTAGTAATACTACGAATAATTCGTAATAGTTGTATGTGTTCGGTTGGAAAAAAATTTATAAAAATAAAAAAGCCACTTCCCGCATTGAGAAGTGGTTTTTTTATTGAGTCGTTTTCGGGCTCGTTTTCAGAAATGGGGCCGAAAACGGAATTTTAGAATTTCATTTACACGCACATTGTTCCCCGTTGAAGGGGGACAATGTGCGTACCCAAAAATGGCAAGGCGACAACTTCCGTTTTCGGCTTCATTTCTGAAAACGAGCCCGAAAACGAAATTACTTACTTCACCGGCAAGGCGCCACCCAGCCAACGCGCCACGGGGTAACGGTTGTGCGTGGTTTCATAGTGCGGCGTTTTGCGGTAAATGAAGTTGAGTTGGGCCTGGGCGCTTTTGGCCAGGGCGGGATCTTTGGCTTTGGCGGCATCCAGCGCAGCTTTCAGTTTAGGGTCTTGGGTGAGGTACTGCGCGGCCAAATCCTCAAACACGTAAGCCGAGAAATGTTCTTTCTGGCCCAGCACCGAGTCAAAGAAATTCCACGCGAAGTACGAGTCCGGGGCTTGCGGTTCCAGCACTTCCACCAGAAAACGGTTGCTCACTTGGTTCAGGTAGACCACGTAATCACCGGCGTAGTATTGAATGGGCTGCTGCGCTTTTCGCACCTGTACGTCTGTGTGCAAATAATGGCCTTCATAGGGACGCTGACCGGTTTTGTAGTCAGTGATGTAATAGGTTTCTGGCGTGAGCACGGTGTCTTTTTGCAGGCGCTTCAACGCTACCTGGTTCTGCTGCAGGCGCTCAATGACCTCAGACCAGGCCTGCGGAATGATGTAGGCTACCGGCTTGCTCACCGAAAGCGTAGGGCGAAACGTGTCAAAGAATTTCACTGGTCTGGTAAAAGGCGCGTTGCGGTCATAGTACAGGCGCTCCAGGCCACTGACTTCGCTGGGTTTGTACTTCGCCTCAAAGCCTTTAAACTGGATGGTTTCTACCTGTGTGGTGTCGGCCGTCCAGTTCAAGGCAAATTCCTGCTGGGTTTGCACCGCGGCGCGATCTTGGGCTCTAGCGGCCTGTATGGCTTTTCCGTTTTTGGCGGTGTAATCCAGGAATTCCAGCATCAGGTCATAGGTAGAGGCCACACGTTTGTCAAAAGACTTGAGCATGTGCGTCTCCGGAATAAAACCCAGGGTTTGGAACAGCGTGGTGTAGCCGCTGGCGTAGCGGGGCATGTCATTGAAGCCGAAAATGCCTGTTTCCGGCGTTTCGCCGCGCGAATTCACGTACGGCACCAGAGGCCATTTGCGTTTCTCCATGCCTTTGTAGAGCGCGGGCAGCATCTGCTGTTTCAGAAGTTTGCCCAATTCGCCGCCCAGTTTGTTGTGCTGCGTGGGAATCAAGGTCATGGTGTACTGGTAATCGGCGCCGTTGCTGGTGTGGTTGTCCACGAACACCTCAGGGTCCCAGGTCCGGAAAATAGTGGCGAAGGTCTGGGCGTTTTTGGAGTCTTCCTTGATAAAATCTCGGTTCAAATCTAAGTTGCGAGCGTTTCCCCTGAAACCGTAGCTTTCTGGGCCATTCTGGTTGGTGCGCGTGTGGCTATTTCTGTTGAGAGCCCCGCCCACGTTGTAGATAGGAATTATCACCACTACCACGTTGTCCAACTGCTTTCTCAGGTTCTTATTCAGCATCAGGTCACGCGCCAGCATCATGGTGGCGTCAATGCCTTCGGGTTCACCCGGATGAATGCCGTTCTGCACCAGAATGACCGTTTTGCCTTTCTTATGAATAGAAATCGGGTCGAAATCTTGGTCCGTGGAAAGTACTACCGTGTGCAATGGTTTGCCGGCATCGGTCATCCCGATGGGCATCATTTTAATCTCTGGGTATGCCTGGTCCAGACGTTCATAATAGGCAATGCACTCCTGGTAAGTGGCGGTCTGGGTTTTGTTGCTTTTCTCGTAAGGCGTCTGCCAGTCGGGTTTTTGCGTGGGGGAAAGGAGTAGGCTGAAAGCGGTCAGCAGGTTCAGGAACATAGGTGCGTTGGTCTAGAATGATGAACGGTGTTTTCTAAGTCGGAAATCAGTTTTGGTTCTGAAGCAGGATTTCTTCGCCCTTGATTTTCTTGATGGCTTTGATGCCGTTATACAACATGGTGATGAACAGGATTTTGATGAACAGGCCCGTCACCGGGTTACCACCAATCTCTGTGGACATGTAAAACGAAAAGAAAATGTCCAGCACCAAAAGGCCGATAGCTAAATATATAGCACCAATAGAAAGTCTTTTCTGAATGAAATAACCCAAGCCCAAGTAGAAGGCTCCAATCACGGCGGAGGTAATGCCCAGACCCAGCGTCTTCAGCAATTCAATCTGCACTAGCTCAGACAGAATGCCCAGCAGAATATTGAAAGCGCCAATAAAATAGAGTACGGCCACGGCGGTTTTCAACTGCTGGTGTGGGTCAGAACCGCTTCCGGGCAAAGGGTTGCCGTTCAATAGCAGTTCCAGGGAATGGCTAATGCCGTCTTGCTTGAGCTGCACAAACAATTCCTTTCCTTCGGCCAGCTGAAAACTTCGGCCTTCACGCAGTTCTTTGGCGGTGGCAATACTGCCAATTTCCTCTCCGTCAATTGTCAGCACCATGTTTTTCCAGTTGAAACCCCAGCGCAAGGTGAGAATTTGGGCGGGGTCAGTGTTGGGAATAGTGTAGGTGCGGATGGGCATGGCAACGATGCAAGTTGAATGAAACTACAAGGTAGAGCAGAACCGCAAGAAAGCAAAGAAGCCTGCGGGTTTCCGTTTTCGGCTTCATTTCCAGAAACGAGGCCAAAAACGGAAAAAGCCCGGCCTCTTATGAAAGAAAGTCCGGGCTTTTATAAATCGAATTCAAAAATGCTTATTCAAAATCAGCCATCACGCGCAGCACCGCACCGTCTAATTCTGGCGTGACTTTGATTTGGCAAGACAGGCGGCTGCCGGGGCGTTGGTCGGGGAGGTTCTCCAGCATGTAGAGTTCATCGTCTGAGGGCTCCGGCAATTCCGGCGATTCCAGAAGTTCCACGTGGCAGGTGGCACACAGGGCCATTCCGCCGCAGGTAGCCTGTATGTTGAACTCGTGGGCTTTCAGTGCTTCCATTAAGCTCAGGCCCATGTCGGTAGGCACGGGCACGGCTTCGCGGGCACCGGCGGGGTTTTCTACGTAAACGGTGATGTCTTCTTGCATGGCATTACATGGTGGGCACCCCGTTCACGGTAGTGTATTTCAAAACGAATTTCTTGTCTGGGTTGATGATGGAGTACGCACTCTGCGCCATCAAAGCGGCTTCATGGTACCCGCAGAGAATCAGCTTCAACTTGCCGGGGTAGGTGTTGATATCGCCAATGGCGTACACGCCGGGTATGTTGGTGCTGTAGTCAAAAGTGTTCACCACAATGGCTGACTTCTCCAGCTCCAGGCCCCAGTTCTCCAGCGGTCCCAATTTAGGCACCAACCCGAAGAGCGGGATAAAGTAATCTGTCTCAATCTGGAATGCCTCGCCGCCGTCTGGCACCACGGTCACCGCGTTCAGTTGGCCTTCGCCGTGTACTTCGGTCACGTTAGATTTCAGTAACAGGCGCATATGGCCTTCCTCCGCCAAACTAGCCACTTTTGCCGCCGACTCTGGTGCGCCTCTAAAGGTAGTGCCTCGGTGTACGAGCGTCAGTTCTTCAGCAATGTCAGCTAAGAAAATAGCCCAGTCCAGGGCCGAGTCGCCACCACCAGCCAGGACTACGCGTTTGCCGCGGTAATACTCAGGGTCCAGAATCATGTAGTTCACGCCCTTGCCACCTTCATAATTGGTCAGGTTGTCAATGGCGGGCTTGCGTGGCTCAAAAGAACCCAGGCCGCCAGCAATGACTACCACTTTACAGAAAACTTCGGTGCCCTCTGAGGTGGTGACTTTAAAGCTGCCGTCTTCTTGTTTGTCTAAAGTTTCTACGCGCTCGCCCAAGGTGAACGTGGCGTGAAAAGGGGCAATCTGGTCCATCTGGTTTTTGATCAGGTCGCCGGCCAGAATGGTGGGGAAGCCGGGAATGTCATAGATGGGTTTCTTAGGATAAATTTCAGACAATTGCCCGCCCACCTGTGGCAGGGCGTCTATCACGTGGCACTTCATTTTGAGCAGACCGGCCTCAAACACCGCGAAGAGCCCCACCGGACCGGCTCCAATAATACAGATATCAGTAGTTACTGTTGACATACAAGGTTATAGTTCAAAGTGCAGCCCTTTTCAGTGAGCCGAACAAATTCTAAATCACACACAACCGCTTAACGCTGGGTTTTGCGTTTGCGCCTGCAAAGTAACATCATTTTAAGGTAAAGTGTTTCGCTAGTTGCAGATATGCTTCTTGTGGCCTATGGATTAAATTGTAATTTTAGCCCCACTAACTACTAAACCATGCTGAATTTCATCACTTGGGATGTTTCCCCTGATATTTTTTCCATTGGCCCGGTGACCGTTCGCTGGTACGGACTGCTGTTTGCCATGGCGTTTGTCTTGACCCAGCCCCTGGAGAAATACATCTACCGCAAAGACGGCCGCACCGACGAGGACGTGGACATTCTCACAATGTACATGATTGTGGGCACGGTCATTGGCGCGCGCCTGGGCCATTGTTTGTTTTACAACCCAGACTATTACCTGTCTAACCCGCTGGAAATTTTCAAAATCTGGGAAGGCGGCCTGGCCAGCCACGGCGGCACCATCGGGATTCTCACCGCGCTGTATATGTTCTGCCGGAAATACAAGTTCAACTACCTCTGGGTCCTGGACCGCATTGTGATTGTGGTGGCCGTAGGCGGCGCCTGTATTAGAACCGGTAACCTGATGAACTCAGAAATCATTGGCAAGCCTTCTGGCGCGCCCTGGGCGTTCAAATTCATGCGCAACGCTGAAACCTTCAACGGCGTGCCGGCTTACGTAGACCCGCGCCACCCCAGCCAGTTGTATGAAGCCCTATTCTGCGTGGTGCTGTTCCTGCTGCTGTTCTTCCTCTGGAAAAAAGGGGCCGGCATGGTCAGAGGGTTGCTTTTCGGGTTGTTCGTGACGCTGTTGTTCTCGTTTAGGTTCTTAGTAGAGTTCACCAAGGAAAACCAGGAAAAATTTGAAGACGCCCTGCCCCTGAACATGGGCCAATGGTTGAGCATTCCGCTGGTGCTGGTGGGAATTGCCGTGCTCTTCTACGCCTACCAAAACCGCCGACAGCCCTCCCTGCCCATGACTACCAGTTACAAATAGCGTTTTCGGGCTCATTTCTGAAAATGAAGCCAAAAACGGCGTCTCCTCAAATTGAGAGGACGCCGTTTTTTTATGTTTTTACAGCAATGGAGGGTTATTTTCCTTCTATTTCAGTAGTGAAAGTAATGTAACAGTCTTTCAAAATTTGATGATGTTCTTCTGATAAAGTGAAATAGTCAGGATGAAGAAAATTAATAGCACAATGGTCATATCCAAGTCCAATTAAATTTTCTTTGTATTTGATTTCATAATGGAAGTAATCTGATGAATCAAAGTATTTAGCAAGTACAGATAGAAATTCGCTTTTATTGGATTGCGAAACAATAAATTCTCTGTTTGCATCGAGAAAGGGTTTTATCATTTTTGCTTTTAAATTCCTCTCTTCATCATAGTCTTCTTCATGCCAATTGGATTGAAGTTTTAAAACCATATCCACTTGACATGAATCAATTATTGCAATCAGGGAATTTAAATCTGATAATTCTGAGTACATAATAATCATAACATTCGCATACCGTCGAAAACAAAACCCTACAAAGAATACCTATACAAACTGCCTTCCTCGTTGCTGATGATCAAGGTTTTGTTGTTTTTGAAAACTACGGCTTCTACCTGGCCGCTTCTAGGTAATTCCAGAACCTTGGGCGCCTTGGAGAAAAATTGCGTACTGCCTGCTGCCACGGGATACAAATACACTTTCCCGAAGGTGAGTACCGCCAAATTCCGTCCGTCTGGACTCAAATCTGCCGAAGTCACTTGCCCCGGAAAATCTTTTTTGGCGAGTAATTTGGCTACGTGCGTGCCCGGCGTGTCTGGCAGGCTGTAAAGTTTGGCGGTTTTGGATTGGCCCCGGTCCTTGGAGATGAGGTAAAGATGGTTGGCGTGCCAGAAAAAAGCCTCACAGTCAAAGTTGCGGGCCTCTTTCTCTATTTTCCCTTTGGGCTTGTCAGCGTACGTGAAGTTGAGGACCTGCACGCGATTGCCGTTTTTCATTGACATCTTGTAGATTCTTAAATCCTTCCGGCGGTTGCCGTTGTCACCCATGTCGCCAATATACAGGAAGCCTTTGGTGTCCTGGGCCAGGTCTTCCCAGTCTTTGTTTTCGGTGCCGTTGACCTGCAGCTGGCTCAGGAGTTTGCCTTTTTCGTTGATTTTGTAGAGCACGGCCTCGTTGCCGGCGTCATTGTGGGTCCAGTAAGTGTTGGGTTGGTCGGCCAGTTCCAGGCCAGAGCTTTCCTCTACCAGTGAAGGTAATTTGCCCAAGAGCACCAACGTGTTCGCCACGCGCAGCGCATAACTGCTCAGTGAAAAAGTAACCGGCAATGCCAACAGCACGAACAAAAGGAAAGGTTTTTTCATTTTGTCTCTCAACAAGCTCTTAGTGAAAAAGAAAGTCTCAATACCTGTTTACAGGCCGACTTTTAAACGTTGATGCCCCGCCGAGGTTCCAAAACTTCCATTTCCCAGACAAATTCTGGCCTACGGAAGTGGTTTGGCTTTCAAGTTGAAAATGTCTCTGAGCGCCCGGTCGGCGGCATAATACCCGCACATACCATGCACCCCGCCCCCCGGGGGCGTAGACGAAGAACATAAATACAAACCTTTAACTGAGGTTCTATAAGGCGAAGAGCGCAAGGCTGGACGGGTGAACAGTTGACTCAGATTAATCACGCCGCCGTTGATATCGCCTCCAATGTAGTTGGGGTTGTAGGCTTCTATTTGGTGCGTGTTCATGGTGTGGCGAGCCAGAATCAAATCTTTAAAACCAGGCGCGTACCGTTCCACTTGGTTCTCAATAGCGGCGGTCATGTCAACGGTAGAGCCGTGCGGCACGTGGCAATAGGCCCAGGCCGTGTGCTGGCCTTTTGGGGCACGGAAGGCATCAAAAACGCTCTGCTGGGCCAGGAGCACAAAGGGTTTTTCTGGATGTTTTCCGTCCCAGGTCATTTGCTCGGCGGCCGTGATTTCCTCCAGTGTGTTGCCCAGATGCACCGTTCCCGCTTTTCGGCATTCTGGCGCGGTAAACGGAATTGGTCCGCTCAGCGCCCAGTCAATTTTGAACACGCCCAAACCATATTGGTATCTTTCCAGCTGCCATTTGTAAACAGACGAGAAGGTATGCCCCGCAATCTGCAGCAGCTGCTTAGGCGTCATATCAAACAAAACGGCTTTACTGGAGGGCAGCTGCGCCAAAGATTTTACCTCGAAATTCGTCTCAATCTTTCCGCCCAAAGAGGTAAAGTAAGAAGCCAAGGCATTAGCAATACTCTGCGAACCGCCTTTGGGCAGAGGCCAGCCATGCAGATGTGCCTGCGCCATCAACACCAAACCAATAGCCGAGGTGGTCATGCGCGTCAAGGGCTGAATAGAATGCGCCGCCATGCCCGCCCAAAGCCCTCGCGCTTCTGGGGTAGAGAAATACAGATTGGCCAACGTGGTGGCCGGTGCCATTGCCTTTAACCCAAATTGCGCCATGGCAACTGGGTTCTTCGGGAATTGCAAAGGACCTAACACAGTATTGGCCAGCTGAGGCCAGTCCTGTACTAATCCTTTGATTAACTTCAGATAGGCTTTTTCATCTTTGCCCAGGCTCTGTGCGGTTTGGGTGAGGGATTGCGTGAGGGCCGCCGCGGTGCCATTGTCAAAAGGGTGCGCGGCCGCTACCTCAGGGTAAATGTACTCCAGGCCATGATCGGCCAAAGGCAAGGTCTGAAAATAAGGGGATCTGGCCGCCAACGGATGAATGGCCGAGCAGACATCATGCTGAAAACCGGGCAAGGTCAGTTCTTTGGTTCTCAGGCCGCCGCCAATGGTGTCTTTCGCCTCAAGCAATAAAACAGACAAACCCACTTCCTGCAGAGCAATAGCCGCCGCCAGACCGTTGGGGCCGGAGCCTACTACAATGGCGTCAAAGTCAGTTTTTTCCATGGTTAGGAAGTTCTTTTGGCCAGGAATTTCTTTATTCCCCACAAGGAAAATAAGTAGCACAAGGCCGGGATGCCCACATAAACAAATTCACTTTTCAGGACATCTACACCTCGCTGAGTAAAAAAACGGCCTACCCCAATGGGCGACACCTGAATGGGGCGCCAGGGCAAGAAGTACCGGGTGTTGTCAAAAGGCGAGAAAACGGCCACCCCCAGGCCGCCGCTGGTCATGGCATCTAGCAAGGCATGCGAGGCAGTACATACCGTAAATAAAGCTACCAGTCCCATGCCTTGTTTTGAGGTGAGCGGTATCTTCCGGAAAAACAACCAGGTAACAGCCACCCCCAGGAGCAGCGCAAAAACCAATGAATGCGAAAAGCCCCGATGGCCCAGCACGTGTTCATACGGCACGCCCAGCTTGAACATGAGCACATCTGCGTCCGGGAATACAGCGCAAAACGCACCTACCGCGGCAAGTTTACCGGCATGTTGTCTTAGAGGATGTGCTTTGCTGAACGCGAACGCCACAAAGGCATGGGCAAAGGCTGAAGCCATGGTATAAAAATAGTAGCGAAAAGAATCGCCCAAATGTAGACCAAAATCAAGACGGGGCCAATTTTCTCAGCCCTAGTTAGTGCCGGGGCCTAAACCCCAATATCCTCGTTCCAGAGCTCGGGTTTCTCTTTGATGAATTGCTGCATCAAATCATAACAAGGTTGGTGGTCTACTACCGTCACATCCACGCCGCGAGATTTGAGCAGTTCCTCTTCGCCCATGAACGTTTTGTTTTCGCCCACCACTACTTTAGGAATGCCATAGAGCAAGATGGTGCCGGAGCACATGGAGCAGGGCGAAAGCGTGGTGTATAGCACGCAGTCGCGGTAAACGGCTGCGGTTTGCCGGCCGGCGTTCTCCAGCGCATCCATTTCGCCGTGCAAGATGGGGCTGCCGTTCTGTACGCGCCGGTTGTGGCCCCGCCCAATAATTTTACCTTGGTGCACCAAAACGGAGCCGATGGGAATTCCGCCTTCGGCGTAGCCTTTCTGGGCCTCTTCCAGGGCTGCTTGCATGAAGTTATCCATAGTGTAATTGCTAAATTGTTGAATTGACTTTCAGGAATACGCGAACTCGGGCAATACTGGTTCTGCGCAGTTTCCGTTTTCGGCTTCATTTCCTAAAACGAGCCCGAAAACGCAATGCAAGAAAAAACTCCCCTCTCCGCGGGAGAGGGGCCGGGGGTGAGGTCTCAAGGCACCGGGTCATAGCCATGTCCGCCCCAGGGGTGACAGCGGCCAATGCGTTTGAGTGCGAGCCAGCCGCCTTTGAACGGACCGTGCTTGACAATAGCCTGGTGCGCGAAAGCCGAACACGTGGGCGTGAACCGGCAACTCCCCGGTGTGAGCGGCGAAATCATATAGCGGTACACCCACACCAACCCCAGGAAAAATTGCTGAAAAAGCCAGAGAAAGAATCGCATAAGGTGCTAGTATCGTAAAAAAAAGCCGTAATTCCTTATCTTTGGGTATTCTAACTAACAACCGTTATGCTAAAGAAACTTTATACCGCCCTTCTGTTGCTGAGCGTAGGTTTTTCCTACCAGGCCAAGGCAGACGAAGGCATGTGGCTTCCGCTGCTGGTCAAGCGCCTGAACCACGTAGATATGCAGAAACAAGGCCTGCAACTTACCGCCGAAGAGATTTACAACGTCAACAATGCCAGCTTGAAAGATGCCATTGTGTCGTTCGGGGGATTTTGTACCGGCGAATTCATCTCCAAGGAAGGCTTGCTTTTGACCAACCACCACTGCGGGTATGATGCCATCGCGTCTAACTCCACGCCGCAGGACAATATTTTGAAAGACGGTTGGTGGGCCCAGACCAAGCAGCAGGAAAAGAAAAACGATGGCCTGTTTGTAGACATTCTGGTGCGCATGGAAGACGTGACCGGCCAGGTGCTGCAAGGCATTACGGCCCAAACGTCTGAACAGGAGCGCGGCAAATTGGTAGCTGAGCGCTCCAGAGCCTTAGCCGATGCCGCCAAAAACAACAACCAGTACGTGAGCTACGTGCGTGATTTCTACAATGGCAACGAGTTCTACCTGTTTGTCTACGAGCGTTTCTCTGATGTGCGCCTGGTAGGGACCCCGCCGGAAAGCGTAGGAAAATTCGGTGGCGACACGGACAACTGGATGTGGCCGCGCCATACCGGCGACTTCTCTATGTTTAGAGTGTACATGGCCCCAGACGGAAAACCGGCTACCTATTCTGAGAAAAACGTACCGTACCGTCCTAAGCACCATTTGCCTATTTCCATGAGCAACGTGAAGGAAGGCGATTTTGCTATGGTGTTCGGGTTCCCGGGGCGTACCACGCGGTTTATGACGGGTGCCGGTTTGAGCATGGCCGTAGACCAGTCCAATCCCGCGCGTATCAAATTGCGCGAGCGTCGGTTGGCCTTGATGAAAGAATCCATGGATGCCTCCCCTGCAGATAGATTGAAACTGGCCTCTAACTACGCCAACATCAGCAATTACTATAAATATTATATAGGGCAGAACGAGGGTATTAAGCGCATGAAAACCCTTGATAAGAAAGCCGCTGAGGAAAAAGCTTTCCAAACCTGGGCCGATGGGGAGGCGGGTCGTAAAACCTTGTATGGAAGCACTTTGCCAGACATCAACGCTTCGTACAAAGGCCAGCGCGATTACAATATGTCGGTGATTTACCGGTCAGAGGCGGCGTTGGCCCCGCAGTTAATCGCGCACGCGTATCAGTACACGCCGCTCTACAACTTCCTGAAAGACCCCAAAGCTGATAAAAGCAAACTGGCAGAATTGACACAAGGCTACCAGGAAATGAACACGGAGTTCTACGCCAGCTACGTGCCCGCCGCCGACCAGAAAATCTTTGCCGAGCTGATGCAGATGTACTACAATGACGTTCCCAAAGCCCAGCACGCTGATATTTTCA
This sequence comes from Rufibacter sp. LB8, assembly GCF_014876185.1. Lineage (NCBI taxonomy): Bacteria > Pseudomonadati > Bacteroidota > Cytophagia > Cytophagales > Hymenobacteraceae > Rufibacter > Rufibacter sp. LB8. The sequence goes on along the minus strand of NZ_JADALJ010000001.1, from coordinate 2,063,251 downwards.
AAGACCTGACCACCACCTATAAAGGCGATTTCAAGAAATGGGCCGCTGATGTATACTCCAAGTCGGTGCTTTCTTCTGAGGCCAAAGCCAAAGCGTTTTTGGCGAACCCAACCTTGAAAGTGCTGGAAAATGACCCTGCGTTCAAATTCATGCGCGCTGTGCAGTTGAACTACCAGAACAACGTGCTGCCTAAAATGAACGAATACAACGCCGCTTTGGCGCGCGCCAACCGTTTGTATGTAGCCGGTCTGCGCGAAATGAGCCCGAACAAAGTGTTCTACCCAGACGCCAATTCTACATTGAGATTAAGCTACGGCACCGTGCAAGGCTACGAGCCCAAAGACGGCGTGGAATACAAGTACTACACCACGCTTGATGGCTTAGCCGAAAAAGAAGACCCTACCAACGAGGAGTTTATTGTACCCGCCAAACTGATGGAACTGTACCGCCAGAAAGACTATGGCAAGTACGGCGAGAACGGCGAGCTGCGCGTGGGCTTCATCACCAACAATGACATCACGGGCGGTAACTCGGGCTCACCGGTCATCAACGGAAGAGGCGAGCTGATTGGCCTGGCCTTCGACGGAAACTGGGAAGCCATGACCGGTGACTTGGTGTTTGACAAAGAGTACAAGCGCTGCATCAACGTTGACATCAAGTACGTGCTCTTTATTATGGACAAGTTCGCCAATGCCGGTCATTTAATCAACGAGATGACCCTGGTGAACAACGGCAACCCCAACACGCAGTTCAACCCCGCCATCAATGACATTAAGATGGAAGGCAAGATGGAGATAGAATCTGAAACCGAGGAAATCAAAATCAAGAAGAAAGGCAACGAGACCAAGATCAAGAAGGAAGTGAAAAAGAAGAAAAGCTAAGCTGGTTTTCGCTTCATTTCTGATTTAGAGCCCAAAAACGCCCAGAGTGAGAACACTGGGCGTTTTTTATTGTCTCATTTTGGATTGGCGGGTTTGAGAGTTTTCCGTTTTCGGGCTCTAAACCTGAAATGGAGCATAAACCAGAACCGTAGCGTCGTGGCACTGACACGACGTGTCTCCATGAAACTGAAACGTCTCTTTTTGGACATGACCTTTCACCGAAGGGAAACTGCGAATAACTCCACCTTGGTCTGTCCCCTGACAGGCCAAAGAAATTTGCCTGAAGTCAATATTTATAAAAGCCGAGCACGTTTGGTCAAGGGAAGGGGTGCCATCACGCTACAGTTGCGTTTTTGGCTTCATTTCCAGAAATAAGCCCGAAAACGGAAATCTATGCGAACTTATTTACAATGCACGTAGCACAGCACATAGGCGCATTTCCCGTATTGGCGGTTCTTGCATTGCTTGCCCGTTGACTTGGCTATGGCGGTGCACTGGGGGTTATAGGAGGTGGTGGTTGGGGCCGGGGCTGGTTTCGGGGAAGAAAACGAAAGCAGGAGCCCTATGCACAAAGTACCCAGACTGGTTTGGTAGATTTTCTTCATGAAAGCAAGGTAACTAAATCCCTGAGACGGCCAATAAGTAAGCCATTTTAAAATCAAGCCAAGAACGTATAGCACATTTTGCAGGCAATTCACGTAAGCGGAAAACTGACCAAGGTTCACTGCCTATGCCAATAGCTCTACGGTTTTTCCTTTTCTTACTGTTTGCCTGTCAGTATTTTACCAGCCAAGGCCAGACGTTCCATGCGCCCGTGGGTGCCAGAGCGGCCAGCCTGGGAGGATCGGCTGTGACCTTATCTGATGTCTGGGCGCTGGGGAACAACCCTGCGGGCATGGCGGCGCTAAAAAATGTAGAAGTGGGTCTGCACGCGCATAACCGGTTTGCGGTGCCCGAATTTACCACGGTGGGTTTGCTGGCGGTGCTGCCAACGGTAAAACTGGGCACGCTGGGACTGGAATTGCAGCGCTTCGGGGGTGAACTGTACAACGAGCAGCGGCTGGGCATAGGTTTGGCACACCAATTGGGCGTGGTGCGGTTAGGCATCAAAGCCGATGTGCTGCAAGTACGCGTCAAAAACTGGGGAAGCCGAAAAGCGTTCGCCCTGAGCGCGGGCGGGCAGTCTGAAGTGGTGCCAGGGCTCACGTTTGCCGCGCACATCTACAACATGACCCAGGCCAAGTTGGCTGAGTTTGAGGACGAGCGCGTGCCCACGGTTATGCGAATGGGCTTGGGCTATCAGGCCGCGGCCAAAGTGCTGCTGGTGCTGGAAGTGGAGAAAGAACTGGAGTTTCCGGCGGCGGTGAAGGGCGGCATTGAGTACCGAATCATGCCCGCGCTGGGGCTTCGCACGGGGTTTAACTCAGGTACAAGGGCTGGCACGGCGGGCGTAGATGTCAAGTTCAGGCAGTTTCAGGTAGCGTACGCGCTGGGCAGTCAGCACCAGTTGGGCTTCAGCAATTACCTGAGTGTGGCCTACCAATTTGAGAAGAAGCCATGAACCTGCGTTTTTGGCCTCTGTTTCTGATCCTGAGCCTAAAACAGTTCTTAGGTTTTGCGCAGGAAATTCCGCGCCCCGCGGTAGATGTGGAACTGCTGATTCAGGAACTCTTCGCGCAGCAGACAGATGAAAACGCCATTCCCTACGAGGACCTCTACGAAACCCTGCTCCAGTATTACCGCCAACCTTTAGACCTCAACCGCGCCTCCCGCGAAGAACTCCGTGGCCTTTGGCTGCTTTCAGAACCCCAGATTACCGCGCTGCTCACCCATGTTTCAGACAACGGACGGTTGGTGAGTCTCTATGAATTGCAGTCCATTCCCACCTTCGATTTAATCACTATTAGGCGGTTATTGCCTTTTGTGACCATTCAAACCCAGGGTGTAAATGATCATCAACCCTGGCGGCAGCGCCTCAAAAACGCCGACACGCACACGCTTTTGCTGCGCTATGACCGCACCTTGCAGGAGCAGCGCGGCTACACCCCAGCAGAAGGCCGGTCCACTACGCGTTACCAAGGCTCGCCTGATAAATACCTGCTGCGGTACCGGTTGAGCCAACCGCGTGATTTCAGTTTTGGCGTGACCGCCGAGAAAGATGCGGGCGAAAAATTTGGCTGGCAACCTGGCACTAGTCTGTATGGGTTTGATTTCCTTTCGGCGCACGCCCAGGTTTATAATAAAGGTGCGTTCAAAACTGTTGCCTTAGGAGATTATCAGTTGCAGTTTGGCCAAGGACTATTGCTGAGCGGCGGCTTGAGTGTGGGCAAAGGCGGCGAAACCATCACTACGCTTCGCCGGAGCCAAACGGGCATCCGGCCGCACACGTCGGCCCTAGAGGCGTTTTATTTCAGAGGCCTGGCCGCCACGCACCGCTGGCGACGGCTGGAAACTACGGTGTTTTACTCCAATAGAAAGGTAGATGCCTCGGCGGCGAGTTCACTGGCGCAAGATTCTCTGGAAGTGGCGCTGGCGGGAAACATTCAGACCTCGGGCCTGCACCGCACACCCACTGAGGTGGCCAACCGGCTGCGCGTGCGGGAACAAGTTCTGGGCGGAGATGTGACGTATAGAAACCCCAGCCAGACCTTTAGCGTGGGGTTGACGGCCTTGGGCTCTTGGTTTAATTTGCCGCTACAGGATAGGGCAGAGCCGTATGCCAGATTTAATTTCGCTGGGAATCAGAACCACGGCGTGGGTTTGCATTACAGCTATCTGTGGCAGAATCTGAATTTCTTCGGGGAGGTGGCGCGGTCTGCCAATGGCGGTTTGGGAAGCGTGAACGGCGTGCTGGTGAGTTTATCTGAGCGCGTGGAAGTGGCCCTTCTCCACCGGCACTATGACCGCAACTTCCAGAGCCTGTACGGCAACGCATTTGGCGAAAGCAGCCGCAACCAGAATGAAACCGGTTTGTACACGGGCCTGAAATTGAAACTCAGCAACCGCTGGCAACTCACCGCCTACTATGACCGGTTCACGTTCTCCTGGCTGCGGTACCGAGTAGATGCGCCCTCAGACGGCGAGGAGTACTTAGCGCGCTTGCAGTTCATGCCCTCCAAAACCACGCTTCTCTACGGCCAATACCAATACCAACGCAAGGCCCGCAATGAAACCGTCTCCGGCGACGCCCTGAACCAAGTCACGCCCACTTTTCTGCACCGCTATTTACTGTTGCTGGATTTGAGCCCTTTGCCCAGTTTAAGGTTGCGCAGCCGGGTACAAGTGAGCCAGTTCCAGCAGTCGGGCCCGCGCCGCGAAGGGTATTTCATGTCGCAGGACGCCTCCTGGGAGCGCAACTTCACCCGCCTTACCATGCGCTACGCCCTCTTTGACACTGATGATTATGACACCCGCCAATACGTGCCCGAGCAGGATGTGCTTTATGCCTTCGCCATTCCCGTATTCATTGGCCGAGGGTCGCATGTGTACTTCCTGGCGCAGCAGCGGCTTACCAGACAGTTAGACCTCTGGTTCAAAATCAGCCACACGCAGTACCGCGGGCAAGACACCATTGGCAGCGGATTGGAAATGATTCAGGGCAATGCCCGAACGGATGTGCGAGTGCAAGTGCGGTATAGGTTGTAGGCAGAATTTTTGGGGTGTGCTTTTTCGTTTTCGGGCTCATTTCTGGAAATGAGCCCGAAAACGGGAGGCTTTCTGCTCTAAAGTTGATGTGTGTTTACAGAGAGTGGATAAAAACTAATAGATGAAATGACAAACAGGCCCATTACTTCAGACACTCTTTTATGAAAAGCACATTAGTCTATCTGGTACAAATACATGGAGACTTTGGGTATAATATAATCGCCGTCAAAAGAGATAAGGTGTTGGATTGGAAAAGGATAGGCCTTGGTGTTTAATTTGAAATAAGAGATAAGTATAAGTGGTCGCTTTTCTTTTCGGCCAAAATCACGCAAAGACTCAAGGGTTTGTAACGGTGATAATCTCTCTGTCTCAGACAAGCCTGGGGTGAAATAAGAAGAAGGTTTCAGGGTAGATAGATGGATGGCTGGTCGCCCTGCATAGGCAACCACGGTAGAGGACCAGACTTCATTATTGGTGATTATAATGGAGTTCGGTGGGGTGTTTTCCATTATATATTCCGCCACCGCTTTTGCCGGTAGAAAGGTGTGTTCTATGTCTTGTTTTACCGCAAAAGCTCCTACGCCAGCTTGTATGAACGTGGCCAGGAACAGCAAAACCTGCACTTTTTGAAAGGCCCCGGCAACAGTTGGAAGGGAGCGGTAATGGTACAGAATCCAGCTTAAAGCTACCGTAAAAACAAAGAAATGACCGTGGTGACGCATGAACCCGTCATACTTGAAGATGAAAAAGATAAACAAGCCCGTGAACAACAGAAACAAGGCCAGCAAAAGACGCGGCACGGTTTTAAAGCAATAAAAAAGGAATAGTAAAAGACAGACCGTCAATGGCATAGCATAGCGCACTCTCAACACAGAGGTTTCCCAGAAATGCAACTGAAATTTAGGGATGGGGAAAAATGCCCGGCTCGGCAAGGCAAAGGCTTGGCCGGTGGTATACCGCAATACTCTTTCTGGGTTGACCGCCGCAAGTTCCTCTGGCCTGATCATGCTCCATAGGGAAACACTGCACGCTGCCACCCAAAAGGCAAGGCCTATCCACAATTTTTGATTGAGTAGCCTATTTGCTTTAAGCTCTGCACGCTTTTGGGAAAAGGCCTCATAAAAAAGAAGCGCCCCAAGCACCCCTGAGAACATAAACCCAAACAAGTGAATATTGGCAATGATGGCCAGTAGGGCCATATACAGCCACCAATGCTCAAATCTCTTAGGGTACAGGGCGCAGAGCGAGAAAATGGCAAAAAGCTCCAACGCGTACAATCTACTGATGATGCCATATTCAAACAGCCCAAAATATCCAAAGCAGAACAGCAGCCTCAGCAAAAAATGAAACGGGGCAAACCGAAGGAAAATCAACACAAAACCCACCGCAAACACAAATTGGGTGGCTTGCAAGGTCCATAGGTTTTCTGTGAAACGCGTGATAAGGAAAAGGATACTGTACCACAAGTTAGGGTGGCCTTCATAGCGTTTGTTATGCAGTAGGTCAGTGTAGGAATCACTGTACAGAGCCAGAAGCCAAGGTTCTGTTTCATCAAACCACAACTCATGGAAACCCATCAGCCATGCTAGCAGAAGGGCATACAAAGCAGTAAAACCAAAAGAGAAATACCAGGGCCGGAGTTGGTGCATCATGGTTGAAGGGCAGAAGTCTTCCTGCTTAGCGGTGCAATAGGCAATTGGGCGGTTGGGCCCGCCACCAGGTGCCCCGGCGGAAGCGCAAAGGCTGGGATTTCGTAGATAAAAAAGGAGAACGGGTTGATGTGGATACCTTTGAAAGACGCCACAAACTTGATGGGGTACGGGTACCATAAATGGTTGAGTTCCCATCTGGAGATCAGAATCACCGTTTTTCCCTTTTGGTGCGCCAGAATTCTGGCCCAGTCAAACTGCACATTTGGACTTGGGTCATTCACTTCGTGCGGGTTCAAGGTGTAATAGCTTCTGTAAATGCCACTGGTAATGTCATAAATGGGCTTACCATAATAGGCTACCACGTTGGACCCGGTTACTATCTCAGAGATGGCAATGAACCTGTCAGGCGGAAGGCCTTTTAAAAATTCAACCACTTGTTTCCCTCCAAAAAAGGGATGGTTTTTATCAATGGCTAGGGCATACGCGCCTCCCGCCAATTGAAGGCATCCGCAGAAAATCAAGAAATAGTCTGTCCATTTAGTAGAAATTCCGGTTGAGGGTGAATCTGTCTGGTGGTTTTGATGATGTCTGTACAGCCAAAAAAATGCGAGGGTGAAAAAGAAATAGTGGGCATGGTGGCGGGCGCTTCCCTCAAACTTGAGCGCAAAAAACAAATAAAGGGTGGCGAAAAGCAAAAGCAGCGGGAACAGCAATTGTTTGTGCCGGTATAAAGCCACTACTATAAAAACCACCACTGCCATAGACAGGGGAATCTCCCAGGAAGTAGGCAGTAGGGAGGAATTCCAGAAACCAATCATGAACTGGGGCACCGGGGCAAAGGCTTGCCAGATTCTAGTGGCTGCCTGAAAAAAATAATAGGGCTCAAAAAAAGTGATAAATGACCCGCCGCTGCCTTCGCCGGGCCTAAACATGCTATAGAAGGAGTAGCCGCAGCCAATCGCCCATACAAGGGCCCCAACTATCTTGTGGGTAACAGAGACCGGTTGCCCACTAGTTTGTTGCCGCCAAAAGCCCGTGGCTTCCATAAGCAGCAACACGCCCAAAATTCCAGAAATAAAAAAACCGAAAAGGTTAGTCTGCGCATGAAGGGCCAACAGTAAGATGTACCCATACCAGTGGGAGAACCGCTTGGGGTAAAAGGCGCAAATTATGAACAGCGTAAGAAGTTCAATGGCGTACAGCCTGCTTATGGTGCCGTACTCAAACAATCCGTAATAGCCAAAGCAGAAGAGCAGCCGGAAAGTTCTGGGAAACGGCGCATACCGCAGGAAAACATAGACAAAACCCACCGCAAAGAACCCTTGGGTAACCTGGAGGGCGGTCAGGTTGGAGGTGAAGGCGGTCACGCCATAGAGGACGCTGTACCACAGGTTGGGGTGACCCTCAAAGCGTTTGTTGTACAGAAGGTCTGCATAAGAGTCACTGTACAACGCCAACAGCCAAGGTTCTGTCTCGTCAAACCAGAGCTCATGAAACTGCATGAACCAGGCCAGCAGCACGGCATACAGCAAGGTGAACGCCAGGGCGAAGGCTGGTTCTGACAACCACTGTCTACTTTTGATCATTTGCTCCTTCGTGGTATTCTTGTTCTGTGTTCACAGCCCAAAGGTTGGCCTTGTCTGTGCGGCCTGCGGCAATGTTTTCCACAGCCAGCATGGCGGTGAGCATGGAATGGTCCTGGTTATTGTACTTGTGCATGCCGTTTCTACCGACCAGAAACAGGTTTTCAATCTGATCTAAATAGGCCTGTACTTTGGGGAACTGGGCATAGGCACCAAAATAGGCAGGGTATGCCTTGGGCATTTTCACCACGGTGCCGTCAAGCACCTGATCTGCCGTGATGATCCCCAATTTCTGAAGCTCGGCAATGGCCAATTGTTTCAAGGCCTCGTCTTCCATTTGCCAAAGAGCGTCTTCCTCCTGACAGAAATACTCCACGCCCAGCCATACTTTCTGCGGGTCTGTGACCAGGTAGGGGCTCCAATTGTTGAACAGCTGCAGTCGGCCGGCCAACACGTCCGGTTCCTGAATGTAAATCCAGTTGTCTTGGATTAAGGTGCCATCCTCGGTCTCTATGTTCAGTTTGTGCAGGAGCAAACCCACAGAAATGAAGTTCCGGTAAGGCAATGCCTCTGCAATGACTTGAATGTCATTTGGAACCACGTCACCCAAAGCCCTAATCAGGTGTTTCACGGGCATGGTGGAGATGATGTGGTCGGGTTGGATTTGGTAGGTGGTCCCGTCTGCGGTGCGTTGAATGGTAGCCGACACAATGCGTTTTCCCTGCAGTTTCAGGCCAATCACCTCGTGCCCCAAATGTACCTCACCGCCTTTGGCATGCACTTTTCTGGTGACTACTTCCCACAAATGACCCGGCCCCAGCTTAGGGTACAGGAACTGCTCAATTAAAGAAGTCTGCGTGTTTTTCTGGGCAAGGTCTTTTTGGGACGAAGATGAAAACTGTTGTTTGAAGAAGTGCCGGGCCGCCTGCGTGATGGAGAGCGCTTTTATCCGCTGCGCTCCCCACTCGGCGCTGATTTCTTTGCAGGGAACGCCCCAGACTTTCTCTGTGTAGGCTTTGAAAAACGTGTAGTACAGGTGCTTCCCGAAGCGGTTGATGAAAAACTCTTCCAGGTTCTTCTCTTGTTTAATGGGGCGGGCTACCTGTTTGAGGTAGCTAGCCACCGCTTTCACAGACCAGCCAAATCCTAGCTGGGAGAGCGTGCCCAGAGTGAAAGACAAGGGGTAGTCAAAAAACTTCCGCCGGAAAAAAATACGGGATTTGCGCTGCCGCACCAACATGACATCATCTGGGCCAATCTCAGGGCTGCCGGCTGCCAACGGGACTGGTCTATTTTTGCCCTGGTACCCCAGTTCCCCCACTACCTGGCCCGGTTCCAGGTGAATGGGCAGTATGTTGAGCCACCAGGCCATCACGCGGTCAGACTTGGAAAAGAAACGGTGCCCGCCAATGTCCATCCGGTTGCCTTTGTAGTTGATGGTCGCCGAAATACCGCCAATAATCTGGGTGGCCTCCACTACATATGGGTGCACGCTGGTATGCTCCAGAAACTCATGTGCCGCGGTCAATCCGGCTGGGCCAGCCCCAATAATCAGGGCTGTGGTGGGTGGTGCCATAAAAACAGGTAAAGTGCTCAGGTCAATGGAAAACCGCAGGCAGCGGTCGCACCATCTTTTGTCTGCAAGTTAATGAAGAATCTACAGTAAATAGTGGTAAACCAACGTGGCCATGTAACCATATTTAGAATTCACTATTACTTTGGCGAAGCAGGGAAGTGAAAAGGTTTCAAACAAGACCAAAGATGGCTGGATTATCCTTTCGCCTCTTAAAACAACAGCTCCCGTTTTCGGCCTCATTTCCAGTAATGAGCCCGAAAACGGGAGTAAACTCAAGGTTGAAGTTATGAATGAAAAGCAGCCTATTCTTTAAGAAATTGCGTTTATAGAAGAGAGCGACTGCGGGGCAGGGGAGTAGGCGGAATCAGGGGTAGGGTTGGGTAATCGGCTGAGTCGTTGGGTGGAATGGTAGCTGTCCAAACCCGAGGCGGTGATGCTTTCGGCCTTCTCCAGGTCAATGTAGCCATCTGGCTGCAGGCAGTCTTCCGGAAGTATGGTTTCTACCACTTCGCCAATGACCAGAATGGTGCCATTCAGTTTTATGTAAGTGCGCTGCACCAGTTTCAGGCCGAGTTTAATACTGGCTTCCTGCACGTAGGGGGACGGGTGGGCCATGGAAAACTGCGGCGTGAACTGGCACAGCTCAAACTCTGAGTGGCTATGGTGCGCGCTGCAATGATGGGCCGCCTGGTAGAAGTCAGGTTTCACGTGGTTGAGCGTGAAAAAACCGGTTTTGATGATGTTGTTGAGCGTGTCGCGCACCACATTGTCGGGCCGAACCAACATACCAATGAGCGGCGGGTTGGCCCCCACGTGGAACACCTGCGTGTACAGGCTCAGGTTGGTAGTGCCGTGTGAATCTACAGTGCCCACCAGGCAAAGGCTTTTGAATCCAGAGAGTGACGTGACGAAGTTCGCCCGGTAGGGCAACTCCATCTGTAAAATGTCTGAGGTAAGAAAGCGAGCGTCTGCCATGTCTGTAACAGTGAATGAATATGCGAAGACGTTTCCCTTAGAAAAGGATGCGTAAGTTAGTAAGTTGAACCGTTTTTACCTACTCCCACCACTATTCGTTCCCAAATGCCGCCAGTTTGCCACAGGTGTTTGTAAATGTCCTTTTAAATAAAAATTCATGGCACCTGCATAGTGGCGCAGCCCTGAAGTTACCCAGATTTAAAACCCGTTTTGGGGCTCATTTCTGGAAATGAGCCCCAAAACGGATGAAATTTCACGCCTTACATAAAAGGTTGGGCAGTCAGGTTTAACCTCAGCGCTGAGCAGACTACCCTGCCAATCCAGTTCCAGGTGACAGCACTCCAGGAAAACCGCCTTCAGTTTTTCGCGCCCGCGCCGCACCCGTGACTTGCCTGCTGACAGTGACAGCCTCAACTGCTTGGCAATTTCCTGCAGCCACGCGTTCATGTTTTTGATGTCGGGCAGCATTTCACAGTTCTTATGCACGTTAAGGAGCACTTGCTGGGCTAAGTTCTGGACGTCTGCGAGGTTGTCACCCGTTTCTTGATGAACCCTAGTAAGGCCTCATACTAAGGGAGAAAAAGTGGTTTCACTGGCGCGCAGGGGCCCTGCGGCGTTCGCGAATTGCTATGGCAACTGGTATTGACAGTACATGGCGGCGTAAAATGGTATGCTATTGGATTGACAAAGGAAAGATGCCTGTTTTGATGGCCATTTCCAGAAATGAGCCCGAAAACGGAAATATTTCAATGGTTTTAGGGTCTTCCAGCATCCGGTTGGCGTACTCTTGTTTATGCACGGTAGGCCCTGCCTCAAATAAGGCACTATAAAAGTCAACGGGCTCAATTAGGTTGGCAACGCGTATGTTCACGTGAAATCTTTGAAGACGCGAAGCCCTCCCAAAAGAGGCAAAGGTTTTTAGAAAATTTTTGGGCGGCGGCTTCTGGGTAAATGAACCTGCGCTTTCAGACGCCTTTAAAAGTCAAGGGTGTTTTATGGGCAGCTGGTTTTTAGTACCTTGCTTCTTGTGGAGTGTGGCCCTTGGCTTTAACCTCAACCTCCAGATGAATTTAAGCCTCAAAGTGACAAGACCTTACCTGTTGGAGTTTCCTGAAATAGGAGCAGAAGAAGTAGGCTTTCTGGCCGTAGCGGAAAGCAGTGGGCGGGTGCCATTTGCCATTAAGCGGGTTTTCTGGACAGTAAACACCCCAGAAAGCGTTCTAAGGGGTCGTCATGCCCATCATGTCACGGAGCAGATTCTCATTGCGGCCCAAGGCCGAATACTGGTCACTACTGAGCAACCCGATGGCCAAATAGCGTTGTTTGTGCTAGACCACCCTAACCAAGGCGTGTATGTGCCGCCAAATGTGTGGCACACTATGCAGTACTCGGCCAATGCCGTGCAAATGGCGCTGGCCTCCACCCCGTATCTGGAAGAAGATTATATCAGAGATTACGCAGAATTTAAGGCCATATGGAAGTAACAGTAGAGGCACTCCTGCCACCAAGGTTAGAAACTCTTGTCTCCTACAGCCCTTACACGTTCATAAGGGAAATTAAACCGGCAGATCAATTTGACCTTTTTGTCAAGCCTGTTGTAGAGAAGTTTGGCGTAGCTGACAATGCCCACTTGTTTACGGTTGAGGTAAGCGGGCAGAAAATAGTTTTTCTATATGAATACCTGCCTTGGGACAGCACCCATTTTAAGAAAGACTGTCTGAAATTGTACACGGTTCTGTTTAGTAAGCAGGATCCAAAAGCATTGGTGAAAGCAATTGAGCTTTTTAAGGAAGATTTAAAGAAGTATCCTCGCTATTATCTCTTCGCGGAAATCCCGGCTGAGGATATTTTCCTGATCCAGTGCCTGAATGCCACCGGCCTGCGAATGGTGGAAACCCGCCTTCATTATTACAAGAAAAAGCTGGAAGACTTCACCAGTGCGCGGTATCCTGTCCGGAAGGCCACGCCCGCAGATATTGAGGCCTTGTCTGCCGTAGCCGCCCAAAACAGGAACATCTATGACCGCCTGCACGCAGACTACACTTTTTCAGAACAAGAGGCAGACCAGTATTTGGCCACCTATGCCACCGCGGCGGTGAATGGCTTTTGTCACGAAGTACTGGTGCCAAATGAAAATACTATACCCACTGCTTCTTTTCTAGCTTATAACATGGTAGATGTAATTCAGCCTAATTGTAGTTTTAAGTTGGCACATGTGCGGTTGGTGGCTGTGTCAGGAGAGAATAAGGGTTGGCTTTTAAAGCTAATTTCTGAATTGCTTTATAAAGCTGGAATTATGAACGTTACATATGTTGTTTATCCTACCCAGTTGGTAAATAAAGTAGCTATTCATGTTTGTGAACGTCTTGGCTTTAAACTAGGGTATTCCTCGCATATTCTGGCTTTTTCTTGATGTTTACAATAATTTGGCACAATCGAAATACTTTTCTCGGGTTAACCAATCAAAATGCCTTTACTTTCCATCATAATACCTTGCTATTTCAATGAACTAAATATTCCGGTCACTGTGGGGGAGTTGGTAGAGAATGAAAGCCTGTTTCCCCAACAGGTATCATTTGAATATGTGTTTGTAGATGATGGCTCAAAAGACAACACGTTCCAAGCGCTTCTTAACGTAAAGCAGGCATATCCAGATAAGGTTAAAGTAGTGAAGTTGGCGAGTAACGTGGGGTCCTATAATGCCATGGTGGCTGGTATGGAATACGCCACTGGTGAATGCGTGGTAATTATTTCAGCTGATTTGCAAGACCCACCGGAGTTAATGGTGAAAATGTATGACTACTGGCGGCAGGGAATAAAGCTGGTGATTGCCAGCAGAAAAGACAGACAAGATCCTTTTCTTTCAAAATTGTTTGCTAATACCTTTCATGCCATTATGCGGAAGATAGCCATTAAAAATCTTCCGCAGGGTGGGTTTGACTTTGTGTTGTTTGACGGGTCCATCAGGCAAAGCATTCTGGAGATGAAGGAGCGGAACACCAATGTGCTATATCTTTTGGTTTGGATGGGCTATGATTTTGTGACAATCCCCTATGTGCGCAAGGAAAGGAGCGTGGGAATCTCTAAATGGACATGGCGCAAAAAAATAAAACTGCTTCTGGACTCAGTCATGTCCTTTTCCTATGCACCTATCAGGGCAATCTCTGTCATGGGCATCGGGCTGGGCATGGCGGCTTTTCTCTATGCCTTGTTCCTGATTGTGGCCAAAGTGAGTGGTGCCATTCAGGTGGAGGGTTGGTCTTCTTTGATGGTGGTGCTGTTGTTTGTCTCTTCTTTCCAGATGATTGCTTTGGGTATACTGGGCGAATACGTGTGGCGCGGGTGGGACGCAGCCAGGAAGCGGCCGCTGTACATAGTGGAGCAAGTAATCTGATGGTGTACCAGAAAGAAAGCAAATGGGTCTGATCTTATTGGTGGGCGTACTGCTCTTCGTCTTTTTTTATGCTGTAGGCGCTTTGTTTCTGCATGGCAAGTTTAAAAAGGCCACTTACACCCAACATGTCATCAATTTCTGGGTGGGCCTGTTGCTGGCGGTGTCTTTGTATGCCATCCTGAAAGCAGTATTTGTTACCATATTGCTACTTGTGCCAGGGGTATTGGTGGTTTTCAGGAAAAACCTGTCAGCCTTTGCCGGCAATAAAGTACAAAGGCCTTGGCTGTTTATGGCGTGCTCGGCAGGGGTGTATGTGCTTGTGTTTTTCCTGCAGGTGAACTTCTCCATGGGCGTTTTTCAAAACCCTTTTGGTTATTTGCACTATCTGCACCCTTACCCAGGCGAACGGTACATTTACAGCGCCATTTTAAGCTTCGTGCATTATGACGGGGCAGAAACGGTGAGCATGGAATCTGCCTTGCAGGGTGTTTCGGGTATTTCTCTGTACCACTTTCTTGAGTTTTGGCTGGGGAGCCTTTTCAAGTCTTTCCTCAACGCCAAAAGTGACCTCGTCCTTTTCTATTTTGTATACCCAGTTTTCAAGACGTTTACGGTCCTAACCCTTTTCTCTGTCTTCTCAGAGAAGATACACAGCAAGAAAGCATTAGCAGTAGTGGTAGCCGTCCTTTTCTGCTTCAGCGCTTTTGGGTTTCTCTGGATTACGGTAGCCGTGGCCAAACTACACCTTAGAGACATCATTATTTTGCCCATGCTGTTGCTGGTGGTGCAGTGCCTGTACCTCAGGAGATTTGAAGCGGCCGTGGCCCTCTTGATGGTGGCGTCTGTGGAATATGTTCTTTTTGTGCCTGCGTTGCTCTTGACGTATCTTCTGTTCTTCAAGCAGATTAAAGGCAGGCAGTATTTTTACTTGGTGGGTTTTCTGACGTGCTACCTCATGGTGTTCTGGCTATTCCGGGAAAAGGTAGACAACAAGTATTTCACGGCCGGGCCAGCCGAGGCCATCTTGTCTGTGTTTACGCTAGCGAAAGCAAAAGAAATCTACCGGGTGATGGCGCTTGCTATTTTAATGTACCCAATCCGGACGGTGGCCGCGTATTTCCTCCTGACTTCTTATGAACATGTAAAAAGGAAGAAACTGGTTATGGACGTGGGCGCTTGGATTCTGCTGGTTTTTCTGGCCTATCAAGTGCTGGCTGCGTTGCTCTCAGATTTGTCTTTAGATGCCTGGCAGTTTAAAAACGTTTCTATGCTGCTTTCAACCGTGGCTTTTGTATTTGTGCTGTATGAACTCCTGAACCGGGAAATGTATGCCATTTGCCTGGTTGTCCTGCTTTTGGCAAGCAATTACAAGCACCCGTTAGAGCCTATTGTGGTGGAGAAGGGGTATGACTTAATTTTGGAGAAGAAACTGGCTGCGGTAGGCGCAGGCAAAAAAGTAGTAGGTTTTTTTGTGGATGAGCAGAAGGGCCTGCCTGAGCAATGGGCTTTGTTTCATTACCCTACACATGCTACAGAATACGCACGCGCCAATGATTTCAGAACCTATCTGTTTGCGTATGACATTACGGGCATCAAAAAGTCTATTCCATCCTTAGAGCCCAAAGCACATCCCATTCTTCAGAAGCTTATCCATCCTCTTTTTGATACCAAGGTAGGCCTCTCAGAAAATATAAGACAACACAAGGTATCTCTGGTATGGATAAATAAAAACTCTAACTACCTGCCAGCGCTCAAGAACCATGAATTGCTGCATGTTGAGGGAGACTATCTTATATACCAAATAAGAAAGGAAAACCTGTAAGCTTTTGCCACATCTTCCTGATGGTTTGCGTCACCTCTTACGGAATGGGGAAGGCTTTTTGTAAACATGGCCCAAAACTTTCTGGTACATAGTTTTGCTGGGCAGGTAAAGCTTCTGTTTTCGGCCTCATTTCCAGAAATGAGGCCGAAAACAGAAGCTTTATTTTTTTGCTCCATCTGTAATTTGAAATAATTTTCAGCCAGATTAAACAGAACAGCGTACCATGTAACGTTTGGTGAGAGACCTTGCGTTTTTGGGCTCTATTTTGGAAATGGAGGCAAAAACGGAGAGTAAGATCAATTTTATCGAACCCTTTAGGAATCTTTCCAGAACCTGAAATGTCTGTAGGTGTCATGTTTGCCTTTCAAGACGTTGACCAGTAAGGGTGTGCTGCTTTTCATAATGTGAGGGCCACAACATTTAGGTTCAACTAAATATAGTTTTTACAATATCTTAGAACCATCTCAGGTATAAGTCGTACCTTTGCGTCAATTATGTGCGGAATTTCAGGAATCTACGCTTTTAGCCAAGAAGGTCGGCAGACCATTCAACGTTTGCAAGACTCTACCGATGCGCTCGCGCTCCGTGGACCAGATTCCAGCGGCCATTTCACCCATGGCGCCGTTGGTCTGGGGCACCGCCGTCTCTCCATCATTGATGTGAGCGATGTGGCGTGCCAGCCCATGGTAGACGAGCAGGAGCGCTATACCATCGTCTTCAACGGTGAGATTTTCAACTACCAGGAACTTAAGAAACAGCTGCAGGCCAAGGGCTATTCGTTCTTTTCGCAGTCAGACACAGAGGTGCTCCTGAAGTATTACATAGAGGAAGGGCCTTCGTTCCTGAAGAAGCTGAACGGTTTCTTCGCCTTCGCTATTTATGACAAGCAGGAAGAAACGCTGTTTGTGGCCCGCGACCGTATGGGCGTGAAACCCCTGCTCATGTACCAAGACGAGGACAAACTGGTCTTCGCCTCTGAGATGAAATCCATTCTGGCGTTTGACATTCCGCGCAAGCTGGATTACGTCTCGCTGTACCAATACCTGCAGCTTAATTACATTCCGGCCCCGGCCTCTATTTTCAAAGGCGTTAAAAAACTGATGCCCGGCCATTACCTGCTCATCAACAAGAAGGGCAAGGTGGAGAACAATAGGTGGTATAAGATTCCGTATGACGAGAAAAAGGTGAAGCACAATGACCTGTCTTATGACGCCCAGCAGAAGAAACTAGTGGAGCTGATGGACGGGGCCGTGCAGCGCCGCATGATCGCCGATGTTCCGCTCGGCGCTTTCCTGAGCGGTGGAATTGACTCGTCTGCCATTGTGGCCTTGGCTTCACGGCACACCCAGCATTTGAACACCTTCTCCATTGGGTTTAAAGATGAGCCGTTCTTTGATGAGACCAAGTACGCCAAATTGGTGGCCGAAAAATACAAGACCAATCACACGGTTTTCTCACTCACCAACAATGATTTATACGAGCACCTTTTCAGGGCGCTTGAGTACATAGACGAGCCGTTCGCAGATTCCTCTGCCCTGGCCGTCAACATCCTGAGCCACCACACGCG
The DNA here is from genome assembly GCF_014876185.1 of Rufibacter sp. LB8. Taxonomy (NCBI): domain Bacteria; kingdom Pseudomonadati; phylum Bacteroidota; class Cytophagia; order Cytophagales; family Hymenobacteraceae; genus Rufibacter; species Rufibacter sp. LB8. Next base: position 2,046,156 of record NZ_JADALJ010000001.1, on the reverse strand, counting down.
CCAAAAGGTGACTGTGGCCCTTTCCGGTGACGGTGCCGATGAACTCTTTGCCGGCTACAACAAACACATGGCCGAGTACAAAGTGCGCCAAGGTGGTTTTCTGGCAGAAACCGTGACCGCCCTTCTTCCCCTTTGGGAGATGATGCCGAAGTCGCGTAATTCTTCTTTAGGCAACAAGGTAAGGCAGTTCCAGCGCTTCGGCGAAGGCATGAACCTGTCGGCCAAAGACCGGTACTGGCGCTGGGCCTCCTTCGCTACCGAAGACGAAGCTAGAAATCTTCTTAGTGGCAAGTCAAAGCGCATTCTGTCCAAAGACACGTACAAAAAACGCCGGCAGAAAATTTTGAGCCACCTGTCAGACAAAGGCGATATCAACGAAGTTTTGTACACAGACATGCAGCTGGTATTGCCCAATGACATGCTGACCAAGGTGGATCTAATGTCAATGGCTAACAGCTTAGAGGTCCGTACGCCGTTTTTAGATTATAAAGTCGTTAACTTTGCCTTCTCCTTGCCCCAGTCCTCTAAAATTGACGGCGGCATGAAGAAAAAGATTGTGCAAGACGCGTTCAGAGACATGTTGCCTCCTGAGTTGTACAAACGGCCCAAGCACGGCTTTGAAGTACCTTTGCTGAAGTGGTTCCAGAATGAGTTGAAACCTATGATCATGGATGATTTGCTGTCAGACACCTTCATAGAGGAGCAAGGACTTTTCAGCGTAAAGGAAATACAACGGCTAAAAGCCCAGCTTTTCTCCAGCAATCCCGGCGATATCCATGCCCGGATCTGGGCTTTGGTAGTGTTCCAGCACTGGTGGAAGAAGTGGATGGTGTAAATGGCAAGGTAGCCTAGATAGAACTTAATAGTAATTGATATAAAAATTAACGCATGAAAATTGCTGTAGTAGGAACAGGTTATGTTGGTCTGGTAACTGGTACCTGCTTTGCTGAAGTAGGCATTGATGTGACGTGTATTGACGTGAACGTCAAGAAAATTGAAGACCTCAGACAAGGGATTCTACCCATTTATGAGCCAGGATTGGAAGAAATGGTGCTTCGTAATGTGTCTAAAGAGCGTCTACAATTCTCAACAGATTTAGCAACAGCCATTAAAGGCTGTGATGCTGCATTTATTGCAGTGGGTACTCCTCCAGGCGAGGACGGCAGCGCAGACTTAAAATATGTGCTTGGTGTAGCCCGTGAGATTGGACAACACATGGATGGCTACTTGGTAGTTGTAACCAAGAGCACTGTGCCCGTAGGTACCGCTAATAAAGTGAAACAGGCAGTGACAGAAGAACTTCAGAAGCGCCAATCGGCTTTACAGTTTGACGTTGCCTCTAACCCTGAGTTCTTGAAAGAAGGTGCTGCTATTGAAGACTTCTTGAAGCCAGACCGCATTGTGATTGGAGTGGAGTCTGAAAAAGCCGAAGAAGTGATGCAGCGTCTGTACAAGCCTTTCTTGTTAAACGGCCACCCCATCATTTTTATGGATGTTCCCTCCGCAGAAATGACTAAGTACGCTGCTAATTCTATGTTGGCTACCAAAATCAGCTTCATGAACGACATAGCTAACCTATGTGAGATCATGGGAGCGGATGTGAACATGGTTCGCCGGGGAATTGGCTCTGATACACGTATTGGCAATAAATTTATATACCCTGGCATTGGGTATGGCGGCTCCTGTTTTCCTAAAGACGTGAAAGCTTTAATCAAGACAGCCTCAGAGAATGGATATCAAATGCAGATTCTTCAAGCCGTGGAATCCGTTAATGAAAACCAGAAAGAGGTGCTCTTTAGCAAAGTGAAGAAACACTTTAAGGGAGAATTGGCCGGTAAGACATTTGCCTTATGGGGTTTGTCTTTCAAGCCTAAAACAGATGATATGCGTGAAGCTCCTTCACTTGTCATCATTGAGAAGCTATTAGCAGAAGGAGCCAAAGTGAAGGCGTATGATCCTGTTGCCATTAAGGAAGCACAGCACATGTTAGGGGAAAAGGAAAATGTCTCTTATGCGAAGGATGAATACGAAGCTCTGATTGATGCAGATGCTTTGTTAATTGTGACAGAGTGGCCAGAGTTTCGGTCCCCCAACTTCTCAGTGATAGGTAAATTATTAAAGAATAAAGTCATCATTGACGGCCGGAATATCTATGATGCCAAAGAAATGCAAACTTTAGGCTTTTGCTATTATGGCATTGGCGTACAGGAGGTGCAACCCCTGACTGAGATGACAAACTAATATGCCTGAAACTATGAAAAGAGTATTGATAACGGGTGGTGCTGGTTTTTTAGGTTCCCACTTATGCGATAAATTCATTAAAGAAGGGTATCATGTCATTGCCATGGACAACCTCATTACGGGGGATTTAAAGAATATTGAGCACTTGTTCAAGCTGGAGAATTTTGAATTTTATAACCATGACGTTTCCAAGTTTGTCCATGTACCAGGGCATTTAGATTACATCCTTCATTTTGCGTCGCCTGCTTCGCCCATAGATTATTTGAAGATCCCCATCCAAACCTTAAAAGTAGGGTCATTAGGAACTCATAATCTGCTTGGATTAGCTAAGGCCAAGAAAGCTAGAATGTTGATTGCTTCTACGTCAGAAGTCTACGGAGATCCAGAGGTGCACCCGCAAGTAGAGGAGTATTGGGGTAATGTAAACCCGGTAGGACCGCGGGGATGCTATGATGAAGCAAAACGCTTTCAAGAAGCTATTACCATGGCCTATCACATGCATCATGGATTAGAAACCCGCATTGTGCGTATCTTCAACACCTATGGGCCAAGAATGCGACTCAACGATGGTCGCGTTCTACCGGCTTTCATGAGCCAAGCCTTGCGTGGTGAGGAGCTTTCTATTTTTGGAGATGGCTCCCAGACCAGATCATTCTGCTACGTAGATGATTTGGTTGATGGCATTTATAGGCTTTTATTGAGTGACTATGCATTGCCAGTCAATATTGGAAATCCTTCTGAGGTAACTATCAAAGAATTTGCAGAGGAAATCTGCAAATTGACAGGCGTAGACCTGAAACTAGGCTACCAACCACTTCCGGAGAATGATCCCCAAAAACGGAGACCGGACATTTCCAAGGCCAAGGAGATTTTAGGCTGGGAACCGCAAGTATCTAGATCAGAAGGGTTAAAGAGGACATTGGATTACTTTAAAGAGCACGTTAATACAGCTCCTGTTGAAGCAAGAGAGTTCTAAGTGCTGTTTAAGGACTTTAAATTTAAAACCTCAGCCCATACTTTTAAAGTATGGGCTGAGGTTTTAAATTTTAGAAAAATAACATTAATAATAGACTTATAACAGTTTCTTTATTTATTATGGAAAGTGTAAGTGTAGTGATTTCTACCTACAATGGTGCGAACAAAATTAGGACGATTCTGGAGAGTCTTACTCTACAAAGTGTACGAAATTTTAATGTAATTATTGTGAATGATGGCTCTACTGATAGCACTATAGAGGTGGTGCAAAGTCTTATTCGTAAGTTACCTTTAAAAATTGAACTCATAAATCAAGTTAACAAAGGTAGAAGTGCTGTTAGGAATACAGGTGCTAGAGCTGCTGAGAATGGATTGTTGATTTTTTTTGATGATGATATGCGTTTAACGCCCAATTGTGTGGAAAAGCATATTAAATACCAAGAAGAATTAGAGGGTACTATAGTTGTAGGGAGTGTTCCTGAGGATCTTGCTGTTGCAAGTACAGATATACAAAAGTATAAAGCTTTTAGAAGTAGAATATGGCATGTGAATTATTTAAATAAACAAGGTCCTTTATCCAAAGAAAATTTATTTCTTACAGCCGCTAACTTCTCAATACCTAAAAAAATGTTCTTCCTTTTGGAGGGATTTGATGAAAATCTCAATGATAATGAAGATTTTGATTTAGCAATAAGAGCCTATTATGCCAATTTTCCTGTTTATTTCAGGCCAGATGTGATTGCATGGCATGATGATTTTATTACTTTTAAATCCTTTATTCATAGACAGAGAGAGTATAGGAAAGCGCAAACTAGATATGCCGCTATAAAGCCAGATTTTGTGCGTGAATTCAACAGATATCAAATTGCCCCGCCTAGCCTTCTAAAGAGAGGTGTCTATAATCTTTTTGCTAAAAAGGAGTGGGTTGATATTGTGGATAAAGAATTGTTGAATCATTTATTTCCCCAAAAAGTTAGATATAAGCTATATACTTTAATATCCACTTCCTTAAGCGTTTACTACCCAGATGTTAAAATTTAAGCATGTTGAGTCAGTAAGTCTGAATCGAGGATATCTTATATCGATATATGAATTTTAAGTTAATGAAAAACACAGGGATATATACCCTTCTAGGATTTATACCTCTAGTTTCCTCTTTCGTACTACTTCCTATATATACCCAGTACTTAACAGCTGCAGATTATGGGATAGTATCCCTTGCTGGAGTCATGGAGAGTTATTTGTTAGTACTTATTACGTTTGGGATGCAAAGCGCATTTTCAGTCTACTACTTTGATTATTTAAACCTAAATAATGGCATTGCAAGACTTTTAAGTACCGTGCTTTTGTCCATTCTAGGTATTGGGCTAATTTTTGTGATGATTTTCTTGTTTGGAGGTGAATATATTTTTAATTCTCTTTGGGAAAATAATTTACCATTTAAAAAATATGGTTGGTATATATATTCAAATGCAGTTGTATTATCACTGAATCAAATCATTTTTCAATATTACCGTGTCTCGGAGAATTTGAAGCAAGTAATGTTTGTTTCTCTTGCTCCTTTTTTTGGTAGCACCATTGGAGGCATTATTGGTATTGTTATCCTGAAGAATGGAGCACTTGGGGGGGTGACCGGAAAAGCAATTGGGACATTACTAATGTCGATTCCTTTTTACTTATTATTATTTAAAAAAATAGGGGTTGGTTTTGATGCTAAAATTGCAAAAAATATTTTTAATTATGCATACCCGTTTGTATTGATTTTTTTTATTTCGAATCTCTCTGAAACGGCAGATAGGTTTTTAATGAATCAGTATTTTGATTTGAAAATTGTAGGAATTTACGCTTTTAGTTTAGTAGTGGTAAGCCCAATACGTATTCTTATTCAGTCTTACTGGAATTCTGTAACTCCATCAATGTACAAAGCGGTTTCAGAAAATAGTATTGGGAAAATCAATATAGTGCATAATGGATTGAGTGGAGTTCTGATTGTTAGTTTAACCTCAATTTGGGGAGTCATTATGGTGGTCGATCCGGTAATAAGGATTGTTGCAAATCCTACGTATTATGGAGCGATTTATTATATTCCTGTATTAGCGTTAACAGTTTTTGGAAGATCATATGATTTGATTTATACATTCAATGCGTCATTTTATAAAATGACGAAGTTTCTTCCTTTAATCAATGTTGCTTCGTTGGTGGTTGGAGTTTCAAGTGCGCTTATCCTTGTAGGACACATTGGTATAGGAGCTATATTTGTAGCTGTCGTCTTAAGCAAAATTACACAAGGTGTATCTGCTTATTTAATTGATAAGTTGCTAGGTTATAATAGCTTTCCACTGCAGTATCAAATGCCTTTAGTTTTGTTGACATTTGTAATGGTGATATTGAACTATATTGTTATATACGACCATTTTGGAAGTAATATTGAGATAGTTCATTTTACAGAAGGCGTTTTGTTTTTTTTGGCATTTTTTCTTTATAATAGAGATTTGTTCAAAAAAATTGTGAATCATCTAAATTAGATACGTATTATACATGCATGCTTTTATTTATTGATATCTAGGAAAATAAAGATTGAAATTGATTAATGGTAGTGGATTTGTGTCAAATGGCAATGTTTTTATTAGGTGGAATTGATGAAACGTAAAGTAATAGTTCATATCATTGATTCTCTTGGACGCGGTGGTGCTGAAACCTTATTAATTGGGGTTGTAAATTCATTAGCTGAGTTTAATCATGTTATTATCAGTCTAAAGCCTCTTAATGAATTTGAATTAGAGTTGCAGGGGGTGAAGGTGCATTTTCTAAATTTAAAGTGGTATCATTCTATACCTGGTGTAGCATTTGAAGTAAAGAAGATAATAAAGGCATCTGCGGCAGATGTAGTACATGCAAATTTGTTTTGGTCAAGCATTGTGTCTAGAATAGCTACTCCCAGAAATGTAAAGCTAATTAACTCATACCATGCCTTAATTTATGGATCTGAAGGGGCTAACTATCCTGTTTATGCAAGATTGTTAGATAAGTTTACGTATTATCCGGCCATTACAACACTTTGTGTATCAAAAGGTGTAAAAGACAACCTGGCAGTCCACGTAGGAATCAATAAAAATGCCCACATCTTACATAACTATATTGAAGATGCCTTTTATTCTAATTACAGACCTGCAAGAATTGAGGAAGGCAAATGCAAGCTTGTTGCTGTAGGGAATTTAAAGGAGGACAAAAATTATAAAGTAATAATTGAAGCTTTTTCTCAATTAAGTAGTCCTTTGCAAGAGCATATAACGTTAGATGTTTACGGGAAGGGCGCTTTATTAGAAAGTTTGAAAGAGCAGTGTAGGAACAAGCAGGTTTCCAATATATATTTTAAAGGGTCAGTTACCAATGTAGCCGCAATTTTGCCTGCCTACGACGCCTTTATCCTTTCATCAAAAACTGAAGGATTTGGAATAGCAGTTGCTGAAGCAATGGCTGTTGGTTTACCAGTGATTGTTTCTGATCTACCTGTGCTTAGAGAAATAACAGCGGGAATTGCGGTTTATTTTGATCCTTTTAAACCCGGGAGTTTGTGCCAAGTCATTGAAGATTTTGTAACTGACAAACGGAAAATGGTAGAATTATCTGCAAAAGGGCATGACGTTAGTAGATTATACCAAAAGGATCTTTACCTTAAAAAATTAACTGAATTTTACTTTAGTGATCAATGATGGACTGGATCTTTGTTAAAAAATGTGTTTTGTTAAAAAGCTAATAAGTAGCTGTTTTTATTGTGGTAATGCAGGAGAGAAGAAAGAATATTTTATTGTTAATTCCTACTTTTACTGAAGGGGGAGCTCAAAAAATGGTATTTGAAATAGGCAAAATCCTTGCTGAAAAGTATAATGTTTTTGAGTGCTCTTATGACGCTTTTGGTGAGCCACATGTCTTTAAGAATAGTAATAAAATTTTATCATTGAATTCGCCACATGGTGGTTCTATACTCAAAAAGTTAACTGATTATCCTAAAAAGATTTCAAGACTTAGGGATATTAAAAGAGAATACAGTATTGATATAACCATTAGTAATTTATGGAGCGCAGACTTGGTGAATATACTTTCTGGGGCTGATAGCAAAACTATATCAATAGGCCACATTAGTATAAAAGGTAATTTTCAGAACCGACTTTTATTAAAATTAAGAAAATTTGTTAAGTTAATTTATAATAGATTTGATAAAGTAATAGCTGTAAATGAAGCCTTAATGACTGAATTAGGCGAGCTATTTGAGATCCCGAAAGGGAAAATTGGCTTTATTAACAATTTCATTGCTTACCCTGAGAAGCCAATCGCTAATAAGGCAAAGCTTGACACAAATAAAAGACTAGTTACAGTAGGGCGGTTAAACCCCATCAAGAACCAAGCGCCGCTTTTATATATATATCAACAATTAAAAAGTAAGTTTACTACACTACAGTTGGTAATTATTGGGAACGGACCCTTAGAAGAGGAATTAAAAAATATAGCGAAGTCAATGAGCTTGCGCATTGCTTCTTCTATAGGGGATGTAAACGCTGATATAGTATTTACAGGGTTTGTTAATCCTTATACTGTATTAAGTGGCTGTGATATTTTTGTTTTTCCATCTAAATCTGAAGGTCTTCCTTTGGTCATGTTGGAGGCAATGAACCAAGGTTTGCCAGTAATTGCTAGTGATTGCCCCACTGGGGGAGCATATGTGGTATTAGAGGGCAGTGGCGGTCATCAACCAGATAGGGTAGATTTTGAAGAGACCAAGACGGGCTTTTTAATGCCAATACCTGACGCAGATAAAGTAGAGACTATTACCACATGGGAACATGTTATCAAAAACTTGTTGGACAATCAAGAAATGATTGATGAGAAAAGTAGAGCTGCTATGCTTAGATCACTTGAATTTTCAGTTGAAAATATCAAAACCGAATGGTACGACCTTATAGAGGAAGTTTGCCAAAAATAATAATTATTCCGAATTGCACAATACCTGCTTTTCAATTGATTGAGCTTACACTGCGTTTGAGAGCTTTGAAATTATATCCAGTAGATCATTGTTCTAGCGTAAGTGACTATTTAAGATGAACATTATGAATGTATTGTATATTAGTTATGATGGAATAACTGATCATATTGGCCAATCTCAGATTGCTCCTTACTTAATGGGCTTGGCAGCTAAAGGGCACCAAATTACATTGCTTACTGCTGAAAAGATTGAACGCCAAGATATAATTGATCAATTCAAAGAAAAGTTTGTAGAATCCGGGGTTGAATGGCATTTTGTAAAATACCACTATAGCCCTCCTGTATTTTCTTCTGTTTTTGATATTTTTCAGATGAGACTAAAAGCTCATGCTATCATTAATAAGAATAAAATTGAAGTATTGCATTGCCGAAGCTACATGGCATCACTTATTGGCCTACATTTTAAGCGAAAGCTAGGTACAAAGTTTATTTTTGACATGCGTGATTTTTGGCCAGATGCTAGGAAAGAGGTCAAGCAATTTGATGTTGATAATAATGTAATTCATAGATCTGTTTATAATTATTTTAAAAGAAAGGAAAAAAACTTTTTAGAAGAAGCTGATTACATTATCAGTTTAACGGAGGCTGGGAAACAAGTTTTAAACGGTTGGCAGGAAAAGGGTATGAAAATAGATGCCCCAATTGCCGTCATTCCTTGTTGCGCTGATTTTGATGTTTATGATCGAGATAGGTTAGAATCTGAAAAATTGGCGTTAATGCGAGAAGCATTGGGTCTTCAAAAAGGTGAGTTTATTTTGAACTATTTAGGAAGCCTTGGTCCAGCTTATCTGACAGATGAAATGATGGATGTCTTTAAAAGACTCTTGATTAAGAAACCAGAGGCTAAGTTTCTAATTATAGCCAACAATGATCATCATTTAGCACTTCAATCATCTGAAAGAAAAGGTCTTCCTTCTGACAGAATCATAGTTAAGAAAGGTACTAAGAAGGAAGTACCCTATTTAATTGCCCTTTCAGATTTGTCCCTTTTCTTCATCATTCCTTCTTTTGCGAAACAGGCATGCTCGCCTACAAAGTTGGCAGAACTTCTGGCAATGAATGTGCCTGTAATAGGCAATACCAAGGTAGGTGACGTAGATTCAATTCTTCAATTAGAAGAAAACAATTCTGCTGTTGTAAAAGCATTTACAGATGTTGAGTATGATGCTGTCTTAGAGAAAATCCTTCCTAAAATAGCGTTAGGGAATGATCATATTAGAGGGCACTCTATGAGATTCTCCCATTTGTGCGGTATAGACTCTTATGATGCCGTTTACCAATCACTTAAGAATAAATAAACTGCTGTGAAAATACTTTTTGTTGCCCCTTACCCATTTGCCAAGGCTCCTAGTCAAAGGCTTAAATATGAACAATATTATTCTTACTTTGAAGATGCGGGTTATGAAATTACAACCAGCTCCTTCATTGATGATCAATTTTGGTCAATCGTGTACAAACCAGGAAATGTCTTTAAGAAAATAATTTTTACCCTGTTAGCCTATCTGCGGAGGATAGGGGATTTATTTCGTTTAGGTCAATATGACATAGTATATGTTCATTTATGGGTTACTCCAATAGGTCCGCCCGTGTTTGAGTGGCTTTTTAGAAAATTCTCTAAAAAACTGATATATGATATTGATGATTTGATTTTTCTAAAACCGAAGAGCAAAAGTAATCCGCTCATCAATTGGTTGAAATCTGGGAGTAAGCCTATTTATTTAATGAAGGTTGCTGACCATGTTATTACATGTACTCCTCATCTTGATACTTTTGTTAGGCAATATAACCATAAGACAACAGACATTTCTTCAACTATTAATACCCAAATCTATAAGCCTAGGGAAAATTACTCTATTTCTAATAATAAGCTTACCTTAGGTTGGAGCGGTAGCCATAGTACTTCTAAATATGTTTATTTGTTGAAGGATGTATTTATAAAATTGAAAGAAACCACAGACTTCAGGCTCTTAGTAATTGGGGATAAAGAGTTTAAGATGGAAGGGGTTGATGTTACATCAATAGCCTGGCAAGAGAGTACTGAGGTTATTGACTTATCTAAAATTGATATAGGTTTGTACCCTTTACCTGATGAAGAATGGGTGCTGGGTAAAAGTGGCTTAAAAGCTTTACAGTACATGGCACTTGGTATTCCTACAATAGCAACAGCAATTGGGGCAAATTTCAGAGTAATAGAACACGGCGTTTCTGGGTATTTAGTGAAGGATGACCAGCAATGGTTAGATGCCATTATAGCATTAGCAAATGATAGCCAACTAAGGGAGTCTATTGGCACAAAAGCCGCTGAGAGAGTTGAGCAATATTACTCTATTAATGCAAATGCGCCCGTGTATTTAAAAATAATGGACAGTCTTCTGAAAAGGTGAGAATCGGGTAAGTGATTTAAAAAGTATAATGCGTTGGTAGAATACATGCCTCTATTGTAATATTAGTGTAAGTACCCCATTTTTCGGTCAGTCTAAAGCAGACTTTTCTACTTCCATTATCGATGCTATCAGGAAGTGGGAATGTGGTAAACTTACGGCGGCGGGGCAAGGTGCGGAGGTAAGTTTACCATATTTCCACTTCCCTTTTTCACTGGCCATTGGCTTGGGGTTAAGTTGCCCAACGCCTCGTGCGGCCTTTTGGTATTGTATTCCCCTATCCACTGCCCGGTTAACTGCCGCACTTCCTCCAGGTCGAAAAACAAGTAGGCATTGAGTATTTCCCGGCGGTAACTGCCATTAAACCGTTCAACATACCCATTCTGCATGGGCTTTCCCGGCTGGGTATATTGGATAGTGATTTCCTCCTTCTTGCACCAGGAATTGAAATCAGCACTGGTAAACTCCGGGCCATTATCCACCCGGATGGCAGCTGGCTTACCACTCCAGTCAATGAGCTGTTCCAAGGGGCGCACGACTCTTTTGGCCGTGATGGAAGTGGTAATCTCTATCGCCAATGCTTCCCTGTTGCAGTCATCAATTATATTCAACGTCCTGAATTTGTTGCCCGAGGCCAAGCTGTCGCTCATGAAATCCATGCTACAGCTGTTGTTCAGCACTTCTTGCGCTTGCAGGGGCTGTTTTACCCGGGCCGGCCACCTTCTCTTACCCCTTTTCTTTTTATTCAGCTTTAAGAGCCTGTAAGCCCGGTACACCCGCTTGTGGTTCCACGCCTTCCCGTCCCTTTTCAGGCAGGCCTGAAGCTTGCGGAAGCCATACACCGGATGCTCGTCGTCCAACGCCTGTAGAGCGCTTATTATTTCCGTGTCATCCTTGCGGCTCTTGTTATAAAACTGGGAGCGGGCCAGGCTGCTGAGCCCGCAGGCCTTGGTAACCGGTAAAGCATAGTCCGAAACCAATTCTTCGGCTAATTGCTTTTGTTGCCAAGGCCCCAGCCTTTTTTTGTTATTACTTTATTTAGAACGGAGTGGTCCAGGCTCAGATCAGCGAACATCTTCTTCATCCGGGCATTTTCTTCTTCCAGCTCTTTCAGCCGCTTGACATCTGAGGCTTCCAAACCTCCATACCGGCTTTTCCATATGTAAAACGTGGCCCGGCTTATTTCCAGCTCCCGGCAAATATCCTCGGTCTTCCGACCAGACTCATTTTCCTTGATAGACTTTACTATCTGGCTTTCACTGATTCTGCTCTATCTCATCTTTTGCAGTTTAAAACTAAACCCTTTTTGTCTACTTTTAAACTGTCTCGGTTTTAGGGATACTTACAATCAAATCTTACTGATAGCCGTTCCTGAGCTTTTAACAGTGGCAAACCTATTTTTTATTTTTAAAAACGGTTTTTCAAAATATGTATAAGAAACATAAGAAAGTAGTATAGTTAAACCTAACACACTTCCATAGACTAAAGGAAGCTTGAGTATAGGCTCTAAATTTAAACCTCCTATAGCCTTTCCTAAAAAGAAGATAAGTAAAGGGTGAATAATATATAAGCCATATGAAATCTTACCTAGAAAATCAGAAAAGCGATTATCTAAACTTACTATGTAGTTTTTACGTGTTATTTGACTAATAATTATTAGTGTAGTAACAACCGACACAATCTCACTATCAAGTATAGAGGCAACATGAAATTTATTAAGTATGATCAATAACATTACTATCCAACAAAGGGCTTGGGTAAGTAAATGGGTAGAAATTTTTTCAAATAATTGATTGCCACGATAGTAAAGAATAGCGCCACCTGCCCCAATCATCATGCAGTGTACCCTAGTAATTCCAATAGCTGAGGAAATTATTTCAGTACCTGGAAGTATGTGAAACAACACTTTCAATACAATTAGAAGTCCAGCTATTGCCATCACTTTTGTTAAAAAGTATTTGTGGGTGAATTTTACAAGCCATGGCCAAAAAAGGTAAAACTGTTCTTCTACTGCCACAGACCAGTAATGTGCCACAAAGGGTACATATGCTTCAAACAAAAAAGGAACGTTGGCAGCAAGTAAAACATAAAAAGGGACAGATGAAGCAGGATATTCTATATTATAGATTGTGGCTACCGCTAAACTAGTTGCTAAGTAAAGGTAATACAAAGGCCATATTCTTAGAATTCGCCGATAATAGAAGTGAGGAACATTTATTGAATTCTTTTTCTTTTCTACAAGAAGGAGGTAGGTTATAAGAAACCCGCTTAACGCAAAAAACATACTAACTCCAAACCCGGCTAGCATGTAACCTTTTGCACTACCATCAGGATTATAGCCAAAAAGCGGCTCCAGATTAAAGCTTTCGCTAGCTAAAGAAGTATGAGAAATTACTACTGCCACTGCTGCAAAGGCTCTAATGCCATTTAATCCTTTAAAATGAACAACTCCACTCATATACTGAAAAAGTAGGTAAAATATTGCCGCAAATATAAGGTCAAATTCTTGCTTTTCTATTTACATAGTATAAATAATCCAAGTTGCGATTAAATACATTTGTTGATGGTGTAAGCAAAGATAAAGAGGACTAGCTTGAGCAGGAATCCCTCGGGCGTTACGGCATGGATTGATCGCGGGAAGGCCGCCGTGATTTCGCTGAAGGTGGTTTCTATCTTCTTACTCATAGCGGTTTTTATATAGTCCATCGCCGGGCTGTCTTTCCGTTTGCTGTTGCTTTTCCGCTGGGTGAGCAGGTTCACCCGCTCGCACTCCTCCATCAGGTCCTCCATTTCGTAGTTGGTGTAGGCGCTGTCGCCATACAGGCTGCTGCCCGGCGGCAGGTCCAGGTGCATGGCCTGAAGGGCCATGCCGTCGTGCACGCTGCCGGCCACGATGAAGCAGTCGACCGGCAGCCCGTCGGCGGTTACGACGAGCTGCACCTTGAAGCCGTAGAAGTACTCCCTCTTGGAGGCGTTGTAGCCCCTGTAGGCCTCTTCCTGCAGCAACCTACACCGATTGATGCGGATGTTGCGGGACACGGCCACCGGAAAGCTCTCGATGACGAACTCACTGGAGGTGTTGAGTTCCTTGAGGCTGTCGTCCAAGGCTAGGGAGATGCCCGCTATGACCTTGCTCAGGCGGTGCAGCACGCGGTAGATTTGCTCTTGTGCGGCATGGGTACTTCTGGTGCTGCCGCATGTAGTTGCTGGCCGTAGTCATGTTGCTTCCGAAGAAGCGCGCTGCCACTAGCGCCTTGGTGATGACCTCCGCGTCGCTCAGCTTGCGTTTGGCCGCCGTTTTCGTGCCCGCTATTTGCAAATAATCATCAACAAAACAGTAAATTGCTATCGTGAAGTCATTCATGGCAAGTCAAGAATTAAGTGTGGTTACTTTTTCCTGAACATGCCTGAGTGGCTTCATAGTTTTATAATGCCACTAAATCGCAACTTGGATTAAATAATAGCGGAATAGCAATTTTTAAAAAATATCCTGCTTAGATTTTGAATAGGATTAGATTACTGATGAAAAGGCGTTTGGTTTAAGGCAGTGCTCTTTCTTTTCTTTCTTTTTTGTTTGTCTACAGTGTATTTTTCTTTATATAAAACTGCTAAGAATAGTAAATAGAAAGGCATAATTGGTATTTTATACCTTACTAATGAACCAAAGTTGGCAGACGAAACACCAACCATAAAAGCAAAAGTAAGGCTGAACAACAAGCAGAAATGAATGATAGGATTATTCCAAATAATTCCAAATGATTTTGTTAATCCTTTTTTAAACAAAAGCTTTATTGTAAAATAAAGGAATAACATGCTCTCAATTGAAGCAAACAAGATAAATGGGTTAAGGTACTCCCAAGGGTAAGGGCGAAAAAGGGTAATGTTAATAGCTAAGGGTATTGCAGCAACAATACCTGCGGGTGAAGAAAAATCCACATTCAGAGTGTAAGTGGAGCCAGCTTTTTGCTCATTGATATAATACGCTGTCATCGAGGCAGTTTCAAGCACGGAATCAACAGAATATCTTCCAAACAGATCGTCAGCATATTTTAGAAATAATGACATGCTGCCAATACCTATTATTAGCATTAGCGGGATGCTAAGAGTGCGGATTAATGGGTTTTTTATTTGGTTTTTGTTACTATTTACCACAAAAATTATAAAGAATGGAATGAACGCAGCGATAATATATGATTTAATACTGTAAATAAGAATTGTACAGATTATAATAGCAATAATATTGATAATAATTTTTCTTCTTTTAATAAATACATAGTATCCGCACATGAACAACCATAACAAAGCTGTAAAAGTGATTGTATCTTTAAATATGCCAGATCCCCACACCAAAACTGAAGGTATATAAAGCGTAGATAAAGCTGCTGCTTTTAGAGGGATTTTAAATTCTTGTATAATGAATATAAAAAAATTCCAAAGGCCAATAAAGGCAATGGTGCAAAAAAACAATGCGTTTGGTAAAAAGGAGTTGAATGAAATTATATTAAATACTCCAGCAACTTTACTTACAACAAATGAGGCATCTGCAAAAAGGTGATAATTTCTTCCATGTAAACCATCTCTATTAGTTAAGTTAAAAGTTTTTAAATCTTCAATAATGGTTCTATAAAATTCTTCAGGATATTTAAACCAATATTCGGTAAGCATTTTCGCCCCTTTAAAGTATGCTGTTCCATCATACGCGCCTTTATAATAATATTGGTAAATTAATGAAATTGATATGCATCCAAAAATTTTTAAATATAGTGCGAGGGTGAAATGTTTTTTTAGAAGTTTGTTATTTCCGTGTTTTTTGTTAAAATATATATTTAATAAAAATATTAAAGCAGCTAAGTAAAAGGGTGTTAAAAGGTAGTCTTGGAGAAAAATAAACTGATTCTTCATGCTTGTTTTCGTAAGCTGCTTGATTCTAGATATTTCAATTAGTATATAGATTGTTATTTGTCTGGGATTGAATTATGTGAGATTATAACGTGAGTATCAAATTTGGTTTTTAGCTTTAAGAATTTTTTCTCGAAATAGTTGTAGCTTATCCAACTAATACACATTGTTATTGATAGTGCTAGTATTGTGTCAAGAATTAGAACTGAAGGTAATGAGGTGTTAATTTTTAACAATTTGGTTGTGTTGGTTGCAATTAGTATTCCAATGAAGTGAAGGCAATATAATCCGTATGTGTATTTTCCCCATTTAGTAATTGTCTTAAAATTGCTAAATTTATAAAATGAATTTTCTGAAAAATTCTGCTCTAATATGATAAAAATGAAAAATATTGATAGAATTAATCTTTCGAAAGTTTGTAAAATAGCAAAATTTTCAAAATGAGGTGTCATGGCAATAACTAGAAATCCGATAATGTAAAAGATTATAATCTTTGGTTTGTTAAGGTTAGTTATTGATTTTATAAAACTGTTTGAATTGTAAGATAGCCAAGCAAAGAGCCCTCCAATTGATAAATCATTGATAGCACTAAATGTATGAAGGTCTAAAGTTGTATTATTACCAAGGTTTGAATATCTAAATACTAAAGAAAATAATATTAAAATTACAAAGAGAAATGGTCGATATTTTTTAAAGAGAATTATTAAGATTGGCCAGAATAAATAAAATTGTTCTTCTATTGATACGGACCACAAAACACTTAAAACGGAAGAGTCTGGTGTTCCGTTTTGTATAGTATTGAAATTACTTAAAAAAGTTATAAAGTATAGAATATTTGCCGTCTCGTTTGGTGTTTGATTGAATATTGTTTTCAATTGCGGAAATATAATGAATCCAAAGAAAACACAGAAGAAATATAGCGGCCAAATTCTTAATATTCTCCTCATGTAAAATTTAGGAATATTTATTCTAGCATGAGTATTTTCCTCAATTAATAAAAGATATGTTATTAAAAAACCAGATAAAACAAAAAATAAGTTTACCCCAATATGGCCTAGATTCCAAACGTCAAACTTTATAAGCTTATAAATACTTGATTCCTTTATTGAATTGAATTCGGTGTAGCCTGAGTGGCAAAGAAAAACTGCAAAGAACGCTACTGTTCTGATGCCGTCAAGATTTTGAAAATGTATTTTCTTCTGCATTAAAAATTATTGGTTTACTCGTTTATTTTTCTTCAAATACGCCTTTGCCTCTTTCTCCGCATCAGACTTTGATTCAGCCAAGTCCACCACTTTCTCATAATACTGCTTGGCCTGCTTCACATTTTTCTCCTTGTCACTGATCCGGGCTAAGTTTAGAAAAGAAGAAATGTAATACCCAGACTCTTTTTCGCCGGATTGCTCCGCAAAGCTAATACATTGTTGGTAATAAGCTTTGGCTTTAGCCAGATCATTGTTCTTGTGCTGGTTCACATACCCCAGGTAAAAACTGGCGTAGCGCCCACTGATGGCTTCATACCCAAAAGCACGTTGTTTTATTTTCTCCAGAATCTGTAAAGAAGCCTGCTCCGTTAATGTTAAATTTCCTTGTGTAAACGCCATGCGGGCATAGAAGCGTTGGAAATAAGGGTTGTCTGGATAGGTGCTAGCCAGGTACTGCGACAAAGCCATGGCGGCGGGCCCGTTGTTGGTCTCGTTGGCATAGATTTTCATCAAGAAGAATTTCGCCTCGGTGCCGGTGTAAAAGCCGTTGAAGGCTACTTGCTGCAGTTGCCGAAGTCCCAGTTGCTTGTTCCCTTTCGGGAAGAAGTAGAGGATGGGCCGGAGCATTTTGTAGTTCTCGTGGATCCAGACTGCATAGTAGTTGAACAGCGCTTCGCCGAAGAGGAATTCGTCACTGAGGCCGTTGGCTTTTCGGCTTTTCTGCAGGTAATCAAGGGACCGGTTAGCCATGACGGCCGCTTTTCGCCAGTTCTTGCGCTCTGAATGCAAACGGGCCCCAAAGCCGTTAGCCGCCGAAAGGAAAAATGCCGCCTCCAGGTTCTTTTTGTCCTTGTCATACAAATCCTCGGCCAGCGTAATGGTGGTGTCCATGTAGGCCAGGAAGGGCGCGTCAAAGCGGGAGTCATTGATATTGGAGGGCACCATCTTCCACCAGTTGCTCAAACCCAGCAGAAAATAAGGCATGGGGTGTTTGGGGTAGCGGCGGCGCAGAGATTTGAACTGCTTCTCAGCGGTCTCAAATTTGAAGTTGTACATGTTGTCCACGGCGCCACCCAACTCGTTCATGATGCTCTCATTGAGCAGTAGCCAGCCTTTGATGTCCAGGGCCTGCGGCAGCACATCCACTGAGTCCAGGTTGATGGTGCGCTGCAGGGAGTCCAGGAACTTCTGGTCCAGCTGTTTGGTGGTGTCGGGAACTTGGGCCTGCGCGGCAGCGAAGCCAAAGAGCAGGAAGAACAGGGCAAGGAATTTTTTCATCAGGTATGCGGAAGGACAGCCCCACATGCTGCCGTTAGGCTGGTTTAAAGATAAGGACGCCCACAGAACATGCGCCCTGGCCGCTAGGTTTCATTACTGTTTTTTTATCCTTTTGTTTTCGGGCTCATTTCCGGAAATGAGCCCGAAAACGGCTAGAAAACATCACCAAAGGGACGCATTTTTTTAGACTTATCTATAGAACATGCAACTTCTTAGGCTTTCATAAGCAGATTATTCAAAAGCACATCATTGCATGCGGACGCTTGCGTACCTTTGGTGAAAACGATTTACCATGGAATTATTGCATAGGCTGTGCCAAATACATGCCCCTTCTGGCAACGAAGTCCTAATGAAGGAATTTTTGCTGCATTATGTGCAGGAGAACCAAGCTTCCTGGAAAGTGAAACCCCAACTAGTCCACGGCAAAGGTTTCCAGGATTGCCTGATGCTGGTGTTCGGGCAGCCGCGGACCGTCATTTTTGCGCACATGGATTCCATAGGGTTCATGGTGCGCTACGGAAAGCAACTGATAAGAATAGGCGGACCCGTGGCGGAGGCTGGTTACAAGTTGGTAGGGGAGGACAGCCAGGGCAAGATTGAATGCACGGTGGTGGAAAATGAAGAGACGGGCGCGCTCTCATATGACTTTGACCGGGAAATTGAGCGCGGCACGGAGCTGGTCTTCAAATGCGACTATAGAGAAACCGAAGAAACTGTGCAAAGTTGCTATTTAGATAACCGTTTAGGTGTTTGGAATGCGTTGCAAGTGGCTGAGACACTTGAAAATGGGATCATCGCGTTTGGATGCTGGGAAGAAACCGGCGGCGGCTCGGTGGGCTATCTGGCCAAATACATTCATGAAACGTACGGCGTCACGCAAGCGCTTATCTCAGACATTACGTGGGTCACAGAAGGCGTGCAGGCCGGCCAAGGCGTGGCCATCTCCCTGCGCGATTCTTTGATTCCCCGCCGAAGCTTTGTGCAGAAGATTATCAAAATTGCCCAGGAGGCCAACATCCCGCACCAGGTAGAGGTGGAGAGCGCCGGCGGATCAGACGGCAAGGAGCTGCATTACGGTCCTATTCCCTGGGATTGGTGCTTTATTGGCGCCCCGGAAGACCACGTGCATTCGCCAAATGAACTGGTGCACAAAAAAGACATACAGGCCATGGTAGATTTGTATAAGGTCCTGATGCAGAAACTCTAAAACCCAGAGCATAGAGTATAAGATATATTTGTTTTTTAGGGGAGAAACGCTAGCTTGCACAACAGACCTAACCAATGGCCGGTCTGCGCAAGCTGATTTCACCGCGTAGGAAACTGCTTTCTGGTTCTGGTGCAAGTTGCTTTCTCTTTTCCCGTTTTCGGGCTCATTTTCAGAAATGAGCCCGAAAACGGAAAACTGCCACAAGGTGTAGCAAAAAAAGGAGAGGGCAACCAACGCCGGAGCAGAAGCATTTTTGTAATGGTGCGAGAAGCCGGGGCAGACAGGCGAAAACCAACCTAACTACCAAACAAAACCTTACGCTATGCAAACAATTCTTTACGCCATTCCTGCTTTCGGTGTGGTGGCCTTGTTGTACACCGCCGTAAAATCTGCGTGGGTGACCAAACAAGACGCCGGCGACGAAAAGATGAGTACCATTGCCCGTTACATTGCTGAAGGGGCCATGGCCTTCCTTAAGGCCGAATATAAAGTGATGGCCTACTTTGCCGTCATCGCCTCCATCTTCCTCTTTTACATTGGCTACATCGGCGAGAAATCTTCCACCCTTATTGTAGTCGCTTTCCTGATTGGGGCAGTTTTGTCGGCCTTGGCCGGTTTCATTGGCATGCGCATTGCCACCAAAGCCAATGTGCGCACCGCGCAGGCCGCCAAAACCAGTTTGTCTAAAGCGTTAGAAGTGTCTTTTACCGGCGGGGCCGTGATGGGCATGGGCGTGGCTGGTTTGGCCGTGCTGGGCTTAGGCTCCTTGTTCATTGCGTTTTACTATTGGTTTGTGCAGCGCCACGGCGCCAGCGCCAGCAGTGAGGAAATGGAGATTGCTCTGGAAGTACTAACCGGTTTCTCTTTAGGTGCCGAAAGTATTGCGCTCTTCGCCCGGGTGGGCGGCGGTATCTACACCAAAGCTGCCGACGTAGGCGCTGACCTTGTAGGAAAAGTAGAGGCCGGTATTCCAGAGGATGACCCTAGAAACCCCGCCACTATTGCAGATAACGTAGGCGATAACGTAGGCGACGTGGCCGGTATGGGCGCTGACCTGTTTGGGTCTTACGTGGCTACTATTCTGGCTACCATGGTGCTGGGCCGCGAAATTACTGTGACTGACAACTTCGGGGGCTTGTCTCCTATTATTTTGCCAATGCTGATTGCCGGTATGGGCATCATTTTCTCCATGATTGGCTGCCTGTTTGTGCGCGTGAAAGAAGGCGGTGATGTACAGGCCGCCCTGAACATGGGCAACTGGTCTTCGGTGGCGTTGACCGCCGTGGCGTCTTACTTTGTGATTGACTGGCTCATGCCCGAAACCTTGAGCCTGCGCGGCTACGAGTTCACTTCCATGGGAATTTTCTGGGCGGTGATCATTGGTCTGGTGGTAGGTACGCTTATCTCCATCATTACTGAATATTACACCGCCATGGGTAAGAAGCCGGTGATGTCTATTGTGCAGCAGTCGTCTACGGGGGCGGCTACCAACATAATTGCCGGTTTGAGTGTGGGCATGATGAGTACTGCTTTGCCAGTGATTATTCTGGCCGCCGGTATTGTGTTCTCGTATTCGGTGGCTGGTTTGTACGGCGTGGCTATTGCCGCCGCCGGTATGATGGCCACCACCGCCATGCAGTTGGCCATTGACGCCTTCGGACCAATTGCTGACAACGCCGGTGGTATCGCCGAGATGAGCGAGTTGCCCAAGGAAGTTCGCGAGCGCACCGATATTCTGGATGCCGTGGGCAACACTACCGCCGCAACGGGTAAAGGCTTTGCCATTGCGTCTGCAGCTTTGACTTCATTGGCTCTATTCGCGGCCTTTGTGGGCATTTCAGGCATTACTTCCATTGACTTGTACAAAGCGCCGGTGTTAGCGGGCTTGTTTATTGGCGGTATGATTCCGTTTGTGTTTTCGGCCTTGGCCATTAGTGCAGTAGGCCGGGCGGCCATGGCCATGGTGCAAGAAGTTCGCCGGCAGTTCAGGGAGATTCCTGGCATTATGGAAGGCACGGGCAAGCCCGAATATGACAAATGTGTGGCTATTTCCACCAAAGCCGCCATCAGAGAAATGATGTTGCCAGGCGCTATTGCCTTGGTAGTGCCCATTATCATTGGTTTCGGTCTGAAAGATGTGTTTGACGAAGTTTCTTCCGCTGAAATTTTAGGCGGAGTGCTGGCCGGGGTGACCGTGGCTGGCGTACTGATGGCTATTTTCCAATCCAACGCCGGTGGCGCCTGGGACAATGCCAAAAAGTCCTTCGAGAAAGGTGTATTAATCAATGGTGTGATGGAGTACAAAGGCTCTGAGCCGCACAAAGCCTCTGTGACCGGTGATACCGTGGGCGACCCGTTCAAAGATACCTCGGGACCGTCTATGAACATTTTGATCAAGCTGATGTCTATTGTGTCTCTGGTGATTGCGCCGCACATTGCCGTGCAGGAAACTACACTGCCGGCGCCAGAAACAGACCTGAACCTGGAAGGCGTGCATCAGAAACTGGAGAAAACTGCTCCAGAAACCACCTTCCATTACCAAAATTTTAAGGTAGGGGCCAACTGCTAGTATTCCCTTGCAAGAGCAAAGGCAATCGTTCTTTTCTTCTGAAAAGGGCGATTGCCTTTTTTAATTCCACGAGTTTTCCCCAATTTTGATGCACCCAACCCCTAGCCAGATGCATCATCCACCGGTTACCATTCATGACAAACAGTTCAGTATTTATTTGCCGGAGCGCAAGATTCTTCACAACGTGGAGATTGTGGCGGCGCGCCTGAGCCATGACTACCGGGGCAAGAAACCCATTTTTCTGGCGGTGCTGAACGGGTCGTTTATGTTTGCGGCTGACCTCATGAAGGAGATGAGCACGCCCTGCGAGATTTCGTTTATCCGCCTGAAATCTTACACAGACATGCAGAGCACCGGGCAGGTGAAAGAAATCATGGGCCTCAGTGAGGACATCAAAGACCGCCACGTGGTCATTCTGGAAGATATTGTGGACACCGGCCATACCATGGCAGGCCTGTTGCCGCAGCTTAAAAAAGAGTCCCCGGCCTCGGTAGAAATTGCCACGCTGTTGATCAAGCCCGAATGCCTGCAACACAACCTGGCGGTGAAATACCCGGCCATGTCCATTGGCAATGACTTTGTGGTAGGCTACGGCCTGGACTACAACGGCCTGGGCCGTAACCTTAGAGACATCTATAAAGTAATGTAGCTTTTAGTTTAGAAACTTGAATTATAATAGTTAGAGTGTATTAGTGAAGTGGATCAGTTTAATGAATCAGAATAATGATAGTTGGAATAACTCCATAATTCGTAAACCGGTAGATTTAACATTAAAAAATACATACACTGATTGTTCTATTCATTTCCCCTAACTTTCTGAGTATAGATGCAAAAAACAAAATGGTTTGATTATAATATAGAAGCTTTAAGAGGATTTGCTGCACTTCTAGTTGTTTTGGGCCATGTTATTAACACTGGTAAATTTCTAGATCCAAATTATTCTCCCTCCTTTCACTTTAGATATGCAGCACCTGCACATACAAGTGTATTGATTTTTTTTGTCTTGTCAGGCTATGTCATCGGACTGACCAATAAATCCAAAATGGATAAAAGGGATATATATCCATATATGAAAAAGAGGCTGATTAGGCTTTTCCCAATTTACGCCATTGTAATATTAGGAGTAGCAGTAGTAATGCCAATAAATTATAAAGCATCAACTGTACTCTTTAATCTTATGTTTTTGCAAGTTGCTGTCTCCCCCATTATGGAAGGCCTTGACCCTATTTGGTCCCTTCATTATGAGATAGTGTTTTACCTCTTGTTTATTCCTGTTTCTTATTTTAATATAAATCCAGTAAAGGTGGCAATAGTTTCATTTGTCTTAGGGTTTAGTAATTATTTGCTTTTTCCTTCCAGCTCAGCCTTATTTACATCTATTATGTATGGATTTAGTTTTTGGACAGTAGGATTATCAATAGCAAAGCATTTTCAAGATTCTATTGGTAAAACTAAAATGAATTATAGCCTAATGTTAAGTAGTTTGTTTCTCTTGCTTTCATTAGAGAGTTTGAACTTTATTCATTCAATTTTTAGAAGGTCAATTCTCTTTCTTTTTGAACGTGAATTTGTCTTTGATACTGCCTTCCCATGGGCAGAAAGAGCAATTAAGTTTAATGATTTTTCTTACCTTCCGTATTGCGTGTTTTTTGTGATGGTATTCTCTGGTAAGCAGTTTAAATATAGAAATTACTTTTATTCTGTTTTGTTGTTTCTCCCAATGCTAAAATTGATTTTAGCTTATTTTATTTTTGATGCCATTTTTTTAGAAAAATTCTTTGTGTTCACGGGTTTTTATGCTGTGAGTATAATTCTGTTTTTTATAAAAAATGGTTTTATAGCGACTTTCTCTAAATATATGATAAAGAAGAGTGTATGGCTTGGTTCTGTTTCTTATGGAGTTTATATTATCCACTACCCAATTTTGGCTTTTATGAATAAAATTGATTTTTTTTCGGGGTCGTATTTTACTTATTATATTCGATTTGTTGTCTTATTATTTTTAACATTTTTAACTGCATATATATTAGAGAAAAAATTATATCCTGCTGTAAAGATGTATTTTAGCTCTTGATTAAGTTATATAAGTATTAAGAGTCTTCTTGGCTTAGTGGTGATAGTTATTTGAGTTCTTAAAACCAATCAATTCCTTTATATAAAATAAATATAGCTTGATCAATCTATATTTACTTTATATAAAGGAATTGATTGGTTTGTAATTATATATTCAAAAACAAGTCACTTGCATTATTTTATATGCCTAAAGAAATGGTTTGTATAAGTCTACTGTTGCTATTATTCAAAAAAGAGTGTGTCTGGTTTTTGAGTTAGGTTCAACAAGAGCGTGGCTGTGTTAGGTGATTAAAATCAAAAGTTTATCCGACCTTAAAACAGGGATTCACTGACTTGTAATGAGGGGTGAAGGCTTTAATTCCTTCCATTGATAGGGGGAACCAACACCGCCTCAAGGTAATTATGGATACTGCGGATGGGTGGCCTGTCTACTGTAAGTTCGGCCTCAATTGAAATCGCTACGCTGTTGATTAAGCCTGAATGCCTGCAGCACAACCTGGCGGTGAAATACGCTGCCATGTCCATTGGCAATGACTTTGTGGTGGGCTACGGCCTTGACTACAACGGCCTGGGCCGTAACCTTAGAGACATCTATAAAGTAATGTAGCTTTTCTGTTGGTTCTGTTTTGGGGCTCATTTCCGGAAACGGAGCCAAAAACGGGACTTGCAAAACCGCCGGTTGCTGGCGCAACCCCTGTCATTTTCAAGAAATTATTAGTACTTTTGTCTTCTCACAATTTCAATATTCATGCTGAACATCGTACTCTTCGGCCCTCCCGGGGCTGGTAAAGGCACGCAGAGCCAGAAACTCATTGAAAAATACGGACTGATTCACCTGTCTACCGGAGACCTGCTGCGCTCTGAAATCACCCAGGGCACAGAACTGGGCCTCAAAGCCAAGAAGCTCATGGATGAAGGCCTGTTGGTGCCAGACGAAGTGGTGATTGGCATGATTGAAACCAAGATTGCGGACAACCGCAGCGCCGCCGGGTTTATTTTTGACGGTTTCCCGCGCACCGTGCCGCAGGCTGAGGCCTTGGACCAACTCCTTCAGAAATATGACCAGGGCATTAGTTGCATGATTGCCTTGCAGGTGCCCGAAGAGGAACTGGTGAAACGTCTTTTGCTGCGCGGTCAGACCTCCGGGCGCCCAGATGACGCCAATGAGGTGCTGATTCAGAAGCGGGTGCAGGAATACAACACCAAGACTGCCGCCGTAGCCGACTACTACGCCAAACAAAGTAAATTCTACGCCGTGGACGGCATTGGCGAAATTGAAGATATCTTCGCTAAAAACTGCGAAATCATTGGCGCTTGCCAGCTGGCCTAGCCCAAACCATACAGTACTTCCTGAAAACCATCTGATAAGATTCTTGTCAGATGGTTTTTACATTATATAACCAGTTAGGATGATGGTTGCGCTTGATTGCCTCTAAAGCAATTTTTAACCGGAAAAGCACTTTTAAAGCTTTTTTCCCAGCGGAAATTCCTAACTCCTACTTCCTAATTCCCAATTAAAATGTCAGGTTCAAACTTCATAGATTACGTTAAGATTTGCTGTCGCTCAGGGCACGGCGGGGCCGGTTCCAGCCACTTGCACCGCGACAAGAAAACCGCGCACGGCGGGCCAGACGGTGGTGACGGCGGCCGCGGCGGGCACATCATCCTGAAAGGCAACTCCCAACTCTGGACCTTGCTGCACTTGCAGTACCAAAAGCACGTAATTGCTGAAAACGGCGGAAATGGCGGCCCCAGCCACTCCAGCGGTCCCTATGGCAAAGACATCATCCTGGAAGTCCCCATTGGCACCGTGGCTCGTGACGTAGAGACCGGTGAAATTAAAGCTGAAATCACGGAGCACGGCCAAACGGCCATCATCACGCCCGGCGGAAGGGGCGGTTTAGGCAACGCTCACTTTAAATCGCCTACCAACCAAACGCCGCAGTACGCCCAACCCGGGGAAGAAGGCCGCGAGGAATGGACCATTCTGGAACTGAAACTGCTCGCCGATGTGGGCTTGGTTGGATTCCCAAATGCCGGTAAATCCACGCTGCTGTCGGTAGTGTCGGCGGCTACGCCGAAGATTGCCAATTACGCGTTCACCACCTTGGTGCCTAATCTAGGAGTAGTAGCCTACCGCGATTACAAATCCTTCGTGATGGCCGATATTCCGGGAATCATTGAAGGTGCCTCTGAAGGAAAAGGCCTGGGGATCAGGTTCTTGAAGCACATTGAGCGAAATTCTATCCTGCTGTTCATGATTTCGGTGGAGAGCCCAGACATAGCCGCCGAATACGAGATTCTGGTGAATGAGTTGAGAACTTACAACCCAGAGCTGCTCCACAAAGAACGTCTGCTGGCCATCACCAAGACAGATTTGATTGACGATGAACTGGAAGCCGAGATGCGCGAAACCTTACCCAAAGACCTACCCACCATTTTCATCTCCAGCATGATCAACAAGAACATCATGCAACTCAAAGACATGATCTGGAAAGCGTTGAACCAAGCGTAAAATAATTTCCGTTTTCGGGCTCATTTCTGGAAACGAGCCCGAAAACGGCTTTTTTGAATTTTGAGATTAGGCCATTAACTGGCGCAGGACTGTCAGTTTTAACTCCATCCTTTTATCGGCTTTTAAGGTAAAAATGCCAGAATGACATAAATACGCCTTTGGCAGAATTGTTGCCGTTAGCCTGCCACCTAACCTTTGAGTAGATTCATCTGAAAAGATACAACCCTATATGAGTACAAGAGCTGAACAAAATCCGGAGGAAGAACTAAACAATACCCAATCAGAAACCAACCAGGCCACTGAGCCAACGGCTTCTGAGGAACAAACCGAGCAGCAGAACCCAGAATCTGAGGAAACTTCCCCAGAAGGCGGTACCGCTGAGGCCGACGAGCTGCGCGATAAATACCTAAGACTGCACGCCGAGTTTGACAATTTCAGACGCCGCACGTCAAAAGAGCGCCTGGAGCTGTTTAAAACCGCCAACCAAGAATTGATGGTGGCCTTGATTCCGGTATTGGATGATCTGGAGCGCGCCCAAGCCGCCATGAAAGATGCGCAAGATGTGAACGCCGTGCGCGAAGGAGTGGAGCTGATTTTCAATAAATTCCAGAGCCTGTTGCAGCAGAAAGGTTTGAAAGCCATGGACGCCGTGGGCCAGCCGTTTGATGCTGATGTGCATGAGGCCATCACGCAGATTCCGGCGCCAAATGAAGAGATGAAAGGCAAAGTGATTGACCAAGTAGAGAAAGGATATTACCTCAATGACAAAGTGGTTCGCTTTGCCAAAGTGGTGATTGGAGCATAAGAAGCCATGGCAACCAAGAGAGATTATTATGAAGTGCTGGGCGTGGCCAAAGGGGCACAACCGGATGAAATCAAGAAGGCGTACCGCAAAATCGCCATCAAGTTTCACCCAGATAAAAACCCCGATGACCCTACTGCTGAGGACAAGTTCAAGGAAGCCGCAGAGGCTTATGAAGTTCTTAGCGACGAGCAGAAACGTCAGCGCTATGACCAGTTTGGGCACCAGGGCGTGAACGGCGGCGGCGGCTTCGGCGGTGGTGGCATGAACATGGAAGACATTTTCTCCCAGTTCGGCGACATCTTCGGCGGTGGCGGCGGAGGCGGCTTTGAGAGCTTCTTTGGGGGCGGTCAGCGTGGCGGCAAACGCATGCGGAAAGGCAGCAACCTACGCATCAAACTCAAACTCAACCTGGAGGAAGTAGCCAAAGGCGTTGAGAAAAAGATAAAAGTAAAGCGCTATGAATCTTGCCAGGTCTGCGACGGAAACGGTTCTAAAAACGGTTCTGCGTTGCAAACCTGCGGCACCTGCCAGGGCCAGGGCCAGGTAAAACGCGTGGTGAATACCATGCTGGGCCAAATGGTTTCCAGCAGCACTTGCCCTACCTGCCACGGCGAAGGCAAAATGGTGACCCAGAAATGTGACGCCTGCCACGGTGAAGGTCGTCAGTTGCGCGAGGAAGTTATTTCCATTAATGTACCTGCGGGTGTGGCCGATGGCATGCAGCTTTCCATGAGCGGCAAAGGCAACGTGCCCGAGCGCGGCGGCATACCGGGTGATTTATTGATTCAGATTGAGGAAGAGCACCACGCAACCTTGCGGCGCGACGGCAACAACATCATGTTTGAGCAGTACGTGAGCTTTGTAGATGCTACTTTAGGCGCCAGTGTGGAAGTACCTACCATTGAAGGCAAAGTGAAAATCAAAGTAGACCCCGGTACACAATCTGGCAAAATTCTTCGCTTGCGCGGAAAAGGAATTCCAGACATCAACGGTTATGGCCGCGGCGACCAACTGATCCACATCAACGTCTGGACGCCTAAGGCCGTGAATTCTGAGGAACGCCAAATCCTGGAAAAACTCAGAGACAGCCAGAACTTCACCCCAAACCCCGGCAAAAATGAAAAAGGCTTCTTCGAGAAAATGAAGGAGTACTTTCAATAGGTGAGTTCTGAGCCTTGAGTTCAGAGTCCTGAGTCAGAATTATTTTAGTAGCGCCCGTTTTCTTCTAGAAGACGGGCGTTTCTGTTTTAGGCCTCATTTCCAGAAATGAAGCCGAAAACAGGGTTTAGTCTTCAGAATTCTTGATGCATATTTTCTTCTATGGCGCGGAAGTTACTTCCGTGACTAATTATTATGGGAATACCTGCACATTTCGTCCCCCTTTGAAGGGGGTAGGGGGATGATGACTTTTGCTGAAGGTCTAACCTTTCTAAGTAGTTAGTCTGCCGCAAGTTTAGCGCAGCGTAACTTGTAGCTGTACACGTTGTGAGTTTATCAACTCACGTCAGTTTGTAAACTGACCAAGTTTTTCACCACAAGTTACGCTGCGCTAAACTTGCGGCAGAGTTGCCTTTATCATTTCTTACTCCTCCAAAGAAAGATGATTCATGCTACAACTAATGAAGTACTGTAATTCCGTTTTCGGCTTCATTTCCAAAAATAAGCCCCAAAACGGAAATCTGTATTGAGTTGCATAGCCTGTGACTTTGGCGTAGCTTTAACTGTTTCAAACCAAGCCAGAATCTCTTGCAACCCATTCTACAAATACAAGGCGTGAGCAAACGCTATGAGGCGCACCAGGCGTTGAACCAGGTTTCCTTTGATGTGCCGCAGGGCAGCATCTTCGGGTTGCTGGGGCCCAACGGCGCAGGAAAGACCTCGCTTATCAGAATTATCGCCCAGATTACCGGTCCAGATGAAGGCCAGGTGTTGTTTGAGGGCCAACCTCTGCAGCCGCACCACATTCAGCAGATTGGGTATTTGCCCGAGGAGCGCGGACTCTACAAGAAAATGAAAGTGGGCGAGCAATTGGTGTATTTGGCGCGTTTGCGCGGCCTTACTAAGCCAGACGCCATCCAGAAAATAAAGGCCTGGGCCGAACGCTTGGACCTCACCACCTGGCTCACCAAAAACGTGGAAGACCTGTCAAAAGGCATGCAGCAGAAGGTGCAGTTTATTGCCAGCGTGTTGCATGAACCCAAGTTGCTGATTCTGGACGAACCTTTCTCGGGGTTTGACCCCGTGAACGCCAACATCATCAAAGACGAAATCCTGAAACTGCGCGAGCAGGGCTGCACCATCATTTTCTCTACGCACCGCATGGAGTCTGTGGAACAGCTCTGCGATGACATTGTGCTCATCAACCGAAGCCAGAAAGTACTGGAAGGAAGCGTGCGCGACGTGCAGAACAGGTTCAGGACCAAAACGTTTCACGTGGCGGGTACGGGGCAACTTCTCATAACTTCGCCTGATTTCAAGGTGCTGGAACAACACCAGAATGGGCCCGAATTTACGGCCGAAGTGCAGTTAGAGAACAACGCCGGCCCAAATGACTTGCTTCGGTACCTGATTGAGCGGGTAGAGGTGCAGTTGTTGCAGGAGAAAGTGCCCAGCATTCATGATATTTTTGTAAAGACCGTAACCCAGCCCACCAATGGATAAGATTTGGTTAGTGTTTCAGCGCGAATACCTGGTGCGCGTTCGCAAGAAAAGTTTTATTGTCATGACCATTCTGGGGCCGCTGCTCATGGCCATGATCATGATTTTGCCGGCTGCCCTGTTCATGATGTCTGATGACGCCAAGGTGATTCAGGTACTGGATGAAAGCACTTTGTTCGGCGACAAGCTGGTGTCTAATGCTGACTTCAAGTTTGTGCCCGTGAAAGGACCGCTGGAAGCCGCCAAGGAAAAATACCTGGCCTCAGAAGACGCCGCCTTGCTCTACATTCCGCAGATTGACTTAAACCAGCCCAAAGGCATACAGCTGTACTCACAGAAAAGCGTGAGCATGACCTTGATTTCCTCTTTGCAGAAGCATGTGAAGCAGGAAGTAGAGGCCATTAAATTCGCGAAATCTGGCATTGACCAGGCCGTGTTAGATAAAATAAAGGTGAAGGTGGCCATTGACACCGTGAACCTGAGTGCCGAAGGTGAGAAAAGCAGCAACGTGGGCGTGACTTCCATTGCCGGTTTTCTGGGCGCGTTCATGATTTACCTGTTCATCTTCATCTACGGGGCCCAGATCATGCGTGGCGTGATAGAAGAAAAGACCAGCCGAATTCTGGAAATCATGGTCTCCTCGGTGAAGCCATTCCAGCTCATGGCGGGCAAAATCATGGGCATTGCGGCGGTGGGACTCACGCAGTTTTTGCTCTGGATTGTGCTGTCATCGGCTATTTACGCGGGTGTTTCCTCCACGTTTGAGCTGGACCGATTCTCTGGCGCGCAGATTGGCCAAACCGTGGAACAGATGGACAACGAGCGCGACATCAGCCAGGCCCAACAGATCAACCAGGTCATGAATGGCCTGGACAACCTGAACGTGCCGCTGCTCGTGGGCGGTTTCCTGTTTTATTTCCTGGGGGGCTATCTGCTGTACGGTGCTATGTTCGGGGCCGTGGGCGCCGCCGTTGACAGTGAAACCGATAGCCAGCAGTTCATGATGCCTATCACCATTCCGCTTATTCTTTCCTTTATTGTGGCGCAGACTATTATCATGAAAGACCCCAACGGCACCGTGGCCTTCTGGATGTCCATGATTCCGTTGACGTCTCCCATTGTCATGATGCTGCGCCTGCCGTTTGGCGTGCCCGACTGGGAACTGGCCCTTTCTATGTTCCTGTTAATCCTCGGGTTTGTGGGCACTATCTGGGTGGCAGCGCGCATTTACCGCGTGGGCATTCTCATGTACGGCAAGAAAATCACTTACCGCGAACTGTCTAAATGGCTGTTCTATAAAGGCTGATGAAATTGTTGATTGGTAATTGCTGATTGTCTGAGAATTTTCGTTTTCGGGCTTGTTTTTGGAAAGGAAGTCAAAAGTGTAAGGATGACAGAAAAAAAGAAGGATAAAATACTTACTATTATAGTATGCAGTCTTTGGACTATTTATGTTCCATTTTCATACTATTACACATATGGTTTTGTAACATTCTTCATTTTTTTCTTCTTCCTAATTATAGCATTGCCTTTAACAGTTAAGTTATTAATTGGGCTTATTAAAAGGGCTAAAGCAAAAAAAAGTTACTCTTTTTACCTGCTCACTATTTCACTTCTGGTTCTTTTGTTCAATACATTTTACTCTGTAGGTATATTAGAAAAATTAGACTGGAAGTATAGATATCATGAACGATTATCAATAATTGAGAAATTTAAAGTAGGAGAACTTAAGGCAACTGATGGTAGAATCAAGTATAATTCATTACCACCAATTTCAAACGGAGGTAATGAAGTCTTTATATCTAAGACGCCTTCAGGGAAAGTTGAAGCTAAATTTTATATCGATAGAGGTTTCTTAGACCATTACTCTGCTTACATTTATACAGAGAGAGAGGCAGATATTGAAGCTTATGAAAGAGATATGAAAGATGAAGGTATCTCAAAAAAAGTTGAGAAGATGGCTCAAAATTGGTATAAAGTACGGGATTAATAGAAATAGTATTTAATACAAACAGAAATCTTCCTTAACAAAAAAGGCCTGCAGAGATGCAGGCCTTTTCTTTTAAAAATGTAGTTGGTTACGCGGAGAACGAGGTTCCGCAGCCGCAGGTGCTTTTGGCGGTGGGGTTGTTGAACACAAAGCCGCGGGCGTTCAGGCCATCCTGGAAGTCCACTTCCATGCCCATCACGTACATGCCGTGTTTTTTGTCCATAATCAACTGCACGCCGTCCAGTTCATAGATTTCATCGGCGTCCTTGGCCTTGTCAAAGCCCAGCAGGTAAGACATGCCGGAGCAACCGCCGCCTTGCACGCCAATGCGTAAGCCGTACTCAGTGGGTACGCTTTTATCTTGCATAATCACTTTCACTTCGTGCAGGGCACGCTCAGTGAGGGTAATAGGAGCTATTTTTATTTTTGTGCTTTCCATAGTACGTTTGGTTTGCGCTGCAATTTACTAAAAATTAGACCGTTTCTACGCTGCCGCGCTATACTATTAGAAACCAGAAACGGACCTAAATGATTCAGCGGCGAGCACATCAATTTTTTTACGGATATTTACGGAGGCAATGGGCCGCCGTTTGCCCGCTTCAATCAAAAATCACATGACCACTGACACCTCGTCCATCATTTTATTAGTGTTGCTCAGCGCCGTGCCTGCCCTGTTAGTGGCTGGCGGCATGTACCTGCTGGTGCAAAAATACCTGGACCGCGACTACCGCAAACGCCTGCTGGACATACGGTTAAAAAACAGCGAAATCATTCTGCCCATCAGGTTGCAGGCCTATGAACGCATCATTCTGTTTCTGGAGCGTATTACCCCCAGCAATTTGATGATCAGGGTGAGCCCCAGCGGCGTGACAGCCCTGGAGTTTCAGGCGCAATTGTTACAAGAGATTCGGGCGGAATACACGCATAATCTATCGCAGCAGCTGTACATGAGCGAGGTGGCCTGGCAGCAGGTGAAAAAAGCCAAGGAAGAAGTGGTCACGCTCATCAACCAAAGCTACCAGGCCCTGGAAGACAAAACCAAAGGCACCGAGCTGGCCAAACGCGTGCTGGAACACGTCATGCACCAGCAGGTAGACCCAACAGCCCCCGCCCTGCAATTTTTAAAACGCGAACTTCACGAGATTTTCTAATCGATTTTCAGCTTGTTTAAACATCCTGTTTTGGGGCTCATTTTCAGAAATGAGCCCCAAAACAGGATGTTTTTTCTTCCAACCTTCTCTTCTGCCATCTTGGAAAAATCTCGGGTGCGAACTAGAAAAGCAAAAAAAGCCTGCCATTGCCGCTTGCCAACGAAATCCTTTCAGGATGACAGAAGGTGGGTGTCGAATTTCTGACAACTCTTTAACTCTCTGCTAACGCTTTATTAAAACGGAAAAGACAACTGCCCGCTTTGGTGGTTGCCGTAGGTTAAGGTAGACACCGTGATGCCCAGGAGCCGGATGGGTTTGGCCGGGAAGTGGGGTGTGTGCAGCAGTTCGGCGGCAATCTCCAGGAGCATGTCTTCTTCCCGAATGGTAGAGAAAAATGTCTTGCTGCGCGTATTCAAGGTGAAATCATGGTATTTGAGCTTGAGCGTGACGGTTTTGCCGGCGGCTTCCAGGCGGTGCAAGTCATAGGCCACTTCGCCCGCCAGTTTGCAAAGCTCCGGCAGCATTTCCTCTTCGGTTTCCAGGTCGTTTTGGAAGGTACGCTCTGATCCAATGCTTTTTCTAATGCGGTTGGGCTCCACGGGCCTCTCATCCTGGGCGCGGGCAATCTGGAAAAAGTAAGAACCGCTCTTCCCAAAATGGCGACGCAAATCCACTTCGGTTCTTTCTTTTAAATCGGCCCCGAAATGGATGCCCAGTTGTTTCATCTTGGCGGCAGTCACGTCGCCAATGCCGTAGAATTTCTCAATGGGCAGGGCTTCTACAAAGGCTTCGGCGTCTTGCGGCAAGACCACCGTGAGGCCGTCGGGCTTGTTCTGGCCCGAGGCTACCTTTGCCAAAAACTTGTTGAACGACACGCCCGCCGAAGCCGTCAACCTGGTTTCCTGGTAAATTTCGTGCTTAATGCGCTGCGCTATGAACATGGCAGATTTCAGGTTCTGCTTGTTCTCCGTCACGTCCAGGTAGGCTTCATCCAGAGATAGCGGCTCCACCAAGTCTGTGTACCGAAGGAAAATCTCACGAATCTGCCGAGACACCTGCTGGTATACCTCAAACCGCGTAGGCACCATGATCAGAGTAGGGCATTTGCGCAACGCCGTGGAGCTGGGCATGGCCGAATACACTCCAAATTGCCGTGCTTCATAACTGGCCGCCGCCACCACGCCCCGGGCCTTGGTGCCGCCCACGGCCACCGGTTTTCCGCGCAGCGCCGGGTTGTCCCGCTGCTCCACTGACGCATAAAAAGCGTCCATGTCTATGTGGATGATTTTGCGCACGTTAGCTGACTGAATCCTGAGTTTTGGGGAAGGAACACGCTTCCTGTGAATAAAAAATATATACTTTTTTCTATCTATTGCGTTCAAGGACTGGCTATGGCAAGTTAGGCAGGTTATCTGGAACCTGCCAGAAATTGCTGCGTAACCTGAACGGCGCACCGGCAGGCGGCCAGGCCAAGCTTACCTTTAATCCGAATTCAATTTACCTAATACCCATTTTACAAAACCCAAAATTATGAAAATCAAATCTTTACTCTCGTTGGTAGTTTGTGGTGTGGCCAGTCAGTTAATGATAGGCTGTAGCTCTTCAAACCAGTACTTTGACTTTAGCGCGCCCACGGCTACCTACCAGAAAAAAGCCCCCAAAACGCAGGTAACGCCCGCCGCAGAAGCTGAAAGCCCCGCGGTAACCGTAGCGGAGCCAGCCATTGAAGCAACTGCACAGATACTCACTGCAACTCCGGCCGTGGCTACCGCCCCCGTGAAACCAGCGCAAGAGATGCAGGCTTCTACCAAAAGAGCTGTTGCTTCTGCCAGCGTGGCCCGCACCGCGCCGTTGACCACTGCTGCCGTGGCCGAGGCCATTGCCGCCAACCCAAAGGAGGCCGCTGAAATGGCCAGCGTGAAAAGCAAAAAAGAAATGAAGGCCGAAGTGAAAAAGATGAAGCGCGAAGCCAAAGCCGCCAAGGCCCTCAACTACTACATTAAAGTGGGTATTGTCTTGATTTTGGCAGGCGTGTTGTTAGGCATTATCCCTGGTTTGGGCGCAGTAGGCAGCATTGTAGCCGTAATTGGGGTTGTCTTTATTGTACTGGGCCTGCTAGACATCTTGTAGAGATAGCCACCATATACTTTTAAACAGAAAAGCACCGCCCCAAAAGGCGGTGCTTTTCTGTTTTCGGGCTCATTTTCAGAAATGAAGCCGAAAACGCAAGTGAGAACTTAATCATCGTTTCTCCTGAAATAGTACAGCGCATACCCGAAGGCGGTGATCAATGCTCTAATCACCCAGCCAATGGGTTTTCCCCAGTCATCTACCCAGAGCAGTAGAAAGTGGTGTGCCCCAAAACTGGCCGCCAGCATGGAGACCAACCCTACCAGAAAAATAAACAGACCTAAAAACTTCATGCTACTTACAAACAGTTCTTGCCTGTGAAGCTAGCAATTAGTTGTTGTATTCCTGCGCCATGCCCTGGCCATTTTGCTGCGGAATGCCCATTTTTTTCTCGCGGTGCTGCTGGTACTGCTGGAACTGGGTCACCGACAACACGCCACGCAAAGACTCCAGGCGCGTGGCGCTGATCAGATCCATGGTGGCTTTGAGTTGGCGCGGGTCGTTTTTATGCTCTTTTCTGGCTTGCTCCAGTTGCTGTATGCTGGTGAGGTTAATGGTGGTCACCTTGGCGGCTTGCGCGGGGTTAAGGCGTAAATGCTGGGTCATGGTGGTGGTCATGGCTTTGGCGCGCGCCTCGGGCGTCACCGTCTGCGCCTGGCTCGTGAATGACAGTAAACCAAAGGCCAGCAATAGAAGGAATTTGTTCATATAGGTGTTTGCGTTAATTCGATTTTAAACCAAGGGTATGGCCTGATAAATGCCCCCGGCAAGCGAATGGTTCCGGGTTCAGAAAGTAAAGATACAAAAACCAGGCCAGTCCAGAACCCTACTTAAAAGCTGCCGGAAAGCACATTAGGGGTGCGGGGTTTCCGGCAAAATACCTGTATCTTTGAAGACTGAAAACTGCCGTGACAACGCAGAATGCAGGTTCTTAGTCTTTTCCATATTACCATGTCAGACATACATTTCAAGAAAATTGCCGCGGAACTCCAGGTTAACCAGAAGCAGGTAGAGGCCACCGTGGCCTTGCTAGATGAGGGAGCCACCGTGCCGTTTATCGCCCGTTACCGCAAAGAAGTCACCGGAACTCTGGACGAAGTGGCCATCGCCGCCATCCGGGACCGAATAGAACAGCTCAGGGACTTGGACAAGCGCCGCGAAAGCATTTTAAAATCGCTGAAAGACCAGGAAAAACTCACGCCAGAGTTGGAGGCCCAGGTTTTGGCTGCTGAGACCATGGCCGTGCTGGAAGATATTTACCTGCCCTACAAACCCAAACGCCGCACCCGCGCCACCATCGCCCGCGAAAAAGGACTGGAGCCGCTGGCGCAGCGCTTGTTTGAACAGGCCAACTTTGATATTCAGTCAGAAGCCGCCACGTTCATCAGTGAGGAGAAGGAAGTGAAAGATTCTGAGGAAGCCTTGGCCGGTGCCCGTGACATCATAGCCGAATGGGTGAACGAAAACCCCGAGGCCCGCGCCAGCATCCGGAATCTGTTTGAGCGGAAAGGTGTGTTCAAAGCGCGCGTGATTCCGGGCAAAGAAGAGGAGGGCCAGAAATACAAAGACTATTTTGAGTGGGACGAACCCATTGAGAAAGCACCTTCTCACCGCATTTTGGCCATGCGCCGCGGCGAAAAAGAATACGTCTTGATGCTGGACGCCCAACCCGAGGAAGAAGCCGCCATTGCCGTGTTGGAGCGCCAGTTTGTGACCGGCCACAACGCCGCCTCCGAGCAGGTGAAACTGGCCATTAAAGAAAGTTACAAGCGAATGCTGCGCCTCAACATGGAAACCGAGGTTCGCTTATCTTCCAAGAAACGCGCCGATGAAGAAGCAATACGGGTTTTCGCTGATAACTTAAGACCTATGTTGCTGGCGGCTCCGCTGGGGCAGAAGCGCGTCTTAGCCGTTGACCCGGGCTTTAGAACCGGCTGTAAAGTAGTGGCGCTGGATGAACAAGGCAAATTGCTGCACTACGAAGCTATTTTCCCGCATAACGGCGCCGGTCAGGCCAAAACCGCCGAGCAGCAGGTGATGGTCATGTGCCACAAATACCAGATTGAAGCCATCGCCATTGGGAACGGGACCGCCAGCCGTGAGACCGAAACGTTTGTGCGGAATATCGGCTTGCCGAAAGAAATTGCCGTGGTGATGGTGAACGAAAGCGGTGCGTCTATTTATTCAGCCTCAGACGTGGCCCGCGAGGAATTCCCAGACCAGGATATTACCGTGCGTGGCGCCGTTTCCATTGGTAGAAGATTAATGGACCCTTTGGCGGAATTGGTGAAACTGGACCCGAAATCAATAGGGGTAGGTCAGTACCAGCATGACGTGGACCAAAACGCCTTGAAACACAGCCTGGATGATGTGGTGATGAGCTGCGTGAATGCCGTTGGCGTGGAAGTAAATACTGCCAGCAAGCAACTCTTGACCTACGTTTCCGGCCTTGGTCCGCAACTGGCGCAGAACATTGTGGACTACCGCAACCAGAACGGCCCGTTCAAAACCAGAAATGAACTCCGCAAAGTAGCCCGCCTGGGCGACAAAGCCTTTGAACAAGCCGCCGGTTTCCTGCGCATACA
The DNA here is from genome assembly GCF_014876185.1 of Rufibacter sp. LB8. Classification (NCBI taxonomy): domain Bacteria; kingdom Pseudomonadati; phylum Bacteroidota; class Cytophagia; order Cytophagales; family Hymenobacteraceae; genus Rufibacter; species Rufibacter sp. LB8. The sequence goes on along the minus strand of NZ_JADALJ010000001.1, from coordinate 2,008,454 downwards.
TGGCGGAAAGCACCCATTAGATGGCAGCGCGGTGCACCCGGAGCGTTATGCGTTGGTAGAGCAAATGGCGAAAGACGTGAACGCCACCGTAGAGGAACTGATTAAAAACGCAGAACTCCGCAAGCAGATTGACCTCAAGAAGTACGTGTCTGAGACCGTTGGTTTGCCCACGCTGCAAGACATTCTAAGCGAGTTGGCCAAACCCGGCCGTGACCCGCGCGAAAGCTACGAGGCCTTCAGCTTCACCGAGGGTGTGAACGAAATCAAAGACCTGCGCCAGGGCATGAAACTACCGGGCATCATCACCAACATCACGGCCTTCGGGGCGTTTGTGGACGTTGGGGTACACCAGGATGGATTGGTACACGTGAGTCACTTGTCAGACCGCTTTGTGAGTAATCCGCATGAAGTAGTGAAAGTGGGGCAGAAGGTAGAGGTGACCGTGCTGGAAGTAGAGGAAAGTCGCAAGCGCATTGCCTTGTCCATGAAGTCAGACCCGCAGGCCTCCACGCCGCGCGCTAGCCGTGGAACCAATGACCGCAACCGTCCCGTCAACGCCAGCAGCAACAGTAGCAAACGCGAAGCACCCGTGGAAGAGGAAGACATGGCCACCAAGCTGAACAAGCTGAAAAACATGTTTCGGTAAACGCCATCCATAGAAAAACAACAAAGCCCACGATGTTCGTGGGCTTTGTTGTTTTATACCTTCGTTAGTAAGGGCTTTCGCCAGAAAAAAAAGAATTCTCGTTTTCGGCTCCATTTCTGAAAATGAGCCCGAAAACAGAAATTTCAAGCAGTGCAAAACTAGTTAAGCAACGCTCTCCCAAACTTAAATTCAGGACCTTGCCGCCGGTGGCTGCACCTTTGGTTTGCTGCTTCCAAAGGTTCCTGTTATCTTTATATATACAACTTATACAATTACTTTATTCTTTAACGCATGCAGAAATGTCTACTTTTCTTGCTGGTGATTTTTGCCTTCTCTGCGCAGGCTCAAAAAGATACCCTTCGCATTAAAAATATTGCCTATTCCTCTCCATTTGAAGAAACCCACCTCAAGGCCTGGCAGACGGGCAACCAAAACAAGCTGGCGCTGCTGCTAGCGGTGAATGGCTCCGCCACAGAGGCGGAACTGGAACGCGCCCAAGGGTCTTTGCTGGAATTGTTCACAATTTTGGAGGTAAGCAAGATCAAGGAAAAGCCCTTGGCCAAACAGGTGAAACTTATTTTTGATACCACCCACAAGCGGTTCCTGAAAAAGTATGAGGAGATTGCCTCTTTTGACCAGATCCTGAAGACCGGCACCTACAACTGCGTGAGCGCTACGGCACTTTACGCGCTGGTGCTGGAGCGCTACAACATTGCCTATGAAATAAAACAGCTTCCCACGCACGTCTATTTAGTGGCAGACCCCGCGGGCGCCAACATCATGATGGAGTCTACCAACCCATCTGGGGGATATTTTGCGCCAGATGCCCGGTTCAAGAAAAGTTACGTGGAGTACCTGCAGAAAGGGAAACTGGTCAGTGACGAGGAAGTGAAAACCAAAGGCGTGGAAGGGGTTTTCAAAGAGCAGTTCAAGGCAGACAAAGCCATTTCTTTCCAACAGTTGGCCGCGTTGCAGTATTACAATGAAGGCGTGAAGCAGTATGAAGACCAAAGTTATGAGAAGGCGGGCAAAGCCTTCCAGAAAGCCTATTTGCTGTACCCAACCAATGAAACCCGTTATTTGCTCACCTCGGCGCTGGGCCAGCAGATGGACGGCATCAACTATGACAAGCTGGAACAGGTGGAGTTGCTGACCAGCTACTACGCCATGCAACCCGGCGACGCCTACCGTGACGAGTTCACCAATGATTTCAAGATCATGACTCAGAAACACCTGCTAGACAAACCAGACACCGCTTTCTACAACAAGATTTACGCCTCTTTTTTAAGCACGGCCCGTGACAGTGTGTCGTACAAAGACATTGCGTATGTGTACCATTTCCACAATGGCCGGGTGCAGGCCCTAAACAACCAGTATGTCGCCTCCCTGGCTTACCTGACCAAAGCCTACGCCTATAACCCAGCCAGTACAGAACTCACGGGTCTCATAAAATCGGTGGTGTATGAAGGGCTGGGCCGAGGGCGTTTCAAGGGAGATTTGGTGAAATCTGTGGAGGACTACAAGCAGCGTTTCAGTTTCTTCAATACTGACCCAACCTTCCATAATGCCTGTCTGATGGCTTTCGCCAGGGCCACCCACAATGCGTTTGAAGCCGACAATAGGGCCGAGGGCAAGAAGATGCTGGCCTCTGTTGAGAATCTGTACAAGGTAGACAAAGGCGATTTAACGGCCAGAATGATGGGAGATTTGCACGTGATGGCCTGCCAGTCTTACTTCAGGGCGAAAAGCGCAGCCAGCATAAAAGAATTTGCCAAGAAGGGATTGGTCTATGACCCCAACAATGAGCACCTCAAGACCTTGGCCACCATGCCTGCCAACGTCAGGTTTTAAGTCGACTAAAAGAAAAGGGCTGCCCACCAGGCAACCCTTTTCTTTTGATTAGGCAATACGTATTGACTTCCGTTTTGGGGCTCATTTCTGGAAATGAGCCCCAAAACGGAAGTGCATCATACAGCTTTTTATTTAGCGGAAGCAATAGCAAAAACCATAGCCACCAGGTACACCAAGGAACTGGTGGTGTAATAACCAAGTAGGAGCAGAAATACTTTGGCCCCAGTGCGTTTCCAGGATTGCCCGTACATACGCTTCAGGGCAAAGACCAGATATCCGCCCGCAATCACCACGTTGACCAGGGACAGCAAGGAGTTGGCGGTGCTGGCGCCAATGCCCACTAAATAATAAGCCGGCCAAAGCAATACGGCAAACAGCAAGGAGAAAGAAATGAAGTGGAAGGAGAAAATGACGTGCTCCACAAAATATCGCTTCTGGTACACCAACTTAAGCATCAAGCCCATAACCAACACGTAACTAAACTGACTCCAGGACACATACCGCTGCCAGGTTTGGTTCATCTGCTGGACCAGAACGGGTCTTTCCACTTTATGGTCAGCGGCTAAACGGTCCAGCTGCGCATTGAACGCGCCGGTGGTATCCATTTTGTTGATGAGTTCCACGTCATAGAGCCGGTTAGTTTCTGAGAATGAATACGCAAACACACTCAGGGCAAAAATCAACAGGAAAATGCGCAGAGGGCTTAGGTAACGTATCTTCTTTCCGGCAAAATAATCAAGCGTCAACTGGCCGGGTTTGAACAGCAGCGCCCACAGGGTTTTGCCAACCTTGGAGTTCTCAATGTGCGTGACTTCATGCAAAGAATGACCCAGGAAATGCTTGAAAGAAAGTTCATGGTGCGGGTTCACGGTTTCGGCCCCGCAGCTAGAACAGAAATGCCCGTGCTTCATCTCCTGGCAATTGGCGCAATGTTCCGGGTGGGCTGCCGGGGTGTCGGCTTTTTTCGGCAATGCCACATCCTGCAGCAGCGTGTCTTGTAAAATTGTTTCTTGCACCATATACCCTTCTAATAGAACCTGTTACAATCTAAATCATTTCCGGTGAAATCTCAATGGGCTGCGCTCTTTTATTTTAATGCCAAACGGTAGTATTTTCCAGCATTTGGCTGTATCATGCATAGAAATAAAGCGGGCAGAAAGTGAAACAATGGGTATTATCCTATACAGTTGTTGCTTTCCTCCAAAACCTGGGTAGTTAATAATGAGTTTATACCATGATGGTTTCCGTTAAGCCTATCTTTAAGAACGCATACACCATTTAAGGACAACACCGAAGCAAAAACGCCCTACGGCACATGGAAGACGCAGCCCAATACCTACAGCTGGAAACAGACTGGCGCCACCTTTTATTGGTGATGCACTGGCAGGGCTTTGTCCCCAGTGAGGCGTACCGCGCCGGTATGCTGGAGGCAATTCAGGTAGCCGACCAAGAGCACCTCAACACCTGGGTCATGGACATGAAAGGCATGAAAGTGATCCGGCAGGCCGACCAGGACTGGACTCTCACCAGTTGGTTTGCGCAGTTCCAGTTAGTTCGGGTAAAGCGGTTGGCTTTTGTGGTCTCTGATGATATCTTCAACCAGATGGCCGTGAGCAGCATGGTGGCCACCATGCGCCCCAAAATGCAGGCCGAGGTGGAATATTTCCAGAGCCTGGAGTCTGCGCTCCGGTGGGCGAAAGAAAGTGCCTCCGGTTCCGGCAATTCTGGCCTTTTTTCCGTAGAATAGGCCAAAAATCAAATTAGTGCATGAACATCCGTAAGAGAGTGAAGGCCATTCTGCCGTTAGAAGGCGGAAGATTTGTGGCCCTGGGCGTATTTGTGAAAGCCGCCGAGGCCGACCGCTGGTCAGATGCTGAAATCCAGACTGTGATAGATGAAGTGGTAGAGGCCGATGAAACTGAGGCCCTGGCCATTCTGCAATCTTACACCGCGCAGTAGCCATGCCACTCAACCCCAAACTCATCGCCAAACTCAGCAAACCACTGGCCCCAGACAGCCGGCTGGAAGATACGTTTTCGGGCAAAGACCTCACCATCATCACAGACGGGCAGGGCCGGGCCATCACCTTGTTTTTAGGCAAACGTACCCCAGACGGCAGCATCAATGGCGAGCGCTTCGTGCGGCGGTTCAAACTGGAAGCCGATGGCGTGACCGTGAAAAGCAGCCATTGGGAAGCCAAAGGAAAAGTGACCCGTTCCTGATTTCGGGCTCATTTCTGGAAATGAGCCCGAAAACGGAAAATCTGGTGCTAGGCCGCCATTCCCAACTCATTCCAGAATTGCCGCTTACCTTGCCAAAAACGCTTTAGCTATGAAAATTCTGGTCATTGAAGATGAGGCCCACATGCGTGATTCCATGGTGCAGTCCCTTAAGCAGGAACAGTACGTGGTAGAAACCGCCGTGGACTTTGACAGCGCCCTGGAAAAACTGGGCGTCTATGACTATGACTGCATTCTGCTGGACATCAACCTACCCGGCGGCAGCGGCCTGCAACTGCTGGAAGAACTCAAAAAGCTCCAGAAAACCGAAGGTGTGATCATTGTCTCGGCCAGAGATTCTGTGGATGACCGTATTCAGGGCTTGGAGTTGGGCGCCGATGATTATCTGCCCAAGCCGTTCCACATGGCTGAGTTGCACGCCCGCGTGAAATCTATTTTGCGCCGCCGAAAGTTTGAGGGCCACAACGTGCAAACCCTCCAGAACCTGCAAATTGACCTGGACAGCCACACCGCCACCGTGGCCGGACAAGACCTGGCGCTCAATCGCAAGGAGTTTGATGTGCTGCTTTACCTGGTGGCCAACAAAGACCGGCTGGTGAGCAAAACCGCGCTGGCCGAGCACGTCTGGGGCGACTACATTGACCAAGCCGACAACTACGAGTTCATCTATTCCCAGATCAAGAACCTCAGAAAGAAACTCAAAGACCACGCCGCCGAAGTGGAGGTGCAGGCCGTCTATGGCATTGGCTACAAACTGGTCACGGTATGAAACTGCTCAACCACGCCACCTCTTATTTCGCAGGGCTGCTTTTTGTGGTCATCACCATTTGGGCGGCGCTTTTCTACTTCAACATGCTAGAGGAAATCTATGACAGCATGGATGACGGCCTGGAAAACCAGAAATTGCTGGTCATGCAACAGGCCGGCAAAGACAGCACGGTGCTGCAGCAAGATTCGTTTGAGGCCGGGTATTACAAAGTAAAAGAAATACCGTTTACCCAAGCCAAACATCGCAAAGACCAGTACCAGGACACGCTCATGTACATGCTCAACGAAGAGGATTTTGAGCCCGTGCGCATGTTAACTTCCGTGTTCAGGCACCAGGAAAAGTATTATGAAGTGCGCCTCATTACGTCTATGGTAGAGGAAGACGACCTCATCTCAGATTTACTGTATTCTTTGTTGTGGCTCTATGCGGGCCTCATTGCCAGTATTTTGGTAGTCAATAACCTGCTCCTGAAACGCATCTGGAAGCCGTTTTACCATATTTTGCAACGTTTGCAGCGGTTTAAGCTGGAAGACGCCCAGCCAGTGCCCGTGCAGAAAACCAGCGTTGACGAATTCCGGCTCCTGAATGAAACCGTGGAGAACTTGCTGCAGCAAAACGTGACAACCTTCCAGAACCAGAAAGCCTTCATTGAAAACGCTTCGCACGAGTTGCAGACGCCGCTGGCCATTAGTCTGAACAAGCTGGAACTTCTGGCTGAAACCCAGCCGCTGCAGGAAGAACAGCTACTACAGATTGGCGCCATCATGGAAAACCTGGAGCGCCTCACCCGTCTGAACAAAAGCTTGCTGCTACTTTCCAAGATTGAAAACCGGCAATTCGGTCAGGAAGTGGAAGTGACTATAGCTGATGTACTACGGCAAACGTTGGCAGATTTAGAGGACCAGATTTCGTTTAATGAGGTAGCGGTGCAGGTAGACACCCAGGCAGCCAGTTCTGTGCGCATGAACCCAGATTTGGCCAGCATGTTGGTCCTCAACCTGCTTAAAAACGCGGTGGTGCATACGGCCAGGTCAGGGGAAATCAAAATCATTTTAACTTCGGCATTTTTGCAAATCAGCAATTCGGCCATCAACCAGCAGCCGCTAGACGCAAGCAAAGTGTTTGAGCGGTTCTTTAAAGATGACGCCGCCACTGCCTCTACCGGGTTGGGGCTTGCCATTGTCAAAGCCATCTGTGACCGGTACGGGTTCAAGGTTTCGTACGCCTTTGAAAACGGCCACACCTTTACGGTGAGTTTCTGAGTTTCCTGCAGTTTATAAAAGCCGATTTTATTGTTGTCCTGAGATTGATTCTGCTGGGCCTTGCAGGGCGTTTGAGGCAGTAAATGTTAGTTTGTAAGCAGTAGAGCAGATTTTAGTTGCTACCCACTCCGTTTTCCTCCCAGAGAAAAAAATCGAAATTTTTTTATTTCACGCCGCAGATTCCCAATTCTTTCCTGATTTGGGCCAGACCTTTGGGCTATATAAACTGATCACCTAATCTATACCGTTATGAAAATGACCTTGAGTGCTCTAGTAATCGCCGCCACCAGTTTCTTTAGCTGTACCCGTGACCTGGCCCCCACAGACGTGCCTTCGTTGGCCTTGAATTCTGTGAAAGCCAAGTTCCCCCAAGCCCTGACCATTGACTGGGAAAAAGCCGGCGATTTGTTTGAGGCCGAGTTTGAGGTAAATGGCCTGGACCAAACCATTTTGGTAGACGCCAACGGCACCATCTCCAAAGTAAAGCAAGACCTGTTGGTGACAGATTTGCCTGCCGCCGTAGATGCTGCTATTAAACGTGATTTTGCCGGCTACGTAGTAGATGACCTGGAAAAAGTGGAGATCAACGGCCAGGTGTATTACCAGGTAGAATTGGAGAACAAGTTGAAAACAGTAGAAAAAGTATTTGCCGCAGACGGTACAGTAGCCACCGTGGCCTACTGGGACTAAGGAATTTCCGTTTTCGGGCTCATTTTCATAAATGAGCCCGAAAACAGAATAACTTTCTGATATAGAAAAATAGCGCATGCTCACTTGCGTTCCCCTACCCTAAACAAAAGAGACTATGAAACGCTTTAAAATAATCTTGTCCAGCCTGTTCCTATCGGCCACCTTGCTGGCCTGCGACAACAGCAACGCACTTGGCTTTACATCAGACAACGGGAAAAAAGGGAAAGCTGCCAAAGTGGTAGAGCCCGCCTCCAACGCGGTAGCCGTTGCCCAGAAATGGGAAGTGCCGCCCATCTTGCGCGAAGTCTCTGGCATTGCCTATTTAGGCGATGGTAAATTTGCCTGCGTGCAAGACGAGGCCGGCGTGATTTTCATTTACAACACCGCCACCAAAACCCTTGACAAACAAGTGACCTTTGCCGCCGCCGGTGACTATGAAGGCATTGCCCTTGTCAATGAAACGGCCTATGTGGTCCGCAGCGATGGGCGTTTGTTTGAGGTAGCCAACTGGCAAAGCGCTTCGCCCAAGATTACGGAGCACAGCACGCCGCTCAACGCCGCCCACAACGTGGAAGGCCTTACCTATGACGCCCGCCAAAACCGCCTGCTGCTGGCCATTAAAGGCATTGAGAGCGGCAGCCCGACCTACAAAGGCGTGTATGCGTTTGATTTGGCCACCAAAAAATTAGCATCACAGCCGCTCCTCAAGCTGAACCTCAATGACCCGTTACTGGTGAAAACCGTGGCCAAGAAGAAAAAGAAGAAAGCCGGCAGTGACTGGCAGCCCTCAGAGATTGCCTTGCACCCCACCACCGGTGACATTTATCTGTTGGAGGCTACCAACCCGCAGTTGTTTATCTTGAACCCCGATGGCAGCATTAAAGCCCGCCACAAACTCAATGACGCTGAGTTCTACAAGCCAGAAGGTATTGCCTTCGGCCCGAAAGGAGAGCTTTATATTTCCAACGAAGGCAAGAATGACCCCGGCAACATTCTGCTGGTAAATTTCCAAGGCACGAAATAAAAAGTCCTTCCTGCTTATTTCCATCCCGTTTTCGGGCTCATTTCTAGAAATGAGCCCGAAAACGGGATTTTTTTGTGGGCGTTGGAAGCAGGTTGTCTGCAAGTTATACCTCATTAGTCCGTCACTGCCAGAACTGGGCTTTCTTCAATTTACATAACAGCTTTGCTATCAAGTAGTTTGACAAGTAAATCATTAGAAAGAAGCAAAATTTGTCTAAACAATTTTTGGGAAAAATTAGCGGTCAACTTTCAACTGTCCATAAAATTTTCTACTTTCACTGATATCAAAATGATATCAAAATAAATACGCCTATGAAAGCCGAAAAAACGTTTCATCCTTCTTCTGGTTACACCTTCCTTATTCTGGTGCTGATCTTGTTGCTGGCCACCGGGGCGGGCATTTACTACTTCGGGCCTGAGGTGCTGCTGCCCTTTGCTCTGGTGTTCTCGTTTCTTTGCAAGGGCTTTAAGATTGTGAACCCGAATGAATCCCGGGTGCTCACGCTGTTTGGCGAGTACAAAGGCACCATCAAGCACAACGGCTTCTTCTGGGTGAATCCGTTTTTTGCCGCCAAGAGCATCTCGCTCCGCGCCCGAAACCTGGACACTAATCCCATCAAAGTGAACGACAAACTGGGCAACCCCATCATGATTGGCGTGGTGCTGGTGTGGCGCGTGGAGGAAACGTTCAAGGCCGCGTTTGAGGTAGACAACTTTGAGACCTTCGTGAAAGTACAGAGTGAGTCTGCCATGCGGAAACTGGCCGGCGTGTACCCGTATGACAACTTTGAGGACGAAAGCGAAATCTCTCTGCGCGGCAGCAGCCAGGACGTGAACGACGAACTGGAGCGCGAACTAATGGAACGTCTGGCCATTGCCGGTATTCATGTGCTGGAGGCCCGCATCAGTTATTTGGCCTATGCTCAGGAAATTGCCAGCGCTATGTTGCAGCGGCAGCAGGCCACCGCTATTGTTTCAGCGCGCGCCAAGATTGTGGAAGGTGCCGTGGGGATGGTAGAAATGGCTTTGGCACAGATCACCCAGAAAGGTCTGGTGTCTTTTGACGAAGAACGAAAAGCCGCCATGATCAGTAACTTAATGGTGGTGCTCTGCTCAGACCGAAGCGTGTCGCCTGTAGTGAATGCCGGAACTTTACACCACTAGCCTATGGCCGAGAAAAAATCGTTTGCCCTGCGCATGAACGCCGAGATGATGAAAGCCGTGGAGAAATGGGCCGCAGACGAATTCAGGAGCACCAACGGCCAGATTGAGTGGATCATTCAGGAAGCGCTCAAAAAACAAGGCCGTCTACCAAAACCGTGTGCTTCAGAAGAATCCACTCCAGAGACTTCATCTTCAGAATAATTTCCGTTTTTAGGCTCATTTTTGAAAACGAAGCCTAAAACAGACTTGTCACTTTTAAGCGCCACCGCCGTTTTCGGCCTCATTTTAAAAATGGAGGCCAAAAACGGCGGTGGCGCTTATATAAACGGAGCCTGACTTATATAATCATCTACGGACAGATCTTGACCTGTCCTTAGCGGTGGCCTAAGCAGTTAACTTACGATGCAACTACCAAAAAAGCACCCCTCGGAAATGCGTGCGGACAGGTCAAGCGCTGTCCGTACTATCTGCCAATATTTCCCTGCTTGGTAAAAAACTCACTTCGGTTCCTGTTAAAGGAAAATGTATAATTACCAGGCGTTTTGGGCTTCATTTCCAGTTTAGAGGCCAAAAACGATCTACATAAATTACTTCCCCAAAAAACTACTTCGCTTTCTCTACAAGGGGCTCTTCTTTAAACAATTCCAGCATGGGCTCACCGTCTCTTTTAGGGAAAGGGAAACCCAGGAGTTCTGCCACGGTGGCGGCTACGTCTGCCTGCGTGCGGGGCTTTTTGGCGCGGCTGCCGGGCGGTACGTCGGGACCCAGCATGAGCAGACTGATGTGGCGGCAACTCTCACAACCATCGCCGTGGTCTGTGAACCGGCGGCCCGGGTGACGCCCGTGGTCATTGGTGATGATGAAGGTGGTGTTGTTGCGGTAGTGCGGGTGCTGCTGAAGCCAGTTCCAGAGGTCGTGGACCAAGCGGTCGCTTTTTTTTATGGCCGCGAGGTAACCGTCCCAGTTGCCCCGGTGGGCTTCCGTGTCGGGTTCATGTAAATTGATGAGCGACAGCCGCGGGGTATGTTCCTGGAAAATCTGTTTGGCTATTTTTAGGGTTTCTTCGTCAGCCCGGTAGCCAGAACCCAGACCGTTCACGCCGCAATTGCTGGACGGCGAAAAGGTAGCGACTTCCTCCTGGCTGTAGGTTTTACCCAGCACTTCCAGTTTATCTTTGCTGGTGATAAGCCAGGCGTCTGTGGCCGCAGTTTTGGAATGCTGGCGGTAATAATGGAAGATGGACGGGTACAGGGGCAGTTCGGAGCCGCGGTTGCTCAGGCGCTGGTACTTGCCCGTGGTCAGCGCCACGTGGCCCGGCATGGTGAGCGTGACGCCCTGGTTGTAAAACGCCGGATGGAACAAGCCCTGCGGTGCCAGCTGCTTCGCCATGAACGGAATATTGGTATAGGCAGAGTCGCCCCAACTGTCTGAGTACCGCACGCCGTCAATCACCACCAGCACCACGTTTTGGGCAGCATACGTGCGCGAAGGCTCGCGCATGGCCGCCGGCGACGACGGTTGGCAGCCTTCCAGAAAAAAGGCACAGATAATAAGTAAGAAAAGCAGCTGAAACCGAAGTCTGTTCATGCAGGGCAGAAAATAATGACTTCTTTTCCTACGGATAAAGCAGGTATTTGGCTCTCACGTTTTTGAAATAGGCCAACTCCGGCGCCCAGGCGGCAATAATAGCCTGCGGGTTTTGCCCGGCCTGTAATTGCTTGCGGGTCACGTCGGTTTTCCAGAGGCCGTCCATGCGGCTGTTTTTGTATTCCAGCTTTTCTGGGTAGAGCGTTTGCAACGCATGAATGAGGTACACGCTGGCTTTGGCACCTTCAAACTTGTTTCTATCTGTAATCACCATCTGGGCTCCTTGGCACACCTGCCCCATGAACTTAGGCGGATAGATTTTGATGCCGTCTACCACACTGTCTGGCTTGAACTGCACCGGTTTGAACGTGACTCCAGGTAATTTGTAAGAGTTGAGTTGTTTGGATAAAGCTTCACCGTTCACCCAGGGCGCGCCAATGAACTCAAAAGGCTGCATGGTGCCGCGGCCTTCAGACAAGTTGGTGCCTTCCAGAATACAGGTGGCGGGGTACAAGGCGGCCGTGGTCAGATTCAGCATGTTAGGCGAGGGCTTGATCCAGGGAAGTCCGGTTTGGTCAAACCACTGGGTTCGGGCGTAACCGCGCATGGGCACCACCAATAGTTCGGCCTGCCGAAGTTTTTTGGCCGAACGTTCGCCGTTGAACATGCGGGCCAGTTCGCCCACCGTCATGCCGTGCGTGATGGGCAAGAAGTTAGGGCCGGTTACGGGTTGGTGGGCGTTGTTGCCAATAGCGCCGTCAAACGCCACGCCGGTGATAGGGTTGGGCCGATCCAGTATGATCATCAGTTTTTCGTTTTCGGCGGCAGCCTCCAGTACGGCGGTCATGGTGGCAATGTAGGTGTAGTAACGCGCGCCCACGTCTTGAATGTCGAAGATGAGAATGTCCACGTCTTCCAACATCTGCGGGGTGGGTTTGCGCACGTTGCCGTACAGCGAAATCACTTTCAGGCCGGTTTTTTTGTCAATATCATCGCTCACGTGGGTGTCGGCCTCGCCGCGTATGCCGTGCTCCGGGCTGAAGAGTTTCACCACTTTCACGTCTGGGCGCGCGTGGAGCAGATCTACAATGTGGCTTCGGTCTGGCATCACGCCGGTGTGGTTGGTGAGAATGGCTACGCGGCGGTTCTGGATAAAGGGGAGGAATTCTGGGGTCACCAGCCGTTCAATGCCAATCACCACGCGGTCTTTGGGGGCTGCCGTGGTAGCAGTAGATGTTGATGATTTAGTGCAACCAGTCAGAAAAGTGACTGCAGAAAGCAGCGTGAAAATGAAAAGGCGGGAGGGGAAAATTCTGTTCATGTGGGCAATATAGAAAACAAGGCATATATCACGGCATGTTCCTTTCTGTTTTCGGGCTCAATTCCAGAAATGAGCCCGAAAACAGGAAATTACGCTACAACCCTTGCCCGTATTGGAAATGCTTGTTCACGGTTACCGGTAATTTACCCTGCGGTACCAGATCGCCCATCACCATTTTAGCCGCGGCCGCCTGCACAGCCGGCAATTGCTGGTAGCCCAACAACAGCGCCGACGACTGATGAATATCTGCGAACTGGTTCAAGGTATAGGCATTGTCAAAGAGCACCACCACCGCGCGTTTGCGCCGCACCAATTCATTCACCAGCGCCCGCTCCTCTTTGCTGAAACCAAGGTTGTTGCTGGGTCTTATGCTGGGTCCGTAAATGCTGATGACCAATAAATCCTGTTTCAGGAGCACTTTCCGGAGGTTCTCCAGGTCTTTCTTCTTGGTCTTGCGCGGCATGAAATAGTCTTTCACGGTCAGGCGGTTTTTGAGGCGTTGCTGAAACAGCGTAGGTTTGGCCGCACCCACTGCCAAACTCGCCACCGACCGCATTTTCTTGTTCTTTAGGGGCACTAGGTCTGGTTTGTTCTGGAGCAAGGTTAGCGAGCCCTCTGCCAGGCCGCGCAGCGTTTCTTTGGCGTGGGAGGTGTGCAGGTCCTGGTACAGGCTGTCTAACTTAATGGGTTGGTACTTGTTGAGGCCTACCCAATACTTGGCGGCCAATACTTTCTTGCAGCGGCGGTCCAACTCCTTGCGGTCTAACCTTCCGCTTCTGATGGCGGCTTTAATGGCATTCAGGGCTTTGGGCACGCTCACCAGACGTTCCAGTACATCATTACCGGCTTCCAGGGCCATGACTTCGGCCTCACCGGGGGCAAAATATTTGGTCACGCCTTTCATCACCATGGCGTCTGTGATGATGAGCCCCGCGTAGTTGAGCTCGTTTTTCAAAATGCCCGTCACAATGGGTTTGGAAAGCGAAGCCGGTAAATTGGCCGTGGAATCTAGCTTGGGCATGTGAATGTGGCCCACCATCATGCCGCCCACGCCGCTCTGTATCAAATGCCGAAACGGGTGCAGTTCCAGGGAATCCAGACGCTCACGGCCATAGGGGATGATGGGCAAGTCATAATGCGAATCCACATCGGTGTCGCCGTGGCCGGGGAAGTGCTTGGCGGTGGCAATCACGCCGTTGTCCTGCATGCCCAGCATTTGGGCCAGGCTTTTGGAACTTACATCGTTCTTGTTTTCGCCGAAGGAACGGTAACTGATGATGGGGTTTTTGGGGTTGTTGTTCACGTCTACCACCGGCGCAAAGTTCAGGTGCATGCCCAGCCGCTTGAATTCAAAAGCCATTTCGGCCCCCATCTGGTAAATAAGGCTGTCATTGTTAATGGCGCCCAGCAACATAGGCAAAGGGTATTGCATGGCACTGTCCATGCGCATGCCAATGCCGTTCTCAGCGTCCATGCCCACCAGCAATGGAATCTTGGAGGCCGCCTGCAGTTTGTTGGTGAGTTTGGCCTGCCGCACCGGTCCTCCCTGGAAGAAAATCACGCCGCCTACTTTGTATTGCCGCACCAGACGCAAGGCGTCTTCTTCATGCTGCGGACCCTGGTTAGAGAACACTTCCACCATCATGAGTTGGGTGATGCGCTCGTCTGGGGTCATGCGCCTGAAAACAGAATCTACCCATTTGTTGTGCCGGTTGAGGGCCGTGATAAGCGCGTTGGGGTATTTGATGGTGTCTTGCGGCAGAATGGGCTGGGGTTTGAACACCACCGTTTCATGCACGGGTTTTTTCTCCTGGCAGGCTTCCAGGGTGAACCCCACGCTAAACACGAACAGGTAAAAGTATAAAACCGGACTTTTAAAGATAGAAGGTAATGACATGGCAAGCGCAGACGGGCAGGAGGTTTGGTAAACGCACGGCCTGGGAAGATGAGAAGTACGCAAGCCAGCCGCTAAAGTTAATTAAAGCGCCCGCGCGCCTTCCGTTGAAAGATTTTTTACTGAAGACGTAAATTTTTATTGGAGATTTTGGCGGGTTCCCATTCCGTTTTCGGGCTCATTTCTGGAAATGAGCCCGAAAACGCAAATGTTGTTTCCCACAATTAACAGCGTAATAACCAAGCTGGCTAGATTAGAACTGAAGTGTGGCGCTCAAGCTGGCAGAGCCTTTCCCCACGTTTGGGAAGAACTGCCATTTGTTGCCTTGTAAGCGGTCTTTCAGCTGAAAATAGGTCCAGTGCGTCACCTTGGCAGATACGTACCCCACGGCGGCGCCCGCTATCACGTCTGAGGCCCAGTGGGCATTGTCATGAATGCGGGAGAGACCCACCAGCGTGGCAATGCCATAGGCCACGGGGGGCACCCAGCCTTTGTCGCGGTAAATGGTGGCCACGGCGGTGGCGGTGGCAAAGGCGTTGGAGGTGTGCGACGATGGCAGCGAGGCGTATTCATAGGAACTGGCAGGGCCGTTGAACTCATCATTGTCCTCAGCGTACAAGGGCCGTGCCCGCCTAAAGGTTTTCTTCAGTTGGCTTGTCATCATGGAGTTCAGGTAATAGCTGGCCAGCGAGATGGTGGCCACTTGCCTCAGCTTTCGGTTTTTGGTCACCAGACCTACCATGAACAAAGAGCCAAAGGTGGCGTGCAGCCTTTCTGAGGTGCCAAACGGTTCAATGGTTTCTGAAATGTCACGGGTAAAGGGCGTGGCGTTTCTCTGCACAAATTCTTTGAGAGGTTCGTCTACCCAATGGTAGGCAGCCAAACCAAGCCCAAACGTAGCCACAGCCCCAGCGGCACTCCACACAAATTTCTTCTTCTCCCGAGACCAACCCCTTTTAACAGGAAGTGCCTCTACCGTGTCACCCAGTAAAAAATAGGTTCGGTTAAATTCCGGGAAGCCAGTTCCATCAGTGGTTTTTAATTCCGAAGTAGAAGGAGAGGCTACAGCACTTATTGAATCTGAAGAGAAATGGACGGCAAAAGACGTGTGCCCCAGGCAAAAAGTGGCCAGGGTGAGCGCAACGCGAATAAGGAATTTGGTGAAGATGGTGGGTGAGACGGCCTTCATGCAATGTTGTGTCTTGTTAGGTCGAATGTCAATTACAATAAGACTTAGAAAGCCCAAAACTCGCAGTTTAGTCACTACCACAGGTTCTGGGCTTTCGTTTCTTACCAATTACTTAATTGTCAAGCTGCATTTTCTTCTGCAACAGCTGCTGCAGTTCCATCATGTGCGGTTCAATTTTCTTCTGGCCAAGCTGGGCGCTGCGCATGGTAAGGAGTGACTGCTTTGAGGCTAGTTTCTTGCCGGTGGGCGTGCCGTAAAAGGCGGTCATGTCTTTCAGCTCTTTCTCGGTGAACTCCGTCATGTACAGGTTGATGAGATCGGTTTTGATGGCTTCCCAGTTCATGTACTTGGCAAAGAAAGCGCGTACTTCCAGTTCGGCTACCTTCATGGCAGGCACCTGTTCCATTTGCATGGTGAGCATCTGCTGGAGGTTATCGTCAATGGCTTTGGGGCTGCCCATGGTCATAAGCAAGGTTTCGGCGGCTTTATAATGGCTGCTGGGGGCTTGTGCTAGGGTATTTCCGGTGGTCAACAGCACCAGTAACCCCCATAATAAAATAGTATTTTTCATAAAAAAGAATTATTTCTGCTCTTCATACGCAGAAAGCCAGGACAAAGCCACCACCTTTGCTTTTTATTGGCAACGGCTTTTACCCAACGTGCCGCCAGGTTGTGCGTACCATTAGCCAGACTTGCCAGATTTACAGCAGCACCATGAAAATAACAGACAAAGAAACCCTCTACCAAGGCCATTATAAGCTGCAACTCTACACGGTGACAGACGGCGAGAAGGAGTTCAAACGAGAAGTATACCATACCGGCACCGCGGCCTCGGCGCTGGTCTATGACACCAAAAAACAGAAATTCATCTTTGCCCGGCAGTACCGCCCCGCCATGGAGCAGGACCTGCTGGAGATTGTGGCCGGCATGCTGGACAGCCCAGACGAAAACCCCGAAGACGCCGTGAAACGGGAAATGGAAGAAGAAATTGGCTACGCCGTAGATGAACTGCAACTTATCCATGAATTCTACCCAGCGCCCGGTGCAGTGGCCGAAAAAGTCTTTCTGTTCTACGCCCAGGTAAGCCACCAGGTAAGCGAAGGCGGCGGCAAAGACAGCGAGCATGAAGACATAGAGATAGTGGAGATGACACCCCAGGAAATGCTTGACCACACCTTCTATGACGGCAAAACCATCATGGCCATTGAATGGGCCAAAAACCACGTGCTACCCACGCTTATGAAATCTTAAGGAACTGATCCCAAGCCCGCTGGTTTAACTATAGTTGCCAACGCCCGTAAATACGGGTACATATCCCTTATTTGTACACCTAACCTTACAAGAAACTATGGAAGAGCAAAATAAAAACCAGGACCAGAACAACGGCAGCAATAACAGTCAGGACGGGAACCAGGGAGGCGGCAGCTTCGCAGATCATAACTACGGCACCAAAGCCGAGGGTGGCAACACCGCCAACTATGACGCAGACGGCAACTTAGATGTGAACGATGCCGGCGGAAACCTTGACAAAGGCCAGGCCCATGATGACATCAACGGCGGCGGCGATGTGCTGGGCCGCCAGGGCGGTGGTTCTGGTGAGCGCGAAGGCGTTTTAGGCAAAGAGTCTCTCAAGCAGAAAGGCTCCGGACCAGATGCCGAGAGTGACAAAGACACCGGTTACGGCACCCACGCCGGCGGTATGAGCGACGGCCACAGCGGCTTCAAAGGAAACCACAACGGCAATGACGGTACTGGCGGAGGCCGCAGCTCCGGGCACGCGGGCAACGGTGGAGACCCTGAAAGACCAGACAAGCAAAACCCGCAAGGCAACGGCAAAGACGACAATAACAATGAAAACATAGCCGGCCGTGGCGGCAGAAAAGACTAGAGATCTTGAAGCTTATACATTTGAGAAAGGCCTGTTTCCTGAAAAGGAGGCAGGCTTTTCTGTTTTTGGCCTCGTTTCCAGAAATGAGCCCGAAAACAGGAAATGCAGCACGGCACAGTTTTTAAAATTTCCGTAGAAAGCAACAGTCCAACAAGTGCTTGTGAAATTTAGATTTCGACCTGAGGACCCAAAGACAGACAGACAACAATAGAGACACTACTAGAATGGCGTTAGAAAAATACAACCAGAAACGGCACTTCAACCAAACCCCAGAACCAGAAGGCAAAGAAGCCAAAAACAAAGGCGCGCTGAGGTTTGTGATTCAGCGGCACCAGGCCTCCACGTTGCATTATGATTTCCGGCTGGAGATGGGCGGCGTACTCAAAAGCTGGGCGGTGCCCAAAGGGCCGTCGCTCAACCCCGCAGACAAACGCCTGGCCATGGAAGTAGAAGACCACCCCATCAGCTACGGCAGTTTTGAGGGCGACATTCCCGAAGGCAACTACGGCGCCGGCCATGTGGACATTTGGGACGAAGGCACTTACCACGCCATTGGCACAGATTCCCGCGCGGCTGCTGAGAAACTTTTACTGGAGGAACTGGAACAAGGCGGCCTGCATTTTGTGCTGGATGGCCAGAAACTACAAGGCGAATTCAGTCTGGTAAAAATGAAAGGCCGCCAGAAAAACGCCTGGCTGCTGCTAAAGAGAAAAGACGAAGCCGCCACCACAGACCCGTATGACGCGGAGGATTTCGCCAAAGGCAAATCCTCAAAAGCCGCCACTTCCAAATCCAAAGCTGTTGCCAAGGCTAAACCTAGCGCCAAAAAAACATCAGACTCAAGCATTGGAAGCAAAGCAGACATGCCGCATAATCTGGTGCCCATGACCGCCAAACTCACCGACGGCCCTTTTGATGACCCAGATTGGCTCTTCGAGGTGAAATGGGACGGCTATCGCGCCGTGGCTGAAGTAGAAAACGGACAAGTACATCTCTATTCGCGCAACGGAAAATCGTTTAAGGAAAAATACCAGTCGGTGGTGAAAGCACTGGAAGCGCTAAAGGACCAAGTGATTTTTGACGGTGAATTGGTGGTGCTGGACCGCAAAGGAAAAGCAGATTTCCAAGCCTTGCAGAATTACCAAAACACGCCCTCAGAGCATTTGTATTACTATATTTTCGATATTCTGCACCTTAATGGTGAAGACCTCACCCATTTACCTCTCCTTCAGCGCAAGGAAAAGCTGAAGCAAGTGTTGAGCAAAGCCAAAGACCCGCTGCGTTACAGCGAACACCGCGTGGGCGACGGTACTCAGTTTTTCAAAGAAGCCCAGAAAAATGAGTGGGAAGGCATTATGGCCAAAGCCGCTGGGAGCAAATATCTGGTAGGCAAGCGGTCACAAGAATGGCTGAAGGTAAAAACGCACCTCCGGCAGGAGGCCGTAATTGCCGGTTACACCGCGCCGCAGGGAGCACGCCAGCATTTGGGTGCGCTGGTGCTGGGCGTGTATGAAGGCGACCAACTCAAATACGTGGGCCAGTCTGGCAGTGGCTTCAACAAAACCAGCTTGCAGGAACTCATTGACAAACTGAAACCGCTGGAGCGCAAAACCTCGCCGTTCAAAGAAAAAATCCCGCTCAGCCGTGATGTGACCTGGGTGAAGCCGGAACTGGTCTGTGAACTGTCTTTTGCCGAATGGACCACTGACGGGCAGATGCGCCAGGCCATCTTCAAAGGCCTGCGCGAAGACAAAAAAGCCCAGGACGTGGTGCATGAAGAATCGGTGTCGGCCAAAGAAGAACAGGAGGAAACAGATTCCCGTTTATCGGCTCCAAATCCCAAACTCAGCCCAAAACAGACCGCAGACAAAAACGCCCTGGTGTTGGAGTTAGACGGACAAGAAGTTACTATCACCAACCCAGACAAAGTGTATTTCTCTCAGGAAGGCTATACCAAAAAAGACCTGGTAGATTATTACCAAACCATGGCAAACGTGCTATTGCCTTACCTGAAAGACCGTCCGGAATCTTTGCTCAGGCACCCCAACGGCATCAGCAAGCCCGGGTTTTTCCAGAAAGACGCCGGCGAGCAGGCCCCGGATTGGGTTCAGACCACCAGCATTGAGGCCGAATCAACGGGCAAAGAGGTGGAGTACATAGTCTGCCAAGACAAAGCCACGCTGGCGTATCTCAACAACCTGGGCTGCATTCAACTCAATCCTTGGAACGGCCGGCTGCCGCATTTAGAAAAACCAGATTATTTAGTCCTGGACCTTGACCCCGGCGAAAATACCTATGATGAAATGGTGGAAGTTGCCTTGGTGGCCAAGCAGGTGCTAGACGAACTGGAGATTCCGGTATACGCCAAAACCTCTGGGGCCACAGGTATGCACCTGTACGTTCCGCTGGCTGCTAAATTTCCGTTTGAGCCCGTGAAGGAACTGGCGTTTGCCCTGGCTCAGCGCGTGCATGAACGCCTGCCAGAACTCACCAGTTTGGAACGTAGCCCCAAAGAACGCCGGTTCCAGATTTATATTGATTACATGCAAAACGCCATCGCGCAGACCATTGCGGCACCATATTGCGTGCGGCCGCGGGCTGGGGCCACTGTGTCAACGCCGCTGCAGTGGAAAGAAGTAAAAAAAGGCCTGCACCCCACGCAGTTCACCATCAAAAACGTGCCGGCGCGCGTACAGAAACTAGGCGATCTTTTTAAACCCGTGCTGGGCGAAGGCATAGACGTGAACGCCTTCCTCAAAAAACTCAAGAAATAGAAACATGAAAAACAGTACAAAGAATAACCTGTTGCTAGCAGGCGCAGGGTTAGGCGCATTTCTTGCCCTTCGGTCAGCAGGCCGCAAGAAACGTGAATTTTCGTTTACTGACCGTGTGGTCTTGATTACCGGCGGAAGTAGGGGATTGGGTTTGGTTTTGGCCAGAATGTTTGCTGAACAAGGTGCTAAAATTGCTATCTGCGCCCGCACCGAGCACCAGGTAGAAGCCGCCCGCGCAGAATTGTGCGCCGGCGGGGCATCGGTGCTCGCCTTTACAACTGACGTGAGCGACCAAGCCCAAGTGAAGCGCATGATTTCAGAAATCAAAGAAACCTGGGGGCCGGTGGAAGTGCTGGTGAACAACGCAGGCGTGATCACGGCTGGGCCGCTGGCCGAAATGACCGTGGAAGATTTTGAGATCGCCATGAAAACACATTACTGGGCATCATTGTACACCATGTTGGAGGTGATCCCAGACATGAAAGCCCGCGGCGAAGGGCGTATTGTGAACATCGCGTCTATTGGCGGGAAGGTGAGCGTGCCGCATCTGGTGCCGTACAGCGGCAGCAAGTTCGCGCTGGTGGGCATGTCTGAGGGCTTCAGGTCTGAGCTTAAGAAAGACGGCATTTACGTGACCACCATCAACCCAGGCCTTATGCGCACCGGCAGCGCCCGCAACGCGTTTTTGAAAGGGCAGAACGAGAAAGAATACACCGCCTTCGCGCTGCTAGACGCCAATCCGGTGATTTCATTGGCGGCCAACAAAGCGGCTCAGGACATTATGAACGCCTGCCGCTACGGTGAGGCCGAAGTAACTTTAGGCTTAAATGCCAAACTAATGAGCTTGTTCCACGGCATGTTCCCCGGCGCGGCCACAGACTTGATGGGCCTGATCAATGTGTTCTTACCGGGCCCCGGCGGCATTGGCCAAGAGAAAGTTCGTGGTTATGAAAGTGAAACGCCCCTCACGCAGTCCATTTTGAACGCGCCCAATCACAAAGCTGCCGCAGATAACAACGAATATTAAGGTTAGTTTCCCTCAAAAGAAATTCCGTTTTGGGGCTTGTTTTCAGAAATGAGCCCGAAAACGGGATTTCTGTTTTCTGGTAAAAGAAAAAAGCACGGTTGTAAACTATTTCAGTCAAAGTTGCATTCTATAGAGGCAAAGTGTGGTGAACCCGTATCTTTGCTTCCCGTTATGACCCAGAAAAAAGAACCGTCGCTTTTAGCCCTTATAGGTAAGTTTGATTTTGAGCAAGCGCGCATCAAGCATGTGTTGTTTAAGTCAAAAATACGGGCCTTGCTGTACGGGGCCAACATTGACAAAGACCCCATTCTCTCCAGCACGCAGTGTTCCTTGGGCAAGTGGATTTATGACGTGGCCATGCCCAGCATTGGCCATTGGCCCGAAATGGACGAACTGGAACGCGTTCATGACCAAATGCACACCATTGCCCGTGACCTCTGGCACCAGTACCAGCAAGGCCAGGAAGAAGCCGCCCGCGCAGGCCTGGCCCTGATTGACGAAACAGCGGTGAAATTACTGCATCTTTTAGACCAGCTGGAACAGAAAACAGCGTCCTGACCTACAACTTTCCTCAGAATTTTGTGACGATTTTGGGGCTTCGCCTGGCCGGTTGAAGAACTTTTTTGCGTGTGCGGTAGTACAAGAAAGACGCTTTGCCTTGCAAGGCTTTCACTTAACCTACAACTGTTATGTCAGACCAAAAAGATACCACTTCGGCCCAAAACACTAACCAAGGAAACCAGTCAGAACGGCAGCGCCAAGACGCCAGCGACAATGACACCTACAAACGTTCCGTGACTGGCTATGATGCCACCAAGCAAGACGAAGATTTTGACGGCACCATGAAATCTACCGGCGGCAACACCATAGATGAACGCGAAACCAACGACGGCGACGCCAACAACGAGAACAACTCGTAACCAACTTTAAAAAAGCCCTATTTCTTGCAGAAGTAGGGCTTTTTTGTGCCTTCTCCGGAACTAAAAAAATATTTTCTGGGCGCGCAGCCAAAACCGCGTTCTATGCGTCTTTTAGAAAGATTGGCCTGTGTTTTGCTATTACTTTGGTAGACAATGAAAAGGCAGAAAGTACGTTGAATCAATTGCCGCACTGTTCTGTTTTCAACTTATAATGGATAAGCATATGAAAAAGGTTCTTTTATCAGTTCTCGCCGGTGTCTTAATGGCCGGCGTCTCGGTGACAACACCGGCAGTGGCTGAATCCAGAAAAGCGGCCGCTGACACGTATGCGGCTCCTGTTCCGGCGGGGGCACGTGACATCATCACAGAGATTATTGACGTGGTAGGCCTTAAGGCGCGCTTTGAAGTGCGGGCGGCCAACGTGCCCAATGCCGCGGCGGTGATCATGAACGGCAAGCGCTATATTCTTTACAATGAAAACTTCGTGAACGCTCTCAACTCCGCAGTAAGAACAGACTGGGCCGGCGTGAGCATTCTGGCCCATGAAATTGGCCACCACCTGAATGGACACACTTTGTCTTCCAGCGGTAGCAACCACCAAGATGAATTAGAGGCCGATGAATTCTCTGGCTTTGTACTGCGCAAGATGGGCGCCAGTCTAAGTGAGGCCCAGGCCGCCATTCAAGTGCTAGCCGATGAAGAAGACAACAGAACGCACCCCGGCAAACGTCCGCGTTTGTCGGCCATAAGCCAGGGCTGGAAAAACGCCGATGGTCAGATTGTAGCCAGTGCCAGAGCCGGCACGCCTACAAGGTCAGTGGCTACAGCCAGCCGCAACGCCGGGGCCAGCCTGAATTCTTCCAATGCCATGGCTTCCAATGTGCGCACCACGTCTTCGTCCAGATTGTCTGAGCGGCAGATTCTTCGTCAAGTGAAATTGGCGGGCGCTCCGCAGGAACGCATGTACGTAACTACTTCCATGAACCTGGTGCGTGAAACCAACGCCGGTATTGAAGTGATTGGCAAACTGCAAAAGACCAATAACCGCAACTTCCCGTACGTGTTGGAAAGCCGGTATTTCGCCTCGCTGTTTGTCTCTACCAACGGCTTACTTCTCAATGAAGAAGGCGAACGCGTAGGTGTATTGACCACTACGTAAGCTTCCGAATCAATCATAAGGAAAGCGACAGTTCTGCAAAGGACTGGCGCTTTTTTGTGTCCATTGGTTTCGGTTTTAAGTGCATTTCCATTTCCGTTTTCGGGCTCATTTCCAGAAATGAGCCCGAAAACGGAATCCCGCGGCAAGAACATTCTGCTAGAGTTAGAATTTTGCAGTATCTTTTCCCCATGAAGCAGTTTGTCTTGTTCCCGCGCCTGTTGGCCATGGTTTTAGGGGTTTCCAGCCTGAGTTTGAGTTCCTGCGCGCAGCAGATGTACCAGCCAAACCAGGTCTTGCGGGACGTGGAGATTCTAGCCGCCGATTCCATGGGCGGACGCCTGCCGGCCACCGAAGGCCACCTGAAAGCGCAGCAATACCTGTTAGGCAGATTCAAGGCAATCGGTCTGAAGCCCGTAGGCGGCAGCCAATACCAGCACACGTTCTCTTTTACCGGCCGCACCAGCAAGCAGCCCACCAACGGCGTAAACCTGGTAGGCATGATTGAAGGAACCTCGTCAAAAGCCATTGTGATCACGGCACATTATGACCACGTGGGCACCCGCAATGGGCAGATCTTTAACGGAGCTGATGACGACGCCTCGGGCATTGGCGCTATTCTGGCCATCGCCACGCACTTCCAGAAGAAGAAACCCAAGCATACACTCATCTTTGTTGCCTTTGACGCTGAAGAGCAAGGCCTGTCTGGCTCCAAAGCCTTTGTGGAGAGATTACCGGTGGCCAAAGAGCAGATTCTTCTCAACGTAAACCTTGACATGGTGAGCATTTCGGCTAAAAATGAATTATACGCCTCCGGCACGCACCATTACCCGTGGGTGAAAGAGCACCTCCAGAACCTGAAAGTACCCGAGGGTTTCAAACTTACTTTTGGGCATGATCGCCCGGAACAAGGCCCCGATGACTGGACGTTTCAATCGGACCACGGTAGTTTCCACAGAGCTAAAATTCCGTTCATCTACTTTGGCGTGGAAGACCACCCGCATTACCACAAAGAATCTGATGAGTTCAAGAACATTCACCAGCCATTCTATCTCAAAGCCGTGGAAACCATCTTAGCCGCGGTACAGACCTTGGATTCTAAGTTGCCTCAGTAAATCAAGGGTATGTCTTTTAAAGTAAGTGCCAGTGGTTCCATTGGCTGCCTTAAAAGTCATTGCCTTTTTTGTTCCTTTTAAAGAAAATTTCAAAAGGTGGGTTTTGATTTGAGCTAGAATGAAGTGAGGAAATCTAGTGCTAAGAGTATTAAGCATGATTCAGCCAAAAAATTCTAATTAAGTACAAAATAGAACTATACCAAGCAAAATAACCATATATTAGTAGATTCGTTAAAGACTTAGTTGCTAAACCGATGTTTCACCAACTAAGCAAGCATGTTCAAGAACAAACTATATGGATTGGTTTTCTTACTTCTGTTCCCCTTTCTGAAAGAGATTTCAGGCTCCACCACGCCGTCACCCGCTAAGCCGGTTACCCTCAACACCCTCCCTACCTGGACTCCCACCGAGGTCAAAAAAGTGACTACCAAAAGTATCACGGTCAACGCTTCGGTGTATTTCCCGGAGGAGGCGCAAACCGATGACACGCCTTTCATTACCGCAGATGGTTCCAAGATCAATGAACGCAACCCGCGCAAGCACCGGTGGCTGGCTTTGTCCAGAAACCTGTTGGCCCGCTGGGGCGGCAAGATCCACTACGGAGATTCAGTAAAGGTGGAAGGTATCTCCAAACAACTGGACGGTGTGTACGTGGTGCGTGATGCCATGCACCGCCGCATCAGGAATCGGGTTGACATTCTGGTAGGCCCCAATGACAAGATCATGGGCTACTGGGAAGACGTGAAACTCACCAAGATTTAGACCAAGCAAATTTTTTTTTAACAGCAGCGCCCCGCCTTATACAAGGTGGGGCGCTGCTGTTTTAGGTTTTTAGCGAAATTTTTTAAGGTTCTAAATAATTCAATCACAAGTAGTTGTGTGGCTTTATAAGTCCTGAGTAGAAACTTGGCATCTGTAGTTGGCTTGGGTTTGGCACAGTTTTTTCATTTGGAGAGTCACAGGCCTTTAGAGCTTGGCTCAACAAGAAAAAACTACAGATATGAAGAAGATACTACTAGTGGTAACAGCTCTCATGGCGGGGCTTTTCACCGAAGGATTTGCCCAGGACAACGGTGTACGGGTAGGCATTAAAGCGGGCTACAGCATGACCAACTGGCAAGGCGAAACCGTGAGAAAGCTCAAAGATTTACTGGAATACACAGACGGCAACGTGAGCACCAAAATGAAACACGGGTTTCATGCGGGCGCTTACCTGAGCGTGCCTTTGGGCAACGGGTTTGAGTTTGAACCTGGCGTGCAATACTCGCAGAAAGGAACCGTGGTGGAAGGCCGCGTACCCGGCGATGTGGGCACGTTCACCAATGCCAAAGTAACGCTCACCAACAAAGCCGAATACATTGATGTGCCCTTGCTGGCCAAGGTGTACATAGGCCAGGGATTCAACCTGTTTGCCGGTCCGCAGGTGTCTTTCCTGCTTTCCAATAAAGTGAATGTGAACGCCGGGGCCTTCGGGTTTTCTGCCTACAACAATGACTTTGAGTGGCGGGAAGCGCAGCGGAAGGTAGATGTGGGCTTGTCTGCGGGGGCCGGTTACCAGTTCAGCAACGGCCTGAATTTTGGGGCCAGCTATGACATGGGCCTGACCACCATTGACCAAACCGCTGATTATAAATCATACAACCAGGTGGTCAAAGCCTCGGTGGGTTTCCGGTTTTAAGCGCATAGCAGAAATCTGAATATGCTTTAAGAGAAGAATTTAGTGAATGTGTTATAGGATGATTAAAAAAGCGGCGGACATTGTCCGCCGCTTTTTTTTAGCCTTTGCGTTGGTTGTTGTTTTTCTTTTTGGTGAGACTGCTTACTGCAGCTACCAAGCCACCTGTAGAAATGCGTTTGGTGACCAGGCCGTAGATTAAAGCGGCTCCGGCAGCCCCGGCAGCGGCAAACAAAGCCGTTCTCAAGGGTTTGCTGGCTACGGGAGAAGCAATGGCGGCAGGTAAGCCGCCTGGGGCCGGGGCGAAACCAGCGGCTTCGCGCAGTTGGTGCAGGTGGGTCAACACATCAGTTGAGGCTTCGCGCTGGCGCAGGATAATGCCGCGTACTTCGGCGGGCAGTTCATGGTCCAGGGCGTCACGGTAGGCTTTCTGGGCCCACTCTTCGCCGTAAATGCAAGACCCCAGAATGGCTTCTTCATTGCTGCCGGTAATGGTGGCTTTAAAGTCCATCCATTGGCGGTATAGTTTGCCTTTGGCGGTGGTGTCGCGCTCTGGGCTGCCGCCGTGCTGCTGAATCACCTGGTTCAATTCATTGGCGAAGGCCAGGCGCTGCTGCGAGAACCGGCGGTACACGTCCTGGCGCAGTGAGTCTGTGCTTTCCTTGGCTGCGCGCTCGTAGCCTTCCAGGCCGTCATGTACAAATTGATTCAGTTCGGTGAGAACCTCCACTACTTTAGATTTTCCGTTCGTTGACATATGCTACGTTTTAGTTTTCAGCTTTTATGAACGTGAAACAGGCGCAGAGGTTGAAGAAAATGACGGCAAAGCCATTCTAGCCTTTATCATCAGAAAATCTAGGGCTAATTTTTTTGCGGAGCGTGCGTTTTCGGGCTCCGTTTTGGAAATGAAAGCAAAACCAGGAATTGGAAAGCCAATGAAGCATTTATTCCTCACACCCGGCGTAAAACTGCACCATGCCCAGCCGTCCGCTTTCCAGCAAAGTATTTTTGTCTTTCTCAGATAGCCGCTTGATTTTAGGCCCAAAACCAGCGGTGCTCACTGAAACGGTTCTGTCCCAGTCTGAAGGGGTGAGGGCGTGGCGGTTGAGGTTCTCAATGATGATGCGGTAAAAGCCGTTGATGTAGTCCGGAAAGCTGTGGATGGGATTGGGCGCCAGGCCTTTCCGCTCCAGGTCATAGGCAATCTGCTCGTCATAATCCAGCCGAATACCAATGGTCTCGGGGTTGATGAATCGGTAGTCGGACTCGGCCATGGATTGGCTTCCGCCGGCATAATAACGCGGGTGGTCAAACACCATCAATGGGAAATTCAGGAGCAAGCCACCGTCTACTAAAACATCAGTTTGGTTATTTGGCAGTGGTTTAGGAAAGACAGCGCCCGTGCTGTCCATGAACATCGCCTGAAAAAACATGGGCACTGACATGGAAATGCGTACGGCGTCTTTCACGCGCATGAGCGGATAGGTTTCATGGCTGAACACTTCTGGGCGCTGCCTGCTCAGATTGGTGCCCGTGATGTACAGATCCCTGAACCCGTTTTTGCCTGCCAGCGCGTGCAATTGCTGGAAGGTGAGGTCTGGGTTTCCTGTTTTGCCTTTGATGAGGTCTGAAAGCCACTGGGTAAACTTCTCGCCGCGGTACCAGCCGTAACGGCTAGACATTCTGGCGAAGCCGCCAATGAAAAAGAACCGGCCATCGGCAAATTTCTGCACCGGAGTTTTAAACGTAATCTCTGTGATTTCCTGCGGCGAATACCCCATGGCCAGCAGGCACGCCTGTATGGCACCCGCCGAGGTGCCCGCAATGCGCTCAATGCCCTGTAGCTGTCCGCGCCGTTCCAGTTCTGCAAGCGCGCCGCCGTAAGCAATGCCCCTAATGCCGCCGCCTTCCAGCGCCAAATTGCGGTACACGGGCGCAGGCGTTTGGGCGAGCAGGGGAGAGGTGGTTACCAAACAGCACACCCAGCAGAAAACCTGTTTTAGGGCCCATTTCTGAAACAGAGGCCAAAAACGGAAACTACTCCACCTCAAATTGCCAGGGAAGGTTGAACGGAAGCTGCCGGCGTTTGCTGCGGCCGTTGAGGTCTGTGAGAAAGTCATTCAGCGTGTCTTGGTATTCCAGGTGATAGTCTTGGTGCAGGTGTTTCTTGATGAGCATCATGGCGCGCAGCACCAGGCGGGCGGTGGCCACGTAAAAACTCTTGTACACGCTCTCAAACTGCCCCGTGAAGTTGTCGAAAATCAGCTGCAAAACATAGAAATGCAGGTCAATTTCGCCTTTGCGGTCTTTGGTGACGCGGTAATAGCGGGCAATTTCCTGGGTGGCTTTCTTGAGGCCCCGGCTCAGCGCCTTGCTAAATGACCTCCCCGACACCGTGAACAGAATATCATGGATGGTTTCCTGGCTTCGCTGCAGCATGGTCTCCAGGGTGATGTCGTCCAGCAGTTCCAGGGCCAGCGTGTCATACGCCTCGGCGTCTTTGCGCACCAACCGGAGCACCAGCGCCTCTTTCTCTTTCTCAGATAGTTTCTTGAGCGCCTGTTTGAAATCTGCGGAAGGTACGGGCATTTCGTCAGGATAGGGTTAACGTGTCTCTTTCTAAAAGCCAGGAGCTATGTAGGCTGAAACTCCACGCAAATTTATGGCTTTTCCAGCTGATTAGTAGACAAACGAACGCAAACTACTTTAGGTTGAAGCAGTGAGTTATTTGTAAATCCCGTTTTCGGGTTCATTTCTGGAAATGAGCCCGAAAACGGAAAGGGTAAGTAGGTCTGGAGCCTCAACAAAAAAGGCTTCTGCACATCTGCAGAAGCCTTTTTTACAATTATAAATGCTCAAATTTATTTCCTGGCACCGTTCTTTTTAGACGTATTAAGCAAGGCCATAACTGCGGCGCCGGCTGCCAGCGCCAGAACGCCCGCTTTCACTGGGTTGGTCTTGGCGCGGGTATAGAGGCTGGTTTTCATGACGTAGCCTTTGTGGTTGCCGCGCACTTTCCCGGCGGTGGAAGGGTGGTGCAATGAGCCTTCTACGTTGGTGGGCGCTTCGTCTAACACCTGTTGGTCAGACATCACAGTAGAACTGATCCAGTCCATGACGCCCGGTATGCGTTTGTTGAGCGAGCTCATCACCTTGGCACCGCCACCAATCATAATATCTCTGTAGTGGTGCTCGGCGGCTTCCAGAATGGCGTTGGCTACTTCTTCTGGGGTGTAAACCGGGGCGGGTAGGGTTAGGGCTTTGCCGGTGTAGTTTTTGGCGTGCTCTGGGTAGGGCGTGTCAATGCCGGCGGGTTTGATTAAAGTCACCGAGATGGGCGCTTTGTCTTCCAAGAGCTCAATTCTTAGCGCGTCTGTGAAGCCTTTCACGGCGTGCTTGCTGGCGGCGTACATGCCCTGCAACGGAATTGAAACGTCAGACACTTCGCTGCCCACGTTGATGATGGCGCCGCCGTTGGTTTTCAGGTGCTTGGCTGCGGCTAGAGAACCGTATACCAGCCCCCAGAAGTTGGTGTCAAACATGCGCCGGTGGTCTTCGTCTGAGACTTCGGCTAGTTTCCCGTAGATGGAGCCGCCGGCGTTGTTCACCCAGGTGTCAAACCCACCGAACTCCCGCAGGGCCACGTCTACAATCCACTGCACTTCTTCTTTCTTGCCCACGTCGGCCACGCAATGGAAGGCCTGGCCGCCTTCGGCTCTTATTTCCTGTTCAATAGTTTCCAGGGCTTCGCGGTTGCGGGCAGCCAACACTACTTTGGCGCCTTTTTTGGCGGCGGCTTTGGCGGTGGCCAAGCCGATGCCGCTGCTGGCGCCCGTGATTACTATTACCTGCTCCTTCAGCGGTTTCAAAGAATATTTCATAATGTCAAAAGTTGAGGTACTCAAAAAAAAATGTTTTCCTGTCATTTCTTACGAACGCTTTCAACATTTGATACAACTCAAACCCATTCTGCCTGAATTAGATATAGAGTTTTTGCTGTATTTAACGCGTAAAAACGACAAAGGGAGCTACTCTAGAAAGCAGTTCCCTTTGTCGTTTTCCGTTTTCGGCTTCATTTCTGGAAACGAGCCCGAAAACGGGTTTACTCCTTAAGATGGTCTTCTAAATACTGCGTCACTTTCTTGTAGAGGTGCACGCGGTCTTTGCCACCCACATTGTGCGGATGGCCGGGGTACACAAAGTAATCCAGCAGCACGCCTTCATCCACGGCTTTCTTCAAAAACGCGAGGCTGTGCTGCCACACCACCACGTCATCTACGGTGCCATGAATCAGAAGCAATTTGCCTTGCAGGTTCTTCACATGGTTCAGTAAGTTGGCTTGCTCGTAGCCTGCAGGGTTTTCCTGGGGCGTGTCCATGTAGCGCTCGGTGTACATGATTTCATAGTAGCGCCAGTCAATCACGGGTCCGCCGGCCACGCCTACTTTGAACACGCCGGGCTGCTTGAGCATCAGAGACGTAGTCATGAAACCCCCGTAGCTCCAGCCGTGCACGCCCATGCGGTTGCCATCTACAAAGGGCAGTGATTTCAGATATTCCACGCCTTTCATCTGGTCCCGAACTTCGGCGGAGCCGGTTTGTCTGAAAATGGCCGATTCAAACGCTTTGCCTCTATCAGCGGAACCGCGGTTGTCAAGCGTGAAGACGATGTAGCCTTTCTGGGCCATGTGCTGCATCCAGAGGTTAGAGCCGCCCAGCCAGCCGCTGGTAATCATTTGCGCATGGGGACCGCCATACACGTACACTACCACCGGGTATTTCTTGTTCTTGTCGAAGTTAGGCGGGGTGGTCATGCGGCAATACAAATCAGTTCCATCCTCGGCTTTGATAGGGAAAACGGTGGTTTCGCCCAGCAGATAATCCTGCAATGGATTGGCCGCGGTGAGCAAGGTTTTCCGGACTTTCGCTTCTTTTATGTCCAGCATCTTGATGGTGCGGGGCGTGACGGGGCTACTGTAATTGTCTAGGAAATACTGACCCGTAGAACTCAGACTTACGTTGTGCATGCCACTGCCCTGGCTCAGTTTTTTCACGCGGCCTGAACTAAGGTCCACCGAATACAGATGGCGCTCCAGCGGACTTTCAGCCGTGGACGTGAAATAGGCTTCGCGGCCCGCTTTGTCAAAACCCAGCAGGTCTTTCACCACCCAGTCGCCTTTGGTCAATTGCCTGATTTGTTTGCCGCTGGTATTGAAAAGGTACAGATGCTCAAAGCCGTCGCGCTCAGAGAACCACACAAACTGGTCTGGCTTGCCCGGCACGAAATAAAGGCCATGCTCCGGTTCCACCCATCTTTCGTCTTTCTCCTCAAACAAGGTTTTCACGAAGTCGCCGGTGGCGGCGTCATACTGGTTCAGCCACAAATGATTCTGCGCGCGGTTGACCACGGCCACATAGATATGTCTTTCGTCGGGACTCCAGCTGATGTTGGTCATATATTGCTCGGCAGGTTCACCGGTTTTCAGGTAGATAGTCTGGCCGGTAGTTGCATTATACACGCCAACCGTCACGTGGTGGCTTTTGCCGCCCGCCATGGGGTATTTGATGTTGTTCAGTTTGGCGGGCAGTTCGCTGATGTCTACCAAGGGGTAATCTGTCACCATGGTCTGGTCCATGCGGTAAAAGGCCAGTTTGCTGCTGCTAGGGCTCCAGAAGGTGCCTTTGGTAATGCCAAACTCTGAGCGGTGCGCCGACTGACCATTCACAATGTCTGGGTTGGTGTCTTGCGTGATCTGCTTGTTTTCCTGGCCAGGCTGCGAAACGAACAAGTTGTTGCCTTTGGTATAAGCCACGCGCTGCTTGTTCGGCGAAAACTCTGCATTCTCAGCGGCTGGGTCAAAGGAAAAGAAGCTCTGCGCGGTTTTGGTTTGGGTATTGATTCTGTACAGCTTGCTGCGCTGGTTAAGCAGGAGTTCAGAGGCGTTCAGCCATTGCAGGCCGTTCACGCTGGTCACGTTGGCACCGCCGGCTTTGCCAACCGCCGCGCTCAGTTCAGCGGTGGAAATGACGGGTTTGGCATCTCCTTTCAGGCCACCGCGCAGGAGCAGGTCAGTTTTGGCGTGCACGTAGCTGTAGTCATTGGTGCCCGGCACCCACGTGAGGCCGCGCAGGTTGGCCGGTTGCAGGGCCGGGTTCAGGAAGGCGTCTTCCATGGTGAGCAGCTTTTGCTGGGCCGCTACGGGCAAGGCTGTCGCCAAGAAAAGCAAGGTTAAAAAAAGCAGGTTTCTGAAGGTGGTACGCATGAATTGCTATATAATGAATGTGTAAAGGAAATACTGGTCAGTATTATTAAAAACGTTTATATGCGCTTTAGCTTTTCTTAACTGATATTTTTCTATACTTTTTGTATTTATATTTTTCCAAATCATTCAATTTTCCGCTGCTGTCCCAATAGTAATTTTTAAAAGGGAGCCCATTTTTATAGGTAAAACTTGCTTTGCTTAATACATTCCCATGCTTATCAGTAGTAATGGTTTCCACCAGTTGCTTTGATTGGTTGTACTTATAGTTGTAAATTATTTCTTTCGAATAATATTTAATCTTTAAGTCTTTTATATACTCCGCTTTTATTTCTCCGTCAGAAGAAAATTCTGAAAGTGTACTATCTGTTAGCGAGAAATAAGCATGGGTTTCAGAGTCATTGTTGCTTTGTAGAATTTTTTCAATCCTACCTTCAACATAAAATATTGTTTTGCAGCTAGCTAAAGTGTAATTAGGAGTTGAACCTTGTTTATGATATTTGCATACAGAAATAACTTGTCCGTCTTGGTTGTAACTGTACTCTTTCTTATCCCATTTTCTGTCGTCCAACCAATACCATTCGTCATAAACTAACCTATGCGAATTATCATAATAGAAATAGACTTCCCAGCCGTCTAATTTATCTCTGTCTAAATATTTCTTAACTTTTATCAAGTTGCCTAGAGTGTCATAATGATGAATACTTTCCAAGTATTTAATGTTGAAAAACAGTATTTTGAAATCAGTTGCATAAAGCTTGCGCTCTTTGATTTTCTGTTGTTGATAGACCTGATGGAAAGAATTGTCTTCGGTAAAAAATTCTGATTGTTGGCCCTTAACCCCAAGACTTATAGTTAGCAGAAATAAGAAAATTCTAAATTCCTTCATGGAAGAGCAGTATGAAATGATAGCTAACTATAACAAAATAAAACGTCTTCCGTTTTTGGCCTCTAAACTGAAAATAAGGCTAAAACTAGGCAATTTCAGGAACAAGGGCACCTTTTCTGTTGTTTTACTTTCGCTGATTTACTCAAGGTGAGTGGGCTTCTTAAAGTCATAGCAAATGCGTAATTTTGAGCCATGGACATTCTAACCGAAATACTGGAGCAGGAAGATGTGTTGCTGTTGGAGGAAACCACCGATGTACGCGAACTGGTGGTCTACAATGACGACGTGAACACGTTTGACCACGTGATCAACACGCTGGTGCAGGTGTGCCGCCATACCGCCGAACAGGCCGAGCAGTGCACCATGCTAATCCATTACAAAGGGAAATGCACGGTAAAGCTGGGCGACTTCACGGAGTTGCAGGCCATGTGCACCGCCATCCATGACCGGGGTATCTCAGCAGATATCGTTTAACCCCGAACCCAACGAATGAATTTTCCTTCCAAGCTGATTGAAAATGCGGTGGAGGAGCTGGCCAAACTGCCGGGCGTAGGAAAGAAAACCGCGCTCAGGTTAGTGTTGCACCTGCTCAAAGCCGAAACCGAAGATACCAAAAGCCTTTCTGAGGCCCTCACCCGCATGCGTACCAACATCAGGTACTGCAAAACCTGCCACAACATCTCAGACCATGAAATCTGCGGCATCTGCGCCAACCCGCTCCGTGACCGTACCATTCTGTGTGTGGTGAGCGATATGCGGGATGTGATTGCTATTGAGAATACCTCCCAGTTCAAAGGCGTGTACCACGTGCTGGGTGGTGTGATCTCCCCGTTAGAGGGCATCGGCCCCGCCGATTTGAACATCCAGAGTTTGGTGGAGCGCTTGCCCAAGTCTGAGGTGAAAGAAATCATCCTGGCCCTAAGCCCCACCATGGAAGGTGATACCACGTCTTTCTACCTCACCCGCAAACTCAAAGAATACCCGGCCCGCATTTCCAGCATCGCCCGGGGCGTGCCCGTAGGCGGTGAACTGGAATACACAGATGAAATCACCTTAGGCCGAAGTATCTTAGACCGGACGGCGTACAACCAAGGGTAGACTGCTTAAACTTAATTGAAATGGGAGGTAGAAGCATATTTTTATTAGCATTTCTATTACTAGGATTGAATGCTGCTTTTGGCCAAATTCCATTAAGTATTACGTCTACGGCTGACTCACTTGTGATTTCTAAGCTAGGTAATAAAGTATTCGAAAAGGTTAAATTTAACTGTCTTGACAGCGGTTTAAGGAAAGAGTATTACTTTATCGAAGAATGTAATGATGATACCTCTCTTTCTAAAAAAGAAAGAAGGAAAGCTGAAAACTACAGGAAAGAGGAGCTGAAGTTGACCTCTGCTTTACCCATTGACGAGTATGTGATTAGCTATACATTAAATCTTAGCCAGAATATAATCTATCCTTTTCAAGTAAAAATGGATGTAAATGGCAAGTTAAAAGGGAATCTAGAAATCCCAGATTGTTCAATAGACCCTAAACTTTGCAATCTCAAAGTAGATAGCTTGTCTGCGATTGCATTGGCTTCTAAGCTTGGCTTTATAAGGGGGCTGGGCCTTAAGGGTTCAAAAGTGAAATATATCCCAAAGTTTGGTAGATTTTTCTGGGAGGTGAAAACTGAACTATCTACAAATAGAGGAGAAGCAATTTATCTTGATGCAATTACTGGTGAGTATAACAAAAGCTTAGATGCTCAGTGGAGAAGAGTAGTCGTGAATTAACTTTAAGTTTTTACTGGTGCGTTTTCGGGCTCCAGATTTAAAATAGGCGCTAAAACAAGAAACTGAAAAAGCAGCGACATAGGTCGCTGCTTTTTTTTATGTTTGTAGAACCGTACGCGCCGCAGCGCGTTTCCCAAATCCGTTCCCTTTAGCATTGAAAGACCTTTCCGTCATCATTGTCAATTACAACGTCAGTTACTTTCTGGAGCAATGCCTGCTTTCCGTTAGAAAAGCGGTGCCTGGGCTCAACGTGGAAGTCTTTGTGGTGGACAATAATTCGGTAGATGACTCTGTGGAGATGGTGCGGCGTAGGTTCCCCGAAGTAATTCTGCTGGCCAACAAAGACAACCTGGGTTTCTCCAAGGCTAACAACCAGGCCATGCGGCAGGCACAGGGCAAATACATGCTACTGCTCAACCCAGACACGGTGGTGGAGGAAGACACCTTCCTGAAGTGTTTCCAGTACATGGAAGCTAACCCCAAAGCCGGGGCACTGGGCGTGAAAATGATGGACGGGGCCGGACAATATCTGCCAGAATCTAAGCGCGGGTTGCCCACGCCGTGGGTGTCGTTTACCAAGATGTTCGGGTTGGGCAAACTATTCCCTAATTCAAAATCATTCAACGGTTACTACATGGGCCATCTGCCCGAGCACGCAACCAACGAGGTGGATATTCTGGCCGGTGCCTACATGTTCATGCGCGCCGAAGCCCTGCAGAAAGTGGGCTTGCTGGACGAAAGTTTTTTCATGTACGGCGAAGACATTGACCTCTCGTACCGCATTCAGCAGGGCGGCTACCAGGTCATATATTCCCCAGAAACCCGCATTATCCATTACAAAGGCGAAAGTACCCGCAAAACCAGCGTGAACTACGTGTTCATGTTCTACCGCGCCATGATTCTCTTCGCCGAAAAGCATTTCAAAGGGCGGCAGGCACGAATTTTCTCTTTTCTGATTAAACTGGCTATTTACCTGCGGGCAGCAGTGGCGGTGGTGTCCAGGTGGGGCAGGCAGTTATTTCCTTTTCTGCTGGATGGTCTTTGCCTGGCGGCAGGCGTCGTGTTAGGCGCCAGCGCAGTGCCCGACCCGTTGGAACTGGCCTGGAGTTTTCCGTGGGCCGTGTATTTTTCGGTGTGGTTGGGCGCGGCGTTTTTCAGCGGGGCCTATGATGAGCCGCCGCGTTTGTACCGCTTGGTGCGTGGCATGGTGGTGGGCAGCGTCTTGATTATGGCGCTTTCCAGCATTGTGAGCATTGAGAATATTCTGGGCGTGGCCAACAAAAAGCACCTGTTACTGGCCATGTTTCTGGGCTTGGTGGGCATGGCAGGTTGGCGCATGGTCTGGCATTACAAAAAATACGGAAGCTGGTTTCTGGGCGAATCCAAAGCCAAACGCATAGCCGTAATTGGAAGCCCCAAGGAAGTGAAAAGAGCCAGCGCACTGCTGCGCGAAGTAGGGGCACAGGAGCCCATCGCTGCTTTAGAACCGCAGCACGCCGGCGCAGATTTGCACCAGATTCAGGAAATCATTCAGATTCATAAAATCAACGAGCTCATCTTCTGCGGAAAAGATTTGGCCATGTCCCAGATTATTGAGTGGATGGTGCAGATTCCGGACAATAACGTGGAATTCAAGATTCTGCCCGAGAACAGCACCTACATCATCGGCAGCAGTTCTAAAAACGCCCGTGGTGACTATTACGCCCTGCACCTGGAAATTAACCTCTATAACCCGTACCACCGGCGCAACAAAGTATTATTGAATGCCTTGCTGGGGCTTGTGTTTTTGGTGGCTTCTCCGATTCTTATCTGGAAGGTGAAAAAGAAAGGCCAGTTCCTGAAGAATTGCCTGGGCAACCTGTTTGGGCTGTACCAGTGGGTAGGCCTTAAAGCCACCGCCACGCCAGAAACACGGCCCGCGGTTTTGTCCCCGGTAGACAAGGTAAACAACCCAAACATTTCTGTGAACGCGGCCCGGCAGATTGAAGTGGTGTATGCCAAAGATTATACGCCGTATGCAGATCTCAGCATTATCTGGCAGAACATCTCCAAGCTGGGGAACCCCGTATAACCGGTGCCCGCCTATCTGGGAGTTTCCGTTTTTGGGCTCAATTCTGGAAACGGAGCCGAAAACGGAAAGTGAAACCAAAGCAATTAGGCTTTCGGTTTTCTTTTTAAATAAATCAGGGTAACTTTCTTTCTCACTTAGCCGCTGACGCTTTTATCTGCGGTGGTGAAGGTTTGTGGTTTTTGATTCGATTCTCTGCTAACTTTTATGGTAGATTAGGGTTTCGGTTAAAAATTTCCTTAAAAATTAATTTAAATACTATAAAATAGGTAAAAGGCTTTTATTTTTGGCCAGACCATAATCACTTCCAACCAATGATTACCACTGTACAATCACCCCTGTCTGACCGCATTACCTCCCTTGCTGAGTCTCAGACCATTGCCATGGCCAAAAAAGCGCGTGAACTGGCTGCCAAAGGCGTAGATGTGATCAACCTGAGTTTCGGCGAACCAGATTTTCAGACGCCGCAGCACATCAAAGATGCCGCCAAGAAAGCCATTGATGACGGCTACACGTTCTACACGCCCGTGGCCGGTTACCCAGACTTGCGCAAGGCCATTGCAGAGAAACTTCGCCGCGACAACGGCCTAGAGTACGGCCCGGAAAACATTGTGGTCTCCACGGGTGCCAAGCAGTCCATCGCCAACGCGGTCATGTGTCTGGTGAACCCCGGTGATGAAGTCCTGATTTTTTCGCCGTACTGGGTGAGCTACGAGGAAGTGGTGAAACTGGCCGAAGGCATTCCGGTAGCCGTGCAGGGCCGTCTGGAGAATGACTACAAAGTAACGCCGCAGCAGTTTGAAGACGCCATTACGTCTAATACCAAGCTGGTCATGTATTCCTCGCCCTGCAACCCAACCGGGTCTGTGTTTTCAAAAGACGAGTTGGCCGCGTTTGCCAAGATTCTGGAGAAACACCCCCAGATTCATGTGATTGCTGATGAAATCTACGAGTACATTAACTTCACCGGGGAGCATTACAGCCTGGCCAGATTTGAGGCCATTAAAGACCGCGTGATTACCGTGAACGGCTTTTCCAAAGGCTACGCCATGACCGGCTGGCGCGTGGGCTACATTGCGGCCCACAAAGACATTGCTGATGCCTGTGACAAAATGCAGAGCCAGATTACTTCCGGTACGTGTTCCATAGCCCAGAAAGCAGCGCAGGCGGCCCTGGAAGGCGGAAAAGCATCTGCTGAGGAAATGAGCGCGTCTTATCTTCGCCGCCGTGATTTGGTGCTGGATCTGATGAAAGACCTGCCGGGCTTTAAGACCTATGTGCCGAAGGGCGCGTTCTATATTTTCCCGGATGTGAGTCATTACTTCGGGACCACCACTACAGACGGCGTGACTATTGAAAATTCCAATGACCTGGCCATGTACCTGCTCAATGACGCGCACGTGTCTCTGGTAGACGGCGGCGGGTTTGGGGCACCGCAATGCGTGCGCTTCTCGTTTGCGGCCTCAGATGCCAAACTGATAGAAGCCATGGAACGCATTAAAGCCAGCTTGGCCAAGCTTTCGTAAGTAGCTTTTAAAATACGCGGCAATCTTATTCAACGGTTATTGCGCTGCTGGTTCTTTAGAATTGGCGGTGCAGTAACCGTTTTGTTTGGGGCCGGCGCCTAAATTTGGTTTCCTGCCAATGGAGAACAATTAGTATCTTCACGGCTCTTTTTAAGGGCGAAAATCAAATTTGCCCCCGCATACTTTGTATCCTTGACGTGAATTGAATGCCAGACCAACGTAGTTTCTCCTCTTTGTTTGACCGTTTCGCGCAGCTGCGGGTGTTGGTGGTGGGTGATGTGATGATTGATGCTTATCTCTGGGGGAAATCAACGCGCCTTTCGCCCGAAGCGCCCGTGCCCATTGTGAACCAAACCAAGGTAGAACAACGCCTGGGCGGGGCCGCCAACGTGGCTTTGAACGTGCAAAGCCTGGGCGCCACGCCGCTCCTTTGCTCCGTGGTAGGCGATGACCAAGACGGCGCCACGCTGGTGCGGCTACTGTTGGAACAAGGCCAAACCGATGAAGGTATTGTCTTGAGCCCAGAACGCCCCACCACCGTAAAACAACGCATTATCTCTGGCGGGCAACAATTGCTCAGAATTGATTCTGAAGTAGAAACTGATCTCACGGTTTTTGAGCACAGAGCCTTGGTACAGAAGTTTTCTGATTTACTGGAAACCGCCCACGTAGTCATCTTTGAAGACTATGACAAAGGCGTGCTCAGCGAAGCCGTCATCACAGAACTGTTGGCGCTTGCCAAAGAGAAAGGTGTGCCTACCGTAGTAGACCCCAAGAAAAGGAACTTTCTGTCTTACACCGGCTGCACGCTGTTCAAGCCCAATCTCAAAGAGCTCAAAGAAGGCCTTAAAGTAGATTTCACAGATTCTAACGCAGAAGCCTTTGAAGCCGCCGTGCAGCAGTTGCAAACGAAAATGGCGCTAGAGAACGTGCTGGTCACCCTCTCAGAACGTGGCGTGTTCTGCCAAGACCCAGCCGGTACCAAAACCTATCTAGACGCGCACATCAGGTCCATTTCTGACGTGTCTGGGGCCGGCGATACGGTGGTGAGCATTGCCGCGCTCAGTTTGGCTGTTGGTTTGCCGTTACCCGCCCTGGCAGAACTGGCTAATTTAGGCGGCGGCCTGGTCTGCGAACACGTAGGCGTGGTGCCCATTGACAAACACCAACTCCAGCAGGAAGCCGAAAAGTCTGACGTCTTAAAGCAGGAACTGGCCGACGTGGAGTTTTAAGTGCACCGCTACAAGCCTATTTGATAAATGTAGGGACAGGGCTTGACCTGTCCGTGCGCATTTCTGATCAATCGCATTTCTGATCAATCGCATTCCCGAGGGATTTTAATATTTGTTGCAAGGTGGGTCAACTGAGTAGGCTACCGTTCAGGACAGGTCAAGCCCTGTCCCTACCTTTTCAGGAATGCGAATTGACTATATACTTATGGCGCGGAAGTTACTTCCGTGCCTTTCGTTCTTTAGTCACGGAAGTAAATCCACGCCATAGAGGGCAATATTTTTCGGTATGTAGGGGCGTATAGCATACGCCCTGACGCATTCATGATAAATGCATGCTGTACATTTCATTGTAGGAAACGATTTGTCAGGGCCACCGCAAAGGGCGTATGCGATACGCCCCTACAATATCTTGGTTGAACAACTCAGAGTTCCAATTTTTGCCTCAAACTCTTGTTTAGACAATTCTCAAGGGGAAATACAAATTTGATAGGTGGGTTCATTTACCTTTCCTTCGCATTGCTCCACAAAAAAAACGGCCTCCCGCATCTACATGCAGGAGGCCGTTTTTGGCTTCATTTCCGGAAATGAGCCCGAAAACGCTTAGCGTTGGCTGTATTCTTTCACGGTCTGGATAAAGCATTTCACTTTCTCGGGGTCTGTGTCTGGGTACACGCCGTGGCCCAGGTTGGCAATGTGGCGGCCCGGCCCAAAGGCGTCCAGCATCTTTCTGGTTTCACGCTTTACGCCTTCAAAATCATTATACAACGCACAAGGGTCGAGGTTTCCCTGTAACGTTTTGGTGTCCCCGAAGAGTTGGCGGGCTTCTTTGATGTCCATGTTCCAGTCAAGGCCAATCACCTGGCAGTCTAGTTGCTTAAAGGCAGGCATGGAGAAAAATGCGCCCTTCGCGAAGACGGTCACGGGAACCTCAGTCAAAGCCGTGCAAATCTCCGCGATGTAGCGATACGAGAATTCCTGGTAATGGCCTGGCGGTAAAATGCCTGCCCAGGAATCAAAAATCTGGATTAGATCGGCGCCTGCCGTTACCTGGGCTTTGAGGTAGGCAATGGTAGTGTCTGTGATTTTGCGGAGGAGTTTATGGCTCAGTTCGGGCTCTTCGTAGAGCATTTTGCGGGCTTTGGAGAACGTTTTGGAGCCGCTGCCTTCCACCATGTAGGCAAAAATTGTCCAGGGTGCGCCTGCGAAACCGATCAAGGGCACACGTCCGTTGAGTTCGCGCTTGGTGACTTTAATGGCTTCCAGAACGTAATTGAGGTGTTCATACGGGTCGGCTACGCGCATATTCTCCACATCAGCGGCGGTTTGCACGGTTTTGGGGAACAAGGGGCCACGTTTCTCCACCATTTCATAGGTACAGCCCATGGCTTCGGGCACCACCAGAATATCAGAGAAAATAATGGCGGCGTCCACGTCCAGCAAATCAACGGGCTGAATAGTCACCTCGGCGGCCAAATCCGGCGTTTCCACCAATTCCTTGAACCCCGAAAGCCGCTCTCGCACGGCGCGGTATTCAGGTAAAATACGGCCGGCCTGGCGCATAAGCCAAACAGGGGTGCGTTCAGTGGGTTGGCCTAAGGCGGCGCGCAGGAAAAGGTCGTTCTTCAATTGCATGGCGCAAAGATACAGAATGGGAACCGAGACAGGAAATGAAGTACTACGTTTGCCCTTCGGTTTCCGTTTTTGGGCTCATTTCTAGAAATAAGCCCGAAAACGCATCAATAATTTTACGATTTAAAGAGCGCCAGCAAGGCCGTAATGATGAAACTCACGCCAATGGACAAGGTGATGAAGCCCATGATTTTCGCCAGCGCCGATAGGCCTGCTTTGCCCATGAACATCACCAGCCGCGGAGAGAACAGCAGAATCACGTAGGTCACAGTTCCCAGCAAGATAATGGCCAGAATGGTCAGGCCCATGTCCAGGAAGGTGAGGGATTTGGTGAAAAGGCTGATGACAATGGCAATGGAACCGGGGCCAGAGAGCAACGGCATGGCCAGCGGCGTGAAGGAGATGTCGGCTTTTTCCACGCCTTCGGCCACC
This sequence comes from Rufibacter sp. LB8, assembly GCF_014876185.1. Taxonomy (NCBI): domain Bacteria; kingdom Pseudomonadati; phylum Bacteroidota; class Cytophagia; order Cytophagales; family Hymenobacteraceae; genus Rufibacter; species Rufibacter sp. LB8. The sequence goes on along the minus strand of NZ_JADALJ010000001.1, from coordinate 1,966,453 downwards.
ACGTCTTTGGATATTTTCTTGCCTTCCTCGGCTCTGGGGTTGAGCAGTTCCAGGCCCGCGCGCATGATCATGATGCCGCCCGCAATGCGCAGGTCATGTATGCGCAGCCCAAAGAAATCAAGCACCGCCTGCCCGGCAATAAAGAAAACCGACAAGATCAGCACCATGTACATACAGGCGCGCAGGGCTTGCTGGTTACGATGCTGCGTGGAGTCGTCTTGGGTGAGGGTGAGGAACACGGGCATGGCCCCAAACGGGTTTACCACAGAGAAAAGCGCCGAAAACGTAGCAAGCAGGATTTCCATTGGCTCAAAATACGTAATTTGCCTAACTATTGCGGTACGGGCATAAAAAAAGGAGAACGTGGCCGCTCTCCTTTCTATTTATAGCAGGGTGGAAATTACATAAAGAAGCTAAACAAAGCCGCCCGCATCTGCGAGAAAAAGCCTTTAGAAGAAGAACGCGGTTCAACGTAGACTTGCTTTCCGCTTACCGTTTTGCTGGGTTGCTGTCTGAGCTGCAGGCGTTGCAAGGCTTTCACCAGCCAGGTTTTGCAAGATTCGTTGCGTTCTGCAATGCCTGAGACGCCCGGTTGCCACAGCTGTAACGTGCTTTGCTGGCTGAGCGATGGTACCAGGGCAAAAACGTGGGTCCGTTGCTGTTGGGCCAAAAGGGCAGACAACAGCGCGGCATCTGGCTCAAAGTTAAGCGCGGCGCGGCCGCCTAGCAGAATGATTTCCCGGGTGGAGTTTCTATGTTCCTTGAATTGGAGTTCATATTCCTCATAAGAAAAAGACCTAATCTCAATGGGCTTTGAATACTGGTTCTGTTGGTTAAGCGCATGGCAAAGAGAGCCAGCAAAGGCTTTGTCATCTTCTAACAGGAGCAAACGATACGGATGTGACATAAAGGGAAAATAATCGCTCTTGGGGAATATGCTTCAAAGTTGCATGTAAACTAGAAGCCCATACGGTTTATTAGCTAAGTTGGTTTTATGTAAAGCTGAATCAGTACTTTTACACGATGAATATCAAATAAGGCCTATATTTGTGTAATGGTATTATTTCAATAATAAAAATGATAAATCATAAACTGGGAATTTTAGGGGGAGGCCAACTGGGGCGCATGCTCATTCAAGCGGGCATTGATTTCAACCTGTCTATTAAGGCGCTGGACCCAGATCCCAATGCCCCGTGCCGGTTTCTGGTAGAGGAATTTGTGACAGGCAATCTGCTTGATTTTGAGACGGTTTACAGCTTCGGGAAGGGCTGCGACCTGGTCACCATTGAGATTGAGCACGTGAACGTGGACGCTCTTTTTCAATTACAGGCCGAAGGCGTGTTGGTTTACCCCAAACCGGAATCGTTGAAAATTATACAAGACAAAGGCCTGCAGAAAAATTTCTTCGTGGACCACGCCATTCCCACCGCTGAGTTCAGAATGTTAGCCGACGGCGCGACACCTCAGGACCACCTTGATTTTCTGCCGGCATTCCAGAAACTGCGCAAAGGCGGCTATGACGGAAACGGGGTGCAGCGCATTGCCTCAGAAAGTGATTTCAGCAAAGCGTTCACCGCGCCTTCGTTGCTTGAGAAACTGGTGCCGTTTGAGAAAGAAATCTCGGTGATTTGCGCGCGCAGTGCCAATGGGGAAGTGAAAGCGTTTCCGGTGGTGGAGCAGGTCATGCACCCAGAACACAATCTGGTAGACTACCTGCTGGCCCCGGCCCAGATTTCGTATAAACTGCAGCGCATGGCCATTGAGATTGCCACGCACGTGACCACTGCTCTGGACATGGTGGGCTTGCTGGCCGTGGAGATGTTTGTGACCCAAGACGGACAGGTGCTGGTGAACGAAGTGGCGCCCCGGCCCCACAACAGCGGCCACCACACCATGAAAGCCAACGCCACCTCACAATTTGAGCAACACCTGCGCGCCATTCTGGGCCTGCCCCTAGGCGACACTGACTTCCATTGCCCAGCCATTCTGGTGAATCTGTTGGGCGAAGCCGGCTATTCTGGTGAGGCCAAGTACCAGGGCCTGGAAGAAACGCTTAGAGAACCGGGCGTTTATTTGCATCTTTATGGAAAGAAATTCACCCGGCCGCATCGTAAGATGGGGCACCTCACCGTGCTGGCCCCCACCGTGGAGGAAGTGAAGCAGAAAGCAGACCACATCAAGAACCATTTAAAGATCATTGCATGAGCCAAGTAGAGAAAAGCCCCTCGCAGGTGGGCATCATCATGGGCAGCCAGTCTGACCTTAAAATAATGGCCGCCGCCGCCGATATACTGGAGCAACTCAACATTCCGTTTGACCTCACCATCGTGTCGGCGCACCGCACGCCGCACCGCATGTTTGAGTACGCTGAGGCCGCCCGCAAGAAAGGCCTGAAGGTGATTATTGCCGGGGCCGGTGGCGCTGCCCATTTGCCGGGCATGGTGGCGTCATTGACTACGTTGCCCGTGATAGGCGTGCCCATCAAATCCAGCAATTCTATTGACGGCTGGGATTCTGTCTTGTCTATCCTGCAGATGCCCAACGGCGTGCCCGTAGCCACCGTGGCCCTCAACGGCGCCGGAAACGCAGGTTTGCTGGCCGCCCAGATTCTAGGAACCAACAATGCCGTAGTAGCCGATGCCCTGGAGAAATACCGCACCACCCAGCGTGAGAAAGTGATGCGCTCCGTGGAACAACTGCACCGCGGCGACATTGACGTGGACTAACCCACCGTGTTGCATCTTCAAGAAATAACTTCTACTGCCACGCCTGAATTCCTTTGGGCGTGGCAGCTGTATGAAGAGGCCTTTCCGGCAGAAGAACGTCGGTCATTGAATCAACAAGAAGCACTTTTGGCAACTGATGATTACCAGTTTCTGGCAGTTCACACAGAAATTGGTCTGGCAGGGTTAGTCGGTATTTGGCACTTGGAGGAATTTACCTTTTTGGAACATGTGGCGGTTTCACCTTCGCAGCGCGGTGCTGGAATTGGTCAGAACTTGCTAGCCTTGCTCAAAATTCAGTTCCCAGGAAAGTGGGTGCTGGAAGTGGAGCCGCCCCTGAATGTTCTTAGCCAGCGCCGCATTGCCTTTTACCAACGCGCCGGGTTCGTTCTCAATGACTTCCCTTACCAACAACCACCTTACAGCCCAGAAAAATCCTGGGTACCGCTGCAGTTAATGTCCTTCCCGGGGGCATTGACTTCCAATGAGTGCCAACAAGTAGTGACCGCGTTGTACCATGAGGTGTACCAGGTAGCACCCTGATTTTTCCCGTTTTCGGGCTCATTTCCAGAAATGAGCCCGAAAACGGGAAGTCTCTAAAGACGAATTATCATGCGACTTGGGGCAATGCAACAATAATGCTGGAAGAAGATGGGGTGTTTTGCATCTATGAAACTATAATGTTGGAAGGCGTGTGAGAGGCAAAGTAGTACGTCTCTAAAATTTGCTTCTGCCCACCTTCGCCGTATACAACCGGAGCAACCATTAAATCCATGGCAGAAACGGCACACATTTATCTGATCAGGCACGCCAGGCCTTTGGTAGAGCGGTCGGGGTTTTTCAGCAAGGCGGCGGCTCAGCAATATCTGCAGGAGTACCAGGTAGCCGAAGTGGAGGAAATCTTGGAACGCCAGGAAGGCCTTCTGCCCCATGAAATAAACCGTGTGTTCTGCAGCCCGCTGCCCCGCGCCAAAGCCACCGCCCGTATGCTCTTCGGGCCAGATGTGGAATTGGTGGAAGATGCGGCGTTCAGGGAGTTTGAAAGCCGAATTGCCGGCTTGCCCATCGGTAAATTTCCTTTAGCCTGGTGGCAGGTGACGTCCAGAATGCTGTGGATGCTGGGCCTGAACCAGCGGGAGATAGAAAGTTTCAGAGACGCCCGCGCCCGTGCCACCCAGGTAGCCCAACGGCTGGCCCTGGAAGCGGAAGTACAAGGCTTGGCCGTATTGGTGGCCCACGGATTTTTAAACACGTTCATCAAGCGCACCCTCCGGCGCCAGGGCTGGAAAGTCCTTTCAGATAATGGCCGGCAGTTTCTGGGCATCACCCAACTGGAGAAAAAGCGGTAGCGTTTTCGGGCTCATTTTCAGAAATGAGCCCGAAAACGGAAATTCTCTTTATGCTTAAAACGGAAACGCCTTCCTGGGCTTGGGTGCTTTGCGCACAGAAGACGCGGCATAGCCACCGTCATACAGTTTCCCTAAGTTGATGTTGAGTTTCGCGGGCAGTTCTTCCTGGTGGCTGCAGTTGGTGTGTTCCAAGGCGCGCAAGGTCAACTCAGCACAGGCGTAGGAATCTGCCGCTGCCCGGTGGTGTTTGAACTGAATGCCGTGCCGGTTGCACAGTGATTTCAAGTCATATTTGGGCAAACCCTGCCACACCTGCTTGGAGAACTGCACGCTGCAGGCGTACTGCAATTCCGGGAAAGGCAATTGATAGGTGTTCAACGTGGCCCGTAGCACGCTCATGTCAAAGCTGGCATTATGCGCAATCACCAGTTGGTTCTGCAACAACGGCTGCAACTCGCGCCACACACCGTCAAACTCCGGGCTGTTCTTCACATCCTGGGGTTTTATGCCATGGATGGCGATGTTCCAGCTGTTGAAGTACGGGTAAGACTTCGGTTTGATAAGCCAGGCCTGCGTGCCCGCAATTTTGCCATTCTGCACGAAGGTCAAGCCAATCTCACACGGGCTGTCACGGTCTGCCGTGGCCGTCTCAAAGTCTAGGGTAATGAAGTTCATGCGCCTCTTTCTGGTTCAGGAACAAAGGTAAGAAGATGCTCCATGTTTAAATTAGCTTTTGCCTACCCTGACTCCAAGAGAGGGAATATTTTTGTGGTCATGTTACAAAATGCGCTTTTCTGGACAGCAATTTACCTACCTAAGCGTGTTTGAGAGCAGCAGTAGTGCTTTATGTGGTTTTAATTATATTTTCTTGATAAAAGTCTATGTTGCGTTTAGTCTTATAATATCATTTTTTGATATGGGATTGCCATATAGCTTGCATAAAAAATAAATATCTAAATTTTATGCAAAAAATCTACAACAGGCTTAAAATCCTACTCCTACTTTTAGCACTTGTTGGGTGCCAGAAAGAAGACCTACTGACTGAGCTTGAAACCAATTCTGACGCGCTGCGGGTGGAGCAGGCGCAGGCATGGTACACTGCAAACGCATCTACCCCAAGTATTGGTACTGCAGCCGCAAAGAAGAAAAAGCAGTTCCCGCCGTTCAATGCGCAATGGGGGAAGGCTGCAGAGACAGAGGACAAACGGTATTTTGTAGTGGAGGTGCCCATTAAGGCAGAGAAACGGTTAGCTTTCAAAATAAAGGGAACAGATGTTGCTCCCAACGGCGTGACCAGATTACTGGTCTTGAAAGACAAGAAAAACGGAAAGTTGGTGGCTGCGCTTATGCACGCGTACTCTACTACTGGTTCAGATATTAAAAGCTTTTCTTACAAGAGTAGGCCCAAAGATTTCAGCGGGCTGGTTTTCTATACCTCTTTGCAGGGGGAGTTGGTGAACGGGTACACATACGAGAAGGGAAAGATTATAGCGGCTTTGAAGCAGCCTGCGCAGGAGAGCTCTGCCCGCACATCATGTAGTGACTTCGGATATGTGGAGATTTGGGAAAGGACTTGCACCGTTAATTTGGAAGGGCCTGATTACTGTGGTGAGCCATATTATGTTGGAAGGGAGAGCGTTCCCTATTGCCAGACGTTCCAACCCGAAAGCTTGGATCCCGCGTTTGACCTGGGCGGCGGCGGCGGAGGGTATCAGGAGCCGGACAAAATAGTGGAGGATGTGTATGCGCCTACTGAAGAAGAATTAGAAAACGCTACTTACGAAAAACCATTTGCGCTTTTGCCTGATGTGCCGTGTGACATTGTCCAGCAGTGGGTGACTTTGGCCAAGTTTACGGTAACTCTAGCTCAAAAACAGAAGGTGGAGGGGATCGTTTCCCAGATTAGTGTTTACGCGCCCACTCCAACATCTGGCTATGGAGTGCCTGTTACTATTAATTACCTCTCGAAAGTCCTTGATATTGACAACGCCTTTAGTTCTGTGGTGAACATGGATTACTTTGGTGTGAAAGTCAATACACTTCCTGTCATAAATGGGCAGCAATTGACACCTCAACAATTTTTAAACCTCATAAGATTAAACATAAATAACTTTGTTGATAGTGAAAATTCCGAGTTTACTCCTTATAATCACTATAATATAGATGACCGAGCTTTATGGTCTTCCACTAATCCTTTAGGTGCTATTGTTAGTATTGACATCTTCGGACCGAGGAATGGCTCAGTCATCGTTTCAAACTACACTTCCAATAGTTGGACGTTCTCTACTCTTAAAGACCCTTTTAATGGGGTTCACCCTGTTAGTGGCAATCGACAGTTCGGGTATTCGACTAACTCAGACGGCAGTTATACTTTCTATACAAGAGGTGTAGACCGACTATCTGACATCTGGATAACAGCATCACAACCAACAGCTACAATAGGGATTCCTTTTAGCCAAGCAGATGCATTATGGACATCTTTCCAAGATAAAATAAAATTATATGTAAACAATAATGGTGGCTCCGCCTCGGCAAATAGCATTACAGAAAAGTATCGTCCAGATTGGTCGGCTCTGAAAGCTGTTGTAGATGGAAAGAAACCATTAAGTTCATTGTCAAATGATTGTAAGTAAAAAGTTTAGGTTTGCGCTGATTTGGGTACTGCTTTGCCTTCTTGTTATTCCAATCTTGAATGCCGGACTCTCCATTTTTACAATGATTATTTTCAATCCTGGTTATTATAAAGAGCCCTTATATAATTTTTCTGAACTTGTTTGGATGTGGACGCTTGTACTGTTTGGCTGGACACTACTAGTTTTTGTCGTTGTCCCATACTCAGGGCTTTATGTGTATGCTTCCCTTGGCCAGAAACATATTATTCTCCAAATGTTAGTGTTTTATGCATTACTTGTTTTTATGGGACTGATATTGCCAGAAGCCTCTATTGGGGAATCTTTTAATAGAGGTGACCACACCAGGATTTACGTGCTCTACTTCCTCACCACCCTTATTGTTTGCCCGATGTGCAACTTAGTGTTGAAACGATTGTTGAAAGCCAAGTAGCCAAAAACTTCCTTTTGATTAGACTGCCTTTTTGAGTCTTACAAAAAAAGCCCCACCGCAACGCGGTGAGGCTTTCTCAACTAAACCTATTTTTAATTACTTCACTTCTTCATAGTCCACATCGGTCACGGTATCACCGTTGTTAGAAGACTGGCCACCACTGGCGTTTCCGCCTGGTTGCTCAGCACCTCCGCCGAATCCTCCATCAGCACCGGGTTGTCCAGCTCCGCCGCTGGCCGCGTACATCTCTTGAGAAGCAGCTTGCCAAGCATTGTTGATGTTGGCCATGGCGCTGTCAATGGCGGCTAAGTCTTTAGACTCGTGCGCTTTCTTCAGCTCGGCCAGGGCACCTTCAATGGCGGTTTTGTTGCCTTCAGAAAGTTTGTCACCGTACTCGCTCAGTTGTTTCTCCGTCTGGAAAATCATGGAGTCGGCTTGGTTTACTTTTTCTACCTGCTCTTTGGCGGTGCGGTCAGACTCAGCGTTGGCTTCGGCCTCTTTGCGCATGCGCTCAATTTCTTCTTCAGACAGGCCAGACGATGCTTCAATTCTGATTTTCTGCTCTTTGCCGGTGCCTTTGTCTTTGGCAGACACGTGCAAGATACCATTGGCATCAATGTCAAACGTCACCTCAATCTGCGGAACGCCGCGTTGCGCTGGAGGCAAATCTGACAAGTGGAACCGACCGATGGTGCGGTTATCGCGGGCCATAGGGCGCTCGCCTTGCAGAACGTGAATCTCAACACTTGGCTGGTTGTCAGAGGCTGTGGAGAAAGTCTCAGATTTCTTGGTCGGGATAGTGGTGTTAGACTCAATCAACTTGGTCATCACACCGCCCATGGTCTCAATACCCAAAGAAAGAGGCGTTACGTCTAACAGAAGAACGTCTTTCACTTCACCGGTTAATACACCACCTTGAATAGCAGCACCAATGGCCACTACTTCATCTGGGTTTACACCTTTAGATGGTTTCTTACCGAAGAATTTCTCTACTTCCTCCTGAATTCTTGGGATACGGGTAGAACCACCCACCAAGATTACTTCGTCAATGTCAGATGGCTGCAAACCGGCGTCCTGCAAGGCTTTTCTAACCGGCTCCATAGAACGGCGTACCAGTGAATCTGCCAGTTGCTCAAATTTGGCGCGGGTCAGTTTGCGTACCAAGTGCTTAGGGCCCGTCTGGGTAGCGGTGATGTAGGGCAGGTTGATTTCGGTTTCAGACGATGAGGAAAGCTCAATCTTGGCTTTCTCAGCGGCTTCTTTCAAACGCTGCAACGCCATTGGGTCGGTGCGCAGGTCCATGTTCTCCTCAGCCTTGAACTCGTCAGCCAACCAGGCAATGATCACTTGGTCAAAGTCATCGCCACCAAGGTGCGTGTCACCGTTGGTAGACAATACTTCAAACACACCATCACCTAATTCCAGCACAGAGATATCAAAGGTACCACCACCCAGGTCATACACAGCAATTTTCTGGTCTGTGTGTTTTTTATCTAAACCGTACGCCAGAGCAGCGGCGGTAGGCTCGTTGATGATACGTTTTACCTCCAAACCGGCAATCTGACCGGCTTCTTTGGTGGCTTGGCGCTGCGCATCGTTGAAGTAGGCTGGTACGGTAATAACCGCCTCGGTCACAGTTGTGCCAAGATAATCTTCCGCGGTCTGCTTCATTTTCTGCAATACCATCGCTGATAACTCCTGTGGCGTGTACTCACGGTCACCGATCTTCACGCGTACGGTATTGTTGCTGCCCGCCTGCACGTTGTAAGAAACATGTTGGGTTTCGTCTTTCACTTCTGAGTACCCACGGCCCATGAAACGCTTGATACTGGCAATAGTATTTTGGGGGTTGGTGATGGCCTGACGCTTGGCGGGGTCTCCCACTTTACGCTCACCGTTCCCGTTGTCCAGGAAGGCCAGGATGGATGGAGTGGTCCGGCGACCTTCGCTGTTGGGGATCACCACTGGTTCGTTCCCTTCCATTACGGCCACGCACGAGTTGGTGGTTCCTAAGTCAATGCCTATGATTTTTCCCATTGTCTATAGTTTTAATATGTAGTTCCTGATTGTGTTCTGTTTGGCTCTGTGCTAACAAGACTTATGCCAACGGTTATTCGGCTGCCAATTGTGACACAATGTCATTTTTGGGGCAGGCGGGATGTTCCGGTACTTGCAGATTCGTCAGCGTATGGCAGGGTGGGCTGCGTTTTTGGCTTCCTTTCTGGAAATGAGCCCGAAAACGTAATGTACTTTTCACTGTCATCCTGAGCTTGTCGAAGGATCTAACGAGGATTCTTGCTAGTGCACGCCATTTGCCTTCCTTCCAAAATTCCGCTTTCTCCTGAGTTCTACAAGACAGCTTTTTTCATAGCCGGGCTCCGAGCGCTCACGGCCGCGAGGCCCAGCCTTCCCCTCTCGCGCTGTACCAGCTTCTTGGCGCCTTCGGCACCCGCCTGCCGGCGACGGAACCTGCTTAGGCGCTCGATGGAAAGGCTGGAAAAGGTGACCACCCCCAGCCCCTCCTAAGACAGGAGGGGAGCCTTTCTGTAAATTGCGTTTTCGGGCTCTAAATTTAAAATGGAGGCGAAACTGGAATTCTGTGGTTGGTTGTAGAGACCAGGCACTGCCTTGTCTCTACGGTTGAGGTCCCGACTGCTGTTGCTCAAAAGACCTCGTAGTGCGCGCAGCTCCTACGAGCGTCTTCGCCAATTCCGTTTTCGGGCTCATTTCCAGAAACAAGACCGAAAACGGAAACTTGACTTTTGACCAATTCATTGTCACTGTACCAACAGGTAACTTCAATAAAATCCACCTATCTTCTTTCAAAACAGAGACTGTTAATACAACTATCTATTGTCCTGCTGTTTAAAAATATTTCAGACAAAAAAATATCCCTATTTCATTTAAACCGACTTCTGGGAAAAAGGCAATGAAAAAGTGCTGAAATCATTGAACTAGCCTTTCTAAATCTTGGTTGGCATCTCAATCTCAAAAAGGATAAACCATTAATCTGTAAGAGTTTAACGATGATGCGAATGAAGGCAAACCAAGTGAAGAAAGCAGGGTTTAAAGTTTGGATGTTCATGTGGGCCTTCTCTATTTTTTGGCTCCCTTCCGTTACCGCTCAATCAATCCCCAATTATAGTCCCGGTGACTACCGAACCACCGCTGCCACCACGGTAAGCCAGTCAACCAGCAGCACCAACCTGGAAAGATTCACCGGCGACGGCACCTGGGAGCCTGCCACTTTTCCAATTCCCACTACTGCTAATATATACGTGTTGCACCCTGCGCAAATCACAGGCTCCCTGGAAGTTGCATCACTAATAATCACTGGCAACCAAACCCTGACAATTACTGCCGGCGCTAGCCTTAAGACCACCACAAGGTTGACTATTACGCCGTCTGCCACGCTTTTGATGGCAGGCGCAATTGAAAACCGAGGGGTATTGCAAGTGCAGGCCAATGCTAAACTGATACTACAGTCGCCCAGCTATTCTGCCGCTTCTCAGTTGTGGGCGGGAACCGAGGAAATAGATGCCAAATCTGAAATCCGGATAGAAAATGCAGCCTTGAATACTCCTTTGTTCAGTGGCAATCAACTTACCACTCAGGCGCACGGTTATTGGTTCGGGAAGCTGACGGTGGCTCCGGCAATTGCGGCGGCATGGCAATTAACAGATGGGAGCGGGGTGGTGGCCGCCAACTCAACGGTTATTCAGTTACCAACGGGTGGGTCCTTGCTGTTTTCGGCTGCGCCAAACGTTAACCTCAGCTTTGGGCAAGACCTGCAAATTAATGGCGGAACGGCTGCCTTGCAAAATCAGACGGCGGGCACGGGGCTGGTGACAGTGGCAGGTCATCTTAACCTTCAGAATTCAACGCTTACTTTAAACCAAACTTCCAGCGCTACGGCCGTCACCACGTTAGACTTGAAAGGCAACCTGAGCCTTGACGCCGCTTCGGCCATCATCAATAGTAGCACCGTCAATACCAGTACCAGCGGCATTCAGATGACAGGCTCAGCTTGGCAGCAAATAAAAGCCGATGGCCCGCTCAACCACGTGTCTTTATCTGTGAAAGCTGGCGCGAAAGTCCGGATGGCCCAAAACTTGGTCTTAAATCCCACAAATTCAGTGTATGCCGGAACGTTGGCCGTAGAAACCGGCGGAACCCTTGATTTTGGCCAGGATGCGACCGGTAACGGGTATGCTGTGCAAGGCCAAGGCACCTTTAAATTAGATCAGGGCGGAACGTTGCACATCACCAGCGCCCACGGCTTGAACAGCACCGGCACCACGGGCAACGTACAGGTCACCGCCAGCCGAAGACAAATCAGCCAGATCGCCACCTATATCTACAGCGGCAAATTACCGCAGCAAACAGGCAATGCCTACACCACGGCCACCACGGGTAAAATCTTCATCATTGACAATCCTACTTCGGTGACGTTGAATTCTAACATCGGGATTTCCAGCCACACAGCGCTGGCCCCAGACGGCGGACGATTAGAAATCAGACAGGGGAGGTTCATCACACCGGCAGGAATTGATGTGAGCAGTTCGGGCAAACTGGTCATGACAGGCGGCGTGTACCAGATTGGAACCGTGGGCGTGCCCGTGCCGCTTATGACCGGGGCCTATGAATTCTATGGCGGTGCGCTGGAACTGGCCGGCACCGGCGACCAGATTTTAAAAGGCAGCAAGATTTACTACCACGTTATTTTCGGTGGCACCAACACAGCGGGCGTGAACGCCAAGACCATTTCCTCTACCACCACCGTCAACCACAACGTTACTATTCTACCCAATGCTATTGTAGACATCAGCAACAAAGCCTTAAAAGGTGATGCTGGCTTGACTATGGCTGGCGGTTTGTTCAGAATCAGCAAAACGAGCGGGACTCTTCCGGAATTGACAGGCAAAAGCTCGCCCTACGCGCTTACCGGTGGCACCATTGAACTGTACGGCACAGTCTCAGGGCAGACGCAATCCATCAGGGGAACATATGGTAGTTCGCAGAAAGTGGTGTATCATAATTTGTTGCTCAATGCCACGCAAGCCAATACCGCCAATGATTTAGGAAACCAACTGCCCAGCGCCATTTTTGACGTGTCTGGTACCCTGACCGTGGCCGCGCCAACCGTGTTGCAGATTGCCAGCAACCGCGCCATTGGCGGAACCGGAAATTTTGTAGTGCAGCCCGGCGCTACCTTGTTATACGGGTCGGCGCAGGGCATTAAAACCAGCGGTACCGGTACCAATGACGGCAACATTAGAGTAAGCGGAACCAGAACGTTCTCCAGCGCCGCCAACTACGGCTTTGTGGGGACTTCTGAGATGGTTTCCGGCGATGGGCTGCCAGCCACGGTGGCTAATTTATTGGTGGCCAAATCTGGATTGGGCGTGACCTTGACCAATTCTGTGGCGGTGACCGAGGTTTTCACGCTAAAAAACGGATTATTTAAAACTGGCAGCAATGAATTGTCTATTACCAGCCTTTTACCAGACGCGTTGCAGTTGGCAGATTCATCGTTTTATATTCAGGGCAATTTACGAAGAGCGGTAGGCAGCAGCGGAAGTTACACATTTCCTGTGGGCAACTCAGAAGGCAAACGCCAGTTAACCATCAACTCCAACGGGCTTACCGGCAATAATTTCCAGAGTGTGCGGGTCGGTTTCGGGCCGTTGACCGGGCATAATGACGCTGATTTGCACATTGTGGAGACGGGGAACCGCTACACCAAAATTGAGCCGCAAGGCGTGTGGTTTGTGGAACCCAATGCGCAGCCCAGCTCCGGTAGTTTCACGGCCATGGCTTCGTTGAATGGTTTCGCAGACTTGTCAGACAATAAATTCGCGCTGCTGATCAGACCTTTGGCGTCGCAGAGTGGGGCCGATTGGTCTACCGGCGGTGGGGTACTGGATGCGCCTAACAAAGAAGGCCGAACCGTGGCAGGCGGCTATGCCAAGCGCAATTTCATCACGCCGTTCGGGCAATTGGGCATCGCAAACATAGAAACCACCTTGCCCGTGTCTTGGCTTTACGTGAAGGCCGAACGCAAAAACCAACACGTGCAACTGCACTGGGCCACCGCCTCTGAGATCAACAATGACCGTTTTGAGGTGGAAGTCTCCAGAGACGGAAAGCATTTCCAGACCATTGGCACCGTGAAGGGCAGCGGCAACAGCACGGTAGCGCAGCAGTATCAATTTAGGCATGCAAGTCCTGCACCGGGCGCCTTGTACTACCGTGTCAAGCAAATTGATTTCGACGCTAAATTTGAACACAGCAAGCTGGTTGCGGTGCAAGCCGGTGCCTCAGAAAACCAAGGAATGCAACTGGCGCTCTACCCCAACCCCGCGGTAGAATCCATCAAAATTCAAGGGTTGGAGGAAGCGGCAGAAGTGGAAATTTTCGATTTGAAGGGCAGACGCCTGGAAAAGCTGGTCTTGCACCAACAGCCTGAGGCCTCTACCATTTCAGTGAAACACCTGGCCACCGGGGCTTACATTCTGCACGTGCGGCAAGCCAACCAAGTGCATCGACTTCGGTTTGTGAAACAATAGTTTCTGTTTTCGGGCTCATTTCCAGAAATGAGCCCGAAAACGGAAATAGAAATCTGACCTCTATCTGTGAAACAGCAGGAACCGTCTTATCTAAGGCTAGTTCCTGCTGTTTTTGTTTGCGGTAGAGTTTCGCTTATTTTTAAGGCATGAACGTTGATCCGCTGGAACGCTTACGGCTGGCTGTATCGGGCCTTTATCCCTTGTCAGAAGAAGATTGGGCGGCTTTCTCGGCGCTTTGGAAGCCTTTTAACGCAGCTAGAAAACAGCCATTAACGGTGGCCGGTGACCCAGAGAAATACCTGTATTTCATCTTAGAGGGCGTTCAAAGAATCTATGCCCTGGATGAACAGGAGCGCGAGGCAACCTTGACGTTTACTTACCCCTCAAACTTCGGTGGGGTACTGGACGCCTTTCTATTGCAAAAGCCTTCTGCGTATTTTTATGAAACGCTGAGCGCCAGTAGTTTCCTCCGAATTTCTTACGCAGATCTGCAGCCTTTGGCAGAAACGTCACTGGCCATCAATGCTTTCTTGAGAAGTGGTTTGGCCCACAGCCTTTCTGGCGTGTTAGAGCGCTTGGTGGAGTTGCAGGCGTATTCCTCAGAGGATAAATTCAGGAAACTGCTCACCCGCAGCCCGCATATTTTGCAATTGGTGCCGCATAAATACCTGGCAAATTACCTGGGCATAGAGGCCACCAATTTCAGTAAGTTGCTCAACAAGGTGAAATTGTAAAACCTTGGTAATTACCAAGATTTTTGCGCGGGCGTTGCTCCACCTTTGCTTTATCATTAAAGGCAACCCCATTATGAAAAAGCAAAAATCAAAACTAGCCGCCCAGGGCTTCATTCTTTTATCGGCCTTGAGTTTATTATCTGTGAGCGTGATGGCCTTTGCCAACCCGCAAGCTGTCATGGATCTGGTGCAGGTGAAACTGGGAAACACAGATGCCTACAGCTCCATCAGGGGTGTATATGGCGGCGTGGGCCTCACCCTCACCATCTCCTTGGTGTACCTCATGCTCACCGATGTCAGGAAAGGCCTGTCTTTTCTGTGCTTGCTCTGGGGTTTCTATGCCCTGTCACGACTCATCACCATGTTCACCGAAGGCGCCTTGGGTACTTTTGGAACCCAATGGCTGTACACCGAAACGGCTTTCTTTATAACAGCGACATCACTACTTTTTTTGAACCGGAAGAAGCAGCATACGCCTCAAATTCTGGCGGTCAGGTAAGTGTATTTCCGTTTTCGGGCTCATTTCTGAAAACGAAGCCAAAAACGCCAAGGGCGCGACGGTCAGACCATCGCGCCCTTGGCGTTTTATACTATATGCTGAGCGTTTAATATGCGCGGCCTTCTTTGTTTTCCATGAAATTC
The DNA here is from genome assembly GCF_014876185.1 of Rufibacter sp. LB8. Classification (NCBI taxonomy): domain Bacteria; kingdom Pseudomonadati; phylum Bacteroidota; class Cytophagia; order Cytophagales; family Hymenobacteraceae; genus Rufibacter; species Rufibacter sp. LB8. Next base: position 1,951,373 of record NZ_JADALJ010000001.1, on the reverse strand, counting down.
ACGAAGGCGCGGTTCACCACTTTCATGCCGCCGGGCGTAGGGTAGTTGCCCGTGAAGTACCAGTCGCCTATGTGGTTGGGGCAGGCTTCATGCAGGCCTTCAATGGTCTGGAAAATCACTTCCACTTCGGCTTTCACATCAGAGGCTTTCACAATCTGGGCCACTTTGGCGCTGATCTGCTCGGGAGTGAATTCGCTGTAGAGTTCCTGCACAAAGTTGTGGGTGCGGGCTTCGCCGGAGGCCAAACCTGCCAGACATTTCTGGTAGACTTCCTTGGCCAGGTCTTGTTTGCCCTGGTCCTTGAGCAAGCCCATCATAGCTCTAAATGCGACAAACTCCTTCATTTTAGACATGTCAATGCCGTAGCAGTCTGGGTAGCGTATTTGCGGGGCGCAGGAAACTACTATGATTTTCTTGGGCTGCAGGCGGTCCAGCATTCTGATGATGCTTTTCTCCAGCGTAGTGCCGCGCACAATAGAGTCATCAATCACCACCACGGTGTCCACGCCTTTTTTCACCACTTCATAGGTAGTGTCATAGACGTGGGCCACCAAGTCATCTCTGGAAGAATCATCAGAGATAAAAGTGCGCAGCTTTGCGTCTTTGATGACCAGTTTTTCAATGCGCGGTTTAAACGAAAGAATGTTGTCTAGTTTCTCGTCACTGAGGTTTTCTTCTTTTAAGGCTTTCCGGCGGTACGTGCGCAGGTAATCTTCCACGCCTTCCATCATGCCCAAAAATGAAGTCTCAGCGGTGTTGGGAATGTAGGAGAAAACGGTGTTCTCCAGGTCATAATTGACCGCTTCCAGAATGGTGGGGCACAAGATTTTGCCCAGGCGTTTGCGTTCCTGGTAAATCTCGGGGTCATTGCCGCGGGAGAAATAAATGCGCTCAAAGCTGCAGGATTTCTTCTCCAGGGCGGGCAATACTTCTTTTTCTTCGGCCTCGCCGTTTTTGCCAATGATCAGGGCATGGCCCGGCGTAATCTCTTTGATTTGGCTGTACTCAATGCCAAATGCGGTTTTAATGGCAGGTTTCTCTGAGGCAATGACCACCACTTCGTCATCCATGTAATAATAGGCCGGTCTAATGCCCGAGGGGTCGCGCACCACAAAAGCAGCACCGTAGCCGGTGAGGCCCGCCATGGCATAGCCGCCGTCAAAGTCTTTGCAGGCCCGGCGCAGCACGCGTTGCAAGTCCAGGTTTTCCTCTATTAAATGGGTGATTTCCTGGTTGCTGTGGTCAGGTTTGTAGTAGTCAAAGAGGCGTTGGTTTTCCTCGTCCAGGAAGTGACCGATTTTTTCCAGAACTGTGACGGTGTCAATTTTTTGCTTGGGGTGTTGGCCCAGGTTGGTGAGCACGTTGAAGAGCTCGTCTACGTTGGTCATGTTGAAGTTACCGGCCACGGCCAGGCTTCTGTTGCGCCAGTTGTTCTCGCGCAGCATGGGGTGGCAGTTGTCTACGCTGTTCTCACCGTGAGTGCCGTAACGCAAGTGACCCAAATAGACATCGCCTAAAAACGGAAGCTGTTCCTGCAGCCAAGAAATGTCACTGGAGTTGGAGGGATTGTGCCGGCGGCATTTGTTGTATTTGTCACTCATCTTCCCGAAGATGGCGTCAATGGCCTTGGTCTTGACGGAGCGGTAGCGGGCAATGTACTCGGTGCCGGGCTTGGCGGTGATTTTTATGCTGGCGAAACCCGCGCCGTCTTGCCCCCGGTTGTGCTGTTTCTCCATAAGCAGGTACATCTTCTGTATACCGTACATGGGGGTTCCGTATTTCTGGGCGTAATACGAAAGGGGCTTGCGGAGCCTGACCAGGGCAATTCCGCATTCATGCTTGATGGCATCACTCATGGTAGATCAATTTAGGCAGGAAACCACAATTTTATGGTTTCCGTGACTCCCAGTGCGCCTCTGCGGGAAGCACCCAACGGGAATACAAAGTAAGGTTAAAAATACGTACGCACCCAAGGGAAAACCCATTTAAAATTACGGTTGTGGCTTAGGTTGGCAGCGGTTCTGAGATGCGCACTCCTTCTTAATTTGAAACTTTATACTTCTGCCAGGCCAGCCTATCTTTCTTATGTTTCTGCTGGCAGCTACTTGTCTCTTACTTCGCTTTATCTTTTCTTACTTTTCCGTTTTCGGGCTCATTTTCAGAAATGAGCCCGAAAACGGATGTCTTTCTCTACCGCAAGTTTAGCGTTAGTGTAACTTGTGGTTTTACAAGTTGTAAGTTTATAAACTTACGTCAGTTGATAAACTGACCCAGTTTTTTACCACAAGTTACGCTAGCGCTAAACTTGCCCTCTATGGCGCGGATTTACTTCCGCGTCTTATAAAAAGCTCTTCAACAAGTCACGGAAGTAAATCCGTGCCATAGGCGGGTGGAACAAAAAAAGAGAAAAACGTACTGCTCTTCCTCGGTTTGTCCCCTGACAGACCGAAAAGATAGCCGGACAATTGCCAATCCCGGCTGGTTTGCCAGGGGACAAGCCAAGGTGAAAGTGCGGCTCGTTGCAAAACAACCAACCATCAAACATCATCAATTTACTGTTTTCGGCATCATTTTCAGAAACGAGCCCAAAAACGGAAATATGTGTAGCAACACTGCCGGCCTGTCAATTACCTTTGCGGCATGAACCAACAGGTAAAGGTACACGGCGCGCTCTTGACGGTTTCCCTTATTTACGGGGCCAATTACAGCATTGCCAAGGAGATCATGCCCACGTACGTGCAGCCGTTCGGGTTGATTGTGATCAGGGCGGTAAGCGCGGTGCTGTTCTTCGGGGCCATGTCTCTGTTTGTGGTGAAGGAGAAAGTGGAGAGCCGCCAGGACTGGGGCCGAATTATTTTGTGCGGCATCTTTGGCATCATGCTCAACCAACTGTCCTTTTTCAGCGGCCTCAACCTTACTTCGCCCATAAATGCGTCATTGATCCAGACGGTGTCGCCGGTAGTGGTGGTCCTGATGTCGGCCTATCTGCTCAAGGAACGGTTGAAAGTGTTTAGAATGGCGGGCATTCTGCTGGCCGGGCTGGGCGCCATGCTGTTGATCTCGGGCAAGGCCGGCAACGCGCAGGGCAACACCTGGGGCGATATTCTGATTCTGCTCAATGCCATCAGTTTTGGGGTATTTCTGGTGCTGGCCAAACCCCTCATGAAGAAATACCAGGCCATTACGGTGGTGAGCCGCATTTTTCTGGTGGGCGCGGTGGGCGTGATTCCGTTCGGCTGGCAAGACGTGCTGAGTCCAGACTATGCTACATTCCCAGTTTCTATCTGGGCGGCCATCGCGTTTGTGATCATCGGTATGACTATTTTGGCGTACTTGCTCAACGTGTGGGCTATGAAAACCGCCAGTCCGGCGCTGGTGGGCGTGTACATTTACCTGCAACCGCTGGTGGCCATCATTATTGCCGTTTGGCTGGGCGCCGATGTGTTCACCTGGCAGAAGGCCCTGTACGCGGCCATGATTTTTGGCGGCGTGTACCTGGTGAGCAAACCCAAGAAAACATCTAATTAAGACCAGCCCGCGTATGTGAATGGCGGCGCTGCTTTGAAAATGCTTAACCGGAAGACCGTAAAAAGCCTGTGGCATGCTAGAACAAACCCAATTCTCAGATGACGATCTGCACCACCTTTTCCTGCTGGTGGAAGCCCAGGACGCCACCTGTATGCTGAACCTGGCGGGTCACCCGCTGCGCATCCGTGAGGTGGTGTTCCAGATGGTGGAGAACGGTTGCCGCGTGAGCAAGGTAGATACAGACGCCTACAATATCTTTCTGTATGACAAGGAAGTCACCGAAATCTACGACTACCTTACTACTATCATCAAAGTAAAATTCACCTGAGTTTTTTCCGTTTTCGGGCTCATTTCTGGAAATGAGCCCGAAAACGGAATTTCTGCCCGTTGCTTTCCTGTTCAATGCATCTCCTGTAATCGTGCAAGTTTTTGGGGTGGTTCATATCGTATAAACCGCAGAACCTAACTTGTATGGCTATGAAAAATCTGAAGATATCCTTAGTAATGCTCTGCTCGGTTTTCATGCTGGGCGGCGCCGCGAATGAAACCCAGGCCCAGGACACCAAGAAGAAAGAAAAGAAGGGCTGGAGTAAAAAAGCGAAAGGCGCTGTCTTGGGCGGTGCTGGTGGTGCCGCGGCCGGAGCCGTAATTGGCGGCGGAAAAGGCGCTGTGATTGGCGGGGTGGCCGGGACTGTGGCTGGTGGTGCCGTTGGAAGAAAGAAAGACAAGAAAAAAGACCCCAAACGCTACCGCGCCTATAAAAACTAACCAGAAAACTTATTCATAAAAAAAGCCTGACGCATACGTGTCAGGCTTTTTTTATGGGGTTGCTGCTGAATTAATACTGACCCCCTTCGCGCTCTGGCCCGGCAGGAATCTCGCCGTCTTTGTTGCCTTCTTCGCGTTTCTGGGCGTTGTTGTTGCCAAACCGGTAGCTGAAGCCCACAAATACCAACTGGCTCTGCGGTTTGTAGCGGCTGCTTTCCCTGAAACCTTCACCAAAGGTCTCTGAGTCAAAACGCATGGTGTTGAAGATGTCCTGCACTCTTAAGATGATGTTGCCCTTGCCGTTCAGAATCTCTTTGCGGGCGCTCAACCCGGTAAAGAAAAACGCCGACCGTTCGCCTTGCACTGTCACAATAGGGGAGCGGTAATTGGCAGAAAGCTGCACCTCGGTTTTAAAGGGAAGTTTGAAATTGGCGTTCAGGCGGCTGGTCCAGCTGAAGCGGCTGTTGGAAGCCAAACCTTGCTCAGAGCCGTTGATGTAGTAATTAAACGCCGAGGCATTGGCGTTAAGTTTAAGCCAGGTAGAAGCATCCAGGGTTCCTGTCAATTCCATGCCGTAAGAGCGGCCGCTGGCAATGTTCTGGAACGTGGTGAGCGTGGCTTGGCGCTCGTTTCCGTCAACGTCCAATAACTGCCTGATGGGCTGCACAATGTCGGTCATTTGGCGGTAGAAAACAGCCACGGTAGCCGTGGTGCGTTCCCAGAAATGCAGGTAATTCACTTCCAGGGCATCAATAAACTCGGGGTCCAGGTCAGGATTTCCCTGGCGCACATTGTACAGGTCAGAGATGTCCCGGAAGGGGTTGAGTTGGCGGGTGCCAGGCCGGTCAATGCGACGGCTGTAGCTGGTCTGTATTTTCTGCTCCTCAGAGAAAGCATAGGTCAGGAACACGCTGGGGAAGACGTTGAGGTAATCTCGTTTGTTCTTTTGTTTCTGGGTGATCTGGTTGGCGGTAATGTTGGTCTGCTCCACGCGCGCGCCCAGTTGGTAGCTTAGTTTGCCCAGAGCGTTGCCGTAGTTTCCGTACACGGCGTGCACCCATTCATCATAGACAAAGCGGTTGGTGCGGCCAATATTGTTCTCAAAGGTGTTGCTCTCACGGCTAAAGTCAGTGGCTTGCACGTCTTCATCGCTGCGTTCATAGGTGCTGCGGTAGCCGGCTTCCCATTTGCCTTTCTCACTGAAGGGCTGCACGTAATCTACCTGCAGAGAGCCTTCGCGTTCCTGCTCCAGGTTGCGGTTGCGCTGGAACACCACAGGCCTGAACCTGCTGGGCGATCCATCTTGCAAATAGAAATACTGACTGAATTCGTCCTGGCCGGGTTCCTGTTCCACGTTGAAGACGGCATCGGCGGTGAGTTCACGGCCCGCCTGCGCAAAAGTTTTGCGGTAGCCCAGGGAATATTCCCAGAGGTTGCGGGTCTCAGAGCCCAGTACATTTCTGGTGGACGTGCTGTCTAAGCCTTCATTGCGGCCCAGGAAGCGGTAAAATGTATTGCCTTCGTTTTCATTGCGGCCCCGGCGGTACAGCACAGAACCGGTAATACTTTGCAAATCAGTCAGCTGGTAATCGGCCCCGAACCGGATGTTGTGGCTGCTGTTGGTGCGGTTGTTCTCAGATTCTACCTGTTGGTAATTAATGGCGTCTTCCGTCTGAAAATTCGCCCGGTTGGAGCTGCCTTTGCCTTCACGGTAATCTTGCCGGAAATCATAATTGGTGAACACGTTCAATTTGCCAAAGCGGTAGTTGAGGTTCAAAGACGAATTGTAGCGTTCATTCAGGCCCACGTTCAAAGACGCCACGCCGTTGAGCCCGCGCTGTTTCTCTTTCTTTAAGATGATGTTCAGCACGCCGCCCGTGCCGCTTGGGTCATATTTGCTGCTGGGGTTGGTGATCACTTCCACGCGTTCAATGGTGCTGGCCGGAATCTGGTCCAAGCCCAAACCGGCGATTGCCGATGGCTTCCCGTCAATCAAAATGGTGATGTTGCTGGTGCCGCGCATGCTCACGGTGCCTTCCTGGTCCACGGTCACGCTGGGCACGTTCTGCATCACATCTACCGCCGTTCCGCCCACGGTAGAAAGGTCCTGGCTCACATTATACACACGTCTATCCAGACCATATTCTACCTGCGCGCGCTGGCCTACCACTTCCACGGCTTTGAGCTGCGTGCTGGACATGCGCAAACCAATTAACCCTAGGTTTACGTTGGGCGCGGCGGCGGTTACCTGTACATTAGGCACCACGCGGGTCACATACCCCACAAACGATATTTTCAAAGCATAGCGGCCCACTGCCACCGGAGCCAAAGTAAAACTGCCGTCGCCTTCCACCAGCGCGCTGGCCGTGATGGTGGAATCTGGCAAGGCCAGCAACGCCGCCGTGGCGTAGCCAATGGGCTGCTTGGAAGTGGCATCTTGCAATTTACCGGTGACTTTGCCCTGGGCCGAAGCCTGGAACGAGAAAAGAAAACTTGCGCAACACAGAAGAAAAAGGGAAAGCGGATGTTTCATGCAGGGGAAATAAAGCGTTTTGGTACTCTTGAAGTTGATAGTCATTAGTAGGTTGGATGCCGAAATGGGCAGAAAGTTTAATACGTAGCTACATTAAATTTTAACCTTGCCAGAAGTCAGACTTTTCTTTCTAACGGAAAACTGGCTTTGCTTGAACAGGAAACCCATGATTTTCTGATGCTTACCTGTGGCTGATAAATAGTTAACCGCTGAACTCGCTTTCTGTTTTCGGGCTCATTTCTGGAAACGGGGCCAAAAACAGAAAGGCCCGAAGAAAACTTCGGGCCTTTCATATGTATGGGTTGATTTTACTACAAGTGAATCACTTCGCCGTAGGCAGCCGCGGCGGCTTCCATGATGGCTTCTGACATGGTGGGGTGCGGGTGAACGGCTTTGATGATTTCGTGACCGGTGGTTTCCAGTTTACGGGCCACTACAATCTCGGCAATCATCTCGGTGACGTTGGCACCAATCATGTGCGCACCCAGGAACTCGCCGTACTTGGCATCAAAAATCACCTTCACAAAGCCGTCTTTCACGCCACCGGCGCTGGCTTTGCCTGAGGCCGAGAACGGGAACTTGCCTACTTTGATTTCGCGGCCCAGTTCTTTGCACTCTTTCTCAGTGTAGCCCACTGATGCAATCTCCGGAGAGCAATAGGTACAGCCCGGTATGTTTTTGTAGTCCAATGGCTCTGGGTGGTGACCGGCGATGGCTTCCACACAGATAATTCCTTCTGCACTGGCAACGTGCGCCAAAGCCGGGCCTTTCACAATGTCGCCGATGGCGTACACGCCTTCCACATTGGTTTTGTAGAAATCATCGGTCTCTACGCGGCCGCGCTCTACTTTCACGCCCAATTCCTCTAAGCCAAGGCCTTCCAGGTTAGTCTGGATACCCACCGCTGATAAAACTACATCGGCTTCAATAGTCTCTTCGCCTTTGGCGGTTTTGATTTTCACCACGCAACCTGCGCCGCTGGTGTCTACCGACAATACCTCAGAGCTGGTCATCACGTTGATACCCGATTTTTTGAACGATTTCTCCAGTTGCTTAGAGATTTCTTCGTCCTCCACGGGCACAATGTTGGGCAGGTATTCCACCACGGTCACCTCAGTGCCCATGGCGTTGTAGAAATACGCGAACTCCACGCCAATAGCGCCAGAACCCACTACCACCATTTTCTTGGGTTGGTTTTCCAGCACCATGGCCTGGCGGTAGCCTATGATTTTCTGGCCGTCAATCGGCAGATTTGGCAACTCGCGGGAACGGGCCCCGGTGGCCAGAATGATGTGCTTGGCTTCGTAGATTTGGGCGGTGCCGCCTTCTGGGGTCACTTCTATCTGGCCTTTGCCTTTGAGTTTGCCGTAACCGGCTATGTGGTCAATCTTGTTTTTTCTGAACAGGAACTGAATGCCTTTGCTCATGCCCTGGGCCACGCCGCGGCTGCGGTTCACCACCGCGCCAAAGTCAGCCGATGCCTCAGAAACATTGATGCCGTAATCGGCGGCGTGCTTGATGTACTCAAACACCTGCGCGCTTTTCAATAAGGCTTTGGTGGGAATACAGCCCCAGTTTAGGCAGATTCCGCCTAGTTCGGCTTTCTCTACCACGCCTACTTTCATCCCTAACTGTGATGCCCGTATGGCGGCCACGTACCCGCCCGGGCCGCTGCCTACCACTATCAAATCATATGTTGCTGCCATGTGTTTGGTCTAAAGGTTTGTTAGGCAAAGCTACATCATAATCACGCTTTTGCCAAGTGAAACCGCAGCAAGCCGTTTTTGGGCTCATTTCCGGAAACGAAGCCGAAAACGGAAATTTTCCCATGCCTAGGGGCAGATTTCAATAATGCCGTTGCTGGACTTTTAGTCATACCTTCGCAAGAAAATTTGATAACACATGCAAAAGCTACTCCCCGCAACTGTCTTTCTCTTTCTGGTGGTCACCTACCAGGCAATGGCCCAGAACACAGATGCGCTTCGGCAGAAAATACAGCAACTAGTGGCCGGGAAAAACCTGGAAGTGGGAGTGGCCATCAAAGGGAAAACCGCTAAAGATACCCTGACGGTCAACGGTAACCGGCAATTCCCCATGCAAAGTGTTTTTAAGCTGCACATTGGCATTGTCATGCTGGCTGAGATTGACAAAGGGAAGTATTCCCTGGACCAGAAAATACGCATCACCCAGGCAGAACTTCTTCCTGGTTTGTATAGCCCGCTTCGGGAGAAATACCCACAGGGAGCCGAGCTTCCGCTGTCAGAAATCTTACAATACACCGTTTCCAGCAGTGACAACGTGGGCTGCGACGTTCTCCTGCGACTTCTGGGCGGACCCAAAACCGTGGAAAGCTATTTTCACAGAAACAAGGTGACGGACCTGTCCATTAAAATAAACGAAGAGGTGATGCAGGCCAACTGGGACCTCCAGTTCCAGAACTGGACCACGCCGCTAGCCGCCAACGCCGTGCTCTCCAAGTTTTATTACAACCAGGGGAAATTACTCTCGCCGGCTAGTCACGCCTTCCTCTGGAAAATCATGAAGCAAACCGAAACCGGCAAAGACAGATTAAAGGGAAAATTGCCCCCAGGAACGGTGGTGGCGCATAAGACCGGTTTCTCGGGCATCAACAAAGCGGGTGTAACCGCGGCCATGAATGACATTGGCGTTCTGTTCCTGCCCAGCGGCCAGCCCATTTTCATAAGTGTGTTTGTCTCGAATTCAAAAGAAACCACCGCTGTAAATGAACAAGTGATTGCGGACATAGCAAAAGCAACCTGGGCCCATTTTACTACCAAAGCCAAATAAACATCACTTGGGCATTTAGCGGCAAAGCCCAGACTATTCTAACCCTGGAAGTAGCAATCAATGGCTCCCCGTTTTGGGGCTCATTTTCAGAAACGAGGCCTAAAACGGTAATTTTACGCCACAGCCTCTCCATCATTCTTTCATTGATTTAAAGCTATGTTAATTGACTGCCTAGGGTTACTTTGCAATGAGAACAGAACAAGGGAGAGGGAATACACTTCATTCAAAAGTTCACTTCTATTATAAGTAACCATGAAAATGATACTAGCCATAGGCTTGGGAAGTTTCCTGGGCGGCATCGCCCGTTACCTGCTTTCCTTGGCCATCCAGACGAAGGTGGGCGTGGCGTTCCCCTTCGGGACGTTGGCGGTGAATGTGGTGGGTTGCCTGTTGATTGGCGCGGTGTTTGGATTGGCCGAGAAAGGAAATCTCTCACCTGAAGGACGGCTTTTTCTGGCCACCGGCGTGCTGGGCGGCTTCACCACGTTTTCGGCGTTCTCCTATGAAACCGTGGCCATGCTGCGCGATGGACAAGTGGGCTACGCCGCCGCATATGTAACTGGCAGCGTGTTGTTAGGTCTATTATCGACGTTTGCGGGTATGTCTGCGGTAAAGGCTTTCCTGGCCTGACAGACATTGCGCCGCACGGGCATTTTTACTTGATGGTGTTTCAGGCAGTCTATTAGCGGTAAAAGCATAACTCCCGTTTTGGGCCTCATTTCTAGAAATGAGGCCCAAAACGGGAGTTATGCTTTTTTGAAATATAATTAATCTGAATCAGCTCCGTCTCCTACAACATCTTCTGGTTCAATATTCCGGTGATGTGGCTTTTCATCAACTGACCACCATGCATCAGAATTGTCAGTTTTCTTCTTGGGTTTGTTCTTCGGTTTGCCATACGTGTTATAAGAGTAAATCCAGATGAAGACAATTGCTGCTAATACAACTAATAGAAACATCATAGTTATAAGAAGTATTAAAAACAGGCAGCAGGAAAGTACACTGAAAAGGTAGATTACTTGGCCGGCGCCACAGAGGCATCTCCGTAGGTGCTTACTTCTACCTGGGGTTCTTTGCCTTGCTGCAAGGTGACTTTGAACAAATAGTCATATTGGTGGTCGGCTACTTCTGTCAAAGGTTTTTTAGCGCCCAGGGCTTCAATGATAGAAAGGACGGTATTGGAATGTCCGGCCACTACTACGGTTTTACCTGTAAAATTCTGGCTAAGGTTCTGGGCCAGTTGGGTAGCGTTGCCGGCGTCATATTGTTGCACGGTCTGTTTTTTGGCCTGGGCCAGCGGCTGCAGCGTGAGTTGCGTGCGTTTGTATTTAGTCGCGAAGAATGCGGCAATCGGCTCTTTGCCTAATTTGGAAAGTAAATCCAGGGCGCGTTTCTGGCCGGCCGCCGACAGCTCCGGGTCATCTGTCATGGCGCCGCTGGAGGGTGCTTTTTCGGCGTGCCGCACCACGTAGATGACGGTTTTCTGGCTGGCCTGCGGCGTGGTGAACAGGGCGCAACTCAGCAGGCTGGTGGCCACCAGGGCCAAAACGCCCACCAAAAAGAAAGACTTGAAGTTTTTCATACACAAAAGATTTAGGCCTTGAAGGTACATAATTTCCTGAAAACCCGGGCAGGGCAGGGGCGGTGCCTTTGGCTTTTTCCCTGTGGCACCTATCTCTAGGTCAAATCACATGCAGAGCATATTTTTTGCCGAAGCGGAATATTTCAGGATAACTATATACCCCTAAATCTAGTATGTAGCATCAGATTATTCGTTTGGGTCTATGCAATCATTTTCGGCTTATTGGCAACAGGGGTTTCGGCGCGCGCGCCTGGTTTCTTTGTGGGCGGTTCTCTTGCTGGCGGGCGCCTGCAACACGGCCAAAATCCATTACCGCGAAGGTCTGGAGCGCATGAGCAAGAACGACTACATTGGCGCCATTGCCGAGTACGACCAGGCCATTGCCAAACGCCCCAACGACGGCAGCCTGTACCGCCTGCGCGGCATGGCCAAGTACGAGTCCAGTAATTTTGACGGGGCTTACGCCGATTTCACCAACGCCATCTCGCTGACACCCACAGATGCTGAATCCTATAAATTTCGCGCCGATATCAAGCAGAACCGCAAGCAGTACAAAGCCGCCATCGCAGATTATGATTTGGCCATTCAGCACCAGCCCAGCTATGCCAAGGCCTTCAACAACCGCGGCCTCAACAAGGCGCGCCTCAAAGACAACAGCGGCGCCATTGTAGATTTCAGCCAGGCCATTGCGCTGCAGAAAGATTACAGCGTGGCGTACCTGAACCGCGCCAACCTGTACGTGCGCCAAAAGCAATACCCCAAAGCCCTGGCCGACTATGACCAGGCTATTATACATGACCCCAGCCTGGCCGAGGCCTTCTACAACCGCGGCGTGCTCAAACACACCCAACGCAAAAAGAAAGAGGCCTGCGCAGACTGGCAGAAAGCCTTTGAGTTAGGCAATGCGCAAGCCAGCGCACTGCTCAAACGTTTCTGCAAGTAGTTTCCGTTTTTGGCCTCATTTCTGGAAATGGGGCCAAAAACAGGAATATTTAAGGCAAACGTCAGCGCCTATCTAAGCAGTTCGCAAACAGAACTACGCAGTCTCTTCTCCCTCTGGGAGAAGGTTAGGATGAGGGTGTATTCATATAATTAAACAAAACTGTTTACAAAAAGACCCTCACCCTAACCCTCTCCCAGAGAGAGAGGGAATTCTACTTTGCGTTTTCGGGCTTGTTTCTGGAAATGAGGCCGAAAACGCAGTTGTTAGTAAATCTTGGGGTGGTGCTTTTGCAAAAGCGGGCATTTAGTATCTTTGGGGCTGTACCAATTGGCTTGCTGGCTCCGGCGCAGCGGGCTTCTACCCAAGACCTATGAAATTACTGGAAGGAAAAATTGCGTTAGTGACGGGTGCCTCCAAGGGCATCGGGAGGGCTATTGCCAAGAAATATGCTGAGCAGGGCGCCAGCGTGGCGTTCACGTATCTGTCAAGCGTGGAAAAAGGCCAGGCCCTGGAACAAGAATTAGCCGAGTACGGCATTCAGGCGAAAGGTTACCGCTCAGATGCCTCTGATTATGCCCAGGCTGAGCAATTGGTGGAGGACGTGGTAAAGGATTTCGGGAAGCTGGATGTGCTGGTGAACAACGCGGGCATCACCAAAGACGGCCTGCTCATGCGCATGTCTGAAGAACAGTGGGACGCGGTCATCAACACCAACCTGAAATCTGTCTTCAACCTCACCAAAGCCGCCACCAAACACATGATGCGCGCCAAAAGCGGTTCCATCATTAACATGACCTCTGTGGTGGGCATTAAAGGCAACGCCGGCCAGGCCAACTACGCCGCTTCAAAGGCAGGTATCATCGGGTTCACCAAATCAGTGGCCTTGGAATTGGGTTCCAGAAACATCCGCAGCAACGCCATCGCGCCCGGCTTCATTGAAACCGACATGACCGACGAGCTGGACGCCAACACCGTAGCCGAGTGGCGCAAAGCCATTCCGTTGAAACGCGGCGGTGCCCCCGAAGACGTGGCCAACGCCTGCGTGTTCCTGGCCTCAGACCTTTCATCGTACATTACCGGTCAGACCTTGCAGGTAGACGGTGGTATGTTGACGTAATGGTTGATTTTTTATAGAAACAGAAAAGCCGATGTTAGGAGATCCTGACATCGGCTTTTTTTTACCCCCAACGGTTAGTATAAACAACGGGCTAAGCCGTTGGCCTAAGTATGGTGTTTATATAGTTTTGGCACAAGTAATTTTTTACTCATTCAGAATTGTTGGTCCTGGTATAAGTTGTCTGTTGAGAATTTCTTTAATTTCAGGAACGAGTTTGCTTAACGTCATATAAGTGTTGTCTGCGGCATTTAGCACTAAAACAGGAACAGAGTATTTTTTGAAATTCTGCTGATACTGTAAATTCTTGTCGAAGGTGAACAAAGCATCAAAGTTCTCTGCTATAAGTAGCTTCATCAGTTCCCCATTCTTCTTTCCGTTCCAGCCTTTGTCGCTGACGGTATAGATTTCATGTTCTGGAAAGTCAAGTTTAAGCCGCTTAGGTAAATTTTCGTCAAGCAGCAGCCTCATATATCTTTTCTATATTTTTAGAAGTCATTATTTTTTCGGCAATTCCCAGCACACTAATCGCCTGTTCTTTGCTTACAGTCGGAAAATCTTCTAAAAATCCGTCTAGGGTAACTCCTTTTTCTAAATGAAGGAAAAGCGATTCTATCGGAACCCGTGTCCCTTTGAAAACAGGCTGTCCTCCTAATATTTCTTGGTCAATGCTGATGAAGTCCCTGATATTAGTCATAAGTCAAATATACGTTTTTTACAGAAGTAAGGTAGTTCTTTAGCTGGTGCCTAACCGACTAGTATAAACATACTAAATGAATCACACCACCGCTACATCAAGAAGCGGCCGGTTGCTTAAAAATAAGAAAATTTCTTGCCTGCTGATAAGACAAAAACGAAGCCGAGCCTGGAGGCATGCCTAACGGTGCCCCGTTGGTTATCTAAATGGAGAACCAGTCAAGATTACTCCTTAATGATGAGACAAGGAAGTGAATAAAGGGGGTAATGCCATAAGAATGAAACAATTGCGGCACATTGCAGTAAAGCAAAACCGTAGTTCAAACAATGTTTCATCTCACCTTAAAATTTATGGAATATTCTTTAGTACAGCGCGGCAACCCAGCCAAGCCTACGGCCGCCAAGAAGTGGTATGCCCAAAGCGTCTCTACCCGTAAAGTGCCCATTCGTGACATTGCCAACCGCATTAACCAGATAAGCACCGTAAGCGTGCCAGATACCATAGCCGTTATTGAGAGCTTGCTCACGGTGCTGCCCGAGATGCTGGGCGAGGGGGCTATTGTGGAGCTGGGCGATTTCGGGTCTTTCCGGACGGTGGTGAGCAGCGAGGGGACTGAGACGCCGGAGGAGTTCACGGCCGCGCAGATAAAGAACGTAAAAATATTGTTCAGGCCGGGCAAACTGGTGAAACAGGCCGTTGAAAACGCCCCTCAAACCCTGGTGAAAAGTGCTTAAAAGGGGCCAGGCCAAAAGGTATTGACCTTTCACCCAAAAGGCCCTAAGCTTTTAGTAAGAAAGTACTAACCTTCTCACTAAAAGCTTAGGGCCTTTTTCTTTGCCACAAAACTCATATAGAACCTTTCTTGAGGAAAAAATACTCGCCCTTGCTGCCATCTGGAAAAGCAAGCAACGGACTCATGTAAATAACGTGCAAGGCCGTCGGCCGATGTATGACTTTTACGCACTGTTAGGCACGTTTTTTTATTCTTCTATGGAGAACACTTTAGCAAGCCCAGACTTGATTTCTTCTAGCTGCTCAGATGTTATTCTTCCCAGCTTTTTTGTAAACCGAAGTTCAGAAAGTGAGCGCACTTGAAAACAGTCCGTTGCAGATGGTTTTGAGAGGTTATTATTTTTTCCTAGTATTATTTTCACCATCCAAGGAGCTATATCGTATCGGTCTTTCCAATCCGTCAACGGTACAATGATTTTTAGGGGCAGCTTACCAAGCGTATTGTCATTAACTATTATAGCCGGTCTAGTCTTTTTAATCTCAGAACCAACAGTCGGGTCTAGGTTAATCAGCCATACTTCACCTTGCTTCATAGAAATTCTCGAAGTCCAGCCCAATAAAAGCCGTCAAGTCCTTGTCGGTTGAATAGTCTACACACAAGGCGTCTGCAGCCTTTTCAAGTTGCTTTTTGTTTTCCGATTCCCGAATAGACTTTAGCGTCTGCTCCACAATCTTTAGCCTTTTGCCTATTGGTAGCCTTTTTATTTCTTTAATTATCTCTGTCGTTCCCATATACCGAATATACAAAATTTAACAGGCAAAAGTTGAGAATATTTTAAATGTGCCTAACGGTCTCGTATAAAAAACGTGCTAGGCCGTCGGCCGTAGCATGATTTTTATACAATGTTATGTGCCTGCCCTTTATTTATTCTGCTTTGTTTTATGAAATTTATATCCCAATCCTATTGACCATACCCATTTGTCTGCACCTTCAAAATGGAAAAATGGCGCAATCAAAGCAACGTTCTTAAAGTCAATTCGTGGGGAAACCCCAAGTTTAGCACCCGTCTTTCCTTCCTTGATGTAAAATGACGGTAAAGCACCAACGCCTACTTTCCAATCATCATTTAGTCTTAACATAAGGCTTGGCCCGCCAACATTATAAAGCGTAGAAGTTCTTACCAGCTGTAATGCCAAGCATACCTTCTAAGCCAAAATCCCATTTTGGATTTGATTCGCTTTTAATTTCTTGGGCAAAAGTTAAAGTTGAGATAAAAAATGTTAAGCTAAAAATTACCGTTCTCCTTAAAATCATCTTATATTTTTATTTTGTAAGCTTTAAGGCATTGTCAAGGCGCTGCGCGGCATTGTCCCAATTGATGATGTTAAACAGATTGTCTACAAAATCGGCCCTTTTGTTTTTGTATTTCAGATAATAGGAATGCTCCCAAACATCAATCACCAGCAAGGGAATGACACCCCATTGGGTTAATTTCTCGTGATTTTCGCATTGAAGGATTGTTAATTTGTCCGTATAAGGCTGGTAGCCCAGAATGCCCCACCCATTGCCGTCCACGTCCTTGGATGTTTTTGCCAGATACATCTTCAATTTATCGTAACTGCCGAAATCTTTATCGATGCGTTTTAGTAAGTCGCCTTTCGGGTCGGACTTCTTATTGGTCAAGTTTGTCCAGAATATAGAGTGAAGGATATGGGAGGAGAGATGGAAAGCCAGTTTCTTTGTCCAGAAGTCAACGGTTTCAAGATTGTCCTCGTCCAAAGCTTTCCGTATCATCTGCTGGTCTTTGTTCGCACCTTTTACAGCTCCGCCGTGATGGAAGGTGTAATGTAGATGCAAGGTTTCTTCGTCCATGTATGGCTCTAGATGACTTTTCGCATAGGGCAAAGCCTGATGAATGAAATTTCCGTCCTTGTCCACTAACTTGTCAATAGTATTGACCGTTAGGTTTTGAGCAAATGCAGATGTTGTTGGAATGATAGAAGCTCCGCCAAGTATAAGTCCTGATTTTAGAAAGTCTTTTCTGTTCATAATTACATGTTTAATCTTGCACTATTATATTTTAGGGTTGCACATAACTACAGTATAACTGCACCTACTACGTTTATACAACCACCATTGGGTGTATAAACGTAATCGGACTAACGAATATACTATATAGTTTTCATATTATATCTTCTACTTTCACCCTCCTTTCCAAACCAGAGCCCCAAAACGCCCTCCCACAATAACCCGTCAAATCTGGCAGTTAGAAAGAAAGGCTATGCCAAGTCTGGGACTTGCGTTATCTTGCTGATTCATCTGGTGACTGACTAACGTTTCGTGCAATCTTTCCAAATCCATACGGTTTACTCGCCCTGGTACCTGTTGCTGTGTCTGGCGGCGGGCATTGGCATTTCATGGTTGTTGTACCGCAAGAGCGGGCCCTGGCCCACGGGGTTGCGCTGGTTTCTGGCCACCTTGCGGGCCGTGCTGGTCACGCTGGTCTGCTTTCTATTGCTGGAGCCGTACACGCGCAGAATCAAGCAGGAGGAGCTAAAACCCACCGTGGTGCTGGCCCTGGACAATTCAGAATCGGTGGCATTGTTTACCCCTAAGGACCAGTTGAACAGCGCGCTCCAAGCCCTGGACGGCCTGGCCGAACGGTTGCGTGCCAAAGGCCTTCGGGTGGAGTATGAAATCAATTCTGCTGATTCAGCGGTGACCAACTTTGCCGAGATACCCTTTGCCGCGCCGGTCACCAACCTGCACGCCCTGCTGGAGACCGGCCGCCGGAAATACCAGAAAGAAAACCTGGCGGCGCTGGTGCTTATCTCAGACGGTATCCACAACCAGGGGCCAACGCCCACCTTTCAGAATTACGCGGCCAACGTGTACCCCGTGGCCTTAGGCGATAGCATTCCCAAGCCAGATGTGGTGCTGGAGGAACTGGCCTACAACAAAGTCAATTACAGTGGCACCTCGTTCCCGGTGCAGGCGCGTTTGCGGCACACGGGTTTTGCCGGCACCACGGTGACCGTGCTCTTGCAGGAAGGTGGCAAGACGGTACAGCGCCAGAACGTCACGCTTCCGCGCAGCACCGACGTGCCGGTGTCTTTTCAGGTCACGGCCGCGCAGCCGGGCAAGAAGCATTATGAAGTGCTGGTGCAAGGCCCAGATGCAGAATTTACAAAGCTCAACAACCAGCGCCACGCGTACTTAGATGTGGTGAAAGGCAAACTGAACATTCTGCTGGCCGCCGCCGCCCCGCACCCAGATGTGAAAGCCATTAGGAGCGCCTTGATCACCAACCCGCTGCTAAACGTGGAGGTAGTGCTGGGGCCGTTCCAAAATCCTAAGTTCCAGTCCCCGTATGATGCCGCCATCCTGCACCAGATTCCCAACAGCAACGGCATGGGCACCAACTGGCTCCAGCGCCTGCGCACCGCCAACGTCCCCAGCTTCTACATTTTGGGTTCCCAGACCGATTTCAACGCGTTCAACAACCTGCAAGCGGGCATCACTTTGCCCAGGCCGTCTATTCAATTTGACGAAGTGCAGCCGCTGTTGAACGCAAAATTCCAACGCTTCGCCACCGAGCCCATTGCCAAAGGGCGCATCAGAACCTGGCCGCCGGCCGCCGTCACCTTCGGGGATTGGGCTTTGGGCGGCTCCACGGAAATAATATTGTACCAGCAGGTGGGCAATGTGCAGTCCACAAAGCCTTTGCTGGTGTACAAGGCATCGGCGCCCGCGCCAACGGCCGTTCTGTTAACCGACGGAAGCTGGCAATGGCGACTCTCAGAAGCGGCAGACCACGGCGAGGCCCAGATTTATGATGACCTCATGACGCACATGGTGCAACTGCTGGCCAACCGCCGCGACCAGAAACGCCTGCACGTGTACCCCGTGAAAGATGAATTCAACGTGTCTGAGGAAGTGATTTTACAAGCCGATGTCTATAATGCCGTGCAGGAAGAAGTGTTCGGGCAGACGGTTTCGCTCACCCTCACCCGGGAAGGCGGCCAGCAGACGCGTCACCGGTTTAAACATGAACAAGGCGGCGAAGGCCTGAAACTAGGCGCCCTGCCCGGCGGCGTGTACCGTTACAGCGCCACCACCCAGGCAGACGGGCAGACCCACACAGACACCGGCGAGTTTTTGGTAGTGGAGCAGAACCTGGAAGCCCTGCAAGCCGTGGCAGACCATGAACTATTGAACCAACTGGCCCAGCGCTCAGAAACCCGGCTGTATTACCCCACGCAACTGGCCCAACTGGAGCAAGACCTGCTGGCCGCCAATTTCAAAACCATTTTGCGCAGCAAGGAAGAAGAGAAAAACCTGCTAGAGCAATCCTGGTATTACATTCTGCTCCTGGTGCTGGCCTGCGCAGAGTGGGCCCTTCGGCGGTATTACGGAAGTTTATAAAGTAGGTGCTTTTAGTAGCATGGAAAGAGAATCGGCTTAAAACTACTCTAAGGCAAGTCTTCTTTCTGCCAACTTCTTGCCCGGTTCTACTTTCCGTTTTGGGGCTCGTTTTGGGAAATGAGCCCTAAAACAGATTTTCCGCCAGAAGTTTTTCTTACATTCACAGGCCCAACGCCCTGCCCATGTCTACAGAAGAGAAAGACCAATTAGTCACCATTTGCCGGTACAACACGCCCATAGACGCGCACATGGCCAAAAACAAACTGGAGAGCGAGGGCATTATGGTGTTTCTGTTTGACGAAAACATAGTGTCCATCAACCCATTGTTCAGCAACCTCATGGGCGGCATAAAACTCAAAACCCTGGCCAGCGACGCGGACAAAGCCGTTTCCATTCTGAATTACGTCACAGACCAGCCCTATATCGGTGAACAGGAAACCGCCGTACAATGTCCTCGCTGCGGCTCCTTCAAGCTTACCTATGTCTATGAATCTGGCAATAAACTGAAATCGTTTTTTGGGTTTGCCATCGCCTTCCTCACTTTTACGCTGCCGCTGCTGTCCAAAGACCAATACCAATGCAATAACTGCGGAAAGAAATTCAGGAGAGCGTAAGCCTTCCCGCCAACCGCCTGTTTTCGGGCTCTGTTTTGTAAATGGGCGTTAAAACGATTTTTCAGTTCTTCACTTATTTCCTTTTTCCTTGCGCTATCTTCTCCTTAACAAGCCCTTTGAGGTACTTACCCAGTTCACAGATGAAACGGGTAGGCAAACCCTGAAAGACTACGTGCCGGTACCCAACGTGTACCCCGTAGGTAGGCTGGACTATGACTCTGAAGGCCTGGTCTTACTCACCGACAACAAGCAATTGCAGCATCGGCTCTCAGACCCTAAGTTCAAGGTGGAGAAAACCTATTGGGTACAGGTAGAAGGAATTCCTACGGAAGAGGCACTGGAACATCTGCGGAGCGGCGTCACCATTCAAGGCAAGAAAACGGCTCCGGCCAAAGCGCGGCTGCTGGAAGACGTGGAACTCTGGGAACGGTCAAAACCCATCAGGTTCCGGGCGAACATTCCCACCACCTGGGTAGAAATAAAGATAAGCCAGGGCATGAACCGACAGGTGCGCAAAATGACGGCGGCCGTAGGATTTCCAACGCTGCGCTTGGTGCGCGTGGCCATCGGCAAGCTGACACTAGGGGAGTTGCAGCCCGGGGAATACAGAACTTTAACCGAAGAGGAAGTGAAACAACTGCACCTATTCGCCAAGCCCAAAGCCCCATATCAGCCGCCCTTCCGGAAAAGGTAAGAATTCCGTTTTCGGCCTCATTTCTGGAAACGAGGCCAAAAACAGAAAATCATACACATAAAAAAAAGGCGCCGCTTGCGGTGCCTTTTTTTTATGAAGTGTAAGTGATAAGAGTTACACAGAGAAACTGTCGCCGCAGCCGCAGGTACGGCTGGCGTTGGGGTTATTGAAATAGAAGCCTTTGCCGTTGAGGCCGTCAGAGAAATCCAACTCGGTGCCTGCCAGGTAAAGGAAGCTTTTCATGTCAACCACTACCTTCACGCCTTTGTCTTCAAACTCCTGGTCCATGGGCTTTACTTCGTCGTCAAAGTCAAGCTGGTAAGACAGACCGGAGCATCCGCCACCGGCCACCGAGGCTCTCAACCGGAAGCTGTCATCTATGTTAGAATCCTTCTTCAGCTTTTCTACTTTCTCTTTTGCTTTATCAGAAACGGTAATCATACGCGTATCCTCCTTTCTTTATTTAAGACACCGGGTTCAAGACCACACTAAAAACCGTGATGGTGTTGATGTCTCGGCCGTAATACAATTTATCCAGCGCGTCATACATGTTAGTGGCCCTGAAGTACGACGTGTTCAGCTCGCGTTCGCCCCGCGCCACCCACTGGATGGTGAAGGAACTTTGCTGGTCGCGGGCCTGCCGCACATAGTCCAGCATCTTACGCAACGCGTCTACTTTGTCATAGCCCGTGACCGTATGAAACAGGAACGACTGATGATGGCGCGGGTTCACCGTGATTAGGTCTAGCCGCGTCCGGTCCTCCATGGGCCGGAAGTCAAACAGCAGTTGGCTGCCCTCCAGGCCCAGATGGTCTTCAATCTGCTTCTGAATGCGGGCGCTTTCTACGTGCACATTGGTGGTTACGTCCATTGCGCTCAAGCGGTGCTTAGTGGTGGGCTTTGGCTTCTACCAATGGCTCCATTCCGTTTTTCACGCGGTAGTCATTGATAGCAGATTTAATGGCGTCCTCGGCTAAAACAGAGCAGTGAATCTTCACTGGCGGCAAGGCCAATTCTTCCACAATTTCCATGTTGTCAATGGCCAGGGCCTCATCAACAGTTTTGCCTTTCAACCACTCGGTGGCCAGAGAAGAAGACGCGATGGCCGAACCACAACCGAAGGTTTTAAACTTGGCATCTGTGATCACCTGATTCCCGTCTACCTCAATCTGCAGGCGCATCACGTCACCGCACTCTGGGGCACCTACTAAACCGGTACCCACGTTTGTTTTTGATTTGTCCAGCGTGCCCACGTTGCGGGGGTTGCTGTAATGGTCAATTACTTTATCTGAATAAGCCATTTTCTTATAATTACGAATTAAAAATTATGAATTAAGAATTTGAGGTTAAGTAATTAGTTTATACGTATTTAGAATCTAAAACGAACAATTCCTAATTCTCAATTCCCCATTCTTAATTAAGTTCTAGTGTTCTGCCCACTCTACAGAGTCAAGGTCTATGCCTTCTTTGAACATCTCCCACAGCGGGCTTAGTTCACGCAGTTTGGTCACTGCTTCTTTCACGTGGTTAATCGCGAAGGTTACTTCTTCATCCGTGGTAAAGCGGCTTAACCCGAAACGCAGGGAAGAATGCGCCAAATCATCGCTCATGCCCATAGCCTTGAGCACGTAAGATGGCTCCAGAGAAGCAGACGTACACGCAGAGCCCGAAGAAACGGCCAGGTCTTTTATACCCATCATCAAACCTTCACCTTCTACATATTTGAAAGAGATGTTGCTTACGTGCGGCAGACGGTGCTCTTTTGATCCGTTCAAATACGACTCTTCCATTTGCAGCAATTCACGCTCCAGACGGTCACGCATGGCAATGATGCGGGCGGTATCAGAAGCCATATCGGTGCGGCAGATTTCGCAGGCTTTGCCTAAACCCACAATGCCGGGCACGTTCAAGGTCCCAGAACGCATGCCGCGCTCGTGTCCGCCACCGTCCATTTGGGCGGTTACTTTTACTCTTGGGTTCTTGCGGCGAACGTACAAAGCACCAACGCCTTTAGGACCGTACATTTTGTGACCAGAGAAAGCCATCAAATCAATACCATCGGCTTTTACATCAACCGGAATTTTACCTACCGCTTGCGTGGCATCTGAGAAGAAGAGCACGCCGTGCTTCTTGGCAATTTCGCCAATCTCTTTGATAGACTGTAGCACGCCTACCTCGTTATTGCCATACATGATGGAAATCAAGATGGTCTTGTCAGTGATGGCGGCTTCCAGTTCCTGCAGGTTAATCAGGCCTTTTTCATCAACTTCAAGGTAAGTTACCTGCCCGCCAATTTTCTCAATGTGCTTGCAAGTGTCCAACACGGCTTTGTGCTCAGTGGTGGCCGTGATGATGTGGTTGCCCTTAGACGCGTACATCTCAAACACGCCTTTAATGGCAAGGTTGTCAGACTCCGTAGCACCAGAAGTGAAAATCAATTCTTTGGGGTCACAGTTGATAAGGGCGGCAATCTGCTCGCGGGCGTAGTCAACGGCTTCCTCGGCGGCCCAACCGAACGGGTGGTTACGGGACGCCGCATTCCCGAAGTGGTTGGTAAAATAGGGCAACATCGCCTCCAAAACCCGTGGATCCATGGGCGTGGTGGCATTATTATCTAGATAAATCGGAAATTTCAGCATCTTCGTCAATAGTTTTCCTTTGTATTGGTTATCAAAAAAACAGCGAACAGCGGCTATAAGTTTGATTGTTGGCACAAAAATACACAAAAATCACCAGTTAGAATATCTTTAATATACTGTATGAAAGTAGAGCACATCGGCATTGCCGTGAGAAATTGTCAAGACGCCAACCAGTTGTTTGAGAAATTGTTAGGCGCAGGCCCGTACAAGGCAGAAAAAGTGGAATCTGAAGCTGTCAACACTTCTTTTTTTCATGTGGGCAACACCAAGATTGAGCTGCTGGAATCCACTTCAGAAAACAGCGCCATTGCCAAGTTTATTGAGAAGAAAGGCGAAGGCATCCACCACATTGCGTTTGAAGTAGCCGACATCTACGCCGAAATGGAACGGCTGCGCAACGAAGGTTTTCAGTTGTTAAACGAGACCCCCAAACGCGGCGCCGACAACAAACTGGTCTGCTTCATTCACCCCAAAACCGCCAACGGCGTGCTGGTTGAATTGTGCCAGGAAATAAAGGAATAGCGGTTTTTCCGTTTTCGGCCTCATTTCTGAAAACGAGGCCGAAAACGTAAATAAGCAGAGACACGCGTAGGAGCTGCGCACACTACGAGGTCAGATTACTACGGTTATATGATATTACAAGAGGTGTGATTGTTGCCGGGTTTTGAAGGCGCTTTCCTGAATGATACTTAGTAGTGTAGAAAGCAAGCGAATAGTACACAGTCCTGCCGCAAGTTTAGCGCAGCGTAACTTGTGGCTCCTATATGGCAAGCTTTCAGCTTGCGCAAGTTGAAAACTTGCTTTAGTAATTACCACAAGTTACACTGCGTTAAACTTGCGGTAGGGCAAACCTATAAATTGTCGCCCGCTCCACAGACCTCGTAGTGTGGTCAGCTCCTACGAGTGTCTCCACCAATTCCCGTTTTCGGCTTCATTTCCAGAAACAAGCCCTAAAACGCAATGGCAAGGTTCCCCTCTCCGTGGGAGAGGGACTAGGGGTGAGGTTTCATTTGATTTACCCTGAGGCTAATTTTCAAAATCGCTACCTTTGCGGGCCGAATGGCGCCACGCAGGTGGCTGCTTGTTTTTTGATTGAATTCTCGCCCATGACTAGCCCAAACATTTCCCTTCCAGACCATCCTGTTTTTGCCGTGGTGGCGCAGGCGGCCAAAGAACTCAACGCGGAGGCTTACGTGATTGGTGGGTATGTGCGGGATTTGGTGCTCAATCGGTCCAGCAAAGACATTGACGTGGTGTGCCTTGGCAATGGCATTGAACTGGCGCAACTGGTGGCCAGCAAGTTGCCCAACAAACCCAAAGTGGCCGTGTTTAAGAACTTCGGGACGGCCATGCTGCGGACTAGTGACGGCTGGGAAGTGGAATTTGTGGGCGCCAGAAAAGAATCATATCGCGCCGAAAGCCGCAAGCCCGAAGTGGAGCAAGGCACGCTGGAAGATGATTTGAACCGAAGGGATTTTACCATCAACGCTTTGGGCTTAAGCCTGAACGAAGGCTCGTATGGCCAAATTATTGACCGGTTTGAAGGCCTGAAAGATATCAAAAGAAAGAACATCAAAACACCTTTGGCGCCGGGCATCACGTTCTCAGACGACCCACTCCGCATGATGCGCGCCATTAGGTTTGCCAGCCAATTGGATTTCGATATTGACCCAGACACGTTTGACGCCATTTCTGAGCATAAGGAGCGCATCAAGATTGTGTCGCAGGAGCGGATAACGGATGAATTGAACAAAATCATCTTGTCTAAAACGCCCAGCTACGGGTTTAAGCTGCTGTTTCAGACCGGTTTGCTGGAGTTGATTTTCCCGAAGATGGTGAAGCTGCACGGCGTAGAGACCATCAACAAGAACTCACACAAAGACAATTTCTACCACACGCTGCAGGTCTTAGACAACGTGGCCGACGTCTCCAATGACCTCTGGCTCCGCTGGGCCGCCATCTTGCACGACATCGCCAAGCCCGAAACCAAGCGTTACAACGAGAAAGTAGGCTGGACCTTCCATGGCCATGAAGACCGCGGCGCGCGCCAGATTCCCAAGATTTTCGCTGATTTAAAGTTGCCCCTCAACGAGCACATGAAGCAGGTTCAGAAACTGGTGCTTCTCCATCTTCGGCCCATTGCGCTGGTGAAAGAAACTGTGACCGACTCGGCTATCAGAAGATTGCTGTTTGAGGCCGGCGAAGACATTGACCTGCTCATGCAACTCTGCAAAGCCGATATCACCTCCAAAAACAATGATAAAGTGAAGCGCTACCTCCAGAATTTTGAGCGCGTGGAGCAGAAACTGAAAGAAGTGGAGGAGAAAGACCAACTCCGCAATTTCCAGCCGGTCATCACAGGCGATTTAATTATGCAGACGTTCAACCTTGCGCCATCTAAAGAAGTAGGTATTCTCAAAAGCGCCATTACAGAAGCCATTCTGGAAGGTGAAATCAGAAACGAATACGAAGAAGCCTTTGCGTATTTGCTGAAGCGCGGCCAGAAATTAGGTTTGACGCCAATAGATTCACAATAAGCAGTTACACATAAATTAACCTGCCTTTTTGCTTCTCTGTCAGCCTAAAAGAATCTCGGTGGCAAGCTGTACTATCAGAAAATAAATGCTTCCCTAGTTGGCCACCGAGATCTTTTCAAGATGACAAAATGGATGGTTGATTTGCCTTTCTGAGTAAAAAGGATGGCAAAAGTAAATTCCCGTTTTCGGGCTCATTTCTGAAAATGAAGCCGAAAACGGGAATTGTCTTTAGTGTTGAAAAGAAAAATCGGGGTCTCAATTGGGAGGGAAACCAAGGAAGCGCCCGATTCTCTCAACAAACAACAAAACACAAATTCTTGATACCAGGCAAACGCGGCGTATTATTTTGCTTTAGGCACTACTTTTTCTTGCAAAATTTTCAGTTGGGCATCAATCACCAGTTGGTTATGTCCATGCGCTGAATTAGGGAGCAGCACCAATTCTTTCTTGGGCGCTTTCAGTTTGTTAAAATAGGCCGTCGTCAACTCAGGGGCCGTGGTGAGGTCGCCTGCGCCTTGAATAAAATAGACAGGCAGTTTGAATTTTAGGCCGGTGCGCATGAAATCCTGGTCGGCTATCATAGAAGGCAGGTTCAGTTTTTTGTCCCCAATCAGGTTCACAAAAGAGTAATCATCGCCGTCATAGCGGTGTTGGGTGTCTTGCTCGTTGTCATATTCTGGGGCTATTTTATTCCAGGCGGCGGGGGCGGGTTGGGCGCGGCTACGTTCATATCTTTTCACCACACGCAGCATTTGTCCATAGTTTTTGGGGTCTGCGTAGGGTGGCGCACCAATGGTTTGTAGCAGGTCAATGGCTGGCTGGTCTTTGGCCTGTTGCGCCAGGGCCAGTACCTTCTTATACGCCAGTTCAAAATTAGCCCAGAGGTTCACCACCTGTGAATGCCCCACATACGCGGAATACAGGTCCGGACGTTTAAGCGCCATTTCCACGCCCAAGATGGAGCCCCAGGAAGTGCCCAGCAACGTGATTTTCTTTTTGCCGAGGTGCTTAATCAAGTATTCTGAAAGCGCTACGCCATCTGCGGTCATTTGCGCCAGGGTTAAGGGGTTGGCGCTTAAGAAATCTGGAGTTAATTCCTTGGGAGCGTTCTTTCCGAAGGTTTTGCCCGCGCCGCGCTGGTCCCATTGCACCAACAGGAAATCTTTCTCCCAGGAACCGTACAATTGGTCGGCATACGGCGTCAAAGGGCTTCCCGGCCCACCGTGCAAGAACAGCAAAACGGGTTTGGCAGGATTTCCTTTAATAGTTACCCACTGGTCTTGGCCGTTGATAGTGATGAAACGTTGCTCGTTCAGAAATGTGCTTTGGTCAGCGGCAGAAGGGTTAGCTGCGGCCGCCTGGTTTTTCTGAGCTTCGGCTGGAAAGGAAATCGCAATAAAAAAGGCAATACAGAGACTGAGCGCGACCGAAAGGCGGCGTAGGATGGGGTTTTTCATAGCTGGTTGGTGTTGAGCGCGAGAAGATTGGATTGAAATAAAAAAGGAGGACTTTGCCAGAAGCGCGTCCTCCTTGTACAAAAGGGGCTCCAAAGAAATCCAAGAAAGGAGCCCCTTTGTGTTTTCCGTTTTGGGGCTCATTTTCAGAAATGAGCCCCAAAACGGCTGGTTATTTTCTTCGGCTTACTTTGGAGCCACCAGATTGGTCGGTGTCAACTTGTTTCACATCACCGGTGTATTGCAAGTTGCTGGCGCCGCTGGCTTGGGCCCGCAGGTGTTCCTGCACGTTTACCACACCTTCGCTGGCGCCGCTCAAGTCCACCTCGGCCCGGCTGGCGGTCAATTTATCGGCTACTATGTCACTGGCGCCGCTGGCTTGGGCATCTAGGTGATCAGTGTGGCCTTTGAGCGTTACCTTGGAAGCGCCGCTCAGGTCAAGTTCCAAATGGCTGGTACTTATGCCCATGGCTACCTCGCTGGCCCCAGATTGGTTTAGGCTGAAGTTGTCTGGGGCAAACCCGAAGACTTCGGCTTTCACCGCGCCAGAAACGTTGAGGGAGGTGAGGTCTGGGGTCTCAATCTCAATCAGAACCGGACGTTGGTTGCTGTTCCAGAACGTGAAAAGCTTGCCTTCGCGCTTTATTTGCAGCACGCCGTTCCGTACCCGCACCGTCATCTTGTCCAGGTCACTGGTGTTGCCGGTCACCCGCACTGAGGTGCGGTACGACTGCTTCACCCGGATATGGTACGCGCCGCCGGCTTCTATCTCAGTGAAGTCCCGCACGTTGTAGATTTTAGACACGCCCTGGTAGTCATCGTTCAGAATGCTGAGTTCATCATCTGCCATAATAGCCACGCCTTT
This sequence comes from Rufibacter sp. LB8, assembly GCF_014876185.1. NCBI lineage: Bacteria > Pseudomonadati > Bacteroidota > Cytophagia > Cytophagales > Hymenobacteraceae > Rufibacter > Rufibacter sp. LB8. The sequence continues at coordinate 1,923,439 of NZ_JADALJ010000001.1, read as the reverse complement.
GTTGGAGCCTTTGGGAGCAGTGGTAGTATCTACCACGCTGCAGGTAAGGCACTCCAGACGTCCGTTTTTCATTTGCCAGGTGTTAGAGGACAGATCATCTGCGTAATACTCGCCGTTGGTGACATCACTGGCGAAATGGTCTGCGAAGCCAGCCGAGAATTTCAGGGTTTTGCCTTCAGGAATTAAGATTTTAAGGTCTAAATCCTGGTCTCTGAAAATGGCGTTGTTCTTAAAGGTGAAGGCATCATCAAACCTGATCACCGAGTCGCCCTGCTGGGTCATTTTGTAGGAGATCATCTGGGCGTTGGCAATGGCATTTTCTTCGTTGGTACCCTTGGCTTTGAACACTTGCACCACTTTTACATCGGTTCCGTTGTAGCCTTCCATTTTAATGTCTAAGCGGTGCCCGTAGTCATGTGACGTCTCTCGCACGTTCAAGACCAAGGTTTGGGCCGAAGTGGCAAACGTCTGCTCCACTGTATATTCCCCGGATTCTTGGAAGTGGCGGGTAGTAAGCGCAATCCCGCTCAGCAAGGCAGCCACAGCCACCAACCAAACCCCTAGCATAGACCAACCCACCGCCGGACGCAGCAAGAATCGTTTGGCCAACAGCCCGATGCCCAATAAGAAGAGCAACAGCGCCGGAATGATGCCGGCAAAGAAAGCGGCCCAGATTAACCAACCGGGTACGGCGTTAAAGAAGGCCGTGGCCGGAATATCACCTATGTGAATGAATTCATTTCCGGCTTCAATGCCCAAACTGGTAGCCAAACCAACCATTAAGGCTATTAAAAAGGCTCCTGACACCAACATCAGCATCAAACCCGCGAAAACCCGCACCATGGTGATCACAAAGCCCAAAATAGGGTTCAGCATTCTGGACAACACCTGAATAATCTGGGAAACCAGGCGTACTGGGAAAAGGAGAACTTTCGCCAAGGTACTTTCCTGCCCATTGGCGTCTTTCATGTTGAGCGTGTTCTTCACAGATTCCTCAATGCTGGAAAGCGTGACCGGGTTGCCTTGCATCTGCACGCGCTCCGTGATGGTCTTGGCCTCTGGCACAGCTATCCAGAGCACAATGTAGGCCAGCAAACCCACGCCAAAGAAGAAGAAGATAAGAAAAAGCAACCTGATGATGGCCACGTCTGTCCCGAAGTAAATAGCGATACCACTGGCCACGCCGCCCAGCTTCTTGTCTACCGGGTCTCTGAATAGCTTGCGGGCAGAAATCTCGGGCAAAATCTCGCTTTTAGGCAAAGCCACCCAGCAGATAATGTAAAGGACCACGCCAAACAAGGTGAAACCACCCGTTAACGGTACGCCCAACACCAGCAGAATAAACGCTAATCTAATCCAGAGCGGGTCTACTTGTAAATAGTTGGCTATGCCAGCAGCTACCCCAGCCAATACTTTTCGGTTCACATCGCGGTACAGGCGTTTTTGTTCGCCGGGTACCGGAGCGCCCACAGGTGGGGTGGTGGCGTGGGTGTAGGATTCAGCCTCTAAAGGTTCTTCCATCTCAAAGTCTGTGATGGTACCCATCTGTGCGATGAGAGCCTGCACATCTTCGCGGGTGATGACCTGCTTGCCCGGGTTCAGGCGGGAGAAGAAAATCTCGGCAATACGTGACTCAATATCGGCTACAATCTCTTCATGCCCTTCATAAGAGGAGAAGTACGCCTTGATGGCGGCCAGGTATTGGCGCAACATCTCGTAGCCGTCTTCCTCCACATGGAAGATCATGCCCTGTAAGTTGACACTAATGTTCTTTTTCATGACTAGTTGGATTTCTTGCGGTTGATGATGAACGTGGTGGAATCTACCAACTCTAGCCAGGTGAGGCGGAGTTGCTCTAAGAACTCAGTGCCAATGGGCGTGAGTTTGTAGTATTTGCGGGGTGGCCCAGAGGTTGATTCAACCCAGGCATAATCTAAGAGGCCGGCGTTCTTCAGTCTGGTCAGCAATGGGTAGAGCGTCCCCTCCACTACTATCATCTTGGCGGCCGTGAGTTCCTCCAGCATATCAGAGGCATATACTTCGCCGCGGGCAATGATTTCCAGAATGCAGTACTCCAGAATCCCTTTCCGCATCTGCACTTGTGTGTTTTCTACTTTCATGGTCTGTGAGTCTGATTTATGATACAAATATATAACTAGGTACTATGTAACGCAAGGTACTGTTACAAAATATTTTTGTGTAGTGCGTTTGCGGCTTGTTTAGCGGGTTTTGCCGTAAAAATATTTTTTTGGAGAGCAGGAGAGGCGGGTAAAAAAAGAATTTTCGTCCTTAGTGGAACACAACCAATACTTTATGTGTAATAAACCAAGTTACGTATAGGAACATCTATATAATAGAAGAGTCCTTTTATCTTTACATCTGAATACGTTCCTACTTCGTTTGTATTTTACTCTATGGCTTTAAGAATTTTACTGGTCTTCACTTTTCTGTGTGTGGTGCTGGCGCCCAAGGAAGCTTGGTCACAGAACATCTCTGCCCCTAAATACAGCAACGAGTTCCTTAACCTGGGCGTGGGTGCCCGGGCGTTGGGTATGGGGGGCGTACAAAGCGCTATTGTGCGTGACGCCACCGCCGGCTTCTGGAACCCCGCCGGGTTGGTGGGCTTGCCTAAGCGGCACAACGTTTCCTATATGCACTCTGAGTTGTTTGCGGGCATCATCAAAAATGACTTTGGGTCATACGCCACCAAACTGGATTCCAGCAGTGCGCTGGCCTTCTCAGTGATACGGGTGGGGGTTGATGATATTGCCGATACCCGCCGCCTGGTGAATGAATACGGTGCCATTCAATATGACAGCATCCAGTTTTTCTCTGTGGCAGATTATGCGTTTTTGGCCTCCTACGCCAGAATGAGCAACAAAATACCAGGTCTTGCCCTGGGTGTGAATGCCAAGGTCATCTATCGCAATGTGGGTGATTTCGCCAACGCCTGGGGATTTGGCATTGATGCCGGCGCTCAACTACGGCATGGAGCCTGGCAGTTTGGCGTCATGGCGAAAGACATCACCACCACCTTTACCGCTTGGCGCCTAAACGCCGATGAACTGGGTGATACCTACCATGAAGAGGAAACCGCCTTTAACACCAACAGCATTGAGGTGACCTTGCCCAGGATGATTTTAGGTGCTGGCCGGTCTTTCCGGTTTGCAGACCGTTTCACTGCCCTGGTAGCCACCGACCTGGATGTCACCTTTGACGGCAAACGGAATAGCTTGCTTTCTAGCGGCTTGGTTTCCATAGACCCTAAAATTGGGGTAGAAGTCGGGTTTGCCAATGTGGTGCACGTGCGCGGCGGTATCAACAACATTCAGCAATTCCAGGATTTTGAGGGAAAAAAAAGCTGGAAGGTACAACCCAACTTCGGACTTGGCGTGGCCACGCACGGACTTATGCTTGACTTAGCCCTTTCCCGCATTGCTGATAATTCTGAGATGTCTTCGGTCATTGTTTCTGTTGCATATAGTTTTGATTGATTTTTGGTTGCTGGCTCCTATGAAACAACGTTCACGCTTCGTTACAACTGTACTTTCTTTTTTCTTTCTCTTCCTTTTTCTGGGAATGGGGCAGGTCTCTGCCCAACTTCAGGTCTTTGGGAACGAGTGGATTAATTACAGTCAGAAATATTACAAAATCAAAGTGCCTGCCACGGGCATGTATCGGTTAGACCGCGCTTATCTGCAGGCCGCAGGAATTTCTGACGTTGACCCCAGAAACCTGCAGATGTTCCGCCGAGGCAAGGAAATCTCCATTCATGTAGCTGGTGAGTCTGACGGTTCTTTTGACGCTGCAGATTACATTGAATTCTATGGGGAGAAAAATGACGGGGCCCTGGACCGGGAACTGTTCAAAAATCCCACCGCTGACCACATCAATCCTTATTATAGCTTATACACAGACACCGCTGCCTATTTCCTAACCTGGTCTGCTACCCCAGGCAACCGAATGGAGGCCTATAACCAAGATCCTGCTGGCTTAACGCCATCACCTTGGCATTGGCAGGAAGTTATGTTTTTTGACAATAGTCAATACACCAGAGGGAAACGATACGGTGAGAACTATATGTCCTGGATGGATGCCGGTGAAGGTTATGCAGGTGGTTCTACTGCAGGGTTTACCTTTAGCTTGCCTGGTATGATTTCCAACCCAGCTTCAACTGGACCTGCGCCAAGGGTTGAAATTGCTATGATGGGCTCCAATGACAATACGCATACGGTTGATATCTTTGTGCGGACCCCGGCAGACGCTGAGCGTTTGATAGGGACCTTTGATTTGGAAGGATATGCCTCTGATAAGAAAATCCTGCCCTTAGAATATACAGATTTTGCAGCAGACGGAAGACTGAGAATTAGAATTGCCGCCCGGAACACAGCATCACGGGTGCGCACCCTGTATTTCAAATCTATCTTCGCACAGCGCAACACCATGGCCGTTGCCGGCCTGCCTTTTATTCAACAGGAACCCAGTGCTACGCCTGCCTATTATGTGTTTGAGGGGGCCTCTGCTACTGCTGCGGTTGGCTATGACATAAGTATTCCGGATCAAGTTAAAAGAGTTGCAGGTATGGTGTCAGGGGCACAGAAAGGGTTCGTGTTTCCGGCTAATTTCTCTAAAGCAGTCCTTTGGACGTCTGCCCACCTGATTCCTGAACCTGCCAATGAAGTTAAGTTCAGGTCTATGGTGGGTAACAAGTCTGACTACCTTATAATTACACATGAATCACTAATGAAACCAGGAGGTGGCTCACAAAACCCAGTGCGTGATTATGCTGCTTATAGGGCTTCTACTATAGGAGGTGGTTATGATACACTGGTGATAGATGTAGACCAGATTTACAACCAGTTTTTCTATGGTGATAAATCCTCTGCCGCTTTGCGCCGCTACATGAAATTCATGATGGCGAATGGTAATCCTAAATATTTGTTTTTATTGGGGAAAGGTTTAGAGGCTGACAACGTCGCAAGTAGAAAGAATCCATCATCTCTGCTTGTTAGGGATTTGGTGCCAACAGGCGGTACGCCAGGGTCAGATGTTTTCTTTACCTCAGATTGGGAACTGGGTCAATACACGCCTAAGGTGGCCACTGGAAGGATTCCGGCCAATACGCCGGCAGAGGTTATGGGTTATCTGAATAAAGTGAAAGTGCATGAGGCCTTGCCAGAAAATTTAGATTGGCGTAAAAATATATTGCACCTCATTGGTAGCACCGGGGCAGAGCAGAACACGCTTTTGTCTTACATGCGCAGCTATGAGCGCATTGCCGAAAGCCGTTGGCTTGGAGCCAATGTCAATTCCATTATCAGAAATTCATCTGGCGGTCTGGAGAACCTGAACATTGCCGGTGAGTTAAATGCAGGCCTTTCTCTAATCACGTTTTTTGGGCATAGCTCAGGTACCGTCTCTGACTTAGATATTGGGCGGGTGTCTGATGTAGTAAACGGCTACAACAACACCAGCAAATACCCCATGCTGTTGATGAACGGCTGTAACGCCGGTAACATTTTCACCACAGGCCGTACCTTTGGCGAAGACTGGTTACTCACCGAGAACAAGGGGGCCATTGCCTTTTTGGCGCATGACAACTATGGCTACCCATCGTTGTTGAACGTGTTCTCGTCTAACTTTTACACTACCGCCTTCGGGGACCAGGAATATTTGTCTAAACCTCTGGGGTTACAGCACCAAAGAACCATTGAACTCACGGAACAAAAGATTGGCGGGGCCAACGCCACGGCCATGAACATGCAAATGGTGCTGCAAGCCGACCCTGCCATTGTGGTATTCGGGCCGGAGAAAGCAGACTATACCATTCCAAATGGGGGAGTGGCTTTGGAATCTGCTGACGGTTCAAAAATCACTGCCAACTCAGAAAAGTTCAAGGTTAACATTGACATCAGAAATCTGGGCCGCGTGAATGAAACACCATTTACCGTTTCCATTTCCCGTAAACTGGAAAATGGTACCACCATTACTTATGATCCGGTTGAGTTTGAGCCTATCTATTACAGAGACACTATCTCCATTGAACTGGAGGCGAAAACCACCGAAGGGGTAGGCGTGAACCGTTTTGAAGTGAAAGTTGACGGCGTAGATGCCATTGATGAAATTGACGAAACCAACAATACCATGACCCTGGAGTATTTCTTCTCCAGAAGTGGCGTATTGGCCATTGGTCCCCAGGAGTTTTCCATTGTCAAAGACAATAAGGTGAAATTGGTAGGCCACTCCACTGATTTGCTCATTGGCAGAAGGGGCTATTATTTTGAGATAGACACTGTGCACACTTTTGACAGCCAGTGGAAGAAATCTACCGTGGTGCAGGCTGATTTTATGCCTGCCTGGGAAGTAACGCTCCCGGCCAATACCACGCAGAATGACAGTGTGGTGTATTACTGGCGGTTTCGCTATGAAACCCTAACTCCGGGAGAGGAATTAGTATGGGCCAGCAGTTCTTTCAGATATATGCCGGGTAGCACTACCGGGTGGTCTCAGAAAGGCATAGGACAATTGCAAAAAGCAGAAAAGCAACGCCTAGAGGAAAATACCCAGAAACGCACGTTTGAATTCACACCCACCTTCCGGATTTTTGAAGTCAAAGGCGTAGGCGGCGGCCAACCGTTTGGATATCCGCCATACGGTATTTTCCTGGACAACTTCAAAACCATTGAGGCAGATTGTAACACCAACCGGCCTAACATGATGGCGGTAGTGTTGAATGACAAGACGCTCCAGCCTTTAGACGCACCTTCTGCGTATGCCTCTATTTGCGGAACGCCACCTAAGTTTGTGTACCACTTCAATGATTTGCGGCAGGCGGCTAATTTAACCAAACTGCAGCAGTTCCTGGAATCTGTACCAGCCGGCTACCACATTGCCATGGTGGGCATGAGCAATGTGCCATATTCTACCATGTCACCGGGGTTAAAGGCTGCGTTCAATTCCATTGGATCTTCATTGATTGATAAATTAGCCACTGGCGAACCGTTTGCCATCATTGGTAGAAAAGGGGCGGCACCAGGCTCTGTTCTGGAGATTGGGCCATCGGCTGAAGATCCGTCGCCGGCTAACATGCAAACAATCAGGATTGAAAGGGAAGTGAGGTCTCGCGCGGGACAAGGAACACTGGTATCTAACCTGATTGGCCCCGCCACCAAATGGAACTCTTTGCAGCACCAGGTGGCCTTGTTAAACCAGGATGATGCGTACCAACTGGATGTGATTGGGGTAAGCGCCAATAATGAGGAAGTAGACCTGTTCACAGATGTAAAGTCATCTGACCTCAATCTTTCCAGCGTGAACGCCGCCACTTATCCTTATCTGAAACTAAGACTTGTTTTAAAGGACGAGGCAGAGCGCACGGCGCCTATCTTAAAACAATGGACCATTTTGTATGACGGCGCGCCCGAAGGAGTTATGCGTCCCGATTTGGTTGGTCTGGCCAAATACAGTCCTGAGGCTATTTCGGCACAGGTGAACAACGGCGAATTGGATTTGCAGTTTGCGTTCTCCAATGTGAGCGGCGTTGATTTTACGGAGGAGTTGACCGTGGAAACCATTTTGTTCCAGGAAAACGGCACCCGCACCGAGAAGATTTTTAAAGTACGGGCGCTGGAGAAAGACGGGACCGTGTTCTTCAACCATAAAATCTCCACATTACAGCTACAGGGCAACAACCGCCTGAGGGTGACAGTTAACCCCCGCAGCTTGACTGACCCCGCCTATAAGCCTTTGTTGGAGCAGAATTACCTGAACAACACCATGGAGATTCCGTTCACGGTGGGCACCTTCACGGGGCTGCCCCCGGTTATTGACGTGGTGTTTGACGGAACCAGAATCATTGACGGGGAGATTGTGTCGCCAAGGCCCATGATCAGCATGGTGTTGAAAGACAACATGAAGAAAATGCCCATCACGGACCCGTCTGCCATGAAGGTGTTCCTGAAGAAACAAGGCGGTGAGTTTTCCGAAATTAACTTAACGAACAACTCCGCCATCACCTTCTTCCCGGGCAACGCTACCACTGATTTCAGGGTGGAGTACCAACCGCAGCTAGAGGATGGCATTTATACGCTGGAAGTACAGGGCACCGATGCCTTCGGGCAGAAGGCGGGTTCAGAGAACTACAGCATTAATTTTGAGGTGGTGAACGAGTCAGCCATCTCCAACTTCTATCCGTACCCCAACCCGTTCTCGTCTAAAACCAGGTTTGTGTTTACGCTCACCGGGCAGACGGTGCCGGAGAAAATGAAAATCCAGATCATGACCCTTACCGGTAAAGTGATCAGGGAGATTCAGCGGGAGGAGTTGGGTGCCATCAAGATAGGAAACAACGTCTCTGAGTTCGCCTGGGACGGTACCGATGAATTTGGCGATAAACTGGCCAACGGCGTCTACCTGTACCGCGTGGTGATGGGCAACGAGCAAGGTGAGATGAAACAACGCGCCACCGCCGGGGACAAAGCCTTTAAGAATGGCTACGGCAAAATTTATATTCTGAGATAACTTCCTGTTTTCGGGCTCATTTCTGAAAATGAGGCCAAAAACGCAAATAAAAAAAGAGCGCCATGTGATTGGCGCTCTTTTTTTGTGGTAGAAGCAAAAAAGCATTTCTACTAGCTTATTGGCAGCCTTTCTGATGGAAATGGTAACGTAATTACAAAACGAGATTTTACTGTTTTTGCCCTCGTTTCCAGAAATGAGCCCGAAAACGGAAAAGCCCTGTCCCTTCTCCCTCTGGAATTAGGTTAGGATGAGGGGCCACTTATGATAGACTTGGAATTAAGGTACCGTAAATAATTACACCCTCACCATTTCCCTCTGGGAGAGGGGGTTTCCACTTTCCCGTTTTCGGCTTCATTTCCAGAAATGAGCCCGAAAACGGGAATTAAAAAAGGGGGCACCTTTTATGGCGCCCCTTTTTTAATTCTGGCTGAAACCTGCTTTCCTTCTAAACGTGAAAAACGAGTAGGGATAGGCGTGTCGATCATCAGCCTCGTGCTCTGCCTGTTCCGTGATTTCCCAGACGTCGGGTTCCAGTTCCGGGAAGTAGACATCACCCTCAAAGGATTCATGCACCAAGGTCAGATAGACCACTTCAGCGAAGGGCAGGGCTTGTTGGTAAATGTCGCCGCCGCCCACTACCATCACGGTTTCATCAAGCGCCAACGCTTTCTGCAGGGCCTCTTCCACGCTAGTGGCCACCAAACAGCTTTCTGGGGCAACGTAATCTGCTTGGCGCGTGACAATGATGGACGTGCGGCCCGGTAGGGGTTTGCCGATGGCTTCAAACGTTTTTCGGCCCATGACCATGGGATGGCCCAAAGTGAGGCGTTTGAAATGCTTGAGGTCTTCGGGGAGATGCCAGATAAGCTGGTTGTCTTTCCCAATCACGCGGTTCTCAGAAATAGCGACGACTAACCCAATCATACAGCGTGCGTGAAGGTGAAACCCCTGAGAAAATCCTGAAGACTCATGCGCTTTTTACCTTCCATCTGTAGTTCCTCCACCGTATAGGCTGAGTCTTCGCCGCATTGCAAATGCAGATACGTTTTGTTGTCGGTGTCATAGGTGCCGGGAATTTTCAGAGAATGCGCAGGTACCACACTTCCCTTGAAAATCTTGAACGTCTTCCCTTCCAACTCCAGCCAGGCCGCCGGGTACGGCGACAAACCTCGTACAAAATTATGCACGTCAATGGCTGACTTAGTTAAATCTATCCGGCAGGTTTCCTTGAAAATTTTAGGCGCCATGCGCAGCGGCTCCTTGGCCTGCGGTTGCGGGTAGGGTTGCGTGCGTTCATCCACCACGGCATCAATAGTTTCCACCAACAGTTCTGCACCGGCGTGCTTCAGTTTCTCGTAGAGCGTCCCGAAGTTGTCTTCCGGGGCAATGGCCACTTTTTTCTGCAGGATGATGTCGCCGGTGTCAATTTCGTGCCGAAGGAAAAACGAAGTAACGCCGGTTTCCTTGTCTCCGTTGATTAAGGCCCAATTGATGGGCGCCGCGCCGCGGTAATGGGGGAGTAACGAACCGTGAATGTTCAAGGAACCCATAGGCGGCATGTTCCAGACGGCTTCGGGCAGCATTCTGAAGGCCACAATCACCTGCAAGGTGGCGTTGAAACTCCTGAGCTCTTCCTGAAACGCCTGGTCTTTCAAGTTGGTAGGCTGCAATACCGGAATACTGTGCTGCAACGCCACTTCCTTCACCGGCGAGTGTAGCAGCTTCAGGCCGCGTCCTGCGGGTTTGTCTGGTGCGGTTATGACGGCCACTACGTTGTAACCGTGGGTTAGTAAGGCTTGCAGGGCAGGCACGGCAAAGTCAGGCGTACCCATGAAAATCAGGCGCAGGTCTTGTTTCTGCATGTTAGTTGGTATCTGGGTAAAGCAGATATTGTTTGCGCATCTTCTTGTAAGCGTCAAGGCCTGGTTTCCAGGAATCCCTGATTTGTTTTTCGGTCATGCCGGCCATGATTTGTTTCTGCAGTTCATCGGTGCCGGCCAGGCTTTTGAAGAAGTTGTTGAAGAATTTCTCTTTCTGGCCCGAGGCCTGGTAAAAATCCAGCAAGTAGCTCAGTGTGAAAGGCTCCTTCAGGTCCAGATTCCGGAGGTCTTTGCCATAGCAAATCTGGTTTTTGTACGGCGGCTCCATGGACATGCCGGGAATAGGAACGGGCGTGAACGAAAACGATTTGTCTGGGTAATACGGCGCACCAATCACCTGGAACGGCATCTGCGTGCCGCGGCCCTGGCTCACGGTCGTTCCTTCAAACAGACACAGGAATGGGTACAGTTTTATGCTTTGGTCGATGGGTAGGTTGGGCGAAGGCTTGATAGGTAAAGAATAGAACTTCTTGCGGTCATAATTCTTTACCAATATGGATTTTACCTCGGCCTGTACGCCGTTTTTAAGCCACTTTTCGCCGTTAATCATCTTGGCATATTCGGCTAATGTGAGACCGTGTGAAATGGGAATAGTGTTCATGCCCACGAAGGATTTGAACTCGGGCTTAAGCATGGGGCCGTCAATTAAGTAACCAATCGGGTTGGGCCGGTCCAGTAAAAGCATGGGCTTGTTGAGTTCGGCGCAGGCTTCCATCACGTAGTGCATGGTGCTGCTGTAAGTGTAAAAGCGAACGCCCACGTCCTGAATGTCAAACAAGACCACGTCCACGTCTTTCAACTGCTCGGGCTTCGGTTTTTTGTTGCTGCCGTAGAGTGACAGAATGGGCAAGTTGGTTTTGGCATCTACGCTGTTACTGATGTGCGCACCCGCATCGGCATCTCCCCTGAACCCGTGCTCCGGCGCGAAGATGACCGTGATTTTTACGCCGTGGCTCAGCAAGGTATCTACCAGGTGGGTCTTGCCGATGGTGGAGGTTTGGTTCACCACCATAGCCACACGCTTGCCTTGCAGGTACGGCAAATACAACTCTGTCTGTTGTGCGCCCGTTAGCAGGGTAGTTTGTTTGGGGGCTTTGGCTGCAGTTGTTGTGGCTGCCGCAGGAGCAGCGCTGGAGGCAGGAACACTGGCGGTTTGCTTGCAAGAGGCCAGGACCACACAGAAAGCCGCCGTACGGAGGAAGGGTGAAATCATAGGTTTAGTTTAAAAACAGATAAGTATCTTTAAGCGCAATTAACAACAAGCAGTGAATCTTTCCCGCTACATTGCCAGCCGTTTGGCGGGCGCCCGTTCAGATTCTTTTACCGCCTCGGTCACAAAAATAGCAAAGTTCAGCGTAGGTCTGGGCATTGCCATCATGATTGTGTCATTTGCTATCTTAGAAGGCTTTCGGCACGAGATACAGGCCAAGATTTTCAGCTTCGGGGGGCACCTGCAAATCAGCAAATTTGACACCAACAACTCGTTTGAAGGCTACCCCATGGGCACCACCACCGGCCTCAACGACTATGAAAAGATTCCGGGCGTGTCACACATCCAACCCTTCGCGCGCAAGACGGCCATTATTAAAACCGAAGACGAAGTGCTGGGCGTAGTCTTGAAAGGCGTTGATTCTACCTATGATTTCCGGGGAATGAAAGCCAACCTGATTTCCGGCTCCACCATTCAATTTACAGATACCGCGGCTTCTAACGAGCTAATGATGAGCCAGATTATGGCCGATAAACTCCGTCTGAAAGTGGGCGACAAAGTGCTGTTCTATTTTATCCAAAACCCGCCGCGCATGCGCCGGTTTGAGGTGAAAGGCATTTTCAAGACCGGTCTGGAGGAGTTTGACAACGTGTACGTGCTGGGTGATCTGCAGCAGATCAGGGATTTGAACCAGTGGCCAGATTCATTGGTAGGCGGTTACGAGATTTTGTTGAACGACTTCACGCAGATTGACACCGTGGCCAACCAGGTCTTCGACCACATGAACTATGACCTGCAACTGGAGAAAATAACCGACACTTACGCGCAACTTTTTGACTGGCTGGAACTGCTCAAGCGCAACGTGATTATTTTTCTGGTGCTGATCATTTTTGTGGCCACGTTCAACATGGTTTCCACGCTGTTCATCATGATTCTGGAACGCACCAACATGATTGGCGCTCTTAAAGCCATGGGCGCCACCAACCGGCAAATCCGGAACATCTTCCTACATCGTGGTTTGAGACTTACCATTTGGGGAATTATTGGTGGTAATCTGCTGGCTTTGGCCTTCTGCGGTGCGCAAGACTATTTCCATCTTATTCCGCTTGACCCTGAAAACTACTACATGGACACCGTTCCTATTTACTGGAGTTGGCGCATCTGGCTGGGCATCAACGTAATTACTTTCTTTTTGACCATGCTGTCTGTAATGCTGCCTACCTTAATGATTTCCAGAATCAGTCCGGTTAAAGCCATCAAATTCGATTAAAGGTAAAATGGAAATTCCCGTTTTCGGGCTCGTTTCTGCAAATGAGCCCGAAAACGGGAATTTTGTTTGATGCCAAATCTTAGTCCTCAACTTTCAATCAAGGGCTTTCCGTTTTTGGCTTCGTTTTCAGAAATGAGCCCGAAAACAGAACACTAGCCGGGGAGCTGTATCTGCTGCTGCTCAAAGGCAATCTTTACTTTCTCGGTTAACGCCTCGCCCACAGAGCCCGCCTCTTGTCGCTTGCTCCATGCGCGCAGGTACAAGGTCACAGATTTATCGTTTAAGGAAGTGATGCCGGCCGTGGGAGCCGGTTCCTGCAGCACGTTGGGTTCCTGCAAAGCCAGTTGGCGAAGCAATTCGCGCACGGTGGCCAGGTTGTTGCCGTAGCCAATGGTAAAGGCCAGTTCCACGCGGCGCGTCTCCTGTGAGTCATAATTGATGATTACCGCCGAAGCCAGCGGACCGTTGGGAATATAGATATTCTTGTTGTCTGAGGTTCTAATGACGGTGTTAAAGATATTGATAAGCACCACATTGCCTTTCTGACCGAGCGTCTCAATAAAATCGCCCACTTTGAACGGTTTGATAGTGAGCAGCAGTACGCCTCCGGCAAAATTGGCCAAACTGCCTTGCAACGCCAAACCAATAGCCAAACCGGCGGAGCCCAGCAAGGCAATAAAAGAGGTCACTTCCAGCCCCACCTGCCCAATCACCACAATCATGAGCAAAATCATGAGCACCACCTTGAGCACATTCTTCAGGAACGGCCGCAGCGAGGGGTCCATGTTCCGACGCTTCATGAGGTTATAGGCGGCTTCCGTCAATCGGTTAATAAGCCAAAGCCCAATGATCAGGATAAAGAGGGCAATCAGAAATTTTATGCCGTACACCAGCGCAAACTGTTGAATAGTAGGGAGGAGGTGGTCCAAATCAAACATGGGAAGAAGGAAGATTGATGTTGAAGGGTGAAACTACGTTAGAAATAGCTAAGTACCTGCTGCAGGAGCGTTTTTTTGTACAGGCCATGCGCCAAAGCCAGTAAATACAACATTGTAATAGGCCCTTGTATTCTCTGTAGAATAGGTGCTCGTTTCTCCGCCGCCAGGTAGCCATGCAACGCCAGTAAAAAAAGCAATGTGCTAGGGGAGATAAGCCGGAAGTCAAACATGTCAAACTTCATGAGAAATCGCATGATTACCATAGTCAGCCAATAACTGAGCCCCACTAAGCCAATGATCAACGCCACCGAATCTTGCAAAGTAGGAGCGAGCAATCCTTTCACCTGTGGAACCTGGTACACGCGCCAAAGCACAAATCCCAGCACCACCAACTGGAAACCGAAGAGCGCCCAGGACGCATAATCCAGCACCAACGGGTTAAAATGCCTGATCACCGCGAATTCATTTACCTGCGTGAGAAGTAAATTTTTGAGCAGCAGCAGAAAGGGTTCATCGGCGTAAAAGCGGGTGGTGCCGCCGTAATAGCCCGAATGCTGCTTGACAAACCAGACGTAACAGGTCACAAACCCCAGCACCCCGGCGGCTATTCCCAGCAGCAAGCCCACTTCCTTCCAGTTTCGTTTGAGCAGAAAATAAACCCCAAACAACGAAAGCACGCCCAACAGAAATCCACCGAAGTATCGGTACAAAAATGCGCTCAGAATGGCAAACAGTAACTGAAATGCCCACTCCACGCGCTGTTCTGGCCTATACAGAAAATGGTGCAAGGCCACCGCAAACCACAGCATGATAACAGTAAACCCGCCCTCAGACCACGTGAAAGAGAAAATGTCCAGCAAAGAGTGCATACAGAACACCAAAGCCACCCAGAACGCCTGTTTAGGAAACAACTTCCTGATCAACAAAAATGAAAACCCAATCCAGGCTAAATTGACCAGTTTGGCACTCCAGAACGCCGAAATACCAGTGAGTTTGGCCACCGTGGCAATAGACAAGGGGTAACCTAGCGGCCAGATGGTGAAGACAATGGTTTTGCCGCCATTGATATGCACCAATTGTCCCGTATCTGCCAAGGCCTGGCCTGCGCCCGCGTAATGGGAAGAGTCTGGTGTGGTATACCCGTTTTCTTCCACCGCCACCCTTACCAGAATCACCAAGGACAGCGCCAAAAATAGCAAAAGCAGTTTCACGCTCTCTCGCATGGTTACGCCAGAAGTTTGCACCGCAGCAATAGGTTGGGGTCCAGGCAAATCTTCCGGAAGGCCGTCTCTTCAGCAAGGGAGCACACGCCAGGGAAATCACCGGTTTTTCCCAGCATGTCGGTCATCAATTGGAAATGCAGGTGCGGCGGCCAGTCACCGTTTTCTGGGTAAGGTCCCATGAAGGCCACGCGTTCTCCGGCAGCTAATTCTTTTCCTACAAAAAGGCCGTCCAAAGAAGTTCTGCTCAAGTGCCCGTACAGCGTGTAAAATGTGATGCCTTCCAGTTCATGTTCCAGAATGATGGTAGGGCCGTAGTCGCCAAAATTGTTGTTGTCCTGAAAACTATGGACTTTGCCTGCCAGCGGCGTGTAAATGGGAATTAAGGCCGGTGCCCAGATGTCAACGCCCAAGTGCAGGGTGCGGGCTTGTTGGGAACCGTCAAAATGCTCGCTTCGGCGGTAAATGACCCGGTTCTCAAAGTAGCCGCCCACACCCACGGTGGCGTTTTTCTCAGCAAGCATCTGGTTTACAAATACTTCAAACGCCGCCGTGTCCCGCAGGTCGGTTTCCAGGAGTTGGGCATTGGCCGCGGTGAAATCAAGCCGGGTTACGTCTGGGGTGTTGAGGTCGTGGTCCAGGATGGGGGCCAGGTGGCCAGTGTAATTCCTGAGTAAGTTTTCCAGTTTTGGGGCTATTTCCATTTTAGAGGCCAGAAACGGTAAAGGCAGCGGGTTAACAGCGAGCAAGATACAAAAAAGCTAACGCTTGATAGTTTTTTGGCCCACCATATGACACGCCAACCTTAAATATCGTAACTTTCCCGACTTAAACCAGTTTAGCAAAAACCACAAGCTTTTGTTTTAGCCTACAGAACTATGAGTAACGCGTATTTCAATATGAACGTGGTGGACATCACCCAGGAAACCGCCGATGCCATCACCCTTCACCTAGACCACCCAGACAAGAAAAGCATTCCCTATATTCCGGGCCAGTTCCTTACTTTAATCATCCCCATTGATGGTAAAAAAGTAAGACGCTCGTACTCTTTGTGCAGCACGCCCGAGGAGCCATATTTCTCAGTGACGGTCAAGCGTGTGGAGGGCGGGTTGGTGTCTAACTACCTGGCAGATACCGTGAAAGTAGGGCAGCAGATTGAAGTGATGGCCCCGCTGGGGAACTTCGTGCTGAAAGCCGATGCGGGCCAGAAGCGCCACTTCTTTTTCTTTGGCGGCGGCAGCGGCATCACGCCGTTAATGTCCATGACCAAAAGCGTACTGAAAGACGAGCCGCAGAGCCGCATTACGTTAATCTACGGCAACCGAAACTTGGATTCGGTTATCTTCAAAGATGCGCTGGCGCAACTGGAGCAGCAATTCCCAGACCGCCTGAAATTGGTGCATGTCTTCAACGAGGCCATCGCAGATGCCACCGAGACGCAGGAAAACATCGGCCTGTTGGACCGCACCATGGTCCTGCAACTGCTGGAAAACCTGAAAGTGGACGGCTATACCCAGGAAAGTTTCTACATGTGCGGCCCCGAAGGCATGATGAACGAGGTGCGTGACGCCCTGCAGTTCATGCGCGTTCCCGCCACCAACGTGTTCAAAGAAAGCTTCACCGCGCCTACCACCGTGGAAGACCACGGCGCCGATGTTTCTTCTGAGGAATCCAACGAAATCATCACCCGCACCGTGACCATCATCTATGAAGGCAAAGAGCACCAAGTAGAGGTGAACCCCGACGAGACGATTTTAGAAGCCGGCCTGCGCGCCGATATTGATTTGCCGTACTCTTGCCAGGCCGGTCTGTGTACCGCCTGCCGCGGAAAATGCCTGAGCGGCCGCGTGCACCTAGACGAGCGCGAAGGGCTTTCTGATTCTGAGATTGACCAAGGCTATGTCTTGAATTGTGTAGGCCATCCGCTCACCGCCGGCGTGGTGATTGAGATAGGATAATCTTCTGTGACCACTTTTATGGAAAACACGTCCCCACCCCTGGCGCTGCCCACCCGCAAACCCAGAACCTATTTGCCAGACACCTTTGAAGTGCAGGACTGGGCCTCTTTGGAGCCTATTTTTGAGGAACTGAAGAACCGCCAACTCAACTCACTGGCAGAACTGGAGCGCTGGATTGCCGACCGCAGCGAACTGGAGAGCGTGCTCTCTGAGAACCTGGCCTGGCGCTACATCAAGATGACCTGTGACACGCAGAACGAAGCGCTCACTGAGGCCTTCCAGTTCTTCGTGACCGAGATTGAGCCGAAGGCCTCGCCGTATGATGACGCCTTCAACCACAAGCTGGTTTCCTCAGAGTTCGCGCAGGGGCTAGACGAGCAAAAATACCGCATCTACCTGCGGGGCGTGCGCCGGGCCATTGAGTTGTTCCGGGAAGAGAATATTCCGCTGCAGACCGAAATCAGCACCAAACAGCAGCAATACGGCTCCATTGCCGGGGCCATGATGGTGACCCTGGACGGCGAGGAAATGACCCTGCAACGCGCCGCCGACCGCCTCAAGCAAACCGACCGCGCCGTGCGGGAACAAGCCTACCTGGCTATTCAAAATCGTCGTCTGGAAGACAAAGACAAGCTAGACGACCTTTACACCGAACTGATTCAGCTGCGCCACCAAGTGGCCGTGAACGCAGGTTTCGCTAACTTCAGAGATTACATGTTCGCGGCGCTGGGCCGGTTTGATTACGGCCCCGAGGACACGTTTTCGTTTCACCAAGCCATCAAAGAAAAAGTGGTGCCGGTGACCAAACAGATAGACCGCGCCCACAAAGAAAAACTGAACCTGGACACGCTCAAGCCATGGGACATGGACGTGGACCCAAGCCTGTTGCCGCCCTTGGAACCGTTCAAAACCGGCGAGGAACTGCTTTCCAAAACCATTGACATTTTCTACCACTTAGACTCATTCTTAGGCGACTGTCTGGTGACCATGCGCGAAATGGGCCATCTGGATTTGGAATCAAGAAAAGGGAAAGCGCCGGGCGGTTATAATTACCCACTAGATGAAATTGGCGTGCCGTTTATCTTCATGAATGCCACTTCTTCGCTGCGCGATGTGGTGACTTTGCTGCATGAAGGCGGCCACGCCGTGCATTCTTTCTTAACCCGTGAGTTGCCCTTGAATTCTGCCAAACACCCACCGTCTGAAGTGGCAGAATTGGCGTCTATGTCCATGGAATTGCTCACGCTGGACCATTGGGATGTATTCTTCCCGAATCAGCAGGACCTGGTGCGCGCCAAACGTCAGCATTTAGAAGGCGTTTTGGAGACGTTTCCGTGGGTGGCCACCATTGATAAATTCCAGCACTGGGTGTATGAAAACCCGAATCACTCGGTAGAAGAACGCCACCAGAACTGGGTGCGTATTTTTGAGGAATTCAACCTGCAGGAAGTGGACTGGTCGGGATTGGAGCACTTGAAACCGTACATCTGGCAGAAGCAACTGCACCTCTATGAAGTGCCTTTCTACTACGTGGAATACGCCATGGCCCAACTAGGCGCCATTGCCGTCTGGAAGCGTTACAAAGAAGAACCCGTTGCCGCGCTGCAAGGTTACAAAGATGCCCTGAGCCTGGGCTACACCGCCACCATCAGTGAAATCTACGCTGCCGCCGGCATCCG
This sequence comes from Rufibacter sp. LB8, assembly GCF_014876185.1. NCBI lineage: Bacteria > Pseudomonadati > Bacteroidota > Cytophagia > Cytophagales > Hymenobacteraceae > Rufibacter > Rufibacter sp. LB8. The sequence continues at coordinate 1,904,764 of NZ_JADALJ010000001.1, read as the reverse complement.
TTTTGATTTCTCACCGGAGTACATTCAGAACCTGGTAGATTTTGTGAAAGACGAATTGGCCAAACTGGATTAAATTTCCATTTAAAGCATAAGAAAAGCCGCAAAAGAAAATCTTCTGCGGCTTTTCTGTTTTCGGGCTCATTTTCAGAAATGAAGCCGAAAACAGGATTTACTTTTCTGGAATCAGGCCTGAGTCTTGTTGTACACTTTCTACTGGCAGATTTCCCCCTTGAGGATTACCCAAACGTGCGCTTGAGTCAGCGAGCGTAGCTCTGCTACGGGGTGTTATATAACCGAGCCTTGAAATGGCGTATAGAACTCAACACATTCCTTTGTTTGACGCATTTCGTCCCCCTTTGAAGGGGGTAGGGGGATGATAAAGTCAGCCTGAAAACCATTAGCCTAAGCTTAGAAAAACAAAGCGGAAAAGAAGCTGGAATTAATTATCTCCTATAAAATCATCCCCCAACCCCCTTCAAAGGGGGACGAAATGCGCACCCTTTCTTAAGGCTTTTCCGTTTTCGGGCTCGTTTTCAGAAATGAATCCTAAAACGCACTTTCCACTGCTATTCTTATTCCTCGTTGGTTTGGGATGCGGCCGATTTATCTACCCATTGGAACAGCGGCATGGGCTGCAGCGTGTCATAAGGCTTGCCTAATTTGGGGATCTGTTTTTTGTAGCGGCGAAGGAGCGTGTTGATTTCCTTAGCAGTTTTGTCATAGCGGCCGCGGTAAAAAATGACTTCGCTGTGATGGGCTTGTATGCTTTGCTGCAGGGAATCTACGCGTAGGTCGCCGGTGGGGCCGTCTGTGGGCAAAAAGGCTTTTATGGCATTCCACACGGATTCATGGGCCAGGTCATAGGCGTCAATTCTGTCTGAGACGCGCACCGTGTTGCGGTCATAACGCAAAGTAGGCAACCGCCTAATGGCTTTCTGCAGGTCGGCGCGCTGCTGGGCGGCAACCACGGCGGGCGGAAGCGCGGCCAACAAATCTTCCATCTGCTTTATTTTGAGGCTGTCAGAGTCCATCATCACGTTCCATTTGCCGGTGAGCGTGTCGGTGAGAATGGTCAGTTCGGTTTTGAGTTGTTCATTGGAGATGGGGCGCGCCAGCGGGCCAGACCGTCCGGAGTCTTTGGAGCACCCGGCCAGAAACGTGACCAGCACTAAAAGGGCGCCAAAGAAAAATTTATTTTTCATAGTGTTTATAAAGGCTTGAACTGTTCAAATAACTGCCGGCAGTCATGGCAGAAGTGCATGGAACGGCAGAGCGTAGGGCCGAAGGGCGTTCGCATCTCCGTGTTCAGGCTATTACAGTTGGGGCATTCAGCGTATTCCAGAATATCTAAATCCAGAATGCCCTGGTACGGCTGCGGCGGCGCCAGCCCGAACTCCTTTAGCGCCTTGCGGCCTTTCTCACTGATTTTATTGGAGTTCCAGGGTTCGTCAAAACTCATGGTCACCGTAAATTCCTGCACACCGTGCCGCTGCAAGGCCTGTTCCACTTCTGCCCGCATGTATTCCATGGCCGGACACCCTGCAAACGTAGGAGTCATGCGCACCGTTACATGCTGCGTTTCTGGCGCAACGTTAATGCCCGTGATCACGCCCAGGTCATTCAAAGACAGCACCGGAATCTCGGGGTCTTTCACCTCATCCAGGAAAGCGCGAATTTGGTCTTGCGTGTACATGGTGTCCGTTGTTTTACAGTTTGTTATGCAGCTGCTTTGTTTATACGTAACCTAAAACCAAGCTTAAAAGTTGAAAGCCCACCTAAATAAAGGCTTCCCCGAAATAGAATTTCCGTTTTCGGGCTCATTTCTGAAAACGAGCCCGAAAACGGAAACCAAGAATCGCCTTAATACTTATTTACCACTCAGCGGTGGGGTCAATCTTGAAGACTTCGGCCATTTCATCTAACAGCGGTTGCAGGTGTTCTGTGTGCTGGCCATAGCGACCACCATACACCGGCGTGAGGCTGCGTAAATCTGGCAGTTTCAGGCTGGTTTTGGCCAGAACGGTAGCAATACGCTCTTCCCACTGGGCTTGCAGCGCGGCTTCGCCGATGTAAACACCAGTGTCAATCAATTCCTGCTCGTATGTTGATGGCTCAAAAATACCCAAGGCAAACGGCAACGCGTATTCCAAAGAATCTTGTAAACGGCTGATGCTTTCCTGGGTGGCAGAGCCAAGTTGTTTCACCAGCGTATTGCCATGGAGAACGTGGTATTTCACTTCGCCTTTGAGTTTGGTGGCGATTTTAGCAATGCCTTCATAACTGGACTGGCTCAAGGCCTCAAACCGTAACACTTCGGCATTGTCAAACAAGAAGTGCCGAATCAAGCTGAAATCATATTCGCCGATGGGCAATTCTACCAATTGGCAATTATGGAATTGGTCGGCGTTGCGCATGAAGGCTACGGTGTCGGGTTCGCCTTCGCCTAATTCATGCAGTAGGGAATAAAACGCTAAACTATGACCTAATTTGTCCTGCGCCATGGAGGAAAACGCGATGTCTTCTTCCAGCATAGGGCCCATGCCCGTCCATTCAGAGTTGCGGTGGCCCAGAATCAGTTGGTCGTCGGCTATTTTGTAGAGCAGGTCTTTTAACGCGAGGTCTTGCATGGTCTTAGGCTTTCTGTTCGGCTTTGAAGCGGTCAATCTTGTCCTGTACACGGTAGGCCATGGCCTCACGGTACTTTTTCTCGGGCGTGGTGGCCCAGATGTCTTTATCTTCCTCTTCGCGAAGCACATGCTCGCTGGCGACTACCCACACATTCACCACGGGCGGCACGTTCAAGGTTTGCTTGGCAACTTCCAACGCATGTTCCACTGACCGCGCCAGAATGGTGCCGGCGTGTTGGTGCGCTTTGCCGCGTTTCTTCAAATGGAAAAACTCATAGGGCTGTTCCGGAGTCTCAGGCAAGGTCTCTAAAGTTGGCAGCGAGTCATACACAGAAGTGTTATCATCGGCGTAGCCGGAAACAAAAATATGCTGCGTTTTGGCCACCCACATACCCGAACACATGGCGCGGCGGCTATACTGCTCTTTGCCATACAAAAACGCAATCTCCTCATTGGCCGCATGCACTGGCCCCACATACGTATAAGCAGAACCTTCTTTTTTCTGATGAAAAACTTCATAGTTCTCCAACTGGTCCAAAGCCGGTTTAGGCGAAGGATTGGGTTCTTCCTCTATGTGTAACCGAGTTACCCGTGGGTCCAGCGATTGAATGTGGTCAGCGTCTTGAGACATTTTGTTGAGTTCTGAGTTCTGAGTCTGGAGTTCTGAGTCAGAAGAGGTGGAATGGTTTGTTTGGTAATTAAGCGGTAAAGGGCGGACCGGGATTGCGAGTAATTTTATCCTCTTTCCCTTTACTCAATTCTCCTTTTGATACCTCATTTTGTCATCCTGAAAGGACTTTGTGAACAAGCTAGAAAAGCGCTTAGTAAAAGCTGCTACAAATTGCTCACAAGGTTCTTTCAGGATGACAAAGGGAGGAGATGGTGAATAGCGGCTTTACGCCAATGGTCTCACATAACTTGCCTTTGGCGACAGCAAGGCTCTGCGCACCCAGGCACCGCGTTCCTCGGCGGTGCGGCGCACAGCGAGGCGTTCTGCGTTGCAAGGGCCGTCACCGTTAATTACGCGTTTGAATTCGTCCCAGTCTGGTTCAGTATATTCCCACACGCCTTGCTCGTTTTTGTGGAGTTTGGCGTCTGGAACGGTCAAGCCCAGTTCCCAGATTTTAGGCACGTACATGTCTAAGAATTGCTGGCGGCAGGCATCATTGGTCGCCATTTTTACTTTCCAGCGCATCAGGGTTTCCGTGTGCGTGCTCATCTTGTCACTAGGCCCGAAGAAGGTCATGATAGGGGGCCACCACCGGTTGAGCGCTTCCTGAATCATTTTGCGTTGGATAGGCGAGCCCGTAGCCATGTGTACCACAGCGTCATGACCGTATTTCAAGTGAAAGGCTTCCTCGGCGCAGATGCGGTCCAGGGCGCGACAGTAGGGGCCATAGCTGCCTTTGGCGTTGGCCATTTGGTTTACAATGGCGCCGGCGTCAATCAGCCAGGAGATAATATTGGAGTCTGCCCAGGTGAAAGCCGGGTAGTTAAAAACGTTGGAGTATTTGCTTTTGCCATTGATTAAATCAGTGAGCATTTGCTCACGGGTTTTGCCCAGGGTTTCAGCGGCGCTGTACAGGAGTTGCGCGTGGCCTACTTCGTCCTGCACTTTGGCCATTTGGGCCAGTTTGCGACGGAAGCCGGGGGCACGGGTAATCCAGGTTCCTTCTGGAAGAGCACCAATGATTTCTGAGTGGGCGTGCTGCTCAATCATGCGGGTCAATTGCTTGCGGTAGAGTTGCGGCATCCAGTCGGTGGGCTCAATCTTTTCGCCGCGGGCTATACGGGCTTCAAACTCGGCGAGCAGAATAGGGTCTTCCTGTACTGCTTCGTCAAACTTGGTGGCTTCAAAAACGTTTCCTCCTCCGTACATAATCTTTTGATTTAAAAAGCTTTAAAAATTCTTAAGCCCGTTGAGCAGCAGGTTAGACAGATAGTCGGCTATCTCGTCTGGGCTCATTTTGCCTTCGGGCTTGTACCACATGTGCAGCCAGTTCAGGCTGGAAAGTAGGGTCAAGACCACAAACTTCTCGTCGTTCACTTTAAACTCGCCGCTGGCAATGCCTTCGCGCACAATCTCTCTGAAACTCTCTTCGTATTCATGGCGCAACTGGTTGAACTTGCCCAGGGCAGGCTCACTTAAATGGCGCCATTCGTTTAAAAACACGCCGGCGGCCGGTGGGTTTTTGGTCAAGACGCGCACGTGGCCGGCAATGGCCAACCGCAGTTTCTCGCTGGCGGGCACATCCTGGTTTTTAACATCGGCAAAGGCGGCCATGAACTCGTCTGCCATTTTAAAACACACCCGCTGCAGAATGTCTTCCTTAGATTTGATGTGGGAATACAGGCTTCCGGCTTCAATGCCTAGTTCAAGGGCCAAATCACGCATGGTGGTGGCGGCAAAGCCCCTAGATTTGAAAAGCGTGGTAGCGACTTGGTCAATTTGTTCTTTGCGCGACATACAATTACTATTAATATCCAAATCTACAAAAGCTAACACCTGTTAGCAAGAAAAAGTTTTATCTCGGCCCTATAAGAAAGCGGCCCATGGCGAACGACTCAGAAAACCGTATCTTCGTGGCTGATTCCTGTACAGGGCAATTTTTCTAAAAATAAGCCGAATTAGGTTGACAGGCAGCATTTTTAGCAAAATAATCACCGCAACACTACAAATTATGTCAGAATATACCTCTTTAGATACCTTGGGCGAATTTGGTTTAATCCGTCGTCTGCAAGAAAATATTGACCTCAACCAGCCTTCTACCATTGTGGGTATTGGCGATGACGCCGCCGTGCTGGAGCCGGGGCAGAAGCAGATTGTCATTTCAACGGATATGCTGGTGGAGAACGTGCATTTTGACCTTACCTTTTGCCCGCTCAAGCATTTGGGCTACAAAGCCGTGGCCGTGAATGTGTCTGACATTGCCGCCATGAACGCTATTCCTACTCAAATTGTAGTGAGCTTGGCCATTGGCGCGCGCTACACCGTGGAAGCCATTGAGGAACTCTACGCCGGCATGCGCCTGGCCTGCGAAAACTATAAAGTAGATTTGGTAGGCGGCGACACCACTGCTTCACGAAGTGGTTTGGTCATTAGCATCACCGCGCTGGGCGAAGTAGAGAAAGGCAAAGCCGTACTCCGCAGCACCGCCACTTTGAATGACTTGATTTGCGTGACCGGCGACTTAGGCGGCGCGTATTTAGGTTTGCAACTACTGGAGCGTGAGAAACAAGCGTTCTTAGCGGACCCCGAAACCCAGCCCGAATTGGAAGGCAAGGACTACGTGGTAGGCCGCCAACTCAGGCCCGAGGCGCGCATGGACGTGATTCATGAACTGAAGGAACTGGGCGTGCACCCCACCGCCATGATTGACATTTCTGACGGACTGGCTTCTGAGCTGCTGCACATCTGCACGCAGAGCCGCGTGGGCGCGAACATCTACCAAGACAAACTCCCCGCCGACCCGCAAACCCTGGAAACCGCCGAAGAATTCAAATTGGACCCCGTGACCTGCATCATGAACGGCGGCGAAGACTATGAACTGCTCTTCACTGTGAAAATGGCCGACTTCGATAAGATTCGGAACCACCCAGACATCACCATCATTGGTAACATCACAGATGCTAGCGAAGGGGTGAAACTAGTAACACCGTCTGGTAACGCATTCCCCATCAAAGCCCAAGGCTGGAACCACTTTGCCTAAATCGTCGCTGATTGTCATTCGGTTGCTGGCGCTGGTTGGCACCGTGGGCCTGCAGTTTCTGGCCGTGGAATTGTTTCAGCTTTTCCGGCAGCAATGGGGTTTGTTCCTGCTAATGGTGGGTTCGTATGTGTTGGGAAAACTTCTGCAGAAACGCGCAGGTTCTGACGTTGTGAGAGCCATAGGTTGGGGTGTGCAGTGGGCTGGCGTAGTGGCGTTGGTGTTGTGGGTGGTGTTTATGTTGTATTTGGCGTTTTTCTATTAAAGATTTGGTGTGACAATTCCCGTTTTCGGGCTCAATTCTGAAATTGAGCCCGAAAACGGGAATTGTGGTTTGGCTGTATAAGACTGCTGTATTTATCATACGTTGAATGCTTGATAATTAAAGTATTAAAAATGTGAAGGTTATTTATAGTATGTTTAAGATAATGTTTTAAATGATAGAATAAAGTATGTTATATATAGAAGATGGTGATGAAGTTAAATTGCCTAAAAAATTTCATTCCATTAATAATTTATGTGCCATTATATATGACCAACTTACTGAGATATTGACAGACGAAAATTATATCTCATTAAAAAAGACTATGATTCCTTTTGATAAGGAAAGCCAAATTTTAATTAGTGAATTTGATAATGGAGAAATAAATCCACTCGATTGGCTAAAAGAGAATAAATTAAATGACGCCTTAGCTACAGTTCTAGCTAAACACATCTCTATGTCAATTTTGTCTGACTTTGTAAATTTTATTTACGAATCATTAAGTTGTGCAAGAAAAGGAAAGATGTCTGTTGCTTATGCTTTAATAAGAAAACCCCTTACGGATGAATTATTGATTTTTGAACAGATATTAAATGATAAAAATGAATTTGTCGACAGGTTCTTTCACGATGGATTGCCTTCAACTTACGACCCAAGTGAAAGAAGTTTGGATAAAGGTCAAATTATTGCGAACGCTTTTGAAAAAATTAAGGCTAAGTTTACCCTTAATAAAGATATAATCTATCAATTAAGATATGATAAATCGTGTAAAGCAGGGATAAATGGAATTTCAAACCAAGCATTGCATATCGTAACGAAAGATTCAAATTATAGAACTGCAAATCAAGATTTAAATTTCGTTTTCTCGAATCATGATGATTTAGAAAAATATTTTATTCATTACTATAATTTTGTTCCATATTTGCTTATTTATTCAGTTGCAGTAATAGATGAATTAATATTTAGTTTATTGCCAGATAATGAACAACAAAAGAATTTAAAAGCAGTAAAAAAACTTCAGGAGACTTTTAGGGCAAATATTTTTATCAAACGAAACTTCTTTGATTAATATGAAGGAAGTAGAAACGAATAAAATTTTTGAAGCTTTAGGTGCCGAATTTAAATATGTATGTGAAGATTGTGGGGTTAATGGAGAATTTAGGGAAGCTGATTTTAAGTTATTTTTTGAAACTGAAAATTTTGTATGCTTCAATTGTTTTACTCCACTTTTAAGTTCTTCTGAATCTATTGCTCCAATTGTTAAGTTGTTGAACGAATTAGAGTGAGTAAAATGCTTAGCAAAAGTTAATCCTTAAACAGAAAAGCCTTCCTTGTCACGCAAGAAAGGCTTTTCTGTTTCAATATTCTACACTACTTAATCCTCCGGATACGGAATAAACACGAAGTTCATAAAATCCCTATCCACCACAAACAGGCAGCAGTATTCATCGGCGTCACGGTAGGCTTGGATGAACTCGTCGGTTTTGTCGGCGGCCACCAACTGGCGGTTCACGAATTCCTCCAGAAAAGAGGCGTTCACGTTCCACTTCAGGTTCAGCTCAGCCGCTTCAATCAACAGGCCGCCAATCTTGGTCACCTCGCGGGAAAACACGAAAATGGGGTATTGGGAGATTTCGCGCTTTCTAATCTGGTAAGAAGCCTCTTTCAAGGTGTCTGACACCTGCACGAAATCTGTGGTGATGGTGCCAAGGTATTTGCCGTTCAGTTCTGGGTCGTTCTGCATGGTATTGGTATCAAGTAACGCGTATCAGGGAACACGTACAAATATAAATTTAGATGCGTTTTCGGCTTCATTTCTGAAAATGAGGCCGAAAACGGCTTTTTTAAAAATTTCTCTCCACAGGAAACAGCGGTGGCTAGCGCAAGGTCAACAACGCCACACTCTCCACATGGTACGTCTGAGGGAACATATCCACGGGCTGTACTTTCACCACGTCATACAGTTCGGCCAATAGCTCTAAGTCACGGGCTTGGGTAGAAGGGTTGCAGCTCACGTACACAATTCGGTTGGCTTTCACCTCCAGCAACTTGGCTACCACGTCGGGGTGCATGCCGGCGCGGGGTGGGTCAGTGATAATCACATCGGGCCTTCCGTGGTGGGCGAACAGCTCGTCGGTGAGCATGTCTTTCATATCGCCGGCGTAAAAATGCGTGTTGGTGATGTCGTTGATTTGGGAGTTGATTTTGGCGTCTTCAATGGCGCTGGCCACGTACTCAATGCCTACTACCTGCGCCGCATTTCGGGCCACAAAGTTAGCGATGGTGCCCGCGCCGGTGTACAAATCATACACGGTTTCAGTGCCATTCAGCAAGGCAAATTCGCGGGTGAGTTTGTACAAGGTGTAGGCCTGCTCAGAGTTGGTCTGGTAAAAAGACTTCGGCCCGACTCTGAACCGCAGACCTTCCATCTGTTCATGAATGTAGGGCTCGCCGGCGTAGCATTTCACCTCCAGGTCATGGAAGGTTTCGTTGCCTTTGCTGTTCACCACGTACTGCAACGACGTAATCTGCGGGAACGCCTGAATCAGATAATCAAGCAGCGGGAAAAGAAGTTCGGGGCTGTCTGAGAACACCTGCAGAATCACCATCAAATCACCCGTATTGGCCGTCCTGATGATTAAATTCCGAAGAAACCCTTCCTGTTTCACCAAGTCAAAAAACGGCAAATCATGCTCCAGCGCATACGCCCGCACGGCCAACCTGATTTCATTTGACGGCGCTGGCTGCAGGTAACAGTGCTGAATGTCCACAATCTTGTCGAACCGCATGGGAATATGGAAGCCCAGCGCACGGCGCTCCAGTTCTTCGCCGCTGTCAATCTGCTCTTTGGTGAGCCAGGCGTTGCCCGAGAAGGTATATTCCAGTTTGTTGCGGTAGAAGCTCACGCGCTCAGACGGCACAATGGGCAGCATTTCATGGCCAGTAATCTTGCCAATGCGCTCAATGTTGTCGTTGACTTGTTTCTCCTTGTAGAACAGTTGCGTGTCATACGGAATATGCTGCCATTTGCAGCCGCCGCACACGCCAAAATGCTCGCAGAAAGGCTGCGTGCGCAGTTCTGAGTATTCATGGAAATGCACGGGCACGCCTTCCAGAAAGTTCTTTTTCTCCTTGGTGATGCGCGCGTCCACCACGTCGCCGGGAGCCACGTCGCTCAGAAAGATGACAATGTTCTCATGCCGAGCCAGGCATTTGCCCTCGGCTACCATTTCTTCTACCCGCAGCTGGGTCAGAATGCCGTATTTGCTTTTTCTCTTCTTGAATTTTCTCACGATGCCGCAAAAATACGAAGAAAAACGCTAGGCCACCGCCGGGAATTTATTTTCCGTTTTTGGCTTCGTTTCCAAAAATGAGCCCCAAAACGGAAGCAGGTGAATAGCTCACGCACGTTACCTTTTTGTAAAATTTTTACCCACAGAAACTGCGCACCAACCCTTAGAACCCTAGCGCTGCAGGTTGCCCTTGCAAATACTTCCTGAATGCCCAGGGGCTGGGAAAAACCTCCGTGAAAAAATGAGTACTTTTGTTTAAAGAAAGAAATCTGGTTGGCCAGTAAGGCGTTAGCCGCTGCCCAGCCCCACACTTTTAGTTTTATACAATGCGGAAACAACTACAAAAACTGAGTTTAATTCTGGTGGCTTTGCTTTGCAGCGGGCTCAGCGGGACGGCATGGGGGCAGATTGCGCTCTCGGGGGGGAATTACCAGGAAAACTTTGACGGCATGGGTGCTTCTGGCACTGCGCTGCCCAGCGGTTGGGCCGCTTTGCGGTTGGCTGGCACTGGCACCGTTGGCGCGGCTTTGTCGCCAGTGGTGAACGAGGGCAGCGCCGTTAGTGGCAGCGTGTACAATGTGGGTTTGCCCAACGCGGCAGACCGTGCGTTGGGGTCGTTGGCTTCTGCCTCTACTATTCCCGCCTTCGGGGCACAGTTCACTAATGCTACTTCTGGTGATATTACCAAGTTTGACCTCACGGGGTTCATGGAACAGTGGCGGACCGGTACCCGCGCAGACTTGTTAGAATCCATGGTTTTTGAATACAGCACGAACGCCACCAGTTTGAATTCCGGCACCTGGACTGCCCTGCAGAGTTTAGATTTAGTAGAAAAATTGTCTGCTTCCACTACAGCAGAACCAGCCAATGGTAATTTAGACGCTAACAGAACCGCCATTGCGGGATCTTTCTCTGTGCGGGTTCCTTCTGGCGGCACCATCTGGTTTAGATGGAAAGACACTGACATTACCGGCAATGACGGTATGTACGCCCTGGATGATTTGGTAGTGCGGCCCACGTACTCCACCGTTGACAATGTGCCTCCAACGTTTGTTTCAGCAAGTCCGGCCAATGGTGCCACCAACGTTTCTACGCAGCTTGATTTGGTCTTGACCTTCAGCGAGCAAGTTGAGGCTGGGCCTGGGCGGGTAACACTTTCCGGCGACGATATTATCATATCAAGAAATGCCAATGACCCAGAAATTTCTTATAGCGGCAACACGGTCACTATCCGGAATTTAAGCTTATGGTTAGGTGTAACATATGTGGTAAGTGTAGCCAACAATGCGTTCAGAGACGGCGCCGGCAATTTCTTTGCAGGTATTCCTGCCGGAAGCTATTCTTTCACCACTTCCAGCACTGGCACGCCGGTGATTTTCACCAACCAAGAAACTTTCACGTTCCCGCTAACCCAAACCGGTCAGTATTCTCCCATTGTGGGCTATGATTTGTCTGCGCAGCATTTGCAAGGTCCGGTGACAGTGGCGGTGAGCGGCGCTTACCAGATTTCCAAGACCAATGACCCTGCTAGTTTTAACGGAGCCACCTTGACCTTTACGGCAACGGAATTGGCCACCACTAAAATAGTGTACGTTCGGTTTGCGCCCACGTCTTCCAGTGATAGAAACGGCACCATCACGCACACCTCAAATGGCGCGCAGGCGGTCACCGTAAGTCTATCGGGGACGGCCTTCAACCCCAATACGCAGGATTTTAACACGTGTAGCACGCAATTACCGGGCGGCTGGAGCCAATTCAGCGTGACCGGGGCGCAGGTGTGGAGCTGTACGGCCTTCGGACGGTCTGGCACCGCGGTGCAGATGAGCGGTTTCAGTGGGGGCAACCAAGCCAACGAAGACTGGTTGATTTCGCCGGCCATTGATTTGACGATGGGCTACAATTATCCGGTGCTGAATTTTTGGTCAAGAACGGCCTTCTCCGGCGCTCCGCTTAAACTGATGGTGTCCACCAACTACTCGGGTACCGGTAGCCCAACCGCCGCCGGCGTGACCTGGACCGAGGTGAACGGACGGTTCCCCGAGGCTGCGTCTGATGTCTGGACCCAAACCAGAAACCTGGATCTTACCCGTTTCAAGGGCAACAACGTGCACGTGGCGTTTGTCTATGCCTCCACCATAACCGCCGCGCCGCGCTGGACCTTAGATGACTTTGAGGTTTCCAATTCCACCACGCCGCCGCTGGCAACCTTGATCACCAACCTTACGCCGCTCTCAGACGCAGATTTCGGGACGTTGGCAGTGGGAGCTTCGGCAGACAAAACCTTTACGTTCACCACCGAGGGTTTGTATTCAGACCTGACCGTTTCTATGGCCGCGCCTTTCCAGATCTCCAAAAACGGTACAGATTTCGCGCAGACGCTGACTTTCACCCAAACCGAGGCCGCCACGGCTAACGTCATCGTCCGGTTCACCGCGATACAGGTCAACAACCAGGCGTACACCGGTCGAGTGACATTCACGGCCAGCAACCTGAACCAACAGTTGGGTTATTTAACGGCCGCCGTGCTGAGCAAAGACAATACTTTTGACGTGGTCACCTGGAACATTGAGTGGTTTGGGTCGGCTAGCCAGGGCCCGTCTGATGACGCGCTGCAGAGAGCCAACGTGAAAAAAGTGATAGAGGCCATTGACGCAGATGTGTACGCGTTCCAGGAAATTTCCAACGCCGCGGCCTTCAATGAGTTAAAAGCCCTGTTGCCAGACTATGAAGGGTTTGTCTCCACGTATTCCAACAACACGCAGGAAGTCGCCTACTTTTACAAGAAAGCCACGGTCACTGAAGTGCAACGCAAGTATTTGTTGACGGGCACCACCAACATCAACAACTTCTGGGCCAGCGGGCGCTACCCGTATCTGTTGGAGGTAGACGCCACCATCAACGGCGTGACCAAGCGCCTGCACCTCATTAACATTCACGCCAAAGCCAACGACGGCGCCACGCCAGAAGAAGCCTTGGTAGCCTACAACCGCCGCTTAGATGACGTGCGCGTGCTCAAAGATTCTCTGGACCGTTATTTCCCCAACGCCAGCATTATTATGTTAGGTGATTACAACGATGACATAGACGAAACCGTGGCCGATGTGGCGACGCGGGTCTCTACGTACCAACCGTTCGCCAGTGATGCAGCCAATTATAGATTCGCCACCTTGCCGTTGAGCCAGGCGGGTCTTCGCACCTACATCACCCGTGAGAACGTGATTGACCACATCTTATATTCCAATGAATTGGAGGGCTTCTTTATTGAGAACTCGGCCAGAATTGTGATTCCGTATGCTATAGTGGGGGCTGCCTCACCAGATGTGTATGCCAGCACCACCTCAGACCACTTGCCGGTGATGGCGCGGTTTAGCCTGGTGAATCCGTTAGGCTTGAGAAACGAAGCCAAGCACGGTGGCCTACAGCTGTTTCCGAATCCTACGCAAGGTGCGGTGCAGTTGCAGTTGCCGGCAGAACTGGCCCACAAGAACCTGAAGCTAAGCCTGCGTTCGGTGCAAGGGCAGGTGCTGGGAACGTTCAACGGGTCGGTGCGTGCTGTTTCTGGCCAGGTCTCTGCCAAACTTCAGGGGGCCGCGGCCGGGTTGTACCTGGTGGTGGTTGAGGTAGACGGAAAAACGTTTTACGCCAGAATCGTGAAAAACTAATCCTAGCCTTTCTGTTTTCGGGCTCATTTCCAGAATTGAGCCCGAAAACAGAAATACTTTTAGATGAAAGTCCCTTATTTTAAAACTTTAGCAATCCTATAGCTAAAAGCCCGCTAAACTCATTTGGCGGGCTTTTTTTATTAGTGGAATAATGCATTACTTTAGCCGCTTCTAAATAACTTTTTCCGCATTCATACACGTTACCTATCCTCCGCATGAAACCACTGTTTTCTTCCTTTTTAGCTTTGTTGGTAGTATTGGCTGGCTGTACCACCAGTGACCGGCAGGCGGCGTCCTCCACTGCTGCAGACCGAGGCGTGCTGGGAAGCAAGGGCATGGTGGTAAGCGCGCACCCAGACGCCACGCGCCTTGGCCTGGCCATTTTACAGAAAGGCGGCAACGCCTATGATGCTGCTGCGGCCACCGGGCTGGCGTTGGCCGTGGCGTATCCCATTGCGGGCAACATTGGCGGCGGCGGATTTCTGGTGTACAGAACGGCCACCGGTGAAATAGGGTCTTTAGACTACCGCGAGCGCGGCCCGGCGGCGGCCACCAAAAATATGTACTTAGACGCGCAGGGCAATGTGATTCCAGATTTAAGCATTTTGGGTCATTTGGCTGCCGGGGTGCCGGGCGCGGTAGACGGCATGGTGACTATGCACCAGAAACTGGGCAAATTGCCTTGGGACCAGGTGGTGCAACCCGCCATTGACCTGGCGCGCAACGGTGTAATCCTCACAGAACGCGAAGCCCGCGGACTCAACGGCACCAAAGCAGAACTACAGAAAGCAAACAAGCATAAAACGGTGCTGGAAAGAGACATTCCCTGGAAAAAAGGGGACACGCTGTTTCTGCCAGAATTGGCCAGGGTGCTGGAAAGAATCAGAGACAAAGGCCGCGCAGGTTTCTATGAAGGAGAGACTGCTGATTTATTAGTGAAAGAAATGAAGCGCGGCGGCGGCATCATTACGCACCAAGACCTGAAAGACTATCAAGCTGTGTGGCGCGCGCCCATAACCGGCACGTACCGCGGCTACAAAGTGATTTCCATGCCTCCGCCCTCCAGCGGCGGTATTGCCTTAATACAGTTACTTAAAATGGTGGAACCCTATGACCTCAAAACCTGGGGCTGGCAAACCACCAACACCGCGCACCTGATAGTAGAGGCAGAGCGAAGAGTGTACGCCGACCGTTCCACGTATTTGGGTGACCCAGATTTCTTCAAGGTGCCTGTGGGCAGCTTGCTGGACGCCAACTATCTCAAAAATCGCATGACCACGGTGTCCATGGAAAAAGCCACGCCATCTGCCCAGGTCTTGGCCGGAGGATTAGCCAGAAAAGAGAGCGACCAAACCACCCATTATTCCATAGTGGACCAGTGGGGAAATGCGGCTTCGGTGACTACTACTTTGAACGGTGATTATGGCTCCAATGTAGTGGTGGAGGGCGCGGGATTTCTCCTCAACAATGAGATGGATGATTTCAGTGCGAAGCCCGGCGTGCCCAACATGTTTGGCCTGATTGGCGGTGAGGCCAACGCTATTGCCCCCGGCAAGCGCATGCTCAGTTCCATGACGCCCACCATTCTGGAAAAGGACGGAAAGCTGTTCATGGTGGTAGGCACGCCCGGCGGCGCCACTATTATCACTTCGGTGTTTCAGGCGGTGATGAATGTGGTGGACCATGGCATGACCATGCAGGCGGCCGTGAGCGCCCCGCGGTTCCACCACCAGTGGTTGCCAGACTTAATTCAGCCAGAGGCGAAAGCCTTATCTGCGCAGGTGCGCGAGGCACTGCAGCAGAAAGGGCACCAACTCCGTAACCGAGGCTCAATTGGCAAGGTAGACGGCATTCTGCGCTTGCCAGACGGCCGGCTGGAAGGGGGCGCTGACCCACGCGGCGATGATACGGCCATGGGCTATTAACTTTGGTTTGGTGCTGTTTAACCTGTTTACCGCTGCTACGTTATAAGATAGCCAAAACTACTAGCGCAGCGGGCGTATCCACAGCACAAAAATGCCGTATATTCACCGAATTTATTTTTGATCAGGCACCATGAATTTCAAACAGATAGCCATTGCCGCTGCTCTTTTATTCGTAGCGGGGGTTTCCCAGGGGCAAAGTATCATTGAGCAACGGGGCGTGAGCATTCCCAGGTTGTACCACCAGAATTATTTCTTTTTGAACCCAGCCTTTGCCGGGGCAGAAGGGCGCCGTGAGTTTGGGATTAACGGCCACTTAAATGCCTTGCCGGGTGGTACCACCTCCACGGCGCCCTTGGCGTTTATTGCCTATTACCACGGCCACGTGGGTGACACCACCCGCAACGGAATTGGCGTGCACATGCTCTATGACCAATTTGACCAGTTCTGGCTGGGGCAGTTGGGCTTAACCTACACCAAACGGTTCAAGTTTGGCAACAGGAGCAGCCTGGCCATTGGCACGCGGCTGTCTGCCAAATACATGAACGTTGACTTAAGCGAAATGCCCCACCCGGAAGATGAACTGGGGTTGGTAGGCCATGACAGCGATTTAAGGCCTGATGTGGATGTAGGGCTTTGGCTGAACGTGCGGAATTTCTACGCTGGTGCCACCTTCGCCAGTTTGCTGGAACCAAACTTCAATCTGCTGGAGAATGCTGAGCGCGAAAATCCCCGGGAATTATTTTTAACGGCGGGCTATCGGTTTGAGATCACCAGCCAAGCCAGCATCACGCCTTCGGTTTTCTATGACAAACCTTTCAAAGACGGCAAAAGTAAACTCCAGTACGGGGCGCAGGCCAACTTCGGGTTTCTCACGGCCGGCGCTATTTACAGAGGGCAGTTTGATGATGTCTCTGTCTGGAACCTGAACGCGGGCGTAAACATTAGCAACAACTTCCAGCTGCTGGGCGCCTTTGACCTCAACAAGCAAGTGAACGGTGAAAGACCCGATTCTCAAATTGAAGCCAGCATGCGGGTAAGGTTCTAAAAACTACTACCGTTTCAACTAAAAAAGGCCTGCAAACTGCAGGCCTTTTTTAGTTGAATAGAATTCTTGCCATGAAAAAATCAAGCTAGGGAAGCCTTTGCGCCAATTCTGTTTTCGGGCTCATTTCCAGAAATGAGCCCGAAAACAGGAATCTGGTTTTATCAGAAATGTAGCATCGTTATAGTATAACTACGCTACCTAAGAGACAGTTAATGCAAAAGACCTCACTTGTTTTTGAACCCTTTGAGGTCTTCCCCGATTTCGGTTTTCGGGCTCGTTTCTGCAAATGAGCCCGAAAACAGATGTCAGCCAATCTTTCCTACCTAACAGGTTCTTATTCCAAGAAAAGGCCAACTACTATTCACCTAAAAAGAGAAGGGCCACTACATGGTAGCGGCCCTTCTCTTTTTTACAAATCAGCAAGGTTTATAAACCGTCTTTGATGATGGCAACGGCTTCTTGCAGGTACAGGTCTTTCTTGGCATTACGGGTGAAGGCCTGGAAGCGGGCAGAGGCAGCGGTGTCGGCGGATAGTTTGCTCACGTCAGATTTCAGCGTAGCCATATCCAGCAATGGCACCATCTTGCGGGCGTCTTCCAGTTTCTTAGACTGCGCCTGGGCTTTGCGTTCCTCCTCCTGGTACGTGCTTAACTTCAAAGACCGAAGCGTGTTGTCTGTTCTGGTCTTCAGGTTAAGGGCGGTTTGGTTGATCAAGGAGAACGTTGGGCTTTTCTGGATTCTGGTAGAAGCAGAGGCTTTCAGTTTCTCAATGGGCATGGTGTTCACCGCAGAGAATTTGGCGGCCTGAATCTCATCAAAAGGCAACGCGTAATCCTGCTCTTTCTCGCCGTATTTCAGGTACGTGTAAGTGTCTGGCAGAATAATGTCTGGCGTTACGCCGCGCAGCTGCACCGTTTTGCCGCTGATTCTATAGTACTTCTGAGTCGTCAATTTCAAATGGCCCAATGGTTTCACGGCGTCAAAGGTGGCAGGCAATACCTGGTCCAGGTCAAAGAACTGTTGCACGGTTCCTTTTCCGTAGGTAGACGAGCCCACAATCACGCCGCGCTTGTAGTCTTGAATAGCCGCAGCCATAATTTCAGACGCCGAGGCGCTGTTCTCGTTCACCAACACCACCAAAGGACCGGTAAACTGCACCTGCGGATCACGGTCTTCCAGCACAGCCGCCGGGCCGTTCGCTGATTTTACCTGCACCACCGGACCAGATTTAATGAACAAGCCCACCATTTCCACCACATCTTGCAGCGAACCACCACCGTTGTTGCGAAGGTCAAGAATGATGCCCTGAGCGTTTTCCTGTTTCAGTTTGGCCACTTCATCAGCTACGTCTTTGCCACTGTTGCGGCCACCGGCGTTTTTAAAGTCGGCGTAAAAAGCGGGCAGGTGAATGTAACCAATAGGTTTTGGTCCTTTGATCAGCAAAGATTTGGCATACCCTTCCTCGCGCACCACCACGTC
Source organism: Rufibacter sp. LB8 (assembly GCF_014876185.1). NCBI lineage: Bacteria > Pseudomonadati > Bacteroidota > Cytophagia > Cytophagales > Hymenobacteraceae > Rufibacter > Rufibacter sp. LB8. The sequence continues at coordinate 1,886,764 of NZ_JADALJ010000001.1, read as the reverse complement.
TCTAATGATGGAGATAACTTTTTGCGTGCCGTCAATTTTCTTCACGTGCAGGCGTACTTCGGTGCCTTTTTTGCCTCTTACCAAGGTCACGGCTTTGTCCAGGCGCATGCCTTGAATGTCCACGGGTTCCTGGTCGCCTTGGGCCACTTTCAAGATAGCGTCGCCGGCTTTCAGTTCACCTTGCATGTACGAAGGGCTTCCCGGGGTGATTTCAGAAACTTTAATTACACCGTCTTTCTCAGTTAGCACAGCGCCAATTCCTTCTAAGCGGCCAGAGAACTCAAAATCAAAATCTTCTTTCTCTTTGGGCGCGAAGTATTCTGTGTGCGGGTCATAGATATTGGCGAAGGAGTTCAGGTACGTGGAGCGCCAGTCTTCTTTCTCCAGCTGGCCCATGCGCTTGAACAGCTCATCATAGCTTTCCTGAATTTTCTTGCGGGCATCGGCTTCCATCACCGACTGGGTTTTCTTCGGCTCTTTATTGCCGGCGGTGTCAGCTTTCTGCTGGGTGTCCAGGGCGTCTGCCACCCTTATCAAAGTCTGGTACTTGAGGTATTTGCGCCATTCCTCTTTCAAGGCGGCCTGCGACGTGGCGAATTTGAGTTTCTCAGACTTCACCTCAATGGTTTCGTCTTTGTCAAACTCAAACGGCTTGGCCAGCACTTCTTTGTAATAGCTTTCGGCCTCTTTCAGGCGTTTCTGGAACAAGGTCATAGACAAGTCAAAGAACTTGAAAGAACCGTTCTTGAACTCATCGTCCAGCTGGGTTTGGTAGGCCTTTAGTTGGTCCACGTCAGACTGCAGCAGGAATTTTTTATTGGAATCCAGGCGCTCCAGGTACAGCGCGAAGGCTTTCTTTGAAAAGTCATCATCCAACTTCTCCGGGGAGTAGTGCGCCGAGCTCAGGCCCTGCATGAGCACCTTGGTGAGCACTTCGTTTTTCTGGTCACGGGGCACGCCGTCCTTCTCCAGGAGCTTGTAAGACGCAACGCCAAATACCACAGATGCCGCGGTACCGTAAGCCACTAGTTTAGTTTTGAATGAGAACATATGGGAGTGAAGATAAAGTCAATGGGTAAAGATGCAAAAGTAATGCCTGATTTCTGCGGGGCTTATTGCTTCTAACGAAAACAAGCCAATCTAAGGTGTACCGCGTGCCAATTTATTTATAAAAGCCAGATAATGCGGCACGCAGCCCGGCGCTAGATAATTTTTCTTGCCAAACAAAGGTATAACAGCCGGTAAGTGTCTTTTGTTCTGATTTTTACCAGAAGCCCTGACTTTTCATAAGTAGCCCGGCGCCTAAAATTATTACAAAGGTTTATGGAAAAAATGTGGCGCGCGCATCATAGGGGAAAGCAACCTTCTCTACCTCTAACCAACACTGCCATGAAACCAACTACCGCTACCGCCATTGCTCTTCAGCCTACCTTAAATGACATTGTGTTTGAGCACCGCAACAAAGCCTACGGCGCCTACCAACTCAGACTGCTGTACAAAAAACACTTGGGGCAAGCCATCTTGTTGGCAGTGGGGTTCTTTGTGCTGCTGTTCAGTGTGCCCACCGCCATTGGCAAGATTTTCAAAGGCGATGCTAAAATCTCTACCGTGGCTTCAAAAGACACCACGCTCATGGTGACGGTGGTCATGGAAAAACTAAAGGAAGTGAAACCAGCCACTACCCAGCCGGAGGCCGCGCCCGAGCCTAAAGTGAGTACCATAAAAAATACAGTGCCCAAAGTGGTGGAGGAATCAAAAGTAGTCACAGATGAGATCCCCACCCAGGAACAACTGCAGACCGCCCACTCTGGGCACACCACTTTTACTGGAGAAGAGCCGGGCCAGGGCGGAAATCCCATGCCCAATGATGGCACCGGCTCAGGCACTGGAGGTGGGGAGGGAACCGCAGAACCTGCGCCTTCAATTTTCACTGTAGTAGAACAGATGCCAGAATATGAGGGTGGCTTACAGAAATTGATGAGTTACATCAGCAAAAACATTAAATACCCCAGAGCGGCCTTAAGCCAAGGCATTGAAGGAACGGTGGTACTGAGTTTTGTGGTAATGCCTTCCGGCGATATAGCCCAGATAGAAGTGTTGAAAGGCCTGGGCTTCGGTACTGAAGAGGAGGCTATACGCGTGGTGAGTAAAATGCCCCGCTGGAAGCCCGGCATCCAGAACGGCCGCGCCGTGCCCGTGAAGATGACCTTGCCCATTAGGCTGGAGTTGAATTAAGCCAGATTGATTTTCCGTTTTCGGGCTCATTTCTGGAAATGAGCCCGAAAACGGAAATCTAAATACTGACTCTAAAAATTTACAGAAAGCAGAACGCAAAAAAGCCCGGCCTCTAATGTAGAGACCGGGCTTTTCTATTTATTGGGAGTTTCTACTATCTGTAGATATGCTCACCACGGTTGGTGCGCCACTCGTTTTCAAAATAGGTAGCATCATCTTCAGAACGTGGGGTCACGCCCATTACAATGTTACCTTCTTTGATTCCAGACTCATATACCTGGGCACGCTCTTCAGGAATACCGGAACCTACCAGGGCTCCAAGCAAACCACCTGTCAAGCCACCTGCACCGGCACCAGCTAAACCAGCAGCCAACGGACCGGCAATGATCAAGCCTAAACCTGGCAAGGCAACAGAAGTACCAATAGCAGCAATGGCTCCTACAATAGCACCTAACGTACCACCAATGGCAGAACCAGCGCCAGCACCTTCAAGGGCTTTGCTTCCTAGTTCGGTGTCATTGTCTACGTTGTCTGCGAAGTGGCGCTTACGAGCATCATCGCTCATGATCACGTTCACATCATCTTTGCTGTAGCCACGGCTGTGGAGAGCGTTGTAAGCGCGTTCTGCACTTTCTCTGTCTCTGAACATACCTGTCATCATGCGTGAATTGCCGGTGTTACCAGTTTGATTTTCCATAGTTCGTTGTTTAATGTTGAGTAAGTGTAACATAATAGTAAATGCAAATACAGAACCTGACGATGCTCTGCCAGTTTTGAGATTAGATAAACGCAAACAATCTGTATTAGTTACAGCGCCCTCCAAAGTGAATCTAAAAGAAAAGCCCACGATGCAGATCGTGGGCTTTTCTTGATTAAGTTGGAAAAAGGGCCTATCAATTATACACTTTCACCATGTAAACAAAGTCCTGGAGTTTCTTTAATTGCTGGGGGCGGGTGGTGCCGGTTAAGGTATTCACCTTGGGCAATTCAATAGGCTGCGGCAGGCGGTGGTCAGGCAATTGGTCCAGCAGGTTCAGCAGATAGGCCGTCTTCACCGCGAAGGCCGCCCCGTCTACGCCCAGCAGTTTGCCGCTGATCACGCCAATCATGTTGCCTTTGTCATCTAGCAGCGGGCCGCCGCTGTTGCCCGGGTTCAACGGAATGGAAATCTGGTAAGAGGCGGTGTCACCGTACACCCCAGACTTGGAGCTCAAGGTACCTTCGCCAAACACCACGTCTTCTCTGGGGTAACCCAAGGTAAACACGCGTTCGCCTAAGTCTGTCTCTTTGGCTTTAAAGGAATAAGGCAGTTTACCGAAACCGGAGAACGAGGTGTCTGTCACGCGCAGCAAGGCCAGGTCTCTGATTTGGTCTGAGTAGATTTCCTCTACCTTGTACTTGGTGCCGTTCTTGTTTTCAATCATCAAAGAATCTGCGCCTTCAATCACGTGGTAGCTGGTCACAAAATAACCGTCTGCGGTGAGTACAAAGCCGGTGCCGCTGAACTGACCCGGATTCACCTGATTTTTAGGCGAGGTGTTGGGTGTCTGTAACAAGGCGTTCTGCTTGCGCTTTAGGGCGTCTACTTCGCGTCTGAGTTCCACGTAACGGGCTGTCTGCTGTTTGGTAGCCGAACGCCACATCTCCATGCCTAGCAAGCTGCTGAATACCGTGACAATGGCTACCGTGGCGGCCACGCCCATGGTGGCGGCGTACCGCTTCATGAACACCTGCACGGGGGTGCGGCGCCTTACTGGCGCGGGGGCCACTGCCGGGGCAGAGGCTTTCCATTCCTGGTGGAAGGCGTTGAGTTTCGCCCGCAGGGCTTTCTGCTTGCCAAAACCGTGCAGCGTGGACGTGAGCATCTGAAACTCCTGCACCCGCTGCGCGAACATAGGATCCTCGGCCATGCGGGCCTCCAGGGCTTGCCGCTCTGCAGACGTCACCTGGCGTTGGTGGTAGCGCTCTAGTAATTCAAATAATTCCCTGTCACTCATATAGGTTCACCCTCCCGGGTGTGGGTAATGGCTTTATGACAAGCCGTTGTAATCTGAGAAAAATAGTTTCTTCAGACGCATGAGGCATTTGTACTTCTGGTTTTTGGCCGAGTCTGCATTGGTGTAGCCAAACTTCTCGGTGATCTCGGGCATGCCCATGCTCCTTATATAGAAGTCCTCCAACAAAGTTTTGCAGGGCTCGCCCAGTTTCTCCAGGGCAGAGCCCATGGCGGAGAACTTGAGTTCGTTTTCCTCGGCCTGGTCGGTTTCCTCTTCCACGGGCGTCAGTTCAGCCTCTGTGTCTTCTACCAGGCCGCTGCTGAACCGGCTGCTGCGCGACAAACGCTTGAGCCAGAGCCTGCGGCAGATGGAGTAGAGGTACGTCTTGATCTGGCAGTTGAGTTCCAGCTGTCCCGCCTTGAGTTTTTCATAGAAGACAATCACGGCCTCCTGAAAAATGTCCTTGGCGTCGTCCTCGGTGCCGCTGTTGCTTTGCACAAAGAACAGCACCGTGGGGAAGTGGAGCTTGTACAACCTACCCAAGGCTGCCTCGTCGTCCCGCAAAATCCCTTCTATAATGTCGGCATCGGCCTCTTGCGCCTTCCTAATCATGCTTGTCAATTAATACAGTTTCAAGGGATTAGTAACCCAATTAAAAAAATAAAATTTTTTTCTGTTTTGGTGGGTTACCTCCCGGGGGGTAGTGGTATTAAGGGTGAAATTAACGCTAAAACCCTTAAAAAATCTTAAAATGAAAAAGGTATTTTCTCTTGCCCTAGTTGCTGGTATGTTCGTATTCGCTTCTTGCGAAACTAAAACTGCTGAAACTACTGAAACCACTACTGAAACTACAACTGAAGCAACTGACGCTACTGAAGCTGATGCTACTGTAACTGGTGATTCTACTGCCACCACTACTACTACTTCTGGTGACACTACTACCACTACCACTACTACCACTACTGGCACAACTGCTCAGTAATTAGCCGCGTGTGGCAGCACACGCAACTAGGTAAAAGAAAAAAAACGTCTCCTGCGGTTTGCGCGGGAGACGTTTTTTTTGTGCCCTGCCCAAACGATTTCCGTTTTAGGGCTCATTTCTGAAAATGAAGCCGAAAACGGAAAACGAGGGACAAATGTAGTGTTTATTTGTGTTTGCGGCGGTCCAGTTCTTTTTTTACCAACCCAAACTCGCGGCTGGTCTGGCCGGCAATGGCGGTGTTCTCGTCGGCGCGGCGCAGTAAATATGGCATTACGGCTTCTACGGGGCCATAGGGCACGTATTTGGCCACTTTGTACCCGGCGTGCGCCAGGTTGTAAGAAAGGTTGTCACTCATGCCCAGCAGCTGCGCGAAATAAATGCGTTCATCACTGGGGGCCAGGCCGCGCTGTGCCATCAGGTCCATGAGTAAATAACAGCTCTGTTCATTGTGTGTGCCGGCGCAGATGGCAATGCGGTCCACGTGGGCCACGCAGAATTTCAGGGCTTGGTTGTACAGGTCATCGGTGGCCTGTTTGCTGGGGTTGATGGGGTTGGGGTAGCCTTTCTGCTGGGCCACGCGCGCCTCTTTTTCCATGTAAGCGCCGCGCACCAGTTTTCCGCCTAAAAAATACCCGTGTTTCTGGGCCCGTTCAAAATCGCGCTTGATTACGTCCAGGCGGTCATGGCGGTAGAGTTGGTAGGTGTTGTAGACAATGGGGCGCTCCTGGTTGTAGAGTTCCATCATGTCATAGCAGAGTTGGTCAATGGTTTCCTGCAGCCAGCTTTCTTCGGCGTCAATGAACACGCGCACGCCTTTGTCATACGCCCGCTGGCAGATGGCTTTCACCCGCGCCCGCGCCCGGCTGTAGGCGGCTTTGTCTTGGGCGTCCATTTCCTGGTCCAGCTGCGCCTTGGCCAACACGTCTGAGTCTGCCAGGCCGGTCACTTTGAACACCGAGAACGGGATGTGGCCCGAGTTGGCGGCCATGTCAATGGTGGCTATGATCTCATGCATGGTGTGGTCAAAACTGGCTTCGTTGCTTTCGCCCTCTACGGAGTAGTCTAAGATGGTGCCAATGCCCGAGGCCGCCAGTTTGTGGATGGTGGGCGTGCACTCCTGTATGGTTTCGCCGCCGCAGAACTGCTCAAAGATGCTTTTCTTGATCAGGAACTTGACCGGCAAATTCCAGCTCAGGGCTTTTTTCATCATGCCGCCGCCCATCTTCACCAGGGAGTTGTTGTTCATGGCCGCAAACAAAAGATACGTCTTATACAGCTCAGCGTCAGATTTGTCTGCGAACGCAATGGCGGTGTCTTCAAAAGAAACGGTTGGGGCAGGATTCATATACAAGTATTTGCTATTTTTAAGAGCGCTACAAAGATAACGTAAAAACGGTTGTTAGTTGTTTTTGGCTTCGTTTACGGAAATGAGCCCGAAAACGGATTGTACCCTTTACTTTTTTAGGCATGGAACGAAGAAAAGAAGACAACTACTTTTACCAACTGGGCAAACTACGCCGCCGGCCGCTGGTGATTGCCGGGCCCTGCAGCGCCGAATCACGGGACCAGGTCCTGGACACCGCCCGGCAACTAAAGGCGCTGAACGTGGATTTGTTTAGGGCCGGCGTCTGGAAACCGCGTTCCAAGCCCGGAAGTTTTGAAGGCGTTGGCACCGAAGGCATGAAATGGCTGCAGGAAGTGCGGCAGGAACTGGGCATGCCCGTGGCCACCGAAGTCGCCCGCCCGCACCACATTGACATCGCGCTCAAGCATAATATTGATGTGCTTTGGATTGGTGCGCGCACTACCGTAAACCCTTTTGCGGTGCAGGAATTGGCAGATGCGCTGCGCGGCACCAACATTCCGGTCATGGTCAAGAACCCCGTGAATCCAGATTTGGCTTTGTGGGCCGGGGCCATTGAACGGCTGTGGGCGGCGGGTTTGCCAGATGTGGCGGCCATTCACCGGGGTTTCTCCAGTTATGAAGTGAGCGAGTACCGTAACGTGCCGCTGTGGCAGATTCCCATTCAGCTTAAGGGCCAATATCCGTTTTTGCCCATAATAGTGGACCCCAGCCACATTGGCGGGAAGCCCGATTTGATTTTCCCCATCGCGCAGAAAGCCCTGGACCTGGACTTTGAAGGCCTCATGATTGAGACGCACCCCAACCCCGCAGAGGCGCTCTCAGATGCAGACCAACAAATCACCCCGGCCCGCCTGGGCGAAATCCTGGACAAACTACAAGTGCGTAGCGTGCCAGACCTGGCGTTCATTACCAGAACCGAAGACCTTCGCCAGAAGATAGACCGCGCCGACCGCGAGATTGTGGAAGCCCTGGCCCGTCGCATGCGCATAGTGGAACAGATTGGGGAAGACAAACGCCAGAACAACATAGCCGTGCTGCAGCCCGAGCGCTGGAAAAGCATCTTTGAAACCCGCAAACAATGGGCGAAGCAGATGAACGTAAACCCAGACTTCGCGGCGCAACTCTATGAATTGATTCACCTAGAATCCATTAGGGTGCAGACCGAAATTGTGCAGCAGCAAGTGACAGATGCCAAACCGCAACTCAAGCTTCCGTTTTAAGTGGCGTTATAACTCAGAATAAGCGTAGAAGGAGTAGAAAATCCACCCAGGAATTTCCGTTTTAGGGCTCATTTTCAGAAACGAGCCCTAAAACGGAAATTAGCTGCGGGCAGGTAGAAGTAAGGTTTCCTACTTCAATGCTGCACAAGAATTTTATGCGTACTTGATCTCCCAGTAGGGCTGGTGACTTTCAAGAAATAAACGCCATTGGGCAAAATGGCGGTATTGATTTGTGCTTTCCCCTGGAATTGTCTTTGGGCCCAGGTCTTGCCTAAGGTATCCATTAACTCCAAAGTAAGTGGTTCTGGTTTGGTTGCTTCAATTTTTAAAATAGTGGAGGCCGGGTTAGGATAGAGGATTAGGTCTGGGGAAGCATTTTGTTCCTGCAAGCTGGAAAGCGGGCCTGTATACACCGAAGTGTCATAGATTTTGGCCGTGTCTTGGTTAGAGATGTACACATTGTCAAACCAGAACTGGGTGGTGCCCAGGGGGCCGTGCTCAGCGGTTATTTCCATCTTGTCAATATTGGTCCAGTCAAAGGCGCCGCGCGGGGTATGCCAGGCATTGTTATCCCAGGAGCCCTGTTCCTGAAAGCTGGTCAACGGAATCCGGATGTGGTGCCACCGGCCGTCAAAAGGCGCAAGCTGCTCTGTTAAGGTAAAGACAGACCGCCACGGATGGTCATTTGGGTCAGCGGTTTTGGTGTCCAGAAAACGCAGGTCCAGGCGGGTGGCCGGTCCGGTGGCCCTGAAGAGGAAATCAAGCGCATAGTTATTCTGCCGTAAAACAGAAAGATCCACCTCTGGCCTGAAATCAAACCCGATGCTGCTGTATTGGTCAGCGTTCGCCCAGCTTAAACTGAAATGGCCGTTGTTGGGTTTTTGATCAGCGTAAAAATTCAGTTGCCCGCCGTAACTGGCGTTTAAAATGTCTTTTCCCAAATAATCTGAGTACAGCCCAAAGCCTACTTGTTTAGGCGATTTCTGATAAGGCGTTTGGGGTGGCACTGTAAAACCCAACGCCTGCAGCAACGGCACATTCAAATCATGGTCAAATAAATCTGAGCCGCCTTGCGTAAACAGCCCGAATTCATGGTGATAGTCCCAGGTGGTCCAAGCAATTCCTTTTTCCTCCAGGTAACGGCGTACGGTCTCGTGCCAAAAGACGCGGTCCTGCGGCCGGCTGTTTTTCATGTAAACGCCAAACTCTCCGCAGAAAACCGGCACCTGGCGGGTTTGCTTAAAATTGGCGGCAATGTCAATCAACTGCTTTACCCGGGCCACGGTGCCTTCGTTTCCATAGTTATTGTAGGCGCCTTCCAGCCAGGTGCCTCTTAAACTGCTGGGCAACGCGGGCATGTCCTGCGCCCGGTACGGAAACGGCATGTTGGCCAAGGGCACCAACGAAGGCTCTACCCAACTGGCGCCCTGGTGCGTGAAAAGGAAAGGATCATAAAAGTGGAAAGTATAGATTAACTTGTTGTCTGGGTACACGGGCATCTGCGCCAGGTTCTGGTAACTGTTGAAGTTGCTGGCGCCCACAATAATGGTATGCTTGGTGTCTTCGGCCCTGATGACCTGAATGATGCGGCCCTGTATGCCGTTCCAAAGTTCATCTGCAATGCCGTGGGGCTCGTTCAAAATTTCGTAATACAATTTGTCTGACCTGTTTTTGTAGCGGCGCGCCAGCTGCGGCCAGACGTTGGCTAAAATAATTTCTACTTCGGGCTGTGTATTGGCAATGGGGTTAAAAGAATGGTTGTCCAAGATAAGGTGTAGGTTCAGCTCCTCGGCCCAGGTAATGGCTTGGTCCAGAAAAGTAAAAAGCAGCGGGTCTATGGTATAGTTGGGTGCGCCCTGAGTCATGGCGTGCAGATTGATTGGCAACCGAATCACGTCTGCGCCCAGGCTTTTGATCTGAACAAAATCTTGCCGGGTGTACTTGGTGAACTGCACTTCGCGCGCACTGTTGGCCTGAAACCAATTGGTTACGTTAACGCCTTTTTTAAACGGCGCTTCCTGCGCCTGTAGCAGCGGAGTGACCGTGAGAAATAGCAGCAAGCCCATGATCAGAATTCGGAAGGCTAATAGGGCAGAAGTATTTTTATGGCTGACCATGGAGTTAGGCTGAAGATAAAAACTATTTCCAAGTACTTGGTTAACAGTGTTCTTTAAAGGTAAGAAACGGTTTGGAGTTTTAAATCAACTGCCCGTGGAATTAAATTTTATATCGATTTTAGAATTTGTACCCGGGACCATGATGTGATTACTTTCCAGCAACGCCAACGCCGCATGTGTGCAAGTTTTCAGGTATGAATTGTAGAATGCCTAAGGGTGGAAGTCAAATTGGTAAGGGATTGTTGAGATACCTTCATGCCGCTTTGAAGCCTCGTGTATTACATCTTTCACCGTGCTAGCCAATGATTTTCTAAGGTTTTTCTTTTGAACTCCCTTATACATTCCCTTCTTTGCAAGCAAAACCTGTTTTCGGGCTCATTTCTGAAAGCGGAGCCAAAAACGAAACCCCAGAATAGTTTGACCGAAGAAATTTTCATAGGCAAAGATTCCGAAGCGCAGTTGAAAGCGCTGCTGGACAACCGTGCCTTCAAAAAAGTGGTAGTACTGGTAGATGAAAACACGCAGCGGCATTGCTACCCATTGGTAAAAGCCATCTTGCCAGTTGGGCACCACGTCATCCAAATCCAGAGCGGCGAAGAAAACAAAACCCTGGCCACCTGTGAACACGTTTGGCGCCAACTCACCGAACTGGGTCTGGACCGCTGGGCTTTGGTGGTGAATCTGGGCGGCGGCGTGCTCACTGATTTAGGCGGTTTCTGCGCCAGTCTGTACAAGCGCGGCATTCGGTTCCTCAACGTGCCCACCACTTTGCTGGCGCAAGTAGATGCCAGCGTGGGTGGCAAAACGGGCGTGGATTTTATGGGCTTCAAGAACCACCTCGGGGTTTTTCAGGAACCAGTGGCGGTTTGGGTGAACCCCCAATTTCTGCAGACGGTAGACCAGCGGCAAATAAAATCAGGCTACGCCGAAATGATAAAGCATTGGCTGATTATGGACGCCGCCATGTTCCGGGAGCAGCGCTACGTGGGGCTCTTCACCGAGGACTGGACTGCGTTGATTGAACATTCCATAAATATTAAGTCAAAAGTGGTCACGGCAGATCCGCTGGAAAATGGGCTGCGCAAAATCCTCAACTTCGGGCATACGTTGGGCCACGCCGTGGAAAGTTATTTTCTGGAGAAACCCGGCCAAATGCTGTTGCACGGCGAAGCCATTGCCGTGGGCATGGTCTGCGAAGCCTGGTTATCTGTGCAGCGCGGCATGTTGCCTATAGAGGAGTTGGAGCAGCTGGAGTCCTTTATTTTCTCTATCTATGAAAAAGTGAGCTTGCCAGAAACAGACATCACTCAGATAAGTGAACGCTGCCTGCACGATAAAAAGAACAGCGGCGCCACCATTAACTGCACGCTGCTTCAGAAAATCGGCGAAGCCGTATATGACCAACCCATCACCCTGAGCGAGGCCCAAAGTGCCTTGCGTTATTACCAAACCTTATGATATCTGCTGCTGCCGTGCGCGTGTCACACCCCACCGGTGTGTTGCGCGGAACGTTTCAATTGCCCGCCTCTAAAAGTGAAGCCAACCGCGCGTTGATCATCAGGGCTTTGTCTGGCCACAATTTCCCCATTCACAACCTCTCAGACGCTAATGATACTCAACTGTTGAACCGCTTGCTTTCCAGCCCTGCCGGGCCAGAGGTAAGCGCCGAAGATGCCGGCACCGTCATGCGTTTTTTGACTGCCTATTACGCCGCCACCAGCCAGAAACTCAAACTCACCGGCACGCCCCGTATGTGCCAACGGCCCATTGGTGTGCTGGTAGATGCCCTCCGGACCTTGGGTGCCGACATTGATTATCTGGGCCAGGAAGGCTACCCGCCGCTGCAAATGAACGGGTTCACCGGAACGGGCACCAACCAACTTTCCATCAGGTCAGATATCAGCAGCCAGTATATTTCGGCGTTGCTTATGATTGGGCCGCTGTTGCCGCAAGGGCTGCAATTGACGCTGGAGGGAAAAATTAGTTCAGAGCCTTACATTAGAATGACGCTCGCGCAAATGGCGCATTTTGGCGTGCAGGCCACGTTTGAAGGCAACCTCATCTCAGTGCCACCGCAGCAATACCAACCGCGGGAATTTACTGTGGAGTCAGATTGGTCGGCGGCCAGTTACTGGTACAGCATGGTGGCCCTGGCCCAGGAAGCCGATGTTTTCCTGCCCGGCCTTCGGTCCACCTCTTTACAAGGCGACAGCGTATTGCCCACGCTCATGGCCCCGTTTGGCGTGAAGACCGAATTTTCTGACACCGGCGTGCGCCTGACCAAACAACCGCTGCAAGACAAGATAGACAGAATAGATTTTTCGGCTTGCCCAGACCTGGCCCAGACTGTGGTGGCCTTGGGTGCCAGCCTGCGCGTGCCCTTTGAAATGACCGGGCTGGAAAGCCTCAGAATCAAAGAAACCGACCGCATTGCCGCCCTGCAGGCTGAGGTGCAAAAATTCGGTTCCGAACTGGTAGAAACTGAGCCAGACGTTTTTGCCCTCATTCTGAAAACAGAGCCCAAAAACGAACCCCAAGTACACACCTATGAAGACCACCGCATGGCCATGGCCTTCGCACCGTTGGGGTTAAAGCAGCCGGTACTCATAGAAGAACCCCGCGTCGTCCGGAAGTCGTACCCACGGTATTGGGTTGAACTGGAGAAAGCTGGTTTTACAATAATGTAAATCTAACATAGTACCTCCGTTTTCGGGCTCATTTTCAGAAACGAGCCCGAAAACGGAATTTGGTAGAAGGCACTGGCCGCAGAGAAATCATGTCTCTGGCCAGTGCCTTTTTTTATGTTGGGAGCTAGTTAAATTGAAAATGCTGGTATAATTAAGTAGCCGTAGAGACAGGGAGTGAGTATCGGGAATGTTCTAACAGAGTTGATTTGTAACTGCTTGATTTTGTATAGTTTGTGAGTGTATTTTATTTCGCCTTAGATTAATGCTTGTTTGTCTTTTGGTAAGAGAAGTGAGGCGAAATGCATGGTTATTATGAACTTTTCCAACAAAAGGCGAGTTATAGCGTTAAATGATTTCTTAGGAAATATTTTAACGAGCCAAAACCTACAACTATGAAAAAGTCCAAAATATGGATTGTCGCCAGTGCCCTTTTCCTGAGCAGCGCTTCCTTGGTTTCTTGTAATAACAAAGCGTCTGAAGAGACGGCCTCTGAGAAGGTGAAAGTAGAGAAATTCCTGCAGAAGGCTGCCTCCAATGATATGTTCGGGATGATGACCGGAATGTTAGCCGGTGACCAGGGCAAAGAGCAGAAAGTTGCCGCTTATGGGCAGCAGTTATACCACGTGCATTCCAGAACCAGCCCCGCCATTGAGAACATAGCCAAACGCAAAAACGTGAAGCTTCCCAATGTCATGGAATCAGAGAAGAAAGTATTAGTAGACAGCCTGGAAGTGAAAAAAGGCGATGAGTTTGACAAGTCTTTCGCTGATGTACAGGTGGCAGCCCATGAAGAAGCCGTTGCCCTGTATGAACAAGCCGACAAAGAATTGACGGATCCTGAAATCCAGGCCTTTATTGACCAGATCTTGCCCGTGTTGAAAGAGCATTTGCAGGAAGCCCAACAATTGAAAACTGCGGTAGCCAAGTTGAAATAAGGCACCAGATTTTATAGCATAAAAAGCCGCTTGCCATTTAGGTGAGCGGCTTTTTTTTGTTCCTGTTTTTACACCTTGACAGATGCTATCACTTGTTGTAAATAAGGCGCTGAATGCAACAACCTGCTGCCGTACCAACTGAACAACTCCCCATCCACCACCAGCACCTGGGCTTGGGGGCAAAGTGCCTGAAACTCCGCTACATGTTTTTCCTGGAACGGGTAGGGTTCAGATGAAAGCAAAATCACTTCTGGTTCTGCTGAAGCAAGTTGCTGTGGCGTAATTTCTGGGTATCTGGGCATTGACTGGAAAACGTTCTCAAAACCACAGAGGCCCAGCAGGTAGTCAATGAAATTGGTATTCCCCACGGCAATGTAGGGGTTTTTCCAGATGAAATAGGCCGCTTTTTTGGTTGGAAAAAGGGGCTGCAACGCGCCAAACTTTGCTTGAATATCTTTGGCCAAGGCGATGGCCGCTTTTTCTGTAGAAAGTACCTGACCCAGGCTAGTGATCATGTTTAAGGCATCTGGCAGCGTGTAAATGTCACTCATCCAGACGGGGTATTTTTGGGCCAGGGCTTCAATGCCTTCCTGGTAATTCTCTTCTTTGTTGCCTATGATTAAATCAGGTTTCAGCTGGTCAATGACCTCCAGATGAAACGTTTTGGTGCCGCCTATTTTAGTGACCTGCTTGGTTTGCGCCTTGGGATGAATGCAGAATTTGGTGACGCCCACCACCCGGTCGCCAAGGCCCAGGGAGAAGAGGAGTTCGGTTTGGGACGGCACCAGGGAAATGATGCGCTGGGGTGGGTGGGGCAGCAACACTTGCCGCTGCATTTGGTCGGTGAAAAGCACGTATGGAAGGTTAGAAATAGGCTAAGATTCCAGCCAGCGCAAGGCCACCTCTTTGCTGGTGAACGACTGGAAATTAAGGGTAAGCTGGCCGCTCTCATCATGCTCCCTGATTCTGGCTTCGCGCACCGAGCTGTTGGTCACCACCCGGGCCACTTTCTTGATGCGGGTCTGGCCCAAATCATCCAGAAACTTAATGGCGGCATCTATGAATTCCAGTTCTTTGATGGCATCTACGGTGGTGCGGGCGTCTATGAGCATAAAACCGATGTCATAGAATTTAATCACGTCCAGAATTTTCTCCAGCAGGTGATTGAATTCAGCCAATGCCAGGTTGTTATAATCTGGCCAATCTACATAAAGCAGGTCTTTGGCCGGGTTATAATCTAACTTGACGAAGGTGTTTTCTAAAATCATAATGGCTCTGAATTCGTCTCTGAAAACTCCTCAACCCGGGCCCTGCAGAAAAGGTTTATCAAGATACAAATTTTTGGCAAATCAGAAAAGCCTTACTGTTTGGCCTCACCCAGAAGTTCACTCGGAATTTTCACCTGAAAGCACGGGCCACTCGCGGGACAGCAGGGCGTATACCAGTGAGTCACACCATTCGCCTTTGATGAAGATGTTCTCTCTGAAGTGCGCCTCATGCCGCATGCCCAACTTCTCCATCACTTTGTAAGAACCCACGTTGCGCGGGTCACAGTCGGCCCAGATGCGGTGCAGGTGCAGGTGCTCAAACCCGAAGCCCATGAGCGCGCGGGCGGCCTCGGTGGCGTAACCCTTGCCCCAGTAGGTTTGGTTGAGCACGTACCACAGCGCGGCTTCCTCGCCGTCCTCGTCCAGTTTCATGCCCACCCGGCCAATGACCATTTGCGTTGTTTTGAGCACCACGGCCAGGTCATAGACGGTGCGCGGCTCTTCCTGGGCTTCGCGCATGCATTGGAGCACGTACTGCCGGCTGCCTTCGGCATCGCGCACGGGTTGGGTCTGGTAGCGCATCACTGCCTCATTGGCCTCAAACAGGTTGGTGAAATGCCAGTCTTCCTCTATGAATTCTCTGAGCAACAGGCGCGGGGTTTCTAATTGCATTGGGTAATTAATCTTTTGTGCGGATGCGTGGTAACGAAAAGACCTGTAAACAGGCGTCTACAGGTCTTTTCTATTTTTCTGTTTTCGGGCTCATTTCTTGAAATGAGCCCGAAAACGGCTATTTCAAGTATCTGAAATCATGCCCGCTCTGCAGTTGCAGCAGGAATTGGTAGTAGAGCTGGATGATATTCTCCACGTCGTCTTTGTGCACCGTTTCTACCGTAGTGTGCATGTATTTGAGCGGCAAGGAAATCAACGCCGAGGCCACACCTTCAGAAGAATATGCGAACGCATCTGTGTCTGTGCCGGTGGCGCGGGTGGCGGCGGCGCGCTGGAACGGGATCTCGTGTTTCTGGGCTACTTCAATGAGCATGTCCAGCACGTTGTTCTGCACCGCCGGGCCGTAGGTTAACACCGGGCCTTTGCCGCAATGCAGGTCGCCGTTGGTCTTTTTCTCATACATGGGTGCCTGGGTGTCATGTGTCACGTCAGTGATGATGGCCAGGTCGGGCTTAATGCGGTGGGCAATCATTTCGGCGCCGCGCAGGCCAATCTCTTCCTGCACCGCGTTCACAATGTACAGCCCGAAGGGAAGTTTCTTGTTGTTTTCCTTCAGCAGGCGCGCTACTTCGGCAATCATAAAACCACCTATGCGGTTGTCCAGCGCGCGGCCCACATAATATTTCTCGTTCATCACCCAGAGCTCATCGTCAAAAGTGACCACGCAGCCCACGTGAATGCCCATGTCTTCTACCTCTTGGCGGTTGGTGGCGCCACAGTCCAGGAAGATGGTCTCTACGGTTGGCGCTTTGTCTTGTTCTATTTTGCGCACGTGAATGGCCGGCCAGCCAAACACCGCTTTTACCATGCCTTTTCTGGTATGAATGTTCACGCGTTTGGAAGGGGCAATCAACGCATCTGAGCCACCGTTGCGGCGCACGTAAATGTAGCCTTCTGGCGTAATGTAGTTCACAAACCAGGCAATTTCATCGGCGTGCGCCTCAATCACCACTTTGTACTCGGCCTCTGGGTTGATCACGCCCACCACGGTGCCGTAAGTGTCTACGAAATATTCGTCAATGTAAGGTTTTATGTACTCCAGCCACAGTTTCTGGCCCGGACTTTCAAACCCGGTAGGTGCGGCATTGTTAAGATATGTCTGTAAGAATTCAAAGCTTTCTTCTCTCATAGCTTTCTTTTTAGATGGAGCAAAGCAGTCTCCATGTTTTGTTTGTCAGTGAAAATTGGCAGGCTGCTTTAAGTTGGCCCACCAAGGAATATGGAATAAGATATTTTTTTACAGAGGAATGTTGCCATGCTTTTTGCGAGGCAGTTTGTCTACTTTGTTTTCCAGCATTTTGAACGCCTTGATCAGTTTGGTGCGGGTCTCACTAGGGTAAATCACCTCGTCCACAAAACCACGGTGGGCGGCTCTGTACGGCGTCGCGAATTTCTCCTGGTACTCGGCTACTTTCTCGGCTAGTTTGGCTTCTGGGTCTTCAGCGGCGGCAATTTCGCGTTTAAAGATGATTTCAGCGGCACCTTTGGCACCCATTACGGCAATCTCAGCGGTAGGCCAAGCATAGTTCAAATCCGCGCCAATGTGCTTGGAGTTCATGACGTCATACGCGCCGCCGTAGGCTTTACGCGTAATTACGGTCACGCGCGGCACGGTGGCCTCACTGAATGCGTAAAGCAATTTGGCGCCGTTGGTGATGATGCCGCGCCATTCCTGGTCGGTGCCGGGCAAGAAACCAGGTACGTCTTCCAGTACCAGCAACGGAATGTTGAAGCAATCACAGAACCGCACAAAACGAGCGGCTTTGGTGGAGGCGTTAATGTCTAAAACACCGGCCAAAACGGCAGGTTGGTTGCCCACAATGCCAATGCTTCTTCCGGCTAGCCTTGCAAAGCCCACCACAATGTTCTCCCCGAAGTTCTTGTGAACCTCCAGGAAAGAGCCTGCGTCAATGATGCCTTCAATCACCTCGCGCATGTCATACGGTTGGTTGGGGTTTTCTGGGATAAGCGTGTTTAGAACCTCACGAGTTTCATCTCCGGAAGATTCATAGGGCAGGAAAGGAGCCAGTTCCTCGCAGTTCTGCGGCATGTAGCTCAACAGCTGCTTGATGTTCTGGATGCAGACCACCTCATTGGCGCAGGAGAAATGGGTCACGCCGCTTTTGGTGCTGTGCGTGCTGGCGCCGCCCAGTTCCTCAGAAGTCACGGTTTCATGCGTCACGGTTTTCACCACGTTGGGGCCGGTCACGAACATATATGACGTGTCTTCCACCATTAAGATGAAGTCTGTGATAGCCGGCGAATACACCGCGCCACCCGCACATGGCCCCATAATACCCGACAGTTGCGGAATCACGCCCGAAGCCAGGGTGTTTTTGTAGAAAATATCGGCGTAGCCGCCCAAAGAAACCACGCCTTCCTGAATTCGCGCCCCGCCAGAGTCATTTAAGCCAATGACAGGAGCACCATTTTTCATGGCGAGGTCCATGATTTTTACAATTTTCTCGGCGTGCGTTTCAGAAAGCGAGCCGCCAAACACCGTGAAATCCTGGGAGAAAACATAGACCAGACGGCCATTGACGGTGCCATAACCGGTGACTACGCCATCACCCAGATAATATTCTTTGTCCAGCCCGAAGTCTTTGGAGCGGTGCATCACAAACTTGCCAATCTCCTCAAAAGAGCCTTCGTCTACCAGTAAGTCTATGCGTTCACGGGCGGTGAGTTTGCCTTTTTTATGCTGGGCATCAATGCGCGCTTGGCCACCTCCTAAAAGGGCTTCGTCATTTTTGCGGTCTAATATTTCAAATTTGCCACTCAAGGGATTCTGTTCAGACATTGAAGCAGGTTGCGGTTGGTATAAGAAACCAAATTTAGGAAAGATTAAGGCAGTGTGAAATTTTTGCGAAAGTTTTATTATGTCAACCCGCGCCAAGCCTTCAACGCCCTTCCTCCCTGACAGTTGCCACTTACGAAATGCGGGTTGTTCCTGGATGTTCGGTTGTCCGTTTTCGGGCTCGTTTCTGGAAATGGAGCCTAAAACGGGAATTGCACTGACACTTGCTGGCCTTTTAGAAACTAACACGTCTTTTGAGCTTGTGTGGTATTTTGCGATGAATCGTTTTATAAGATAATGACCCTGCATTCTGTTTTGGGGCTCATTTTCAGAAACGAGGCCAAAAACAGAAAAGGCTGACAGTTTGTCTGTCAGCCTTTTCAAAATTGATACGTAACGCTTAGTCTTTCTTCTTGCCGTCTGAAGGCGTGGTCTCTTCTTCTTCAGTAGAATCAGAGGCCTCGGGCAAATCATCTGAAGTGTCAGCCGGTACGTCTACGCCCTTGCGGTTGTGGAATTTCAGCTCCTCTTTGCCTTCTTCATAGTCAATCACAATGGTGTCTCCCTGGGCAAGTTCAGCTTTCAGGATTTCCTCTGCAATGGGGTCTTCCATGTATTTGGTGATGGCGCGGTTCAACGGGCGGGCACCGTACTTGGAATCATACCCTTTCTCAGCCACAAAATCTTTGGCCTGATCAGTGATTTCAATGGTGTAGCCCAGGGTTTTCACGCGGTTCAACAATTTGGCAAGCGAGATATCAATGATTTTATGGATATCTTCTTTAGCCAGCGAGTTGAACACAATCACATCATCCAAACGGTTCAGGAACTCAGGCGAGAACGTCTTCTTCAAGGCGGCCGCTATGGTGCCTTTCATGATGTCGTCCAGGTTCTCGGTGCGGGTTTTGGTAGCGAAACCAACGCCAGCCCCGAAGTCCTGCAAGTCACGCGCCCCAATGTTGGAAGTCATGATGATGATGGTGTTCCGGAAGTCAACTTTGCGGCCTAAACCGTCTGTCAACACACCGTCATCCAACACTTGCAACAACAGGTTATACACGTCTGGGTGCGCTTTCTCAATCTCATCCAGGAGTACTACTGAATAAGGCTTGCGGCGGATTTTCTCCGTCAGCTGACCGCCTTCTTCATAACCCACGTAGCCCGGAGGCGCTCCTACCAAGCGAGACACGCTGAATTTCTCCATGTACTCACTCATATCAATGCGCACCAAAGAATCTTCTTTGTCGAACAAGTAGGTAGCCAATACTTTGGCGAGTTCTGTTTTACCAACCCCCGTAGGGCCCAGGAACACGAACGAACCGATAGGACGCTTAGGATCTTTCAAACCAACGCGGGTCCGCTGAATGGCTTTCACCAATTGCTTGATAGCTTTGTCCTGACCAATCACTTTGCCGCCCAGTTCCTCGCCCATGTTGAGCAATTTCAAGCTTTCTTTCTGCGCAATACGCTTCACCGGAATGCCGGTCATCATGGCGATTACCTCGGCCACGTTTTCCTCTTTCACGGCGTAGCGCTTCTTCTTGGTTTCCTCTTCCCAATTTTTCTTGGCAGCTTCCAGTTGGTCTAAGAGTTTTTTCTCTTTGTCACGCAGTTGGGCCGCCTCTTCATATTTCTGGCTTTTCACCACACGGTTTTTCTCATCTTTGATGTTCTCAATCTGCTCTTCCAGCTTAAGAATATCATCTGGCACCACAATGTTGTTGATGTGCACGCGGGCACCGGCCTCGTCCAGAATGTCAATGGCTTTGTCTGGCAAGAAACGGTCAGACATATAGCGGTCGCTGAGCTTCACGCAGGCCTCAATGGCTTTGTCTGTGTAGGTTACATGGTGGTGGTCTTGGTACTTGTCTTTGATGTTGTGCAGAATCTCAATAGTTTCCTCCGGCGTGGTAGGGTCTACCATCACAATCTGGAATCTACGCGCCAAGGCACCATCTTTCTCAATATACTGACGATACTCATCTAGCGTAGTGGCACCAATACATTGGATTTCGCCGCGGGCGAGGGCTGGTTTGAACATGTTGGAGGCATCCAGAGAACCAGAGGCGCCACCGGCACCTACAATGGTGTGGAGCTCATCAATGAACAAAATCACGTCCGGCGATTTCTCCAGCTCGTTCATCACGGCTTTCATGCGCTCCTCAAACTGACCGCGGTACTTGGTTCCAGCCACCAAAGAAGCTAAATCCAGGGTCACCACGCGCTTGCCGAACAGCACTCTAGATACTTTCTTCTGAATGATGCGCAGGGCCAGACCTTCGGCGATAGCCGTTTTACCTACTCCTGGTTCACCAATCAGAATTGGGTTATTTTTCTTACGGCGGCTCAAGACCTGCGCCACACGCTCAATCTCTTTCTCACGACCAACAATTGGGTCTAGTTTTCCTTCTTCGGCTAACTTGGTCAGGTCACGTCCGAAGTTGTCCAGCACCGGAGTGCGCGATTTCTCGGCGCCTTTCTTGGCGGCGGAACCGGCGCTGCCTTTAGAGGCAGAGGAACCGAAGAGTTTGTCGTTGTCGTCGTTGTCGTCGGTATCTGAGGAGGCGAGTGGGTTGTTAGCGTGGTAGTCTAACGAATCCCGGATGGCTTCATAGTTCACGTTGAATTTGGCTAAGGTTTGCGATGAAATATTATCCTCATCCCGCAAAATAGACAGCAACAGGTGTTCTGTGCCTATGATGTCTGACTTGAAGATTTTGGCCTCCAGGTACGTTATTTTCAGGACCTTCTCCGTCTGTTTGGTCAGCGGTATGCTGCCGGTAATGTTGGTGTTGGGGCTGGCGGTGTTTTTGGTGGCCTGCTCAAGCGCGTACTTGAGTTCCTCCATGGGCACCCCCAGTTTTTTAAGCAGAGCGATTGCGGTGCCTTCGCCCTCTCTGATCATGCCCAGAAGCAAGTGCTCAGTGCCAATGTAGTCATGGCCCAGGCGTATGGCTTCCTCACGACTGAGAGAGATGACCTCTTTCACTCTATTTGAGAATTTGGCTTCCATGTAGTCTAGTCTAGTAAATGGTTGTTGTGCGTCTGCTGCAACTTCTTGTTGCCGTGGCGAACACTGTATTAAAACAAGCTGAGTGGGGCAAATGTTCAACAGAAAGCCGCCGGATTCTGTACGTAAAAAGATGCCTCTGGGCCAAGGTTGAACAACAAGTCCAGTATACTCAGATTTGATGCAAATTGTTTGCCAAACACCTGGCGGTAGGGTGGGAGGCGCAAAATGTCAGGCTCCTTCTTGGGGTGAAGTTTCCCGCGCCAATCCAGAACCGGTTCCTCGTATGCGTGTACATACGTTTGTGTGAGGGTTAGGGGTTTGTTTAGCTTCAGGAATTTACTGAAAAGTTTAAACAACGCAAGGTTCAGCTCAAAAAGGTGCGCAGGTTTTTTATCATACTCGGCCTTTAGGTAGTCTGCGTAAAACTCAAAAAACGGGGCGTTGCCGTAGGCGCTCTGGAGCGTGCGCCAATGGTTTCCCACCCAGCCTTGGCTGTAGTCAATCTGCAGGTCGGTGACCAGTACTTTGCTGTTGCCTTTGAGCACCGGCACGGTCAACGGCTGCACGCCCTGCGAGGTGAGAATGTGGTAGCGGTTGCGGTAACTCTGTTTCTGGTAATGTTCGTGGGCCTCCACCACCAGTGCGTCTGCGGTAAACGCCTGCTGAAAATAGGCAATGGGTGGATTATGGTAGAGTTCTGTGAGTAAGTGCATGCGGTGGTGCGGGTGTTGCGCTGCAAGTAAGGGAAAGATTTGGGTTGTTGAATAGGGTGGCGGGTTTTTAATGATTTTTATGGTCATATGGTGCAATCCTAAAGAGAGCCTACTGTCATCCTGAGCCTGTCCAAGGATCTAAAGAAGATTCTTGCTTAACTACTTCTTTGTTGCTTTTGTGAATGCAGTTTGCTTTCGTTTCAAATGCCTGCTTACTCCTGAGTTTTACAAGACAGCCTTTTCCATAGCTGGGCTCCGAGCGCTCACGGCCGCGAGGCCCCGCCTTCCCCTCTCGCGCTGTACCAGCTTCCTGGCGCCTTCGGCACCCGCCTGCCGGCGACGGAACCTGCTTAGGCGCTCGATGGAAAGGCTGGAAAAGGTGCGGGTTCAAGCGCAGTCTGCGTTTAGGGACCCGGACTTTTGCGTTTTCGGGCTCTAAACTGGAAATGGAGGCGAAACTGAAAAATAACCTTTCCTAGGAAACATCTCTACCGCAAGTTTAGCGACAGCGTAACTTGTGGTTAAACACGTTGTAAGTTTACAAACTTACGTGAGTTGATAAACTCACCATGTTGGGGGCCACAAGTTACGGCTGCGCCTAAACTTGCGGCAGAGGTTTTTGTAGAGACCAGGCAATGCCTTGTCTCTACGGTGGAGGTCCCGACAAACGCCTGATCAAAAGACCTCGTAGTGTGCGAAGCTCCTACGAGTGTCTCTGCCAATCCCGTTTCTAGGCTCTATTTTGCAAATAAAGCCGAAAATAGGTTTCTAACTGTAGAGACCAGGTAAAGCCCTGTTTACCATGTATGGCTCTCTTCTGCCACACAATCCCAAAACTCCCCTCTCCATTGGGGAGGGGCTGGGGGTGGGGCTATTTCTGTTTTAGGAGGGGCTGGGGGTGGTCTCGGTTTTGCCTTCATTTGCAGATCAGAGCCCAAAAACGGCAACCCGGTATCATGAAGGAAACGGGGAAAACCAGCCGGACCCGAACTTAATGGGCGTACTTTGCCTTTTCAAGGATTGCTCGTACAAGAGAAAATCAAAGAGAGATAAAACCATGACAACCAAAAAACTTTCTGATATACCTGTTTCGGTGCTGGACCTGGTGCCCATCCTAGACGGGAAAACCGCCGCCGACTCTTTTGCCAATACCGTGGACCTGGCCCGCCACGTGGAACGCCTGGGCTACGCCCGCTACTGGATGGCCGAGCACCACAACATGGCCGGCATCGCCAGCTCGGCCACAGTGGTGTTGATTGGGCACGTGGCCGGCGCCACCAAAAGTATCAAAGTTGGCTCCGGCGGTATCATGTTACCCAACCACGCGCCGCTGGTGGTGGCAGAGCAGTTCGGGACGTTGGCTACTTTGTACCCCAACCGGATTGAGCTGGGCCTGGGCCGCGCCCCGGGCACCGACCAAGTAACCGCCCACGCGCTGCGCCGCGATTTAAGAGGCTCCGTGGAAGATTTTCCGCAGAATGTGATGGAGGTGAAGACGTTTTTAGGTCCACCGGAAAAAGGAGCGCGCGTGCGGGCCGTGCCTGGGGAAGGTACTAATGTGCCGATGTACATTTTGGGCTCCAGCACGTTTGGCGCGCAATTGGCCGGTATCCTGGGCTTGCCGTACGCGTTCGCCAGCCATTTCGCGCCTTCGCATTTAAAGGCGGCCTTGCACATGTACCGCGAGAGTTTTCAGGCCATAGGTGACTTGAAAAAGCCGTATGCCATTGCCTGCGTGAACGCGGTGGCGGCAGATACCACCCAGGAAGCCCTGTTCCTGTCCACCACCATGTACCAGTCGTTTATAAACGTGGTGCGCGGCACAGGCAAGACCATGCAGCCGCCGGTGAAATCCATGGACGGGCTCTGGGATGATCAGGAACGCTACGCCGTTCAGCAGATGCTCCGGTACTCTTTTGTAGGCGATGCCAAGACGGTGCAGGAGGAAATGCAAGCCTTTGTGGAGGAAACCGGCGTGGATGAACTCATGGTGGCCTCGCATATCTATGACCAGGAGGCGCGCAAAAGATCCTATGAAATTCTGGCCGGTTTTTTCAAGGCTTCGGAAAACAAGGATTCGGCACCTAATAATGATGCGTTAGAAACCATAAATCCGTAGTTTTGGGAATTGGTTCTGGTGCGTTCGCCAAGACCTTTGTCACCACTGCCATTAAGAACTATTTCTATCAAGAACCCACCTGCCTATACTAAGAAAACGCCTGCACTACAGCCCGGGCATTACCCGCTTTGGTGGCTGCTGAAGGGCGTGTCATTGCTGCCGTTCTGGCTGATTTATGCGCTGTCCTCGGTGCTGTACGGGGTGGTGTATTACGTGGTGGGGTACCGGAAGAAAGTGGTGCGGCAGAACCTGGCCAACTCCTTTCCACAGTACTCCGCGCAGCAGCGCCTGGCCATTGAGAAACAGTTTTTCAGAAACCTCTCAGACATTTTGCTGGAGACGTTAAAGCTGGTTTCCATCTCGGCCAAAGAATTGGAGAAAAGGGTGGAGATACGGGGCCTTGCCGAATTCAATGCTTACCTGGAGAACGGGCAGTCTGTGATGTTGCTGGGCGCGCACCTGGGCAATTGGGAATACATGTCGGCGGCGGGGAATGCGGTGGTGCCGGTGCCGGTTGACGGCGTGTACAAGCCGCTGGCCAGCTCGTTTTTTGAGGTATTCATGTTCCATCTGCGCAGCCGCTTCGGGATCACGTTGGTGCCCATGAAAGACACCTTGCGCCACTTGCTCCGGCACCGCGGACAGACGCGGGTGTTGTCTTTGCTGTCTGACCAGGTGCCGCCGCACGGCCATATTCAGTTCTGGACCCATTTTCTGCACCAGGACACCCCGTTTTACGTGGGCGCCGATAAACTCAGGACCTCGTTTGGATACCCCACGTTTTTTGTGGGCATGCGCCATGAAGGCCGGGGCAAGTACGTGGTGGAATTCCAGGAACTGATGGAGCCGCCCACTTCCAAATCCGATGTGGAAGGTTTTCCGCTTACGGAGCTTTTTGCCGCCCGCCTGGAACGCTGGATTACCCAATACCCCGCCGAATACCTGTGGTCCCACAAACGCTGGAAGCATAAGCGGCCTGCCGCCGCTAGTCCTGAGTCTTGAGGCTTGCGTTTTCGGGCTCATTTTTAGAAACGAAGCCAAAAACGCATTTCAGACTCAGAAATCAACTACAGATATTCTTCCAAGTCGCCGGCGCCTTGGCGCAGCACCTCAAACTCGTCATTTTCACAGTTCACCACCGTAGAGGCAATGTTGTTGCCGTAGCCGCCATCAATGACCAGGTCCACCAGGTTTCGGTACTTCTCATAGATCAGTTCCGGGTCTGTGGTGTATTCCACTACTTCGTCTTCGTCATGAATAGAGGTGGAGATGATGGGGTTGCCCAGTTCTTCCACCAGGTTTAAGGCAATTCTATTGTCGGGCACGCGTATGCCCACGGTGTCTTTGCGTTTGCCGCCAATCTTGGGCACCTTGCCGCTGGCTTCCAGCACAAACGTGAACGGCCCCGGCAGCGCCTTCTTCATGATTTTGTAGGTCTGCGTGGAGATTTTGGCGTAGTCTGAGATGTGCGTGAGGTCATGGCAGATAAACGACAGGTGCGCCTTGGCCGGGTTGATGCCTCTGATCTGGCAGAGCCGCTCCACGGCGCGCGCGTTGTGCAGATCGCAGCCCAGGCCGTAAATGGTGTCTGTGGGGTAAATCACCAAACCGCCTTTCTTGAGCACCTCTACCGCCTGCATGATGGCTTTCTGCTGAGGATTGTCTGGGTGAATGCGGAGAAACGTTGCCTGTGCCATGGGGATTAGGGGTGAGTTTTTGAATGAGCGAATGAGTGAAGGTGCTTATGTTTTAACTTAAGTTGTAAGTTGGCGTCAAAGAACGAACAAAAAGCACTCGCTTTTGCTTACGCGCAAATCAAATTTTCCGTTTTCGGCCTCGTTTCTGTAATTGAGCCGGAAAACGATATGGATGAGGTACGGAAATGCCAAGGGGCAATCACTGAAAGGAAAGAGCAGCCAACTTCAAACCTTCACGCATCTGGTCATTCCTTCCGGCGCATTTTCAGCATTCACGCCTTCATGCGTTCACTCATTCAGTCATTAAATTAGTACCTTTGCCTTCTATGTCAGAAATGAATACACCCGTTACGCCCGGCCCCAGACGGTCGCGCACGCCCAAGAAAACCAGCAAATGGACCTATGCGCTGGTGCTGTTAATGTTCCTGTTTGTGTGTTTCTCTTACTACGTGTACCAGATTGTGTACACGCCCAACGTAGAAAATAAAGGCGAACCCGTGTATGTGCTCATTCCGCGCGGCGCCACCTATGAGCAGGCCATGGATTCCATTGAAGCCAAAAAGGTGATCATTGACAAACTGTCCTTCCGGTTTATGGCCAAGTGGATGAAGTACCCGCAATTGGTAAAACCGGGGCGCTATGAATTGGAGAACGGCCTCACCAATTACCACCTCATCGCCAAGTTGCGCAGCGGCGACCAGGACCCCGTGAAACTGACTTACACCAACGTAAGATTGAAAAAAGACCTGGCGCAGAAACTGAGCACGTTCATTGACGCTTCACCCAAAGAGATTGACTCCTTGCTCAACAGCCCGTCGTTCACCCGCAAACTGGGCTTTGACACCACCACCATTCTCACCATGTTCATCCCTAACACCTATGAGATGTACTGGACCACGTCTGCCGAAGAGATGATGGAGCGCATGAAAAAGGAGTACGACAAATACTGGACGCCCGCGCGCGTGGCTAAGGCCGAAAAGCAGGGCCTCACCAAAAAGGAAGTCTCCATTCTGGCCTCCATTGTGCAAGCTGAGCAAGGCATGCACCCAGACGAGCGCCCGCGCATTGCCGGGGTCTATCTGAATCGTCTTAAAAAAGGAATGCTGCTGCAGGCAGACCCTACGGTGGTTTTTGCGACGGGTGATTTCACCATTAGAAGAGTGCTGAACGTGCATTTGCGCACAGACTCGCCGTACAACACCTATAGAAACAAAGGCTTGCCGCCGGGGCCCATCAATTTGCCGTCCATCACGTCGTTGGAGTCTGTCTTGAACCCGGAGCAGCACAATTACATCTATTTCTGCGCGAAGGAAGATTTCTCAGGTTACCACGCCTTCGCCACCAATGAAGCCGACCACCGCCGCAACGCCGCCCGTTTCCACGCGGCCATGAACGCGCGCAACATCATGAAGTAAATCAAATTCCTGTTTTCGGGCTCATTTCTGGAAATGAAGCCGAAAACAGGAATTTTTCTCAACTTAATTGGCAGAAGTGTTTACATCAGAAGTACAGATACGGGTGCGCTACGCCGAGACAGACCAGATGGGCTACGTCTATTACGGCAATTACGGCGCGTATTATGAAGTGGCCCGCACCGAAGCGTTTCGGAAATTAGGCATCCATTACAAAGAGATGGAGCAGGACGGCGTCATGATGCCCGTGCTGGAGATGCGCTGCAAGTACATAAGGCCAGCCCGTTATGATGATTTGCTCACCGTGAAACTGCTCCTGAAGGAAAAACCCAGCGGCGCGCGCATCAAATTTGAGTACGAAGTCTATAATGAAGCGCAGGAATTGCTCAACGTGGGCGAGACCACCATGGTGTTTGTGGACATGCAGACCGCACGGCCCACGCCCATACCCGTCGGCATTTTAACCAAGTTGGACCCTTATTACCACGCATGACAGTTTCTGAGCGCCTGACCCAGTCCCGGCAGTACCGGAAGTTCATTGTCTTTCTCAAGCGCCTGCGCTTTGTGGAGGGCAAGGTGTCTGTGTACTACGTACTCAAGGTCATGCTAGAGGAACTGCAGCGCGACTCGCTCACCAAGCGGGCATCTTACATGGCCTTCAACTTCACGCTGGCCATTTTCCCCACCATCATCTTTCTGTTCACGCTCATTCCGTACGTGCCGGTGGGCCACCTGGACCAGGACATTCTCATGCTGCTCTCAGACGTGATGCCGCCCGAGATTTACATTGCCGCCGCCGACACCATTGAAGACATTGTGAACAAGCCGCGGGGCGGGTTGCTGTCCTTCGGTTTTCTGTTTGCGCTGGTGCTCTCCACCAACGGCATCATGAGCCTCATGGACGCCTTTGACAAGAAATACGCCACCTTCAGAAAACGCACGTACGTACGAAAGCGCCTCATTGCCACCGCACTCACCTTTGCCCTGGCCGTGATTTTGTTTCTGGCCATTGGCGCCATCTTCTTCGGGACGTACATTCTGGATGCGCTGGTGTTCTATGAGATTGTGACCGAGTCTTTCACCTACGGCCTCATTGTGTCTGTGAAATATGTGGCGGTGGTGTTGCTGTTCTTTCTGGCCACGTCCATGATCTATTACTACGTGCCGGCGGTGCATGACAAATGGCCGTTTGTGAGCGCGGGCAGCGTGGTGGCTACCTTGCTGATTTTTCTGGTGAGTTGGCTGTTCTCGCTCTACATTGGCAAGTTTGACTCCTATAACAAATTCTACGGCTCCATTGGCGCACTCATAGGGTTAATGGTCTGGCTTGATTTTGTGTGCATGGGCTTGATTGTGGGCTTTGAGGTGAACATCAGCATTGACTCCCTCACCAAACGCTTGGTGAAAGGCAAAGCCTAGGCTTCCTGTTTTCGGGCTCATTTCCAGAAACGGAGCTGAAAACGGAAATACTTTAAGCTAGGCGCGAGCAAATAAACTGGTGGGCTAGAGCGGGTTAGCGTTAAACGGGGCGCAGCCCATGAAAAAATTTGACGAAAAGTGAAAAAATGCGGCCCTGCCTCTTGACAGGTTCAGTTCCTTGCCTTACTTTTGTAGCACATTTAGAGAGATGGCAGAGTGGTCGAATGCGGCGGTCTTGAAAACCGTTGACCTTTACGGGTCCGGGGGTTCGAATCCCTCTCTCTCTGCTTCCAAACCCTCAGTGACCACACTGAGGGTTTTTTTTCGGCCGAAAACGTCCCCCACAACATTCGGCTTGTTCCAGCAACGTGCATCCTTTGGCGGCTTCTTCCTTTTATCCTTCGTCAAAAAAAGAAGAAAAAGAGGCAGATAACAATGTAGGCCGCAACCGGTTATGTTTCTATGCAGAGTCACCTGACCCCCGGGTGCCCATTTTATAGTAGGTAAGACTGGCATTCCCAACAATAGAAAACCACCTGAAAGTTGCCAGAAGAAAGGAACCCGGGCCGCAAGCAGAAAAGCAATGGAAAAACTGACAAGTACGAACAAAGCGCGCACAGACCTTTTCTATCTGTCTTTAATTGGCAATTCCCTTGACATTGTCTCTGTGCTGGACCTGAACGGCCTGTACACCTACGTGGGCGGCAACATGTTCTTGTCTTTGGGCTATACGGCAGAAGAACTGTTGGGCACCTCGCCCTATGCCCTCATGCACCCAGAAGACCTGGAAATAGCCCGCGAAAAGTTAGGGGACATTCTCCACCATAAAACCCTGGAGTCGCCTAACTTCCGGTTCAAGGCCAAAGACGGCTCCTGGCGATGGATGGAAAGCCGCCTGACCAACATGCTGGACAATGAATATGTGCGCGGCATTGTGATCAACGCCCGTGACATCACCGCCCAGGTGGAGGCGCAGACCAAGGAGAAAGAAACCAAGGCCTACTTCCATTCTTTGTTCACGCACCACCCAGACGCCATTTTCACGCTAGACAAGCAGGGCTTGATTGTAGAAGCCAACCAACGCGCCTCTACCTTGCTCCGTGACTCTGCGCTGGACATTGTGGGCACCCATTTTCTGCAGTTAGTGCCCGCAGACCAGAAAGCCAAAGCCTTGAACGCCTTTAACGGAGTGCTTGCCGGGCAGGTGGAATTGTTTGAGTTAATACTGCGCACTGGTACAAAAGACCAGCTTATCTTGTCCATTACGGGCGGGCCGGTGTTCAAGAACGAAAAGGTCACCGGGGTACAGTTCATATCACATGACATCACAGAGAAAGAACGAATAAAAGAACAGGTGGAGCTGCAGTCTTTGCTGGCCACCGTGACCGTAAACGGCGTGCTCATCACCAACAAAGAACGGCGCGTGCAGTGGGTGAATGACAGTTTCTGCCGACTCACGGGCTATACCCTGGAAGAAGCGGTGGGCCAAAAAGTGTCTGAGCTGCTGCACGGGCCGGCCACAGATGCACGCACAGTAAACGCCATAAGGCAGAAAATGGAACGCGGCGAAGCCATCACCACCGAGATCCTCAACCTGAAGAAGAACGGTGAGGAAATCTGGTTTTCCATGGAAATCATTCCTATCAGAGACAAAGCCGGTGAGGTCACGGGCTACGTCTCTACCCAAACCGACATCACCGACAAGAAACGAACCGAATCTGAGCTGCTGCAACTCACCAAAGAACTGTACCGCCATAACCGCAACCTGCAGCAGTTCACTTACATTGTGTCGCATAACCTGCGCGCGCCGGTGGCCAATGCGGTGGGTCTTTCCAACTTGTTGCTGGAGCAGGACCACAGCACCGGTGTGTTCCAGAAAACGCTCAGTCATTTGAATATCACGGTCAAGCAGTTGGATTCCATTTTGCAGGACTTGAACATGATTCTTTCCGTCCAGGACCAGCATCACACTGTGGAGAAGGAGCCGGTCTTATTGGCCGAGGTCTGCCAGCAAGCCATTTCCATTTTGCAGGACGCCCTGCAGGAGTGTGCCGGACAGGTGCATTTGCAGGTGCAGGAAGACTTGGTCATTCATACCAAACGCGCCTATCTGTACAGCATTCTATACAACCTGTTGTCTAACGCCATCAAATACCGTTCCCCCAACCGGCCGCTGGAAGTGACCCTCAAAGCCTTTGGGGGAGAGTTGCAGGGTGCGGTTATCTATTTCTCTGACAACGGCCTGGGCATGGATCTGGACCGCGTGGGCAGCCAGGTGTTCAAACTCTACAAACGCTTCCACCGCAACATTGAAGGCAAAGGCATGGGGCTCTTTCTGGTGAAATCACACGTGGAAGTGCTGGGCGGCGATATTAAAGTGAGCAGCAAGGTAGACAAAGGCACCAGCTTCACCATCTTTCTCAAACCAGATCATCCTCAAGGAGAGTAGCACTGCATTTCTGGTTCCAGGCACCGGCCAGCAAATTTCCGTTTTCGGGCTCATTTTCAGAAATGAGCCCGAAAACGGAAATTTCTAGTTGCAGCGGTTGGCCAGGAAAATCGGATTGCATCAATAATTGACTTTAGAAGCAGCCGAAGTTTCTTCTGATTTATCATCGGCACATCTTGTCATTCCATTAGATGCGTATTCTGGTTATGCCATAAAGCCGTCTTCCCGTTTTGGGGCTCATTTTCAGAAATGAGCCCCAAAACGGGAAGACGGCTTCGTTGTAAAAGAGGTGTTTTAGCGGTTATTCCCGCACGCGGTTTCGTTCACTCTCAGAACCGCTGGTGTCCTGGCGGCGCTGGCTTGTGGTCTTCCCGAAACGGTAGCTGTAGGAAACGGTCACCACGCGGGTGTCTCCCAGGTTGGTCCACCAGGCGTCTGTGTTGGTGAGGTTGTTGATCACGCCCTTGTTCACGCGGCTGTAGAATATATCAGACACGTTCACGCGCAGGGTGCCTTTGTCCTGGAACAGGCGTTTCTGCACGCCCGCGCCCACCTGCCAGTAACTGCCCAGCTCAAACTGCGCGTAAAAGAGTTTGCTGCGGTACAGACCGTTCACTTCGGCGCTCCAGCCTTTCTTGAACGTGAGTTGGTTGTTGAGCGAGGCATACAGGAAGTTTCCGCCGGCATCTAGCTGTTTGTCATAGAGTTGGCTCTTGAACTGGTTGTGGCTGAACTCGGTGTACAAGGTGCTTCGTAACCATTTCTGCGGGTTCACGGTGGCGTTCAGAGAGATAACCTTTGATTCGCTTTCCCCAATGTTGCCCGGACGGCTATAGTAACGTTTGCCTACTTCGGCGTCATCTTTTATCTCAATGGTCTCGTTGATCAGGTCATATGATTTGCTGTAGCGCACCGAAGCCGTGATCAGGTTATGCGTGTAGGACATCTCCAGGTTGTGCGAAAACGTGGGCTGCAAAAACGGGTTGCCGGCGTAATACGTCACTTTGTCCAGCGGCGACAAAAACGGGTTCAGATCCTGGAAAAAAGGCCGGTCAATGCGCTTGCCATAAGACAGCGTGATGGATTTCATTCCCGCCGAATCTAGTTTGTGCTGCACATACACCGTGGGGAACACGTTGGTGTAGCTGCGCGAAAACGATGAATCTTTCTTCTGGATGTTGCCCAGTTGGTGGCCTTTGATGACGGTGTTTTCCAGACGTGCCCCGGCCTGCACAGACCAGCGGCCAAATTCCTTGTTCATGTTGGCATACAGCGCATTGATATTTTCGCGGTACTTGAAATGGTTGCTCAAATCATAATCTGGTGCGGTCACACCGTTCTCAGTGGTGAGGTAGCGGGCCACGTTGTTGGTTTTGATGTAGCTGGTTTTGCCCCCGGCCTCTACGTTCAAGCCGTTTTTGAGCGGATGGCTGTAATCTACCTTGGCAGTGTAGATGTTGATGTCACTGGGCAGGGCACCGGCAATCTGGTCTTGGCTCCGGAGGTCACCGTCTGGGTAATACACAAAGTTTTTGTACAGCTGCTCGGCGTCTGTGCGGTAGGCTACATAATCAGCATCGGCGCCCAGCGTGCGGCCCGTCTTCCCGAAGGAGTGTCTCAAATTTAGGTTCACGCTACCGTTTTTAAACGAATTGCTGTTCCTGTTGTCGGCTACAATGGTGGAGTCCAGCTGGCCGTTGGCTTTGCGGAGTTCACTGATGTTGTCGGTCTGCACGTCAGTGGGGCGAGTGAGGCCGTTGAAGACCACGCCCAGGGTGGTAGATTGGGTGAGGTAATAGTCCAGCCCTAATTTCACGGCCCAAGATTCTGAGGTTCTCACAATGTCTGAGTTCTGGCTGAAACTGGCGTTCAAGGTCTGGTCATTGTTTTTGTAGCGGCGCTCAATGTTAAGGTCAGAAAATCCTCTATTGGCGGTCTGGGAAAACGTACTGAAGAGGTTGATTTTGTTGTTTCTATAGTTGAGGTTCAGGCTGTTGCTGGCTTTGCCGTAGCGCCCGCGCCCATAGCTCAGGTTCACGTTTCCGTTAAACGATTTGGTGTTGTTTTTCTTGGTTTTGATGTTGATGACGCCCGC
Organism: Rufibacter sp. LB8; assembly: GCF_014876185.1. NCBI lineage: Bacteria > Pseudomonadati > Bacteroidota > Cytophagia > Cytophagales > Hymenobacteraceae > Rufibacter > Rufibacter sp. LB8. Next base: position 1,853,511 of record NZ_JADALJ010000001.1, on the reverse strand, counting down.
ATTGCCGGCCGCCTCATATTTGGCCGGTGGGTTGGTCATGATCTCAATGGTTTCCAGGGTCTCAGACGGCAAGGAGCGCAGGTAGCTTTCCAGGTCAGCGCCGGCCAAATAGGTGGGTTTATCATCAATGAAGACCACCACGCCAGATTTCCCCTTTAAACTGATGGCTCCGTTCTCGCCTACCAACACGCCCGGCGATTTCTCCAGCACTTCCAGGGCGCTGGTGCCGGCGTTGGAGAGCAAGGCGCCCACGTTCACCACGGTTCGGTCAATTTTCTGTTCCACAAACAGTTTCTGGCTGGCAATAGTCACTTCCTGCAACACCTGGGCGCCGTCTTGGCTTAAAATTACGGTTGGCAATGCAAGGTTGTTGCTGACCTCTATCACCAACGGTGCGCTATAGAAAAGTTTGTAGCCCAGGTAGTTCACCAGCACCAGGTAGGTATTGGGTTTCAGGTTTTCCAGCTCAAAGGCCCCGGCGGCGTCTGTCAGGCTGATTTTCACCAGGGAACTGTCCTGGGCTTTCAACAAAGAAACGGTGGCGGCCTCAATGGGCTTTTTGTCTGGGTCTTGCACCGCGCCGGTTATTTTGCCGGCGCCTTGGGCCCGCACTAAATTCGGCGCAGCCACCAGCAAGAAAAGGATTAGATAAGAAAGGGTTTTCATAGGGTTAGATTGCTTAAACGTCTTTGAAATAGAATGATTTTTGTATCTGAATTCAGGAAAAAATAGGCACAGCAAGGGCTGGAACACCTGTTGAAGGTGACAGCGAAGGGCAAAAAAGAAGGTTTTCGGGGCTTGGGGTTACATCACAGATGCGTCAGTGAGCGGTTTGTCTGGCAGAGGCAGCGCGCCCGTTCCATGCAAATGGTTTCTGCCTAAATAAGTGTATTGGAAGTCCTCGAAAACGGGCAGGGTAGGGGTAGAATGTTCCAGCAACGGGCTTTCCAGCCTGAATTTATCCACGGCCTGGGCGGTCAGTTCAGCGTACACGCGGTCAGTTTCAGCTTCTTTGACCAATTCCAGAATCAAGGCTTTATTTCTCTGGATATCAGCAGACCGAATTGTTTTATTGTTGACCGAGAATTGCATCACTTTGTGGTCCTTCACTTTGATTTCAAACACGTTGCCGTCATGGTCTGTGGTGATGGTGCCGTTTTGCAGGAACTTGATGAACAGCGGATTTTCAGGCTCAGAGGTCACGTGGGGCACCTGTCCGTTCACCACTATGGAAATTTCGCCTTGGTCATACTGGTGCATCAATTCCTGGAGCAGGACTTTGTACAACTGCACTTTCTCTGGGCTGGCGTGTTGCCCGTTTATCTTGAGCGCCAGTACCGCCACGGAGTCTTTTTCCACTTCATAGAGAACGCCGCCTTTTTTAAACATGTAGCGGGTGAGAATGCCGTCACAAGATTTGGTGGCGCCGCCCTCGGGCAAGGTTTCCTGGTTATACAAGGGCTTGTTAAGCAGCGGAGCAAGTGCCAGTTTCTTTTCTTTTCTCTGAGGGTTTTTAGTGACGGCAGTTTTAGAAGCAGTTACTTTTGCTGAAGGTATAGTTTGTGGTTTTGCCGGAAGATAGATGTTCAACGTCTGCACCACCTGCTTGGCTTTTTCAGAGAAGGCGGCGGGTTTGGTGAACGCCAACACGCCCACCGAAACCACTGCAAAACAAACCACCACAAAGAATTTCTCAGAACGCTGCAAGGGGGCGTTGTGCTGATAAATAATGCGTTTCACGCGGTCAGTGAGCGAAGAAGAGGTTTCAGCAAAGCTGGGTGCCAGGCCAAACCTGTGGAAATTGTATTCCTGGAACGTGACCAGCGCCTGCAAGAAATTGCTTTTGCTCTGCAGCGTCTGGATGGCCAGATCATCACAGCAATTCTCGCGCTCCTGCCGTATGCGGGCCGACAGCCACAACACCGCTGGGTTGAAAAAGAACAGCACTTCGGCAAAGGTCTGCAACAGGTTCACCAGGTAATCTCTTCTTCTAATGTGGGCCAGTTCATGCAACAAAATGGCCTCCACCTGATCCATGGGCACTTGCGCCAACATGCCCACCGGCACCAGCACCAGCGGTTTCAAAAACCCAATCACCAGCGGCACCTGCACCAGGCCAGACTCCAGCAAGGTTACCGGCACGTTTAGCCTAAGCAAGGCCGCCAATTGCTCTAATTTCTGCTGCCAGGCCACCGCCGGAACAGACACGTTCTCTTTCCGGAGCCGGACCAGGTAATGCAAGCCGCCCACCAACTGCAGGCACTTCACCGCGAACACCACAAACCAACCCAGCACTATGTACAAGGCATGTCTGGTGCAGAAACTTTTAAACGCCGCCACCCAATCAGTCACCACTACTTCGGGTGCCAAGGACGTGGCCTGGTAAACGCTGTAAGAACTCAGTTGCTGGCCAAATACTTCATGAGACGTAGCTCCCTGTAAATGGGTCTGCTGCATTTGTTGCCAGAAAGTCACCGCGCTGGCCGCCAGGAACAGCACAAAAAGCCCGGCCAGCAGGTTGTAGCGCACCGCCGGGGCGGCGCGTTTGGTGAGTTGCACCACCAGGCCCGCCGCCACGGCCAGCACCAGCCCTTGCCAAACGGAGTGCAGGAGGGTCCAGCAGAGCGCTTGTACCACCCCAGACGTATTCATGAGTACAGCCAGAACTGTCATTGATGTGATTGGTTAATTATTCCTTCGGCATTTTTTTGATCATCTCCTTAATGGCCTCCAACTCAGCGCCGGACGTTTTCTGGTTTCCCAACAGCTGCATCATGAGCTTGCCCGCCGAGCCGTTGTACATGGTGTCAATAAACCGGTTGAGCAGATGGTCCTTGGTTTTTTCTTCGGCCTCTGCGGCGCGGTAAATGTGTTTCATGCTGCTTTCATCGCGCAGCAGCAAGCCTTTCTCCACCATAATCTGCATGAGTTTTAAGGTAGAGGTGTAGTTGATGGGGCGCTGTTGGTTAAGGGCGTCATTGACCGCGCGCACGGTAGAAGGCCCCATTTGCCACAACACCTGTAATATCTCCAACTCGGCCTTGGTAGGCTCCGGCAACTTGTCTGTCATAGGTTCTTTCCCGTTCATGCTCCAAAGGTAGGAAAAGTTTCGTACGAACAAACAGTTACCTAAAAATTTTAATAACTTTTTTTAGTCGGATTAAAATATAACTAACCGCCGGTCAGGCAGATAGGAGCGGAAGTTTCCTGTTTTCGGGCTCATTTCCGGAAATGAGCCCGAAAACGGCTTTTAGAAAACCCTATCATTTGATTTAAACCAACGCACGTATTTGCCGCTTGAAAAGTATGCTGCTAGCCATGAAGGGCGTATCTTTGCAGCAACTTTGGCCGCTTGCCGCGGCCCAGGCATTTCAGAGACTTACCCACCCGTGACGGCCAACATTCAGAAGGATTTCTTTAAGCAACCCCGCCACCTTTCTGCTGCCAAGGCCGAACTGCTGCAGGCGTTTCTGCTGCATTGGGTAGCCGCCGTCACTAGTTCTGCGCCGGTGCCCAGTACAGTTGATTTGCTTCTGATTGATTTCCTGGCCAACCCCGGGCCAGACGAACTTTCTGAAGTGCCCGCGCTGGTGCTCAAATCTATTTTCCTGGAATCTGGCCCGCGCCGGGGCGTGGAGCGGCGTCTCTCGGCCTTTTTTTATGACGCCTCCAAAGTGGCCTTGCAGCGCACCAAACTGTTTATAGAAGCCGTGCCTCTGCTGGAAGAACTGCCGCGGCCACCCCTATTTCTTCAGACGCCTCAGGAACACGCCCTGCTGCAAGAATCTTTGGCTGCGCCGAATTCGGCCTTGATTATTTTAGATCCTTTTGCGGGCAAAGTCAGCCAGGAACTCTGGATTAACACCCTCAACCGGCCCGACACGCATTTTCTGGTGCTGCTGGAACCGTCCAAACTCAAGGCGGCGGTAAAGTCGGCAGTAGCGGGCAGCCCGGCGCAACAGTTTTTCGGGGAAACCTTGCCCGCGCTTCAGGGGAAAATGACGAACCCTGGTACGCCTTCGGCCAAAAAAGAACGGCTGTTGGTAGATGCTTTCCTGGGGAGGCTGGCCTTTTTTGATCTGGCGGGCACCAAGTTCCGGGTGAACCTGCCGGGCAAAGACGCCACGCACTTTTATGCGGTGTTTGTGTCTGCGCAGGAAGGGTTGCACGGCCAGTTCAAGGAAACACTGCTGCCTTACTCAGACGTGCAGGAAGACGGCGTGCCGCTCATGGGCGTTAACCTCAAACCGCTTAAACTGCTGGTGCCCGAGTACCACCAATACCTGGAGTTTTCACAGCATAAACTGGTAGAGGACTTACGCACCAGAGCAACAGATTTCCACAACCAACCGCTGGAAAAAATTTACCTGAGGCACCACCTGGGCACGCCCTACAGCAAACCCAATTACAAACTGGCCTATGAAACCCTCAAGGCCGAGGGCGCGGTCACGTTCCAGAACCCCAAGACCGCCCAGCTCATCCATAAACTCACCTTTGACTGCCGCATCAAATACGTGAAGTAAAAAGCCGTTTTCGGGCTCATTTCCAGAAATGAGCCCCAAAACGGAAATTTCTTCCCCCTGTTTTTCTAAGCCCATTCATTCTCTACCTTGCGGAGGCATCTATTTCTGTGTATTTGACCGCAACCGCCCATGCAACCGACAACCACTATAACTTCAGCGCCCGAGAAACCATCTTTCAAAGAGGCTTTTTTGTTTTGGCTCAAGCTGGGGTTCATCAGTTTTGGCGGACCGGCAGGACAAATTGGCATCATGCACACCTTTCTTGTGGAGCAGAAGCGCTGGGTGTCAGACAGTAGATTTCTGCACGCGCTCAATTACTGCATGCTGCTGCCTGGGCCCGAGGCCCAGCAATTGGCCACCTATCTGGGCTGGCTCATGCACGGTGTGCGGGGCGGGCTGGTGGCCGGTATTTTGTTTGTGTTGCCTTCGGTGTTCATTTTGTTGGGTTTAAGTGCGGTGTATGTGTCCTATGGGGCAATACCGTGGGTGGCGGCGCTTTTTTATGGGCTGAAACCGGCGGTGGTGGCCATTGTGGCGCTGGCTTTGGTCAAAATTGCGGGTAAATCGCTGAAGACCTGGCTGCATTATGCCACGGCGGTGCTCAGCTTTATTTTGATGTATTTCCTAAAGGTGCCGTTTCCGTTGATTATTCTGGGCGCGGTGGCTGTAGCGGTGGTGTTGCGCAAAATCTGGCCCTCGTTTTTTCAGGAGAAGCAGGAAACCACCCAACAGACCCAGAACGAGCAGAGTTATTACCTCAACGCCAACAGCCCGGTGGTGGGAGAAGGCGTTTCCTGGGGCCGAAGCCTTGTGCGTTTTCTGATCACGTTGGCGCTGTGGGCGGTACCGCTGGCCCTTTTCTATTTCTTCACCCGAAATTTTGCCTTCTGGCAGGAGCTCATTTCGTTTTTCACCAAGGCGGCGCTGGTCACGTTTGGCGGCGCCTATGCCGTGTTGCCCTACGCGGCCCAGGTGACCGTGGAAGAATTCCAGTGGCTTTCCAAAACCGAGATGATTGACGGCCTGGCCTTGGGCGAAACCACGCCTGGGCCCTTGATCATGGTGCTGGCTTTTGTGGGCTTCATGGCAGGCCACAACCAATACGGCGGCAACCTGGCCATGGGCGCGGTGGGTTTGTTCACTACCACGTTCTATACGTTTTTACCTTGTTTCTTTTTCATTCTGGCCGGCGCGCCGTTCATTGAGCGCACGCGCGGGAACCTGGCTTTAAAATCAATTTTAGGCCTGATAACGGCGGCGGTGGTAGGCGTTATTTTAAACCTCACGGTCTATTTTGGGGCGGCCGTGTTGTTCCCCGCTTCGGTTTCTGTGGATGGCCTTGACTATTTTGCCCTGGCCTGGATGGTGATATCGTTTGTGGCCATGTACCGCTTTAAAGTAGGCATGATCCCCTGGATTGGCATTAGCGCTATGGCCGGCTTAGGTCATTACTTACTACTCAACTAACCATTTCTTACCGGCTGAATTCTTCTGAAGAGGAAGGCGTTTTCCGTTTTCGGGCTCATTTCTGGAAATGAGCCCGAAAACGGAAATTTACTTTCTGGCGGCTTTTACTTGGCCGGGCGTGACCAGCGGCGCTTTGTTTCCCCAACTGTTCTGCACATAATTCATTACATCGGCAATTTCCTGGTCGGTGAGGAAGGCTTGGGCGGGCATCTCCAGGTCATACTTTTTGCCGTTTACTTTGATGGGGCCTCTGAGGCCGTGCACCACCACGTTGATGGCCCGCGTTTGGTCTTTCAAGAGGAAATCTGAGGGGGCCAGCGGTGGGAATGTGCCGGGCACACCTTCGCCTTTGGGCAGGTGGCAACTCTGGCAATTGGCCTGGTACACCCGTTCGCCGCGCTGCCGGCTGGCGGCCAGATCATTAGTTTGCAGGTCTAGCCAGGCCACGCCGGCCGTCATTAAAAATGCAGTGAAAAGTAGTTTCATCTTGTGGAAATGGTTTTTCGGATTTGGGGCTCATTTCTGAAAATGAGCCCCAAAACGGCAATTTAAATTTTTGGCCGCAGCCCGAAATGGAAGAAGTTATCACCGGTTTTCAATTCACGGATTTCCTACACCAGGCTGTCTTTGGCCAAAGGTAATTTTCTGATGCGTTTGCCGGTGGCGTTGTAAATGGCGTTCACAATGGCCGGCACCGCGCTGGGCGGCGAGAGTTCCCCAATCCCAAACGGACCATCTTCAGAAGACACAAAATGCACCTCAACCTCAGGGCATTCAGCATTGGTGAGCAGTTTGTTGTCATGAAAATTGCTGCGCAACGCCCGGCCCTTCTCCAATTCCATGCCGCCGTAGAGCAGAGCCGTGAGCGCCCAGACAATGCCGCCTTCTATCTGCGCCTTGACCAGATCTGGGTTCACCACGCGCCCGCAATCCACGGCCACCACCATTTTGTCAACGGAAAGCTGGCCGTTGGTCACGGTCACTTCAGCCACCTGGGCGCAGTAACTGTTGCCGTGCAGGTAGGGGTACACCGCCAACCCAACGCCTTTGCCTTTTTCACGTTTCTGGTGCCAGGTAGATTTACTCACCGCCAATTCCATCACTTGCCTAAGCCGTTTGGAACTGAGCGGAAACTGGTGCCCGACTTTTTCTTCGCGGTTTTCCTGCAGCAGTTCTTGTCTGAGCACGTAGGGGTCTTTGCCCACAAACGCGGCTATTTCATCCAGAAAACATTCCTGCCCAAAGCCCCAGGCATTGGCAATCACCGAGCGCCACGCACAGGACTGCACCGGGCTGTCGTCCTGAATGGTCTCAAAGTCAAACCGTTTGTTGGGGATGGCATACCCGTTCCACGAAATCTCGGGCCTGAACGGGAAGGCCGCGCCCCAGGTATAGCTCCGGAGTTCCTTGAAATACCACGCGTTCAATTTTTTATCGGCGGTGAGGCCTGCCTGGTAGCGGCTAAAGGAATAGCAGTGCCAGAAATTGTGCTGGAAATCATCTGCGCGGGTCCAGAGCATTTTGATGGGGATGTTCCCCGCCATTTTGGAGATATGTACCGCCTCCAGCGCCGGGTCTGGGTAATACCTTCGGCCAAACCCACCACCCGAGGGAAGCGTGTGGATTTTCACCTGGTCCTGGGGTAGTTTGAAATAAGCGGCCACTTCGCGGATCATCATGGGCGGCGCCTGGGTGCCCACCCAAATCTCGCAGCTGTCGCCCTGGTGGTGGGCAGTACAGTTGAGGGTTTCCAGCGATGCGTGCAACTGGTGCGGGTACACATATTCGGCGCTCAGGATACGATCATTCTGCTGCAAATCTGCGAAGGCGTGCGCATTGCCCACAAAGCCCGTGGGCTGGCTCTGGCGCGTGCTTTTCTCCTGCACCGTTTTCTCAAAGTCCTGCAAAGAGCGATTGCCGTGTGGGCCCAAATCCCAATCAAGAATCAGGGCGTCCCGGCCTTTTTTGGCGGCCCAGAAAGAATCGGCTACCACGGCCACACCCTCGCGCACGCTGAAGAAACCGTTGGGTTTGGCCCCGGCAATGGCGGTGGTGGTGACTACGTGGCGCACGCCTTTGATTTTGAGCGCTTTGCTGGCGTCATATTTTTCAAGTTTGCCCAGATGCACCGGACAGCGGGCCACTAAGGCGTACAGCATACCGGGCACTTCCACATCAATGCCATATTTGTAGGTGCCCGTTGCCACCTGCGCCGTGATTTTGTTGGGCAACGGTTGGCCTACCAACTGGAAATCAGTTTCTTTTTTAAGCGGCACCGTGGCGGGCAGGGGCAGCAGCGCGGCTTTGTCGGCTAGTTGGCCGTAGGTGAGTTGGGCACCGGTTAGTGTGTTGGTGAGGATGCCGTTCTGCGTTTTGATTTTCTCTGGCGCAATGCTCCATTCCTGCACGGCGGCCCGCACCAGCAGTTGCCGGGCGGTGGCTCCCATGCGGCGCAAAATCAGCCACATGTCCATGATGGTGGTGCTGCCGCCCGCGCTCATGCCGCCCATGTCATTGTTCTGGAAAACTTTGAGGTCGGCGTCAATGAATTCTACCTGCACCTTTTCCCAGTCGGCGTCCAGTTCCTCGGCCAGAATCATGGCCATGCCGGTGGCAATGCCCTGGCCCATTTCGTGCTTGCTGACCTGGAACAACACCTGGTTCTGCGACGTGATTTTCAGGAAGGCATTCAAGGCAAAAACATGGTTCACTTCGCGGTCCATCTTTTTAGCGGCCGCCGGAGAAAGCAAACTGGCCCAGGTGTTGGCGTGCAACAGCATGCCGCCGCCCGCCAGCGTGGAGGCCCTGATAAAATCTCGTCTTTTCATGGTTTGGTAGCGTTGAGTTCCTCTGAGGCCATTTTCACGGCTTTCCTGATCCGCAGGTAGGTGCCACAGCGGCAGAGATTTCGGCTCATGGCTTGTTTGATCTCATCTTCCGTGGGCGAGGGGTTTTCCTGCAGAAAGGCGCAGGCCGTCATGATCTGGCCCGCCTGGCAGTAGCCACATTGGGGCACGCTGCAGGTTTCCCAGCTTTTCTGCAGTGGGTGGTCTCCGGTGGGCCTAAGGCCTTCAATGGTGGTGATGGCCCGGTTGCCCACACCCGCCACGGGCATGGAGCAGGAGCGCACCGCCTGCCCGTCCAGCAGTACCGTGCAGGCGCCGCAGAGACCTTTGCCGCAACCGTACTTGGTGCCTTTCAGGTGCGCGAAATCACGCAGTGCCCAGAGCAGCGGCATGTCGGCCTCCACATCCAGCCGATAGGTTTTTTGATTGATCTGAACTACATACACCATAGCCCAAACATATTTGAATTATCGCCGGGGCGCTGGTAATTTATCCCAAACGTGGCAAGGGCCGGACACAAAACGCTTTTTCTGGTATGAACCCGGCCAAACCACGGAGCAAGCGCTCTTTGTAAGCCGCTAAAGTCATTTATATTTGCCCATGCACTTCACCAGAACTGAGATTTTGTGGCACGCCGCCGGATGGCTATTGTACTTGGCTGTGCGGGTGGCGTTTTTCCAGCTGTATCCCGGTGATCTGTGGTTCAGGGTGCAGATGGAATTGCTGGAACTGCCTTTGAAAATGGTGGCCTTTTACGTGGCGGTGTTCGTGCTAATCAAGCAGTTGTTGGCCCGCCGGAACTACGCGGCTTTGGCGGTGGCGGTGCCGGTGTATGTGCTGGCGGTGACGTTTCTGAACCGATTGGAGGATTTTTACTTATTGCCGGTACAACCCATCACCGCGCACCCCAGTGCCTTGGCCGCGCATACCTTTTGGGATGTGAAGGCCGCTTTCCTGAATTTGATTTACGTGTACCCCGTGGTGGGTTTGGGTATTTCTCTTTATCTGGTCAAAGATTGGCTGGCCACGCAGGTGAAAACCGAACGGTTGGCCCGGGAGAAAGCCGAGGCCGAATTGCAGAACCTCAAAAAACAGCTGCAGCCCCATTTTCTGTTCAACACGCTTAACAATCTGTACGCGCTCACGCTGAGCCAATCGGAGCAGGCGCCGGAGACGGTGTTGCGCCTCTCTGAAGTGTTGAGTTACATGACCTATGACTGCGAGCAGGACCTGGTGCCCTTGCAGAAAGAGTGGGAAATGGTGCAACACTACGTGGCCCTGGAAAAGTTGCGCCTGGGCGAGAAAGTGACAATTTCAATCTACGGAGTAGGAATGGAGCCGCAGCAGAAAGTGGCTCCATTGCTGCTGTTGCCGCTGGTGGAAAATGCGTTTAAACACGGAAACCGGTTGGGCAAGGCTTGGGTACGGTTGAATGCCCAGGTACAGCAGAACAGATTGACCTTCACCGTGGAAAACGACTTGCCTGCTTATACTATTGAAGAGAAAATATTTGCCTCCGGCGTGGGACTCACCAATCTGCGCAAGCGGTTAGAACTGCTTTATCCCAGATCCTTCGTCCTGAAAACCCAGAAAACAGACACCTATTTGGCCACCCTTCAACTCCCATTGGCATGAAACTTTTGACCTGTGTATTGGTAGATGACGAGCCCCTAGCCCTGGAGGTGCTCAAAACGCATTTGGGAAAGTTACCGCACGTGCACATGTTGGCTTCGTTTGATGATCCTTTTCAGGCCCTGCACTTCCTGCAGACCCAACCCGCGCCCGATGTGCTTTTTCTTGACATCACCATGCCCGGGCTCACCGGTTTTGAGTTGGCGCCGTTCCTGAAATCCTCTACCAACCTGATTTTCACCACCGCGCACCGAGAATTCGCGCTGCAGGGGTTTGAGCATGACGCCGTGGATTATCTGGTAAAACCGGTGTCGTTTGAGCGGCTGGCCAAGGCGGTGGCTAAAGTTGTGGGAAAATCTAGCAAACCATCGGCGGAGCCAGAAACTTTTCTTTACCTTAAGATTGACAAGGCCATGGTGAAAGTGAACGTGGCTGATATTGAGTACCTGGAAAGCCTTCGCAACTACGTCAAAATCAAAACCACCAGCCGTGAACTGGTGGGTTATTACAGCCTGACGTATCTGGAGGAGAAACTGCCCGCCCACCAATTTCTGCGGGTGCAGAAGTCCTTTATCATCAACCTGGCGCACGTGCAGAGTTTTACCGCCGAGCAGGTGACCGTGGGCCAGAAAGAGATTCCGTTGGGCCGGCAATACAAAGAGGACGTGCTGCGGTGGCTCCACCAGAAAAGCATTTGAAGGAACCTGGGTGTTCCGTTTTCGGGCTCATTTCTGGAAATGAGCCCGAAAACGGGTTTGCCCAGGCAAGACGCGCGGTTTGCTAGGCTAGGTCCGGTTTTTTGCCCAATTTTAGGCTCCATGCAATCGACATAACTATGACAGACCAGACCAATACTCCCAAGCCAGCCGTGCTGGAAAGCCAGACCCGCATCAGGTTTGACCATTGCGACCCCTTCGGGCATTTGAACAACAGCGCGTTTCTCAATTATTTCCAGAATGAGCGCGAAGACCAGGTGGAGGAAGCCTACGGGCTGGACATTCATGCGTTCTTTCGGAAGACCGGCCGCGCCTGGGTGGTGGGCCAGAACCAGATTGTGTACCTGCAGCCCGCCCGCGTGCGGGAACTAGTGACCATCAGGACCAGCATCAGGCAGGTGAGCGACACCAGCATGTTGGTGGAACACATTATGTTAGACGAGCACAGGCAGAAACTCAAAGCCATTCTCTGGACCAAGTTTGTATACATAGACGTGCGCAAAAGTGAGCGCGCCCAGCACGAGCCTGAACTCATGCAACTCTTTGACGAAGTGGTGGTGAAGGAAGAAACGCCCGCCTTGTTTGAAGACCGCGTAAAGCAGCTGCGCGACGAGATGAAACTCGCCAAGTAAGCGTTTAAATTTGACCTAAGGTGCGTGCGTTTTCGGGCTCATTTTCAGAAATGAGCCCGAAAACGCATTTTTTGTCCGCAGCGGTTCCTGCCGCTTTCTGCGTACCTTCACCTCGGTTAATTTCTATTCCAAAGTTTTCATCAGAAGTCTCCAATAGCCGGTATGCAGTCACGCGTTTTAGTAGCCTTCCTGTTTGTTTTGATGCCGATGTTGGCGCAGGCGCAGGGGCTTTTCCTCAAGGGGCAGGTGATCCATAGTCAGACCAAGGCGCCGCTGGCGTTCGCGAGCATCGCGGTGAAAGGCAGCCAGGTGGGCACTACCTCAGACATCAACGGGAATTTCAGTTTGCGCTTGGCCGGTACTAGTTGCGCCTTGGAAGTGAGTTCGGTGGGGTTTGAGAAGGCGGAAGTGGCGTGCGGCAGCTTTACGCCCGGGGAAGTGCGTGTCATTCTGCTGCAGGAAAAAGCTACCGGTTTGCAGGAAGTGGTGGTCAGGCCCGGCCAGAACCCGGCGCACAGGATTATCCGGCAGGCGGTGCAGCACAAGGCGCGGCATGACCCGGAACAATTGCCCGCCTTTCAATACAATTCCTACAACAAAACAGTGGCCACGCTCAAGGGCTTCAACCCCGATGCTCTGGACCTGGATTCATCTTCCTCTTCGGAAGGCAGCCTGTTTAAAAAGAGCCATTTGTTCGTGAGTGAGTCCTACACGTTGCGCAGTTTTCTGGCGCCCAACCACACCAAGGAAATAGTGCTGGCCAACAAAATGACCGGCTACAAAGACCCCATTCTGGCCATGGTGGGCACCGATTTTCAGCCGTTTTCTTTTTACCAGGACCAGGTCACCTTCTTTGACCAGCATTTTTTGAACCCCCTGAGCGCGGGCAGCCTGAAGAAATATGACTTCTATTTGGAAGAGACGTTGGTGCGCGGGCAAGACACCACCTTTTTGATTTCATACGCGCCGCTGCCGGGCAAGAACATAGCCGGCCTCCAAGGCGTGCTGGCTATTTCATCAGATGGGTTCGCCATTGAGAACGTGACCGCAGAGCCCGCCGCCCAAGACTTGCTGGTGAAATTCAGGATTCAGCAGAAATACCGGCGCGTGCAAGGCCGTTGGTTTCCAGACCAGTTGCATTTGGTGGCGGGCTTCACGCAGTACAAACTAGGTGGCGGCAACCTGGTGCTCACCACCAAAAGTTACCTGAGCAATGTGCAATTGTCGCCCGCGCTGCAGAAAAAAGATTTCAACCACGTCAAAACCCAGATGGCGCCGCTGGCCAACCGTCAGCCCGAAGCGGTCTGGCAACAGTACCGAGCAGATTCACTGAATGTGCTGGAGCAGAACACATACCGGCTCTATGATTCTCTGGGGACTGGCACCCTCAATCTGCTCAATACCTACATGCACGTGATAGAGGGGCTGGTGCTCAACCGTTACAAACTGGGCAAGGTAGACCTTATTCCCAGCCGCTTGTTTTCCTTTAATACTTACGAGCAATACCGCCTGGGCCTGGGCCTGCAAACGAACGAGGACTTCTCAAAAATCCTGCAACTGGGCGGATACGTGGCCTATGGTACCGGTGACCATGCCCTAAAGTACGGCGGAAATCTGGGGTTAAACCTGCACCGTCAGGCTGAGGCGGTGCTGGAACTGCGCTACCAGCAAGACGTATCAGAGCCCGGTTCTGTGGCTTTTTTTCAGGAACACCAATTGCCCTTGAGCCAGGAAAGTCTGGGCGATTTTATTATCTCAAGAATGGACCGCGTGGAGCAATTACAGGCAACACTAAAATTCAGAGTGTTCAAGTATTTGCAGGTGCGCACCTCACTCACCCAGGAAGCCCGAAACCCCGGGTACGCCTACCGGTTTGCCAATCCGGCGGGAGATGACGGCCAACCGAACCCAGATTTCCAGACGGTAGAAGCGGGCATTGGGTTAAGGCTGGCGGTGCAGGAACGGTACACCCAGATTGGCCGAGGCGCGGTGGTGCTTAAACCCAGTTTTCCGGTGTTTACGTTTTACTACGGCCGCGGGCTTGACGGTTTTGCTGACCGCGGCGAATTTGCCTACCACCGGCTGGCGCTTAAAGTGGACCACGCATTTTACCTCCGGAACATGGGCAGCACCGAGGTGCAATTGGCGGCCGGTATGATCACGGGCACCCTGCCCTACCCATATCTGAACAACGGCCACGGCAGCCGCACCGGCTCTTTCCTGGGCGATTTGTTTATTCCTAACCGGTTCCAGACCATGGCCTTGTATGAATTTGCCGCTAACCGCTACGCCTACTTTTTCCTGACCCATAACTTCGGGAAACTGCTGTACAAAGGACAGAACAAATACTTTCAGCCGGAGCTGGTGTTCACGCAGAATGTGGGTTTCGGGCAGTTGAAAAACATGGGACAACATGAAGGTATTTCGTTCAAAACCATGGAAAAAGGCTTTTTTGAGTCGGGCCTCAGCGTGGATAACCTGGTGCGGTTCCCGTACCTGAACGTGTATTACCTGGGCCTGGGCGCGGGCGTGTTCTATAGATATGGTGAATATGCGGTAGCTAGGCAACTTGATAACTTCGCCCTCAAAGCCACGTTCTCGTTTTCGTTTTAAGATGTGAAAGTGTGGGTTGCCGTTTTAGGCTTCGTTTTCAGAAATGAGCCCGAAAACGGGAATTTGTTCTTTAAAAGTCAGGCATTCCTAATCCGTACGGACAGGGCTTTACCTGTCTTATGCATTTCAAAGTCACGCTTTCCCGGTGGGGGGGGCTTTTTTGCATCATGGCCGACAGATTGCTTCGGCCACCGTTCAGGACAGGTCAAGCCCTGTCCGTACATTTTTACGGGAATGTTTATTTCCTGAAAGTGAAATTCCTGTTTTGGGGCTCATTTCCATAAACCAACCTATCAAGCCAAGATTAACTGTTATTGCTTCTTGAAGATGATTCTCCCGCCCGACGTGTGGGCGTTGAATTCGGGCGCGTACATGCTCTGGATGGTGGTGATGCCCGTGGCGAAGTCACCGGCGTGGGCCACGCGCAACTTGTATTCAAACACATAGTTACCGGTGCCCAAGCGGCTGATGAAAAAGTTGGTGGACGCATCTCTGGTAGACTGGTAATAAGACAAACCGTCCTGGAACCTTCGGCCTGAGAGGGCGTCTACGGGTTCTGTGCCGGCGGGACGAAGGTCTTTCAGGTGAATGTATTCAAACTCCCGGTCGGCCTGCAGGTACACCACAACTTTGATCAGGTCGCCTACCTTGGGTGGGTTTTCCTTGTTGATGGGTTTGAGAATGTCGCGGCCGTTGGTGGTTTCCTGTACAAAATATTGGCGCGTGAGTTTCAGTTGGCCTTCAGCGGAAGTGACTTTGTCAGATTGCTCCAGGTACTGCCAGTACAAAGCGCCCCAGCTAGGCGTGGTTCCTTGGTTGGTGATGGCCACGTTGCCTAATTTGGGCGTGATTTCCTGCTTGGCCCAGCTGGTTTTGAGGTAGCCAGAGCCTGAGGAACGTTTAAGGTCTGGGGCCAGAGATTCCAGGGATTTTCCGCCTAAAGTAATGGCACTGGTGTTGTTTTCGGCGGAAACCCAATCTTCGCCGCGCAAAAGTAGGGCGTAGCAGGCGGCGGCGGTGGCTTTGGTGGTCTGCCAGTGGTTGGTTTGTTTATTTCTCAGGAGCCAAAGTTTCATCTCAGCTAAGTGTTTGGGGTCTGCCTGGGCCTCGGTGAACAGTTCAATCAAGAGCACCTGCGTTTCAACGGGGGCCTGGTTCCAAAAATAACCGCGTTGGTTCTGTGGCCAATACAGGCCCAATTCCTCAGAAGCTTGACTTCTTTCCAGCAATGATTTGATGATTTTCTGGGTAAGCTCCGGTTTCCCGAACCGCTGCATGGTAAGCGCCAGCAATCCTTGTTCATAAATGCTCTGTGAAAGCCAATCTTGCTGGGCCACCACTTGAAACGCCTGCCACGCTTTTTGCAATTCCTGGGAAAGCGGCGTTGCCGTAAAGTAACTGCGCGTGTACCAGGCATGAATTTGGGTGGCGCTCAGTTCTTGTTTGGCAATTGGGAGGTTCACTTGGTTCTGGTAATCGTCTAGTAATTTTATGTCAAGGAATGAAAGGCCTCGAGTTTTGATTTTAGAGAGACTTCTTTCTGTTGAATTCACCACCCCTAGCTTCTCCAGTTGCCCAATGCCCGCCAGAATATGATGACTAATGTAGCGGTCTGGGTACAGGCCGGCAAACCACGGGAAACTGCCGTCGGCGAACTGCATCTCTTCCAGTTTGGCCAGGTTGGCGGTCAGTTCGTTTTCCATTTTGTTGAAGTCGAAGAGCAGGGCAATGCGTTTCTGCTGCTCGCCTTGCGTTCTGGCATCACGGAGCCAGGGCGTTTCGGCCAGCAGGGTTTGCTTCAGTTCTGGGTTTTTCTCCAGGTTAGAAAGCAGTTCCTGGCTGTTGGCGGCTTTCCATTGGTCAAATACCTTTTTGATGATGGGCGATTTCTTAACAATATGGGCCGCCACGCTGTTGGCATACACCCGGCTGAAGGTTTGCTCGGCGCATTCATAGGGGTACTCCATTAAATATGGCAAGGCCTGCACCGCCGACCACACCGGGTTCTGAGTGTATTCAAAGGTGAGGGTTTGGCTTTTGAGCGTGGTGCTTTTCTGGTTGGCCAGTTTCTGCAAGGTGAAAATTTTGGTTTGTCCGGGTCTTACCAGCAAGGGCAAGGTTTCGGTGACCAGAATGGAATTGGAGAGCACTGGCACCGTGTTTTCTTCACCGTCAGAAAAATCTTTGGCTTGCGCGGTGATGCGGTAGGTGAGGGCTTCCAGATTGCTGGGCACCACCAGTTGAAAGTAAGCCGGCGTGGTAGAAGCGGCCGCCACCGTGAATTTCTGCTCTCCGGTAGTTTGGTTTTGGAAAAGGTTGACGGGTTGATTAGTGAAGGCATTAAAAAATTGGAGGCTTACGTTGCCCGTGAGATTTTCGCTGGAAAGGTTCACAATTCTAGCCGAAACGGTGATGGTGTCGCCTTCACGCAGGAAGCGGGGCAGGTACGGGCTCACCATCAAGAGTTTCTGGGTCATGACCTGACCTTCCAGCAAGCCCCATTCCAGTTTTTTGGTGTGCGCCAGGCCTTTGAATTGCCACAAAGTCAAGGCCTCCGGCACCGTGAATTCCAGACTGATGTTTCCTTTTCTGTCAGTTTGCAGGTGCGGGTAAAAGAAGGCTGTTTCCTGAAAATTCTTTCTCAGGGTGATGGGTTGTCCCTGTAGTTTTTCAGTGGTGGCAGACGTTTTAGAGGGAGTGATTTTTACGCCTTCCGCAATAGCTTGCAACAAATTGTCTTCTGACATTGACCGAGAACCATAGATTGCGGAGGAAACAGTAGAAACAGAACCAGTGACTTCTCTTCTTTCCTGTACGCCATAACCTGTCACTACCACTTCGCTTAATGCATTTGTGTCTGCCTGAAGGTGTATATTATAACTTCCAGCCTTCGTGATTTTGAAATCTTCTGAATTATATCCAATAAAAGCAAACTCCAAGACTCCGTTTACGGGCACTTTTATCCTGAAGAAGCCTTTTGAATTAGAGAAGGTGGTGATGTTGGTGCCTTTCAAGGTGACCGTTACACCGGGCATGGTCTCTTTGGTCTGTTTGTCTAGGATATAGCCAGTGACCTCCACACCGTTTTTGATTTGGGCGGCGTTTTCTTTGTAGGTTTCCTCCAGGCTTCTGTCAGAATTCTCGGTTTCTATCTTTCGTTTTACCCTATTCAAATACTCATGGTAAGCCTGGTTGTAGCCGCCAAAATAGCTGTAGCCAAAATAATGGAGTTGTTCGTAGTTTCTAGTGACAATAGGCGTGAATATTCTAATTTCTTGCAGACTTTGTGAGACAGACGGTTTTACAAATTGCCCTCTAGCCCAGGTAAAGTATTGGGTTCTTTCATGGGCAGTTCCGTCAGTGAATTTTCTGTACCAGTCCATCCCGAACCTGTCTTCAGTTCCCAGAATTTTGTCTAGAGAAGCGTCATACAAGGTGGCCACCATTTCAGCGGCGGCGGTTTTGTCTTTGACATCTGAAATGCGAAGTTTCCAGGTTTCTTTCTGGCCGGGCAACAGCTTGTTCCTAAATGTGCTGAAGGTCAAGGCCAGGCTGGGGTCTGCCTTGTTTGGGTTGAGTTTATGCAGGGCAGTGTACACGCGGTTGTCTTGCACCATTAAAAACTGCACCTGCACGTTGGTACCGTAAGTTTTCTGAATGGGCACTTCCACCAGTTTTTGTTTGCCGCCCGTTTGGAGCCATTCAGAAGATTCTAGCGTGGGACCGTTATACACTTCCATCAGCACATGGCTGGGGCCGGCACCCACTAAAAACTCGGCCTTGTCCCCGGTCTCAGCGGTAACTTTCACGGGAATTACCCAATCTTTCAATTCGGCTACCTGGTGGTTTTTGGGCGAAACCAAGGTAATGTAATCCTTCATTGAAACGGTGTCGCCAGTGAGCGAAGTGCCCTGCACGTGAACCAGGTACACGCCTGCTTCTGTTTTTGAGGGCAAGGCTGCTTTAAACACCGCTGGGTACGTGGCCGTGCCTATGAGCGTCTGGGAAAGTAGTTTTTGTTTGATGGGCCAGGAATAGTATTCATTTTCCTGCGGGGCGTACGTAGGGAAGCTCTTCTCAAACTCACCCTTTTGCCAAGCCTGTGTGGTGGGAAAATTCCAGAGCCGGTTCTTGTAAAGTTTCTCCGGGCTTTTCAGTTGGTAAACGTCTACGGTAATTGTTCCGGCTTGCAGTTCCTGGTTGAGATTGGTCATCCGCACGAAGGTGGTAAGAGAGTCCGGCAGCAAAATCCGGTCGGGGAGGTACATAGAAAGGTTTAAAGCTTTCTGGCCAATTAGCACGGCGGTATATTGGCTCTGAGTTTCACCAGAGGCGTCAGTGGCAGTAGCGCTGATTGAATAAACATATTGTTGTTCCGGTGGGTCTGCAACCAATTCAGCATACGCTTTAAAATTAACCTTGAACTCACCCTGGGTATCGGCAGTCACATGACCAGATTGAAGTAGTAGAGTTTCGGATTGATAGCTCCTTTTGTTGCGGGGGTTATTATAATAAGCTGGATTATAGACAGATTCCCGCACCACTTTGTACTGCACCTTGGCGCCAGTGAGCCCATAGCCCGCATAAGCCGCCACTTTGCCCGTTACCTGCACAGAATCATTGAAACGGTGAATGGTTTTAACGGGGTCAAAGCTGATTTGGAACGAAGGTCGCTTGTATTCCTCCACTCGCACTTCCAACGATTCATTGTCAACTTCCAAGGTTAGGACGCCAGTTAACACCGAAACAGGAATCTGGAAAGAACCGCTGAACGACCCGTATTCATTAGTTTTGAGTTCAAGCGTGCCAAGGGTTTCATCGTTATCATCCAGCAGCTCCACTTCCATCTCCCCATTGGTCACTAACTCAGTCTTGCCGTTGACTTTCCTGACCTGAATGCCTTTGAAGTAGAGGGTTTGGCCAGGACGATAAATCTGGCGGTCGGTGAAAAGGATGGTGTTTTCAATTATTTTGGAATCGTTGTCTCTTGCGTTGTCATTCCAGTAATAATATTCATTCAGGGCAAGATAGTGGTCCTTGCCCGCCGTTAACCAGAAAGATAAGTTGTTGTGTTTTCTGTCTTTGTTGAATAAGATTTTACCCTGGGTGTCAGTGAATCCTTCGCCCAATAAGATTCTTTGCCGGGTTCCGTTATTCCATTCCTGGGCTTCGGCTACCACTTTTACCTGGGCCAGGGGTTTGCCGGTTTGGCGGTGCATGACGCGTACTTCCTGCTGGCCGTCTGGGTTGGTTCTGCTGGAGAAGGCCAGGTCAGTCACAGTAAACAAATTGATTTCCTGCAAACTTGGCTCAGGCTGAGTACCGCCCTGCAGTAGCACCGCATACATTCCTAAGGGCAAGGCCTCTATTTTAAATTCTGAAATCTGAGGTTTGTGGTTGCCGGGGTTAGGTAGGGCAATCTGTTGTTGCTGATTGGGTTTCAGTGGGGCAAGAAGCGCGTGTAATTCTGCGCGGGCGCTTTGGCCGTTATCCCCGGAACCGTACCTGGTGAGCCTTCGGCGTATTTCCTGTATTTGGGTAAATTGCGCTTCTGTAAGTGGGTAAACGGTAAACCGGGCGGAGTTTAGGTTCTGGTAAGTAGCCTGGGCCAAAATAGGACCCTGCGCAGGCACCACATCTTCCACTTTGAATTCAATGGATTTCTTCAGGATTTCCTGTTGGCTGGCAGCGGCGTTCTGTCCGCCCACGCTGGCCGGGAATTTGGCAATAGCCGTGTTGAAATACGTTAACGCAGTGACCAGGCTGTCTTTGGTTTGGTAATATTTTCCCAACAGATACGCGGCATCGGCGGTTAAGGGGCTGCGGGAGAAAGTGCTGGAAATTTCTTTCAGGCGCGTGGTGTATAGGTGGCCTTGGCCCAGAAAGGAGTTTTGCTTCAGTAACATTTCCAGGCGTTTCAACTCCAGGTCTGCCAGGGCTTCCTGGTTGTTTTGGGTGAGATGGAATTGGGTGGCTTGCTGCAACAACCGCAGGCCCAGGTACAGATTGGCGGTGGTGTCTTGGGTTGGCAATTTCAGGCGGGCAAAGGTTGCACTGCTGCCAAAATAAGCCGGGTCATTGAGTTTGAAATCATTAGCCGCCTTGGGTAAATCAGACTCGGGGTTCAGGTAAAAGTCCAGGGCGCGGTGGGCCAGCAAATCATACAAGGTGGGGCGATGGGGGCGGGTGGTGCGGTCACCTTCCAGCGCAACGCCCAGCACGGTGATGGGCGTCTGCTGCAGAGGTTTCTGGTCTTGCAGGGCCAACTGGTGCTGCGTGGCAATCTGCTCCAGCATGGTGCGCAAATCCCACTGCGTGAAGTCTGGGCTGGGCACGGCCAGCTGGCTGCGCTGCCTGAATTGGTACCGGTTTTGTTCATAGTATTTCTGGTACATTTCGGCCAAGACCGACTGCAGCACGGGTTTCACGGGGAAAGAAGCGGCGGCAATATCTTTCTGCATTTGCTGAATAATGGGGACCATGGCTTTCTCCTCCAGAAAAGATAGGAACGTGAGCCGGTAAAATGTAGCTTTCAACTGACCACCGGTGTTTTTGTTCTTGCGGTACAGTTGGTCTAGCTTGTTCACTTCGGGTAAGGCAGATTTGGGCAGGCCTTCGGCGGCCAGGGAGTCAATTTTGTATTCCAGGGCTTTGATGGCGCTGGTCTGCCCCTTTGCGGTCAGGCAACAGAAAGCCAATAGAAATGCCAGCAAAAGGGAACGCATTTTAAGCAGGGGAGACAACGTTAGGGAAAGGCTAGGGGCTTGCATCAACTGGAAGTAAGGGCTCACAAAGACGGTAGAATCTTCTCAAGATAGCAATTCCATTTATTTCGCCCGCATGTGTAGCGTTGAACCGCTATCTGTTTATAAGTTATTGGTTCCGTTTTTGGCTTCGTTTCCAGAAATGAGCCCGGAAACGGGAAATCACTTTTAGGATGGATAAAGTGTGGATTATCCTGACCTTTAGATTCTGCAATCCTGAAAGAAAGTTGATGCTTCAATCACCTTTTTAAAATTATTTATTTACCACAAGGTTTAGCTGGTTATCCTGTGGCAGGGTAGTTATATTTGCTCTGCTTTTAAATAGTGCGTTATGTCTGTAATAGCCCCAAGTGTTTCTGTGTTTTCCCAGTTGCAATCTGCCCTGGCCGGAGAATTGTATTTTGACGATGCCTCTTCGTTGCACCAAGCCCAGAAACTGGTGTATTCCACAGACGCCTCGGTGTACCAGGAAAAACCGGTGGCAGTGGCTATTCCCAGGAACATTGATGACCTCAAGGTGCTGGTGAAATTCGCGAAGGAGCACCAACTCACGCTTATTCCCCGGGCGGCGGGCACGTCGTTGGCGGGGCAGGTGGTGGGTCACGGGCTGGTGGTGGACATCTCTAAGTACTTTACCCAGATTCTGGAAATCAACGAGCAGGAGCGGTGGGTGCGCGTGCAGCCGGGCGTGATCAGAGATGATTTGAACGCCGTCTTGAAACTGAGTGGCCTGATGTTCGGGCCTGAAACGTCTACCGCCAACAGAGCGATGGTAGGCGGCATGATCGGTAACAACTCCAGCGGCCTGCACTCCATCGTCTGGGGAGATACCCGTGACCATTTATTGTCGGCGAAGGTGTTGTTAAGTGATGGTTCTGAGGCTGAATTCAAACCACTTAGCCCACAGGAATTCCAGTACAAAATGGCGCAAGACACAGAAGAAGGCGACATCTACCGCCAAATGCACGAGTTGGTTACGCACCCTGGGCATAGAAAGACCATCAAAACCAATTACCCCAAAGCCAGCCTCACCCGGCGCAACACCGGTTACGCGCTTGATTTTTTGGTAGATGACAAACACCTCGTGAACGGGGAGCAAACCATTAACCTATGCCAACTGTTGGCCGGGTCTGAAGGTACGCTGGCGTTTATCACCGAGGCGAAACTGAATCTCTTGCCCTTGCCGCCCAAAGAAGAAGGCCTGTTGTGCGTGCATTTCAACTCCCTGTTGGAAGCGCTGCATGCCAACGTCATTATTCTCAAGCACAAGCCTTTGGCCTCTGAACTGGTGGATAAATATATCATGGACTTCACCAAAGGCCACCCCACGTACCAGAACAACCGCTTTTTCATTGAAGGCGACCCCGCCGCTCTCTTGATGGTGGAGTTCATGGAAGCCTCACAAGACATTATTTCGGCCAAGGCCGAAGCTTTGGTGGCGGACTTAAAGGCTGCCGGTTTGGGCTACGCCTACCCATTGGTGCGCGGCAAGGAAACCAAGCCGGTCTGGGAAGTGCGCAAAGCGGGCTTGGGCCTGATCAGAAACCTGCCCGGTGACTTGCAACCAGTGAACCTGATTGAAGACTGCGCCGTCTCACCAGAGGATTTACCTTTTTACATTGAAGAATTACAGGGCTTGCTGGCCAAGCACCATCTGCACGCGTCATACTACGCCCACGCCGGGGCCGGTGAGCTGCACGTGGAACCCATGATCAACCTCAAAACCGAGGCGGGCAAACAACTCTTCCGGACGGTTCTGGCTGAGACTACCGAGCTGGTCAAAAAATACAACGGTTCTCTGAGCGGAGAACACGGCGACGGCCGCCTGCGCGGTGAGTTCATTCCGGCGGCCTTGGGTCAGGAAGTCTATGCGCTTTTAAAAGAAGTGAAACGCATCTTTGACCCGCACGGCGTGTTCAATGCGGGTAAGATTGTGGATACGCCGCCCATGAATGAATTTCTGCGGTACGAGGAAAAACAACAGCAACAGATTATTCCGGTAGAAACGCTTTTTGACTTCACCCGTCAGGAAGGAATTCTGCGCCTGGCCGAGAAATGCTCCGGCTCCGGCGACTGCCGCAAGACCCACGTGAGCGGCGGCACCATGTGCCCGAGTTACATGGCCACCCGTCAGGAAAAAGACACCACCCGCGCCCGCGCCAACATCCTTCGGCAGTTCTTGACCAGCTCTGAGAAAGCCAACAAGTTTGACCACAAAGAGATCAAGGAAGTCATGGATTTGTGCCTCAGCTGCAAAGCCTGCAAATCTGAGTGCCCCAGCAGCGTGGACGTGGCCAAGATGAAAGCCGAATTCCTGCAGCATTACTATGACGCCAACGGCGTGCCGCTCAGAGCCCGCATGATTGGGAATTTCACCAAACTGCAGCGTCTGGCGTCCATCGCACCTGGTATTTATAATTTCGTCATCAACAACTCAATTACCAGCAAACTGGTGAAACAAGTGGTAGGCTTCGCGCCGAAGCGGTCTTTGCCTGGGTTAAGCAGTACCACCTTTCGGACTTGGTTCAAGAAATGGAAAAAGCAGCAACCAGCCGCTAAAGCCACAGCCAAAAAAGTCTACCTTTTCTGCGACGAGTTCACCGATTTCAACGATGTGGAGATTGGCCAAACCACCGTTAAATTATTGACGGCCCTGGGCTATGACGTGCACATGCCAAACCACCTGGAAAGCGGCCGCACCTATCTCTCCAAAGGCCTGGTGCGTGACGCCAAAAAAATCGCCATTAAAAACGTTGAGCTGCTGGCAGAAGTCATTCAAGACGGCGTGCCGTTGGTTGGTATTGAACCCTCAGCCTTACTCACGCTCCGTGATGAATATCTGGATTTAGTACCATCTTCCTTAGAGCCGAAGGCCAGACAAGTGGCCCGAAATTCTTATTTGCTGGAGGAATTCTTGTTGAAAGAAGCGGAGGAAGGATCGTTGTCGGTGCAGGCCTTCACTACAGAAAAACGCAGCATTCAACTGCACGGACATTGCTACCAGAAAGCCCTGCACGCGCTCACGCCCACTCAAAAGATTTTGGCGCTGCCCCAGAATTATGAAGTAGAGCTGATTCCCTCGGGCTGTTGCGGCATGGCGGGGTCGT
This sequence comes from Rufibacter sp. LB8, assembly GCF_014876185.1. Lineage (NCBI taxonomy): Bacteria > Pseudomonadati > Bacteroidota > Cytophagia > Cytophagales > Hymenobacteraceae > Rufibacter > Rufibacter sp. LB8. The sequence continues at coordinate 1,829,211 of NZ_JADALJ010000001.1, read as the reverse complement.
TTGGCTACGAGAAAGAGCACTATGACGTCTCCATGCAGATTGGCGAATTGGTCTTGTTCCCCACGGTTAGAAAGCAACCCGCCGAGGTCATTATTGCCGCTGCAGGTACCAGTTGCCGCCACCAAATCAAAGATGGCACCGCCCGCAAAGCCCTTCACCCTGCTGAGATTCTGTACAACGCCCTGGCGGTGAAGTAGCCGTTTCCGTTTTGGGGCTCATTTCCTAAAATGAGCCCCAAAACGGAAATTGGCAGAGACACTCGTAGGAGCTGCGCACGCTACGAGTGTCTTTTGAGCAGGCGAATGTCGGGTCCTCCACCGAAGAGACAAGGCAGTGCCTGGTCTCTACATTTTCTTCTGCCACAAGTTACGCTGTTGCTAAACTTGCGGCAGGGATGTTTCCTAGGAAAGGTTATTTATCAGTTTCGCCTCCATTTCCATTCCAGAGCCTAGAAACGCAAATGGCGCAGACCTCACAGGTTTCGAAAACCTGTGAGGTCTTTTGAGCAGGCGGAACTGCTGATGCCCAAAACGCAGACTGCCTTTCAACCCGGTCCTTTTCCAGCCTTTCCATCGAGCGCCTAAGCAGGTTCCGTCGCCGCTAGGCGGGTGCCGAAGGCACCCGGAAGCTGGTACAGCGCGAGAGGGGAAGGCGGGGCCTCGCGGCCGTGAGCGCTCGGAGCCATAATAAGGAAAAGGCTGTCTTGTAAAACTCAGGAGTAAGCGGTCATTTGAAAGGAAAGCAAACTGCATGCACAAAAGCTTCTACAAACGCAGTATAGGTTGTTGGTTAGAACACCAACAACGGCGAAGGGAATTGCTTGAACAGTCCAATAAAGAGTATTTGTTAGATCCTTCGGCAGACTCAGGATGACTAGGAAGTAAAACTCCCGTTTTAGAGCTCATTTCTGAAAATGAGCCCCAAAACGGAATTGTAGTCAAAGCAAAAGTAAATTACAGATTTACATTTCCTGCAATTTCTCTTAGTCCAATTTCGCCTAGCTTGGCTTGGTAAAGGGCATTGCTGTACCGCACAGTGGCATTCACGAAGTTGAGTTGGGCATCACGCACTTCCATGGTGGTGATGCTGCCCAGGCGATATTTCTCCATGGTAATATCAAGGTTTTGGCGGGCAATGCGGGTATTGTTTTCCTCCAATCGCACCAAAGACAGGTTGGTCTGGTAGGTTTGAAACGCGGCCGCCAATTGCGCCTGAATGTTTTGGTTCACCTGGGCCAGTTGCAGTTCAGCGCTATTTATGATAATGTTAGCGTTCTGCTCATTTCGACGCTGGTTGAAGCCAGTAAAAATAGGCACAGAAGCCGTGACGCCGTAGGTAAGGCCATTGCCGGTAGACAAAGTGGAGAAACCCAACGCCGATTGATTCCTGGAAAAGGTGTACCCCGTGTTCACGCCAATGGTAGGGTAGCGGCTGGCACGCACCTGGCGAGCTTCCAATTCTGCAATACGCTTGTTTAAGATGGCGGCTTTTAAGGCCGGGTTCTGCTCAGTGGCTTGGGTGGTCAATTGGCTCAAAGTCAGGCGGTCATCAATGGTGATGCCGTTTACTACCTTGAATCTGATATTGACATCGCGGGCCATGATCTCGTTCAGCCTGATTTGGGTATTCCGGTAGAGGTCCTGCTGGCGTAACAGGTTGGTGGTATCTGTGTTGTAGTCCACCTGCGCATTCAACACCTCCAAACGGGCCGATTTCCCAATCTGGAAGCGGTTCTGAGCCGTTTCCACCCTAAACCTAGACAAGGCAATGGCGGTATCATAGGCCTGGATCTGGAGTTGCTGCTGCACCATTTCATAGTACAGAGCTACTACATCGCTCACCCGTGTCACAATGGTTTGCTGCAAGTTGGCTTCGCCGAGTTTCTGTAGTTCCTGCAACTGCTCGTAGCGCGCAAACATCCGGAAGCCGTCAAAAATAGTCCAGTTCAAGCCAACGCCGTAGTTAAGGTTGGAGCCGCGGCCCCAGTTTACCTCGTTCACTTGACCGTCGGCGCGGGTTTGGGAGTTGTTCTGAATAGAATTGCTGTTGGTAAGCGTGGCGTTCACGTTAGGCAACATGCCGGCGTTGCCGCGGCTTACATTGTTCTCGGCAATCTGCCGGTCATTGGTGAACAGTTTGATGTCATAATTACGCTCCAGCGCAATCTTTACGGCGTCTTCTAAGGTTAAAAGCTCCTGCGCCCGGGCTGGGCCTGTGGCCAACACGGCCAACAGGGCAACCAACCAGAGTAAGCTTTTTTTACTTTGTATCATAAGGAAAGGTGAGTCTAATCTTAATGGGAAACCGCTTTTTCGTATTCTTCAATGTGGTCAAATTCTGGATGATGCTTGCGCTCCTTAGACCACATGGCATAGATGGCCGGAATCACGAAGAGCGTCAGAATCAAGGAGAAAATAGTACCGCCTACAATCACTATCCCCATGCCCATGCGGCTTTGCGCCGCCGCACCCAAGGCCAGAGCAATAGGCAAGGCACCCAAGGCAATGGCCAAACTGGTCATCAAGATTGGTCTCAAACGGGCTTCAGAAGCTTCCAGAATGGCTTCTAATTTTGGTTTGCCTTCCTCGCGCAGCTGATTCGCGAATTCCACAATCAGAATCCCGTTCTTAGTTACCAGGCCAATGAGCATAATAGTCCCAATCTGGCTGAAAATGTTCCAGGTTTGCCCGAGCAACCACAAACTAAGCATGGCACCGGCCACGGCCATAGGCACGGTCAAGATAATGATGAACGGGTCCACGAAGCTCTCAAACTGGGCGGCCAGAATCAGGTAAATCAACAGCAAGGCCAGCCCAAAGGCGAACATGGTGTTGGAACCGCTTTCCACAAAGTCACGGGATTCGCCGCCCAAGTCAGTAGAGAAAGACTCGTCCAATACTTTGTCTCTGATAGCGTCCATGGCGTCAATGCCGTCGCCAATGCTTTTGCCCGGGGCCAAACCGGCAGAAACCGTAGCCGACAAATAGCGGTTGTTGTGGTACAATTGCGGCGGACTGCTTTTCTCTTCCATGGTGACCAGGTTGTCAAGCTGTACCAACTGTCCGGTAGAACTGCGCACAAACAGAGAGGTCAGGTCCATGGGGTCATCACGGTCTGGGCGGTCAAACTGGCCCATTACCTGGTACTGCCGGCCGTTCATCAGGAAATACCCAAAGCGTTGCCCGCTTAAAGAGAGCTGCAGCGTTTGGGCCACGTCAATCACAGATATGCCCAGGCTTTGCGCTTTCTCCCGGTCAATGGTGATGTTGATTTCCGGCTTGTTGAATTTCAGGTTTACATCTGGCTGCACAAAAATTGGGTTGGCGGCCACGGCTTCCATAAACTGCGGTATTTTCTCCTGCAGCTTCTCAAAGTTTGGCGCCTGAATAATGTATTGAATGGGCTGCCCGCCTCTTCTGTTCACGGAAATAGTAGGTTGCTGGCTCACGTTGGTGCGTGCCTCCGGAAAACGACGTGTTAGTTTAGAAAGTTGATCGGCTATTTCCTTTTGGGAGCGTTCCCGTTCTTCAGGTTGTTTCAACGCCAAGCGCATCATGCCGCTGTTGACGGAGCTGGACCCGAAGCCGGGCGAGGTGATGACCAGGTTTACATTCTTCTCAGGGACAGAGTCATCTACCAACTTGGTGAGTTCCAGCATGAAGCGGTCCATGTATTCATAAGAGGCACCTTCTGGGGCTGTGGCAGATACCCGCAGCATGCTTCGGTCATCATATGGCGCGGTTTCTTTCTGCAAGGTCATGTAGAAAAGAACCGTTAAGCCTAAACAAGCCAGAATGATAGGGAAACTGAGCCATTTGCGTTTCATGAAACTGGTCAACGCCTCGGCGTAGCCGCTGTTCATGCGTTGGAACATAGGCTCAGTCCAGTTGTAGAACCTAGATTTCTTCTGCTCGCCACCTTTCATCAGGTACGCGTTCAGCATAGGCGTCAAGGTCAAAGAAACAAACGCTGAGATCAACACCGCCGCGCCAATCACCACGCCAAATTCCCGAAAGAGCCTACCCACAAATCCTTCCAGGAAGATTACCGGTAAGAAAACCGCCGCCAGCGTGATGGAGATGGAAATGACCGCCATGAAAATCTCATTGGAGCCTTTGATGGCCGCCTCAATGGGAGACATGCCTTCCTCTACTTTCTTGTAGATGTTCTCTGTTACCACAATACCGTCATCCACCACCAGACCGGTGGCCAACACAATAGCTAGCAACGTCAAGACATTGATGGAGAAACCCGCCAAATACATAATGAAGAACGTGGCGATCAAAGACACCGGAATGTCAATCAAGGGCCGGAACGCAATGCCCCAGTCCCGGAAGAACAGATAGATGATTAGAATCACCAGCACCAAGGCAATCAAGATTGTCTCGGCCACCTCCGTCACTGATTTCTGGATGAACACGGTGTTGTCCATCACAATGTCTAGCTGAATATCAGCGGGCACTTCGGTTTTGAGTTTGTCAAACTGGTCATAGAAGTTACCGGCAATTTCCAGGTAGTTGGTGCCCGGTTGGGGAATAATGGCCATGCCCACCATGGGTGTGCCTGACTCCGTCATCTTGGTTTCCAGGTTCTCAGGCCCCAATTCGGCGCGGCCGATGTCACTGAAGCGGGTGATGGTCTCGCCTTGTGAGGCAATGATAAGGTTGTTGAACTGCTCTGGGTTTGAGAGGTTACCCAGCGTTTTAACCGTTAATTCTGTGTTGCTGCCGCTTACTTTACCAGTGGGTAATTCTACGTTTTGGCGGTTGAGGGCCGTGCGCACATCTGCCACTGTCAAGCCATAAGAAGCCAGTTTCATGGGATCAATCCAGAGGCGCATGGCGTAACGTTTCTGCCCCCAGATCTGAATGCTACTCACCCCAGGAATGGTCTGCAAACGCTGAGAAATCACATTCTCCGCATAATCTGACAACTGTAAGGCGTCACGGGAGGCACTACGCACGGTCATTGTGATGATGGGTTCAGAATCTGCGTCTGCTTTTGAAACCACCGGTGGCGAATCAATGTCCTCAGGCAAGCTTCTTACGGCCTGAGATACTTTGTCACGCACGTCATTGGCGGCTTCCTCCAGGTTTTTCTCCAGATTAAACTCAATGTTGATGTTGCTGGAGCCTTGGTTAGAAGTTGAAGAAATATTTCTAATCCCGTCAATGGAGTTAATGGCCTTTTCCAGCGGCTCTGTAATCTGTGACTCAATAATGTCTGAGTTGGCGCCGGAGTAACTGGTACGCACAGACACAATAGCCGGGTCAATAGAAGGATATTCCCGAACGCCCAGAAATGTGTACCCAATCACCCCAAACAGCATGAGGAGCAAATTGAGCACAATGGTAAAAACCGGGCGTTTTATACTTGTGGTAGATAAACTCATAGGTTTTTAATTTTTTATTGCTGCTTAACAATCGCCACTTTCACGGGGCTGCCAGCTTTCAAGGTCATCACGCCGGTGGTCAACAATGTATCTCCGGCACTCAGGCCAGACGTCACCAACAGGTCTTTCTCTGTGCGGGTGCCGGTTTCAATCATGACTTCCTTGGCTTTCCCGTTCTCCGTGATGAACACTTTTTTTCCGTTTTGCACGGGCACCACCGCTTGGGTAGGGATGAGGAGAGCATCTGGAATAACTGTCAACGGCATTTGAATATTGGCGAAAGAACCGGGCATTAAATCACCGTTGGCATTGTCTGCCCGGGCCCGTAGCTGCAGCGTACGCGTGGCCGCTTGAATGCCAGGCTCAATGGCGTACACTTTGGCTTTGAATTTGTTGGTGGTGCCCGCTACGGTAAAGGTAATTTCTGTGCCTTCTTTTACCTGCGCAGCATATTTCTCTGGTACGGCAAACGTGATTTTAGCGGGGTTGGTGCTCATTAAATTGGTCACCACCGTCTCTGGTGATAAAAAGCTGCCTGTGGAGACCGCCCGTAAACCCACTTTACCAGAAAAAGGTGCTGTGATGGAAGTTTTGGCCAATTGCGCCTGCACTAACTGAATCTGCGCCTGCGCGGTTTTCAGTTCGGCGCGGGCTACGTCATATTCTTCACGGCTGATGGCCTCTTTGGCCAAAAGCAGACCCGCGCGGCGCTCGTTTTCAGAGGCGAGGCTACGGCGGGTTTGGGCCTGGGCCAGTTGGGCTCTCAGTTCAGAATCGTCAATTTTTACCAACACCTGGCCTTTGCGTACGTTGCCGCCTTCCTGAAAGTAAATGCCCCGCACCAAACCAGCCACCTGGCCTCTCACTTCAATCTGTTCGTTGGCTTCAATGGAACCGGTCACAGACAGCGCATTGGCGAATTCCTGGGGTTGCACCACCATGCCGCTCACGCGCATGGGCATGCCGCCTCCGCCACCAGGGCCACCTTTTCCTCCGGCACCCGGACCGCCTTTTCCCCCGCCGGGGCCTCCACCGGCCGCACCGGCTTGTTCCTGGTTGGTGGTGTAGCGGTAATAAACTAAGGCGCCAAAACCTAGGATAAGAAGGGCAATCACAATATGTTTGATTTTCATAGAAACAGAACGCTGTATTAGGTTGAGGAAAAGGTACGGCGCTAAAACCGACGGTTATGAATATATGGGCCAACCCCAAGCTTCTTAAAGGAGCGACAAAGGAAGTAAGTTCCCTGCAGTTACCGGAAAATGAAGAGGTTGGGTCAGTGGTGAAAAAGGTTACTTAGGGGTGAGTGGTTGCCCGGTTACTGGCTGCCAAAAAAATCCGTTTCTGGTTAAATTGGGGGAGAAGCAAGAATAACCAGTTTCTGTAAGCAAGGAAGTTTTTTTGACGAAAGGTGTCAGCTGAGGGGCCAGGGTCACTTTTTTCATTCCTTTGAGGAGGCTTAGGGGGGTTATGAGCAAGCACCATTGAGTACAAGGTACTTCTTCTTGTAACCCCATGGCAGACAAAAATATTGCGTTTTTTCTTACTTTTATAAGTAAGACCTAAAAATGCCGGTAAAGTTTAATCTGGTGTATAAATTAAACGCTTTGGTCTATCCGCTACGTACCATCTCAAAATTGCGCCACCTATGCCAGCCAGCAACGCCTCAGATAAAAAGACCAATTTTTTTAAAGACGTGTATGAAGTAGTGAAGCTGATTCCGCCGGGGCGGGTAACTTCTTACGGCGCCATTGCCGCTTATCTGGGCGCGAAGGGATCGGCCCGCATGGTGGGCTGGGCTTTGATCGCCTCGCACGCGCAACATGGCATACCGGCTTACCGCGTAGTCAACAGAAATGGCCTGCTCACCGGCAAGCAGCATTTTGGATCTTCTGACGCCATGCAGGCACATCTTGAAAGCGAAGGCATAAAGATTGAAAACGACCAGGTACAAGATTTTGAAAAACGTTTCTGGGACCCTGCCAAAGAGCTTTTGTAAACTACTAAGTGCAATTGGGTTTAGAATTTACAACATTCCTTCCTGTTTTTGGCTTCATTTCCAGAAACCAGCCCAAAAACGGCTTTTTACGTATTCGGCCTGATGATTACCATGACTTCACCCAGAATCCTGTCAAGAGTGCAGCCAACGTTCCTTTTGTTTAAAGAGGCGTTTGTGCTTTTTAAGAAGAATGACCCGTTGCGGTTGGCTTCTTCCACGGCGTTTTTCACACTGTTCGCGTTGCCGCCCATACTTATTCTTTTAATTACGGTGTTAGGAAGTTTGTTCAGCAACGCCTTGATCACCGGCGAGTTGTTTGAGAAAATGGCCGCCCTTGTGGGGCAAGACGTGGCCGGGCAAGTAGAATTGATTTTGACGAATTTCCTGGATTTGCAGGGGCAGGGCTGGGCCGCCGTGGTCAGTTTTCTGTTCCTCACGTTTGTGTCCACCACCTTGTTTACGGTCATTCAGAACTCGTTGAACCAGCTTTGGAGCGTGCGCCTGCGCGGTCCGCAGCATTTAAAAGGAGCGTTGCGAAACCGTTTCAGGGCGCTTATGATTATTCTCTCCAGCGGCTTGTTATTTGTGGCGTTTCTGGTCATGGACGCGTCTTTTGCCTTCATCAATGACCATTATACCCTTTGGGACGAGCATTTTCAGCTAAACCTTATAAAGAGCTTGAACAGAATCATTGGGTTTGCCGTGGAGACTACTTGGTTCGCTTTGATTTTCAGGTTCCTGCCGTTTGCGCACATGCCTAAACGGGCGGTGTGGGTAGGGGCGGCGGTGACGGCTTTCCTCTTTCTGCTAGGTAAAGTGGTGCTGGCGCGTTTGCTGGTGAACAGTGATTTGGGGTCTGTGTATGCCGCCTCTGGGTCTGTGGTGGTACTGCTGTTGTTCATCTTCTACTCCGCCATGATCTTTTTCTTTGGCGCCTGCTTCACCAGAATCTATGCCCGATCCATTGAGCAGCCGCTGTTGCCCAAGTCCTTCGCCACGTTTTATGAAGCTAGAGACACCCAGGAAGCGCCGTTTTAGGGCTCATTTCCAGAAATGAGCCCCAAAACGGAAAACCTGGAGAACTCTCCTGCAGTGATTGCGATGCGCATAAACCACAGTGCCGAGGGCAACAATAAACGCTGCAGGCCTTCCGCGTAAAAAAATATTCAAGCACGAATCTTTACCACTTGTGATTAGGCATTCGGGCAGGTAGAATAATAAGCCTGGTGCCAAACAAGCGTTAGGAACAACTTGACCTGGGCCCGGGAGTTTCGTAAATTAGCCCAATGGATTCCCCCGCTTTGGGATGTTTGTTTTACTAAACCAACGTTTTCCTTATGATGATGAAACACAAAAGTATCTGGCTGGCCACCGCCCTCACCGGCACGCTGGCCCTGGGTTGCAGCAAACCTGCCGTTCAACAAACCGCTTCCACGGCTTCGGCAACCGCCGTGGCCAGCACCACAGAGGCCATTGTGCCGGGCATAGGTTTGAACATGGCCAACTTGGACCGTAGCGTGTCGCCGTGCGAGGATTTCAACCAGTTTGCCAACGGCGGCTGGCTCAAAAACAATCCCGTGCCCGCCGCCGAGAGCCGCTGGGGCAGTTTCAATGAACTGAGAGACAATAACAATGCGGCTCTTTTAGCAGTGGTCAATGCCGCCGTGGCCCAGCGCAACGCCGCCAAAGGCTCCAGCACCCAATTGGTAGGGGACTTCTACGCCGCCGGCATGGACTCCATGGCCATTGAGCGCGCCGGCATTGCGCCCTTGAAACCAGAACTGGACCGCATCAACGCCATCAAAGACAGAAACACCTTGTTGCAGACCATCGCGCAGCAGAAAATGCTGGGCAGCGGCGCCCTGTTCGGCTTTGGTGTGGGGCAGGACCGAAAAAACAGCACGCAACACATCGCTAGTATTCGGCAGGGCGGTTTGGGCTTGCCTGACCGTGATTATTACCTGAATTCTGATGCCAGGTCACAAGCCGTGAAAGAGGAATACCAGCGCCACGTGGGCCGCATGTTCATGCTTTTGGGCGACAACCAACTCGCCGCGCAGCGCAACGCCGCCAAAGTGGTGGAGATGGAAACGCGCCTGGCCAAAGCCTCTATGACCCGCGTGCAGCAACGCGACCCATATGCCACCTACAATAAAATGACCCTGGCCGAGGTGCAGAAACTGGCGCCCAACTTCAACTGGAACACACTTTTAGGCCAACTGAACGCCAAGGCTGCCACTGAGATTATTGTGGCGCAGCCCGAGTTCTTGAAGGAAGCCAACACAATGCTGGCCAGCATTCCCGTATCTGACTGGAAAACCTACCTGCGCTGGCACCTAGTGCGGGGCACGGCCAACTACCTGCCCATGGCTTTTGTGCAGGAAAGCTTCAACTTCAACAGCAAGTTCCTGAATGGCACCCGCCAGATGCAACCGCGTTGGAAACGCATTTTGGGTTCTACAGATGCCACCATCGGCGAAGCCTTAGGACAAGCGTATGTAGAGAAAACCTTTTCGCCGGCCGCCAAGGCCAAAGCCCTGGAGATGGTGAACAACCTGCGTGCCGCGTTTCAGGAACATGTGAAAAACCTGGACTGGATGAGCGAGGCCACCAAGCAGCAGGCCATGACCAAACTGAACGCCTTCGCGGTGAAGATTGGCTACCCAGACAAATGGCGCGATTATTCTGGCTTGACCATCAGCCGTGATTCCTATGTGCAGAACATGCTCAGCGCCGCCCGCTGGAACTACAACCGCAACGTGGCCAAACTGGGCCAACCCGTAGACCGCACCGAGTGGGGCATGACGCCGCCCACCGTGAACGCCTACTATAGTCCCAGCATGAACGAGATTGTATTCCCGGCCGGAATTCTGCAGCCGCCCTTCTTTGACCCCAACGCCGATGATGCCGTGAACTACGGTGGCATGGGTGCCGTGATTGGACATGAACTCACCCACGGCTTTGACGACCAGGGCAGCCAGTTTGACCACCAAGGCAACCTCCGCGATTGGTGGACCGCCGAAGACAAGGCCAAATTCAAGCAGCGCACTGATTTGGTGGACCGCCAATACAGCGCCTACCAGCCGCTTGACAGCGTGTTTGTGAACGGAAAACTGACCATGGGCGAAAACATTGCCGATATTGGCGGTCTGAACATTGCCTTCAGTGCGCTGCAGAAAGCCATTGCAAACAAAAACGTGGGCAAGATTGACGGTTTCACGCCGGAGCAGCGCTTCTTTCTGGCTTGGGCCCAAATCTGGCGGAACAATTCCACCCCAGCCGCTTTGCGCCAGCAAGTGTTAACAGATTCACACTCCCCAGCCCAGTTCCGGATTAATGGGCCGTTGTCTAATTTGCCGCAGTTCTACAAAGCCTTCGGGTGCGGACCGGACAACAAGATGTACCGCCCAGACGCGGAGCGCGTGCATATCTGGTAATTCCTGTTTTCGGGCCCGTTTCCGGAAATGGAGCCAAAAACGCACCTCAGACATGGGGTGCGTTTTTTTGGGTATGTCAGAAGGGTTTTTTAGCGGAGACACTCGTAGGAGCTGCGCGCGCTACGAGGTCTTTTGAGTAACAGCAGGAACCTCAAGCGTAGAGATAAGGCAGTGCCTTGTCTCTACCACCTGCAACCGAATCCCAGTTTCGGCTCCATTTCCAATTTAGAGCCCGAAACGCAATTAATTCGGTTCCAAAAGCGCAGACGGCCTATCGAATCGCACCGTTTCCAGCCTTTCCATCGAGCGCCTCGCGGGTTGGCCTTGTATGGCTGATGCGATGAAACAAATATCAGAAATGGCCAAGACGGGCAGTGCGAGAGGGGAAGGCGGGGCCTCGCGGCCGTGAGCGCTCGGAGCCGGGCTATGGAAAAGGCTGTCTTGTAAAACTCAGGAGTAAGCGGTCATTTGAAAGGAAAGCAAACTGCGTGCACAAAAGCAGCTAGAAACGCAGTTCAGGTTGTTGGTGATAACACCAACAACGGCGAAAAAGGAGAAAAAAGGCAATCCACTAAAAGTAACTACTACCTCAGCACCTTCACCTTCATAGTAACCTCCTTCACCGGCCATTTCTGCTGATCCACGGGCGTGGCGGCAATGCTGTCCACCACAGCCATGCCTTCCACCACTTCCCCGAAGATGGTGTACTGCTGGTCCAGGTTGGGTGCGCCGCCCTGGGTGCGGTACACGCGCTTTTGGGCAGGGGTGAGTTTTAAATTGAATTCCCTGATGCTGGCCTGCAACTCCAACTCACTCATGGGGTGGCCCTGCACAATGTAGAAATCACGGTTAGACGATTTGCGCTCGGGGTTTTCCTTGTCGCCGTAGCGGGCCATGCCCACCATGCCGCGTTTATGGTAATAATGGGGCCGTATTTCCGGCGGAATTTTATAAACGCCAATCTTCATGGTCTGGAAATCTGACCGGCCACCCTGAATCATGAAATCTTTCTCTACCCTGAAAAAAACAGTGTTGTCAAAGAACCCATAGTTGGCCAGCCGCACAAAATTGGCGCGGTGCAGCGGCGTGTCCTGGAACAACCGTATTTTAATATCGCCTTTGGGTGTGGAAAGGAGCACCAGCGTGTCATGCGGGTGGGCCAGGGCGTAAGCGGCCAGAGAATCTTGCGCGGTGGTGTCTGTGAGCAGGGTAGGGACTGGCGGAGCAGGTGGTGCAGGGGCGGCCGGTGCCTCGGCGGGCTTCTGCTGGCAGCTGGTGAGTATTAAAAAAGCCAGGGCCAGGCATTTGCCGAAACCGAAAACTACAGGTAGAAAACGCATAGATTCAAAGAGATTTGCTTCAGGTAAAACTAGCAGTTGCGGCGGCATAAAACCAAACCGGGAACAACCGAATTTTGAGCGCGCACAAAAACGCGGGCAAACAACTTAACAAATTAGATGGTACATGAACACCACAAAAAACGGGCAAGGCCGCCCAGAAGCCGCCTTGCCCGTTTTTGGCTTCGTTTCCAGAAATGAGCCCGAAAACGCAAGTTTCAGGATTTATTCCGCCTTGGGGTCTTCGCAGTTAATGTCGTTGAAGACCTGGTTGATGGCATCTTCGGCGTTCCTGAGTTTCTGCTTGCAGAGTTTAATGAGCTCTGAGGACCGCTGCACTTTTTGGGTAAGTTCGTCCACGTCCACGTCATCGTTTTCAATGGCTTTGAGAATGGTCTCTAGTTCCTGGGTGGCTTGTTTATAGGTTATGTTACTCACGGCGTTTCATTTAAAATTAGGAATTGGGAATTAAGAATTGAAGTGGGAATTTTGAATTGGAAGGAGCGTATTGCACAAAAAGGATGGACACATTCCTGATTCGTACTTCCCAATTCTCAAGTAAAAAGGTCTGGTGGTTTTACCTGGGTGACGGTGCTGTCCACGGAGCCGGCCAACAGTTTGGTTTGCAGTTTATCGCCTTTCTTGAGCTGGTCAATGGATTTGAGGAGCTTGCCGTTCACGTAAGTGAGGGTGTAGCCGCGCATGAGCATGATTTCGGGGTCATGGCTGCGCATGTCCATCTCCAGCAGTTGCAGTTGGTGGCCTTTGATCTGCAGGTGGTCTTTGGCGCCATACAATAACCGCTGCTGGTTTTTCTGGAACGTGAGCGTGGCTTTCTGCAGCTGGTTTTTGGCATACAACTCCAGGCAATGCTCCACGTGCGCCAGGCTGCGCTTGCCGGCATCTACTTTTTTCTGGCTGTTGCTTTCCAGCTGTTGGTGGTACTGCAATTGTTTGGCTTCCTTGGCTCTGAGTACTTGCTGCACACTGTGCGTGAGCCTGAGTTCCTCACACATGACATGGCGCTGTTCTTCGGTGAGGAATTTCTGTGGTTTGTCTGACAAAGTGCGGGTCTGGCACTCCAGATGGTGCTGGCGCTGGTGCAGAAACGTGTTGGTGCGCTGCTGTAACTGGGTGGCAATCTGCGTGATGCGCCTTTCTTGCTGCACAGCCAAAGCCGCGGCCGTGTCGCGTACCTGCAAAAATAACTGTTCTACATTGGCTTCAAACTCGTTCAGCCTGTCTACCAGAAAAGCCGCGACGGCGGTTGGGGTTTTCAACGGCGTGTGCGCCACCAAGTCCGTCACAGATTCATCGCGCTCGTGGCCAATGCCGGTGAGAACAGGCAAGGGCATCTGGGCCACGGTGGCCGCCAGATCATAATGGTCAAAGCACAGCAAATCTGTCTGCGAACCCCCACCTCTAATGATGATGACCGCGTCAAAAGCCTGCTGCTGCAAGGTCACGCGGTGTAAGGCAGCCTTGATGGAAGAAACCGCCTCGGTGCCCTGCACGCTGGCCTCAAACAAGGTCAGCCTGAAATCATAGCCAAACGGGTTATTCGCCAATTGTGCCACAAAATCTTGATAACCAGCGGCGGTAGGCGAGGAGATAACGGCCAGGCGTTGCGGCACCAAAGCCAAGTTAATTTTCTGGTTTAGGTCCAGCAGGCCTTCGGTTTGCAGACGCGTGATAGTTTCCTGGCGCTGGCGGGCCAAATCACCTAGCGTATAGGTGGGGTCAATATCATGAATGTCCAGGCTGAAGCCGTAGAGCTCATGAAACCGGGGGCTGGCCTGGAACAGGATTTTCAGTCCGGCCCGAAGGCTGTGGCCCGTCTGGGCTTCAAAATAAGAAGCAATTTCCTGGTGCTGGCGTTTCCAGATGGTGCCGCGGGCCTGGGCGGTGAGGGTGCTTTTGGCACCGGGGTCTTTGTCGGTGAGGGTGAGGTAGCAGTGGCCGGAGCCGTGGTGCACGCGCGCCTCAGAAATCTCGGCAATGATCCAGTAGCGGTGGGGCAGGGCGTTCTCAATCTCCTCGCGCAGGCGGCGGTTGAACTCAAATAGCGTGAGTGGCCGGTGGGTGCTCACCGTGAGCGAAATCTCTTCGCGGTAACTCTGAAAATGTATCCCCATGCCTAGCGCTCCTCTTTATTTTCAATCTCCTAAAATTACGGTTTTTACCAAACACACCAACCATTTAGCTATTATTTTTAGCCAAGCCGATTTTTGTCCTTAATTCGCTAGTAATTGTGTTAAAAGTGCAAATCCTTCTGGGGCAGCTTCGCGTTTTAAGAACAAGTTTACATTTTTGATTCCGAAGGCTAAGAATGATAGGGTAAGGTGCTGCCAATCTGTTTTTCCGCTTACAAGCGGTGCTGAAAAGGCAGGAAAAGCACGAAGGCAGTTTGCTGAGATGGCTTTTTGCCACCGGAACCACAAATTTTAAACTTGATCACAGAATCATTATTACATTTGGCTGCCCAAGCGGGCCAGAACACGCGCACAGTTCCACGTTATATGTCAACATTAGTCCTTAGCCAGCTATTTATTTACCCCATCAAGAGTTTGGGCGGCATTTCCCTGACCACCAGCCAGGTAGATGAACGCGGGCTGCAGTATGACCGGCGCTGGATGCTCATTGACGAAAGTGGCGTGTTCCTGACCCAGCGCAAATTGGCCGAAATGGCCTTGCTCCAAGTAAATTTGGCCGAAAACGGTTTGGTGGTCACGCATAAAACCAAAGACCTGCCGCCGCTGCACGTACCGTTTGAGACCACCAGCACGCGCTCTCTTTTGGTGACCGTCTGGGACGATATCTGCTTCGCCTACATTGTGAGCGCCGAGGCCAACGCCTGGTTTACCCAAGCCCTGGGCGTGGACTGCCGC
Organism: Rufibacter sp. LB8; assembly: GCF_014876185.1. Lineage (NCBI taxonomy): Bacteria > Pseudomonadati > Bacteroidota > Cytophagia > Cytophagales > Hymenobacteraceae > Rufibacter > Rufibacter sp. LB8. The sequence continues at coordinate 1,814,158 of NZ_JADALJ010000001.1, read as the reverse complement.
CTGGTCTACATGCCCGACAATTCCATCCGGCTCATTGACCCCAACTACGCCAAGCACAATGAGAAAGTGAGTTTTTCTGATGGCTATCCGTTTTTGATCATCGGCCAGGAGTCTCTGAATGATTTGAACAGCCGCCTGGAAGAGCCTTTGCCCATGAACCGGTTCAGGCCCAACTTTGTGTTCACCGGCGGCGCGCCTTATGACGAGGAGCATTGGAAGACCTTCAAGATTGGCAACGTGCTCTTTTACGGCACCAAGCCCTGCGGCCGCTGCAACGTGACCACCATTGACCAAGACACCGCCCAGGCCAGCCAGGAACCGCTCACCACGCTCAGCACCTACCGCAAGCAAGAAGGCAAAGTCATGTTCGGGATGAATCTGATTGGCCTCTCTACCGGCGAAATCTCCCTAGGCGACAAAATTGTGGTCATGGAAGCCGCCACCGGATCAGAGGATTAGCATTCCGTTTTCAGCCTCATTTCTGGAAACGGAGCCAAAAACGGAAATTTCCAGCGAAGGCAAATGGCAAGTATTTCGTCGTCCTTTGAAGGGGGTTGGGGGATGATTTCATTTCATGATGAATTCTCGTTTTCTTCTATGGCATGGAAGTAACTTCCGCGCCATAAAGTCGCCGTCCCTAAACATGGTAATGTAGGCACAGGGCTTGACCTGTCCTGAACGGTGGCTGAAGTAAAATTCTTTTCTACAAAGCAAAAATGGAGGAATTTCACTGGAAATGTGTGGCTCAGAAATGCGTTGGAGAAGTCAAGCTGTGCGAAATCATCTAGAATACAGCTTCGCACAGTCCGTTTTCGGGCTCATTTCTGAAAACGAAGCCAAAAACGGAAATGCCAATTTAAAGGGAAGATGATTTCAAGGGTAACTTTCGCTGATTTCTAGGCTTCGTTTTCTACTTTTACTTTCTCACTTTCCTCCTGAAGACCTTACTTTATGACATCTCATAGCCTCTACTTAGTAACTGCCACCGGCGGCGAAGAACTGGACCTGACCTACGCCAAAGAACTCCGGAGCAACAACCTTTTCCCGTTTGGGCAGCACAACTACGCCATTTACCGTACCCCAGAGGGCGTGTACGTGAAAGGCACCAACTCCGGTAACCTCAACCTCATGCTGGACCAATATGAGGTAATGCAGGAGGAAGAAGCCAAAACGTACAAACACCCTTTCCAGCGGCTAGAAGAAGAATAGTTTAACCCAGGTTTTGTTGTGAATCCCGTTTTCGGGCTCATTTCCAGAAATGAGCCCGAAAACGGGATTTTTGCTTTGGTGGAATTCAAGTTGGTAACAGAAATAAATTAAAAGTCGCGGCACAGAACTTCAAACCAGCCTTGCTGCGTACGTATAACCTGTTGTTTTATACCCGTAACACATGATGTTCAAGAAAAGTACAAGCCAGGCCTTTCCGGTTTATATAGTAGTGAGTATGTTGCTCATGTTGGGCAGTTGCAGTCCGCAGAACACGTTGCGGGGCGTTTTCAAAAGCCAGTCGGGGCATGAGAAGTACGCCGCCGCGCTCAAAGACGCCAAGTTGGACCAGACCGGCCTGGGCCAGCAATGGGTGGCCGCCAGCGCCAAGGCCCTGCAGGCCCCGGTGCCCGTGACCTTGCCTTTTAAGGAAACCGGCTATTTCCCCGCAGACAAACCCAGCGCCGCCGGCTACCGGTTCACCGTGAAACGCGGGCAGAAAGTGGCGGTGCGCGTAGAGACCAAAGGCCAGAACGTGCCCCAGGTGTTTCTGGATTTGTTTGAGACAGATGCCGCCAACCCCGGAAACCCCAAACGCGTGGCGTCGGCAGACACCACCAGCCTGCAACTGGAATATGAAATAGACGAGGAACTGCCCCACATTCTTCGGCTGCAGCCCGAGTTGCTGCGCAGCGGCCAGTACACCGTCACCATAGAAACCGGCCCGGTGCTGGCGTTCCCGGTGCAGGGCAAAGACAGCCGCGCGGTGCAGAGCTTCTGGGGCCAAGACCGTGACGCCGGCGCCCGACGACATGAAGGCATTGACATTTTCGCGCCGCGGCGCACGCCCGTGGTTGCGTCTGTGGAAGGCGTGGTGAGCCGGGTGAACACCACGCCCATTGGCGGAAAAGTGGTCTGGCTCACCGATGTGAAACGACAGCAAAGCCTGTATTATGCGCACCTGGACAGCCAAACCGTGGAACCGGGCCAGCGTGTAGCAGTGGGCGATACGCTGGGGCTCATGGGCAACACCGGCAACGCCATCACCACCGCACCGCACCTGCACTTCGGGATTTACCAGTTTGGGCAAGGCGCCGTGGACCCGTTCCCGTACGTGCACCAAGACAGAACCCCACCCGCAGCCTTGCAAATTGACACCAAAAACCTGAATGCCTGGACCCGCGTGACAAAAGAAAAAACCACGGTGCGGGAAGCGCCGGCCACTTCTTCGGCTAGCCTGGCCACGCTGGGCCGCCACGCGCCGGTGCAGGTGCTGGGAGGTTCCGGAAGTTGGTACCGCGTGCAATTGGCAGATGGCCGCCAGGGTTACATCTCCGGAAGTTTGCTGGAAGGCGTGGAGAAACCCCTGCAGTCCTTGAAACTCAAACGCGAAGCTCCTTTGCTGGAAACCTCAAACCCAGAAGCCGCCGCCAAACAGACCCTGACCCCTGACTCCACCGTGCGCGTGCTGGCCAAACTAGACGACTTCTGGCTGGTGAAAGACCAGAAAGGCGAGACCGGCTGGATTCCCGCTTCGGCTACCCGTTAACTATTTCTGGCAGTTTGAGTTGTGTTGTTTTTGGGCGAATCTTTGAAAGAATATTCGCTCTTTTTATGATGTAAATAAGTGTTTGGGAAAGAGATAATCACCCGGAAAGTTGCTCAACAACATTCATAAGTAGTAATACGTATTTGCCAGAACCGCTGGTGTCTCAAGGTATAGCGCCAAATGAGATGGAAATCAGTGGGTTAACCAAGCAAGGGCATGACGAACTGGCAAAACGTAGGAGCACATTCCAACAGCACCATTTCCTATGACCCGGAAAAGGACTGGATTTACGTGAAGTGGAGCGGCCATATTGATTCTGAGGACGTGATCACCACGGCCGGAAAATACCTTGAATTTCTGAAGGGACATAAGACGCCCAGGCTGCTCAATGACAAAAGCGAAGTTACCGGTGACTGGGAAGATGCCAATGACTGGCTGGAGTATGAGTGGTTGCCGCAGGCGCTGGAAGGCGGTCTTCGGTTTTTATCTATGGTGATTTCCAGGGATTTGCATGATCTGGCGCCGTCACAGGATTTGCAGCGCCGCCTGGCTCCCGCCTGTGAGATGCAACTCTTCCGTGATCTGCCCTCGGCCCGCCAGTGGCTGGCGAGTGTCTAACCCCAAGTTTACCTGATTTCTTTGTAGAGCTGCTTGGTGGCTTTGGCTTTCTCCAGGGCCAGAAACTCGGCCTGCAGGGCTTTTATCTTGAGTTTGTCCTGGGTGAGCAAGGAGATATTGGCTTCGGTGTCATCTTTTTTGGCGTTCAGTTGCCGGTACAGGGCGCTGGCGTATTCCCAGTCAGAGGCAGTCCAGGAACCGTGGCGGGCCCGCACATTCTGCAGAAACGTGGTGTACACATTTCGCACGTGGGTGGCGGCCCAGGGTTGGTTTAAGGCGTCTGCGGAACCCAGCAGTTCAGTCTTGAAACGGTCCATGGTCTCCGGGTGCAGGGGCAGGGCTTCGCGTTGGGCGTTGCGGGCTTCCCAGTTGTTGAACTTGCGCCTGAGCTCCTTGTATTCTTCCTTAGATTTAACCGAGAGGCTGTCTACCCGGCTGTCCAGTTGGCTGCTTTTCTCCTTGAATTCTTCCTTGATCTGCGGCCATTTTCGGTCGGCGGCGCTGTCTACTTTCTCTGTTTTGTCTTTCATCCAGTCCCGCAGTTCGGCCAGTTCGAGCTCCGCCTTGTTCTCGGTTTGATTTACTTCCTGTTTGGCTTCCTGAGAGGTGGTGTCGCAGGCCGTGAACGTTAAAATTCCCACAGAAAGAAGGCTGGCAAGTAATAATGGAAATTTCTGCATACGATTCCTTTTTGGTATTTATACGGAAACCTGCCCGTTGAGATAAACCGCCAACAAGAAGCAGCCTTTGGTTTCCGTTTTCGGGCTCATTTCTGAAAACGGGCCCCAAAACGGAAAAGGCTGAATCCATAATTTCGATATAAAAAAAGGTCCTCTCTACTTGCGCCAAAGAAAGCCGGAAGGACGCGGAAAAGGTAAGGCCAACAGCCTAAAAAAGCCCGAACAGTTCTATATTGATTCGTTCAATGATAGAGCCCAGGTCTTCAGGGTTCTGCACAAAATCTATGTTGTTCACGTCTATCACCAGCAACTTGCCGTGTTTGTAGCCGCTGATCCACTGCTCATAATGCTCGTTCAGGTTTTTGAGGTAGGCCAGCGAAATGTTCTCCTCATAGTCGCGGCCCCGTTTCTGGATCTGGCCAATCAGTTTGGGTAAATCGGCTTTCAGGTACACCAGCAAATCTGGTGCCTTCACCATCTTGGTCATGGACAGGAACAAATTGAAGTAGTTCTGGTAGTCGCGGTCGCTCATCATGCCAGACTGGTGCAGGTTCTTGGCGAAAATGTAGGCGTCTTCATAAATGGTTCTGTCCTGCACCACGTCATGCTTAGCGTCATTGATTTGCAACACCTGGTTGAACCGGCTGTTCAGGAAAAACACCTGCAGGTGAAACGCCCAGCGGGGCATGTCGTCATAGAAATCTTTGAGGTAGGGGTTGTCATCAACGGCCTCCAAAAAAACCTCCCATTTAAAATGCTGGGCCAGTTTGGTGGCCAGGGTGGTCTTACCGGCTCCAATGTTCCCTACTATGGCAATGTGCATATGCTCTGGTTATGAAATAAAAAAGGGGGACGGCAAAAGTACAGCTTTCCTCCTGATTTACCTGCACCGCCCTCGGCCCGACAGCTAAAAAGAACGCAGGCCGAAATGGAAATTTATTTCTGGCGCAAAGTCTTTTTGTTAACCTTGGATTCAATTTGCCTGGTTTGGCCTCCATTTAAGATTTTGAGCCCGAAAACAGAAACCTGCCCCAGCGTTACAAGGGCCTGCGCAAGATGTAATCGTTCAAAACGAAATCGCCCAACGGAATATCTGCCACCAGATGCACCGTAAATCCATGGCGTTTGTAAAAGTAAAACGCGGGGTTTAAGCGGTGTACGTTCAGCTCCAGTTCCTTGCCTCCCATGGTTTTGGCCCGAGAAACTACTTCCTCCAGCAGCAACCGCCCAACGCCCAGGCCCTGGTATTCTGGGTGAATGTAAAGCTTGTTGAGTTTGTAGAGGTTTTCCTGGGGCTGGGAGCAGGAGAAAGCAGCAAAAGCCACAGGCACCCCGGCCTGAGAGGCGAGCAAAAAAGTCTGGCCGGTGCCCATTTGCTGTTGCAAGGCCTCTTGCGTGTAAAAAGTCTGCAGCATGTACTCTATTTGTGCCTGGGCCAGAATGTGCTGGTAGGTGGTTTGCCAGGTGGCCAGGGCCAGCTCTTGAATAACGGCTGGGTCTGTAGTGACAGAAACCTGTACGGGCGCCGCAGAAGGGGTGAAGTTCATGGAAAAAGAATTACGCTTCGGCAAAAATAGCGTTTCTCTTAGAATCAATTGGTAAAAAATAAGCCCAAACACTTGCTAATGCCTGTTAGGTTTTATACCTTCAATCTATTGTTATGTTTGTAACATTTTGACTGATAGGCTTATGGAAAAACCTGACGCACTCCTTGAATCTGCGCTTACCCTTTGCCTGTTTCTGTCCTTGCTCTGGTTTGGCAAGAAACAGAACGAAGAAGCCGCATTTCCCTCGTTCTCGCACCACATCATCACCAGCGCCGGCGGCTGGAAGGGGAGTGAAGTGCCCGCTCCCTATGATTGGGCTATTCTGGGGCAAGCCATTGGGGCCGGCGCCGTGGCTGGTACCTGTTCCTTCCATTTCAAGCCATTCCCCAACAAAATCTTCACTTATATTCAAGCAACTCCCGCCTTTCGGCAAATTCCTTCCGGGGTTTACCCAAACGCACAGGCTAGCCTTAAATAAAGGTTGGGTAAAAGCCGCTCGTTCAGCAATTGTCAGTCTTCGGAATTGGAATGTTTAGGACCAGCGGCCTTACCTGAGTCTATAGCCTAAAGAGAACTGGAAAACGTTATTGGGAAAGGTTTCGCCTTTGATGGCGGCGTTGCGGGTGTCAGACAAACCCAAAGAATAGCGCGCCGAGACTTGTACGGCGCCTACGTCATAGCCAAGCCCCAGGGCAATGCCGCCGTCATAGCGGTTAATGTCTTCCGTGATATCTGTGGAAGTTTTGTCCTTGGTGCGGGTGGCTTTCAATAACATGCCAAATTGCGGGCCTACCTGCGCATGCAAACCACCGGAGATAGTGCCTTTGAAAATCAGGGGAATGAGCAGGTAGTTAAACGCGTAGGTGTCGTCTTTGTGCAGGTAGCCTTGCTGGGAATAGAGCACCTCGGGCTGCAGGGCCACGCGGTTGGAGATGGGCGTAGAAGCGAACGCGCCAATGTGGACGCCCACCCGCGGCTTGGCGTTTTTGGCGTTTCCTCCAATAATAGCAGAATTAATTCCTCCCTTCACTCCCAGGGTGGTTTGGGCAAAACCCACCACTGTGCTCAAAAGCACCAAAACTCCTAGCAACCCAACTTTTTTCATAATCGCTTCCCCTCAAAATCTTTGGTACGGCCTTCTGCCACCAGAAGATGTCTTTTGTACAAAGAACGATTCTGAACCGAAGCTATTGTTTGTACACCAGGCCGTCTTTCATCACAAACCGTACCTGCTGCAGGGTCTTGATGTCTTGCAAGGGGTTGCCGTCCACGGCAATGAGGTCGGCCAGTTTGCCTTGTTCCAGGCTGCCCAGGCGGTCGGTGGCGCCCACCAATTCGGCGGCGTTTTTGGTGGCGGCTTTAATGGCTTCCATAGCGGGCATGCCGGCTTCTACCATGTACTCAAACTCCTTGGCATTCTTGCCGTGCATGAACACCCCGGCATCTGTCCCGAACGCAATTTTCACCCCGGCTTTGTAGGCTCTGGAAAACGTACCCTGCAACTGTGGCCCAATGGACAAGGCTTTTGGGGTGACCAGCGGTGGAAAATAGCCTTTGATTTTGGCCGAGTCGGCTACTGATTTGCCGGCGGTGAGCGTGGGTACGTACCAGGTGCCGTTTTTCTTCATGAGGGCCATGGTTTCATCATCCATAAGCGTGCCGTGCTCCACCGACGTGACACCCGCCCGAACGGCGCGTTTCATGCCTTCAGCGCCGTGGGCGTGCACCGCTACTTTCAGGCCCAGGTCACGGGCGGTCTCTACAATGGCCCTGATTTCCTCCTCGGTGAACTGGGGGGCAGACCCGTCTTTGGCCACGCTCAGCACGCCGCCGGTAGAGGCAATCTTGATCAGATCCGCGCCGTTTTTGTATTGGAACCTCACCGCTTTTCTGGCTTCATCGGGCCCGTTGGCCACTCCGTCGGCGGGGCCTGGGTCACCCTGTAAGTCCTGGCGGTAACCGTTGGTGGGGTCCATGTGACCGCCCGTGGCCGAGATGGCTTTGTTCACCACAAACATGCGCGGCCCTTTGATTAGGCCTTGGTTAATGGCGTTGCGCAGTTGCGTGTTCACCCCGCTTCCGCCCAAATCCCGCACCGTGGTAAAACCGGCCAGCAACGTGCGCTCCGCATAATTAACCGACCTGAACGCTACCGTGCCCGCGTTCAGGCTGATTTCCTCAGCGTAGGCGTTGGGGCTGGTCTCAGATTCCAGGTGCACGTGCATGTCCATGAGGCCCGGCAGTACAGTTTTATTTTTAAGGTCAATGAGTTTGGCGCCCGCCGGAGCAGCCATATAGCCTTTCTCCACGGCTAGAATCTTATTGCCTTCCACAATCACCGTCATCTCAGACTGGGCTTTGTCTTTCACGCCGTCAATCAAAAGACCGCAGTGCAAATACGTTTTCTGGGCCAGGACCGGCAAGCTGGCGCAGGCCAGCAATGAAAGTGAGAAGAAGAACTTTTTCATGGAAGTAGCATCAGTGGAGTTTCTAAAGTAATCTATTTTAGCCTTTTGCCACCAAAGGATTTCCGTTTTCGGGCTCATTTACAGAAATGAGCCCGAAAACGGAAATTGGCGAATCTGGGCAGAAAAGAAAAGCCCCGCCAATTGGCAGGGCTTTCATAATTAGGTAAGTGGTGCGTCTCCGTCATCCAGTTTCTGGAATTTGTTTCCGAAGAAATAATACACCGGAATTCCCACAATCACGAGGGCCAATCCCCAACCGGCGTTTTCTGTTTTGTACATGAGCAGCAAGAGACAGATAAAGGTGGCCATGAGAATGTAGATGGCCGGCAACACCGGGTAACCAATGGCTTTGTACGGACGCGGTGCATCTGGCATGGTGCGGCGCAAGATGAAAATGCCCGCAATGGTCAAGATGTAAAACAGCAACACCGAGAAAATCACGTAGTCCAGCAAATCTGAGTAACTGCCCGACAAGCAGAGCAAACTGGCCCACACGCATTGAATAGTGAGCGCCGCACCTGGCACCGAGTTTTTGTTCAGTTTGGCCATGCTGGAGAAAAACAGCCCGTCTTTGGCCATGGCGTAATACACCCGCGGCGCCGACAGAATCACGCCATTGTTGCAGCCAAACGTGGAAATCATGATCAATACGGCAATGCCGATGGTAGCGGTAGAACCGCCAAACACTTCGGCCACGGCGGTAGCCACGCGGTCATTGCTGGCGAATTGAATGCCGCGCGCCATCACGTCTGTACCGGCGGGGTCGCCGTTTAGGGGCAGAATGGTGAGGTAGACTACGTTGATGAGAATGTAGAGCAAAGTCACCAACGTGGTGCCAATGGCCATGCTCAAGACAATAGTACGTTTAGGGTTTACTATTTCGTCACCGGAGAAGCCAATGTTGTTCCAGGCATCAGAAGAGAACAATGAACCAATCATGGCCGTGCCAATGCCCACCGTCAAAGCCCAGCCCGAAAGTCTGGTGCGGGTGGCCTCCCCCGTGGTAGGGTCCAACACCACCGACTGTGCATCCCAGAGGTTAGAGAAGTTCAGGGCCATGACGTCTGCATCGGTGCCCAGCCACAAGCCAAAACCCAACAAGGCAAACAACGCGATGATTTTGGTGCTGCCGAAGATGTTCTGAATAAACGTGCCATTCTTCACGCCTTGCTGGTTAATGATGGTGAGCAAAACAATAGAGCCAATGGCCAGCAACTGCACCGATGTTAATTTGAGGAATCCTAAATCAACCAGCACATTGTCTACAGAAAACCAAGGCACCAGCACCCCGGTGAACTTGGCGAAAGCCACGGCCACGGCCGCAATGGTCCCGCTCTGAATCACCAGGAACAACGTCCAGCCGTAGAGAAACGCCACCAGTTTGCCGTAAGACTCGCGCAGGTACACGTATTGGCCGCCGGCGCGGGGCATGAGGCTGGTGAGTTCGCCGTAAGAGAGCGCACCGGCCAGGGTCATGAGGCCCGTGAGCGCCCATACCAACAACAGGTACCCGGTGCTGCCCACGGAGCGGCCAATGTCAGCGGACACAATAAAAATACCGGACCCAATCATGGAGCCGGCCACCAGCATCACGGCATCAAATAATTTGATTTCGCGCTTAAAACCCGTAGAAGTCTGCGACATAGAATCTGACAAAGAGAAAAGGAAGGGTGAGAGAAAAAAGCGGTTAAAAAGAAAAGGCGAAGGCCGGGCCTTCGCGCTAATCAATGGAAATGAAGAAGATTACACTTTGCGGGGCGGCAACTCAAAGGCTACGGCGTTGTGCTCAAAGTGCCCTTTGTGCGAGCCGTCACAGAAAGGTTTGTTCTGCGAGAGGCCACAGCGGCAGATAGACACCAGCTCACGGCCTTGCAGGTTGTATTCGTTCCCCTGGGGGTCTACAATAATAAACTCCCCTTCAACTTTCAGGGAGCCGTTGTTGTTCACGGTCAATTTTGTTTTCATGCGATTTTAAAAAAGTACTTGATGGTGCGGGAAGGGCCACTTGGCGCCAACCCAACAGAAGGGTGTAAGATACCTCGTTCAAAGATAGTGTTTTTGCGCAAAGTGGCTGCATGCGGCCCATGAATTGCACTGAGCTCTTATTTGGCTTGGATGCTAAGATGAAAATTCGGATTCCGGTAAAATACTGGTCAATCACTTCTACTAATAAAGGGTAGCTACGTATTTATACGGAAAATTAAAGTAGGTTGCACCGTGTTAGCCTAATCAGGAGCGTTAGTTTAACTCCTTGTGGTGCCTGCCAAAATTGGTCTGCTTTTTGCAAAGGCGCAGACAATAAAACTTTAAGATAAGCCTATGAAGACGTATGCGTTACAGATAGAAGGGCTGAAAGAAGTCTTCACCCAAATACAGCAAAGCCAGCAAGACGGCGACTTGGACCCGCAGTTGTTTCACACGGCATTGGTCAATGCCAAGTTGTTTCTCCATGAGATTTCCATGCAGTGCAAAGCCAAACACCTGAAACCGGTGGAAACCACGGCCACTAAGTTAGACGTGCTCCGGAAAGAAATACAAAGCCCCCTGGCCCCAGAGACGGTTCCCGCATTTCTAGACATTCTTGCCACATTTCTGGAGAACACCCAGATAGACACCAAAGCCCCGCAGGAAGATGATGCGGCCTATACCGTTTAAATTTAAGCGCTCTCAACTAGAAAATACCTCAATTGAATTTTTTGGACCAGCGCCGTTTAGAGCTTGTTTAAATTTTGATTTTGTAGGCGAAAAAAGGTAGCGAAAGGTTCTGGCGAAGCGTTTTTTGAGCAGCATAGCAGCGCTATGGTGCGAGAAAAAGGCAAAGTCAGGTTCTTTTGATGGCTTTTTGCAGCGCAAAAGACAAATTTAAACATGCTCTTAGGTAGGGCGTAGGCTAATTACAGTACACGTCGGCGCGGCATTTAATGCACTTGTGCAATTTCATGGGGTTTTGGAACCCGCAGAGGCGGCATTTCCAGAAGCTGGATTCTATGAGGCATTCAGTGAGTTCCTTTAAGACCTCGTCATGGGTGCTGTCATAAACCACCTCGCTGTTGACCTCAGAGTGCTTTTTAATGAGCTGCAGGAGCAGGTCAATGAAATCCTCGGGGGAATAGTTGTGCCGTTCTTCGCTTAAAATAAACTGAATGAGCTTGTGCAGATGGTCAAATTCCTGACATTCCTTGATCTGTGACTCAAATTCTTGTTTAGAATAAATGGGCTTCATGGAAGGAACGTTCTTGGCAATTGAATTTTCACCAACCACTGCGGCAGGAACTGATGTTTATACGGTATAGAATTGGTTTAGCTGTGCCTAGCCTTAAAATTTTGACTACTTTTTAAGCCTTTTCCGGTGCCCGGTATGATTGCTTTCCTGTAATTGCTGGGCCTGAACCGGTTAGGTTTTCGCCCATGAGGCGCACCAAATACCAATTATTTTTAAGTTTGCGGGTGTGCTAGAAATTTAGCTGTTTTAACCCCAGGGCCCCAGACTGCGTACCTAAGGCCAACCCGCACGTTGCGTGAACTACTGACCATTAATACCTATATCCTATGAAAAAGAAATTATTTACACCTATCATGCTGGCGTTTCTGTCAGTGGGGGCCCTGAGTTCATGTGTATCTACCAAGAAATATGAAGCCGCCCTGGCCGAAAACAAATCTCTGGTAGTGCTGCAAGATGAACTGAGCCGCCAGAAAGCAGAGCTGGAAGCCGAGCGTGGCCGTTTGCAAGCCGACCGCGACCGCCTGACCCAGGAAAAATCTGATTTGGCCAAAGAGAAAGCCTCCACAGAAGCCTCGCTTCGCACCAACCTCAACACCAAAAACCAGCAGGTTGACAAACTGAGCTCTGACTTGCAGGCCCGTGAAGCCCGCCTGGCCGAGATGCAGCGCATTCTGGAGGAGAAAGACCGCGCCGTGAACAACCTGCGCCAAGTGGTGAGCAACGCGCTATTGGGTTTCAAAGCCTCTGACCTCACCATTGACGTGCGCAACGGAAAAGTGTACGTATCGCTCTCCAACCAATTGCTGTTCAAGTCTGGCTCCACCAAGGTAGATGCCCAGGGCCAGGAAGCCCTGAAGAAATTGGCGGCTGTGTTGCAGAACCAGCAGGAAGTGAACGTGTTGGTGGAAGGCCACACAGATGATGTGCCCGTGGCCCGCGGCACCGCCGGCATGACCGACAACTGGGATTTGAGCGTGCTCCGCGCCACCGAGATCACCCGTATTCTCACCGATGCCGGTGTGGCCCCGCAACGCGTAACGCCCTCCGGACGTTCTAAGTACGTGCCGGTAGATGGAAGCACCACCGCTGAGGCCCGCCAGAAAAACCGCCGCACCGAGATTATCTTAACGCCTAAACTTGACGAACTCTTCCAGATTTTGGAGCAGAACTAAGTTGTTGAGATTTCTTTTAGAACCAGCCCCGCCAGCGTTTTGTCTGGCGGGGCTGGTTTTGTTATGGGGTTTCCGTTTTTGGCCCCGTTTCCAGAAATGAGCCCGAAAACGGAAAGTGTATTGTAGAAAATTTCAAGGGTTGGGAAATAGCGGCCCAAGAGTTGGCGTTGTTTTTGCGAAGGCTTTTACCAGCAGAAGGTCTGCCTTGTTTCCATGAAAATTGGCTACTTTTGAGTAGCAGACGCCCAGCACCCTACCCTATGAGAAAGATAAAAACCCTTGTTTACGCATGTTTGGCCACTATTTTAGCAGTCCCGACGGTAAGTTTCGGCCAGGAGACCCAAGCCAACACCAGAACGGCCCAGCAGGAGTCAGGCACAGAACAGGAACTCAAAAACCTGCGCGAATGGATCAAAACCCACTCAGATAAAATAGCCACCACCACGCGGGCAGAGTGGCCTACCATTAAAAGTGATTTCGCGCGGCACGCCAACAAGATTGAAAACGGTTTCCAGAATCTGTCTGAAGAATCTAAGCGCGAATTTCTGGAGCTCAAAACCAGGTTTCAGGAACTAGAGTCTAAGCCCATGGCCGATGAGGTGCCCTTACAAGCCGAGGAAGTCAAACTCCGGGAAAAGGATTTACTGGGCAAATTCACTAACATTCAGACCATAAAGCCCACGCAACTGCGCGAAGCCTACCTGGTGTTCATCCAGAACGTGCGCGATAAACGGAAATCCTGGACTGCCCGTGACTGGGACTACGCCGATTATATTCTGCAGAAACTCACCCGCCGCCGCGACACCGTGGAAAGCAAACTCACCACCCTGGATAACATTAAGATCAGAACCCTTATTGGCGAATTCCACACCCTGCGGTCTGGCCAGGAATTCAAGGAGCGCCAGAAAACCAAAAACGCCCAGGGCTCCGGCACAAAAGGAAAGTAACACCAGAAAAAAACCGGGGTGCGTTTTGGGGCTCATTTCTGAAAATGAGCCCCAAAACGCACCCCGGTTTCGTGTCTAGCAAATAAATTACTGGTTGGTGCTGTCTTTGACCACTTGGTTTTGGGTGGTTCTGGAGGTGGAATTGTTCCGTTCGCCGCGCGTGTCCGAGTTGCCCACGTTGGTTTGAGTTTTCTCGGTGGCTGCGGTGCCGGTGGTGTCATTGGGTACGGCTTCTGGGCTGGTAGAACCACCTAGTTGTTCTGCGTTGGGGTCGCCCTGCGCGCCGCCCACGTTTCCGCCGGTTTTTGCGTCGCAGGCTGCCAGGCTGGTCATGCCGGCCACGGCTAAAAGTATCAATGCCTTTTTCATAGTCTTGATTTTTTTTTTTGGTTTTGTACTGAAAAGCCAACGGTTGGTTGAGGCGTATGCTCAGGTTTATTTCATGAGATCAGGAATAGACCTGTAAACCTTACCCGCTTAAACTGGTTCTTTTTCCGGAAGGTTTTAGATTACCGCCGTGATTTCAGTTTGCCGCCGCGGGTGGTGGGTCCTGAAGTAAAATTCCATAGCTTTACCGGTAGAATGCGGCTGGTTTTTTTAGCCGATACAAGCACATCTTTTCAGAAAAATGGTCTCTCTCAGATTAAGGGCTGTCTTGGTTTTGTTGGCCGTATTGGCTTCCTACACCATCACCAGCGCGCAGGCCCCTAAAAAACCAAACGCCGCCGACATACGGCTGGCCCTTGAAAAACTGAACGTACTGGGCAGCGTGCTCTATTTTGCCGCCCACCCAGACGATGAAAACACCCGCCTGATTGCCTACCTGGCCAATGAACGAAAACTTCGCACCGGCTATTTGTCGCTCACCCGCGGCGACGGTGGGCAAAATTTGATTGGCCCCGAGATACGAGAGGAATTAGGCATCATCAGAACCCAAGAATTGTTACAAGCCCGAAGGCTGGACGGCGGTGAGCAGTTTTTCACGCGCGCCAATGACTTCGGCTTTTCCAAGAACCCGCAGGAAACATTCACCATCTGGAACCGCGAGCAGGTTCTGGCCGATGCGGTGTGGGTCATCAGAAAGTTCAGGCCAGACGTGATCATTACCCGGTTTTCGCCGGAACCCAGCAACACGCACGGGCACCACACGGCCTCGGCCATGATTGCCGTGGAGGCCTTTGCCGCCGCCGCCGACCCCAAACGGTTCCCCGAGCAACTTAAAACCGTGGAACCCTGGCAAGTGAAGCGCGTGGTCTGGAACACGTCCTCTTTTTTCTACGGCCCCGGCCAGAAATTTGAGACCAGTGACAAACTTACCTTAGATGCCGGCGTGTACAACCCCTTGTTGGGCAAATCTTACAATGAAATAGCCGCCGAAAGCCGCAGCATGCACAAAAGCCAGGGTTTTGGCTCCAGCGGCAGCCGCGGCGAGGCCGTGGAATATTTCCAGCACCTGGTTGGCGACCAAACCAAAACTGATTTATTGGAAGGCGTGCCCACCACCTGGAACCGCGTGAAAGGCGGCGAAGCCGTGGGAAAACTGGTGCAGGAAGCGCTCAAAAACTACCAGGCCACCAACCCCGCGGCCGTGGTGCCCACGCTGCTCAAAATCAACACTGCGTTAGACAAACTCCCTAATTCCACCTGGAAAAAAGTAAAACAGGAAGAACTGGCGCAACTGCTCAAAGCCTGCCTGGGTTTGTACCTGGAAGTTTCGGCGCGTGACTATACCGCCGCGCCTGGCGAAAAGGTGAGCCTGACCCTGGAGGCTGTAAACCGAAGCGCGGTGCCTGTCACGCTTACCGGCATCTCGTATCTCTTCAGCCAGAAAGACACCACTTTGCAACAGGCCTTGGCCGCCAGCAAACCTTTCATCACTAAAACCACCGTGACTTTGCCTGCTTCTAGCGTGTATTCACAGCCATATTGGTTACGCGTGCCGGGCTCCACGGGCATGTTCAGGGTAAATGACCAGGCCTTGATTGGCTTGCCAGAGAACCCGGCCGCCGCCCAGGTGCGGGTGCAGCTTAGTATTCAAGGGCAGCCGTTCAGTTATGTGTTGCCGGTGGTTTTCAAACGCACTGACCCCGTAGAAGGCGAACAGTACCGTCCGTTTGAGATAACGCCGCCGGTGTTTGTGAACATTGAGGAAAAAGTGTACGTCTTCGCCGATGCCCAACCCAAGCCCGTGACCGTTAGGGTGCGCGCCGGTCAGGACAAGTTGGACGGCCAGGTGGCGCTGCGTTTGCCAGACGGCTGGCGGGCGGAACCATCGGCGCAATCGTTTAAAATGAATTTGAAAGGGGAGGAGCAGCGCTTCACATTCCAGGTGTACCCGTCGGCGGCCCAGACAGAGAGCAGCCTTAGCGCCGCTGTCACTAACCAAGGCCGGACCTTTACGCAGGGACTTAAAACCATTGCCTACAGCCATTTGCCCACCCAAACCATCTTTCCCGAAGCCACCGCGCGCGCCGTGAAACTGGACCTGAAGCGCAAAGGCCAGCGCATTGGCTATTTGATGGGCGCCGGTGACGAGGTGGCGGCCAGCCTGTCGCAGATTGGTTATACCGTGGACCTACTCACCGTGGAGAATCTGACCGAGGGCAACCTGCAGCAATATGATGCCTTGGTAGTGGGCGTTCGGGCGTACAACACGCTGGAACGCTTGAAATTCCAGCAGCCGCAATTGCTGGAGTATGTGCGCAACGGTGGCACGGTGGTGGTGCAATACAACGTGAGCAACGGTCTGGTCACGCCGGAATTGGGGCCGTATCCCATTAAATTGTCCAGTGACCGCGTAACGGTGGAAGACGCGCCCGTCCGGTTCCTGAAGCCCAACCACCCAGTGTTAAATTCGCCGAACAAAATCACCGGGGAAGATTTCAAAGGCTGGGTGCAGGAGCGCGGCCTGTATTTCCCCAACCAATGGGCCCCAGAGTACGAATCCATTTTATCGGCCAATGACCCCGGCGAAACGCCCAAAGACGGCGGTTTGTTGGTGGCCAAATACGGCAAAGGACATTATGTGTACACGGGTTACTCGTTCTTCAGGGAACTGCCCGCCGGAGTGGCCGGCGCGTACCGTTTGTTCGTGAATTTGTTGTCATTGGGCAAATAGCGTTTTGGGGCTCATTTCTGAAAATGAAGCCGAAAACGGGAAGTATTAATAGAAAGTGCTAATCATTTTTTGAGTTTGGTATCAAACTGTTTGCTCCACTAAAAAGTCAATGGATCTTAGAAAGTTAAGGTTGGGTCACTATGAGGCAATCATTTTATCAGAATTTTTTGGTGAAGATTCCTATGGAGATTTCCATAAAATAGGTGAACAGAATTTTGCAAAGAGTGTGGCGGTTGATTTTAGCAAAAGGCAGTTTCTTGATGTGGATTTGTTAAAAGGGGAAATACCAGAAGTCATTAACTTCCTACACTCAAAAAACCAAGTGTATAAGGAAATGGACTATAATAGCAGACCCATCTGGTTTAGGGTAAACTTTATAGATCAAGCTGTAAAGGACTATGTTGGGATTGGCCTTCTGCCGATTAAAAGCGATTGGCTTACTTTTCTGGTTAATTCCTTATTTCTTGACCCTGCTGAACAAGGTGGTGACTCTTTATTCACAGTATTTGATCCAGAGTTTACATGGGCTATAAATTTTGAGCTATCGCAGCAAACAAGCGCTCTTACTGTTCGAATATTCGCGAAGCATTTCATTAAGAAGAATTGAATACTATTTCTTAGCAATACCTAATTTATCATCCATCAACAACCAACCATGCAAAAAGGAGACATAGACCCGCCGCCGTTTTTCAAGAAGTGGAGTAGCATGTATTGGTTGGTGCTGGGCGTGCTGGCGGTCTTGATTCTGCTGTTTTACGTGCTAACCGTTTCCTACGCATGAGCCAGTTAGATTGGGGCGTATTGGTGGGCACCATTGCCTTTATTGTGCTTTACGGCGTCTGGAAAACCCGGAAAACCAGCAACATGTCTAGCTTTCTGAAGGCGGGCAACACAGAGCGCTGGTGGATGATGGGCCTCTCTGTCATGGCCACGCAGGCCAGTGCCATCACCTTCCTTTCCACACCCGGCCAGGCGTTCGCTGATGGCATGCGGTTTATACAGTTCTACTTCGGGTTGCCGTTGGCTATGGTGGTGCTGTCTATCACGGCAATTCCTATCTATTACCGGCTCAAGGTGTACACGGCCTATGAGTACCTGGAGAACAGGTTTGATTTGAAGACCCGGTCACTGGCGGCCTTGCTGTTTTTGTTGCAGCGTGGGCTTTCAACGGGCATAACCATTTATGCGCCGGCCATTATTTTGTCGGCTATTCTGGGTTGGAACCTGACGGGCACCATTCTGTTCATAGGCATTGTTGTCACGTTTTACACCGTGGTGGGCGGGAGCAAGGCCGTGAGCCAGACGCAGCGCCTGCAGATGGCCGTGATGTTGGGCGGCATGGTGGCCGCGGCGGTAGTGGTGGTGCAGATGCTACCGGCCCAGGTAGGTTTCTCTGAGGCTATGGTGGTGGCGGGCAAGCTGGGCAAATTGAATCTGGTAGATTTGAGCTTCAACCCCAATGATCGGTACAATCTGTGGTCGGGTTTGATTGGTGGTTTCTTTCTGGCGCTGTCGTATTTCGGCACAGACCAAAGCCAGGTGGGCCGCTACCTGGGCGGCGAAACCATTGCGCAGAGCAGGCTAGGTTTGCTCATGAACGGTCTGGTGAAAGTGCCTATGCAGTTCCTGATTCTGCTGGTGGGCGTGCTGGTATTCGTGTTCTACCAATTCTACCAACCTCCTCTTTATTTTAACCAGCAACAAGCCACCAAAGTGATGGCCACCCAAGATGCCCCCGCCTGGCAAACCCTGGAAACGCAAAGCCAGGCCGCCTTCCTGCAGAAACGTGACGCCACTTTGGCCTTGGTGGCCGCACACCAAAACCAGGACCAAGCCGGAATTGCCCAAGCCACCCAACAAGCCCAGGCCGCCGAAGTGCAGCAGAAACAACTCAGAGCCAGTGCCCAGGAATTAGTGAAAACCCACAACAGCGGCGTGGACCTGAAAGACACCGACTATGTGTTCCTGACGTTTGTGACGCAGCAACTGCCCCGTGGGCTGGTAGGCTTGCTGTTGGCGGTGGTCTTGTGCGCAGCCATGGGCAGCACGGCCTCGGCGTTCAGTTCATTGGCTTCTACCACCGTGGTAGATGTGTACAAACGCTCTGTCAATAAAAACGGCTCTGAGACGCATTATGTAAAAGCCTCCCGGTGGTTTACCATTGGCTGGGGCGCGGTTTCTATTTTCTTCGCGCTGTTTGCCTCGCAGCTGGAGAACCTCATTCAGGCGGTGAACATTTTAGGTTCCTTGTTCTACGGCACCATTCTGGGTGTTTTTGTGGCGGCTTTCTATTTCAAGCGCCTGCACGGCAACGCTGTTTTCTGGGCCGCGGTGCTCACCCAGTTCCTCATTTTCCTGCTGTACTATACTACTGAGATCGCCTACCTCTGGTATAACCTCATCGGCTGCTTTTTGGTGGTAATTATTGGCTATCTGCTAGAGCCGCTCTTGCCTAAAAGTAAACCCAGCATAGGGGAGAAGGAGGCGGTTGGATAAGTGGTTTTCGTTTTCGGGCTCATTTCGGAAAATGAGGGCAAAAACGGGAATAGGGCAATTGACTTGTGTAAACGGAGGCGCCGGCCGTCGGCCGAAATGTGGTGTTTATACCTTCTTGGCGGTAGGCCTTTTATTTAAAATTTATTGAGCTTATAATTTTTTCAATTTCTACCTGAGATTCTTTATTACCATTTGTAGCTACTATTCCAAAGTATATATCCTCCAAATCGGTTGCTGAATAGGATTGGCTAAGTTGTATAGAATCTTTTGTAAGTTTAAAATTGCTCAAGAAAGTTGCTTTATTATCAATTTTTATTGAGTCCAATCCATTTATAAGTTGATATTCAGGTTTACTTTCAAAATACTCTGTAAGGTCCATCATGTATTCTTCGGCCGATTGAAAGCCATAGACTTCCTTTATTTCTTTTTTATTCAATGCGACTAATATAATACTAGGTTTTGGGTCATTGTGGTCCTTGCCGATTACAAGAAAGTTAGAGCTTTCGCTACTTGGCATTTCAGACCACCCTGTGGGTATATCAATAGTTAAATAATCATTGACATAAGTACCATTGATAATTATACCTTCTGTACTCTTAGTTATTTCAGAAAACGGCTTACTAGAACAGGAGGAGAAGGTAATTATGATAGATAATAGGATAAAGTTTTTCAATTTAATTAATTTTTAAGATTACCGCTAACGTTACTGGTGTAGCACAATGGCGCAGCGTCAGCAAGCCATACTGCTACACTTTGTTGTGCCACGGTTTATTTTACTTTTCTTCCAGCTGCGGATATACAACATCCTTTATGTAATCCATTATCCATTCTTCCGCCAAAACGAGCTTCTCTTTCCTTTTAACTAGTTCTGAAATAACTCTGCTTTTTAGCTGGTCATCTTTTTTATCATTCCCTTCAATCGTGTTATCGTAAACAATTACACAAAGGGCGTCCATAAGTACATTTCTCTTGTGATCTGGCAATTGAACACTATCGAGCATCTCTAATATCATGTCCAAATACTTTTCGTCTGCCAAGAGAAGTTCTTCATCCTGAGGCATGAAGTATAAATCTAAATTAGTGGACCACTCCTGTAGTAATTCAAGGTCTATTTCAGGAATTTCATGAGAGGTTGAGAAAGTGATTGAATGACAAATCCCGCATTGCGGCCCGAGTACTTCGTTAATATCTACAAGCTCAAAAGCAACTTCTCGCTTAGAGACAGCAATTCGCTGGGTGTGTCCATTCGAACAAATTCTTGCTATAGTGTATTCTTCTTTCATTCAACTGTGGCACAACTAGTGGATAAACGCAACTATTCCATTTATCTGCATTAAAAGCGAAGCCTCAATTTGCGTCTGTGAACGAAATAATATCTTTTCTGAGGCCAGGTAATATAGAGACCTTAGTCTAAGATACCAACAATCTCCTAAAGCCCAAAAACAGAAAACCCCGCCAACTGCATGACGGGGTTTTCTGTTTTTGGCTTCAATTCCGGAAATGAGCCGGAAAACGGGTTATTTCTTGTTCTTGATCTCGGCCAACAGTTTCTCGTTCAGGGCTACGTAGTCGGCGTTGTTTTCTTTCTTGGCCAGCTCTATTGATTTCTGAGCGGTGGCGGCAGCACCTTTGTAGTCTTTCAGTTTGGCTTGCATTTTGGCCTGGTAGTGCAGGTTCCAGAACTTAGGGTCGGTTTCGTTGGCTTTCTGGATCCAGGTAAGGGCCTGCTTCACATCTTTGTTGTTGTCAAAGTAGTAGTTGGCCGCGGCGGCGTACAGGGCAGGCGTTACGTTGGTGCCGTTCGCCACTTTCTCCTGAATCTGGGCCATGACCTTGCTGTCTACGTCTGAGGTAATCTTCACCGGTACCACAATGTTTTCCCACATGATTTGCATAGTGCCGCCGTTGTTGGTCAGATCCGCGAAACCGATGGTGAAGGTCTCCACTTTTTCAGCAGATTTCTTAGGCGTTACCTTAAAGCGCACCAGGTCTTCGTCTTGCTTGTAAGCAGGACCGCCGTCTCCCCAGTGCTTCAGGTTTTTGTGGATGATAACGGTCCACTCTTTTTCACCGGGTATGGTGTAGAGTGCATATTGGCCGGCGGGTACTTTGTTGCCTTCCAGCATCATCTCCTCAGAGAACGTGATTTTGGTGGAGGCATTGGCGCCGGTTCTCCACACTTTTCCATTGAAAGGTACCAGGTCGCCTATCACTTTGCGGCCTTTGGCGCTGGGGCGGGAATATTCCACGGTCACATCGCCCAGGCCCAGGGTTTGTTTAATGGTAGTAGATGGGCTGGCGGCCGGCATTTTAATCTGCGCCATGGCGCTTGACCCAGCAAGAGCAAAAAATAAGGCCAGCACCAAGCCTACCTTAGAAGTCAATATGTTTTTCATAGAAGTAAGGAAATATGTATATGGTAAATACAGGTGTAATATTAAGAAAAAAGGCGCTGCTAATATAATTTTTGCCTTCGGGAAGCTTAGACGAATAAAAGCCGCAGATGCAACCCTCTCTGCCTGTTCTGGGTCTTTGAATTAATAGGCCTACACTAAAACAGAATTATGAATGAAATGTTGTTATGATTGTGTTAAAAACGTTAAAAAAGTGTTAAATAATTAGGTTAAATAATGAAACACTTTTAAGTTGCTGACCCTTAAAGCACTACATGCATACTACTTCTTTGCCTCCCGTTTATTTATCTCCCTGGTAAAAGCCTCCAAAAAAAATGTTTTTTCACAATTCTTTTAAATGCCTACATTAGTCAATTATTGTTTCTTTTTATTAACCAAACCAAACCAATGAAGAAAGTATTACTCTTGTTCTCCATGCTGCTTAGCGTGCTGAGTTTCAGCGCCATGGCACAAAGCAGGACTGTATCAGGAAGGGTGATTTCATCTACTGACAGTTCCCCCCTGCCAGGTGTTAGCGTAGTGGTGAAGGGCACCACTGTTGGTGCCAGCACAGACGTGAACGGCCGCTATGAAGTGAGCGTGAACGGCAACCAAACGCTGGTTTTTAGCTACCTGGGTTTCAACAACCAAGAGGTGGCCGTGGGTACCCGCACCACCGTTGACGTGACCTTGCAGGAAGCCGCCAGAACCATAGGCGAAGTAGTGGTGGTAGGGTACGGTACCCAGGACCGCCGCGAACTCACCGGTGCCACAGCCCAGGTGACCGCCGCTTCTATCCAGGACTTGCCGGTGGTGGGTGTTGACCAGGCCATGCAAGGCCGCGCCGCTGGTGTACAGATTTCCCAGAACTCCGGTACGCCGGGTGGCGGGGTGTCGGTAAGAATCAGGGGCGCCAGCTCTATTTCTGCCAGCAACCAGCCTCTGTATGTGGTAGACGGTGTGCCGTTGACTACCGGTGACTACTCGCAGGTAGATTACGGCGGGCAGGGCGTGAATGCCCTCTCTGACTTGAACCCTTCAGACATTGAATCTATTGACATCTTGAAAGATGCGTCTGCGGCCGCTATCTACGGGTCACGTGCCGCTAATGGTGTGGTGTTGATCACCACCAAGCGCGGTAAAGCCAACAGAACCAGCATTAACCTCAATGTGTACGGCGGTGTACAGAACGTGTGGAAGCAACCATCTTTCCTGAATGCCAATGAGTACAAAGAAGTGATCTTGGAAGCCTATGTCAATGACCAGTACCTGGCTCCAGACGCCACCTTTGATGATTGGTTGGACTGGTACTACGGTGGGGTTGATTTTGAGCCCACAGACACCGACTGGATCAAGCAGGTAACCCGCAGAGATGCTCCTATCAGCAGCTATGAACTGTCTGTGAGCGGCGGCGATGCCAAAACCAGATACTACATCTCCGGTAACTATTTTGACCAGGAGGGTATTGTGATTGGTAGCCGCTACCAGCGTTATTCAGGTCGTTTGAACCTGGACCACAACTTCAATGATAAACTGTCTTTCAGTGCTGGTTTACAGTTGAGCCGCGCCGACAATGACCGTATTGTAAGTGATAACACCGTGGTAGGTCCGTTTGCCAACTCCTTGGCTTCTTCGCCTATCTGGCCAGTATATTACTCAGATGGGTCATACACGCAGCCTAACTATTACTACACCAACGCCGTGGCCGAAGGCCGCGAGAATGACGGTGTGAGCTCTAACTTGCGTGCCTTGGGTAACATTACCGCTACTTACAAGATCATGCCTAAAATGAACCTGAACGTACGCGCAGGGGTAGACGTGCTGAACCTGGCCGAGCGTACCTACACGGCTACCAACTACCCAGGCAGCGCCGCTGAGTCTGATGAAGGATCTGCTTCTAAGTCTTCTACCACCGTGACCAAGCGTCTGTTGGAGGCTACCTTAGATTACCGTTTTGACTTGGGTACCAAAAGCAACCTGAATGTGTTGGTAGGTACGTCTAATGAGAAAAACGACCGTGACATCACCTCTATCAGCGGGGCAGGTTTCCCGGGTGAGAAATTCCGTTACCTGACCAGCTCTTCCCGCGTGAACGGCGGTACCAACTTGCCGGTTCCTACTTCGTTGCTTTCTGTTTTTGGTAGAGCCAACTTGAACGTAGCTGACAAATACCTGTTGGGTGTGAACTTCAGAACAGACGGTTCCAGCCGCTTTGGGTCTGAGTACAGATTTGGTTTCTTCCCCTCTGTTTCGGCCGGATGGCGCGTGATGGAAGAAGAATTCATGCCGGAGATTGGTGCCTTGAGTGAATTGAAACTGCGCGCCAGCTACGGTATTACGGGTAACCAGGAGATTGGGGATTTTGCCTACCTGAATTTGGTGACGGCCTCTCCTTATGCTGACAGATCTGGTTTGGCGTTCACGCAGCTAGGCTTTGAAGACCTTAAGTGGGAAGAAACCACGCAGTTCAACGCTGGGGTAGATGTAGGGTTCCTGAACAACCGCATCAACCTGTCTGCTGACTATTATATCAAGAACACCAATGACCTGTTGTTCGCGCGCCCGCTGCCTACGCAGAGTGGATTCAGATCATACTTCTCTAACATTGGAAGCGTAGAGAACAAAGGCTTTGAATTTGCTTTGAACACCTTGAACTTCACTTCAGAGACCAGAGGCTTCACCTGGACCACTGACCTCAACATCTCCTTCAACCGCAACAAGGTAACCGAACTATACAATAACCAGGATATTTTCTACGGTTTTGGCGGTAACTCTCTGGTATTGCGTGAAGGACAGCCTATTGGTACGTTCTACGGTTTCAAAACAGACGGTATCTATGCCAGCAACGCAGATGTGCCAGCCGCTAAGGCCATGGACAGAAACGGTGACGGCTTGCCAGACACCCAAGCTGGTGATGTGAACTTCAGAGACATTAACGGTGACGGCATCATCACAGACGCTGATTTGACCATTATTGGGAACGCGCAGCCTGACTTTGTGGGTGGTTTCACCAACACGTTCTCTTACAAAGGCTTTGACCTGACCGCTTTCCTGCAGTTCTCTGTAGGCAATGACATTGCCAGCCCGGCTATGCAGTACCAGCAACACTTAGGTGCTGACTTCTTGGATGACAACATGACCAAAAACGTGTTGAACCGTTGGAGAAAAGAAGGCGATGTAACAGATGTGCCAAGAGCTACGGTAGATGACATCAACAACAACAACCGCAGCAACCAAGACAGATTTGTGTATGACGGTTCTTACGCCCGTCTTAAAAACCTGATGCTGGGGTACAGCTTGCCATCTACGTTGGTGTCTAAAGCCAAGCTGCGCACGGCGCGTATTTACGTGCAGGCGCAAAACCTGGTGACGTTCACAGACTACCCTGGTTTTGACCCTGAAGTAAACTTCGCAGGAACCTCTAACACCACGCTGGGTGTTGATTTCTACACGTTCCCGCAAGCAAGAACCATCACATTTGGTATTAACATTGGTTTATAATTAGCAGTATGAAAAAGAAGATATATATACTTTGCATGGCAGCCGGTCTGGGTCTTTTCTCAGCCAGCTGTGATGATATCCTAGATGTTGATCCGGCCAATGGCGTAGCCATGGAAGAGGCCATCACAGACGCCGCCTCTGCGCAGAGAGGTATCCTGGGTATTTACAGTGCCTTCCAGTCAAGTGATTACTATGGCTTGTCTTACCTGTTTTACCAGGACCTGTACGCCGACAACATGGTGTTCAACGGCACGTTCACCACGCACCGTGAGATTGCCAACAGAGTAATCAACCCAAGTAACCTGCAGATTGCCAACACCTGGTCCAGCATTTACAACGCCATTGGGCGGGCCAACTGGGTAATTCAGTCAGTGGAGGCTTTGAACATTCCCGCAGACCAGAAAGCCAGCCTTATTGGTGAGGCCAAGTTCCTGCGCGGGTTGGCATATTTTGACCTGGTGAAAGTGTTTGGCGGTGTACCGTTAGTGACTAAAATCCCTACTAACCCCGGTGAAGTTCAAAACCAAGCCAGAAGTACCCAGGAGCAAGTGTACGCTTTTATAGAGCAAGACCTGAAAGACGCCGAACTTGGTTTGGAAGGTACCAGCAACAGCTCAAGCCCGTACTATGCCTCAGACATGGCAGCCTCGGCCTTGTTAGCCCGCGTGTACTTGCAGCAAGGGAAATGGGCCCTGGCCCAGGACCGCGCCAACCATGTCATCACCAATGGGCCTTATGGCCTGGCCAATAATTTCAGAGATATCTTCTCCAGCACCGGCAACACCCAGAATGCCAGCACGCCTGAAGTTATTTTTGAACTGGCTTACTCCCGTGATGACCAAAACGCCCTGGCTTCGTCTTCTGCCGCACCGGGTACGTTGGGTCAGCGGTTCAACGTGAGCGCCGGCCTTTTCAATGCCCTTACAGCATCTGAGGCCCTGGGCGATACCCGCCTGGAGTCCACCGCTTTCTTTGACGCTGGTGCTAACCGCAGAAAAGTGAGAAAGTACAATGACGTGATCAACAACGGCGACAACGTGCCCGTGATTAGATTGGCAGAGATGTATTTGATCAGAGCAGAGGCGGTTGCCCGCCAGGGAGCGGCCTCCGCAGCCCCAGCCGCCAGCGTGGAGGAAGATATCAATATCATCAGAGAGCGTGCCAATTTAGACCCGGTTACGTTGGCTACCAACGCCGCTGCATTGACAGAAATTTTGGCTCAGCGCCGTCTGGAGTTCGCGTTTGAAGGCCACCGTTTCATGGACTTGAAGCGTTATGGACTCACCTGCACCGTCTTGAACTTCTGCCCAGCCAACGGCACAACACCAGACAACAGTTTCCGGAACCTGTGGCCAATACCGCTGCAGCAGATTGAGACCAACCCTAACCTGGTGAAAAACCCCGGGTACTAGTCTCAGAACAGCATTGTAACAGAAAGGGAGCGGGCCAATGCCTTCTCCCTTTTTTTATGCCCATACTTTTCGGTCAGCATAAAAAGAAACTCCCGTTTTCGGGCTCATTTACGGAAATGAGCCCGAAAACGGGAGTTGGTTTGCGCTGCGGCCTGTAAGCTATTGATGAGTGTTGACGTCTGAATTTTGGTGCTGAAGTTGGCCCCAGACTTTTTGCAAGCCTGGGTTTTTCCTGAAGGGGTACGGATGCTTGCGCCGCAATTCCTGTAAATGCTGAAGTCTCTCTGCTGTGAGCGGGTGGGTTTGCAGCAGGGGCGGTGTGAGGTCAGTGCCGGTGGGTTGGGCCTTTTGCAGGCGTTCAAACAGGCGTTGCAAGCCTTGGGGGTTCAGCGCTTTTTCTTTCAGCAGAATATAGGCCTGCGTGTCTGCCTCTTCTTCCAGGGCGCGGCTGTAAGAAAGCGACTCCAGTTTGTCAGCATTTTCCAGCAAGACCGCCGCCAACCCAGTCACATCACTGAACACTAAGGAAACCAGCAGGTAGGTAGAGAAATTTCGGGCCAGGCTCTTCAAGGAATGCCGGTTTTGCGCATGCGCGAATTCATGGCCCAGCAAGGCGGCAAATTCTTCGGGGGTTTGCAAAGAATCAAGCAGGCCGGTGTAAATCACCATGTGGCCCCCGGGCAGCGCAAACGCGTTTACTTTTTCATCCTTGACCACCGTTACCTGCAACGGATAATCTGCTTCTATAGCCAGGGCGCGCAGAAACTGATTGGCCGGCAGGCTGCGCGCGGAGTCAATTTTGGAGGCTGGCACCATTTGCTCGTACAGCTTCTGGCCAAGGGCCACCTCCGCCGAGGGCGGCAACAACTGCACGAGCACACCAGACAAGGCCGGGAGTACCAGAAAATACGCCGCCAACAAGCCACCCACAACTAGTAACACCAACAGATACAGCGCAGAGCGTTTGGGTTGGGCCGCTGACAAGGCGTTCTGGTGGAAAACCGCCGAAGGGTATTTTTTCCGGGCAGCATCGGCAAAAGTGGGGGAGATGACTTCCAGGCGCTGCAGGGGCTCTGGCCCGTAAGTGAAGATGGTCAGGTCACCTTTGCGGTAAGCATGTGGGTGAATGTCAGAGGCAAGCCAGAAGATGGGGTGTTGGGCGCTGCCCGGAAAAGTCAGGGCCAGGCCGTTGGGTTGTAAGGTTACCTGCACGTCCTGCGCCGGCGCGTCTGGCGTTGCGAAATACTGGCCTGTAAAGTGACTTTCTGGGGTCATGCAAGTAAGGTTAATCCGAAGGAAAATTCCGTTTTCGGGCTCATTTCTGAAAATGAGCCCGAAAACGGAACCTTAAGGCAGCAGCAAGGAACTGTCGCCGTAACTCAGGAAACGGTAGTTGTTGGCCAGCGCGTGCCGGTACACTTTCTGCCAACTGGGGCCAATCAAGGCGGCCACTAATAATAGCAAGGTGCTCTGCGGCTGATGGAAATTGGTGACCAGACCAGTGCACAGCTTGAACGTGTAGCCAGGCGCAATGAGAATACGGGTGGTGGCCTGCAAATGGCTCAGGTTTCTATGGTCTAAATACGTTAGAATGGCTTCCAGGGCCTCTTGCACCGACAGGTTGGATTTGGTTTCATAGGGGGCCCACTGCGGCAAAACCAGTTCTTCGTCTTCTAAGGGCAAAAGGCCCATAGAAAGCGCGGCTCCCAACCAATACAGGCTCTCCAGCGTGCGCATGGACGTGGTGCCCACCGCAATCACGGGTTTGCCCAAATGCCGCAAAAGCTGCGTGACACGGTCGCGGCTCACTGACAGTTGCTCGCCGTGCATGTAGTGGTATTCCATGAGTTCGGCCTTCACGGGCTTAAACGTGCCCGCGCCCACGTGCAGGGTTACAAATCCCAGTTGGTGGCCTTTGGCTTGCAGGTTCTCCAGAATCTGCGGGGTGAAATGCAGGCCCGCGGTAGGGGCGGCTACGGCGCCACGCTCAGCGGCGTACACGGTTTGGTAGCGTTCCTGGTCGCTGGTTTCGGCATCACGGTTCATGTAGGGCGGTAGGGGCAACAGACCGGCTTTCTCCAGAATTTCGGCAAAGGTCAAGTGGCCCGGGCTCCAGGTGAAATGAATGGCATAGCCTTCCTCGGCGGGGGCCAGGCGTTCAGCCCACAAGGTACCATCCTGCGGAAATGGCCCGAGTGGCATCTCCAGACGACCCTCGCGCCAGCGCTTGTTGTTGCCCACCAAACACTTCCAGACCACAGAAAACGTCTGCTGCATGGCTTGCTGCACTTCGCGCGCGGGTTCCAGGGGTTCCAGGCAGAAAAGCTCAATCAGGCCACCCGTAGATTTCTGGAACCTAAGCCGCGCCTGCACCACCCGCGTGTCATTGAACACCAGCATTGACTGGGGCGGCAACACGTCTGGCAAGTCACGGAACTGGTTGTCTGCCAGGCGGTTGTTTTTGTAGAGCAGCAGTTTAGACTGGTCACGGTTTTCCAAAGGAAACTGCGCAATGCGGTCGGTGGGGAGAGTGTACGTGAAATCTGAGATGGCAAGCTGCCGCGGGTGTTGTGGAACCATGTATGTGTAAGCGGTAATACAGGAGGGAAGGCCGGGCCTGCCGCTGCCTTATGAAAACTAGAATGGGGGAATTCTACGGTCTGTTACGCTCCGTTTTGGGGCTCATTTCTGAAAATGAGCCCCAAAACAGGAAACGGAAAGCGCTGCAAAGATACGCTATGCGAAGATGGAGATTACCTCTAGGCTAATATTTATTCTTTCAATAGTAATACAACTGCACCTCGAAATTGTTTTACTGGGGGTTCTCTTCGCCTTGCGCCAGATCACTTAACTCCAGCTCCAGAGCCTTCACCGATATCTGAATTTCCCACAAGGAGAGCACCATGGAAATCATGAGTAAAACCAGGCCCAGCCCAAAGGTAGCCTTGCCCGCCATCTGCCAGCCCTGGTACAGCATGAACATGCACAGCACGCAAGAAAACATGCTGGCAATGCCAAAAGCCTGCATGTTTCTGATGAGGTTAAGCCTGGTGCGCAGGTTCTGGATTTGCTCAATAATGAGGTGATTGCGTGTGGACTGGTACACGTTCTTAAGGCTTCTGATGAGTTTGGCCAAAGCCAGAAACCGATTGGTAAAGGCTAGCAGCAACAAGGAGAGCGCCGGAAATAGCAGGGCAGGGGTAGTGAGCGTGATTTCCATGGGCAGTAAGGCAGGGTTAGGCCTCTGGGCTGTCTTCCTCGTCGCTGGCGTCAGCGTGGAACTCCAGGTCCTGGGCCAGTTGTAGGGTTTGGGTGATGACCTGGTCGGTTTCCTGCTGGGTGGTGGCGTGCAGGGTAGTCTCAAACAGGGCAAGCACCTGCTCGGCATCGGCGTTTACATAAAGCTCAGTGTAAAGTTCCTCAAAGAGGTGGCTTTTCTTCTGGATCACTTTGTCAATCTGCTCCACCGACGTAGCCGCCAAGGCTTCCTCCAGCAAATCACGCACTAAGGCACTGTCTTCATCTCCGCCCAAATCTGTGAGCAACTGCATAAGCGTGATGCCCAGGCCCAGCCGAAGGCGCTCAAACCGGAAACTGACATTCTCCTGGCTTTGGCGGCCCGGGCGCGCCTCTTTCAGGGCGGTTTCCAGGTCTTGGTACAGCGGGAAAAGCTGGTCCTGCAGCGCGGCGTCTGCGGGGGTGAACACGTGGGTTAAAAGCTGCTGGTAAGATGATGCACTCATAGAAAAGGTGAAATGGCGGGTAACGAGATGGTGGCAAGATAAGAAAATAATAGCATCGTTTTGGGGCTCATTTCCAGAAATGAGCCCCAAAACGATGCTATCAGCGTATATCTCCTCCTTATCTGGCCGAATTGGGGTTGATGATGCCCCCGAAGAAAATACTGTTCAGGAACAGTTTGTTGGTGCCGTACCAGAATGCCCTAAAGTTAGGGTTGTCCACAATGCCAATCACGCGCCCGCTGCCCAACGCTGATACGCCAATGGCCGCCGAACTCTTGATTTTCTCATAATTCTGCTTGCTGATATAGCCTGCCTGTAAGGGATTGGCCGTGTACATGACCGGGTTAGCATATGGGTTAGCCGAACGTTCCAGAAACAGATTGGTGTTCCTGAAAATGCTCAACTGCGGCTTGCTGTAGCCAAAACCCAGCGGGTGGGTAATGTCCAGGCGCGTCTCAAAGATGGCCCCGCCAATTTCCTGCGCCCCGCGGTTGTTCTCCAGGTCGGCGTAAGGTAGTTGGCGGGTGGGGTTTTTCTCGGCGGCCTCCGCCTTGAAATTGAAATCCCCGAGTTTGTTGTCTGCCAGCCATTTCACGGCCATGCCGGTGGCTACAATGGTGCCGCCGCCCTGCACCCAGGCCCGCAGTTTCTCGCGCGCCGCCGGGGTGAGTTCATTAAAGGTGCCGTCTGGCATGATCAAGGTGTTGTATTTCTGGATAGACGTTCGGTTAAAGCGGTCCTGGGTCAATAAGGTCACTTTCATGTCAAACCGATTGTCCAGCAAATGCCAGATTTCACCGGCATCCAGGTAATTCACGCCGCCTTCCACCAACATGGCAATTTTAGGTGTCTGCAGGGCCAGTAAGGTTGGGCTGCCCAGTTTTACGCCTTGCGCGCTCAAACCGGTGGCCATGTTGTAGATAGAAACGCCGTCTTCCTGGGCAATGGTCTGCAATCTGGCAAACAACAATTCAGGCGAAAGCGTTTGGCCTGTCACCGGAATTAAGATGGTGCCCGGTGCAAAACGCTTGCCTTCCGGCCCAGAGAACGTGTTGGTGGCCACGCGGGTCTGTACGCCCAGTTGTTGCAGTTTGTGCAAGGCGCGGGGCGCGTAATACCCGGTCCATTCCAAGGCGTAGGCATAAGTACTTTGGCCTCCGGAGACGGTTCCGGTTGGTCTGGTGACTTGCTCAACCTTGCTGCCTAAAAGCTGGGTGTTCTTGAGTTGGGCGTAGTCCAGGTCAAAGGCCAGCGGGAAGGTCCACGCCGAGATGTCATAGAAAAGGCTGTCCTGGAACTTGGTGCGCTTCTCAAACATTGCCTGAATCAATTTGTACTGTGCTTGTTCCAGGGGCACAACATAGGCGTTCTCTGGCGTGTAGGTCATGTTGCCCACTTTAAGGTTCTGTTTAGGGCGATATAATTGAATCTGGTGCTGGTGCATGATTTCGGCCAGGTGAAACGTGCGCATGGCATCTTCTGGTGACCCGAACACAATGGCTTTTACGCCATCTTTCCCAGCTTCCTTGACGGCTTCTTTGTAGAAAGTGCGTTGGTGTTCCAGCAATTCCTGGCGCATGCTCACGGCGGCCTCCAAGGTTGACAAGGTGGTGGTGAACTGGTTTCTGATGGTGAACGGGAACGTGAGCAGGCCGTTGGCGCTTTCCTGGGCGTGCCCTCTGGAACTGGCCTGCTCAAAGAGAATGCCCACCGCGCCGTTTACGTCTGGGTACGTAGAACCCTTGCCGTAATAGAAATCATCATAGCTCTCTTCTGTGTAGTAAAATGAGCCAATTTTGTCCAGTGCCTTGGCATGGAACGTGCCTACTTTCTGCGTCAGTTTAAAGGTATTGGCGGGCGTGAGCGGGTGGTTACGGCTGGGAATGCCCGGTTGGAAGAAGAAGGTGGCGTTGGTGCCCATCTCGTGGTGGTCGGTGAGCAGGTTGGGTTTCCACTCATGGAACTTGGCCAGTCTTCCCCGTGACTCTGGGTGTTGCAGCGGGAGCCAGTCGCGGTTGAGGTCAAACCAGTAATGGTTGGTGCGGCCACCGGGCCAGGTCTCAGAAAACTCACGGCTGTTGGGGTCAGACACCAGGTTTTCGCCGCGGTTGGCGTTCACCCAGGTAGAGAAGCGCTGCATGCCGTCTGGGTTAATGCTGGGGTCCATCAAAACAATGGTCTCTTTCAATAGTTTCTCTATCTCAGGACCCTGGGCCGCCGCCAAGTGGTAGATGGCCAGCAAAGAGGCGTTGGTGCCGCTGGGCTCGTTGCCGTGCACGCTGTAGCCCATCCAGACCACGGCCGGCATGGTACTGATGTCTAGTTTGCCGGAGTTGGCGGGGTCTGTGAGTTGGCGGTGCTGTTCTTTGAGCTGGGTGATCTGGCTGTGGCTCTGCCCCGAAGTGATGGTGAGCAGCAGCAAAGGCCGGTTCTCATGGGTGCGGCCGTATTCCTGCAGCGTAATGCGGTCTGAGGCGGCGTCAACGGTGCGCATGTAGTGCACCAGCTGGTCATGGGTCACGTGCCATTC
The DNA here is from genome assembly GCF_014876185.1 of Rufibacter sp. LB8. NCBI lineage: Bacteria > Pseudomonadati > Bacteroidota > Cytophagia > Cytophagales > Hymenobacteraceae > Rufibacter > Rufibacter sp. LB8. Next base: position 1,781,555 of record NZ_JADALJ010000001.1, on the reverse strand, counting down.
ACCTACCTCATAGCCCAGCACCTGTTTGGGCGTAGGGATTTTGGCATCATAGGTCACGCCGCCGGGCAGGTAATAAGACAGGTTGGTTTGGGCACTCGCAGGCAAGGCCAGGCACCAAAAAACAAAAGCGCAGACAAAGGAAAGTTTCCGCATGGAAGTATAGAGAATTGTAGGCGTAGAAAGGTTTGGAATACGGGTGCAAGATGGTTTCAATTTCAGTGTTTCGCAAATGCGCGGCGGGGCGCAGGCGTCTCATAATTTTGTTTTATATTTTCGCCCTAATTGTCTATCTTACTGAGTAATAAAAAGGACCGGGTACTTGCGTGCCGCTGCTTTTTGTTACCGTTGGGCCCGCCAACCCCCAGGCAGGCCCGCCTTGTCAGCAGTACTCATAAAAGGCAAGCCGATAGGTGCTTGTTTACCCTTTAAAAGAAGACCAGAACCACCTCTCCCCCGAGGCATGACCACCCGGAAGTTGTTGAACCCATGAGATACAAGTTGTTTTTCTTCTTTCTTATCTGTGTGGTAAGCCTCTGCCATGGCCCAACGGCGCAGGCGCAGGCGCTAACGGACGGCGAGTTCAAATTCCCCCGCAACCGCAACGTAGTCCGGATTCCGTTCAAGCTCATTCATAACCTGGTCATCATTCCGCTGAGAATCAACAAATCAAAGACGCTGAATTTTATTGTGGACACCGGCGTGGAGACCGCTATTCTCACCGAACTGGGCGAACATGACTCCGTGATGATCAACAGTGCCACGCCTTTGAAACTCTACGGGTTGGGCCGGGGCAAATCTATTGAGGCGCTCACTTCCATGGGCAACCGGTTTCAGTTAGGTGATCTGGAGGCCAACGGGCAGCCGCTGCTGGTGCTGTCTGAGAATATTTTCAACCTGTCTTTGCGCATTGGCATGGAGGTGCACGGCATGATCGGGCACTCGTTGTTCAAAAATTCTGTGGTGGAGATTGATTACCAGAACAAACTGCTGTCTATTTACAAACAAGGGTTTTACCCCGAGAAGAAAAAACTGAGGGCTACCCGCCTGCCTTTGCAGGTGGAGAATAACAAGCCGTATGTGGAAGTGCAGGTGCTCTTGCCCAACGGCGAAAAACAACCGCTCCGGTTGGTGATTGACAGCGGCCTGAGCGCGTCTATGCTGTTGTACCTGCCCACCATGCCCAACATGAAAAAGCCTGAAACCCACATCAACGCCTATCTGGGACGTGGACTTAACGGCGATATTCATGGCGTGATTGGCCGTATCAAAGGGTTCCAGCTGGGCAGCTACAACTTCCAGAACTTGCCGGCGTCTTTCCCAGATTCACTGTCTATCATGCACGCGCTCACGCTCAACAACCGCAACGGCAACCTGGGCGCCGACGTGCTGCAACGGTTCACGGTGGTGTTTGACTATGCCAATTCTGAACTTCTGCTTAAACCCAACTCTAAATACGGCAGCCCATTCTTTTTCAATTTGAGCGGCATGGAGATTATGTGTCCTATTCCGGGTCTCAAGATTTTCTCGGTGGCGGCCGTTATGCCAGATTCACCGGCAGAGAAAGCCGGCCTCAAACCCGGCGACACCATCTTGAGCGTGAACGGCATCAGGAGCGGCGAATGTACCCTGGAGGAAATGCTGCATCTGTTCCAAAGCAGGCCCGGGAAAAAGCTAAAGATTCAGGTGCGCCGCCAACTTCAGACCTTGAAAACTACGCTGGTGCTGCAAGACATGATCTAAGAAGATTTTGCTGAAGGAAGATTTCCTGTTTTCGGGCTCATTTCCAGAAATGAGCCCGAAAACAGGATTTCTTATTTGGGGTTGATGAAGTCATAGACCGCCGAGAAATCTTCTTCGCCCAAGCCCGCCTGCTTGGCAAACCCGAACATTTCTTTGGCGCTTTGCAGCAACGGTAAGGCCACGCCTTGCTCATACGCGGTCACGCTGGCCAAATGCAAATCCTTGTGCATCCACTCCAGCGGGAATTCCGGCGAAAAATCACGGGTGAGCAGTTTCTGTTCCTTCAGTTTTAAGAAAGGCGCGCCGCCGGGGCCGTTCATTAAGGTCTGGCACAAGACTTCCTCAGAAATTCCCAGCGAAGTACCCAATCTTAACCCTTCAGAAAACGCCACCATGATCTGCCCAAACAGCATGTTGTTCACCATTTTCATGCTGGCGCCCTGGCCGTGGTCGCCCACATGAATCACTGCCTTGCCCATCACGTCCAGCAAGGGTTTGACTTCGTCTAGATCAGTAGCGCTGCCGCCAATCAGAAACACCAACTGTCCGTTTTGGGCGGGGGCCAGCGAGCCGGAGACAGGCGCATCTAAAAACCGATGTCCCATTTTGAGCGCCGTCTGCGCCATGCTTTTGGAGAACGAGGGGTTCACAGTGCTGCAGTCCACCCACAATGAATTTCCGGGCAGTTCTTTCAGGAACCCGTGCTGGCCCAGGGCCACGTCTTCCACGGCCTGCGGCGTAGAAAGCATGGTGAACACCACCCGGCAGGCGCGTCCTACTTCTTCCGGTGATGCGGCCAGGGTAGCGCCGTTTTTCACCAGTTCATCGGCTTTTTCTGCGGTGCGGTTGTAGACCACCAGGTCATGCCCGGCTTTCTGCAGGTTGGCGGCCATGCGGCTACCCATGATACCCAATCCTATAAATCCTATCTTCATTTTTCTTGCGGCTGATTTGTGTTCCACGAAGTAACCGTTTACGCAAAGTTCCTGCAAGTAATGACGGGTTTTTCCGTTTTGGGGCTCAATTCTGGAAATGAGCCCCAAAACAACTTAGTTTTTCCTGGGGAACGTAAACCGGAACGTAGTACCTTGGCTAACCACTGAATCTACCTTCAGCGCAACGCCGTGGAACTGGGCGATGGTCTGCACAATGGGCAAACCCAGGCCGTGGCTTTCGCCGTCGGTGGCATGGAAGCGCTTGAACCTGCTGAAAATGTGCGGCAATTGCTCTGCGGAAATGCCTGCGCCTGTGTCTATCACGCTGAGTTCATAGGTTTTGCCCACCACTTTGCCCAAGACCGTGACGGAACCGGCGAGTTGGTTGTATTTGATGGCGTTGTTGACCACGTTGAACAGCATGGTGAACAGCAAAGATTGGTTGGCCTGGGGCAGGTCGAAGTCCTCAGTCAGGTCTGTCTGTAGGGTGATGTCTTTCGCCTCGGCACGTTCTTTGATTTCTTCCACCACTTCCTCTGCCAAGTGCTTCAGGTTCACGGTTTCATTTTTGAGGTATTGCTCGTTTTCAATGCGCGAAATGAGCAGCAGCGCCTTGATGATGTTTTTCAACCGGTGCAGGGTCCGCAGGTTGTCCACCAGTTTTTCAAGCAACGGTTCAGGGGTTTCTGGGTCTGCCAGCATATTCTCCAGGCGGTTCTGCAGAATAGACACGGGCGTGAGCAGTTCATGCGACACATTACCGATAAACTCTTTCTCTTTCTGGAACGCCTCCTGAATCTGGCGCATCATGCCGTTGATGGTTTGGTTCAGGTAGAGAAAATCTGTGGTGGAGGTTTTAAGGCTTTTAGGTGTGAACGCGGTGGGGTGTTCAATGCGCTGCAAGCGCCGCACAATGATGGTTAATGGCTGCAGCAGCACTTTGCTGAAAGCCAAATCCACAAACACGGTAAGCAGCACCACCGCCAGCAAAAAGAACAGCGCGTATTGCTGCAGCGTCTGGCTGTTGTCGCCAATGGTAGCCAGCGAGCGGCCAATTTCCAGCAGGTAGCGTTGGTCGCCCAAGTCAAAGGTAGAGGAGAGGACGCGGTACTCCACAATATCATTATCCACCTTTCGGCGGCTGTTCTCAATACCGTTGTGCACCCTGCCGGAGGAAATCTGCTCCAAGGAGATGAATTCCTCTTTTAAGAGGTTGTAACTCCCGTAGGCATCACCGGTTTCTTCCGTAATGAACGATTCAATGCCCTGTTCTTCAATGATGGCGTACAGCCTGGCTTCTTTTTCCTGGAGGCGCGCGTCGGCGTTGTGCAGGGCCACCCGGTTCACCAGCCAGGGCAGCACCAGAATCAGGACCAGCAAGATGATGACTTTAGAAACCGCACTGAAAAGCGTTAACTTAGACTGAAGCCGCATGGGGTAAGGTGCAGTTTGATTTGAAAATTTGGAAATGTGAAGATGGTCATTTGTTTACTCTTGGCCTTTGCGTTTTCGGGCTCGTTTCCAGAAATGAGCCCGAAAACAGGTGGTCTGTGCTTTTAAGCTGCCGTGGGATTAATGTCGAAAAAACAGAAGCCATTTTCAAATCTCCACATCTCCACATCTCCACATCTCCACATCTCTACATTTCCAAATCTTCACATCTCCACCTTTAAGAAGTCAGCCGGTAGCCAACGCCGCGCACGGTTTCAAGCCACTCGGTGGGTTCATAGGTCGCCAGTTTTTTGCGGATGTTCTTGATGTGCACGTCTATGTAGTTGGAGTCATAGTCGTCTTCCAGCACGTTGCCCCAGATGTGTTCAGACAGCTGCAGGCGAGTGAGGATTCTGTTTTTGTGCAGGAGCAGGTAATGCAGAATATCGAACTCCTTTTTAGTGAGCAGGATTTCACTTCCCTGGTAGTGCACGCGGCGGGTGCTGTTGTCCAACTCAAACCCATGAAACAAAACCGAGGACGTTTTAAGCTTGAACTTTCTGCGGAGCACCGCCTCCATACGGGCCTGCAACTCCAGCAGGGAGAAGGGTTTGGGTAAATAATCATCGGCCCCCAGGCCCAGGCCTCTGATGCGGTCTTCCAGGGCGCCGCGGGCCGTGAGCACGATTACCGCCGGGTCATGGTCCAGGTTTTTGGTTTCGGCCAGCAGGTCAAGGCCGTCATAGTCAGGCAGGCCCAGGTCCAGCAAGATGAAGTCATAGAGGTTGACCGCAATTTTCTCTGAGGCCTCGCGCCCGTTAGGGGCCCAATCACATTTATAATGTTCCTTTGACAGAAAATGGACCAGTTCTGTGGCTAGGCCGGTTTCATCTTCCACAATCAATACATGCATGGCAAGCGGGTTAGGTAAGGTTAAAAAGTGTAACTGACGGCCATGGTGTAAAACGACTGCGGCTTAGATTCATCGCCTTCCAGTTTGTTCACCGGCACGGCGTACCGGTACGACGGCTCAAATTCAAAACTTCCCAAACTGAACACCACCGGCACCGTGATGGAGTAACTCAAGAGGTTGAACCGTTTTTTAGTGCTGGTAGTGCTGGTAGTGGCGGCGCCGGAGTTGCCATTTCCGTTTCCGTTTCCGTTTCCATTCCCATTTCCGTTGTTCCCGAGCACCGGGTCCAGCACGCCGCCCAGGCCTTTGCCTTTGTTCTTTTGTTGGGTAGTCACGGTATAGGTTTCTGAGAATTCCTGGGTGCCCGCAATCAAACTGATTTTAGGGTCAAGCCCCACTGGGTTTTCGCCTTTCCAGAGGTTGTTCAAGGGCAGGTACCTGGAGTTGTCCAGCACGGTGAAGAAATCACTGCTGCTGCCAAACGTCTGGCTCAGGGTGAGGCCCGTGTAAAGAATCTTCCAGTCATACAAACCCGTGGCCGACACCGCATTTTCAGTAACCGCCTGCACCAAGGGCGTGTTCGGCCCGAAGATGAACCGGGTATAGCTTACCGTGCCGTCAAACCGTTCGCCCAGTTTAAAACTATAGCCTAAGGATAAGTCTGTTTCATCAATAACATCTTGGGTGTTGAACAACTGGTAGGCCGTGGCAGAAACCCACAGCCCAGACTGGTGGGTGTAGGTAAGCGAGCCGGCTACGTAAGGATATTGGGTTGCCGTGTTGCGCCCGTAAAAAGAGGCGTTGTTAGCGGCTTCCAACCCAATAGTCAACCAGTTTTTTTTGGTTTCTTCTGCCGGGGGAGCATCTGTTTTTTGCGCCTGGGCCGAAGGGGAAATCACTGCCGCGCATAAAAGGAAACAGAATCCAAGAAGCTTTTTCATCTGTAAAGTGTTTGCTGATGAACAATTCTCTGCCAGTAATTTAAAACATAAAGAGAGAACCGGGTGTTGCCTGAACTTAATTTTTTCCCACTTTTACTTTGGCGCCTGCGCCCACGCCGCCGCCTACTTTCACGGGTTTCACGGCTTTGGCGGGTTTTCCGGTGGTTTTGGTCACGGTGTTGGCCGCGCCTTTCACCACCCCGCGGGCAGCACCCCGGCCCGGCCGGGCAGCCGATTTTGGCGCTTTCGCGGCGCCATCTGCCGTGGCGTCTACTTTTTCTGGTTTGGTCTGGCGTTTGGCCGTAGCCACTTCTTTGACATCCTGGCCTTTCTCAGCGCCTGCTTCAGCGGTTTCTTTGGCCTTTTTCGCCTTTTCTTCTTTGGCTTTACGGCCTGGTTTTTCTTTTTGCTCCTGGTCTGCCTTGTCTTTTTTGGTCTTGGCTGGTTTTTCCTGGTCCTGCGGCAAGTGGGCGTCAGGGGTTTCTACCAGCACTTGCATCGTTCCAGAATAAGCGGGTGATGTGCTTTCAACAGCGCTGGTCGCTTCTGCCTGCATAGAGGCTTTGGCCACAGTGCTTACTTTTTTACCGTGCTGGTTAGCGGCACCGGTTCCCAGGGAGGAAGCGGAAGGTTGGGCAAAAGAGGAGGCAGCCATGAAAAACGCGCCGAACAGAAAGTGTAACTTTTTCATATAGGTAAGTCCTTTTACGTACAAAAAGGCAATTGGAAAATTTTAAATACACGCAGAATCAACTAAGAGCTTGTTTAAATTTTGATTTTGCAGGCGAAAGATGGGAGCGAAAGGTTCTGGCGAAGCCATTTTTGAGCAGCATAGCAGCGCTATGGTGAGAGAAAATGGTGAAGTCAGGTTCTTTTGATATCATTTTGCAGCGCAAAAGACAAATTTAAACATGCTCTAATACCAGAGGCAACTTTTAAGCCCTTAGCGGAAGTGGGTCAACGCGGTCGGTGGGTTCCTGTAACAGTAACCTGATGGTTAGAATAGGCAGGCCATGCGCCGGAACTGAAGTCAAAAACAAGCCATTCAGCAATAAGAGAAAACCAAGGCAATATTTCATAGCAAAGTACTGGTTAAGGTGAAAAAATTAGGTCACTGACTTGCCAGAGCCAGTGACCTTGCTTCCATTTTATTGCTTGCCTACTTTAAGGGCCGCACCGGTAGTTACTTTCACGGGTTTTACACCGCCTTTCACTTTAGCTCCGCCAGAAACGGCAGACTTGCGGGCGGCGCCCTTGGTTCTCACCGAGGTGGTAGCGTCTGCCTCCATGCGGCGGGCGCTGGCTCTGCGTTTGACAGTAGTGGCTTCTTTGGTGGCGGCCGCTTTCACGGCGGCACCTTTCTCCGCGCCCGTCTCAGTGGTGGTTTTAGCCACGTTGCTTACGACCTGGCCATGGTTTTCAGGCTTCGGGCGGTTGGTTTCCACTTCGGCACCGGCGGCTACTTCTACTTCTGCTTTGGTTTTTTGAGCAGCTTTCCGCTGGGCTCTGGCTTCGGCTTTTTGGGCTCTGATCACGTCCAGTTCGGCCTGGGTTTTGGTTTCTGCGCGGTTTTTGGTTTGGCTGGTGGTTTTCTTCACCCGCTTGGCTTCTTGTTGGGTGGAGGTGCGTACTTTCTTGGCGGTGGCGTCTTTGGTTCTGGCTACGGCACTAATAGTCTGGCCTTTGTTGGCCTCCCCCGCAACCGAGGCTTTGGCGGCGGTGCTCACGGTTTGGCCGTGGGTGGTCTTGACGGTGGTTTCCTGGGAAGTGCCAGTGGAAACGGTCTGGGCGAAGGTGGTAGCAGCGGTAAAAAGTACGGCGGCTAACAAGGCTACTTTTTTCATGTTCGTTTTGCGTTAGTAGTAGAATACTGAGCCAAAACTAGAAGCGCAACATGAAGAGAAGATGAAGAACTGCCTTTCCTGAAATTTTTTTTCAAATTTTTTTTAATGCGATTTAAAATTCCGTTTTCGGGCTCATTTCTGGAAACGGGGCCGAAAACGGAAAAAGCCGCTCCTGTTGGGGAACGGCTTTTCGGTTTAAGGTAAATAGGTTGGCTTACAGCACCTTCACTTTCAGGTAACTGGACTGCTGCGGACTGTGGTACACGCGGTGTGTGGCTTTCTGGAAATCAGTTGCTTTGGCCTGGTAAATGTTGGGCACGTATTTCTGCGGGTTGCGGTCTACCAGCGGGAACCATGAACTTTGCACCTGCACCATAATGCGGTGGCCTTTCTTAAACGTGTGCAGTACATCTTGCAGCGGCACATTCACGGGCGTGATTTGGTTGGGCGTGAACGGCTCCGGGGTTGAGTAGCTGTTCCGGAAGCGGCCGCGCAAGACCTCGCTGCGCACCATCTGTTGGAACCCGCCCATTTTCACATTGCTAGGGTTATGGGCGTTCTGGCGGGCGGTGTCTGGGTACACGTCAATCAGTTTCACCACCCAGTCGGCGTCTGAACCGGTAGTAGAAATCTGCAACGCCGACAAAATCTCTCCGGCCAGGGTGATGTCTTCGGTCAGGACCTCGGTTTGGTACACCAGCACATCGGGGCGGCGGCTGGCGAAGCGCTGGTCATCGGTCATGTATTCGCGGGTCATGCCAACGGTAGTTTCCTCAGAGAAGGGCACGGGGTTGTTGGGGTCTGAGATGAATTCGTCAAAACCAGCCCCAGATACGGCGCCAGGTTTCTCAAAGCTCAGTTTCCCGTTCGCGCCAAAATAAAGCATTCGTTCCTGCGTGTTCTGTGGGGGCCAGGTGGAAAATTCGCGCCATTGGTTGGCGCCGGTGTTGAACATGTAGGCCTCAGGCAGGGCGGGTTTTCCTTTGCCGTCTTCTTTTAAATAATGTCTAAAAAATCTGGCTTCAATCTCTGGGCGGTAAAATTCTGAGGTTTTCTGGGAGAACGACACTTTGCCCAGCGTCTGCCCGTTTGACCGCGACCAACCACCATGGAACCACGGCCCCATGACCAGGGTGTTGTAGGTGTTGGGGTTGTTTTTCTCAATGGTTTTGTAGGTTTCCAGGGCCCCGAACAGGTTTTCAGCGTCAAACCAGCCGCCCACGGTCATGACTGCAGGTTTAATGTTTTTGAGGTGCGGCCTGATGTTCATGGCCTGCCAGAACTCGTCATAATTAGGATGCTCGGTAATCTGATTCCAGAAGGTCACGTTGTTTTTGAGGTACAACTCATTGGCGTTGGACAGCGGGCCCAGGCGCAGGAAAAAGTCATACCCGTCTGGCGAGCCGTGGTTGAACCTGGGCGCCCCAGTGGGCGCGGGCTGCGGCCGCGGCTGCCCGAAGCTGGCCAGAAAGTTAAACGCATGCGGCAGGAAAAAAGCGCCGTGGTGGTGGAAATCATCCCAGAACCAATCGGTGACCGGGGCTTGCGGCGAGGCCGCTTTCAGGGCGGGGTGGTTGCTGAGCAAGCCCACGGTGGTGTAATAGCCGGGGTAAGAGACGCCCCACTGGCCCACGCGGCCGTTGTTGTTGGGCACGTTTTTCACCAACCAAGCAATGGCGTCATAGGTATCGGTACTTTCGTCCACATCTTTCTTGCCTTTTTTGGCAATGATGGGTTTCATGTTAATGAACTCGCCTTCACTCATGAACTTGCCGCGCACGTCTTGGTAGGCAAAAATATAGCCTTCGCGCAGCATGTCAGAAGACGGCCCAATGCTGGTTTTGTACTTGTCTGCCCCGTACGGCCCCACAGAGTAGGGCGTGCGGCTCATCATGATGGGGTATTTCTGGCCTTTGTCTTTGGGCGAATATACAATGGTGAACAGTTTAGTGCCGTCGCGCATGGGCACCTGGTGCTCGGTTTTTACATAATTCTGCCGGATGTACGCCGAATCTGTGAGCGTCTGGGCCGTAACCGAAAGGGGAAACCACAGGAGCACCCACAGCAGCCGCCAGGAACGTATTTTCATAAGTGAGTTTGTTAGGTTGGGACAGGGCTGAAATTTAGAGAAAAGGAAGGCACAGGACAAACCTGTTTTCGGGCTCATTTTCAGAAATGAGCCCGAAAACAGGTTTGTTGACACCAATCAGTCCGTGCCAACTACTCCTGACATTGGTACGTGACCGTGGAAGTGGCCACCGGCCCGGTTTGGTACGTGGTAATAGCCTGCGTGTAAAAGTTCTGGGTGTTGTAGGTATAAGCCACGCTGTAAGACCCATCAGGAATCACTTCGTTAAAAGCTCCCCGGAAAGTGGCCGTCTTGATGTTGTTGGTGGAGGAAGTGCCATTCAGGAGGGTTTCTAGTTTGAACAGCGGGTTGGGTGCCGTGTCATGCGTGTACTCCAGGTAGAAGTCAAGGGTGGCGGTAGCCTCAGACGTGCCCACGTATTTTTCTTCTTTGATGATGTTGCCGGCGGCGTCATAGGTGTAGGCGTAATAATTGCTGAAAGCCAGCGCCCCGGTTCCGCCCACGTTTTTGTACCGGTATTCCACCACGCGGCTCACCTTGCCCGCCGAGTTGTAGGCATACGTTTTCCGCACCACGGGCCCCACCGACAAAATACTGCTGGTCACCTCAGATTGTACCATGCGCCCATTAGTGTAGGTGTACTTGATTTGGCCGGGGCCTTCAGGGCTTTTGGTGACCAGGAAGCGGTCGGGGGTGTTATCAGCGTTGTAATGCAGTGTGCCCGCTATGCCTCTTTGTTCAAGGTTCACGGTGGCCATGCGGCCGCGGCTGTCAAAGGTGATGGTAGTAGTAGACGTGGCGCCCTCTTCCACGGTAACCACTTTGGTGGCCTGGCACACAGCGGCATCTACCAACGGGCCAGTTTCCTCTTCTTCCTCTTCGGGCTTCATGCAACCGGTGACCAGCAGCAGCGCGGCCAGGGCAAAAAAGTACGGTTTCAGGATTATTTTAGCGGAATTGTACGGTGCGCGTTTCATAGGCTGGCAATTGGTAGTTCAGAAAATAAGGTAGGCTCAGGAAAGGCCCATGGGCCTAAAAATAAGGATTTTATGGCAAGCGCCTTGCACCCGCTGCGTTTAAATTACCTATGAAGGGATCATAATCGTCTTAAAAAGAGGAACAAGGGCGTTTTTGGGCTCTGTTTTGGAAATGAGGACTAAACCAACAAATGCCGCCAGTTGGGTTTTCGGCATTTTTTTCGGACTTTTCCTTTTTAAACGGAACCAACCAACGCAACCCAAGTTGCCACCCACTTTCTTTATGAAAAACCTAACAGCCAGCCGCTGGCTACTGCTTGTCTTTCTTTCACTTGGTATCTTTGCCGCGCAGGCGCAGTCTGCCCTGCAAACCCCTGAACAGTTCCTGGGCTACAAACTGGGCGAACAATTCACCTATCACGGCCGCATTGTGGACTACGTGCGCTACCTGGCGACGCAGAGCCCCGGCAAAATGCAGGTGCAGACCTACGGCAAAACCTATGAAAACAGACCATTGGTGCTGGCCACGCTTTCTTCGGCGGCCAACATGCAGCGTCTGGAGGAAATAAGAACGAACAATCTCAAGAACACGGGCTTGCTTTCTGGTCAACCTTCCGGTGGCAAGCAACCGGCCATTGTCTGGCTCAGTTACAACATCCACGGCAATGAGTCGGTGAGTTCTGAGGCGGTGATGCAGGTGCTCTATGACCTGGTGAACCCCAACAACGCGCAGACCCAGAAATGGCTGGAGAACACGGTGGTGCTCATTGACCCCTGCGTGAACCCCGACGGCCGCGACCGCTACACCATGTGGTACAACCGCGTGCGTAACCAGCAGCCCAACGCCAGCCCTTACGCCTGGGAACACCAGGAGCCTTGGCCGGGCGGACGCCCTAACCACTATTATTTTGACCTGAACCGCGACTGGGCCTGGCAATCACAGATTGAATCTAAGCAACGCGCCGTAGTCTACAACCAATGGATGCCCCAACTGCACGCAGACTTTCACGAGCAAGGCGTGGACAACCCGTATTATTTCGCGCCTTCGGCCAAGCCGTACCATGACGCCATCACGCCTTGGCAGCGTGACGCCCAGAACTTCATAGGCGAATACAACCGTAAATATTTTGACAAAAATAACTGGCTGTACTTCACCCGCGAGAGCTTTGACCTGTTCTACCCCAGCTACGGTGACACCTGGCCCACCTACCAGGGCGCTATTGCCATGACCTATGAACAGGGCGGTAGTGGCCGTGCAGGCGTGGTCATCCAGAAATCTGACGGAGACAGCTTGACGTTGAGCCAACGCATTGCCCACCACCACGCCGCAAGTTTGGCCACCATTGAAGCCATGTCTGACAAGCACGAGCAAGTGGTGCGCGAGTTCAAGAAATTCTACAGTGATGCTTTGTCTAAACCATTTGGGCAGTACCGCAGCTACGTGTTCAAGGTGAAAGGGGAGGAAGGCCGTATCAAGGAATTAACGGAGTACCTGGACCGTCAGCAGATCTCTTACGGCTACGCAAATGGTGGAGGCTCAGGCAAAGGCTTCAATTACCAGACCGGCAAAACCGAAAGCGTGCGCTATGAAGCCGGAGACTTGGTCATTAGCTCATACCAGCCAAAATCTACCTTGCTAAACGTGTTGTTTGAGCCCAATGCGCGGCTGGAAGACTCGGTGACCTATGACATCACCGCCTGGTCATTGCCCTACGCGTATGGCCTAAAAGGCGCTGCTTTTACATCTAAGATTGATATGGGCCAGCAGAAGGCCGCGCCGGCCGTGGCCAACACTGCCAACCCACAAGCCTACGCGTATTTGGCCAAATGGACGGGCGTGCAGGACTTACGCTTTCTGGCCGCCTTGTTGAAAGCCAAAGTGCGCGTGCGGGCCACCGAAGTAGCGTTTGAGCAGAACAACCAGAAATACGCTCCCGGCTCTTTAATCATTACCCGTACCGGGAATGAAAACTTGGGTTCCAAGTTAGACCAGATTGTGACGCGTACGGCAGATTCGTTGGGCATACAACTGGCGTCTACCACCACCGGGTTTGTGGCCACGGGCTCAGACTTCGGGAGTAGAAACATCAGGTACATCAAGGCTCCGCGCGTGGCCTTGCTTACCGGCGAAGGCGTATCACCGTACGGGTTTGGCGAAATCTGGCATTTCTTTGAGCAGCAGATTGGCTACCCCGTGACCGTGTTGGGCGGCGATTATTTCAGCAACGTGCCCTTGCATGAGTTCGATGTCTTGATTCTGCCCACCGGTTCTTACAGCCGCATCCTTTCTGACAACACGCTCAACAAAGTAAAAGAGTGGGTACGTGCCGGCGGGCGATTAATTGCCATGGAAAGCGCCGTGAATTTCCTGGCAGACAAACCAGATTTCGCGGTGAAGAAAAAACCTTCAACAGACAGTACCGCCTCCAAGAAAGCTGGTGCCAGTGATTTGAAAAGCTACGGCGACCGCGAGCGTGCCTCCATTGCTGAGGATGTGCAGGGCTCCGTGTTCAGAGTGAGTCTGGACAACACGCACCCACTGGCGTTCGGTTACGGAAATACCTATACCGCTTTGATCAGAACTACTACGCTACCCCAATTCCTGAAAGACGGCTGGAACGTGGGCGTGGTGAAGTCTGAAGGCCCAGCTACCGGGTTTGTGGGCTCCAAAGTCGGAACCAAACTGCAAAACGGCCTGGTGCTGGGCGTGCAAGAAATGGGCCGCGGCCAGGTAGTATATTTGGTGGACAATCCGCTGTTCAGAGGTTTCTGGCAGGGCGGTAAACTCATGTTCGGGAATGCCGTGTTTCTGGTAGGCCAATAACCTAAAGGATAATTTATACAGGAACGCCCACCAATTTGGTGGGCGTTCCTGTTTTGGGGCTCATCTCCAGAAATGAGCCCTAAAACAGAAAATTTCCAGAAGGCCTTTTAATGAATAGTGAATTTAGTCTGGCAGTTCTATATATAATCCGTCTTCCCGTATTTCCAAGGCAAACCGTTTCAATGGTCTGGTGCGGTGCTGGCATTCCTGGCCGGTGGCCAGGTTGAACCGGTAGCTGTGCCAGGGGCACACAATCTCATTAAGGTAGTTGGTGGTGCCGCGACTCAGGGCATCGCCCAGGTGCGGACAGCTGTTCTCCACGGCAAAGAAACCGGCGGCGGTATGGGCAACGCAGATTTCCTGGCCCTGCACTACCACGGCTGTGGCTTTCCGGACCGGGATTTTAGCCTGGGCCTGGGCGAGTGAGTCAAAGAGTTTTATCCAGGGCATAGGCGTTTGTACGAGTCTGGAGAAAGGGAAGTCGTTTTTGGGCTCATTTCTGGAAACGAGGCCAAAAACGGAAACGTCTGGACATGAAAAAGCCCGGAATCTTCCGGGCCCCTTACACCAAACTAACAAACAAAACTTTAATAAACCTAAACTTTATGAAGAAGCTGATTTTAAATCAACTACAATTTTAGTACCTGTGAAATCAACCAACCTGAGAGGGATTCAGGGGCTGTGGTCTGTAATTGTGATACAAAGATGGGGGGTAATATGCGCCTTGCCAACCGAAAGGAGAGGAACCGGGCGTTTTTCTGACTGAACCCCGAAAAAGGGGGAGTGAACCGGACTATCCTCAGATGAAGCAGACTATTTTCACGCTGAACCGGACCTTGTGCTTGCTGAATCTGACTTCGCTAAACCTTTATTACCTGGAAAGAAGCGGGCAAAAAAATAGCTTAAAAGTAGTCTATCACCAGAGCGCAAGCGGATAGTGTTCGACTACTTTTAAGCGTATTTGATTGTGAATGTAGAAGGTTTTACGCGGGTAAAACCTTAAGGTTTAGCGGATAACCAAATAATTGTTCAATATTTTCTGGCTCTCCTCAGTAGGTTGCTCCAGGAGCATAATTTTAAGGGTTTTGTCACCGGTGTTCCAGTTTTTGAAGTTGGTCAAGTCCATCCACAGACGGTCGCCAGCTTTCACATGCAGTTCGGTCACGGTTCCGTCAGCGGCTACCATTTTAAGCGTGCCTTCAGACGCAGCGTAAGCGGCCTGGTCTGGCGTAGCGTGGTAATCCAGGAATTCGCCGGGGGCCATCTCCAAAGAAAGGATGCGCAGGTTATCAGTCTTCAGCACTTGCTCGAAAACTTTGGTGTTGCGGGTAGTGGGTCCGTTGGTGGTTCCGCCGGCAAAAGCTGGGGTCATGCCAAGGGTTAAACAAACGGCAACAATAGCGGAGGTAAAACGATTTTTCATAATATTGTTTTTTATAGTTTTCAAATCTTTCCAGTAGAGCACCGCGCCTGGTTAGTGGGGTAGTGCTTTTGATTATATAGATGCAAATTACGGGAATAGGTTGCTTGCCAGCTAGTTAATAAAATGTTAAAAGACCACTTTATGGACGAAGGCGCAAAATCAAGTGACGAGACCGCCTTTTTGCGGGACGAAACGGGACATTATTTTTGGCCTCATTTTGGGAAATGAGGCCAAAAACAGAAAAACCGAAGGAATGGCGCTGAAAAGGCTTTGGGCAACGGCCTAAGAAACTGAAAATGAAGGTGCTTTCTGGCGAAGAACCAGATGAAATGGAACCAGTTAGTTAGGGTCCACATCTACCACCACCCGCAGATTTTTGAAGTCTTTGTGGTGCGTAAAGGCATAGACCGCTTCCTGAATCTGCTGCTTGGAGGCGCGCAAGTGGCCGCTGTCACGGTCTAGTTTCACATGGATTTCCTGCAGGAACTGGTTTCTGATTTTAAAGATGTGCGGCGGCTCTGGACCCAACACGCCGGTTCTGCCCAGGCGGTCCACCAGGTCATGGGCCAACAAGATAGCCGCCTGCTCACAGGGCCGGGCCTCTGGGTGTTTCACCGTAATCCTGATGATGCGTACAAACGGCGGGTACCGGAACTTCTGGCGCTCAGCAATCTCCTGTTCATACAGACCTTGGTAATCATGGTTAATGACTCTTTGGAAAATGGGCTGGTTGGGGTTGGCCGTCTGAATCAAGACTTTACCTTTGTTGCCTTTTCGTCCGGCCCGGCCACTTACCTGCACAAACAACTGGTACGCCCGCTCATGCGCCCTGAAATCAGGGTAATGAATGATGCTGTCGGCGCTCAGGATGCCCACCAGGCTCACGTGTTCAAAGTCCAGGCCCTTGGTCACCATTTGCGTGCCCACCAGAATGTCGGTGCGCATCTGCTCAAAATCCTCAATGATCTGCTGGTGACTGTTTTTGCGCTTGGTGGTGTCCAGGTCCATGCGCTGGATGCGCGCCTGCGGAATGATTAATTTGAGTTCGTCTTCAATCTTCTCCGTGCCAAAGCCCACCGTTTTGAGCATGGTAGACCCGCAGGCCGGGCAATCATTTGGTTTCTTTTCGGCGTAGCCGCAGTAATGGCACTTTAGCTCATTGGAATACTTGTGGTACGAGAGACTGACCGCGCAATTTTTACACTTCGGAATCCAGGCGCACTCATTACAGTCGATAAAGGGCGCGTAACCCCTTCGGTTTTGGAACAGGATGGCCTGCTGTTTGAGGTGCAGCGTGTCTTCCAGAGCATTGATCAGTTTCTGGGAGAAATGGCTGAGCATGTTCTTGCGCAGGCCTTCCTGGCGAACGTCCACCAACTCCACCTCGGGCAACGTGGCTTCGCCGTAACGCTCCAACAGATTCACCAGGCCCCAGCGGCCGCTCTGGCAATGGTAATAGGTTTCCACCGATGGCGTGGCGGAGCCCAGCAAGGTCTTGGCGTTATGGAACTGTGCCATGATCAAGGCCACCTCACGGGCGTTATAGCGCGGCGCAGGCTCATGTTGTTTGTAAGACGGCTCGTGCTCTTCGTCTACTATAATAAGAGACAGCGAATGGAACGGCAGAAAAATGGAAGACCTAACGCCCACCACCACCTGAAACCGGCCCGACAAGATGCCGTTCCAGACTTCCACGCGCTCATTGTCTGAGAATTTGGAATGGTACACACCCAATCTGTCGCCGAAGACGCGTTTGAGGCGCACCACAATCTGCGCGGTGAGGGCAATTTCTGGCAATAAGTATAAGACCTGTCCGCCGGCCTCTACGGCGTGCTGAATCAAGTCAATGTAGACTTCGGTTTTGCCGCTGCCGGTTATGCCATGCAAGAGCACCGTGTCTTTCTCACCAAAGCTTTCCAGGATCTCTTCTTTGGCCTTGGCTTGGGCAGGAGAGAGTTCGGCCATTAAGAAGGGGCCACGGCCCTCGGCCAGCGGGAAACGGCTCACCACCACCTCAAACTGCTCCAGCACGCCATTCTTCAGCAAGGTGTTAATAGCCGAAAGCGACAGGTGCGGGTTGGAAGTAAGCAGGTTTTTGTCAATGCCCTGGTCGTTGGCGCTTAAATCCTGCATAAGCGGACACAATTGCACGTACTTCAACAGCACATCCAGCTGTTTGGCTTTGGGCGCGAGTTGGTTGAAGAGTTCCTCCAGCGTCTGCTCGTCGGTGGCGAACATCGGAGCCAGCCTTATTTTCTTTACTACTTTGGGCGCGTACTTTTCAGCAATCTCCTCATAGATAATGATGATGTCTTTGAGCAGCAGCGACTTGATGATTTTATGGAAGCTGGTGAGTTGCAGCAGTTGGCCCACCTCCGTAAAGGTGAGGTGCGGTTTCTGCCGGAGCGCGAAGATGATGTTCTGCTCATGCTGGGTAAGCGGCCACTCATTGGTTTCCTCAGAGAACTGCGGGTGCAACTGAATCTTAGATTCGCTGCTGAGTTTGAGCGCTGAAGGAAGGGCGGCGTTGATGATTTCACCCAGGGTGCAGAGGTAGTACTCAGCCATCCAGAGGAAGAGGCGCAGCTGCTGGCCCGTGACCACCGGTTTCTCGTCAATGACTTCCAGAATGTATTTGGCCTGGTACTCTTTAGGCGGCGTCTCATGAATGCGCGCCACCACGCAGCTCAGCACCCGCTTGGCCCCAAACTGCACCAGCACGCGCACACCCACAGACACTTCATCGGCCATCTCATAAGGCACGCGGTAGGTGAAAAGTTTGGGCAGGGGCAACGGCAAAATGACGTCCGCGAACAGGGTTACCCGTTCAGAGACGTCATCTTGCGGAATATGGAATTCTAATTCAGGAGTCAAAGCGGGTAGTTTACGCCAAAGTTCGTGAAAACGGACCGTAAACGGAAGGCTTTGTTTTTCCTTATTAGTTGGCCCGGAACTCTTCTACTAACAAAGTCTTTTGCGCAGTTGCTTCCTGGGTTAGGTTTTGCAGGAGCGTGGTGTACAGCAACACGGGCTCGTTTTGGTCTAACTCCAGCTTTAACTGCTCAATAAGCTCAGATTGCACCGGCAGCCACAGTTCCTGGTCTTTGTGCTTGAACAGGAGTTCGTATTTGTAGTCTTTCAGTTCGCTTTTCTTGAGGCCATGGCTCAGCATAAGTTCATGGTTGGCCTGGGTCAGCTTCCGGAACTGCCCATCATACATCAGGTTCAGGCGGTACCCGGCTTCCGGGGTTTCAATGTTAGAGTTAAGAATGGTTTCCACCGCTACTTCGGGGTGGTTTTTGTCTAAACGGGCCCAGTACCCAGATCCGTCTTGCGCGAAGGTGGCGGTGGCGCAGGCCAACAGCAATCCTACCAGTACTATTAACTTCTTCACTTCAGGGGTTTTATAATGGGTTGAAATTTACAGGCGCGTGGGCACGAAAGCCATTCGCAGCTGTCTTACAAATTTCGGCAGGATATTTATTTAGTGCAAGGACGAAAAGCGTTACAAAGCCTAACTCCTTTGTTTTGAATCATTTTGCATTAAAAAACTTTCTTGGTTTATAGAGTATACCGTAAAAAGTGCTAAACTATTTTTCACCATTCTAGTACCTGCCGCCGAATAAAAAGGAAGTAGTATTTGGCTTAAAAAAAGGCGTGAACTTATAGTAGACGTTTTCTGTTTTAGGGCTCATTTCTGAAAATGAAGCCGAAAACAGAATCTGTTACTGAAGGATTTGGGTTTGCACCGCGGCTATTTCTTCGGTCACATCAACTTCGGAGGCCAAGGCTTGCAGACGCTGCAGCAGTTTTTGGAGAAATGCCTGGTGGGCCGGGCTCTCTGGGTTGAACGGTTTGTGCGCCAAGTCTCTGGACAACTGTTGCCAACGGTCTAAAAAATGGATGAAGGTGGGGTCGGCGTACGCACGCAAGAACTTGTTCCAGATGTACTCCTCGGCCAGGGAAGAGGGATGGAGCAGGTCATCACTGAAAAACCGGTAGTCGCGCAGGTCATCTAACAGCAGTTCATACGCGGGGAAATATGAAACCTGGGCATGTTGTTCCTGGGCCAGGTGCGCGGCCACCCGCAGCAGACTTTTGCTTACGCTGTTCAAGGGCAAGGTGTCTTTCAAGTGCCGCACCGGCGACACTGTGAGGATGACCTGCAGGTGAGGGCAATGCGTTTGAAGCAAATTCAGGGTCCGCTTCGTGCTTTCCTGAATTTCCTCTAGGGGCAACAGCCGTTTGTTGAATTGTTTCTGCGGCACCTTGTGGCAGTTGGCCACCACAGCGCCGGTGTCTAGCCGTTCATACACAAAAGCCGTGCCCCACGTGAGCAACAAAGCCTGCGCCGTTTTCAGGAACTCACCCACTTGTATCAGCTTCTCCCTCAGGTTCTGCAGCAAAACCTCTGGCTGTTCCTGCGCAAACGACGAATGGAAATCATAATGAACCCAACGCCCTTGCTGCTGCACCATTCCTTGCTCCAGAAACTCAAAATCCTGCGTCAATGCCGCGGCTACCAGCTTGTGCACCGACAGCGGGTTAAACACCGTCCCGAACGGGTTGACCAGCGCCTTCGCCTTGGTTTGCTCCAATTTCCGACCTATCACCTCGGCAAAGCAGGAGCCCAGCGTTACAATGCCCTGCGCGCGGTCTAAAGGCTTGGCCGCAGCGGGAATCTCTATCTCAGTTCTGAATTGCATGGTTGGTGATATTGGATTGAGAGCATGTTTAAAATTGTCTTTCGCGCTGCAAACTGATATCAAAAGAACCTGACTTTGCCTTTTTTTCTCACCATAGCGCTGCTATGCTGCTCAAAAAACGCTTCGCCAGAACCTTTCGCTCCCAATTTTCGCTTGCAAAATCAAATTTTAAACAAGCTCTGAGGCTAAGTTAAGTAAAAACTGCTTTTCGCGTGAAAAGGTAGATGGTTGACTTTTTCCGTTTTCGGGCTCATTTCTGAAAATGAAGCCAAAAACGAAAAAAAACTGTAGAGACCAGGCACCGCCTTGTCTCTTACGCATTGCCTCGGCATAACCAAAAACTCTCCATTAAATTGAGCCGTGGCTTTTCCTGTCTTAGGTGGGACAGGTAGGTCAAATCTTTACACCAACGCCAACAACTGACCCAATTCGTCAATGGTAAATTTAGGACAGGCCAAGTGGCAGGCTTCCACATCACCATAGCCAAAGGCAGCCCAGCAAGCGTCAATGCCAGCGTTTTGGGCGAAGGCCAAGTCTGCCTGGGTGTCGCCAACCATCAGAAAACCTGAGGGCGGCACGTGCGGGTAACGGGGCTGGATCACCTGCAGAAAGGCGGCCGGATCAGGTTTCTTTGGCAGGGGCAAGGCCGGGTTGTCACCGATGACAAGGTCAAAGTTAGAGGCCAATCCAAAATGCGCCAGCGCTTCCTCAATGGCCTGCTGGCCTTTGTTGCTGAGCACCACGCAGACAAGGCCTTGTTGCCGTAACTGCTGTAACAGCGCCTTAGCGCCGGGGAACAGGGTTGTGTAGGCCGCGCCTTCCTGGCTGTACAAGTTGCGGTAGTGCTGTACCCAATCCTGTAACTCAGTGGGCGGCACGTGCAGAAGCGGCGGGTACAGAAATGGCAGAAATTCAACCAACGTCACGCCTGATGTAATTCCATGTATAATAGCCTCCTCCGTAGGAATAGGCGCGCCGCGCTGGGCAAAGGTTTTCTGGAAAGTATAGATAATGGAGGCTTGGGTAGCGCAGAGCGTTCCGTCAAAATCAAACAAAATGACCTGGTAGTGCGGCATGGGGATAGGAGGGATGGGGTGAAAACAAAACATCCTGCCGCACCGGGTGCAGCAGGATGTGTACATGCTTGTGAATGGGAACCTTAGGCAGCCACCACGTTGAAACGAACCTGGTGTTTCACTTCTTTGTGCAGGTTCAAGGTAGCGGTGTACTCGCCCAGAGATTTAACCTCCTGGTCAAAGTCAACACGCTTGCGGTCTACGTCATACCCAAGGGCTTTCAAGGCCTCGGCTACCTGACCGGTAGTAACGGCACCAAAGATTTTGCCGGTCTCACCTGCTTTGGCAGGGATTTCCAACAAGGTGTCACCAATGCGGTTAGCCAGGTCTTGGGCGTCTTTCTGTATTTTGTCTGCTTTGTGGGCAGCTTGGCGAACGTTCTCAGCCACAACTTTACGAGCCGACGGGGTAGCCATTTCAGCCAGGCCCTGTGGGATCAAATAGTTACGGCCATAACCTGGCTTCACGTCAACAATATCGTTTTTGTAGCCAACGCCTTTCACGTCATCTTTCAGAATAATTTCCATCTGGGTTACCTCCTTATTTTAAAGAATCTGTTACATAAGGCAAAATTGCCAAGTGGCGGGCTCTGGCAACGGCCTGAGACACGCGGCGCTGGAATTTTAAGCTGGTTCCAGTTAAACGTCGCGGCAACAGTTTGCCTTGCTCGTTCACAAACTTCAATAAGAAGTTACCGTCTTTGTAATCAATGTACTGGATTCCGTTTTTCTTGAAACGGCAGTATTTTTTACGCGTGTCCTGCTTGTGGATTTTTTCGTTTACTAAACTCATGATGCAACGGCCTCCTTCTCTTTTTTAGACGATTTGAATTCACCTTTTCTGCGGCGCTCATTGTAAGCAATAGCGTGCTTGTCAAGGGCGGTGGTCAAAAAGCGGATGATTTTCTCATCTCTGCGGAACGCAAGCTCCAGGATGTCTACTACATTGGTAGGAGCCTGAAACTCTACAAGGTGATAGAAGCCGGTGTTCTTCTTCTGTATTGGGTACGCTAATTTTTTTAAGCCCCAATTCTCCTCGTGAATAATGTCGGCGCTATTTTCCTTAAGCACCTGTCTGAACTTCTCGACCGTCTCCTGCATCTGCACCTCGTTGAGTAACGGGGTCATGATGAAGAGAACTTCGTAATTTTTTAAATTCATTTGTGTGAAAATGATTTTGGTTCGAAGGGGCAAAGGTAAGCCATATCTGAGAATTAACCAAAAAATGTTTAGGAATGGCCAACTGGCACGCCATCGCCCCAACGCTCTGTCATGTAAGCGTTTCCCACCGGTTAGGTGCCATCGCAACATAACGTTACGCTTGCTTCAGCCATTCCTGTATATAAATGGTGTGCAAAGCCCAAGGCACGTTGGTAAATGGGTAAACGAACGTAGAGGAAGCTATAATAAGAAGGGCTTCCGTTTTCGGGCTCCTTTCCAGAAATGAGCCCGAAAACAGGGCGGTTATTCCTGGGCATACTATATATAATAGTATGGGTGGAAGTGATGCCTTTGTTAGACAGCGATGCGTGGCTGAGTTTCCATATGAAAGCCCCTACCCAAAAACCCGTTCTTAACAGTCATTCGCAATTCAGTTTCAAGAGGCGAGGCACCGATGGTCATACTGCCTGTGGCCTAAGTGCCATCTACAGTAAAACAACTTCAGAAAGTTGGCTATACAGGTCTTTCCGTTTTCGGGCTCATTTCCGGAAATGAAGCCAAAAACGGAAACAAGCTTCTTCAACAACTAGAAATAAGCCTTGTTCAAGCATGATTTCGGAGAAAAGAGAAATATAAATCAAACCCATGCAAAACAGGAACAAACGTGACAGGAGAGAGCTGCCCAGATTCACCGGTTTTTAGAAATGCCCCAATGGCACAAATCTGCAAACTATCTGCTGCTCTATTCTTTAGCGAATAGCCAACCGGCAGTATTTGCCTGAGCCGCTGCCAAATTAAGATGGAAATGAGCTGAAGGGCAGCCTCAAAATGCCCCAATCAAGAGTAATTTATAAACCGTCTAAATAGCGGTTAAAAGGCCTGTGGTGAATAGTTTAAGCGGTTTTTGACAGGGCTTTGTCAGTACTAATACCCATCTAAAAATAAGAAATATTGTGTTTGATTAATGGACTTAGGGTAGTAGATTTGTGCCCATAATGTACTTTCACCATCCTTAACACTACATTTAAGCTATGATTAGCTGTAAAAAGAGAGCAAAATACATTTTCCTACTCCCTTTTCTCTTCTTGTTCTTTGTGGTTTCCAGTGCATTCGCACAAGAGGCCGCTCAGGTAGGGACTGCGGGTGTAACACCGGGTTCTGAGACTCCCGCCGCTGGCGGTGGGGCAGATGCCGGTGTCATTGACGCGGGAAGCACCCTTTTCAAAAACAACTGTACGCAGTGTCACTCTGTGGGCACCGATGTAGTTGTAGGGCCCGGTCTGAAAGATGTACATAAAAGAAGAACCGATGATTGGTTGAAGAAATGGATCAAGAACTCCAGTGCTTTGATCCAGAGCGGCGACAAGCAAGCGGTAGAGGTCTTCAACCAGTACGCCAAGCAGCAAATGCCATCTTTTGCTCTTTCTGATGATGAATTAGGCGCTATCATCGCCTACATGAAAAAGGAAAGCGAGACGCCAACTGCCGTAACTGGACCAGGCGGAATTGAAGGCAATACGGCAGGCACCAACACTGGTGAAAACTCAATTGGTGCTGTTAACAGTAGTTCAATTGATTTGCTGTTAGTGGTATTGGTTATTGTGCTGATTGTGTTGGTGATTACATTGGTGATCATTGCCTCTGTTCTTAAGAACTACCTGGCCAACAAATCTGATTTGACCGGTGCTGAGCAGGAAATGCTGGCACAGCGCACCAATTGGGCGAATATCTACAAATCAAGAGCAGTCCGTATTCTGGTAGGCCTTATAGTAGTAGTAGTGCTGGTAGACCTTACCATGGACAAAGTGATGGGTATTGGTATTCAGCAGGGCTACGCGCCACGCCAGCCTATTGCGTTCTCTCATAAGTTGCACGCCGGTGACCACCAGATTAACTGTAACTATTGCCATACGTCGGTTTACAAAAGCGCCAGCGCCAACATTCCTTCGGCCAACATCTGTATGAACTGCCATAGCCAGATCAAGAAGGAGTCTCCAGAGATTCAGAAGATCTACCGGGCTATTGAAAACAACAAGCCTATTGAGTGGGTGCGCGTGCACAACTTGCCAGACCTGGCGTACTTCAACCACTCTCAGCACACCAAAGTGGGTGGCGTAGAGTGCCAGACCTGCCACGGCCCAATTGAAACCATGGAAGTGGTGGCCCAGTACTCGCCTCTGACCATGGGCTGGTGTATTGACTGTCACCGCAACACGCCTATGAACACAGAGGGCAACGCCTATTATGACAACCTGGTGAAGTTGCATGAGCAGCAGTCTAAAGGTGCCTTTGTGGTGGCGTCTAACGGCGGAACCGAGTGTTCAAAATGCCACTATTAATCAATTCCATATCCTGAATTTGAGTTTTTGAGATATATGCAAGAAACAATTAAATACTGGAGAGGGGTAGAGGAGTTAAACAACACTCCGGAATTCCAGAAGCATGCTCATAACGAGTTTCCTGAATTCCTGCCAGTAAGCGAGACAAGCGGAGGAGATGCTTCTACTCCCGTTGCGCCCAGACGTGATTTCTTAAAGTTATTGGGTTTTGGGGTAGCGGCGGCAACGCTGGCTTCCTGTGAGGCTCCGGTACGGAAGGCAATCCCATATCTGAACAAACCAGAAGAAGTAGAGCCGGGTGTGCCTAACTGGTACGCGTCTACTTATTTCATGGGAGATATCTACAACCCTATCTTGGTAAAGACCCGGGAAGGTAGACCTATCAAAATTGAAGGCAACACGCTTTCACCCATCACTGCCGGCGGTACGCACGCCCGTACCCAAGCTTCTCTGTTGAGCCTTTATGACAACAACCGTCTAAAAGCGCCATCCATCAGAAAAGGAGAGGATCAGTGGCAAGACACAACCTGGGAGAAAATTGACCAGGAAATCAGAACAAAATTAACAGGAGTGCAAGGCCGCGTGGTGCTGGTTTCTAATACCATCATCAGCCCTAGCACTAAAACCGTGATCAGAGAGTTTGGGGCACAGTTCCCAGCCTTTGAGCACGTAACCTATGATGCCCATTCTGCCTCTGCTTTGTTAAGAGCGAACGGCGGATTGGTACCAGGCTATGATTTCAGCAAAGCCAGAGTTATTGTTTCTATTGGCGCTGACTTCCTGGGTTCCTGGATTTCACCGGTAGAATACTCCAAGCAATATATCACCAACCGCAAGGTAACGGCAGACAATCCTAACATGTCGCGCCACATTCAGTTTGAGAGCTTCCTGTCTTTGACAGGTGCTAACGCTGATGTACGCGTGCCGGTGAAACCATCTGAGTATGGATCTGTGGTGGCTGCTCTTTACAACAGAGTAGCCGGCGGAACCGGGGCAGAAGCCATTCAGGCTCCCAATGCGGCCGCTGCCAAGCAAATTGATGCCGCTGCCAAAGAATTGCTCGCCAACCGCGGTGCTGCCTTGGTAGTCTCTGATTCAAATGACCCAGCGGTACAAACCTTGGTAACCGCTATCAACAGAGCTTTAGGCGCTGACGGCACTACCATCAATACAGCGGTTCCTTCTTACGTACGCCAGGGCGATGATGCCCGCATGGTGCGTTTGGTGAATGACATGAACAACGGAAGCGTTGGCGCCGTCATTTTCTACGGAGCCAACCCTGTGTATGACCACCCGTTGAGCCAACAAGTAGTGAGCGGCTTGAAGAAAGTAGGCGTAAAAATCTCTTTCGCAGACCGTGCTGATGAAACGGCCCATTTAGCGGACTACATCTGCCCAGACAGCCACTTCCTGGAGTCCTGGAATGACTATGAAGCCAAAAGAGGTTTCTTAAGCTTGGCTCAGCCTACCATAACTACCATCTTCAATACCAGACAAGCTCAGGATTCGCTTCTGAAATGGGCTGGTTCTACTTCTGATTTCTATACTACCATTCAACGTACCTGGTCTGGCATTGCCGGAAACGGCGCCGCCTGGGACAAGGTAGTGCATGATGGCGTGGCCACTGGTACCACCGGTGCCAACGAGCCAACTGCTCCTGCTGCCCCTATGACTTTAGCCGCGGCAGCGGTAAGCATTAACAAAACCAGCAAGGCCTCTGGTAACAGTTTTGAACTGGCTATCTACGAGAAAGTAGGTATTGGCGCCGGACAGCACTCTAACAACCCATGGTTGCAGGAAATGTCTGACCCAACCACCAAAGCTACCTGGGATAACTATGTGACCATGTCACAAGCTGATGCCGTAGCCAAGGAAATTGAGCAGAATGATGTGGTACGTGTGACCGCCAAAGGCAAGACTATTGAATTGCCGGTTCTGATTCAACCAGGCCAAGCGCCAGGATCTATTGGTATCGCTATTGGGTATGGTCGTACGCATGCAGGCCAGGCGGCCAACAACGTAGGTGCCAATGTGTACCCGCTGGCAACCGTTTCCGGAGACCAGATCTTGTTCTCTAATGTAGTAACGGTAGAGAAAGCAGGCGTTGACAAGCCAATTGCCCAAACCCAGACGCACCACACCGTAATGGGCCGTATTGTAGTACAGGAAAATACCCTGGCCAACTACAAGAAAGATCCTAAGAGCGTTACCGAATATATTAAGATTGCCACGCCAGATGGACCGCAGTCTCCGCAGAAAATATCGCTTTGGCAAGATTACGAGTATAAGAACCACCATTGGGGTATGGTCATTGACCTGAACTCTTGTATTGGCTGCGGGTCTTGTACTATTGGTTGCCAGGTAGAAAACAACGTTCCTGTAGTAGGCAAGCAAGAAGTGTTGAACCGTCGTGAAATGCACTGGTTGCGTATTGACCGCTATTACAGCAGCAACGCCACCCGTGAAGACGGTGGGTTTGAGAAAATGGAGAATCCGTCAGAGAATCCTTCGGTGATTTTCCAGCCTATGCTTTGCCAGCACTGTAACCACGCACCATGTGAGACAGTTTGTCCGGTTGCCGCTACTATGCACAGCACTGAAGGTTTGAACCAAATGGTGTATAACCGTTGCGTGGGTACCCGTTATTGCGCCAACAACTGTCCGTACAAAGTGCGCCGGTTTAACTGGTTCAACTACGCCAACAACGAGAAGTTTGACTACCAGATGAACAATGATTTGGGCAAAATGGTCTTGAACCCAGACGTAACCGTACGGTCACGCGGGGTAATGGAGAAATGCTCTTTCTGCGTGCAGCGTATTCAGTACGGTAAATTGGAGGCGAAGAAAGAAAGCCGCCGTCCGGTAGATGGAGAGATTGTGACCGCTTGTGCGCAGGCTTGCCCAACCAACGCCATCATCTTTGGGGACATGCTGGATCAAAACAGCCAGATCTCTAAGATCCTGAACCGCGAAAAAGGAGAACGTGCCTTCCACGTACTGGAAGAGCTGAACACTCAGCCAAACGTGACCTACTTAACCAAAATCAGAAACCAAGCTTAATTTAACACAGAAAGATATATGCAGCACGTATCTCCGATAAGAGAGCCCCTAGTAACCGGGGGTAAAACTTATGCAGACATCACGGAAGACGTATGCCGGCAGGTGGAAGCCAAGCCGAACATCCGTTGGATGATGGCCCTGGGGGTTTCTCTGGTTTTTCTCGGTATATTCCTTTATTCCGTTTACCGCACCCTCTGGTATGGTATTGGCGAGTGGGGTTTGAATAAAACCGTAGGTTGGGCATGGGATATCACCAACTTCGTATGGTGGGTAGGTATTGGCCACGCCGGTACGCTTATCTCCGCCATCTTGTTGTTGTTCCGTCAGAAGTGGAGAACCTCCATTAACCGGGCAGCCGAGGCGATGACCATCTTTGCGGTAATCTGTGCGGCCATGTTTCCGGTATTGCACATGGGCCGGCCATGGTTAGCGTATTGGGTACTTCCTTTGCCAAACACGTTTGGTTCTCTCTGGGTGAACTTTAACTCACCGCTTCTTTGGGACGTGTTCGCGATCAGTACTTATTTCTCAGTATCACTGGTATTCTGGTACATTGGCCTTATTCCTGACTTCGCTACCATTAGAGACAGAGCCACTGGTCCTATTGCCCGCAGAGCGTATGCCCTGTTAAGCATGAACTGGACCGGTTCTGCCAAGCATTGGTCACGGTATGAGACGGTGTCTTTGATTCTGGCTGGTTTAGCAACGCCACTGGTACTTTCGGTTCACACCATTGTATCTATGGACTTTGCCACGTCTGTGATACCAGGTTGGCACACCACCATTTTCCCTCCTTACTTTGTGGCAGGGGCTATCTTCTCTGGTTTTGCCATGGTATTGACCTTGATGATCATTACCCGCAAAGTATTTAAGCTGGAGGATTACATTACGCTGGAGCACGTAGAATCCATGAACAAGGTAATCACCTTAACAGGCTCTATTGTAGGGGTAGCGTATATCACAGAGTTCTTTATTGCCTGGTACTCCGGTGTGGAATATGAGCAGTATGCCTTCATTAACCGGGCAACGGGCCCTTACTGGTGGGCGTATTGGTCCATGATGACCTGTAACGTGATCACACCTCAGTTATTCTGGTTCCGTTCTATCCGGAGAAGCTTAACCGCCACGTTCATCATCTCTATCTTTGTGAACATTGGTATGTGGTTTGAGCGCTTCGTGATCATTGTGACTTCCTTGCACCGTGACTTCTTGCCATCTAGCTGGGTAATGTTCTCGCCTACCGCCATTGACGTAGGTATCTATGTGGGCACCATGGGCTTGTTCTTTACTTTATTCCTTCTCTTTGCCAAATTCTTTCCAGTTGTGAACATGGCAGAGGTGAAATCAATCTTGAAGTCGTCTAGCGGCGTAAGCCACACGCACAACCCAGACGCATCTATGCATGGCACAGCACCTAACCACCCAACCAAACATGACTAGTAAGAAATATATACTCGGGGTCTTCAACGACGAGGATGTGCTGCTGAACGCCATTGAGAAGATTCGCGCGGCAGGCACCAAAATTCATGATGTGTTTTCGCCTTACCCTATCCACGGGATTGATGATGTGTTAGGAATTCAGCGTTCGCGCCTGCCAATTGTGGCCTTTTTCTGTGGGCTTTGCGGTACCTCGTTCGCGCTCTGGATGCAGATTTACATGCTGGGGTTTGACTGGCCGATGATCATTGGTGGTAAGCCACACATCTCCATCCCAGCCTTTATACCGGTCACGTTTGAATTAACAGTTCTATTCGCGGCTTTTGGTATGGTGATCACGTTCTTTATAATCAGTGGCCTGCGCCCAACCATGAAGGTACCAGTAATGGATGTGCGTTCCACAGATGATAAATATGTAATGGCCATTGAACTGAAAGAAGGCATAGACATTACGCAATTGAATGATTTGCTCAGATCAAATGGGGCAATTGAAGTTAACGAGAAGGAGGTAGTTAAATAATGGACAACATCTTCAGAACAGGGGCCAAGGCTTCTTTCATTCTCCTCTCCGCCGCCTTTATGGCTGCTTGCGGTCAGAACTCACAGGATCCAGGTTTGGAGTACGCGCCAGATATGTATTATCCGGTATCCTATGAACCGTTGAAGCAACTTGACGGTAACAAAAATGCGTTAAACCCTGGTGGTTTGAACATGCGGGTACCTGCGGCTAATACCATTGCCCGTGGAAAAATGGCTTTTAATGTACATATCTCCAAAGACAGTGCAGAAGTAGCTGGTAATGAACTGACCAATCCTTTAAGAGGCAACATGGCCACATTGGAGGAAGGCAAAGTGCTTTACCTTCGTTTCTGTTCCCCTTGCCACGGCGAGACTGGCGCGGGAGATGGCTTGGTAGGCGCTAAATTTAAAGGCGTGCCAAATTTCACCCAGGGCCGTTACGCCACGTTGCCGGGTGGTCATATTTTCCATGTGATTACCAATGGACGTGGCCGCATGATGCCTCACGGTACGCAGGTAAACCCAGAAGAGCGTTGGAAAATTGCCATGTATGTTCAGCGTCTGCAAAAAGGCGAGACTGAAATAGCAGGAGATTCACAGGATACCGCTTCACAGTCAACTGATGCCCCTAACGGTGCCAGCACCAACCAGAACACAAATCCAGTAACAGGTACCACTACCGATCCTACCAAGGATACGCGTAATTAACCTTAAAAGGTAAATTAGAAATGATAACTGAAGAAAGACTAAGTATCCCTAAAAGAACCACCACGCGGTTCTTCTACATGATAGCCCTGGGATTAATCCTCCTGGTTGCCGGTCTTATCATTGCTGCGAACTTTAGCGGTGGTCATGGAGAAGGACACGAGGCGACAGCTGGCCATCATGTTGCCGGATGGGGACAAAGATTGTTGGCTAACCTATGGTTGAACAATGTGTACTTCACAGGCATTGCGGTAGTGGGCGTTTTGTTTGTGTCTATTCAATATGTAGCCTATGCCGGTTGGTCTGTCGTGATTAAAAAAGTGCCTGAGGCATTAGGAAGCTACCTATTGTTTGGAGGCGTGGTGATGTTGGGTATCTTCTTGATTCCAATTTTATTCACGGGTCATAACACCCTTTTCCACTGGACGGATCACTCCCTGACAGAAGTGGGCAATCCAAATTATGATGCCATTATAGCAGGTAAAAGCGGTTACTTGAATGTGACGTTTTATGTAATCAGAATGGTGGCTTATTTCGCCCTCTGGTACATGTTCTTTAAATGGCTTAGAAGAGAGTCCATGGCTGAAGACTTAAACGGAGGATTGGTTCACTATAACAAGAGCATTAAACTGGGTGCTACTTTCCTGGTAATCTTCGGTGTGACGTCTTCTATGTCTGCCTGGGACTGGGTTCTGTCTATTGACCCGCACTGGTTCAGTACTATGTTTGGTTGGTATGTTTTTGCCAGCTGGTGGGTATCAGGTTTGGCGGCTATCACCTTGACCTTAGTTTTCTTAAAGCAAGCTGGTTACCTGAAAATGGTAAATTCTAACCATTTACATGACTTAGGTAAGTTCTTGTTCGGTTTCAGTATTTTCTGGACCTACATCTGGTTCTCTCAGTTCATGTTGTATTGGTATGCCAACATTCCGGAAGAGGTAATCTATTTCCAGGAGCGTTTAGGAGGTAATAACAACCACTACACTTGGATTTTCTTCTTCAACCTTCTGATAAACTTTGCATTCCCATTCCTTGTTCTTATGACCAGAGATGCGAAGCGGCAGATGTTATTCCTAAAAATAGTCTGTATAGCCATCTTAATAGGGCATTGGTTTGATTTTTACCTCATGATTATGCCAGGCACCATGCGCGCAGCAAGTGGCTTTGGGTTAATTGAGTTAGGTACAGCCTTGACTTTCTTGGGTTTCTTCCTGGTACTGTTTACCAAAGAACTTTCTAAAGGATCATTGGTTCCTGTGAACCACCCATTCTTGGATGAAAGTGTTCACCATCACGTTTAAGACTTACATTTAAAGAAATAGATAATGATTAAGATTGCTGTAGCACTATCAATCATCCTTCTACTGGTAATTCTTTACCTTTTATTTAGAATCCAGGTACTGGCTTCTATTTTTAAGGGAAGCTACCGCCAAGATATAGGACGTAGCAACAAGGTGAATGCTATCCTGATGGTTGTTTTCTTTTTTGTGATGGGAGCCCTCTTTATTTGGTCTTTCCTAGATGCACAAGAAGACATGATTCTTCCCGTGGCTTCAGAACACGGCGTTGCCATAGACAGTATGTTCTGGGTAACCATGGCGGTAATTGGGTTTGTATTTGTGGTCACACACATTCTACTATTCCTGTACTCTTATAAATACCAACACCAGGATGGCAAACGAGCCTATTACTATCCACACAACAACAAGATTGAAATAATCTGGACGGTGATTCCGGCTGTGGTTATGGCTTTGTTGGTATTCTCCGGCTGGAAAACATGGGCAAGTATTACAAGTCCTGCTCCAGAACAATCTGTAGTGGTGGAGATAATGGGCAAGCAGTTTAACTGGTTAGTAAGATATCCTGGTGATGATAACAAGCTGGGTTTGGTGAAACACACCTTGATTGATGCCACTAATGAATTCGGTATTGATTTTACAGACAAGAATGCAGCAGATGACTTCACCCCAGGCACCAGCTCTTTCCACGTTCCTAAAGGAACACCAGTCTTGTTGAAGATCAGAGCCCGAGATGTAATTCACAGTGTCTTCCTTCCCCATTTCAGAGTGAAAATGGATGCGGTGCCTGGTATGCCTACGTCTTTCTGGTTTATCCCAACCAAAACAACTGCTGAAATGCAAACCGAAACTGGTAATCCAGAATTTCAATATGAGTTAGCTTGTACAGAAGTTTGCGGACGTGGTCACTTTGCCATGAAAATGGTGATGGTGGTGGACGAGCCTGAGGAATATGCCAAATGGGTAGCTGAACAGAAGAAGCAGACGTTTGCTTCACAGTTACAGGCTCCTACCGCCGACAGCGCAGCTGCTCCGCTAGCAATGGGAACAACAAATGCAGGTGCTACTTCTAGCCCTGTTGCAAAACAATAGTTATAATCTTTTAATAGTATTGTATGTCTAGTACGGATATTTCATTACATAAAGATGTGCATCTGGAGCATGATGATCATCATGATGACCATCATGACCAAAGCTTTATAGAGAAGTACATCTTTAGCCAAGACCATAAAGTCATTGCCAAGCAGTTTCTGTTTGCCGGTATTTTCTGGGCTATCATTGGTGGAACTATGTCTAGCTTGTTCCGGATGCAGTTGGGTTTCCCTGAGGCTACCTTTACGTTTCTGGAGCCTCTGTTAGGCAAGTGGGTAGAAGGTGGTAAACTCAATCCTGAGTTTTACCTTGCTTTGGTGACTATGCATGGTACCATTATGGTATTCTTTGTATTGACAGCCGGGTTGAGCGGTACCTTTAGTAACTTCTTGATTCCGCTTCAGATTGGTGCCCGTGATATGGCTTCTGGCTTTATGAACATGCTTTCTTTCTGGTTCTTTTTCCTGGCCAGTATTATCATGTTCTATTCCATTTTCCTGGAAACAGGACCTGCCTCTGGTGGGTGGACGGTGTATCCGCCGTTGAGCGCCTTGCCACAGGCAATGTCTGGTTCTGGAGCAGGTATGACCATGTGGTTGGTAAGTATGGCCTTGTTCATTATCTCCCAGTTGTTAGGGGGGGTGAACTACATTACAACAGTTATTAACTTGCGTACCCGTGGTTTGTCTATGGCTAAGTTGCCATTGACCATCTGGTCCTTTTTCCTGACGGCTATTTTGGGTCTGCTGGCATTTCCAGTTTTATTCTCTGCTGCCTTACTGTTAATTTTTGACCGCAGCTTTGGTACCAGCTTCTTCTTATCTGACATTTATGTAGCAGGGGAGGCGTTGACTAATACAGGTGGTAGCCCGGTTTTGTTCCAGCACTTATTCTGGTTCTTGGGTCACCCTGAGGTGTACATTGTAATTCTACCCACCTTTGGTATTGTCTCTGAAGTAATTGCCACTTGTGCCCGTAAACCTATCTTCGGTTACCGTGCCATGATTGGTTCTATGTTGGGAATTGCCTTGCTGTCTTTCATTGTATGGGCACACCATATGTTCGTGTCGGGTATGAATCCGTTCCTGGGATCGGTGTTTATGTTCCTGACCTTGATCATTGCGGTTCCTTCTGCGGTGAAAGTGTTTAACTGGATTGCCACTATCTGGAGAGGTAACATCAACTTCACGCCGGCTATGTTGTTCTCCATTGCCTTTGTATCCTTGTTTATCTCAGGTGGTGTGACGGGTATTATCTTAGGAAACTCTGCCTTGGACATTCAGTTGCATGATACCTATTTTGTGGTGGCTCACTTTCACTTGGTAATGGGTAGTGCCGCCTTCTTCGGGATGTTTGCCGGTGTGTATCACTGGTTCCCTAAGATGTTCGGCCGCATGATGGATGAGAAACTAGGCTATATCCACTTCTGGATTACGTTTGCCGGTGTGTATTTGATCTTCATGCCGATGCACTACATTGGTATTGCTGGTTTCCCTAGAAGATACTACACCTGGACGGGCTTTGATACGTTCAGCACGTTCATGAACTTGAATACCTTTATCACGGTGGCTGCAATTGTGGCATTTGCCGCTCAGTTCTTCTTCTTGTTCAACTTTGTATATAGCATTTTTAGAGGTAGAAGAGCTACAGAGAATCCTTGGAAGTCAAACACGCTGGAATGGACTACACCGGTGAATCCTGGTCACGGTAACTGGCCTGGTCCTCTGCCTGTGGTATATAGATGGCCTTATGACTATAGTAAGCCAGGTGCCCCTGAAGACTTTATTCCTCAGAACGTACCGTTTTCGCAGACACAGTCATCTAACCTGCCCTACGAGAGGGATTTTGAATAACGCATGAGCGATAAATCTTTTAGTGCTAAAAGGTTTACCAGGATAGGAGTCTATACCATAGCTGCTGTCTATTTTTTAATCTTAGTAGGGGGGATCGTCCGAAGCACTGGGTCAGGCATGGGTTGCCCTGATTGGCCTAAATGCTTCGGGTCGTGGGTCCCCCCCACTAATTTAAGCCAATTGCCTCCTGATTATTTGGAGGTGTACAAGGCAAAGCGTATTCAGAAGAACGAGCGCATTGCCCAGACTCTTGAAGGATTAGGTTTTACTAAGGTAGCCCAGGAGATATTTGCACATCCGTCTCAGTACATAGAGACGGAGTTCAATGTAACTAAAACCTGGATTGAGTATGTGAACCGATTGGTGGGCGTGGTGATCGGGATCATGATTTTTCTAACGGTGCTCTATTCATGGCCTTTCCTGAAGCGGGACCCAGTTATTTTCTGGGGAGCAGTAGCCTCCTTTTTATTGGTGGTGTTTCAAGGGTGGCTCGGTTCATTGGTTGTCTCCACCAATCTTTTGCCAGAAATGGTAACAGTACACATGGCCTTGGCTTTGGTACTGGTAGCTCTTTTGATTTACATAGTTGTAAGAGCAGAGAAAGTAAAATTCAGTCAAATGACGGTTCCTTCATCTGGAGCTGTATATTTCTTGATTGCCTTTGCGCTGGTGTTAACCTTTGTTCAGGTAATTATCGGGACACAAGTAAGAGAACAGGTTGATATAGTTTCCTTTAACTTAAATAACCAGGGAAGAGAAACCTGGATTGAACAGTTAGGAACCTCCTTTTACGTGCACCGGTCACTGTCCATTTTGATTTTTGTAGTCAATGTGGTGTTGTGGAGAAAAATGAAAGAGTTGGCGCACCGGAACATGAGGCAGGTGGCAAACGCAATAATGGTGGTGTTGGGATTAGAGATACTCTTGGGTATAATTTTAGCTTACTTCTCCCTGCCTGCTTTTGCACAGCCGCTGCATTTATTGTTGGGGACGGCCCTATTTGGGTTTCAGTTCCAGTTGTTGGCATATTACCGCTACGCTCAATTAAACAAAAGGCTTACACCCGAAATGGTGGCATAAACAAGATTATGTTCGTACAAGACGTAACCAACAATGCCCGTTCATCATCGGCTATGAGTAAAGTAACCGCGTATTTTCAGCTTTTAAAGTTCAGGCTGTCGGCTACGGTCGCTTTCTCGAGTGCCATCGGTTTTCTGTTGGGTCGCCCTGATTCACACTGGACAGATACCGCCATGGTCATGTTGGGAGGACTTCTGGTGACAGGATCTGCCAACATCATCAATCAGGTCTTAGAAAAGGACTTGGATAAACTGATGAAGCGCACCGCTAAACGCCCCTTGCCACAAGGTGTGCTTTCTGTACAGGAAGCCATTATTTTCTGTGTGCTGTTGGGCGTGGCAGGCTTGGTTTTGCTTGGTCTGCAGTTCAATTGGCTGGCATCGGCGCTATCCTTTTTGTCTTTGCTACTTTATGGGTTCTTTTATACGCCTTTAAAGCGAATTTCCCCAATTTGCGTGTTTGTGGGTGCCATACCAGGTGCTTTGCCGCCGTTGATTGGTTGGGTAGCCGGAACGGGTTACATTGGCGTGGAGGCCTGGGTCTTGTTCGGGATCCAATTCATGTGGCAGTTCCCTCATTTCTGGGCGATTGCCTGGGTTCTGGATGATGATTACAAGAAAGCTGGATTCAAAATGTTGCCGATGGCAGGCGGCAAGAATTTGAAGACTGCCATACAAATCATGATTTACACGTTGCTGCTGATTCCGTTGAGTTTGCTGCCTTTGCAATTTGGCATGGCGGGGAAAACATCGGCCTTCATTGCGGTTGCTTGTGGTGTTCTTTTTTTGATGCAGACGTTTTATTTAATGCACACCTGTTCTAAACGGGCAGCTATGAATATTATGTTTGGGTCCTTTTTATATTTGCCCATTGTGCAGATAGCGTTTGTGGTTGATAGACTTTAATATTCCATGGTAGCAAATACAGAATTACAACCAGAGCAGCGGAGAGGGGTACACCCACTCAAGTTCATGCTCGTGCTTTTGCTGGTGAGCATCATCATGATGTTTGCGGCCTTTACCAGTGCCTATATTGTCAGAAGAGAAGAGGGGAATTGGCTGGAGTTTGACCTTCCCAATATCCTGATCATCAATACGGTAATTCTAGTGTTGAGCAGCGTGTTCATGCAGTGGTCATATGTGGCCGCCAAGCGTGATAATCTGAAGACACTTAAATTAGCCCTGGCCTTAACCATTGTGGCGGGCACCGCGTTTTTAATAGGCCAGTGGGAAGCTTGGGGAGAATTGGTGCACAACAACGTGTACTTTGGTGGTAGCACCGCCAACCCGTCTGGGTCTTTCATGTATGTGCTGACCGGCGTACACGCTTTTCACCTGGTCACGGGGCTTATTTTTCTGATTATTGTAGTAATTTCGGCCTTCAGGTACCGGGTGCACTCCAAAAACTTGATCAGAATTGAGCTGTGCACCATTTACTGGCACTTTTTAGGCGCCCTTTGGGTCTACCTGTTCTTTTTCTTAACCTTGAACCATTAATAATCCTTTAACACATATGTCGCAGACTACAACCTTTGAGCAGCCAAACACAGGCACTTGGGATGGCGGTAACGAGCCATTTAAGGCAAGTTATGGCAAACTGATGATGTGGTTCTTCCTGTTATCAGATGCTTTCACGTTTGGTGCTTTCTTAACCACCTACGGGTTGGCCCGTCACCGTCACAAGGCCTATGAAGGTGCGCCAGAGGCGTTCACGTTCTCAACCGAGTGGTGGCCTATCCCGGAAAAAGTGTTTAACGCATTCCCTGGGTTCCATGGTGTGGATTGGCCGTTGGCGTTTGTAGCCTTAATGACCATGATTTTGATCTTGAGCTCTGTGACCATGGTATTGGCCGTAGAAGCGGGGCATAGAATGG
Organism: Rufibacter sp. LB8; assembly: GCF_014876185.1. Taxonomy (NCBI): domain Bacteria; kingdom Pseudomonadati; phylum Bacteroidota; class Cytophagia; order Cytophagales; family Hymenobacteraceae; genus Rufibacter; species Rufibacter sp. LB8. The sequence goes on along the minus strand of NZ_JADALJ010000001.1, from coordinate 1,744,240 downwards.
ACAAGAAGGATGTGGAGAAATGGTTGCTGTGGACTATTCTCTTTGGAGCTATGTTCTTGGGCTGTCAGGCTTGGGAGTGGACCCACTTTATTGCCGGTACTGAAGATGGTATGAAATTAGCCGATGGTTCTGTGATACATGGGGCGAATTTGATTGTGAACCAATACGGACCACCCTTGTTCGCTGACCTGTTCTTCTTTATCACAGGTTTCCACGGTACGCACGTTTTCAGTGGGGTGGTGTTGCTCCTCTTGATTTTCATCAATACCGTAAACGGGGTGTACCAGAGAAGAGGCCACTATGAAATGGTGGAAAAAGTAGGTTTGTACTGGCACTTTGTAGACTTAGTGTGGGTATTTGTATTTACCTTCTTTTACCTGGTGTAATTGTTTGACACGAAAAACTGAAAGATATGGCTTCGCATTCACATCATACAGAAGAACTGGCGCAAGGCGAGATTCCTAAGGCCCAGACCAGAATCATCTGGAAAACATTTATCATTCTCTGCGTACTCACTGCAATTGAATTTGCCTTTGCCTTCATGATGGAGGCCGGCACCTTACGGAACGCTATTTTCATTGGCTTGACCATTGTAAAGGCCTTCTACATTGTGGGGGAATTCATGCACTTAAAGCATGAGACAAAAGGTCTTATTTGGGCAGTGTTGGTACCTACCGTGTTATTGGTTTGGTTACTGGTGGCCCTGCTGGTGGAAGGTACCTTCTACGGCGAATCTGTTTTCAATTACTTTGACTAAATGAGTCCAAAAAAAGCCCTGGTACTGGGAACCCTTTTGCTGGTGCCGGTACTGGTGTTTTTATTTTTAAGTATGTTCGGGGAGAATAAATTTTCTCTCCGAACATATTATCCGTTAAGGGTTGATTCAACCGCTGTGCAAGGTGTCTGGCAATATGATACCGCGTACCACAAGGTGCCAGCCTTTCAATTAACATCCCAGACTGGCAAAACTTTCTCCAGCCAAGACCTACAGGGTACTATATATGTTGCCCATTTTCTGAGTTCTACTTGTGTTGAGCCATGCAAACAGGTGCTGACGCAGTTATCTAGGGTGCATGATGCTTTCAGGTTCAAGCCAGAAGTAAAAATCCTTTCCTTCACCCACACACCAAGCCAAGACGCAGCCCTGCAGCAGCTTTCTGCTACTCTAAAGGCGGATGCTAACAGATGGTTGTTCCTGACGGGGTCACCGGACCAATTGCAGCATTTAGCCCAGCAAGGGTTTCGGCAGCCAACTTTGGCCTTGGTAGGTACGCAAACAGATGCCTTCTCCAGTGAAACGCTGTTGTTAATTGACCGGGAGGGTCATGTGCGCGGCATGTACCAGGGGACAGACGCCTCAGAGGTAGAGCGGCTCATAACAGAATTAAATATTCTGCTTTCCATGTATGAACAAGATCATGCCAACTAAGTCTACCAATCCCAATGACACCCGCTACCTGTTTTTAATCGCCATTTTATCTGTGGTGGTTCCCTTGGTGGTGGCGCTTTTGTTGTTCATGCCCCAAACAGGCAAGCTAGGCGATTTAGACGTTTCCTTTCTGCCAGGGTTGCACGCGGTGTTGAACTCCTTGACGGCTCTTTCCTTAATAACGGGCTACTACTTTATTAAGAAAGGGAACAGAAGAAATCACCGGTTTGCCATGTCTACCGCCTTTGTGCTGTCTTCGTTCTTCCTGATTTCTTATGTGACCTATCATTACCAGGCAGCGCCCACCTCATTTGGTGGTGAAGGCACCATTAAGGCAATCTATTACTTTATTCTGCTAACCCACATTGTGCTGGCCGCAGTAATTGTACCGTTAGTGCTTCTTTCTGTGTATTTTGCTGTGTCAAACCAGTTTGAGCGGCACAAGAAAATCTCCAGGTGGACGTTCCCTTTATGGTTGTATGTGGCCATTACGGGTGTGGTAGTCTACCTCATGATTTCCCCGTATTACGCATAGTAGTTTCTAGTTCATTGCAGGTATACATTTAGAAAGAGGCGAAGATGAAAAAGAGTCATATTTATTGGGGTACAGGTCTCCTGCTGGGGTTACTAATGGTTGTGTTGGCGTTCCCCGCCGAAGCGCAGTGTGCCATGTGCCGCGCTTCCGTAGAATCTTCCAACGGAGAGTCCCCAGATAATATCACCAACGGGTTGAACAAGGGAATTCTGTATCTCATGGCAGTGCCCTACATTCTGGCCGCGGGTGTGGGCTTTTTCTGGTACAAATACAGCAAAAAGAGATAGTGTCTGCCTGGGAACATGCCAAAGCCGGCTTATCATTGAAATGCCCCAGATGCCACCAAGGCAACATGTTTTCCCATTCAGCCTTGAATCTCAGGGAATTTGACAAAATGCCCGAGGCATGCCCGGTCTGTGGTTTCCGGTTTGAAATTGAGCTGGGTTTTTATTGGGGCGCCATGTACATGAGCTACGGCTTGTCGGTGATAATTGTGGTGCTGGTGGGGCTGGGCCTGTATCATCTGGCCAACGACCCACCCACTTGGGTGTACCTGACCACTGTGGCTTCCATAGTAGTGGTGTTCACGCCTTTCCTGTTCAGATATGCCCGGGTCATGATGCTCTATTTTTTTGGGAGTGTTTCTTTTGACCCCAAATACAAAGTATAATTCTTCGTTAGCTTAGCAAGGCAATAGAAGCAAGGCTGCACGGCCAGAGGCAACGGCCGTTTTTGGCCTCATTTTCAGAAATGAGCCCGAAAACGGGATTCGCTCTGACGGTGAGGTTTAAATTTTAGCCACTTCTACCCAAATTGCCCGTATTATGGCTAAATTCGGAAAAAAGCAGCATTGAGGTACCGCGGCAATCTCCCTTTCTTCTTTCTTGTGGTTGCCTTGCTCTTGGGCGGGGTAGGATTGTTTCTGCAAACCAGTGTGCAGCGTGACCTGCTCCATTCCAAAAAGCAGCAGTTAGCCCAGGAAATCCAGGCGCGGGTCCATTCCCAAATCGCCCAAAGCCAATCTCTTCTCAAACAACTGAGCGCAGGTCTTCCGCTGAAGGCAGGTCAGTTTTCGGCGCTATTGCCCCAAGCTACCAGCCCGGTGCTTATTTACCAGGCCAACCAACTGGTATTCTGGTCAGACCATATGCTGCGCAGTGACGTGGAGCCCCACATGGTCAGACAGCCAATTCAGATTCTGGAGAATAGGTTCGGACGATTTTTGGTGGTCAGCCAGAGGCAAGCCCCAGACTATTTACTTGTAACTGTCACGCCGCTGGAAACCAGGTACGGCATCAGCAATTCGTACTTGAAAAACGCACTAAACCCAGCCCTGTTTGAGGACCATGCAGTAGCGTTGCAAACCGATAAAAGTGAAAATGCCTTTGTAATCAAAGGCACTCAGGGGCAGTACCTTTTTTCATTGAAGATTCTGGAGCCAAACCAGTGGCTGCACGCCAGCAAATTCACTTTGCAGTTGTACGTGCTGGCCATTGTCAGTTGGTTAGGCTTTGTGTTAACCCGAAAAAAACAGCTTCAGGCACAGGGCAAACCGGGCATGGCTTTGAATTTTGCGGTGGCCGGGTTGCTTTTGCTCCGGATGGTCATGCTGCTGGGGCAGTTCCCGGGCACGGTGCAAGACGTTGGGTTGTTCAGCCCACGGGTATATGCCGCCGCTTGGTGGTCGCCGTCTTTAGGCGATTTGCTTTTGAACGAGGGGCTTCTTCTAGTTTTGTCCTGGTGGGTGTACCAGTACGCCAAAGGCAAGCGTTTTGGGGCTCATTTTCAGAATCAAGGCCAAAAACAGAATATGTTCAGCGTGCTGCTTGCCCTGGGAATTATAGTGCTCATGATTAGTTGGTATGAAAGTTACCGAAGCCTCATCACCAATTCCCAACCCATCCTGGACATCACGCAGAACATACAGTTCAACCCCGAGAAACTGCTGTTGTTCCTGGCCATGGTGCTGCACACGCTGGCTATAAGTTGGCTGCTCAGGCTCTTGCTTCGGTGGCTTCCGTTTAACTCAGACAGCCTTGCGCCGTTTGCCGCGGCCTGGGGCACGGTATTGCTGGTGGCACTTTTGTGGGCGTTCTGGCGCGAGGCACCCATTGGCAACTGGACCGTTTTGCTCTCCAGTTCTTTGCTGGTTCTTTGGGAAATGGCGCACAGACGGTTCCTGAACAAGGCCAGCATCTATTCCAGCGTATTTCTGGTGAACATCATCAGTGCCAGTCTGGGTGGCGCGGCGTTGTATGATCTGTACGATAAACAGCTCCGGCAAGAAAAACAGCGCGTGGCCGCTCAATTATTGAAAGACCGCGATGAAGTCACCGAATACCTGCTCGCTGAGGCCGCCACCGCCATTCAAAAAGATGCCTTGATTACGCGTACGCTGCGTGCGCCTTGGGTAAACCAGAAGTTCATTGATCAAAAAATAAGAAGGCATTACCTTCGGCCGCTCACAGAGAGTTACACGGTGGTCCTCCGAATGTTTGACGTCAACGGCGCGGCGCTTATGGTGCATGACTCTGCCTTGAATCTGGAGACCTATGCCGCCACCAGAGCCACGGGAGCCAAACCTACCACCCAGAAAGGCCAGTTGCTGGTGAGTTCAGCGGCAGAGCCTGGCCGGTTTACGTATCTGCAGGAAATTAAACTGCTTTTAACCGAAGGGCAATGGGCTACGGTGGTTTTGGAACTGAGCCCTAAAATAACCACCCCCAACAGTGTGTTGCCAGAATTGTTGGTGGAACGCAAAAGCACCCAGGGCAACGCCGTTCCAGCCAGCAGTTACGCCCTGTGGCGCGAAAACCGCTTACTAAAGACCGAAGGCTATTTTGAGTACAGCCAAACGTTTGGGTCGGCGTTGTTAGAGGTGCCGCTGCTGTACACCCAGGGCTTGACTATTGCCGGGTACCACCACGTGGCCACTAAATCCATGGACGGCACGGTGGCGGTGGTGAGTACGCCCATCTACGGGTTCAGGTCCTGGCTGTCCAATTTTTCGTTTCTCTTTCTGCTGCATACCGTCACTTTGTTTGGGTTGCTGGCGGTCTCTGTGCTGTATCGGGGCGAATTGGTGCAAGTCATCACTTCCACGTTCAGTACTAAAATTCAGCTGTTCCTTAATTTGGGCGTGTTGGTTCCGCTCGTATTAGTTAGCCTTACCATTGGCAGCCTGGTCACCGATTCTTACCAACAGGATTTAACCAGAGGCTACACTGAGCAAGGCGAATTCATCCGGCAGAACCTCATGACCAATGCGTTGGGCGGGAGAAGCACGCGGCCAGATTCGTTGGTTCGGCGCGTAAACCGGTTAGCCGCGTTGGCCCAGACCGAAGTAAACGTGTACAATGCCCAGGGACAACTGCAGATTGCCAGCCAACCCGCTTTGTTTGAGGCCGGCGTGCTCTCCACGCGCCTAAACCCCGAAGCCTACAGCGGCCTGAAAGAGCGCGGCCTTGCGCGCATGCTGCTGCAGGAAAAAGCCGGCGAACTGCCCTTCAGCACCATGTATTTGCCCTTACGGAAAGCAGGGGAGGTGAGCCCCAGCGGTTTTCTGGCCATTCCGTACTTTGATTCGCAGAAAGAACTGAATAACAAACTCATCCAGCTCATCACCACTATTCTCAACATTTTCACGGTCTTGTTTCTGGTGTTTGTGCTGCTTAGTTACCTGGCCACGCGGGCGCTCACGGTGCCTTTGCAGTTACTCACCGAACGCCTTAAAAAAACCACTTTGACCGGCAACAATGAAAAACTGGTCTATGAATCCCGCGACGAGATTGGCTTGTTGGTGCGCGAATACAACCAGATGCTCCAGAAGCTGGAGGAAAGCAAACAGGAACTAGCGCTTCGCGAAAAAGAAGCCGCCTGGAAAGAGATGGCCCGCCAGGTAGCCCACGAAATCAAGAATCCGCTCACGCCCATGAAGTTGTCACTGCAGTACCTGCGCAAAGCTATGCAGGAGGGCAGGAGCAATCTGGAGGAACTGGTGGAGAAGATTTCCAAAACCATGATCACTCAGATTGACGTGCTCAGTGACATTGCCACCTCTTTCTCCAATTTTACCTCCATGCCAGACCTCAAGCTGGAAACCCTGGAACTGAACGACCTCATTAAACGCGCCGCCGACCTCCACATAAATTCACAACAACACCAGGTGCAGTTGAATTTGCCCCAAACGCCCATTCATGTGCGCGCCGATGAAAACCAACTCATACGGGTGTTCAACAACTTGCTGCTGAATGCGCTGCAGGCCGTTCCGTCTTCGCGTACGCCGGAAATCACTATTGACGTGACCAACCTGGAACCTGATTGGGTAGTGGCGGCCATTTCAGATAACGGCTCAGGAATACCAGAAGACGTGCAGCCCAAAATCTTCATGCCGAATTTCAGTACCAAGTACACGGGTTCTGGTATTGGGTTGGCCGTGGTGAAAAAAGCGGTAGAAGCCATTGGCGGCACCATCTGGTTTGAGACCAAAGACCAGGAAGGCACCACCTTCTTCCTGAAATTGCCGGTGCAGCCGTCATGAACCAGCGCGCGTTCATAAACATTCTAATGCTGACGTTCCTATTTGCCGTGGGAAGTCAGGCGCAGTCATTGTCTAACCGGCGCTGTAAATGGATTGTGGTGCAAGTGGGTGCGTTCCAATTGGATTCCTTGACCATTCAGGAAGCTTCACTGGAATTCTATGACCGCCGGCAAGTCAGGATTTCGCCGCCATACCAGTACAACGCCGAGACCAACCAGCTTTTTTTCACGCAACTGCCGGCCCGCCCTTCGCCAATGCCGCGGCTGTTGCCAGACAAAATCACCCGAGATAGCACCGGGGCGTTTTCGGCCTCATTTCCGGAAACGAGGCCGAAAACGGATTCCATCTTGATTTGTTACCGCGTGTTACCGGTAAATCTGGGCGCGGGTGTATTCAAGCGCGATATTAGAAGATGGGATTCCACTTCATTTGAGCGGCAACCGGTGTTTGAGGTACCGTCAGGCCGTGAGGAATTGTTCAAGACGCCGGGCCTCAACAAAACGGGCAGTATCTCCAGGGGCGTGTCAGTGGGGAATGCGCAGAATGTGTTCGTGAATTCGGCCCTGAACCTGCAATTGGAGGGAAAACTGACCGAGGAAATAGATATTACCGCCTCAATCACTGACCAGAACATTCCGTTTCAGCCCGAAGGAAACACGCAGCAGCTGCAGGAATTTGACCGCGTGTTCATCACGTTGCAGCACCGGTTGTGGACCATTACGGGCGGCGACGTGGTTTTGCGCAATAGGCCAACTTCCCATTTTCTCAAGTTTTACAAAAACGTGCAGGGCGGTGCTTTGGAGGTGAACCGCGGTAAACCGGGCTGGGAAAGTGCCACCTCCGTGGCAGCTTCGGTGGCGAAGGGCAAATTTGCCTCAGAAATCATCACGCCCATTGAAAGCGTGCAGGGGCCGTACCGCCTGCGCGGCCCAAACGGCGAACGGTTTATTATTGTGCTGGCCAATTCTGAGCGGGTTTATTTAGACGGACAGCTGTTGCAACGTGGCTTCGACTTTGACTATGTCATTGACTACAACCAGGCCGAAATCACCTTCACACCCAAATGGGTGATTACCAGAAACTCGCGCATACGCGTGGACTTTGAGTACTCAGACCAGAATTACAGCCGCAGCGTGCTCCACGCCAGCCATTACCAGAACATGGGCAAATTCAAGGTCTACGGTAATTATTACAATGAAGCTGACAATCCTAATAGTCCACTACTGCTCAACCTGAATCAAACCCAGAAACAGCTCCTCTCCCAGATTGGGGACAACGTGAACCAAGCCTTTACCAGCGGGGCAGACTCGGTTAGGTTTGACCGGAACCAAGTGCTGTACCAGCGCAAGGAAGTTTCCACCGCCAACGGCACCTACACCATTTATGAATATTCCACAGATTCAACGGTAGCGTATTACGCCGTGAGTTTTACTGAGGTGCCGCAGGGCCAGGGCAATTATGTGCTGCAGAATTCCACGGTGAACGGGCGCGTGTACCAATGGGTGGAACCGGTGAACGGTGTGCCACAAGGCCGCTATGAACCCGTGCGAATTCTTCCCACGCCTATTCAGAAACAGATGATGACGCTGGGCGGAACCTGGGCGCTAGATGCCAAAGCCGAAGTTTTTCTGGAAGTGGCCGGTTCTAAAAATGACCTCAACCGGTTTTCAAAGCTGGATTCAGAAGACGATGAAGGCAAAGCCCTGCGCGTGGGCTACCAGTTCAGTGACAAACAAGTGAAATTCTTAGGCGACTACAAATTGCGCAGCGCGTTCACCTATGAATACACAGACCCCAACTTCGTGCCCATTGACCGCTACCGCGATGTGGAATTTGACCGTGACTGGAGCAGTCCCACCAATACTACGCTGGCAAGACAGCCGCGCGTGGAAGACCACATTCTCACGTTTGCCGTGGGCGGCGTGCGAGATGCGCAGCGGTTTGTGAATTACCGCCTGAGCCGCCGCAGCCGCCCCGGCGAAGTAGACGGCACGCAGCATCTGCTGGAATTGGGGCAAAAGCTGCTGGGGCTGGAACTTCGCACGAATCTCTTCTTGATGAACAACAACCAGCCGGAGACCAAATCTGAGTGGGTACGGGGCGAAGTGGGCGTGCAATATCCCACCAAATACATCACGCCCGGCTACGTGTACCGCTTCGACAAAAACCGTGTGACGTCTAACCTGAATGAACAACTGCTGGCTTCGGCTAATTATTTTGATGACCACTTGTTGTACATTCAGAACGCAGACACGGCCACGTTCAAGTACCGCGCAGAGTACAGCCGCCGCGTAGATTACCGGCCAGAGAATGGAGAGTTGGGCAACAGGCAAGTAGCCAATACTTACAACGTGAGCGCCAGCACGGTCATCAAAAATAACCACCAACTTACTGCCTTGCTCACGTTCCGGAACATTGAGGCCCGCGACAGTTTGCCGGAGACCACGGTGCTGTCAAAAATCAACTGGACCGGCGATTTCCTGAACCGGCATCTGCGCTCAGAGATGAGCTACGCCATTGGCACCGGCCGCGAGCTAAAGCGCCAATACCAGTTTGTAGAAACAATTCCCGGCCAGGGTACGCATTACTATGAAGACCTGAACGGCGACGGAACCCAGGATTTAGACGAATTCTTTGAATCGCAGCCCACTGACCCGCCGTACCGCCGCACGCACATCAGGCTGTTCATTCCCACAGATGAATACGTGATTGCGTACACCAACAATTTCACCTACCGGCTCAACAGCAGCTTGCCCAGAGAATGGCAAACCGCGGAAGCCTGGTGGAAACGCATGGCGGCCAAATTTTCGGCCATCTCGTTCATCACTATTGACAAACGCACCACAGATAACGGCCTGCGCAACCGGTTCAATCCGTTCAGTCTGAGTTTCGCAGATTCCAGCTTGCTTTCTTTGTCACAGGCGTTCAGGAACACCGTTTATTTCAATAGAAGCAACCCCAAATACGGCGTGGAATACACCTTGCAACAAAGCCAGCAGAAAATTCTATTGACCAACGGCACCGATGTTCGGAACAATGACAGCCACCAGGTTTTGTTCAGGGTAAACTTGACCGAGGTTTTCTCCAGCCGGCTAGACGTCACCAAGGCCACGCGGCAGAGTACTTCCAATTACCTGACGAACAAAAACTTCACCATACAATCTTACGAGGCCAAGCCAGAAATTTCTTTTCAGCCCAACAACACGCTCAGGTTCACGGGCACGTACCAGTTTCAGTTCAAGGAAAATGAGGAAGGGGAACGGGAAAACGCGCGGTTCCATGAGGTGGGCGCCGAAACACGCCTGAGCCAGGTCAGCAAGCGCACCGTAACCGGCGTGGTCAAATACATTAACATCAAGTACACCGGCAACACGTTTTCGCCCATCGCGTTTGAGATGCTCAACGGGTTTCAGCCGGGCAACAATCTCACCTGGAACCTGGCCGTGCAACAACGCCTCAGCAACGGCCTCAACATCACCCTGGACTATGACGGCCGCAAACCCCAAGGCATCAGAACCATCCACACCGGCCGCATGCAAGTATCAGTTCTTTTCTAATTAGGGATTTAATTTCTGTTTTGGGGCTCATTTCTGGAAATGAGGCCAAAAAAAGAAAAATATCTAATAAGTCGAATTCAAACCGCCTTTACAGTTTGCCATCAAAATCTTTTCAGGATGACAAATGGGGTGAAGGGCGTTCTGATAATTCCTAATTCTTAATTCCCAATTCCTAATTATTACGTGGTAGTGTAATGCCTTCTCAGCCAGGCGCTGATGCCGGTGGGGCCGGGGAAAAGCACGCGTTCAGTAATGTTGGCCTGGTCCAGTTTGTCTCGTATTTCCCACTTGAGTTTAGACGGAATGATGAGCCGGAAATAGAGGTCGGGATGGTCAGTGAGCCATTGGCAGAGCATGGCGTCTGGGGTAGACATCATGGAAAACAGCGCGTATTGGTGCACAATGCGTTCATCTAACGAAGGCGGCTCCAGGAACATGACGAAGGGTTTTTCCTGGAATTCACCCAGACTTTTAAGGGATCCCACCACGGGTTCCAATACCTCTGGGGTGAACACGTTGGAGCCTTCATCTCTAATGGCGCGTTGCAAAGAGGGCGGCAGATAATCGGTGGATTTGACGTAGTTCACGCACCAGATCACACCGTCTGCATGAAAATTGGTCAGGTCAGCGGTAGCGAAATGCAGTGCCACGTACGGTGAATACGTCCAATCCAGCAAGCGGGTGGGGAGACCGTGGTGCTGGGCGACGGCCAGCCAGTTCCAAATGGAGTCTGAGGCTTCAGTAGTGCCGCGTGCGTATTTCCTGAAGTTGCGGAGCAAGTGGGATTCCAGCTTCGGGAAGTCGCCGCCAATGCGCATGAGGCTGGTCTTGAGGCCGTAATTGCGGTTCCAGAGCCCCCTGAACACGTACGGCGACCGGTAGCGGTTGATGGTGTCATCCCAGGAATCCCGGAAGAGTTCGCGCTGCAGTTCTTCCCAAGACTCCACGCGCAAGTCATTGGGCATCTCCAAGTTGGCGGAATAAAGTACATCCTGGTCCATGGGCATCTGTACGGAAGAGTAGGGCGGCGTTGTTCCGGGGTTCATAGAGAATGCGCGTTTGTTCAGGTGAATTCAGTACTAATACGTAGCCGCAGTTTACATTATTCTGGGGTCAATCAAAATTCCGTTTTCGGCCCCGTTTCCAGAAATGAGCCCGAAAACAGAATTAAAACTCCTCTGCTTCAAGTTTTGAACTTGGAGCCCCAATGCCGCCAGTTTTCTATCTGCTTATAATTTATGGAGAGCAAAAAGTATTTGCGACAGAGAAGCGTTTTCGGCTTCATTTTCAGGATTGAGCCCGAAAACAGAAACGCCAGCGGGTTGGGCTGGCGTTCTGACTCTTTTAATAATAGGTGTTCGGGATTAAATAATTCTGCACGTAATCCTGTATGCCTTCTTCCAGGGTGTGGAACGGTTGGTCATAGCCAATGGCCTTCAGTTTCTGCATGTTGGCCTGCGTGTAGTATTGGTATTTGTCTCTGATGTCCTCAGGGGTGTCTTTGAAATCAATGTTGATGGGCGCGCCCATGGCCGTGAACGTGTTGAACGCCAAATCCAGGAACGTGCGGGCTTGCCCGGAACCCAAATTGTAAATGCCTGAGTTCTTGCGGTGGTGCATCAACCAGTACAGCACGTCCACCACGTCTTTCACATACACAAAATCACGCATCTGCTTGCCGTCTTCAAAGTCTGGGTTGTGTGACCGGAACAACGTGAGGCGGCCAGATTCTTTGATGGAATTGTAGGCGTGCATCACCACCGAGGCCATTCTACCTTTGTGGTATTCATTGGGCCCGTACACGTTGAAGAATTTGAGACCCACCCAGAAAAACGGTTTAGCCGTCTGCTCCAGCGCCCATTTATCGAAATCATTCTTAGAATCACCGTATGCATTTAGCGGTTTTAGCAGGGAAATCAGACTTTCGTCATCGTCATAGCCCAAGGTGCCGGAACCGTAGGTGGCCGCCGAAGACGCGTAGACCAGCGGAATCTGGTATTCACAGCAGGCGTTCCACATTTGTTTGGAGTAGTCCAGGTTGAGCAGGTTCAAGACTTCCAGGTTACTTTCGGTGGTGTCTGTACGCGCGCCCAGGTGAAAGATGAACTCCACGTCTTCGTAGTTTTTTTCCAGCCAGTCAAAGAACTCGGCGCGGTCCACGTATTCCTTGATTTTTTTGCCTTCCACGTTGGGTAATTTCTTGGCAATGGAGAAATTGTCCACCACCACTATGTCATTGAAATTAGCGGCGTTCAGGCGGGTGACAAGGCAACTGGCAATAAAGCCGGCGGCTCCGGTAACTACTATCATAGAAATCGAGGATTAAATACGGGCACAAAACTAACCAAAGGTACGAAACTTTAGCGCAGATGGCTTTCTTAAAGGCGGGGCCAAAGTTTCCGTTTTTGGCTCCGTTTCCAGAAATGAGCCCGAAAACGCCCATCTGCCACATGAACTTTTCCTGTATCTTTGGCCCCTTAGATGATGAAAAATTCCTTGTTCCCCGTTCTGTTGAGGCAATGTGTTGCTTGGTCAGTTGTGGCGGTTGTGTTGGCTTTTTTTACCGCCTGCGACACCCAGCCCAAGAAAGAGACCGCTGCCGTGGCCGCCACCTTCCGCACCGTGGAAGATGATTTAGGCCGAAAAGTGCACGTGCCGGTGCAGCCCAAACGTGTGCTGGGCCTCACGCCCTCCATGACCGAAATGCTTTTTGCCGTGGCCGACCCCGCCACCATCATCGGCCGGACCCAGAACTGTGATTACCCCAAAGCGGCTTTGGCCAAACCGGTGGTGAACAATTATCCCATGGACTATGAACAGCTGCTGGCTTTAAAACCAGACCTGATTTTCGCGTCTGAGGGCATTATTTCCTCTGAAGTGGCCGCGCAGATTCAGAAACTGGGTATTCCGGTGTACTACCAGGCGTATGACAGCGTGGCCGATATTTTCAACGGATTGCTGGATTTGGGTAAACTCCTGAAACGTGAACAATTTGCGCAGCGCCTAGTAGATTCTTTGCAACAGCAAGTACAGGCCCTCACTGGCAATAATTTAACCCAGGAAGCCCCAACCGTACTGGCCATTACCTGGCGCGACCCTATTTACGTGTACGGCCTGAACACGCTGTTCACAGACAAACTCCGGTACGCCGGTGGGAAAAACGCGGTGCAGGAGTTGTTCGCGCAGCCGTACCCGGCCCTGACCCGCGAGTACATTCTGCAGCTCAACCCAGACATTATCTTAGGCGGAACCTTTGAACACCTTGATAAAACCTTTTTCTCTCTGTACCCCGAACTCCGGCGCGTGAAGGCCTACCAGCAGAAACGTATTTTTGAGGTAGATGACAATTTAATGTCCAGGCCCGGGCCGCGCGTGGTGGAGGGTATTTTGGAACTGCAATCAAAACTGATGTGAGAAAGACCCTGGCTGTTTTTTTTGGTTTGTTTCTACTGCTGGCGGTAGGCTTTTTCCTGGGTTTGCGGGTAGGCAGCATCTCCACACCTTATAGCACCATTCTGGAAGCATTTACCAACTATAACAGCACAGATGCCGCGCATTACAGCATTGTGAATTTGCGCTTGCCCCGGTTGCTGCTGGCGTTTTTAACCGGGGCTTCTTTGGCGTTTTCGGGTTATTTAATGCAAGCATTGGTGAACAATGCGTTGGCTGATCCTTATTTATTAGGCACGGCCTCGGGCGCGTCTTTGGGTGCTTCGCTGAGTTATTTCCTGCTCACGGAGCTGACTATTTTTGGCTTGTACCTGCCGCCGTTTTTTGCCTTGGTGGGTTCTTTTGCCGTGACCTTGGTAGTGGTGTTGTTGGGTTCCAGACGCGGACAGTTGATTCCCAGCCAAATGCTGTTGGTGGGCATTGCCCTTAGCTCTTTGCTCACGGCGCTGGTAAGTCTAATCATGTTTCTCTCTGATTCTGAAAGTCAGCTCAAGTCTGTGGTATTCTGGAGCATGGGCGGTTTTGAGAAAGCCGATTGGGGCACCCTGGGCTATCCGGCCACGGCCGTGAGTCTGGGTTTGGTCTTGTTTTTCTTCCTTCAACGCCATTTGAACGCCTTGCTCCTGGGCACTGAACGCGCCGAGACCCTGGGCGTGAACGTGAGCGGCATTAGATGGGTGATGATGGTGACCGTGTCTGTGGTAACAGGTTTTGCCGTGGCGTTCTCTGGGCCGGTGGGGTTTGTGGGATTAATGGTGCCGCACATTACGCGCGCGCAGTTGGGTACTACTAATAGATTCAATTTATTGGCGGCCGCGTTGGCCGGTGGTTTGTTCCTGGTGTTGTGTGATATCCTGTCCAGATTGATTTATCCGCCGGCAGGTTTACCGGTTGGCATAGTTACGTCGTTCTTTGGTGTGCCTTTCTTTGTATATTTGCTGCGTAGAAAGAATTACCGATTCAATTAATGGTATACGTAAGCAGGTTAGAACATTTCAATGCGGCCCACAAGCTGCACAATCCCAATTGGTCCATGTCCAAAAACAAAGAAGTTTTTGGGCCATGCGCCAACGCCAACTGGCACGGGCATAATTATGAGTTGATTGTAACGGTAAAAGGCAAGCCAGACCCGGACACGGGCTTTGTGATTGACCTCAAGAAACTGAGCGTGCTCATCAGGGAGAACATCATTCAGAAAGTTGACCACAAAAACCTGAACATGGATGTGCCGTTCATGGAAGGAAAGCTGGCCAGCACAGAAAACCTGGTCATGGAGTTCTGGAACATCCTCTATCCGTTGATTTCTAATATTTCTGAGGCCAGGTTGCACAGCCTCAAGCTTTATGAGACACCCCGCAATTTTGTGGAGTATCTGGGCGAAGAGTAGACACTGACTATTGTACCGGTGCTTGGTGCCGGGGTAATTTGAAAGAACAAAGGGCGCGTGAAACTTTCAGGCATCAACTTTGTTTATAGGTACTTACAAACCAATATGCGCTTTTAATGGCCATAGCCCTCTAGATGAAGTATTATATCATAGCCGGTGAAAGATCCGGAGACCTGCACGCTTCCAACCTCATTAAGCAGCTGCATATACAGGACCCCAACGCGCAGGTGCGGGCCTGGGGTGGCGAGATGATGGAAGAGGCGGGGGCTGAGTTGGTGAAGCATTACCGCGAGATGGCCTTTATGGGTTTTCTGGAGGCGGCCACCAACCTTCTCAAAATCAAGCGGTTCTTGAAGGAATGCCAGCAAGATTTACTGCAGAACAAACCAGATGTGCTGATTCTGGTAGACTATGCCGGGTTCAACATGCGCATGGCCAAGTTCGCGAAGGAGCACGGCATTAAGGTTTTTTATTACATCTCCCCTAAAATCTGGGCCTGGAACCAAGGGCGAGTACACAAGATTAAACGTCTGGTAGACAAGATGTTTGTGATCATGCCTTTTGAGAAAGACTTCTACCAGAAATTTGATTATAACACAGATTACGTGGGAAACCCCGTTTCTGACGCGGTCAATGCCCACACGGTCAACCCCAATTTCAGGCAAGACAACGGCTTGGATGACCGGCCCATTATAGCGGTATTGCCCGGCAGCCGGCAGCAGGAAGTGGAGAACATTCTCTACATCATGCTCAGCATTCTGCCGCCGTTCCAGGATTACCAATTTGTGGTGGCCGCCGTGGGTAATTTCTCCCGGGAATATTACGAGAACTTTAACCGTGAGCCCTTCATCAAGATTGTCTATGACCAAACCTATGACATTCTGGCGCACGCAGACGCTGCCTTGGTAACATCTGGCACGGCTACCCTGGAGACGGCTTTGTTCAATGTGCCGCAAGTGGTCTGCTACCGCACCAGCAATATTTCCTACCTCATTGCCAAAGCGGTGATCAAGGTAGATTACATCTCTTTGGTGAATTTGATTGCCGGCCGGAAAGTGGTGCCAGAATTGATTCAAGGCGATATGAATGCCCAGAACCTGGTGCGCGAGCTCAAGAACATTCTGGAAAACCCCGCGGGGAGACAGGAACAACTCCTGGGTTACAAGCAGGTAAAGGAACTCATAGGGGATTTCAATACCTCAGAGACGGCGGCCAAACTGATGGTGGAATACCTGCAGGAAGGCCAGCCGCAACCGGTTCGTAAGAAAGACGCGGTTTAGCCCTCATTTCAAATGTAGAGCCCAAAAACGGAAAGGCTCCCTTCGCATTGCTAAGGGAGCCTTTCCGTTTTATGATTCCTTGTGATTAAGCTACTTTCAATTGCTTGATGGATGATTTCTCAAACTTGTCGCGGGCATAGTCCAGGGTGATGACTAGGTCCATGGTGCCTTCCTGCTCTTCTGAGGGGAGGTCAAACATGGCATCGGTCATAATTCCCTCGCAGATGGAGCGAAGGCCGCGCGCACCAAGTTTGTATTCGGCGGCTTTCTCCACAATGTACTCCAGCGTGTCTTCTGAGAAGGAAAGCGTGATGTTCTCCATCTCAAACAGGCGCTTATATTGTTTCACCAGGGAGTTTTTAGGCTCGGTTAAGATCAAACGTAAGGTTTCTTTGTCCAGCGGGTTCAGGTGCGTGACCACCGGCAGGCGGCCAATGAGCTCCGGAATCAACCCGAAGGATTTAAGATCTTGCGAGGTAATGTAGCGCAGGAAGTTGTTGGTGTCCATCTCCTCTTCCAGGGAAGTCTTGGAGAACCCGATGGGTTTGGTGTTCAGGCGGCTCTTGATTAAACGGTCAATGCCCACAAAGGCGCCGCCGCAGATGAACAGAATGTTCTCTGTGTTCACCGAAATCATTTTCTGCTCTGGGTGCTTACGCCCGCCCTGCGGCGGAACGTTCACCGCGGTGCCTTCCAACAGTTTCAACAAAGCCTGCTGCACGCCTTCGCCAGACACGTCACGGGTGATAGAGGGGTTGTCGCTTTTGCGGGCAATCTTATCAATCTCGTCAATGTAGACAATGCCACGTTCGGCGGCTTCTACGTTGTAGTCGGCGGCCTGAAGTAAGCGAGTCAAGATACTTTCCACGTCTTCGCCTACGTACCCGGCCTCGGTGAGCACGGTGGCATCGGCTATACAGAATGGCACTTGCAGCACACCGGCCAGCATACGGGCCAGGAATGTTTTCCCGGTTCCGGTTTCGCCCACCATGATGATGTTGGATTTCTCAATCACCACGTCATCTGTCTTGGGCTTCTGCATGAGGCGCTTGTAGTGGTTGTACACCGCCACTGACATCACTTTCTTGGCTTCGTCCTGGCCAACCACAAACTGGTCCAGGTACTCTTTCATGTCCCGGGGTTTGATGAGGTTGAACTTGGGGGCACGGTTGGTGGCGCGCAGCCTGTTTTCTTCGTTCAGGATTTGCTGTGCCTGGCCAATGCAGCGCTCACAAATATGAGCGTTTATGCCTGATATCATCACAGACACCTCTTTCTTATTCTTGCCGCAAAAGGAGCACGTAATTTCTGCCATAAACCGGGGAGTGGAGTGTACTTTGCCGACCGCTAAATTGGGGCAGCTACGGCAAAGTTACAAAATTGGTTAAGCACTGCGCCAATATATTTTCAGATAAAGTTTCTGAAACGCTGGAACAACTGTTTGGAAGTAAGTGGCTTATAAAATATAGTATATGTTGTATCTGATTGAAGGAGAACGCGCTGCCTGCTCTTTTTGCACTTTATGCCTGATTTCTAGTGCTCACTGGATTGGTGTTATTTTATTGTTACTGTACTTTCTGGCTTCCGTTTTTGGCTTCATTTCTGGAAATGAGCCCGAAAACGGACGATTTTGTTTGCCCAATTTTCTGTTGCTGGCCTTGCCTGTGGTGTAGTTGTAGAAAGTCAGGATATTAAAAAAGGCCTGCTGGTGGGCAGGCCTTTTTTAATAAAGTAGTAGGTGAGATTACACTTTATGACGGGTCAATACTTCGTCAATGAGGCCATAGTCCTTGGCTTCCTGGGCAATCATCCAGTAATCGCGGTCAGAGTCTTTGTCAACTTCTTCCACGGTTTTGCCGCTGTGGCTGGAGATGATTTCGTAGAGTTCTTTTTTCAGTTTCAGGATCTCGCGGGCGGTGATCTCAATATCTGAGGCCTGGCCTTGCGTACCACCCATAGGCTGGTGAATCATGACACGGGAGTGAGGCAGGGCAGAGCGCTTGTCTTTGGCGCCGCCGCACAACAACACCGCTCCCATTGAAGCGGCCAAACCGGTACAGATGGTGGCCACATCCGGCTGCACGTACTGCATGGTGTCATAAATACCCAAACCGGCATACACAGAACCACCGGGGCTGTTGATGTAAAGCAGAATGTCTTTCTTAGAGTCAACGCTTTCCAGGAACAGGAGCTGCGCGGTGATGATGTTGGCGATATAGTCATCTACCTGGGTGCCCAGGAAAATGATGCGGTCTACCATTAAGCGGGAGAATACGTCAATCTCTCTAAAGTTGGTGGGTCTTTCCTCAATCACGGAGCGGGTCATGCTGGTAGGGTGCATGTTGGTTTTGCTCTCTAGGTGGGTGAGGTATTGGTCAACGCCCAGGCCACTCATGCCCAGACCGTGTACGGCAAATTTTCTGAATTCGTCTTTGTTGTACATATGGGTTCTGTTTAGAAGCCTTAACTTAAAAAGAAAGGCGTGGGTTACAAAATCCAAAGCCCAAATGGCGGGCATTTGTTTTCAGGTTCATTTTCAGAAATCAGGCCAAAAACGGAAAGGTGGGTTTTGCTGCCATTATGGCGGAGGGTATCATCAGGAAGTATGTGTCAGATAATAAACCTTTTGTTACACCTAACTTGTCAATCTACAAACGTCTCTTTAATTATCTGTTTGCAGGCAGTGGCTTCAGAAGGGTGCAGTTGGCCCAGACTTTTTATAATTCTAATTTTATCTATGGTTCTTATTTGGTCTAGCACTACCCACCCCGTTTGGTTATTGTGCTTAATTTTAACTCGTGTTGGGTAGGTACGGCTTTTGGTAGTCATTGGCGCGACCACCACCGTTCTAAGATTATAGTTGATTTCGTTAGGGGAAATAATAACGCACGGCCTGGTTTTCTGAATCTCACTCCCCACGGTTGGGTCTAGGTTAACCAGCACAATGTCATATTGATTTACGTCCATTCCTCAAAGTTTTCGTCCTCAAACACATCGTTGAGAAGCAGTTGGTCTTCACCGCTCTCATGCATTTTCTTGAAGGCAAGGTCCCAGCCTTTTCTTGGTTGGTCAATGGGTTTCAATACGATTTGACCCTTTTCCAGAATCATTTCCACCTTATCCTTAATATTATATCTTTCAAGGATGGCCTTGGGTAAGCGAAAGCCTTTAGAGTTTCCTATTTGAATGATTGATACTTCCATAATTGTACAATAGATATGTAATTACAAAGTTACTACGTTTACGACTAAAAGCAAAATAGTGTTCTGCGTACTCCATTATGAATTCTAACTACTACTACTACTACTACTACTACTACTACTACTATTAAATGGGATTTGGGAAGAATTACTTATTGCAGCTGGTTAGAATTTTGTGGAAATGCTGAAAAATTAGTTTTTCCTAATTTCTGATTTCGGGCTCATTTCTGGAAATGAGCCCGAAATCAGAAACTTAATACAGCTTCTAAAACACACATTTCATTAAACTTCTAGACAACTTGTGTATGAAGAAGATTGAAATAAGGAATAAACAAAAAAGCCCCTGGCATTTACCAGAGGCTTTTCATTATAAGTTAGTTAAGCTACTTACGCGCCTACCTTGTTTCTGAATTCTTCAGCGGTGATGCTGTTTTCAGTGATGGTCACTTTGCTTTTCACAAACTCCAACACTTTCTCCGCTACCAAGGCTTCGTACTCGTTCACGAAGTTCTTGCCGTTGTTTTGCTTCAAGTGGTTGTCCAGGAAATTGTTGAAGGTGTCTTCCATCTCTGCCGGAACTTCTGGCATGTTGAACTGCGCCATCATTTTCTGACGGGCACTTTCCACCACGTCTTCGTTCTTCACCTGAATGTCATTCTCCTCCACTACTTTGTTCCGGATCATAGACCACTTCAATTCCTTCACATATTGGTCATAGAACTCGTCAATCTGCTCTGGGGTGATTTTGCCTTCGTTGGTCACGGTCAACCAGCGTTTGAAGAACTCGTTCGGGATTTCAATAGAAGATTTCTCTACTAATTGGTCAATCACGTCACGGTCCAAGATGTTAATGGCTTCGCGCTCGTAATTTTCACCAATCACCTCGCGTACCTTGGCGTCAAATTCTTCCTGCGTAGTCACGTTGTCTTTCCCGAAGATTTTGTCGAAGAACTCCTGGTCCATGGCAGCGTTCTCTGTGCGGTTGATTTTCTCCACCACAAACGTAAACTCGCCGTTCAGGTCTTTGGTCACGTCTTTGCTCAGGCCGGTAACATGGGCCAGGGCCGCGTCATCACCAAAGGCTTCTCTAATGTCAAACGTGATGGTGTCACCTGGTTTTACACCTACAAATTTATCGGCACCGGCCAACACTTTGTTTAATGGCAATAAAGTCTTGGTTTCAAACTCACCTTCGGTTTGCTTCAGGTCACCGTACAGGTAATCATTGGCTTCAGAAACGTCTGGGTTGGTGGTTTTGCCAAACTGCTTCTGCATCTGCTCGTAGGCTTCGTCAACAGTAACTTGGTCTACTTCAATGTTGTATTTCTGCACAGACACGTCAGACAAAGGCAATTCAAACTCAGGCAACAGGCCAATGGCGTAGCTGAACTCAAACTCCTTCTGGGTGTCCCAGTTGATGGTGCTGTCATCCAAGCGCTCCGGCAGGGGCTCGCCCAAGATGCGCAGCTTGTTTTCTTTGATGTAGTTGTTCACTGACTCATGCAACAACTGGTTGATGGAGTCCACCAGAATGCCTTTGCCGTACATCTTCTTGATCAAGCCGGCGGGCACCTTGCCCGGACGGAAACCCTTGATGTTGGCCTTCTTGCTGTAATCTTTGATTTGCTCGTCTACGCGCGCGGCGTAATCAGCCTCTTGCAGGCTTACGGTTAGGCTGGCGTTCTGGCCGTCGGTTTGATTGAGGGTAATATTCAAGGTGCTTGAGGTTTAAGTTGTGCGACTATAAAATTGAAAAAACCCCCAACCCCGGTTGGGATTGAGGGTTTCACTTGTGCGGATGGAGGGACTCGAACCCCCATGCCTCGCAGCGCTAGATCCTAAGTCTAGTGCGTCTACCAATTTCGCCACATCCGCATACAGTGTGTTTTGTAATGGTGCTGCAAATGTAGCAAACTCTTTTTTGTTTATGCAACTTGCTTTCGTTTTTTTTGGTAAAAATTTTATAAAACTGGTCAGCATGCCGGGCACTCTTGCTTTTGCGAGTAATCTGACGTACTTACCCCTATGATTGACCACGAAGCCGAGCGGAAGGAGATACTGCGCCATTACAGAAAGTTGCTGCGCCACGCAAAACCATTCTTAAAAGACAATGACGCCAAGATTATAAAGAAGGCTTTCAACACGTCGTTGGAGGCCCACAAAGAAATGCGCCGCAAGTCAGGTGAGCCCTACATTCTGCACCCTTTGGCCGTAGCCCAGATTGCCGTGGAAGAGATTGGCCTGGGCACCACCTCCATTGTGGCCGCGCTCCTGCATGACGTGGTAGAAGACACCGACCTGGAGATTGCCGACATTGAACGCGACTTCGGGCCTCGGGTGGCTAGAATCATTGAAGGCCTGACAAAGATTTCCGGTGTCTTTGAGTACGGCACCAGCCAACAGGCAGAGAATTTCCGGAAAATGCTGCTCACGCTTTCAGATGACGTGCGCGTGATTCTGATTAAACTGGCTGACCGCCTCCACAACATGCGCACGCTGGGCAGCATGGCCCGTGACAAGCAGCTCAAGATTGCCTCAGAAACCATGTATTTGTACGCGCCCTTGGCCCACCGCCTGGGTTTGTATGCCATTAAGTCTGAGCTGGAAGACCTGCATCTCAAGTACACAGATACTGAGACCTATAAATACATCTCCAATAAAATCAGGCAGACCAAGAGCGCGCGCGGCAAGTTCATTGGAGATTTTATTTCGCCTATAGAAGAAGAACTGCGCAAACAAGGGTTCACAGATTTTGAGGTGAAAGGCCGGCCCAAGTCCATTTACTCCATCTTGAAAAAGATGAAGAAGCAGAACGTCACCTTTGAGGAAATCTATGACCTGTTCGCCATCAGAATCATCTTGAACGTGCCGTATGAACAGGAGAAACCGGCCTGCTGGCGCGTGTATTCTATTGTCACCGATTTTTACCAGCCCAACCCAGACCGCCTGCGTGACTGGGTGAGCACGCCCAAAGCCAACGGCTATGAGGCCTTGCACACCACGGTCATGAGCAAAACCGGCCAATGGGTGGAAGTGCAGATCAGAACCAAACGCATGGATGACGTGGCCGAACGCGGCTATGCGGCCCACTGGAAATACAAAACCGGCAGTGTGGGCCCGGCAGAGTCTGGCCTGGACAACTGGATCAACAAAGTGCGCGACATGCTGGAAGTGAGCAACACCAACGCCATTGAGTTCCTGGATGAGTTCCGGACCAACCTGTTTGTGGAGGAAATTTTCGTGTTTACACCCAAAGGGGAATTGATTATTCTTCCGGATAGAGCCACCACGTTGGATTTCGCCTTTGAGATACACACGCAGATTGGCTACCAGTGCCTGGGCGCGAAGGTGAACCAGAAACTGGTGCCGTTGAGTTACCGCTTGCACAACGGCGACCAGGTAGAGATTTTGACGTCGCAGAAACAGAAGCCCACCGGCGAATGGCTGAAATTTGTCACCACATCCAAAGCGCGTTCTAAAATAAAAGATTTCCTGCGCGAAGAACGCAAAGAGAAAGCCGAGGAAGGCTGTGAACTTGTAGAAGCGCGCCTGAAACAGCTTTCCATTGAGGCCTCCACCGCCAACCTCAACCGCCTGGCCGCCTATTTCAACGCGCCGTCCTTACAGGACTTCTATTATAGAGTGGCGGCGGGCCTGCTGGACATCAAGGAAATCAAAGACTACATCTTCAACCCGCACAGTGACCAGTATAAGCCGGTGTCTATGCTAGACGGCTCCAGTTTTGACAAAGAGGTGGAGAAAATCAGGGGCATCAACTCGCAGTTGCTGGTTATTGGCGGCGACACCGACAAGATAGACTATGAACTGGCCAAATGCTGCAATCCTATTCCGGGAGATGATGTGTTCGGGTTCCAGACGGTGAAGCACGGTATTTCTATTCACCGCACTACCTGCCCCAAAGCCGTGGAACTGATGTCGAATTACGGGCACCGCATTGTGAAGGCCAAGTGGACCGGGCAGCAGGAACTGTCGTTTCTGGCGGGTATCACCATTAAAGGAACCGACCGCGTGGGCTTGGTGAATGATGTAACCAAGGTGATTTCCAACTCGCTCAAAGTGAATATGCGCTCCATCACCATTGACTCCAATGACGGCGTGTTTGAAGGCAGGCTGATGGTGTTTGTGAATGACACCGCCCAGCTGGAGAAACTGATTCAGCGGCTCATGAAAGTGAACGGCGTGCTGAGCGTGGACCGGTTTGATTCTTAGCAGCGTGAGTAAGAATTTCCGTTTTTGGCTTCGTTTCCAGAAATGAAGCCAAAAACGGAAAGCATTTTGCATAAGCTGTCAAGTTTCGCCACGCATGCTGTTTTTGGCTCCATTTCCAGAATTGAGCCCGAAAACGGAAATAGGGGAAGATCTAAATTTTAAATCACACCAACTGTAAAAGCAGAAGAGCCCGCTTTGTAGCGGGCTCTTCTTGTTATATGATTGGGTTCTATGAATTAGAACTTGATGCTCAAGCCAATGGCCAATTGAGACAAGTTCTTCGTCTGGAATTCAGCAAAGGCACCAATCTTCTCAGTGAAGTAATAAGAAGCACCAACTAAGAAGCCAATTTCGCCTTCTGAGTCACTTTCCATTTCCTCATTCAACTCATCTACTTGCTCTTCAATGTCCTCATCATCGCCAGAATAATCAAATGAAGCTGAAACAGTAGCATAGTTATAGGCAAGACCAGCATATAAATCTACTTGCTCATTCTGTAGAAGGTCTAAGTGATACGTTAGTCTTGGGGAGATAACTATTATTCTAGAGGTGAATTCTACATCATCAGCAAATGATTCATCATCACTAACAGAGGCGTAAGACAAGCTTGCACCTACACCAATAACGCCAGGGCCCACCTCGGCACCAAGTCCTCTATCAAATGAAGCAGTGAATGGTCCAAACATGCCGTCTGGTTTCTTGTTTTCAGTAACTACACCGTAACCAATCTTCAATTCATTTGTTCCACCTTCAAAAGAAGCCTTCGGCTTGCGTTTTACAGCGTATGGCTTGTAAGAAGAGGTAGCCTCACGGTAAGAGATGTTCAGGCTTTTCTCAGCCGGTGCGTTCACAGTTAGAATGGTCTCCACTTTGGCGGCGGGGGCTTCTTCAGATTTCTGGGCAAACCCTACGGTTGGCAATGCGCCTAGCAAGCAAACCAGAGAGGCCGCTTTCATGCCTTTCAAGAAAGTAATTGTTGTCATAAAAGAAAATAGTTAAAAGGTTTAGATTTTATCCTTTACAAATAAAAAGGATTAGTTGTGGGGCAAATATATTCAAATAAGTATTTCTTGTATTTCAAAGGCTACTTTTTCTCCCATAAATACTCATTAGTAGGTAGTGAGAATTGCAGATGCTGGGGCAGGAGGTTTAGCATTACCAGTTAAAACTATTAAGTTTGCAGCAGAGGAACGCGTATGGCACTAGATGAGCTCAAATTTATTGAGGTGAAAAAGATCTTCACCGCCTACCTAGAAAGCAAAGGCCTCCGGAAAACCCCGGAACGCTTCGCCATCTTGGAGGAGATTTACTCCCGCACCGGGCATTTTGACGTGGAGTCGCTTTACATCAGCATGAAGAACAAGAACTACCAGGTGAGCCGGGCCACGGTCTATAACACCTTGGACCTGCTGGTGGAGAATGACCTGGTGAGCAAGCACCAGTTTGGCCGCAACCTGGCCCAGTATGAAAAATCTTACGGCCGCCGGCAGCATGACCACGTGATCTGTACAGACTGCCACAAGGTGGTGGAGTTCTGTGATCCACGGGTGCACAACATCCAGACCATGGTGGGAGAGTTGCTCAATTTTAATATTCTGCACCACTCCTTAAATTTGTACGGCATCTGCGGCGACTGCCAGGCCAAGTTAAACGCACCCAACCAATGAAAATAGAACACACATCAGAAGAGAACATTCTCATCATTAGGTTAGAGGGCGATATGATTGGCGGGCCCGAAACCCAGCGCCTCATGGACCTGGCCAACACCACCATTGATGACTCCATGCTGCTCTCGGCCATAGACCTGTCCAACGTTCGGTTCATCAATAGCAGCGGCATAGGCGTGTTGGTGTCTTTGCTGACCAAATTCAGGAACCGGGGCGGCGAGCTTCTCTTGATCAATCCCTCTGAGCACATCCGTAAATTATTAATCATCACCAAACTGAACGCCATCTTCACCGTTGCCGAAGATGAGGCCACCGCCATTCAGCTTCTTAAAGAATCATTATAAATGCCAGTTGACATATTAGTAGGCCTCCAGTGGGGCGACGAAGGAAAAGGAAAGATTGTAGACGTGTTGGCCCCACAGTATGATGTGGTGGCCCGTTTCCAGGGAGGCCCCAACGCAGGCCATACCTTAGAGTTTGAGGGCACCAAGCACGTGCTGCACCAGATTCCGTCTGGCATTTTCCATCCGCACATTATTAATATAATTGGCAACGGCGTAGTGCTGGACCCTATAGTATTTAGAGTAGAAGTGGAGAAACTGCTGGCGCGCGGCATTGACGTTACCCAAAACCTGCACATATCTAAAAAAGCGCAGCTCATTCTGCCATCGCACAAAAGCCTTGACAGAATTTCTGAAGAAGCCTTAGGTACCTCAAAGATTGGGTCTACCCAAAAAGGAATTGGCCCGGCCTATCAAGACAAAATTGGCCGAAGCGGTTTACGCGTTGGGGACATTCTGCAGCCAGATTTTGAAGAACGGTACAAAGCCACGGTGGCCAAGCACCAGAAAATCGCTTCGTTCTACCAAAAATCATTAGATATTGAGGAACTGGAGCAGCAATTCTTCAGCGCCGTAGAATTCCTGCGTACGTTTTCGTTGGTGGAGTCTGAGTATATGATCAACCAGGCTATTAAAGACGGAAAGAAGATTCTAGCTGAGGGCGCGCAAGGTTCTCTTTTAGATATAGACTTCGGGACATACCCTTATGTGACGTCTTCCAATACGTTGGTAGCGGGCGCTTGTACCGGGTTAGGTATTGCCCCAAGACATATAGGCGAGGTGTACGGCATTTTCAAAGCTTACTGTACCCGCGTGGGAAGCGGTCCGTTCCCTACAGAATTGCATGACGAAGTAGGAGAGAAGATCCGCCAGGCCGGCCGTGAGTTCGGTTCCACCACCGGCCGGCCCCGTCGCTGCGGTTGGATAGACCTGCCCTCGCTAAAATATGCCATCATGCTGAACGGCGTGACCCAACTCAACATGATGAAAGCCGACGTGCTGGACGGATTTGAGGAAATCAGCATCTGCACCCATTATAAAATGGCAGATGGCACCGTAACAGACCTTTTGCCGCATGATATGGATAAAACAGAACTCACACCAGTCTATATTAACATGAAAGG